>NZ_JADNYP010000009.1 GCF_015680705.1 Pseudomonas fulva | reverse complement strand
ACCGATGGGCTGAAAACCCTGACCCCACCGCCCGAAGAGGTGATCCCCAAGTTTCTGGCCATCACGCGGAGCATCCGTGAGTTTTGACGGGCGAGGGCAACGGTGCCGCCACCGTTGCAAGCACCAATCGTCCAGCAACCGACAGCGAGCAAGTCTGAAAAGATATCCGCTGTGATTTATCCGGTACTGAACCTGTGCGCTTTTGCCGAAGGAGCAGCGATATCGAGCTATATATGGATCAGGTCGAGATCATTATTTGTCAATGTGCCTCTGCGCTCTGCCCGAAAGGTGTAGTCCTTGAGTAAGGTCAACATCGGTATTTGCAAAAAAGGGGGCGGCTTGAGTAGCTTCGTGAGGTCATCCTTATCTGATCGGCATTTATGTATTCATCGGCGCATGCTGTTGCGCAAATGCGTATTCAACGAGGCTGGCGCTTTTCCAGTCCCACTCGCCCAATCGAAACCGTGCCGCAAGCGTTCATTGCCGCGTATCGATACCCACCACCACCGACATCCCCGGCCTCAATCGCTTCATCTCCGGCTGGTCGGCGTCCACGGTGATCTTCACGGCAATCCGCTGGGCGATCTTGACGAAGTTGCCGGTTGCGTTGTCCGCCTGCAGCAGCGCGAACTCCGAACCGGTGGCCGGCGAGATCTGCTGCACCCGCCCGCGCAGCTTCAGGTGGTCAAGGGCATCGACGGTAAAGCTCACCGGCTGGCCGATGCGCACGTCGGCCATCTGGGTTTCCTTCATGTTGGCGACCACCCAGAGGGTATCGGGCACCAGCGCCATCAGTTGCGCGCCGGGGTTGACGTAGGCGCCCAGGCGGGTGCCGATCTGGCCCAGCTGGCCATCGCGCGGGGCGGTCACGCGGGTGTTGTCCAGGTCGATACGGGCCAGCTCCACCGTGGCCTTGGCGTTTTCCACCGCGGCTTGCAGGGCAGCGCGATTGACGATCACCGTCTCGCGGTCCTGGCGAGCGATCTCCAATGCCGCCTTCGCCTCGGCCAGGCTCGCGACCGCGGCGGCGTGGTTGGCTCGGCTCAGGTCCAGCTCGCGCCGCGACACCGATCCATCGGTGACCAGGGCCTGGTTACGGGCCAGGTCGGCCTTGGCCTTGTCGGCCTGGGCCGAGGCATTGCCGATGGCGGCCTGGCGCTGGGCGATGGTGGCTTCGGCACTCTTGCGTTGCTGCAGGTTGTTGGCCAGCGCGGCCTGCTGCTGTTGCAGCTGGGCGCGGGCCTGGGCCAGGCGTTGCCGGTAGATGCGATCGTCCAGCTGCACCAGCAGGTCGCCGGCCTTGACGAACTGGAAGTCGTGCACCGGGACGTCGACGATGTAGCCGCCAAGCTGCGGGCCGATGATGGTCACCTGGCCGTGCACCAAGGCGTTCTCGGTGCTTTCGATGGCGCTGCCGAACGGCGGCAGGCGCCAGGCGTACAGCACCAGGAGGATGCCCGCCAGAGCCACGCTGGCGAAGCTGATGGCCGAGAGCAGGCGTACTCGCCGCGTACGGGCAGGGCTGGTCGGCTCGCTGGGTGGCGTGCTGCCTTCCGGTGTCTCGGCCAGGGCAGTGGTGGTGGTGGTGCGGGTTTCGTCGGTCATCGGGTGGCGGCGCCGCTGGTGGAGTCGGAAGAAGAGGCCCGGGCTGCCGCATGACGGAGCCAGGCACTGCGAATGACGATCCAGATCATGGTCAAGACGGCGATGACGCCGATCAGCATGAAGACATCGTTATAGGCCAGCACGTTCGCTTCGCGGTTCGCGGCGCTGGCCAACAGGCGCATGCCAACCTCGCTGCGCAGCGCCGGGTCGGCGATGGTCCCACCGTAACCGGCGCCGCCACTTTGCACACGGGCGTTGACCAGTGGGTCGAGATAGCTCAGGCGGTCCATCAGGTGGCTGGAGTGGAATTTCTCCCGCCAGATCTGGAAGGTACCCAGCAGCGCCGCGCCGAGCAGGCCGCCGAGGTTGTTGCAGATGCCGAACAGCACCGAGAAACTGACCAGGTTGCGCGGGTTGGCGCGCACGTGGCCGATCCCTAGGGCCATCGACGGGCCAAGGAAGAAGGTGCTGCCGAAGGCCAGCAGGAATTGGCTCAGGTACATCTGCGCCGGTCGGGTCAGGTTGTTCGAGCCGCTGTCGATGAAGGCGCCGCTGGCCATGGCCAGCAGCGAGATCAGCAGTGGCGCGACCAGGTGGTTGGGGCTGATGGTCAGGGCGCTGGTGCCCAGGCCCGCCACCGCGCCGAGCAGCATGATCCAGTACAGCGTGCTCATCTGCTCGCTACCCATGTTGAGGAACTGCAGGAAACCCACCGCGCCGGTGGATTGCTCCGAGGTGACCATGCGGATCAGCACCACGCACAAGGCCAGGCGGATGATCGGCCCACTGCCCAGCCAGCGGGTCATCAGCAGGGGGTTGCTGCGGTTGTGCTCGATGGCCAGCCCGGCCAGGATCAAGGCGATGGAGCCAGCCAGGGCGACACCGATCCAGGGCGCTTCCAGCCACCAGTCGATCCTGCCCAGCGACAGCGCCGCGCACAGCAGCGCGGTGCCGCCGGCCATCAGGCTGAAGGTGAGGAAGTCCAGTGGTTCGAAGGTCTTGAAACGGTCTCCTGGCGGCAGCTTGAGCAGCAGCACGCCACCCAGCGCGGTCAGTGCCAGGCCCAGCTCGAACAGGTACAGGCCACGCCATTCGGCGATCTGCAGCAGGTCCTCGGAAAAGATCCGCGCCAACGGCAGGGCCAGTTGCGAGGCCCCCAGGCCCAGCACCATCGCCTTGAGCCGCCATTTGGCCGGGAACGCCTGGATCATGTAGTAGAGGCCCAGCGAAGTGAGTGCGGCGCCGACCATGCCATGGGCCGCGCGCACGGCGATCGCCGAGTTGAGATCGTTGACGAACAGGTGGGCGAAGGTGACCAGCGCGTAGAGCACCAGGAACCCCTCGGTGAAGGTGCGCAGGCCGAACTGCTGGCGAAACTTGACCAGCAGCAGGTTCATCGACACGTTGGTCATCACGTAGGCGGCCGGAAGCCAGGCCATCTCGGCGGTGGTCGCGCCAAGGGCGCCTTGCAGGAACATCAGGTTGGCCGTGACCAGGGCGTTGCCCAGCCCCCCGGTGATGGCCACCAGCAGCCCCACTATCCCGAAGGCCAGGCGCTTGGCCGGGGCGTGCAGAGGCGTGGACGGCGACCCCGGCAGAACGGGTTTTTCGTGGGGCAGCCATTGGCGAGGCGCGTATTTGTTCATCGGGACGACTGTGAATGAGAGGCCGCTGCGCGGAAAAATGTCCTGGAGCCCAAGGTGCCTGGCCCTCGATCAGGACCAGGCACCTGGGCGTTTCGTTCGCCGATGGCGCATCGGCCTTCCTACATAGGCAACGCGAACGGGCACAAGATTCCACGCGCGCGATTGGCCGGCCCGCTGGCGAGGGACCAGGCGACCAGCAGCACTTGCATAAGGCCATCGCTGCAAATACTGTATGGATATTCAGTCAAGAGAAGGTGGCCATGCAGTTGATCGCCAAGCTCGGCATCCTTGCCGACGCTGCCAAGTACGATGCTTCCTGCGCCAGCAGCGGCGCGCCCAAGCGCAGCTCGCGGGGGCGCGAGGGGCTGGGCGCGACCGACGGGATGGGCATCTGTCACAGTTTCACCCCGGATGGGCGTTGCGTGTCGCTGCTCAAGGTACTGCTCACCAACTTCTGCCTGTATGACTGCCAGTACTGCGTCAATCGCCGCTCCAGCAACGTGCCGCGCGCCCGCTTCAGCCCCGAGGAAGTGGTGCGCCTGACGCTGGATTTCTACCGTCGCAACTGCATCAGCGGGTTGTTTCTCAGCTCGGGGATCATTCGCTCGGCCGACTACACCATGGAGCAGTTGGTGCAGGTCGCGCGTCTGCTGCGTGAAGAGCACCAGTTTCGTGGCTACATCCATCTCAAGACCATCCCCGACGCCGACCCCCTGCTCATCGAGGAGGCCGGGCGGCTGGCCGATCGCCTGAGCGTGAACATCGAGCTGCCCACCGAGGCCAGCCTCAAGCGCCTGGCCCCGGAGAAGCAGGCCACCAGCATTCGCCAGGCCATGGGGACCATCCAGCGTGGCCGCCAGACGGTGGAAGGCGAGGCGCGCGCGCCACGTTTCGCGCCGTCCGGGCAAAGCACGCAGATGATCGTCGGCGCCGATAGCACCGATGATCGCACCATCTTGCGCAATGCCGAGTCGCTGTATCAGGGCTACGGGCTCAAACGCGTGTATTACTCGGCGTTCAGCCCGATCCCCGACAGCCCCGGCAGTGTCCCGCTGGCTGCGCCCCCCTTGCTGCGCGAGCACCGTCTGTACCAGGCCGACTTTCTCATGCGTGGCTATGGCTACAAGGCCGGCGAACTGCTGGGCAAGGCCGGCAACCTGGACCTGGACATCGACCCCAAGCTGGCTTGGGCGCTGTCCAACCGGGAGGTGTTCCCGGTGGACCTCAACCGTGCCGAGCCGGCCGTGCTGGCGCGGATACCCGGCATCGGCCTGCGCAGTGTCCAGCGGCTGGTGGAACTGCGCCGGGAGCGGCGGATCCGCTATGACGACCTGATCCAGCTGCGCTGCGTGCTGGACAAGGCGCGGCCGTTCATCGTCACCAGTGACTACCGGCCACCCCAGGGCGACATGCGCAGCAGCCTGTTGCGCGCCCGCCTGCGCGAGCCGCAGGCTCCGGTGCAGATGGGGTTGTGGGGGTGATCGCGCTCGATTGCGACGAACATTTCGGCACCTGGCGCAACCAGGCGCGGCGCTTGCTCGGGCATGGCATCGCACCGGCGATGGTGAACTGGGCGCAAGGGCCGGTGGAGGACCTGCTGGCGGTACCTGCGCCGCTGCCGCAAGGGCCAGGCCCATTTCGGGCCAGCGTGCCGGCTGCCTTGCTCGGGCAACTTGAACAGGCGTCACGCTACCGGAGCGAACAGCGCTGGAACCTGCTGTACGAGGTGCTTTGGCGTGTGGCGCATGGCGACCGTGCCGCCATGCTGGCTGGCGATCGCCTGGGCAGCGAGCTGCATCGACGCATCAAGCAGGTCAGCCGCGAAGCCCATCACCTGCATGCCTTCCTGCGTTTCGTGCCATTGCCGCCGACACTGGCCGAGCGGCTGCAACTGGACCTGGTGGCCTATCACGAGCCAGCCCATGACATCCTGGAGAGCGCCAGCGGTCATTTCGCCGACAGGCTCGGTCGGCAACGCTGGCTGATCGCCACGCCGCGAGACGGTATCTGTTTCGACGGCCAGGCGCTGAACTATCGCCGTCGTTGCCCTGAGCAATGGCAGCAATGGGCGCGGCATGCCGATGATCCGGGCGCAGAACTGTGGAAAGTCTACTATCGGCACATCTTCAATCCGGCCCGGGTCAATCCGCAGGCGCTGCGCATGCACATGCCGGGTCGCTTCTGGCGGCATCTGCCCGAGGGCGCTCTCATTCCAGGGCTGGTCGGGCAGGCGCGGCAAGGCAAGCAACGCGACGGGCAGGCGCTGGAAGTCGGGCAGCAGGAAGGCAAGCGCATCGCGTACGTCCGGGAACGCGCCGAACGCTGATCCACGGGCTGGCAGCAATGGTCGCGCAGGCCAGAAAAAGAAAAACCCGCCAGGGCAGCGGGTCAAGGAACGTATCGAAGCCAAGTCAGTGTGCCTCGGTCGGTGTCAGAAAATCGTGAAAGAGGTGTCGACGGTTCGTCGACGCGTGCCTGGCCGGCGCATCTGATGCCGCCTGTGGGCGGCGCGCTTGACCCGTCTGCCTGAACCGCCTATACAGGCGGCCTCGACAGGAGCCATGCCATGCACGATCCAGATGACGATATCCATGAACCTGAGCACGATCATCTGCTCGACCAGGACTTTCTGGACGACCTGGACGCTGAACACACCGACGCATTCGATGGAGTGGCCGAGCGTGCCGATGATCATGAAGACCCTGGGCATTGGTTCGAGGAGGAAGACGAGCGCGACCATCCGGCCTGGTTCGACGAATGCGACGATTGAGTCGATGCCTGGACCGTCATGAAGGGAGGGTGGGAATGGACACGCTAGTGGCGATGCGCGGGTGCGCGTTGGGACGGATATCGCTGGGAAGAGCGCGAATGGTGCCCCGAGCCGGACTCGAACCGGCACACCTTGCGGCGGCGCATTTTAAGTGCGATGTGTCTACCAATTTCACCATCGGGGCACGATGCGAAGCGAGTCATTAGACACGGAAAGACCGCGCAAATCAATATCTTATAGTCTTGCCCGAGCGCTGCGCGAACGCTCAGGGCGTCATGCTCCGAGCGATTTCCCGCAGTTGGTCGATGGTGGCCTGAAGGTCGTGGATCTGGCCGCGGACCAGTTCGGCGTCGCCCTGGTGCACCGAATGCGCCAGTAGGCGGCATGTCCTTGCAGGGCGCGGGATATCTGCTCCAGTTCGCTGGCGGTGCTCCTGAGGTCTTGCTGCAAGGCTTGTGTGCGCTGGCTGACGGACATGCTCGTTCCTTGCGAAGAGGTGGCGTGGTTTCGCTGGGCTCACTATAGGCCCGCGTGGCTCGGCTGTCACGGCGCCGGGTGCGGCGGTCACGCAGCCACGGCAAGGTATCGTTGGCGTGCCGGCTCATGTAACCTTGCCGGTTTCGAACCAATCCTTTCTTGCGGATGCCCGCGGAGTCCTCATGGTTTCGTCCGACCGCCCCGATCCACAAGTCATGCCGTCCAATCGCTACGAACAGCTGGTCCAGTCGGTGGTCGACTATGCCATCTACATGCTCGACCCCACGGGGCGTGTGGTTTCCTGGAATCCGGGCGCCCAGCGCATCAAGGGCTACGACGCCGACGAAGTGATCGGGCAGCATTTTTCGCTGTTCTTCACCGAGCAGGACTGTGCCGAGCAACGCCCAGCCTGGCTGCTGCGCCAGGCCCTCGAGCAAGGCGTGGCGCAGGATGAAGGCTGGCGGGTCCGCAAGGACGGCACTCGGTTCTGGGCCTTGGCCGTCCTGGACGTCATTCGCGACGAACAGGGGCAGATCATCGGGCTGGCCAAGGTGACCCGCGACATCACGGATCGCCGCGAGTCCGCCTTGCAACTCGACGCCATGCGTGCGCAGCTGTTCCAGGCGCAGAAGCTCGAGGCGCTGGGGCAGCTCACCGGTGGCTTGGCCCACGACTTCAACAACCTGCTGACGATCATCCTCGGGTCGGCGCGCCTGGCCTTGAACAGCCAGGACCCTCAGCGCGTGTCGCGCCTGCTCGAGCATATCGTCGAGGCCGGCCAGCGCGGTACCGAGCTGACCCATCAGTTGCTCAGCTTTGCCCGTCACAGGCAACTGGATCTGACGCGCATCGCGCCGGGCGAGCTGATCGATTCGACGCGTGGCCTCACCAGCCACGTGCTGCCCAGACATATCCGGCTCGAAGAGCGGCGCCAGCCGGACCTGCCGCTGATCGAGGTCGATGTCGGGCAGTTGCAGATGGTACTGCTCAACCTGGTGTTCAATGCACGCGATGCCATCGAGCAGCAAGGGCATATCACCCTCTCGGTCGACAGCCTCGAACTTGATGGCAAGCCGGATGGGCTCAAGGGTCGCTACGTGCGCTTCGCAGTGCGCGACACCGGCAGCGGTATCGCGCCTGACGTGCTGCCACGGATCTTCGAGCCGTTCTTCACCACCAAGGCGTTCGGCAAGGGCACCGGCCTGGGCTTGAGCCAGGTCTATGGTTTTGCCAAGCAGAGCAGCGGCACCATCGTTGCCGACAGCGTGCCAGGCGAGGGCACATGCATGAGCTTGTACCTGCCTGCCTGCAGCGCCGAACGCGAAGAGGCTACCCGGCAGCCGTAGTCAGCGCCGCTGGGCACGCTCGTCGCTCAAACCAGGTCTGCTGTCCCTGAGATCCCTATTGGCAAATCAGGCCTGGAGATGTCGCGCACGCTACCCAGCCTCGGGCCTCGATCCCGTCACAGATCTCGAGGCGCCTGGAAAAGACCAGATGATCGACAAGACGCAGGCATTGCAAGGTACCAAGGGTGCCGCCCGGCCGGCAGGCGCACCCATGCGATGGCAGGCTTGGCGCTATTTTTCCAGTTTTCCAGGCGCGGCCTTGCCTGCCTCGATGCGCTTGAAGATCTCCTCGCGGTGAACCTGGACATCTTTCGGCGCCTCGATGCCGATCCTCACTTGCATTCCTTTTACCCCTAGCACGGTGACCTTGATGTGCTCGTCGATGACGATGGTTTCGCCAACCTTGCGGGTGAGTATCAGCATTTAGTTCTCCTTGGTGATGAACATGTCGCGCGAATCGTTCTCGCGGCGACTGGGGAGCGGGGCCCCATGGCCTTGTCCCTCTTTCCTTATTATTAAAGACGCTCTAGGCGCAGAGTAATTCCCCCGCAGGCAAAATCTGTTGCCTGTCTTTAGGCGCAGGAGCCGACGGTCTCGTTCAGAAAAACTGTCGGCGAGGTGCTCTGGTGGCAAGGATAGGGGGCTTGCGTCTGGATGGGAAATTTCTCTGTATCATCACCGGCATAGGCTCAGTCAATCGATGACCGGTTCGATCGCCTCGACCACTTCGATCGCTTCGGCGGCCCCCAGTCCCGTTATCTGCTCGACGGCCTCCACCGCTTCGACGGTCTCGAGCGCCTGGAGGAACTTCAACAGGGCGACCTCCTCGGGCTCCAGACCCTTGCGCGAGCGACTGCGCGGAAGCTGCGCCAGGCGCCCAAGGCTGAAATGTTCCAGCACGGCGGGGTGGATATAACAGCGCCGGCACACCGCTGGCGTATTGCCCAGGCGTTGCGCGACTTGCTTGACGATCGCGGTGATGTGCTGCTTGGCATGGGTTTCGGGCTCCCAGGGCAACGGGCGTAACAAGTGCAGCGCCAAGGTGCTTCCTGCCCAGGTCCGGTAGTCCTTGGCCGTGAAATCGGCACCTGTGAGTTGCTGGAGGAACTGGTTGATGTCGCTCGAGCCGATCGTGTGGCGTTCGCCGTGTTCGTCGAGGTACTGGAACAAGGCCTGGCCCGGTAGCTCCATGCAGCGCTTGAGGACCGATGCCAGGCGTCGGTCACGCAAGGTGACGTTATGCTCGATCCCGCTCTTGCCCCGGAAATGAAAGCGGATCGTGCTGCCTTTCACCTGCACATGACGATTGCGCAAGGTGGTCAGCCCGTAGGACTTGTTGTCACGCACGTAGCGATGGTTGCCGATGCGAATCAAGGTGCTGTCGAGCAGGCTCACCACCAAGGCCATGACCTTCTCCCGATCCAGCCCTGGGCGCGCCAGATGCTGGTCGATCTGGTGACGCAGCTTCGGCAACACCTGGGCGAAAGCCAGCATGCGGCCATACTTGTGGGCATCGCGCAACTCGCGCCACTGCGCGTGATAGCGATACTGTTTGCGACCCCTGGCGTCGCGGCCCGTGGCTTGCAGGTGGCCTTGCGGGTCCTGGCAGATCCATACGTCGGTATAGGCCGGGGGGATGGCCAGCGCCGCGATCCGCGCCAGGGTCTCGGCGTCACGCACGCGCTGGCCCTCGGCGTCCAGGTAGATGAAGCGGTCGCGCCAGCGGCGGCGGGTCAGGCCAGGGTGGGTATCGTCGACATAATGCAGCGTGGGCGGCAATGGGCAGTCGGGCATGGCAAGGTCCGTGGTCAGAGATCCTGATCTGTGGACAATGCCCGGCGGCTTGGGTGCCGCCGGTCAGCCGAGCAGGGCCACCGACTTGATCTGCGCCCAGAGCGCCTGGCCTGGATGCAGTCCGAGCTGGTCCGCCGAATAGCGTGTCACGCGGGCCAGCAATGCGCTTCCACTGGCATCCAGGCTGACCAGCACATGGGCCGGGTTGTCAGCCGCTCGACACGCCAGTACCTGCACAGGCAGGCGGTTGAGAATGCTCGAGGCGTGGTCTGCGCTCAGGCTGAGGCTGACATCGCGGGCCTGCACCTTGACTCGCAGGGTGCTGCCCGGCGTTTTCGGTGCGTGGGTGATACGCAACAGCGCACCGCCCGGCAGGCGCAGGTCGAGCAGTTGATAATAGGGATCGTGCCGCTGGACCTGGCCTTGCAGCACCACGCCGGCGTCTTCGGCTTGCGCCAGCGACAGGTCCAGGCGAGCCAGCGTCTGCCCGACCGGGCCACTGGCCGTGGCCCGTCCATGCTCCAGCAGCACCAGGTGGTCGGCCAGGCGCGCCACCTCGTCCTGCGAATGGCTGACATAGACCAGCGGGATGTCCAGCTCGTCGTGCAGTCGTTCCAGGTAGGGCAGGATCTCGCGCTTGCGCGCCGCATCCAGCGCCGCCAGGGGCTCGTCCAGCAACAGCAGCTTGGGGCTGCCGAGCAGCGCCCTGGCGATCCCGACACGTTGGGCTTCACCGCCGGAGAGCGTGGCAGGGCGGCGCTGGAGCAGATGGCCAATGCCGAGCAGTTCGCACGCCTGGTCGAAACCGACCTTGCGCTGCCGCGCAGGGGTCCGTCGCCAGCCGAACTCCAGGTTGCCACGCACGCTCAGGTGGCTGAACAGGCTGGCTTCCTGGAACACGTAGCCTAGCGGGCGCAGGTGCGGGGCGAGGAACGTGCCCTGGCTAGTGTCTTGCCAGGTCTGGCCATTGACCTCGATATACGCCGTGCTGGCACGCTCCAGCCCGGCCAGGCAACGTAGGCAGGAGGTCTTGCCTGAACCGGAATGGCCGAACAGCGCGCTGATCCCGCGGCCGGGCAAGTGCAGGTCGACGTCCAGGGTGAAGTCATCTCGGGCCAGCAGCAAGCGTGCCTTGATCGATCGGCTCATGTCAGCTCCAGCCTGTACGCTGCCGGCGCCCGGCGTACAGCACCAGCAACACCAGGAAAGAGAACACCAGCATGGCCGCGGCCAGCCAGTGCGCCTGGGCATAGGCCATGGATTCGACGTGATCGAAGATCTGTACCGAGACCACGCGGGTCTTGTCGGGAATGTTGCCACCGATCATCAGCACCACGCCGAACTCACCCACCGTATGGGCGAAGCCCAGGACGCTGGCGGTGACGAAGCCTGGCCGCGCAAGCGGCACGACCACATGGATGAAGGAGTCCCAGGGGCCGGCGCGCAAAGTCGCGGCCACTTCCAACGGGCGCTCGCCGATGGCCGCGAACGCATTGTGCAGGGGCTGGACCACGAACGGCAGCGAATACACCACCGAGCCGACCACCAGTCCGGTGAAGGTGAAGACCACGCTGCCCAGGCCGAGCGCCGCGGTGGCCTGGCCGACCCAGCCGTGCGGGCCGAGGGCGATCAGCAGATAGAAGCCGATCACCGTCGGCGGCAGTACCAGCGGTAGCGCGACGATTGCGCCCACCGGGCCGCGCAGCCAGGAGCGGGTACGCGCCAGCCACCAGGCCAGCGGTGTGCCGACCAGCAGCAGGATCACCGTGGTAAGGCTGGCGAGCTTGGCGGTCAGCCAGATGGCGCCCAGATCACTGGCGTCGAGCGGCATCAGATTTGATAACCGTAGGATCGAATGATCTCGGCGGCTTTCGGCCCCTTGAGGTAGTCCACCAGGGCCTTGGCGGCCGGGTTGTCCTTGCCCTTGGCGAGCATCACGGCATCCTGGCGGATCGGCTCGTGCAAGTCGGCCGGCACGAGCCAGGCCGAACCGCCCTGGAGCTTGCCGTCCTTGTAGATCTGCGAAAGCGCGACGAAGCCCAGCTCGGCATTGCCAGTGGAGACGAACTGGAAAGCCTGGGTGATGTTCTGGCCTTCGACGATCCGGCCCTTGACCTGGGCGGCGAGGCCAAGCTTGTCCAGCACCTGGGTGGCAGCCAGCCCATACGGCGCGGTCCTGGGGTTGGCGATGGACAGGTGGCGGTAGTCACTGCGCTTGAGCACCTCGCCGTGCGCGTCCACATAGTCCGGCTTGGCCGACCAGAGCGCCAAGGTCCCGATCGCGTAGGTGAAGCGCGAGCCTGGGACGATGGCTCGTTCCTGCTCCAGCTTGGCTGGCGTGCGCTCGTCGGCCGCGAGGAACACTTCGAACGGCGCGCCATTGCTGATCTGCGCGTAGAACTGTCCAGTGGCCCCGTAGGCGGCGACCAGCTTGTGTCCGGTGTCCTTTTCGAAGGCCTTGGCAATGGCCTGGATCGGCGCCGTGAAGTTCGCAGCCACGGCGACCTGAACTTCCTCGGCCCAGGCAGAAGAAACCGAAAGCAGGCTGGCGAGCAGGCCGACGCTCAGATGGGAAGGGCGGATGTGCATGAAGCAGGTCCTTTGAAGGCAGTATCGTTATATTGCTGACTATATAGCGACTTTGCCGGTTTCGGGAAGAGCGGGCCGGTTCGCTTCGGTAACGGGCTTGAAGAAGCCAGGGTTCAGGCGTTGCGGGAAAGGCCTGCCATCCTGGTCGTCGATCCGCTACTATCGAAGCGGTCGATCCAGGTGCCGGCGCTATGCCACCCTGGCCGGCAATCGAGCCTCGCGTCCCCGGTTATCGGCTATCGGTCAACGGTGAGGTAGTGGCGGGCCGTACCTTCCTTCGAGACCAGCATGAGTGTCAGCACACCACTGTCAGGCGTCAACCAGCCATTCAAGGGCCTGGCCCTGGTGGTCATGGCGACCTTCCTGTTCGCCAGCCACGATGCCTTGTCCAAGTTCCTCGGTGGCCTTTATCCGATCGTCATGGTGGTATGGGCGAGGTACCTGGTGCATACCGTGCTGATGGCCGGCATCTTCCTGCCTCGGGCCGGCTTGCGCGTATTACGCACGCGACGTCCATGGCTGCAGACGCTACGCGCCTTGAGCCTGCTCAGCACCAGCCTGCTGTTCACCGCCGGGCTGCAGTACCTGCCACTGGCAGAAGCCACTTCGGTGAACTTCCTCGCCCCGGTACTGGTGACTGCGTTGTCGGTACCGTTGCTCAGGGAACGGGTGACACCTGGTCAATGGCTGGCGGTCGCCTCGGGCTTCGTCGGCGTGCTGGTGGTGGTCCACCCAGGTGGGACGCTTTTCACACCGGCCATCGTGTTGCCGTTCGGCTCGGCGTTGGGGTTCTGCTTCTACCAGTTGCTTACCCGGGTTCTTGCCTCGGTCGACAGTCCGACCACCAGCAACTTCTATGCCGGCCTGTGCAACACACTGCTCATGAGCACGCTGGTGCCGTTCTTCTGGGTGACGCCGGATTGGCGGCACGCCCTGCTGATGGTCGCGCTCGGAAGCTTCGGCATGACGGCACACCTGTTGCTGACCCAGGCTTTCCGCCTGGCCGCTCCGGCCTTGCTGGCCCCGTTCAGCTACTGTCAGATCGTGTTCGCCGGGTTGCTGGGCCTGTTGCTCTTTGGCCAGGTTCCGGACAACGTCAGCCTGGTCGGGATCGGTATCATCTGCCTGAGCGGCCTGGGCGCTGCCTGGATGCAACGAGGCAAGCGCGCTTAGGCTTGGCGGCAAGCCCGCCCGAAGCCCGCTGGGCGTTCTCAGAGGCGAGCGGGGCCGGCGCAGGGGGTCAGCGATAGTCGCGACGGCCGTCGTGACGATGGCCATGACGCTGTTGATGGGCATGGTGGTCGCGGTCGCGCCAGCCATCGTCACGATCATGGGCGCGATGACCATGGCAGCCGCTCAGGGCGACGGCGGCGGCAAGCAGTGACAGGCATGCGAAAGTCTTCATCTAGCGGTCCTTGTTCCACATCGGGTTGTTATGGAGCGCCGTAAGACCTGCAAGCATGCGTTTGGTTCAGCGTGGCTGGCGCCGTATACGAGCCTCAACGGCGGCATCGCGCCGGCCGGGCCGATGCGCGACCCCGCCGGAGTGCCGCAGGGCTAGTGGGCTGTCTTGTCGCTGATTTCCAGGATCACGCCGTTGGTAGTCTGGACCAGGACATGGCGGTCGGCCATTTCCACCCAATGGCTCTCCTTTTGCGGCTCCTTCAGGCCCTTGGCTTTCCAGTCCTTGATGGCGATCTCGTCACGCTTGTACTGGTCAGGCGCCTTGTCGCCCACTTTCAGCTCGCGATTGCGGGTGTCATTGCCCTGGACCGTTTCATCGGCTGCCTGGGCGGTGTTGATGGCCATGGGCAGGCAGGCAAAGGTGCCAGTCAGCAGCAGGGCGGACAACAGACGACGATGGTTCATGCGATTCTCCTTTTCTGACATGGCATGCGTTAGTTGGGACAGCGGCAGGGCGCCAACAATTCACTCGCGTGTGCGGCGATGCTAGAGTCGGCTTTTTCCGAGGAGCGGGACATGCGAGCAATTCTGGCGATGGCTGCGGCACTGTTGCTGGCCGGTTGTGCGTCATCGGTCATGGACCAGGCGCGCCAGCAGGCGCCGGATGCCCGTCTGCAATCGCAGAAGCCGGCACGGGAGGTGGCCCAGTGCATCCAGTACAGCTGGCAGGAAGAGGCAGTATTCGGCGTGGATGCCAGCGGTTATCTGCAAGCGCAGCAAGGCGGCGAGTTCACCGTGTACACCCGCGATGCCGAAGCGTTCGTCGATGTGCATCCGGTGGCGGGTGGCAGCCGCGTCGATTTCTTCGCCAGGCACGACGACGCCGCCGCCTTGCGTCGCCGGGCGGCGGCAGCGACCTGTCTGTAGGGGTAGCTGGGCTTGGCACTGGCAGTGTCTGCGCGACCACGGGTCGAGGTCGGAACAGGCTTGCAGTGCTCATCCGGACTTGTCGATTGCGTTTGCTCGCCGGTTTCGCCTTGCTTGCTCACCGCTCGGCGACTTGCGTACAAAACCTAGCGAAAACGTGGCAGCGGGCGATCGACGCTCAGCGACGTGAGGGTCTTGCGCAGGCGTTCGTCCTCGGCCTCCAGCACCTTGAGGCTTTCGCGGATCCTGCCGGCAGCGGGCACGTCGCCCTGCTTGTCGATCCAGTCGGCAATCTCGCGACAGGCAGTGGCCAGGTGCGTCTGGCGCTGGTTCATCAGCTTCAGGACAGTGGTGAGTTCATGGCTGGACATGGCAGGTTCCTCCGCTGGCCCTGACAGTGTAGCAGCGCCTGCCCGGCTCGATGGGATGGCAGAGCGTCCCTGGCCCTGCCCTGGAATCAGCCCAGCCTCGATGGCCATCGAGCCGGCCAGCAATCCCCACGGCGCGACGGTCAGCGAAAGCGGCAGGACAGCGAACATGCCTCGGGCAAAGGCGCGGCGGGCTGGATCAGGCTGGAGCATGGCGGTCACAGGGTAGCGGCAGGGAAGGGCCAGCATGCCAGAGCAGCGCCAGGCTGGCTTGAACGATTTTGCTCAAGCCAGCTCAGTGATTGCTCAGCAACTGCTGCTGCGCGGCCGCGCAGCCGTTGATCTCCACTGCCTTGAGCAGCAAGGCCTGGCGCTGCGTCGGATCAAGGTCGCCCAGCAGCCGATAGACTTCGGCCTGATAGTCTCGTTGCCGGCCCCATTGCATCTCCAGCCCCTGAGGACGCGTGCGGCTGCACGCCAGGCGCACGGCGGGCTGTGGATAGTAGGGGGCATACAGCGTGGCCATGCTGGCGATCGCTGCCATCGCGTCCCGGTAGGCCGTCGTGGCGTTGAAGGGCGGGCACCAGGTAGCGATGGCTGGTGCCGGCGGTGCGAAACCCTGCTTGAGGCTGGCCTCCAGCAGCGGACAGGCGGCATCCGGTATCTGGCTGGCCGGCAGATAGGTCATGTAGTACAGGGCCAGGCGGTATTGCGCGACCGGATGACCAAGACTGACCGACTTCTTGAGCAGGGCCACGGCCGTCGGCAAGGTTCGAGCCATCGCCTGGCCCTGGCGGCTCAGCTCGGGATCGCTGTCGGCGGTTCGCAATATGCTGTCCTGCACCCCACCATCGGCTTCCTCCAACAGGGGCAGAGCCTGTCTGTACAGCAGGTCGGCATGGGCATCGATGCGGACCTCGATGCCCCATGCCGTGAACGGCAACAAGGCTGCCAGGAGAACGGGCATGCGCCTGGCCACTGTCACAGGCTGGCCCCGGCCAGGAGGATGCGCACTGACAGGACCGGATGGAGCGGGGCGAGTTCGGTGTTCATGGCAATGTCGTTACGCCTCGGGCAAATCAAGGTTACAGGCGCTTATTCTAGCCACGCTCTGCCGCGCGCCGGAAGTCATGCGGGCCGTAATTCGGACGAGCCTGCCATTGCCGCCAGAGGATTGCCAAGGCCTCGTGCGCCATGTATGCCTGGACGAGGGCTGTAGGGCAGGTGCCCCTGGGGTCTCACGGGCCTGGCAAGGCGGCTCCTGCCAGGGGCGTAACGATCGAAGGGTCGTCACGCCCTCGGACGCGATCCGAGCAGTTCGTCGATGTTGTAGAGCGCGCCCAGGCAGGCGATCGCCAGCAACGCCAGCCCGGAAAGCTGGCTGATCCAGCGGCCGGTACGGGGCGAAGCCATTTTGCCGATGGCGAAGATGTACAGGCCCAGGATCGCCAGGTCGATGCTGATCCACAGCAGCGATAGCAAGAGCAGACTCGTGCCGAACGAAGAGGTGATGCCGAGGAACTGCGGAAACAGGGACATGAAGAAGATGATGTCCTTGGGATTGGAAATCCCGACCATGAACCCCTGTCGCCAGCTGCCACCCGATGCATGGGAGCAGACAGGTTGCGGCGTGGGTTGGGCTTGTCGCGGCGAACGGCTGGAGCGCAGGCTGGCCAAGGCCAGGTAGCCGATGAACAGGCAGCCGAGCAGGTTCAGCCCGGCCAGCCAGGTGCTGTCCAGGGCTGTTCCGCTGATCAGAATCCAGGCGCAAACCCCAAGCAGTACCCATGACGCCACGTTGCTGCCGGCCGCAGCCAATACCGCCTGGCGCGTTCCCTGGGTCGCGGCGGTGCCGGCCACCAGCGCCACCACCGGCCCTGGTGTGGCTATCAGCAACAGGACGGTGAAGACATAGCTGAGCAGAAGAATGGCGTTCATGGGTTTCGTACAGGATCCAGACGAGCGTGACGGGCGGGCTCGCCGCGACCGCAAGCGCCTCGAGGCCTGGAAGCGGCGAGATGTGATGGCTGGGCATTCTCGGTAACGGGCCGGACATTGTAAAACCACCATCACTGTGTATCACTATTAGCTCCGCTAATGAGAGGTGACGAGGTGTCGGAACGTATACAAGCGCTGCCAGCCCTGCGCGCATTCGAAGTGGCCGCCCGGCATGGCTCCTTCACCCTGGCGGCACAGCGCCTGGCCATGACCCAAGGGGCGGTGAGCCAGCACGTCAAGACACTGGAGAACCTGTTCGGCTGCGCCTTGTTCGAGCGCCACGGCTCCAGGCTCGAGCTCACCGCGCACGGCCGTTTGCTGGCACGCGAACTCACACCGGGGTTCAAGCTCATCGAGCAGGCATGCTCGCTGCTGCGCCAGGATCGCCAGGCGGTTCGACTGAAGGCACCGTCGACCCTGAGCGTGCGCTGGCTGTTGCGTACCCTGGATGCGTTCAGGCAGCAAGGCGAGCCTGTGCCCGTGCAACTGACCAGTGTCTGGATGGACATCGACACTGTGGATTTCTTTCGCGAGCCTTATGACTGCGCCATCCTGCTGGGCAGAGACCCGGCCTCGGCCGATATCGCGAGCGCCAGGCTGTTCGACGAATGGCTGGTGCCGGTATGCAGCCCAGGCTACCTGGCCGGCCGGGAAGCGACGTCGGCGCTGTTGCAGCAGTGCCAGCTGTTGCATCCATCACCGGACCGGCGCGACTGGCGACGATGGCTGGCCAGGACCGGCAGGCGGCGAGAGGGCATCGAGCGGGGCCAGGTATTCGACACGCTCGACCAGGGCATTTCCGCTGCCGAGCAAGGGCTGGGCATTGCCGTGGTCGACCTGGCGCTGGTCGCTGCCCAGCTGCAGGCTGGACGACTGGTCCTGCCGTTCCGGCAAGCGGTGGCGTCGGGCGATGGCTACTACCTGAGCTGGCTCAAGACCAGCCCCAAGGCCGGCGTGATGGGCCGGCTGCGCGACTTTCTGGTCGACCAGGCTCCGGTCTTGGCCTGGGACGGCCTCGAGCGTCTCGAAGGCTGAACGCCTGGCGGGGCTCAGCGTAACGTCTCGACCAGTTCGTCCAAGGTATCCAGCACCGCGCCGGCCAGTGTCCTGGCACGTGACCCGGACCAGCCGGCGACAGGGTCAGGCGCATCGTCATGGTCCTTGAACGGCATTTCCAGGGTCAACGACAGGCAATCGTACGCCTGGCCCACGGCATTGCAGGCCAGGGTCAGGTTGGCTTGGCCGGGCTGGTCCCGGGGATAGCCATGCACGGTCTGGAAGTCCACCGTGTGCCGGCTCAGCGTCTGGCGAAAGCGTGTTTCCAGGCTGGCGATGCGGGCGGTGTAGCCTGGATTGCCTTCGCAGGCCGCGGTAAACACATGGGGGATCTCCTCGTCGCCATGCACGTCGATGAAGGCATCGACGCCATGCAATTGCATTTGCGCGCGCGCGAAGAACACCTCGGGGCTGTCTTCGAGGCTGGCCTCCTGCCAGGCCCGGTTCAGGTCCTTGCCTTTCATGTTGGTGCGCAGGTGCCCATGGAAGGCACCGTCTGGGTTCATGTTGGGGATCAGGTACAGGTCGGCGGCGGCAAGCAGGTGCCGGACGGCAGGATCATCGGCTTCGAGGCGATCGATGATGCCTTCCATGAACCATTCGGCCATGTGCTCGCCGGGATGCTGCTGGGCGATCAGCCACAGCTTGCGCTTGCCCGCCGCGCCGTCCCCGGCACGCAGCAGCGGAATGTCGCGTCCTTCGACGCTACGACCGGTGGCCAGCAGCTCGACCGTGGGCAGTCGGCAGGCGCGCTCGATCAGCTGATGGTGGCGCGCGCGCGGGTAGGGCTCGAAATAGGCGAGCCAGGCACTGGTTTCCCGAGCCAGCAGCTCGAAGCTCAGCGCCTTCCCGTCGAATTCGCTGGGTATCCGGAACCAGTCCCGCTGGTCATGGGAAGCCACGGCCTGGTAGCCCTGCCAGGCATGGGGATAGGAAGACTGGCTGGCATTCTCGAGAATGAAGCGGTAGCGCTGGCCTGGCGTCAGCTGGCTGGCCTTGAAGTGGAACCACTGGAAATGCTCGCTGCAGGTATCGGGGCGGATGGCCAGACGAATGGCCGAGGTGTCATGCGCATCATGCACTTCGATGTTGCCGGAGTCGAAATCACAGTCTATCTGTACCGGGGGCTGCGTCACGTTCATTGCCGGGTTCCTGTGGCTTGTTGTCGTGGCGCTACTGTACACCGCTGCGGTCAGGCCCAGTACCCGAGCGTCAACAGTGCCGCAATCCCCAGGCCGACAGCGATGGCACAGCCGCCCAGCGACAGCGCCGCGCGGCCTTGCCGGTACCAGCCGTCATGGCCCAGCTGCCGCGCCGGCTCCAGCAGGCCGCGCCAGCGCAGCTCGGTTTCGCGGAACGCTGCCAGATGGCCGGGCCTGGCATCGAGCCAACGGCGAAAGTCGATCCGTTCGCAGGCGGTCACGTCCGGGCTCTGCAGTCGAACGTACCAGCGGCAGGCCTCCTTGAGCAGCGCATCGTCGGCGACGCAGGCACTGAGCAGCGCCTGGTTCATCAGGTATTCGACGCAGGACAACGGCAGGCCCAGACGCTGTGCGATGGAGGCGAAGCCCAGCTGGTCCAGGCGGCCGAGCAACAATACCTGCTGGGCCCGACGCGGCAGGCGGCGCAGCCGATGCAGCAGGCGCGCCTCGGCGGTTTCTTCGATACGATGCGGGCCTCGCTCGAGAGGCAGCAGGACACGGCTCATGGGGAGCTCCTTGCTCGATGTGACAGGGCGTGGCCGGGCGTAGGCATCGAGAATCCGCTTTCGATGCAAGTGATTATCGCTTTCCGATCTGCAAAACGTGGTTCTGGCCGTTCACGAAATGACACAGTTTTGCTACCATGGCCCCATCAAGCGGTAACCCTTCTTCATTAGCCTGAAGAGCCAAAAAAAGACCCGGCAAAAAGCCGGGTCAAAAACCGTGATTAGCCTGATGAGGAGATAATCTGAGAGTCCGACCTATGAGCTTTCAGGTTATCCAGCGGGTCTCGCGACCTGCTGAGTGCAATAATAATCGTTATCATTTGTCAGTCAAATGGTTTTTCGCCTGCATGGCGAAATATTTTCCTGGGTCCGTCACGCATTGACGTTTGGCCCTGTCTCCATCTGCCTCTACTTGATGATGTCTTCCTGGGCCTGCGAATGTTCGAGCAGTGCCCTGGCCATGTTCACCATATGCATGAGCGCGAACAGCAACTCCCGGCACGAGCCGCTCTGGGTGTTGGCCGACTCGCACGCCGTGGTGGCCGCGCAGCGCAGCAGGCTCATGGCCTGGACCGCAGCCTGCTCACGGGTGACGTCCTTGCGCAGGATCCAGATCGATTCGTCGGGATCGACCCGGCCGGAGGGCGGATTGAGATAGAAGTCCAATGCGCGTCGTGCCGCTTCGCTGTCCAAATCCTTTTCTAAATATGTCGATGGTTTCATCCTGTTACCTTTGAGTGCCTAGCAGGGAAATGCCACTCGTCCACTTTAATACGACATGTATTCAAAGTGAGGGATTTAAATACTACAACATGTGTATTGAGCGCTGTCGGCCAGTCCGTATCGTGCCTGCGATGGAAAACTGGATTGCCTTGGTCAAGGCCAAGATGCGTGAACTCGATATCACGCAGGAAAAACTCGCCGAGCGCATCGGAGTCACTCAAGGAGCGGTGGGCCACTGGCTGCGCCGGGAGCGCCAACCCAAGCTCGAGACGATGAACCGGATACTGGTCGAGCTGGGCATGCCGCACCTGCATGTGCAGATGCAGCTCACCAGCCGCAGCGAAGTGGCCGAACAGGGCGCAAGCTATGCCCCGCACGCGCAAGACCCCGACTACGTACGGGAACTGCTTCAGTACATCGTGTGCTTTCGCTATCCGGTGTTGGCCTGGACCGAACTGGAAGGGGAGCTGCCAGAAGACAGCATCGTCCATGAGCACACCGACTACTGCGCACGCGGTCGCGCCTTCTGGCTACGGGTCGAGAGCGACGCGATGAACGCACCGAGCGGCCCGAGCGTGCCTGAAGGCATGCTGGTGCTGGTCGACCCAGGCGTACCGGCCGCGCCTGGCAAGCTGGTCATCGTTCGCCAGACCGGACGGCCAGCGATCTTCCGACAGCTGATCGAGGAGGGCGGCCAGCGCTACCTGCGACCGCTCAACCCCACCTATCCGACGGTCCTGTGCGAACAGCCGCCACAAGTGCTCGGCGTGGTCGTGCGCGCGCATGCCAGCTTCTGAGTGGCAAGCTGCAAGCTGCAAGCCACAAGCCACAAGCAAGAGCAGGACGGCGTCGTGGCAGGGCTTCATTTCTCTTCAGTACCGCGCCGCTCTAGCTTGCGGCTTGCTGACGACCTGTCGCTCAGCGCGTTTCGTTGAACAGCTCACGGCCGATCAGCATGCGACGTATCTCGCTGGTGCCGGCACCGATCTCGTACAACTTGGCATCCCGTAGCAGGCGACCTGCCGGAAATTCGTTGACATAACCGTTGCCGCCGAGGATCTGGATCGTCTCCAGGGCCGTCAGCGTTGCCCGTTCGGAGGTGTGCAGGATCACTCCGGCGGCGTCCTTGCGAGTGGTTTCGCCACGGTCACAGGCCTGGGCCACTGCATAAAGGTAAGCGCGGCTGGCATTGAGCTGGGTGTACAGGTCGGCGACCTTGGCCTGGATCAGCTGGAACTCACCGATGCTCTGGCCAAACTGCTTGCGATCATGGATGTATGGCAGGATCAGGTCCAGACAGGCCTGCATGATGCCGGTCGGCCCGGCGGCGAGTACCACGCGCTCGTAGTCCAGGCCGCTCATCAGCACCCGCACGCCACCATCGAGCCGGCCAAGAATGTTTTCCTCGGGTACCTCGACGTCATCGAAGAACAGCTCGCAGGTGTTGGAGCCACGCATGCCGAGCTTGTCGAACTTGTCCCCGCGGCTGAAGCCTTTCCAGTCGCGTTCGACGATGAAGGCGGTGATGCCCTGGGCGCCCTTGTCCAGATCGGTCTTGGCGTAGATCACATAGATATCGGCCTCGGGACCATTGGTGATCCAGCTCTTGCTGCCGTTGAGCAGGTAGCGCTGGCCACGTTTTTCGGCGCGCAGCTTCATCGAGACCACATCGGAGCCGGCATTCGGCTCGCTCATGGCCAGCGCGCCGACGTGCTCGCCGCTGACCAGCCTGGGCAGATATCGGCGTTTCTGTTCGTCGGTACCGTTGCGGTTGATCTGGTTGACGCAAAGGTTCGAATGCGCGCCGTAGGAAAGCGCCACCGACGCCGAACCACGGCTTATTTCTTCCATCGCCACCACATGGGCCAGGTAGCCCAGGTCGGCACCGCCGTACTCTTGCGGCACGGTGATCCCCAGCACGCCCAGTGCGCCGAACTTGCGCCACAGATCGGCAGGGAACAGATTGTCCTTGTCTATCCGAGCGGCCCGCGGGCTCAGCTCGGCCGTCACGAACGCATGTACCTCGTCGCGCAGAAGGTCGATGGTTTCGCCAAGGGCGAAATTCAGGGTCGGATAGAACATGTGGCCACCTGTTGTAGTTGGAATGGGACTGCACATGAGGCTGACGCTTCTGCCGTTACGTTAACGCAAGCATGAATCGTGGCGCTGTCAAACCCGTGTTGGCCATTCGGTGGTGAGGTTAGGCTTTGTACGGAAAGTGCCCTGCGCGACGATCAGGCTACGTTGAAAACAGGCTCGGAATGCTCATTTACAACCCGTAAAGTCGAGCGCGACCCCGGCGGTTCCTCGCCTGTTTTCACCTTGCCTGATCGCCGCTCGGCGACTTTTCGTACATAGTCTCGACACATCAGGCGGGTGCCCGTGCGCTGGCGCGCCAGGCGAAACATGCGAAGGGGGCGCGCTGGGCAGGCAGCCTGTCGACCGCTGTCACAAGCGCCGCGGCGCGCCTCGCTGCGACCAGGTCCTTGGCTATGCTCAGGCTTTCACCGGCGGTTCGTCGTTGGGCGGATCCCCTACCGTCGGTGGCGTGGTGGGCTTGATCGGCAGGTCGTCCGGGTCCTCCTCGGGAACGGGCGGAGGCAGGACGGGGTCGTCGATGTTCGGATCGGGCGTTTCCGGCGGGGTCGGGATGTTCATGGTGGAGCCTCGCGGATGGTTGGGCTGAGGGTCTGTCTGCTCGGACCCTCTGGCGTGCCAAACGCTCAGTTTTTTATTGAACCCCGGCCTGTAGGACCGTTCTGAACCCTTACCGTCCCAGTCAAACGGAGCAAGGTTCGATGTCACGTAATGAGCCCTTCGAAAGCGTGCCCATGGCGAACGACCACCCGGACCAGGCCATCAGCCTGTCCCAGGCGCTGCTGGCCCCGCGAATCGTCATCGAAGACACCCAGCCGGTACTCGATGCTGGCCAGTTCGCCAGCAAGGCCGTGCGCGGCCAGTCGGTCCAGGTATCCAGCAAGGTCTACAGCGATGGTCATGATCGCCTGGCGGTCACGCTCAACTGGCGGCAGGCGCACAGCCGGCGCTGGCACCGGGTGCCGATGCATTCGGCGGGCAACGACCTGTGGCTGGCCGAATTCACCCCGCTGGAACTCGGCTTGCACCTGTTCAGCATCGAAGCCTGGATCGACCCCTTCGCCACCTACTGCCACGACCTGGAAAAAAAATACCATGCCGGCGTCGACGTGACGCTCGAACTCGAAGAGGGCCGCCTGCTGCTTGGCAAGGGCATCGAGCGTAGCGAAGGGCTGCTGCGCGAGCAGCTCGAGGAGCTGCGTCGACGCCTGCCCGACCTGCCTGTGGAGCAGCAGGTGAGCTTGTTGCTGGGCAGCGATGCCAGCCTGTTGATGAACCAGGCCGAGCACCGCAGCTACCTGACTCGCAGCATGGAGTTCCCGCTCGACGTGGACCGCGAAGAGGCGCTGTTCGCCAGCTGGTACGAGCTGTTCCCGCGCTCGATCACCGACGACCCCGAGCGTCATGGCACCTTCAACGATGTGCATCGCCGCTTGCCGATGATCCGCGACATGGGCTTCGATGTCTTGTACTTCCCGCCGATCCACCCCATCGGCATGCGGCATCGCAAGGGCCGTAACAACGCGCTGCAGGCCGAGCCGGGCGATCCGGGCAGTCCCTATGCGATCGGCAGCGCCGATGGCGGCCATGACGCCATTCATCCGCAGTTGGGGACACGCGAGGATTTCCGGCGGCTGGTCGCGGCCGCCGCCGAGCACGGCCTCGAAATCGCCCTGGATTTCGCCATCCAGTGCTCCCAGGACCACCCCTGGCTGAGCGAGCATCCCGGCTGGTTCAGCTGGCGGCCAGACGGCACCATTCGCTACGCGGAAAACCCGCCGAAGAAATACCAGGACATCGTCAACGTCGACTTCTACGCGCCCGATGCGGTGCCTTCGCTATGGCTGGCACTGCGCGACGTGGTGGTGGGTTGGGTCGAGGAGGGGGTCAAGACGTTCCGGGTCGACAATCCGCATACCAAGCCGTTGCCATTCTGGCAGTGGCTGATCGCCAATGTGCGCAGCCAGTATCCCGAAGTGATCTTCCTCGCCGAAGCCTTCACCAAGCCGGCGATGATGGCACGCCTGGGCAAGGTGGGATATGCGCAAAGCTATACCTACTTCACCTGGCGCAACACCAAGCAGGAGCTGACCACTTACTTCCAGGAGCTCAACCAGTCACCTTGGCGCGACTGCTATCGGCCGAACTTCTTCGTCAACACGCCGGACATCAACCCGTTCTTCCTGCAGAACTCGGGGCGGGCCGGTTTTCTGATCCGTGCTGCCCTGGCGACCATGGGCTCGGGCCTGTGGGGCATGTATTCGGGCTTCGAGCTGTGCGAGGCAGCCGCCTTGCCAGGCAAGGAAGAGTATCTCGATTCCGAGAAGTACGAGATTCGTCCACGCGACTTCACCCAGCCCGGCAACATCATCGCCGAGATCGCCCAGCTCAATCGCATCCGGCGGCAGAACCCGGCATTGCAGACGCACTTGGGCATCGCCTTCTTCAATTGCTGGAACGACAACATCCTGTATTTCGCCAAGCGCACGCCGGAGCGCGACAACTTCATCCTGGTGGCCATCAGCCTTGACCCACACAACGCCCAGGAGGCGCACTTCGAACTGCCGTTGTGGGAACTGGGACTCGATGACAACGCCGCGACGCGCGGTGAGGACTTGATGAACGGCCACCGTTGGACCTGGTACGGCAAGACCCAGTGGATGCGTATCGAGCCGGGGCACCTGCCATTCGGCATCTGGCGCATCGAGAAAGCCCACTAGCAAGGAGTCGCACATGGCAAAGCGTTCACGCCCGGCAGCGTTCACCGACGACCCCTTGTGGTACAAGGATGCGGTGATCTATCAGGTCCACGTGAAGTCCTTCTTCGATTCGAACAACGATGGAATCGGTGATTTCGCCGGCTTGATCAGCAAGCTGGACTACATTGCCGAGCTGGGCGTGAACACTCTCTGGCTGTTGCCGTTCTATCCTTCGCCACGGCGCGACGATGGCTACGACATTTCCGAGTACAAGGCGGTACACCCCGACTACGGCTCCCTGGCCGATGCCCGGCGCTTCATCGCCGAGGCGCACAAGCGGGGCTTGCGAGTGATCACCGAGCTGGTGATCAACCACACCTCCGACCAGCATCCCTGGTTCCAGCGTGCCCGGCACTCCAAGCCGGGTAGCAAGGCGCGCGACTTCTATGTCTGGTCGGATACCGACCAGAAGTACGACGGCACGCGCATCATCTTCCTCGACACGGAAAAGTCCAACTGGACCTGGGACCCGGTCGCCGGCCAGTATTTCTGGCATCGCTTCTATTCGCACCAGCCGGACCTGAACTTCGACAACCCCAAGGTGCTCAAGGCCGTCATCGGGGTGATGCGTTTCTGGCTGGACATGGGCGTGGATGGCTTGCGCCTGGATGCCATTCCGTACCTGATCGAGCGAGACGGCACCAACAACGAGAACCTGCCCGAGACCCACCAGGTACTCAAGGCCATTCGCGCCGAGATCGATGCCAACTATCCGGACCGGATGTTGCTGGCCGAAGCCAACCAGTGGCCCGAAGACACCCGGCCATACTTTGGCGAGGGTGATGGCGACGAATGCCACATGGCGTTCCATTTCCCGCTGATGCCGCGCATGTACATGGCCCTGGCCATGGAAGACCGTTTCCCGATCACCGACATCCTGCGCCAGACCCCCGAGATCCCCGCCAACTGCCAATGGTCGATCTTCCTGCGCAACCATGACGAGCTGACCCTGGAAATGGTCACCGACCGTGAACGCGACTACCTGTGGAACCATTACGCCGCCGATCGCCGGGCGCGGATCAACCTGGGCATCCGTCGCCGCCTGGCGCCGCTGCTGCAGCGCGATCGCAGGCGCATCGAGCTGCTGACCAGCCTGCTGTTGTCGATGCCAGGCACGCCGACCTTGTACTACGGTGACGAACTGGGCATGGGTGACAACATTTACCTGGGGGATCGCGACGGTGTGCGCACGCCCATGCAGTGGTCGCCTGACCGCAACGGCGGTTTCTCCAGAGCCGAGCCGCAGCGCCTGGTCTTGCCGCCGATCATGGATCCGTTGTACGGCTACCAGACCATCAACGTCGAGGCGCAATCCCACGATCCGCACTCGCTGCTCAACTTCAACCGCCGCTTGCTGGCCGTGCGGGCGCAACAAAAGGCATTCGGGCGGGGCACCTTGAAGATGCTCTCGCCGAGCAACCGCCGGGTGCTGGCCTACCTGCGCGAATACATCGACGCCGATGGCAACAGCGAGACCATCCTGTGCGTGGCCAACGTCTCGCGGGCCGCCCAGGCCGCCGAGCTGGACCTGTCGCAACATGCCGACAAGGTGCCGGTGGAAATGCTCGGCGGCAGCGCCTTCCCGCCCATCGGCCAACTGCCTTTCTTGCTCACCTTGCCGCCCTACGGGTTCTACTGGTTCGCGCTGGCAGCACGCGAGCGCATGCCCAGCTGGCACGTCGAACCCGCCGAAAGCCTTCCGGAGCTGATGACCTTGGTACTGCGCAAACGCATGGAAGAACTCCTCGAGTCGCCTTCGCGCGACCATCTGCAAGGCTCGATCCTGCCGCAATACCTGCCCAAGCGGCGTTGGTTCGCCGGCAAGGAAGGGCCGATCGACGCAATCCGCATCCGCTATGGCGTGCGCTTCGGCACGGCGACCACGCCCGTGCTGCTGAGCGAACTGGAAGTGCTCAGCAACGGTGTGGCCAGCCATTACCAGCTGCCGTTCGGCCTGCTGCTCGAAGAGCAGATCCACAGCGCCTTGCCCCAGCAACTGGCGTTGTCACGGGTCAGGCGTGGCCGTCAGGTCGGCCTGATCACCGATGCCTTCGTGCTCGAGCCGTTCATCCGTGCCGTACTGCGCGCCTGCCAGGACAACGTCCGGCTGGCCAGCAGCGAAGGCGAACTGCGTTTCGAGTGCACCGAGCAACTGGCCAGCCTCGGGCTCGACGAGCAAAGCGAAGTACGCTACCTGGGCGCCGAACAGTCCAACAGTTCGGTCGTCGTCGGCGGGCGACTGGTGCTCAAGCTGATCCGTCGGGTCAATCCGGGCATTCATCCAGAGCTGGAAATGAGCGCGTACCTGACGGCGGCCGGCTTCGCCAACATCTCGCCGCTGCTGGCCTGGGTCAGCCGAGTCGATGCCCGGCAGCAGCCTCATCTGCTGATGATCGCCCAAGGTTATCTGAGCAACCAGGGCGACGCCTGGGCCTGGACCCAGGACACCCTGGAGCGCGCCATCCGCGACGAGCTGGAGCCAGCCAGCGTCGATGCCGAAGGGCCTGCCAACGCGCTGGCCGAGTTGGCCGGCTTCGCTGCCCTGTTCGGCCAGCGCCTGGGCGAAATGCACCTGTTGCTGGCGGCTGCGACCGAGGACGAGGATTTCCAGCCACGCCCGAGCAGCGAGCAGGACAGCCAGCGCTGGGGACGGCAGATCGCCGCGCAACTCGAGCGAGCACTCGACTTGCTGGCCCAGCATCGTGACGCACTGGATGCCGCCGGCCAGGCGCTGGTCGACGACCTACAGCAGCAACGCCAGGGGCTGACCCGGCATGTCGAGCAGCTCGCGGCGCAGGCGCGGGGCGGCTTGCTCATTCGTGTGCATGGCGACCTGCACCTGGGCCAGGTGCTAGTGGTGCAGGGCGATGCCTACCTGATCGACTTCGAAGGCGAACCTTCGCGCCCGCTGGAAGAACGCCGGGCCAAGCTCAGCCCGTACAAGGACGTGGGCGGCGTGTTGCGATCGTTCGACTATGCTGCTGCGATGATCTTGCGAAGCGCCGCGGGCGATCTGTCGGATGCGGCGCGCCAGGCGCGCCAGAGGGTGGCCAGGCAGTACCTGCAGCAGTCCCGGCAGGCTTTCGTCGAAGCCTACGGCATGGCCACGGCAGCGATGCCGCATGCCTGGGAAGACGCCCAGGGCGAGCAGGCGGCGCTGGAACTGTTCACCCTCGAAAAAGCTGCCTACGAAATCATTTACGAGGCCGAGAACCGGCCAAGCTGGCTGGCCGTGCCCCTGCACGGCTTGCATGGACTGATCAGTACCTGGGGAGAGTCATGAATGAAAGCAACCAAGCGCGATAACGGCGCACTTCGGCAACAGGACCTCGATGCCCTGGCCCGCGCCGAACACGCCGACCCGTTTGCAGTGCTGGGTCTGCACGCTGATGATGCGGGCGGCTTCTGGGTTCGCGCTTTCCTGCCCAATGCCTTGAGTGCCCGGGTGCTGGCCCGGCATGACGGACACGTGCTGGCGCAGATGGAACAGGGCAGCCTGCCCGGCCTTTTCTTCGCCCACCTGGATGAAGCCCAGCCCTATCAGCTGCAGGTCGGTTGGGCAGGCGGCGAGCAGATCACCGAAGACCCGTACAGCTTCGGGCCGCAGCTCGGCGACATGGACTTGCACTTGTTCGCCGAGGGCAACCATCGCGACCTGTCCGGGCGCTTTGGCGCCCAGCCAACCCAGGTCGACGGGGTGGATGGCGTGTGTTTCTCGGTATGGGCGCCGAACGCACGGCGGGTCTCGGTGGTGGGCGACTTCAACAACTGGGATGGCCGCCGACACCCGATGCGCCTGCGTCATGGCGCCGGGGTGTGGGAGCTGTTCATACCACGCCTGGGGATAGGCGAAACCTACAAGTACGAAGTGCTCGGCAGCACCGGGGTGCTGCCGCTCAAAGCCGATCCACTGGCGCGCGCCACCGAGCTGCCGCCGAGCACGGCGTCCAAGGTCGCCGGGGCGCTCGCCCACGACTGGCATGACCAGGCCTGGATGCAACAGCGTGCGCAGCGCCATGCCTATAGCGCACCGCTGTCGATCTACGAGCTGCATGCCGGCTCCTGGCGTTGCGAAACCGACGAAGCCGGCGAAGTGGCGCGATTCTACAACTGGCGTGAACTGGCCGAGCAACTGGTGCCGTATGTGCGCAAGATGGGCTTCACCCATATCGAGCTGTTGCCCATCATGGAGCACCCCTTCGGTGGCTCATGGGGCTACCAGCCGCTGTCGCTGTTCGCTCCCACGTCGCGCTACGGCACCCCGGAAGATTTCGCGGCCTTCGTCGATGCCTGCCACCAGGCCGAGATCGGCGTCATCCTCGACTGGGTGCCAGCCCATTTCCCCACCGACGAGCACGGTCTGGCGCGCTTCGATGGCACGGCACTGTACGAGTACGACAACCCCCTGGAAGGTTTCCACCAGGATTGGAATACCCTGATCTACAATCTGGGCCGCAACGAAGTGCGCGGCTTCATGATGGCCTCGGCACTGCATTGGCTCAAGCACTTCCACATCGATGGCCTGCGCGTCGATGCGGTAGCGTCCATGCTCTATCGGGACTACTCGCGCAAGGCCGGCGAATGGGTCCCCAATCGCCATGGCGGACGCGAGAACCTCGAGGCCATCGATTTCATTCGGCATCTCAACGGCGTCGCTGCCCATGAAACGCCGGGCGCGCTGATCATCGCCGAGGAATCCACGGCCTGGCCAGGCGTCAGCCAGCCGACCGAGCAGGGCGGGTTGGGATTCGCCTACAAGTGGAACATGGGCTGGATGCACGATACGCTGCACTATGTGCAGAACGACCCGGTCCACCGAGCCTATCATCACAACGAACTGAGCTTCGGCCTGGTCTATGCCTACTCCGAGCGCTTCATCCTGCCGATCTCCCACGATGAAGTCGTGCATGGCAAGCATTCCCTGATCGACAAGATGCCTGGCGACCGCTGGCAGAAGTTCGCCAATCTGCGTGCCTACCTGGCGTTCATGTGGACCCATCCAGGCAAGAAGCTGCTGTTCATGGGGTGCGAGTTCGGCCAATGGCGCGAGTGGAACCACGATCATCAGCTCGACTGGTACCTGCTGCAGCAGTCGGAGCACCAAGGCATGCAGAAGCTGGTGGCCGACCTCAACGGATTGTATCGGGCCGAACCTGCGCTGCATGAACAGGATTGCCAGCCGCAAGGCTTCCAGTGGCTGATCGGCGATGATGCGCGCAACAGCGTGTATGCCTGGCTGCGCTGGAGCAAGGACGGCGAACCATTGCTAGTGGTGGTCAACTTCACGCCCGTGCCCCGTGACAGCTACCGCATCGGGGTACCGTTCGGCGAACAGTGGCAGGAGGTGCTCAATACCGACGCCGAATGCTATGCCGGATCGAATTTCGGCAACTTCGGGACGGTCGCCAGCGAGCCTGAACCTCGCCACGGCCAGCCCTTGTCGCTGACCCTCAACCTGCCCCCGCTCGGGGTGCTGATCATGAAGCCGGCCTGAGCCGCCCCGCCATCGTCCTGCACGGGCCGGCCACCGCCGGCCCGTCTGCGTTTCACTCGCCCAGGCGCTGCTCGCGCGATGGCGGGTAACCGAAATAGGCCGCGTAGCACTTGCTGAAGTGCGACACCGAGACGAACCCGCAGGCCACCGCCACCTCCATCACCGACAAGTCGGAATATTGCAGCAGACGGCGGCTCTTGGTGATGCGCAGCTCCATGTAGTAGCGCCGTGGCGAGGTGCCCAGCTGGGCCTGGAACAGTCGGTCGATCTGCCGTCGCGAGCGGCCGCTGTAGGCGGCAAGCTGATCCAGGCTGAGGGTTTCCTCGAGATTGTTCTCCATCAGTTCGACGATGGTGCGCAGGTGCACACTCATGGACTTCTTCGCGCCCGGCCCGACCTGGCGGTAGCGAGCCCCGGAAAACGACAGGATTTCTTCGACGCCTTCGGCCAGGGCGTCGCCGTGCAGTCGCCGCACCAGCCCAAGCATCAGCTCCATGGCGCCGTTGGGGCTGGCTGCGGTCAGGCGGTCGCGGTCAAGGGTGAAGCTGGCCGGCGTGATGCGCGATTGCGGGCTGCGTTCGGCCAGGCTGGCGCGCTGCTCGGGGTGCACGCTGCAACCGTAGTCGGCCAGCACCCCGGCGCGGCCGAGGAACCAGGCGCCGTTCCATAGCCCGCCCAGGGTCAGGCCATGCCCTGCGCAATCGCTCAGCAAACGGTCCAGTTCCGGGTACTTGAGCGGCGTGCGCAGGCCGCCGCAGATCACCAGAAGGTCCAGCTCCTTGAGCGCATGGGGCTCCAGCTCACTGGCCACCAGTTCCAGGCCCAGGTCGCTCAACACTCGATCGCCGTCCAGCGACAGCGGCGCGAAACGGAAGCTGTCGCTGCGCAGCAGGTTCGCCGTCACCAGCACATCCATGGCCACGGTGAAGCTGGCCATCGAGAAATGTTCCAACAGGACGAAGCCAACCGCATGAGGCACAGAGCTATCGGCGGCGGCTGGCTTGAGGCGCAGCATGTTGGTGCTGCTGGCTTTCTTGCTGAACTGACGAATGTTGGGCACGGCGCGCTCCGAGGATGATGCTGGCGGATGAGTGTGCTCGCAGGCCCTGGGAAAGACAACGCGCTGCCGCCATGGCCCGCCGGATTCAGCTGGGGTATACCTTGCGCGCGTGCGCAGCGCTTGCCTGGCTGCGACGTCGCACCGGCCTGGTCATGAGCGTTGCCTGCCGGCGAGGCTGCCGACAGCCAAGCCCTGCGCTATCCTGGGACACTTTCGATTTGCCGAGACCCTACGATGAAATACGCCCTGGCCCTGCTGATATGCCTGCTGCCACCCTTCGCCCAGGCGCTGCAGCCGGGCGAACGCCTGGCCCCCTGGACCTTGCTCGACCAGCATGACCAGCCTTGGACCCTATCTGCCCAGACTCGGATCCTGCTGGTCGCTCGCGACATGGACGGCGCCAGGCTGGTCGAGGCGGCGCTGGCGCAGCGACCTCGAGGTTACCTGCAAGCACGCGATGCAGTCTTCGTCGCCGACATCCAGCGCATGCCTGCCGTCATCAGCACGCTCTTCGCGATTCCCGCCATGCGTGACTACAGCTATCGCGTGCTGCTCGACCGCCAAGGGCGAGTGGCCAGTCGGTACCCAGGCGAAAAGGGTGCGGTGACCTGGCTGCAGCTGGACCAGCGGACGCTAGTGACGCAACACGACTACACCGATGCTAAGGCGCTCGGCGCGGCCTTGGAGCGGGCGCCCGCGCACTGAATGTCGTGGGCTGTTGTCTCGCTCTTAGCAATAAACTGTTACGGATTCAATCCCTGCGACAACAGGCCGCATGCCGTATTTCAAGGGCTTGGGCGGTTTGCGCCGATCAGCGGGTAGAAGGGGGCGAGACGACGTGCAAGAATGCGCCGGTTTCTCGCCCGGTCCTGCCAGGGGCCGGCACCTTCCCGATAAAGGATGGTTACATGAATGATCTGTTGACCCGGCGCGCAGTTGTTGCCGGGATGGGCGTGCTAGGGCTTGGCCTGCTCACCGGATGCAGCCCGGCCCGCGGTCTCGATTTCAAGTACGGCAAGAACATGAGCAACGAGATCCTCGGGCGCTCCTTCAAGCTCAAGGACACCCAGGGCAACGTTCGTACCTTGTCGAGTTTCTACGGCACCATGCCGATGATCTTCTTCGGCTTCACGCAGTGCCCGGCGGTCTGCCCGACCACCCTGGCCCGCGCGGTGCAGATCAAGAAGCTGATGGGGCGCGACGCCGGTTTCCTGCAGGTGGTGTTCATCACCCTTGACCCCGAGCGCGATACCCCCGAAGTGCTCGATGCCTACGTCAAGGCCTTCGATCCCTCGTTCACGGCCCTGACCGGGACGCCCGAGGAGATTGCCGAGGTGGCGAAGGAGTTCAAGGTGTTCTATGAAAAGGTCCCGACAGGGGATACCTACACCATTTCCCATTCCTCGACCAGCTACGTCTATGACTCGCGCGGCACCTTGCGCCTGAGCCTGTCTCACTCGCTCAATGCCAAGGAATGCGCCGAGGACCTGCTCACTCTCATGGAGATCTGCTGATGGCTTTTTCGTTGCAATCGCTCAAGTGTCGCGTCGCTGCCCTGGCACTGGCCAGCCTGCCGCTGTCGGCGCTGGCCCAGACCACCGTCAGCGACGCCTGGGTGCGCGCCACGGTGCCGAACCAACCCTCCACCGGCGCCTTCATGATGCTTACCGCGACCAGTGACAGCAAGCTGGTGAGCGTCGCCTCGCCGGTGGCGGGTACCGTGCAGATCCATGAGATGACCATGAACGGCGATGTCATGGGCATGCGCCAGGTCACCGAGGTGCCGTTGCCGGCAGGCAAGCCGGTGAGCCTCGATCCGAGTGGGCTGCACGTGATGCTGATGGGCCTGAAGGAGCAGGTCAGGGAAGGTTCGCAGGTGCCGCTGACGCTGACCATCGAGGATCAACAGGGCGAGCGACAGACGCTCGAGGTGCAGGCTCCGGTGCGCGCGCTGACGACCGAGGGCGGTCACGGCCAGCACATGCATTGATACCGGCCATCGCAGTTTCATTGGCAAAAAAACCGAAGCCGCAGGCTTCGGTTTTTTCGAGCGTAGCGAAGCGATCAGCCGGGGAACAGCTCGCTCAGCTTCATCGACAGCATCATGTCGCCTTCGACCCGCAGCTTGCCGCTCATGAAAGCCTGCATGCCATCGGTCTCGCCGCTGACGATGCCCTTGAGGGTCTCGCTGTCCATCACCAGGGTGCAATTGGCGTCCGGGTTCTCGCCTTCCTGCAGCTCGCAGGTACCGTCCTTGACGATCAAGGCGTAGTGCTTGTGTTCATCGGTGATGTTGAAGCCGAACACCAGATCCAGGCCGGCAGCGGCGCTTGGATTGAACTTCTCTTGCATCTTCTTCACAGCATCGGCTACGGAGGTCATGGAATGTTCCTTGTCGTATCTGTTCGGGCCTGACAGTCGATACCCGACCGTGGTCGGATTGCTGGAGGGTAGGGCGCGTCTGAAAGCCTGTCAACGAAAAAGCATACAAGCGTTTGAAAAGGTCGTTTGAACGTTGTTGCAGGATCTGCGGATGCTGGCAGCCAGGCAGGCGCGCCGGTATGCTTGGAACATTTTCGCGCCGTGACGGCGCTGCTTCAACGAGGACTCGACGTGGATTTTCTGGCCGAATACGCAAGCTTCCTTGCCAAGACCGCCACCCTGGTGATCGCCATTCTGATCATTCTCTCGGCTCTGGCCGGCATGCGCGGCAAGGGCCGGCGCAAGGCAGGCGGGCAACTGCAGGTGACTCGCCTGGACGAGTTCTACAAGGGGCTGCGTGAGCGCCTCGAGGCGGGGCTGCTCGACAAGGCGCAGCTCAAGACGCTGCGCAAACAGCAGGCCAAGGCGCAAAAGAAACAGAACAAGCACAAGTCCGAAGAGCGCACACGGGTGTTCGTGCTGGATTTCGATGGCGACATCAAGGCGTCGGCTACCGAAAGCCTGCGTCACGAGATCACCGCCTTGCTCACCCTCGCCACGCCGCGTGACGAGGTGGTGCTGCGCCTGGAGAGTGGCGGGGGCCTGGTCCACAGCTACGGCCTGGCCGCCTCGCAACTGGCCCGCATCCGCCAGGCCGGGATTCCGCTCACGGTCTGCATCGACAAGGTCGCCGCCAGTGGCGGCTACATGATGGCCTGCATCGGCGAGAAGATCATCAGCGCGCCCTTCGCCGTGCTTGGCTCCATCGGCGTGGTCGCGCAGTTGCCCAACGTCAATCGGCTGCTGAAGAAGCATGACATCGACGTCGAAGTGCTGACCGCCGGCGAATACAAGCGCACCCTTACCGTATTTGGCGAAAACACCGAGAAGGGCCGCGAGAAATTCCAGCAAGACCTGGATGTCACCCACCAGCTGTTCAAGGACTTCGTCGTCCATTACCGTCCGCAGCTGCACATCGACGAAGTGGCCACCGGCGAAGTCTGGCTGGGCCTGGCCGCGCTCAACAAGCAACTGGTCGACGAACTGCGCACCAGTGACGAATACCTCAGCGACCGCGCGCGCGAAGCCAGTCTGTTCCATTTGCACTATGCCGAACGCAAGAGTCTGCAGGAGCGGATCGGCCTGACGGCGAGCGGTTCTGTCGAGAACGCTTTGGTCGGACTGTGGAGCAGGCTTGGCCGGCTGCGCTAACACCTTGAACCTTTTGGATATTTTTCGATTCAGGGGGTTGCAAGGGCAATCGAATGCAGACATAATGGCGCCCATCGAAACGCAGCAGACTTCGAACAAGTCGAGCGATTTCAAGGAGATGGTGAAGCGAAAGCCAGCCTGATCCGCATTTGAGGCCGAGTAGCAAAGTGGTTATGCTCCGGATTGCAAATCCGTCTACGCCGGTTCGATTCCGACCTCGGCCTCCACCATTCGAAAGCCCCGCAGATCTTGGTCTGCGGGGTTTTTCTTTGGGCGCTGGAAACCCTATCGTTTCCGCATCCTGGGACATCGTTTCCGCATCAGGCTTCTATTTGGTCGGGCTGACCACCTCGCCCACACGGCGATAGACTCGCTTGGTCATCTCTTCTTTCGAGTGCCCGAGCAGTCTGCCGGCATGAGTGATGTCGTCGATCTCCGAAGCTGCTTTCGGTCGAATATCGCGGAACTGAAACTGCCGGACCTTGTTGGCCAGATCGGTGTTGCCATCGGCGATCAACTCAACGAATGCAGAATTATTCGAGGCCTCCGGGACTGCATCGCCATGTGGCTTGCCCATGATGACGCCTTCGAGCTGATCCGTTGCCCGCTGAAAGGCGATCATTGCGCGCTCGAGCGCATTTTCGTCCACTCGTTCATTGTGCGTGCCCAAGAGCCCTGGTCACGCCTCGATTCGCTATTTTCCAGCAGGAACAGGCGGTTCCACCCGCTCCACCACCACTTCCTGCTGGGTATACAAGTCCGTCAACACCACTTCGGTCTCGGTGTATTCGGGCGTGACCAGTACCGAGCGGATCAGCCGCAGCGTCTGTCCGTCGCGCTCCTGAATGTTCTCGAACGCCACGATGATCGACTTGTTGCGCCAGTCGGCAATGTCGAAACCACCGGCGGCAAGGAAGCTGTCGATGTCGCGCCGGTCGTTGAAGGCCTTGCCTGGGAGGATCAGTGGCCGACCTCGCAGGTAGACCTGATAGAACTGGCGGGCGCTGGCCGGGAAGTTGCGCACTACCACATGTTCGATACGCCAGTGGTAGACGGTGTTTTCATAGACCACGGTGCGCTGGGTCTGCTGGCCGGTACAGGCAGTGAACAGGGGAAGCAGCAGGCAGCCGAGCCAGGTCTTGAGAGGACGCATGGGGTATCCGTTCGAGGCGTGTGTGAATAGCGTAGGGTTCGCTCCCGGTGGCATCGCGAAGTGGCACGGACCAGGCGCGCTGGGCGTGGCCAAGGCTCGGTCGAGACGCCTCGATACACGCGTTCATCGATCGCCAGGTCGATGAACGCGTATAGGCTGGTCAGCCATGCTCAGAACAGCCCACCCAGGGAAATCGTCGCGCCGCCACCGGCCTGCAGCCCCACGTTGATTCCGGCGGCGACGATTGCGCCCTTGGCCGAGCGCAGCAGGCGCACCGCGCTGTCGTGGGGCAGCAGCAGGTTGCCCACCGGGGTCAGCGTCGCGGCGGTCATGGCCAGCAGCTTGGGATCCAGGCCGAACAGCATGGCCGAGCCGCTGGCCCCGCCGAGCAGGCCTATGCCCCCTTCGAGGAACACGCAGGCGCCCTGGAAATCCTCGCGCACCAGGCCACGGGCAGCGATCGAGTCGGCCACCAGCACCTGGCCAACCGAGGGAAAGTCTTCGCTGGCGCCTGCTGCTCCGACACTCTTGCCCCGCACGTGCAAGTTGACCTTGCCGAAGCGCGGCAGGCGCGCACCGATGCCCAGGCCGACCCCGACCGAGCCGTAGCGAAACTGCTGGTCGACCCCTTGCGGGTCGGTCAGCGTCAGCGCGCCGCCGGCAGCGGCGGCGAACACCACGGTCAACCCGCCGCCGCTGGCGGTCTTGTAGCGCCAGTCACTGACGCTCACGGGCAATGGAATATGCATCTGTCTCTCCTTATGCGAGCCGCGGCATCCGACGCTGGCGAATCCATGCGACCAGGTGGTAGCCACCCCCTGCGCTGAACACGATGGCGAACAGGCCTGCCAGCAGGCTGGCGCCCCACAGCGCGCCACGGTCTGCGATGATCGCGGTACTGGCGGGGGCTTCGGCGCGATAGAACACCGTCACCGGATCACCCACCTGGTAGCCGAAGATCAACCCGCTCTCGGGATAGCTGATCGTCTCGCCCTTGGCATCGGTGAAGTCTATCTGGGGATGACTGCCGCCTGCGTTCAGGGCGCTGACGTGCCCTTCGGCGCGTTGCGCCTGGGCCAGGAAGCCCAGCCGGTGTTCGACCAGCCAGAAGGTGAGACAAAGCAGGCACAGACCCAGGGGGATGAAAATCAGCGCGCGGGGCAGGTCGCCCCGGGTGGGAAATGGCGTCTTGGCCATCGACGGATTCCTTGCATCGTCCGTGAAACGCCGGCCATTGCAGCGGACCTGCGCAAAGCTGTCAATAGCGGTCAGCCAGGCAGGCGCGACGCTGGGGCAGCGGGCTGGCAACGTGCTCTGGTCATGTTCCAGACGCCGTACGGGCACGTTCCATGTCGGTGCTGCTGGTAACCGGTATAGGCAGCACGAGCGTATCGGCAACTGCCGAGACGGCCATGTCCACGAGCGCAGGGAAGGGTGCCCGGTGGGCGCCGGCCCTGGCCGGCCCGTTTCCGATTGCAGGCGGGTAGGCTAAGCCACTGTAGGCACGAGGTAGGCATGGCAACGGGTCTGCCAGCTGGCCAGGCCATCGACGGCTTTCGACTCGTTGGAAAGGGTTCGGACGGTGGCGCGACCGCTCAGTGCCAGCCCGATGCATGACCTGCCACGGGCTTGCCGAAATCTGCCCGATTCGTTCGATCGGCACCAGCGTCTGATACATTACCCTATGCAGCACGATTCTTACATCCCAAGGACCTTGCGTGAACAGAGACAAGCTGGAACGACGGCAGATTCCGATCTATCTAATCGCGGTCATGCTCGCGGCCGCCTTCGGGCTGCTGGCGCCGCAGACCGCCCAGGGGCTTGCCGCCTGGGTGACGCCGGCCATTGCTGTGCTCATGTACGCCATGTTCCTGCAGATCCCGTTCCTGGAGCTGCGCCAGGGCCTGGATGACAAACGCTACATGGGCGCCTTGCTCTGTGCCAATTTCATCCTGGTTCCGTTGCTGGTCTGGGGCCTTACCCGCGGCCTGGTCGATCATCCGGCGATCCTGGTCGGCGCGCTGCTGGTGCTGCTTACCCCCTGCATCGACTATGTGGTGGTGTTCACCCATATCGGCAAGGGCGATTCACGGCTGATCTTGGCCGCGACCCCCTTGCTGCTCGTGCTTCAGCTGATCCTCTTGCCGCTGTACCTGGCCCTGATGCTGGAAGATGGCGGGGCAATGAGCGTTTCCGCCGGGCCGTTCATCGAGGCGTTCGTGCTGTTGATCGTCCTGCCCATGGGCCTGGCCGTGCTGACCTGCGCCGGCGCCAGGCGATCGCGCCTGCTGGCGCGCTGGAGCGGTGGCTGGGCCTGGCTGCCGGTGCCTGCCATGGCTGCTGTCCTGGTCGTGGTGATCGGCTCGCAGATCGCCTTCGTCTGGCAGCAGCTCGATAGCTTGCTGCCGGTCCTGTCGGTCTATGTCGGTTTCCTGGTGTTGGCACCAGCTGCGGGCGCCCTGGTCGCCAGGGGGTTCGGGCTGTCAGCCGGCAAGGCCCGGTCGGTGGTGTTCAGCAGTTCCACCCGCAATTCGCTGGTGGTGTTGCCGCTGGCCTTGGCCTTGCCCGAGGACATAAGAGGCCTGGCGGCCGCGGCGGTGATCACCCAGACCCTGGTGGAGCTGTTGGGCGAGTTGCTTTACATCCGGATCGTGCCTGCCCTGGTGTGGGGGCGGCGTAGCGATCGGTCGCCTCGAAACGGCCTGGGTGACCATTCGTCGCAAGCCTGACACTTTGCCACCGATCGATTCCTCAGAACTGTAGATGCAGATATTCACTTCAGCGAAGGAGAGTCTCATGGTGAAGAAAGACAACGGACCGGAAGCGGCCTATCCAGGCCCCGCCGACCAGACCACGGACACCGGTGAAGGCCACGGCTCGGGGCTTGAGCAGACCAGGTCCGAGCCCAAGCAGGGCGAAAGCCACCCGCAGGACTGGACGCCGCCGCCTGGCAACCCTGGCTCCGACCAGGATGCGCTGGCCCCGCGCGACAATGGGACCGCGCAAACCGAGCGGGATGCGAAATAGCGCCATATGTCCACCAGTGCGCCAGCCCAGTCACCACGCTGAGCTTTTCCTCAGCCAGGGGGCAGGCTGCGCTCGAGGGAGCGACTGCCACCTTGCGCAGCCACTGGGCGCGGTCCTTTCCCTCGTCTTCTTGAGCATCGGGCCCCCGACGAAACTCCCGTCGCGTGGTCCGACCTTGCACCTGCATTACCGCTCGAGCAGCTTGCGTGAAGCATGATTGTTCAGCGCCTTGGGGCTTGGCTGGCGGTCTTGCTGTCAGGGTGGGCGGAGCGCGCGTGACTGCGCTCGTCGAGCGAGTCGTGGTCCTGCAGGTCGGCGTAGAAGATGCAGCCGATCAACCGGGCGAACAGCCCGAGCGTTTCCGCTGTATCCGGATCTTCGCTTGGGGACGGTTTCGAATCGAGCGCGCATAGGGCCCCGTACATGCGCCCATCGGGCAGGAGGATCGGCGCGCCTACGTAACTCCGCAGGCCGAACTTCCTGACGATCGCCTTGTGAGCGAAGCGCTCGTGCCTGTCGATGTCGGGGATGTGAAAGGCTTGCGGGTTGCGCTTGAATTCACTGCAGATGGTCGTGTCGATAGGCGCGCTTTCGCCCGGATCGATACCCAGTTGACCCGGATCGTAGACCGAGCAAGTGATCCATTCGCTATCGGTGAGTTTCGCGATCGCGGCAAAGCGCATCTGCGTGACCCGGGTAACCAGTCGAAGCACGTTGGTGGTCGCCTCGATCTGCGAGATCACCGCGCGTTCCTCGGCGGACAGGAACTGGTGAGGTTCCATTACAGGTTGGGGCATCGGGAACTCCGTTCAGGTAAGGGTAAGTGTGATCATCCCGAAAGTCGGCATTGCGTCGAACCTGGCCAGGCTGGCAGCGTCAGCCTGGGACGACGAACCTGGTCGAGCTCGATACTGCCCAGACCGTTGCATCGCTCCAGGGGTTCTTTTTATCCGGCTTCGATGGCTTCATGCAATGGCTTTGACGGATCGGCAAGTTCGCTGCGGCGCACGGCAGCGATTTGTGCTTGAATGGGCGCTACGCAAAAGAGAGCCGACATGCGCAAGTACACCGGAAAACCGTTCATCATCGCGAGCACCACCTTGATAGGCACGGGCGCAGCCTTCGCTGCCGTGGGTGCGAGCGGCCAGCCTGCCTTCGGCTACACTTCCATCGGCCTGCTGGTACCCGGCGTGCTGCTGCTGCTCGCCGGATTGCGCACCACGGTCCGGCGTCCTTGAGGCTGCCTCGCACGCATCGAGCGATGCGATTGCGCTTTTCCTCGCACCCCCACAGGCAACGCCAAGTCCGACATCCAGTCGGACTTTTCATTTTCAAGATCAGGCCAGGTATATCCGTTGTTGCGATTGCTCAAGCGAAAACTGTCGAGGCTGGTTGGCCGATGGTTCATCTATATCTCGGTCGTGAGTCTGACTGGCAGTTCCAGCCACCTCTTCGATCACTTGTCGACTTTCAAGCCCTGGCTGACCATCAAACACGCGCTGGTTCACCTGTTTCTTCCGTGATCAGCACGCCAGGCGGACAGGGCAGGGTTGGGCGCCAGTGAGCAGGTGGCGGAAAACGGCGCCTGAATGAATGTTTTCCCAACATTTGGCGTCCTTCGTCGGCAAATCGGACAAAGGATGAACCTTGAGAATTTTTCTCAGGTCGTCTGCTTAACTGGCTGTAACACAAGTTTTTCTTCGGAAGCTTTCCTATGACAGCGAAAGATCAGGAAGCCCAATTCGAGGCTTATCAACTCATCAAGCACCTGAACGACGTGGTCGCCGAAACGATGAAGCAGGTCGCGTACGGTCAGCTGGACATGGTCGCGTGGAACGACGTGACCGCCGAGCATCGACAGGCTTTCGAGCAGTGGATGCGCTTCGTCGAAGACCGGGCACTCGGCAACCTGATGGGCGGCAAGTGACAGCGAAGACGGGTGTTCACCGGTACGATCGATTGAACCGCGATGCCGCGCTGTCCTCCCACAGGTAAAGCCATTGGAGAAATCTCGTGATCAATTGCTACTTGTGTGGAACCGATGCCGAGGTGGTTCGAGCCGACGAGCAAGGCCAGCAGGTGTCCTGCGTCGAATGCGGCGAGTACGTCATTTCCAACATCGTGGTGCGTGAGTTGCAGCACAAGTCGCTGGACTTCCCGGCCATGCGTGATGACCTGCATCGCCAGCGTCAATACAACGCGACCGTGATCGCGCGCATCGACAGCGAGTCGGCCAAGTGGTCCACTGCCGAGTGAGCGAGGCTCGACGCGTTTGCAGCGAGGCGGTCGGCAAAGGCGCCGCCTCGCTCGGGTTCGTCCAGGTCCTCGAGCGCAGCGGCATGCACCGGCGGTGGCTCATTTGTGCACGTCGGTCTGCTTGTCGAATGGCCCGTTCATGTCCAGGCTGGCCTTGCGTTCGGCCATGGCCCGATAGGCTTTTCTCAATTGCTGTAGCTCACGACCGCTCATCGCCTCGAGATCCAGCACCGAATTTTCCGCCGCCTTGGTAGCACGAATCAGCTCATCCAGCTTCACGTGCAGGATATCGTTGTCCCGGTTCTGGGTGTTCTGGATCAGAAACACCATCAGGAAGGTGATGATCGTGGTACCGGTATTGATGATCAGCTGCCAGGTGTCGTTGTAGTGGAAATACGGACCGGTGCAGGCCCAGATGATGATCAGCGCCAGCGCGATCAGGAAGGTCCTGGAACTTCCGGACTGGTTGGACAGCCACTGACAGAACTTCGCGAATTTCATCGTTTCCTCCATAGGCTTGTGTCTGTCAATTAGGACAACAGGGTCGCCTTGAAATTTATTTTTACATCTGGCCAGGCCGTATTGCGGGTCGTGCCGACTGAACCCCAGGCACGGCAGATTGCCAAAACCGGTACCCAATGGAGATCGATGCAATGACCGAAGAAAAGAAAGAAAAGCCTGAAAACGACGATACCCCGGCACATGCGACCGAAAAGGAGCGCGAGCGACTGAAGGACCTCAACAAGCACGGTATTCCGCCGGGCGCTTGCTGAACAGGCCCGCCGGCTGATGGCAAACGCCGCACGGGCCGTTGGGGCAGGCGCGGCGTCGGGGTCGTTGCCAGGCGCCTGTCCGCTCAGCGGCGGGGAAGATCCAGGGGCTCGATCAGTTCCGCTCCCTGGTTGCGTACATTGCCCACGGCCGGGCTGACCCGATACCACTCGAAGGCTTCGGCCGGCTCGCCGAGGTTCAGCACCATCTGCTCGGCCTGCGTTCTGGGTGTCGAAGGCTCGAGCCATTCGCGCGCAAGTTCCGCTGCCAGGACGACAGGGCGGCGGTCATGCACGTCGAGCATGCCGCCTTGTGCATCGGCAGTAATGATCACGAAGCCATCATGTGGGCTGCCCTGGAACTGGCCGATGCTGGCGCACAAGGCAGGACGCCCGTCACGCCGTCGGATCAGGTAAGGCTGTTTGCGCGGGCCGCCTTCATCGACCCATTCGTACCAGCCGTCTATCGGCGTGACCGCTCGACTCGGCCAGATGGCCCGAAAGAAGGCGCCATGGGCGACCTTCTCCGCGCGCGCATTGATCGGCGCGGCACGATCGCCCGCCCAGTGTGGTCTCCAGCCCCACTTGACCAGGTCGGCGACCAGGCCTTGCGCTTGCTGGTGCAGCACCATGACCGCCGTGGCAGGCGCCACATTGAAGCGCGGCTGCCAGCGTTCGGAGACGTTGTCCCGCCAGGCACCTTCCACGCCAAGCGCGGCGACGAAGTCATGAATGCCGTTGTACTGCGTCACGCGTCCGCACATGTTCACCTCCGTGGTTGCGAGTCGACCCGGTCAGCGCCGTACCACGCCATGAAGCTGCTGTTCGAGCAGGCGGATCCGGGTTTCCTGTTCATCGACCCTGACCTCCAGCCGATAGATGAGGCTGCGTTTGTCCAGCAGTTCGCGCTGAGCCTGAGCCAGCGACCTCTGCGCGCCCTGTCTGTCGCGCATGCACTGGGCATGCATGTCGACCAGGCTGCGGATGTCCTGTCTTGCCCTGGCAAGCGCGACCATGGCGTTCTCGTATTCGGCCTGTACCAGCAGTAATTGCTGCTGGAGCATTTCGACAGGGGTCGGCATTCCCAGCTCGAAGCCAGTGTCGTCGATGTTCATGGGCATTCCATTCTGATAGCTGTATCCATATACAGTATTTTGAATGGGCCCGCTCGGCCAGTACCAGTCGACGAGTTGCATGGCCTCTCCGGTCGCTGAGCCAGCCAAAGCGCTGGCAGGGATGGTAAGGATATGGAGTGTCGGTGGGCTGGATGATTCGTTTGGTGTCATCGGTCTTGAGCAGGCATGGCCCCGTACCGACGGCTGGTCATTTGCGCTGTGGCCAGTGCAGTGGCAGCCATGCGTGGATGACGCGCCGCTTGCAATAGGCCGGCATCCTCCAGCCGTCCCACGTACAATCACATCATCGACTATCACCGATCAGAGGCCTGGCAGTGGAGTTGCAGCAGGGTTTCATCCTGACCCGGCACTGGCATGACACGCCGCAAGGCATCTGCGTGACCTTGTGGTTGGCCACCGACCTGGGGCCGCGCTGCGTGCGCCTGCCTTTGCAGACGGCAGTCGCCTTCATCCCGGCAGGGCAGCGGGCGCAGGCTCAGGTGGTGCTGGCCGACGAGCCGGGCGTGACTCTCAAGCCGTTGCAGCTGCGTGATTTCCAGCAGCGTCCGATGCTTGGCCTGTATTGCCCGCAATACCGCCAGCTGCTGCAACTGGAGCAGCGCTTGCGTGCCGCTGGGGTCGAGGTGCACGAAGCGGACATCCGGCCGCCGGATCGCTACCTGATGGAGCGCTTCATCACTGCCCCGGTGTGGTTCGGCGGCACGCCGGATGCCGAGGGGGTGATCTGCGATGCGCTGCTCAAGCCGGCGCCGGACTATCGGCCGGCCTTGCGCCTGGTGTCGCTGGACATCGAGACCACCGCGCGTGGCGACCTCTACTGCATTGGCCTGGAGGGATGCGGGCAACGCCAGGTGTACATGCTTGGCCCGGCCAATGGCCAGCCGGACACGGCCGATTGCGAACTGATCTATCGCGACAGTCGCGCTGGGCTGATCGAAAGTCTCAACCAGTGGCTGGCGCGGCATGATCCGGACATGATCATCGGCTGGAACGTGGTGCAGTTCGACCTGCGGGTACTGCAGGCTCAGGCCGATGCCGCACAGGTCGACCTGCGCATCGGTCGGGACGCCAGCCCCATGAGCCTGCGCGAGCGTGGCAGCCGCGCGCAGACCTTCGCCTCGGCGGCCGGCCGGCTGCTGGTCGACGGTGTCGAGGCGCTGCGCTCGGCCACCTGGAGCTTTCCCTCCTTCAGCCTGGAAAGCGTCGCGCGCGCGTTGCTTGGCGAGGGCAAGGCGATTTCCACGCCCTACGACCGCATGGACGAGATCAACCGGCTGTTCGCCGAGGACAAGCCTGGCCTGGCGCGCTACAACATCAAGGACTGCGAACTGGTCACGCGGATCTTCACCCAGGCCCGCCTGCTCGAGTTCCTGCTCGAGCGCGCCACCGTCACCGGGCTGCCGGTGGACCGCAGCGGCGGCTCGATCGCCGCGTTCACCCATCTCTACCTGCCGCTGATGCACCGCCAGGGATTCGTCGCGCCGAACGTCGGCAGCCAACCCGAACAGGCCAGCCCAGGCGGTTTCGTCATGGATTCGCGTCCAGGGCTGTACGACTCGGTGCTGGTGCTGGACTACAAGAGCCTGTATCCCTCGATCATCCGCACCTTCCTGATCGATCCGGTCGGATTGGCCGAGGGCCTGCGCCAGCCCGACCCCGCGCATGCCGTGGAAGGCTTCCGGGGGGCCTGGTTCTCGCGCACGCGGCATTGCCTGCCGGCTATCGTCGAACGGGTCTGGGCGAACCGCGAGGCTGCCAAGCGCGATGGCAACTCGCCCTTGGCGCAAGCCTTGAAGATCATCATGAATGCCTTCTACGGCGTGCTGGGTGCCAGTGGCTGTCGCTTCTTCGACACACGGCTGGCCTCGTCCATCACCCTGCGCGGGCACCAGATCATGCGCCAGACTCGGGCGCTGATCGAAGCCCGGGGGCTGGAAGTGATCTACGGTGATACCGACTCCACCTTCGTCTGGTTGCGCCAGGCGCATGACGAAGCGCAGGCGACACGCATCGGTCATTCGCTGGTAGCCGAAATCAACCAATGGTGGCGTGAGCATCTGCGCCAGGAGCTGGGGCTGGAAAGCGTCCTGGAACTGCAGTTCGAAACGCATTTTCGACGCTTTCTGATGCCTACCATCCGAGGCACCGAGCAGGGCAGCAAGAAACGCTATGCCGGGCTGGTACGGCGTGCCGATGGCCAGGAGGAAGTGGTCTTCAAGGGCCTGGAATCGGTGCGCACCGACTGGTCGCCACTGGCGCGACAATTCCAGCGCGAGCTGTACGGGCGGATCTTTCGTGGCCAAGACTACCGCGACTACGTGCGCGAGTACGTCCGGCGCACCCTGGCAGGTGAACAGGACGAGCTGCTGGTCTATCGCAAACGCTTGCGTCGACCGCTTTCGGACTACCAACGCAATGTGCCACCCCATGTCCGCGCGGCGCGCCTGGCCGATGAGTTCAATGTCCGCGCCGGGCGCCCCCAGCAATACCAGAACGGCGGCTGGATCAGCTACGTGATGACCATTGCCGGGCCTGAGCCGCTGGAGAGTCGTCACCGTGCGATCGACTACGATCATTACCTGGAACGCCAGCTCGCGCCGGTGGCCGATGCGATCTTGCCATTCGTGGGGGATGACTTCGCGAGCCTCGTCGGTCGGCAAATGCCCCTGTTCTAGCCTTGGCCGGAGTCGTGCCGCTCCATGGCCGGCGCAGCAGGCCCACGCTTGAACTCACCGCTGCCTGCCCCGGCGACAAACCCCGGAAAGTAGTTTCGAAGACACTTGCTATGCTGAGCAATGTAGGGCTTTTCCTAAGTCCTTGTCGGAAATGTTTGGAAAACCTAAGTTACTTTTGAGCAACGTACCGCTTCGCTGCAATGGTTTAGGCTCGCACGTCGGATATTTCGCCTTGATCAGTAGTCTTTGATTTATCGATACAAACAAGGAGATGCACATGCTCGCCCGGTCACTGACCCTCGCCACCTTGTTGGCCGTCGCCGGCCCGCTGCTCGCGGCCGACAGCGATGCACCGCTTGCCAAGGAGCTGGGCAAGTCGAGGCCCCTGGTGGTCATCGCGCCAAGTACCGCGGACCCGACGCTCAAGGGCTTGAACGAAGCCTTGAAGGATCCGGCGACCCAGACGGCTTTCAAGGAACGCAGCCTGGTGCTGTTCAGCGTGGCTGGCCTGGTGGGCAAGCGCGAGGACAAGCAGCTCGAGCAGCAGGCCACCATGGCCTTGATCCGCGAGCTGAAGCTCGGTGCCAGCAAAGGCACCAAGGTGATCCTGGTAGGCAAGGACGGGCAACAGCATGTGCTCAAGGACGATGGCGAGAACCAGCCGATCGATCCGCAGGTGATCTTCAAGGCCGTCGATGAACTGCCGGCTACCGAGAAGACAGTGGCTGCGCCGGAGCCTGTGGCCGGCGGCAGCGAGAGTGCCGCAGCCAAGGACAGCAAGTCGGCCAAGCCTGCCAGGCCTGTCGCGCCGCCCAAGCCGCTGGAAGACTGACGCGCCACTGCTGGCCAGCGCCCGTGCCTTTTATAGCCGCACTTCAACCGCCAAGGGCAGATGGTCGGACAAGTGCGGCCATGGGTTGTGGCCAAGGATCCTTGGCTGGTGGCTGTCGGCGTTGCGCAGGTAGATCCGGTCCAGGCGCAGCAGCGGCACCTTTGCCGGATAGGTGCGGGCCAGCTGTCCATGGTGACGCTCGAAGACTTCCTGCAGGCGGAACTGGCCACGCATGACGCGGTTGCCATGCAGTTGCCAGTCATTGAAGTCGCCAGCGATGATCACCGGCGCATCCGCTGGCAGCGCCTGCAGCAATCGGCCCAATAACTGCAGCTGCTTCTGCCGATGGCTCTCGAGCAGGGAAAGGTGTACGCAGATCGCATGCACGCCGCCTGTACCAGGTACGTCCAGCACGCAGTGCAACAAGCCGCGGCGTTCAGGGCCGGTGATGGAAATGTCGAAATTGCGGTATTCGAGGATCGGATACTTCGACAGCAAGGCGTTGCCATGATGGCCGTCCGGGTAGACTGCGTTGCGCCCGTAGGCGAAATCGCTCCACATGCTGTCGGCCAGGAACTCGTATTGAGGGGCTTGTGGCCAGCCGGGAAGGCGCGCGGCGTGTCCATCGTGGCTGCCGAGCACTTCCTGCAGAAAGATGATGTCCGCCTGGGTGCTGCGCACCGCTTCACGCAGCTCGGGCAGGATGAAGCGTCGGTTGAAGACGGTGAAGCCCTTGTGGGTATTGACCGTCAACACGCGCAACCGGTGCACGGGCGGCGCGTTGTCGGTAGAGGCGAAACCTGTACTGCTGGAGGCAGGGTCCACGAACGCTCCTCTGGGTTGGGCGCCAGCCGCCCCGTGCGACAGGCCTGGCACGGGGCTTGCCTGGCCTTTACTCTTCGTCGCGTTGCAAGGCCAGCAGAACCAACGAGCGACCCGTCGCTTCGAAAGTGCTGTCGAAGTCCAGGCGCTGGGCCTTGCGCAGCTTGGGCCGGTCGGTGTCGACCAGGCAGTTCCAGTAGTCGCCCTCGGGCACCGACGGCAATAGGAACGACACGCTTTCGTGGTGGGCGTTGACGATCAGCAGCAAGGTCGCTTCCGCGCCAGGACGGGCGATATCGCTAACTTGCGCGCGGCCGTCCATCAGCATGCCGAGGCAGCGACCATTGGGGTCTTCCCACTGCTCGACGGTCATTTCGTTGCCATCGGGCGCCAGCCAGGTGACATCCTTGACGCCGATCGCCTCGTTGTACTCGCCGACCAGGAAGCGCGAGCGGCGCAGCACCGGGTAGTTCAGGCGCAGGCGGTTCAGGCGCTTGACGAAGGCCAGCAGCTCCTTGCCTTCCTCGTCCAGCTCCCAGTTGATCCAGCCGATCTCGCTGTCCTGGCAGTAGGCGTTGTTGTTGCCGTGCTGGGTGCGACTGAACTCGTCACCGGCGACGATCATCGGCGTTCCCTGGGACAGCAGCAGCGTGGCGAAGAAGTTGCGCATCTGGCGCATGCGCAGCGCATTGATCTGCGGATCCTCGGTAGGCCCCTCGGCACCGCAGTTCCAGGAAATGTTGTTGCTGGTGCCGTCCTGGTTGTTCTCGTCGTTGTCCTCGTTGTGCTTGTCGTTGTACGACACCAGGTCGCGCAGGGTGAAGCCATCGTGGGCAGTGACGAAGTTGACCGAGGAGTAGGGGCGTCGGCCGCGATTGTTGAACAGGTCGCCCGAAGCGGTCACGCGGGCAGCGAAGTCTGCCAGTTGTCCCTCGTCGCCTTTCCAGAAGGCGCGTACGGTGTCGCGGAAGCGGTCGTTCCACTCGGCCCAGCCCGGCGCGAAGTTGCCGACCTGGTAGCCACCCGGACCACAGTCCCAAGGCTCGGCGATCAGCTTGACCTGGCGCAGCAGCGGGTCCTGGCGGCAAGCCACGAGGAAGCTGTGACGTTCGTCGAAGCCATCGTGATAGCGGCCGAGGATGGTTGCCAGGTCGAAGCGAAAGCCGTCCACGTGCATTTCGCCGGCCCAGTAGCGCAGCGAGTCGGTGACCAGCTGCAGTACGCAGGGATGACTCAGGTCGAGGGTATTGCCGGTACCCGAATCGTTGATGTAGTAGCGCTTTTCATCCGGCATCAGGCGGTAGTAGGAGGCATTGTCGATACCCCGCATGGACAGGGTCGGCCCCATCTCGTTGCCTTCGGCGGTGTGGTTGTAGACCACGTCCAGGATCAGTTCGAGCCCGGCATCGTGCAGGTGGGCGACCATTTCCTTGAATTCGGCGATCTTGCCACTGGCCAGGTAGCGCGGGTGCGGCGCGAAGAAGGCGATGCTGTTGTAGCCCCAGTAGTTGTTCAGGCCTTTTTCCAGCAGGTGCTGATCGTTGACGAAGGCATGAATCGGCAACAGCTCGATGGCCGAGACCCCCAGGTCCCTGATGTGCTTGAGCAACTCATCGTTCTTCAGGCCGGCGAAGGTGCCACGCTCGCTTTCCGGGACCGCTGGATGGCGCATGCTGATGCCGCGGGCATGGGCCTCGTAGATGATGGTCTGCTCCCATGGGGTCTGCACGCGCCGATCGCGGCCCCAGGTAAAGGCCGGATCGATCACCTTGCACTTGGGGACGAACGGGGCGCTGTCGCGCTCATCGAAGCTAAGGTCGCCATCCGGATGGCCGATGGTGTAGCCGAACAGCGCTTCGGACCATTTCAGCTCGCCGACCAGTTGCTTGGCATAGGGATCGATCAGCAATTTGTTGGGGTTGAACCGGTGGCCATTCTCCGGCTCGTAGGGGCCATGGACACGATAGCCGTAGACCAGGCCGGGATGGGCGTCGGGCAAGTAGCCGTGATAGATCTCGTCGGTATACTCGGGCAGCTCGATGCGCTCGAGCTCCTTCTCGCCGCTGGAATCGAAAATGCACAGCTCGACCTTGGTCGCATTGGCGGAAAACAGGGCAAAGTTCACGCCCAGGCCGTCCCAGGTGGCGCCAAGCGGGAAGGGCAAGCCTTCGCGGATGCGTGTGGGCGCGACGGAGCGATTGTGTTTCTTGGGTGTACGTGGAGCCATGACGTCCTCTCTTCGACCGATATATGCAATAAGAACCGCGCACTCGAGACCCTCCGCCAGACGCATGCTGTCCTGGCCGCCGAGGCATGCAGCAGATGAACTCGCGCCTCCTTGCGCGATCGACTGGCGACAGCGAGCGGCCCTGCCCTAGAGGCAGGAAGCATTCACACGCCGCACATGGCTGTCAGCTAGCCGTAGCGGTCATGGTCGATCTGTCGGACCAATCGCGGGGCTGGCCAGCCCCGCTCCAGAAGACTCTTGCAGGCGCCCGCAGGTCAGCCTGCCTCAGGCTTCTTCGAGGCCCGCGGCTTCTTTGTCGCTACCGGCTTTTCAGCAGGGCTGGCGGCAGTCTTCTGGGCAGAAGCGGAAGCCTTGCCGTTGCTGGTTGGCTTGGGTTGCGCCGCGGCCTTGCCAGCGCTGGCCGGCTTGGGCGGTGCTGCCACCTTGCCATCAGATGCTTTCGCGTCGACTGTGGACCTGGTCCTGGTCGCAGGCTTCCTGGGGGTTGCCTTGGGTGCCAGGGATTCGGCTTCGGCCAGCTTGCGGGCCATGTCCCAGTGGCGCTCTTCCTGGCCTTCGGGTTTGCCCTCCGATTCCCAGATCTGGTAGGCGAATACGCGGATACGTTCCTCATTGACACTCATCACGACACTCCTGATGCTCAAAGGTGTTCAAACAACACGTTGACCGGGAACTCAGCCAGTACGCTGCTCAACTTCAGTTGCCCTGAATGGCTGACAGCGTCGCCGGCAAAAAGTCCCTTGCAAGTAGTGACCGACAGCTCGGACGGCAGAATCACGCAGGTGTCGCCCCAGTCCTGGGCTGCCACCAGGGGTGCCGGTGCGTTGCCCAGCAGCGCACTGGCCAGCCGTGGCGCGATCACGATGGCTCGCGCATCGGTGCCCACGCGGGCGAAGGCCAGGACCCGATCGGCATGACGTCCTTGCACGGCCAACGGAATGTATTGGCCACGGCTGAACAGCTCGGGGTGGCTACGACGGACGTCGAGGACGCGTGCGATCAGCATTTGCTTGACTCGTCCGTCGCGCCAGTGTTCGAGCAGCTCGGGCAGCGGCGCGCTGTCGTCGAGCGACTGGCGCCGCGCCTGGTAGTCGACCGGACGCCGGTTGTCCGGATCGACCAGGCTCAGGTCCCAGTACTCGTTGCCCTGATAAAGGTCCGGTACGCCAGGCACCGTCATGCGCAGCAGGCATTGCGTCAGTCCATTGAGGGCTCCGGCGCTGTCGATCGAGCGAGCGGCGTCGGCCAGCGACTGACGCAGCGCCTGGTGGCGTGGGTCCAGCAGCAGGCTGTCGATGTAGGCCCCGCAGGCGCCTTCGTAGGCTTCGTTGGGCGCGCTCCAGCTGCTGCGCAACTTGGCCTCGCGCAGGGCTTTCTGTTGCCATTGGCGCAGGCGCTGCACGTAGTTGCGCAAGGCATCTTCGTCATCGAGCGACAGGTCGAGTGGCCAGCTGCCGAGCAAGGTCTGGAACAGCAGCATCTCATCGCCTGGACTGGGCGCCACGCCATCGTCCAGCGATTGACGCAAGGGGGCTGCCAGCTCGCGCCAGGCGTGCACCTGGCTGGCCAGCCAACCGGCACGCTCGCTCAGCACGGCCAGTCGTGCCCGGCAGTCTTCGCCACGCTTGTGGTCATGGGTCGCGGTCGCCAGCAAGTTGTCGGGGAAGTCGCGCAGACGGCCCAGCGCCTCGTCATGGAAGGCTTGCGGCTCGGCACTGAACAGTTCCGCCTCGAAGCCTACGTCGTTGCGCGACAGCAGTCTGGCCGAGCGATAGAAGGCGGTGTCTTCCACGGCCTTGGCCGCGCTCGGCGCCGTCAGTTGCTGGAAACGCACACAGGCATGACGCAGGCGCTTGCGCGCACGGCCTGGCGGCAGGCTCCGCCAAGACTGGCCACCAAGCCAGACCTGCAACTGTTCGAGCAGCGGCCAGTCGTTTTCATGCAGCATCTGCCGGGCCCCGGCCACGGCCTGCTGGAAGAAGCGCTCGTCCTCGGCCGGACGTCCCCCGGCATTGATGTAAGTGCGGTAGACCGGATAGTGGGCAACCAGCGCCTGCAGCGCGCGACGAATCGCGCCAAGCGTCAGGTCGCGGGTCATCAGGTCGTCGCGGGCCACCGCGAGCAGAGCCTGGGCCACCGACTCGAAATCACCGGCCAAGGTGCCGTTGAGCACCAGCTGGCGCGCTTGGACAACCTCTTCGGCGAACTCCGGTCGCCCGCTGAGGGATTGCCAGAGTTCCGTCAACGGCGCTTCGCCCGCCGGATCATGCTGCAACAGCGAGACCTGGTTCATGAACTCATAACCGGTGGTACCGTCGACCTGCCAGTCCTTGTGCAGGTGCTCGCCGCTGCCGAGGATTTTCTCCACGTAGATCGGGAAGTGTTCCAAGGCCGCTTGCGCCGGACGTGCCGCCAGCAGCCCCTCGACCCGGCGGCGCAGCTTGCGGCAATAGCCGCGAGGGTCGGCCAGGCCGTCGATATGGTCGATGCGCAGGCCGTCCACCAGGCCGCGCTCGATCAGCCCGAACAGCTTGGCATGGGTCGCCTCGAATACCGCATGGCGCTCGACCCGCAACCCGCCAAGCTCGTTGATATCGAAGAAACGTCGCCAGTTGATGTCGTCGGCCGCGGTGCGCCAGCTGGCCAGCCGATAGGTCTGGCGCTCCAGCAACGCATGCAGGCGCTTGAAGCCTGCCTCGGTACGGCCGTCGAACAGGGCCAGGGCATCGTCGAGCCTGGCGCCCTGGGTGGCCAACCGGGCCAGTTGCCGATGCAGCTGCACGGCCTCGAGCAATGGATCGCTGCAGGTGCGCAGCGCGGCGAAACGCTGGGCCAGCGCCCGCAGTTGCGGATCCTCGCTCAGCTCGAGCACTTGCCCGTAGTCGAGCGGGCAGATCGGGAAGCGATGTTCGTAGTGTTCGATCTGCAGCACGCCCTGGTGCGCATCGAACTTCAACGGAATGTCACCATTTTTCAGCGCCGTGCCATAGTCGCTGCCGAGAAACGGCAAGAGCAGCTGGCCTTCGAGCAACGGGTCGCTGGAATGCCACTGAATGTCGAAGAACTGCGCATAGGGGCTGCGCCGGCCCCAGGCCAGTACGCTCAGCCACCAGGGGTTGTCGCCACCGCCGACCGCCATATGGTTGGAGACCGTATCGAGCAGGAACCCCATGCCATGCTGGCGCAGGGCAGCGATCAGTCGTTCGAGGGCCGCCTCGCCGCCCAGCTCGGGGTTGACCCGGGTAGGGTCGACCACGTCGTAGCCGTGGCGCGAGCCGGCACGGGCCGTCAGGATCGGCGAGGCATACACATGGCTGATGCCCAGCTGGGCGAAGTAGGGCACCAGGGGGACGGCATCATCGAGGGTGAAATCACTGTGCAGTTGCAGGCGGATGGTCGCTGTCAAGGGTTTCATCGCTCACTCTCCTTGGCCCGATCGCGTTCCCAGGCTTGTTCGCGGGCCTGGGCCAGCAATTCGATACGTCGCGCGGCATCTTCGTCGTCGAGCAGCTCCGGACGCGGCATCGCGTCTTGATCGGCAAGCGGATCGGCCGGCGCCATGGCATCGACATCGTCAGGCAGTTCGATGACCGGACGGTCGAAGCGGCGCCGCCAGTTCGGATGGCCTTCGGTGGTGCCCGGCAGGTTCGGCTGTTCCTGGCAGCCCAGCAGGTCCTCTAGCGGGATCAGCACCAGGGGCGCGCGGGTCTGGCCGACATAGCGGATGGCGGCATCGATCAGGCTGGAGGTGGACGTGTCCTGCAGAGGGCCGAACGTCTCCACGAAGCTGCGTTGCAAGCCTTCGCATTCGATTTCACGCGATTTGCGCCAGTCTTTTTCGGCGGCCTCGTCGATCAGGCACAGGCGTTTCTGCCAATCGATGTCCCGTCGTTCCAGCCAGCCGGCAAGCGTCGGCAGGTCGTGGGTCCCGGTGGTCGCCAGGGCGTCGTCTGGCCAGTCGGCCACGGGCAGAAACTGCCCGGGCGAGTCCTGCTCGAACTGCAATACCCGCATGCCGAGGATGGCCCTTTCCGCCAGCGCCTCGCGCAGGCCGTCGGGCACCGTGCCCAGGTCTTCGCCGAGCACGATTGCCTTGTGTCGAACCGATTCCAGCGCCAGCAGCCTGAGCAGGTCCTGCAGCGGCAGCTCGACATAGGCGCCTTGATCGGGTTTGCAGCCACGCGGAATCAGCCACAGACGGCACAGGCCCATGACATGGTCGATACGCAAGCCGCCAGCGTGGGCGAAATTGGCCCGGAGCATTTCGATGAATGCTCTGTAGCCATTGCGTTTGAGGCCTTCCGGCGAAAAGGCGCTGATCCCCCAGTCCTGTCCGCAACGGTTGAGGATGTCGGGTGGCGCACCGACCGTCAGGTCCGCCAGCAACTCGTCCTGGCGACTCCAGGCCTGGCTGCCTGCGCCATCGGCACCGACGGCCAGGTCGGCAATGAGGCCGACGGCCATCCCACCACCGCGCGCCGCTTCCTGGGCGCGTTGCAGGCTGCGCTCGGTCAGCCACTGGCAGAACGCGTGGAATTCCAGCTCGCTCGGGTGGCTCGAGGTCTGCTCCTGCACGGTCGGGCTGGCAGGATCCTGCCAGTCGGCCGGCCACTGGCGCCAGTCGGCGCCAAGGCCTTTCTCGACAGCCTGGGCTTGCAGCACCTCGAAACGGCAATGCAGCTCCAGGGCCTGTCCCGCGGCAATGCGGAAGCTGTCGAAATCCTCGCGCAATGGCTGATCGCTGCTGTTGAAATCCTTGTAGAGCGCCTTGAACAGCTGGTGCCGGGCTTCTGCCGCACGTGGCCAGTCGACCAGCTCCTGCGCCTCGAGCTCCCGCAGCGTGGCTTGCAAGCCAGACGCTTCGATGGCCAGCTGCATGGCGCGCTCACCGAGGATTACCGAGGGGCTGGCGTACAGGGTGTTGAGCAGCAGGCGACTGGACGGGGAGTAGGGGCTGAACTGGCTGCGCTCCATGGAAGACAAGGCATGCACCGGGCTGATGGCCAGCGCGTCGGCTCCACGTTCGGCGGCCCGGCGCGCCAGTTGCTCGAGCGCCAGGCTGTCGCCGTAACCACCGCCGCCCTGACGTCGCAGGCTATACAGCTGCACCGCGATGCCCCAGCAGCGGGCCGGTGGCTCGGCAACCGCATCGTCCAGGCTGTAGCAGCGCGCGGGCGTTACGGCCAGAGTGAAACTGTGCTGCGCCAGGTCGACCTGATGGTAGCCAAGTGGTAGGTCCGCGTGCAGCCGGCCCCGCTCATCGATCCTGCGTTCCAGTGAGCTGCCATCTTCCAGGGTGATGCGTACAGGGCTGGAGCCGGCCAGGCGCGGATCCAGTTCCAGCACCTGGTCCTGAACCACGGTCAGCAGCGGCGCCAGCGTATCGCCAGTGGCTGCCTGCTCGAGGCGCTCGAGGCTGTCCCGCACGGCCTGGTCATTCTCGGCCGGATGGCCGAGCCCGATCAGTACCTGGCGCAGGACATCATCGGCCACCTGCTGGGGTTTGTCGTTGGCATCGGTCCAGTCACGGGCGATACCGACTTTCTCGGCCAGCACATGCAGGGCGGTTGTGCTCATCATGCTTCCTCGTCGGGCGGTAGCAGGCTCACTACACAGCTATGGCCAGCCAACGCCGTGGCTCCCTCGTGGTGGTCGGAACTGTCGAACAGCCAGCGCTCCTGCCCAGGCAGGTCGAGGGGGCAGGGGTGCTCGGCAAGGTTGAGATCGATGCGCAGGCGCTCGCCGTTGGCAAGCCGCCAGCTGGCGGTGAGCGCCTTGTCGGACAAGACCCGGGCGCCCTCGGCGCGGATGGCGGGCAAATGCGGGACGACATGTTGTCTGCGCAGGTCGAGCAGCCTGCGGTACAGGGCCTGCCACTCGACGGCTTCGGGCGTGTCGGTGAGCGGGCGCGAATCCTCGAAGGTCTTGGCCTGGTTCGGGTCGGGGATCTGTTCGCGCTTCTCGGGCGAAGCGAAGGCGGCGAACCCCTTGAACTCGGCACGGCGGCCCTCGCGTACTGCATCGGCCAGTTCGTCATGGTGGTCGGTGAAGAACAGGAATGGGCTGCGGCTGCCTTGTTCTTCACCCATGAACAACAGCGGGATCATCGGCGTGAGCAGCAGCAAGGCGGTGGCCGCGCGCAAGGCTTGCGGCGGGCACAGACGGGTCAGACGCTCGCCCAGGGCGCGGTTGCCGACCTGGTCGTGGTTTTGCAGGAACAGCACGAAAGCGCTGGGAGGCAGGTGCCCGCTAGGTTCGCCGCGCGGTGTGCCATGACGGTTCGCCTGGCCCTGGAAGACGAAGCCTTCACCCAGGCAGCGGGCCAGTTTCTCGATCGGCCGGTCCTTGTAGTCTTCGTAATAGCCTTCGGTCTCGCCAGTGAGCAGTACGTGCAAGGCGTTGTGGCCGTCGTCGTTCCACTGCGCATCGAAGCCCTGTTCCAACAGGAATGCCTGATTGTGCTCGTTTTCCAGCACCAGCCAGACCTCGCGCCCAGGCTCGACCGCCTCGCGCACCCGGCGGGCCAGTTCGACCAGGAAATCGGGGTTGTCGATGGCATGCACGGCATCCAGGCGCAGGCCGTCGAAGCGGTACTCGGTAATCCACATCAGGGCGTTCTGGATGAAGAATTCGCGCACCGCCGGCCGGTTGAAGTCAATGGCCGCCCCCCACGGGGTCTGCCGGCTTTCGTCGAAGAACTCGCTGGCATACTGGTGCAGGTAGTTGCCATCCGGACCAAAGTGGTTGTACACCACGTCCAGCATCACCATCAGGCCCTGGCCGTGGGCCTGGTCGATCAACCGGCCTAGCTCGGCGGGCTTGCCATAGCTGTTCTGTGGCGCGAACGGCAGGACGCCGTCATAGCCCCAGTTGCGCTTGCCAGGAAACTGCGCCACCGGCATCAGTTCGACGGCGGTCACACCCAGTTCGGCCAGGCGTTCGAACTGGCCAGCCACGCCGGCATAGCCACCGTGCACGCCAACATGCAGCTCGTGGATCACCGCTTCGCGCCAAGGGCGCCCCTTCCAGTCATGCTGCCACTCGAAGCTGGAGGTATCGACCAGCTGACTGCGGCCATGCACGCCGTCTGGCTGATAGCGAGAAGCCGGGTCGGCGACTTCCAGCGTCTGCCCATCCTTGTCGACGATCCTGTAGCAATACTGGTCGCCAGCCTGGCAGGCGGCGACACCGGTGAACCAGCCATCGTCCTCGGGCAGCAGCTCGATGGGGGGCTGCTGCTCGAGCATCACGCTCACGCTACGCGCATTTGGCGCCCAAAGGGCGAAGCGCGCCGACGTGGCGTCCAGAAAGTGTGCGCCATGCCTGTGCATCTTCGGCTCCTTGGATCAGTAGTGGGCGGCCTGAGCCTGGCAGACCAGGTCTTCGTACAGCCGCGCGTAGGGTTCGACCGCCTGGCACCAGTTGAACGGCTGGGTCATCGACAGGCAGCGCATGGCATTGAGCAGGTCCTTCTTCTGGTGAACGTAGAACGCCCGGCCCAGTGCTTCGCGATAGCTCTCGACGGTCGACTCATCGAACAGAAAGCCTGTGACACCGTTCTCGATGGTGTCGGCCAGGCCCCCGGTATTGCGCGCGACCGGCAGGGAACCGAAGCGTTGCGCGTACATCTGGCTCAGCCCGCAAGGCTCGTAGCGCGACGGCATGAGCAGGAAATCGCTGCCGGCGAACATGCGCCGTGCATCGGTCTCGTTGAAGCCGATGCGCACGCCGATACGGCCAGGATGACGCAAGGCCAGTTCACGCATGGCCTGTTCTTCTTCCGGCTCGCCGCGGCCGATGATCGCAATCTGGCCGCCTTGCTCGACGATGTAGTCAGCCACACCCAAGGTCAGGTCCAGGCCTTTCTGGTAGACCAGGCGCGAGACCACCGCGAACAGCGGACCGTCCGAGGGTTCGAGCTGGAACAGTTCGCGTACCTGATCGGCATTGCGTGCCTTGCCTTCCCAATCGTTGATGCTGAAATTGTGGGTCAGGTGGCGATCGGTGGCCGAGTCCCAGCTTTCGTCGATGCCATTGGGAATACCGCCGAGCAAGCCGCTTTGCGCCTTGCTGGCGAGGAAGCCGTCCAGGCCGCAGCCGAACTCGGGCGTAGTGATCTCGCGGGCATAGGTGGCGCTGACGGTGGTGATGTGGCTGGAATAGGCCAACCCGGCCTTGAGGAAGGAGAGCTTGCCGTAGAATTCCATGCCTTCCTGCTGTAAGGCGTGTTCGGGAATGGCCAGCTCCGGGCAGCAGCCACGGCTATAGACGCCCTGGTAGGCGAGGTTGTGGATGGTGAACAGGGTCGGCGTGTTCAGGCCGCGCCAGTGCATGTAGGCCGGTGCCAGGCCCGCGGGCCAGTCGTGGGCGTGGACCAGTTCGGGACGCCAGTGGGTCATGCCTTCGCCTGCGGCGATCTCGGCGGCCGCCAGGCCCAGCCGGGCGAAGCGGATATGATTGTCCGGCCAGTCGCGTCCATCGTTACCGCCGTAGGGGGTGCCATCGCGCTGATAGAGCTCGGGGCAGATCAGCACATAGATGACCAGCCCGTCAGGCAGATCCATCCGGCCGATCTTGCAGGCGGGCAAGGCCGCGTGGCCGCCCAGCTCGCCGACGATATGGATAGGGTTGTTGCTGTCCATGACCTGGGGATAACCCGGAATCAGGATGCGTACATCATGCAACTGGCGCATTGCCCTTGGCAGGGCGGAGGAAACGTCACCCAGGCCGCCGGTCTTCACCAGGTCGGCGATTTCGGACGTGACGAACAACACTTTTCTCTTGCGAGGGTTCTGCTGACGTTGGGCGCTCGGGACCTTGGCTGTCGTGGCGAAGTCCGATCGGAACGATTCGCGGTCATTCTGGGTGAAGGCATTTACATGAGGCTCGACAGCGGCACTGATCATACTTCTCTCCGTCCCTTTGACGGGTGCCCGGCACCCGTAGTGTTATCTCAAGCGTTGGTCTCTCTAATTCGTACTTGCGTATTGCGATCCATGCCCCGGGGTAATGCATGCAGGTACTCCACGTCACGGCGCTCCTGCCGCAAGGGGAGTGATCTGGCTAGGGGTGGGCAGGCCGGGCGGGGTGAATCCGCCTATCGTCGCCTGCTTAATTGATGACCCGTCGCCGATCTGGAAAGTTCGACTTGTTTTTGACGCATCTTCCAGGTGGTCCAAGGGCAGCTTCCTGAGTGTAGGAGAGAAGGAGATAAAAATGTGACCCGCTGGTCACTTTCGTTATGGACGCTCAATCCATTGGCTGGACCGGCTGCGTTGCGGCCCATCGCGGCACGCCGACCGCACCTGCACCGAACCCTCGGACCGTGCGCTGGACTAATCTGAAACGGATTCGCCCCGTCACCGATCAAGAAGGAGCATCGGCACATGCAATTGGGAATCGTCGGGCTTGGCCGCATGGGCGGCAACATCGCAAGGCGGCTGATGCGCGCCGGGCATCAGGTCGTGGTGCATGACCGCAATCGCGATGTCATCGCAACCTTGGCAGGCGAGGGCGCCATCGGCGCCGACGACCTGGAGGCGCTGGTTCACGGCCTGCAGGCGCCGCGAGCGGTGTGGGTCATGCTGCCGGCTGGACAGCCCACGGAGCAGACCATTGCCCGGCTGGCCCTGTTGCTCGAGCCTGGCGATGCGATCATCGATGGCGGCAATACCTTCTACAAGGACGATGTGCGCCGGGCCAAGGCGTTGAGCGAGCACGGCCTGCATTACCTGGACGTAGGCACTTCCGGCGGGGTCTGGGGACTGGAGCGCGGCTATTGCATGATGATCGGCGGTCAGAAGGATGTGTTCCAGCGCCTCGAACCGCTGTTCGCGGCGCTGGCGCCGGGGGTCGGCAGCATCGCCCGCACGCGCGGCCGCGATGGCGAACCGGGCCGCGCCGAGCAGGGCTACATCCATGCCGGACCGCCTGGCGCTGGTCATTATGTGAAGATGGTTCACAACGGTATCGAATATGGCTTGATGCAAGCCTACGCCGAAGGCTTCGACCTGCTGCGCAGCAAGGGCAGCGAGCAGCTGCCGGCCGATGAGCGTTTCGAGCTGGACCTGGGGGAGATCGCCGAAGTCTGGCGGCGCGGCAGCGTGGTGACGTCCTGGCTGCTCGACCTGACTGCCGATGCCCTGACGGCAGACCCGCAGCTGGCGGCCTTCAGTGGCTCGGTCGCCGATAGCGGCGAAGGGCGCTGGACCATCGAGGCGGCGGTGGAGCAGGCCGTACCGGTACCGGTGTTGTCCAGCGCGCTGTTCGCGCGCTTCCGCTCGCGCCAGCAGCAGGGCACCTACGGCGACAAGCTGCTGTCGGCCATGCGCCTGGGTTTCGGTGGTCATGTCGAGAAGCCTGAATGAAGAACAACTCCATTCCCGCCGCGCCCCCCTGCACGCTGTTCCTGTTCGGTGCCAACGGGGACCTGGTCAAGCGCCTGCTGATGCCGGCACTGTACAATCTAAGCCGGGATGGCTTGCTCGACCGCAACCTGCGAATCATCGGGGTCGATCACAATGCCGCCAGCGCCCAGGCTTTCGCCGATCGCCTGCACGCCTTCATGCGCCAGCGCGAGCAGGGCGGCGAAGGAGCCGATCGGCAACTCGACGACAAGGTCTGGGCGCGCCTGGCCAAACGCCTGGACTACCTGACAGGGGATTTTCTCGATCCGGCCACCTATGCCGCGATCGCCGCGCGGGTGAGCAAGACCAGTCACGGCAACGCGATCTTCTACCTGGCCACCGCGCCGCGCTTTTTTCCCGAGGTGGCACGGCGTCTGGGTGAGGCTGGGCTGCTCGATGAAAGCCAAGGTGGCTTTCGCCGCCTGGTGGTGGAAAAGCCCTTCGGTACCGACCTGGCCAGCGCCGAGGCACTCAATGCCTGCTTGCTGAAGGTGATGAGCGAGCGGCAGATCTACCGGATCGACCACTACCTGGGCAAGGAGACCGTGCAGAACATCCTGGTCAGCCGTTTTTCCAACGGTCTGTTCGAGTCTTTCTGGAACAACCACTACATCGATCATGTGCAGATCACGGCCGCCGAGACGGTCGGTGTCGAAACCCGCGGCGGTTTCTACGACGGCACCGGCGCCTTGCGTGACATGGTCCCCAACCACCTGTTCCAGCTGCTGGCCATGGTCGCCATGGAGCCGCCCGCGGCCTTCGCCGCCGATGCCGTGCGCAGCGAGAAGGCCAAGGTGATCGGCGCGATCCGGCCCTGGTCCACCAAGATGGCCTTGAAGAACTCGGTGCGTGGCCAGTACGTGGCGGGCAAGCAGGGCCGCAAGCGTCTGGCTGGTTACCGGCAAGAGCCCAACGTCGCCGCTGACAGCCAGACCGAAACCTATGTGGCGCTCAAGGTGATGATCGACAACTGGCGCTGGGTCGGCGTGCCGTTCTATCTGCGTACTGGCAAGCGCATGAGCGTGCGCGACACCGAGATCGCCATCTGTTTCAAGCCGGCGCCCTATGCGCAGTTCCGTGAGTCGGAAGCCGAGCGACCCAAGCCCAACTACCTGAAGATCCAGATCCAGCCGAACGAAGGCATGTGGTTCGACCTGCAGGCCAAGCGGCCGGGGCCGGAGCTGGTCATGGAGAATGTCGAACTGGGTTTCGCCTACAAGGACTTCTTCCAGATGACCCCGGCCACCGGCTACGAGACGCTGATCTACGACTGCCTGACCGGCGACCAGACCTTGTTCCAGCGGGCCGACAACATCGAGAACGGCTGGCGTGCGGTGCAGCCGTTCCTCGATGCCTGGGCCTGTGGCGGCGAGGTGCATGAATACCCGGCCGGCAAGGATGGTCCACAGGCTGGCGATGAGCTGCTGGCTCGTGACAAGCGTGAATGGCACTCGCTGGGTTGAGCGGTACTGGAGAACACATGCCTGCAATGATCGAAGACTATGCCTTGCTGGGCAACTGCCGTAGTGCCGCGCTGGTCAGCCGCGACGGTTCGCTCGACTGGCTGTGTCTGCCGCGCTTCGATGCGCCGGCCGTATTCGCTGCCTTGCTGGGCAACGAGGAAAACGGTCGGTGGCGCATCGCGCCGAGCGAACCGCTGGAAGACGTCAGCCGGGCCTACCTGGATGACACCCTGATGCTGCAGACCACCTACCTGACCGCCAATGGCCAGGCACGGGTGAGCGACTGCATGCCCATGGGCGAACACAATACCGTGGTGCGGATCGTCGAAGGCCTGGCTGGCGAGGTGTGCTTCGAAATGGACCTGGTGCTGCGCTTCGATTATGGCCGCAGCGTGCCCTGGGTGGAAAAGCTCGACCCGCTGACCATCAGCGCGGTGGCCGGGCCTGACCGCCTGCTGTTGCGCAGTACCGTCGAGACCCATGGCATGGACCATCACAGTGTCTGTCGCTTTCGCGTCCGGCCTGGCGAGCGCCATGTGTTCAGCCTGACCCACCAGCTGTCGCACCTGCCACCGACGCCGCCTTTCGATGTCGACCAGGCGGTGCGGCACAGTGTCGAGCAGTGGCGCGCGTTCGCCGCGCGCTGCCCGGAGGTTGGCCAATGGACGCCGCTGGTTCGTCGCTCGCTACTGACGCTCAAGGCGCTGACCTATGCGCCCACCGGTGGGATCGTCGCGGCAGCGACCACCTCGCTGCCGGAATGGATCGGCGGCCAGCGCAACTGGGATTACCGCTACTGCTGGCTGCGCGACGCCACCATGACCTTGTTGGCATTCATGAACCTGGGCTACTTCGAGGAAGCCCAGGCCTGGCGTGAATGGCTGCTGCGCTCGATCGCCGGCAATCCCGAGCAGATGCAGATCATGTATGGCCTGTCCGGCGAACGGGACTTGCCGGAGCATGAGTTGCCCTGGCTGGCCGGGTTCGAACACTCGCGGCCGGTGCGGGTCGGCAACGGCGCGGCGCAGCAGCACCAGCTGGACATCTATGGTGAAGTGGCCGATGCCATGAGCCAGGCGATCAAGGGCGGGTTGCCACCGCACCCACGCAGTGCCGCGCTTGCCCGGCTGATCATGCCGTACCTGGAGCGCATCTGGCAGCAGCCGGACGAAGGTATCTGGGAGGTGCGCGGTGGCTCGCGGCACTTCGTGCATTCCAAGGTCATGGCCTGGGTGGCCTTCGACCGAGCCGCCAGCCTGGCCGAGCTCAACGACCAAGACCGTGAGCGCAGCCTGCACTACCGACAGGTGGCCGAGCAGATCCATCGTGAGGTCTGTGAACAGGGGCTCGATCCACAGCGTCGGCATTTCGTCCAGTCCTATGGCTCGAACGAAATGGATGCCAGCCTGCTGCAGATCGCCCTGACCGGCTTTCTGCCGGCCGAGGATCCGCGCTTCCTGGAAACCTTGGCGCAGATCGAGAAACGGCTGCTGCACAACGGGTTCGTGTATCGCTACGACAGCGGCAGCAGTTGCGACGGCCTGTCGCCGGGCGAAGGGACGTTCCTGGTCTGCTCGTTCTGGCTGGCCGACGTCTATGTGCTGCTGGGGCGCCAGCAAGAAGCGCTGGCGCTCTACGAGCGTCTGACCGGCTTGTGCAACGATGTCGGGCTACTGGCCGAACAGTACGACCCGGCAGGCTGGCGCATGCTCGGCAATTTTCCCCAGGCGTTCAGTCATATCGGCATCGTCAACACGGCACTGAACCTGCACCGTACCCAGTGTCCGGCCAGGGACCGGGCCAGAGGCGAAACCGCCAGGCAAGCGGCGGTGCCGGTAGGCGAGGCAGCCACGGGCCGCTGAGTGCGTGGCTTTATGCCATTATCGGGTGGTGCTAAGGTAGCCTGCATGGGTTGCCCCGCCTGGCGCAGCCCGGCCCGTCGCGCACTCGAGGTCGCTTGCCATGCTGTCTGTTGCCTATTCCGATGTGATGTACCGCCTGCTGGTCCAGAGCGTGGTCGACTATGCCATCTACATGCTGACGCCTGAAGGGATAGTGGCCAACTGGAACCTCGGGGCCGAGCGGGCCAAGGGATACACCGCGCAAGACATCGTCGGCCAGCACTATTCGGTGTTCCATGGCCAAGCGGAGCGGATGGCTGGGGTTCCCCAGCGCAACATCGAGGTGGCGCGCCGGGAAGGACGTTTCGAGGAAGAGGGCTGGCGCTATCGCAAGGATGGTTCGGCCTTCTGGGCCCATGTGGTGATCGATGCGGTGCACGACGAAGCCGGCCAACTGATCGGCTTCGCCAAGGTCACTCGCGATATCAGCGAGCGCCGTCGGCACGACCTGGAACTGCTCGCGGCCAAGGAGCTGGCCGAGCGCTATAGCCAGGAAATGCATGCCTTGTCGCGCTTTCTCGACTCGGTGATCGCCCATATACCGGCCAGCGTGGTGGTGCAGGATGTGCGCAGCCAGCGCATCCTGCTGGCCAACCAGCAGGCCGAGCAGTTGTTTTGCGAGCATGCCGCCGGCATGGTCGGGCAACTGCCCGAGCATACCGTCTCGGCGGGCGTGGCGCGCTACCTGCGGCAACAGTTCGAGCGTGGCGCCGAGCGGACCCAGGCTCAGGTCGCCGAGTGCCAGGTACAGACCCGCCAGGGTTGCCGTACCTTGCGCAGCCGTACCTTGCGCTGCGAGGACAGTCCGGGGCAGGACAGCTATGTGCTGTTCGTGGCCGAGGATGTCACCGAGGAACTGGCGGCCCACGCGCGGATCCATCACATGGCCCATCACGATGCCTTGACCGGGCTGCCCAACCGTACCTTGTTCCAGGAACGGCTGCGTCAGGCGCTCAAGCAGGGCGAGCAGAGTGGCCGGCTGACTGCGGCGCTGTGCCTGGATCTGGACAATTTCAAGAACATCAACGATGCCCTGGGGCATGCGTTCGGCGACAAGCTGCTGCGTGCATTGAGTGGTCGGCTAAGGCGCGAACTGCGCGACGACGACACCCTGGCGCGCCTGGGCGGCGACGAGTTCGCCATCGTGCTCGCCAACCTGGACTGTCGGGAGGCGGCGCATGCCACGGCCCGGCGGCTGATCGAGGCCGTCGGCCCAGCGTTCCATATCGAGGGGCAGCAGTTTTCGGTCGGGCTGAGCATCGGCCTGGCGATAGCGCCCGACGACCATCGCCAGGCCGAGCAGTTGCTCGGCTATGCCGACATGGCGCTCTACCAGGCCAAGCGCAACGGCCGCAACCGCCATGAGGCATTCCACGTCGAGCTCGACGTGGCTGCCCGCAAGCGACGCCTGGTGGAGACCGACTTGCGCGCGGCCCTGCACCTGGGCCAGTTGCAGCTGCATTACCAGCCGATCGTCGACCACAAAGGCCAAGCCATCACCGGTTACGAGGCGCTGGTGCGCTGGGAGCATCCCGGCAAAGGGATGATCATGCCCATGGACTTCATCCCGGTGGCCGAGGAATCCGGGCTGATCCATGAGGTGGGGCGGCGCGTGCTCAACCTGGCCTGTCAGGAGGCGGCCAGCTGGCAAGATGCACGGAGCGTGGCGGTGAACCTGTCGCCCAAGCAGTTCAAGAGTGGCCAGCTGATCGAGGACGTCACCCTGGCGCTGCTGGATTCGGGCCTGGCTCCGGCACGCCTGGAGCTGGAAATCACCGAGTCGGTGCTGCTCGACAACAGCGAGGAGAACATCCGCACCTTGCGCGCGCTCAAGACCCTGGGCGTGGCGATTTCCCTGGATGATTTCGGCACGGGCTACTCGTCGCTCGGCTATCTGCGCTCGTTTCCCTTCGATCGCATCAAGATCGACAAGTCGTTCGTCCACGAGATGGGCGAAAGCCGCGAAGCGCTGTCGATCATCCGCGCCATTACCGGGCTGAGCAACAGCCTGTTGATCAAGACCACGGCCGAGGGGGTCGAGTCGGGTGAGCAGATGGCACGCTTGTCCGCCGAAGGTTGCACTCATCTGCAAGGCTACCTGTTCGGCCGTCCGGTACCTGCCGCGCAGCGCCAGACGCGCGTGCCCATTCACCTGACCCAGGCGCGCTAGCGGCTGCAGTCCGGCATTTGGCCAATGTGCGGCCCGGCAGCTGGGCTATAGTCTGGCGCAGTCCATTGTCGCAGGAGCAACCGCATGGCCCAATACAGTGCATTCCAGGTCGAACTCAACGGGCAGGTCGCACATGTGCGTATCGATCGCGCCGAGAAGGCCAACGCGATGAATGCGGCCTTCTGGGAGGAGATCGTCGAGATCTTCCGTTGGATCGACGATACCGACGCCGTGCGTGTGGTGGTGCTCAGCGGCGCCGGAAAGCATTTCTCGGCCGGCATCGACCTGCAACTGCTGGCCGCGCTCGCCGGACAGCTCGGCCCCGATGTCGGTCGCAACGCACGCCTGCTGCGGCGTGACATCCTGCGTCTGCAGGCGTCGTTCAACGCGGTCGACGATTGCCGCAAACCGGTGCTGGCGGCCATCCAGGGGCACTGCATCGGTGGCGCCATCGACCTGGTATCGGCCTGCGACATGCGCTATTGCAGCCGTGATGCACGCTTCTCGATCAGGGAGGTCGACATGGGCATGGCCGCCGATGTCGGCACCTTGCAACGTTTGCCACGTATCATCGGCGACGGCATGCTGCGCGAACTGGCCTATACCGGGCGCGAGGTGCTCGGTGAGGAAGCCCAGCGCATCGGCCTGGTCAACCGCGTCTACGAGACGCCAGCGCAACTGCTCGACGGTGTGCTGGCGCTGGCCGCGCAGATCGCCGAGAAATCGCCCCTGGCCGTTGCCGGCACCAAGCGCATGCTTCATTACATGCGCGATCATGGGGTCGACGATGGTCTGGACTACGTTGCCACCTGGAACGCCGCCATGTTGCAATCGCAAGACCTGCGCCTGGCGATCGCTGCGCACATGAGCAAACAGAAACCCGTGTTCGCCGACTGACTTCCCTGGCGGCCACGCCTGGAGGGAAAACCAAGATGTCGGCACGCTGGAGCACCGCAGTACTCGACCCCCAACTGCCCGCGGGGCTGGCCATCGTCCATGGCCCCGAAGGCTTCCTGTGTGGCGACCAGGGAGCGCTGTTCGCGCGCGACTGGGCGAAGGCCCAAGGCCTGGACCTGGTGTGCGAGCACGGTCTCGGCCATTTCGACGAACAGCCGGTGTTCCTGCTCGAAGTGCGCAACACCGCGGCTCCGCACGGTCACGGCTGGCGCGGCTTGCGCACGTTCATGCTAGAGGGCGACCCGCTGACCTACCAGATGCTCGGCTATGCCGCGCAGATCGCTACCTGGGCCCGCGAGCATCGTTTCTGCGGCCGCTGTGGCCAGCCGATGAGCCAGATCCGCTGGGAGCGCGCCATGCACTGCCAGACCTGCGACCTGCGCAGCTATCCGCGCATCTCGCCGAGCATGATCGTGCTGGTCACGCGCGGCGACGAGGTGCTGCTGGCGCGTTCGCCCCGCTTCGTCGCCGGGGTCTACAGCACCCTGGCAGGCTTCGCCGAACCTGGCGAATCGGCCGAGCAGTGCCTGGTGCGCGAGGTTCGCGAAGAAGTGGCCGTGCAGGTGCGTGACATTCAGTACATCGGCAGCCAGTGCTGGCCGTTCCCGCATTCGATGATGCTGGGTTTCCACGCCGAATATGCCGGTGGCGAGATCGTCATGCAGGCCGATGAAATCGAGGACGCGCGCTGGTTCGACATCAGGCGCCTGCCGCCGCTGCCGGCCAGCCGCTCGATCGCCCGCTACCTGATCGACTTGTACGTGGCGCGACGTCTAGGCCTGCCCGAACCAGTGCTGCCAAGCTAGGCGCACGGTCAAGGCCAGCACCACGGCGATGAACACGGGGCGGATGAACTTGCTGCCGCCACTGATGGCCGTGCGCGCGCCGAAGAAGGCCCCGGCCATGACCGACAGGCCCATGGCCAGGCCGACCAGCCAGTCGACTTGGCCGGAAAAGACGAACACCGACAGCGCAGCGGCATTGCTGACGAAATTCATGCTGCGCGCCACGCCGCTGGCCCGGACCAGGTCGATGGGGTAGAGCAACAGCGTGCTGACGGTCCAGAACGCGCCAGTGCCGGGGCCGGCAACCCCGTCATAGAAGCCGAGGGTCAGGCCCTGTGGCAGTTGCCAGCGGCGCTTGATCGCAGCGTTGGCGTCCAGCGGGGCCTTGGGCGTGCCGCCGAACAGCAGGTACAGGCCGCAGGCGAAGACCACCACCGGCAACATCTTGTTCAGCCATTCGGCGGGCAGGTAATGGGCGATCAATGCGCCCAGCAGCGCGCCCACCAGCGTGCCCCACAATCCTAGCTGCCATTGCGCTGGATGAAAGAGCTTGCGCCGATAGTAGGCAAGGCTGGCCGTGGCCGAGCCGAAGGTGGAACTGAGCTTGTTGGTGCCCAGCACCAGGTGTGGGGGCATGCCAGCCGTGAGCAGTGCCGGTACGGTGAGCAGTCCACCGCCACCGGCGATGGCATCGATGAAGCCGGCAAGGAAGGCGACACCGGCCAGGATCAGCAAGGTCAGGGGTTCTACGGTGAGTTCGAAGGGCATGGGGTTCGCTTTTCGAGAAGGCGCGGCAGAGGCCGCGTGGAAAGAGCCCCATGGTACCCAAGCCAGGTCGGTCGTTTCCAGCTCGGGCCTAAGGCCGAGGCCCCACGCTGGGCTGCGTCACGCCTCAGCTTTCTCGCTTCACTCGCTGGCGTGGTTTGGAGGTCGTTGCCTTGGCCTTGCCGCTCTTGCCGCTCTTGCTGGCGGAGCGGCGTTTGTTCTTCCAGGGCGCAGCGCCGGTGCCGCTCGGGGTAGGTGGTCCGCTGATGCTCAAGCGCAGCCCCGAACAACGTTGTACCAGCTTGTCCATCCAGGCGGACTGCCTGGCCACGAACGCCTCCAGGGTCATTTCACCGTTCTGCACCATCTCCAGCGCCTGTTCCCATATCGCCGTGGTGCCGGGATCGGCGATGGCGCGTGGCACCGCGTCGATCAGGCTGAAGGCGGCAGGCGTGGCCGCCAGTGCCTTGCCGTTCTTGAGCAGGTAGCCGCGATCGATCAAGCCCTGGATGATGCCGGCGCGCGTGGCTTCGGTGCCGATGCCGGTGGTTTCCTTGAGCTTCTGCTTCAGGCGGGGATCCTCGACCAGCTTGGCCACGTTCTTCATGGCCTTGATCAGGTCACCTTCGGTAAACGGCTTTGGTGGCTGAGTCCAGAGGTCCTTGAGCTGTACCTCGAGCACCGCGCAGTCCTGGCCTTGCTGCAGCGGCGGCAGCACCTGTGCCGGCTGGGGTTCGCGGCCCTTGGCCGGTGTCAGCGCTTCGGGCAGGGCGCGCCGCCAGCCCGGCTCGACGATCTGCTTGCCCACGGCTCGCAATGCATGGCCGCCGCACTCGAGGTCCGCCTGGGTGCGATCGTAGGCATGCTCGGGTAGAAATTGCGCCAGATAGCGAGCACGGATCAGCTCGTAGACCGCCCGGTGCCTGGCCGGCAGGCGGGCCGGGTCGCTGGCCGCGGCGGTGGGGATGATGCCGTGGTGGGCGGTGACCTTGGCATCGTTCCACGCTCGGGAACGTCGCCCTGGTTCCAGGTGCGGCCGCAGCGGCGCCAGGCTGGCGTCGACCCGTTGCAAGGCATCGAGGATGCCGGCCGCTTCGCCATGCTGGCTGCCGGGCAGGTAGCCGCAGTCGCTGCGCGGATAGGTGATGAGCTTGTGCGTCTCGTACAGCGACTGGGCGATGTCGAGCGTTTCCTGGGCGCCCAGCCCCAGCTTGCTGGAGCAGACCTGCTGCAGCGTGCCCAGGTCGAAGGGCAGGGGCGCGGCTTCGCGCATGCGTTCGGTGACGACCTTGACCACACGGGCCTGTCCGGCTGCGCGCATGTCCTGCGCGGCACTGGTCGCGACGGCCTGGTCGAGGCAGCGCCCCTGGTCATCGCAGACGGGCTCAGGGGCGCGCCACTGGGCGTTGAACGAGGTGCTGGCATGTTCCAGCCGCACTTCGATGGCCCAGTAGGGCACGGGCACGAAGTTGGCGATGCTGCGGTCGCGGTCGACCACCAGGCGCAACGTCGGCGTCTGCACCCGACCGACCGGCAGTACGCCCTGGTAGCCGGATTGGCGGCCGAGCAAGGTGAACAGCCGGCTCATGTTCATGCCGATCAGCCAGTCGGCGCGTGAGCGACCAAGCGCCGAATGATACAGGCTGAGGGTCTCGTGGCCGGGGCGCAGCCGCGCCAGCGCCTTGCGGATCGAGGCGTCGTCGAGCGCCGACAGCCACAGGCGCTGGATCGGCCCTCGGTATCGGCAGTGCTCCACCAGCTCGCGGGCGATCATTTCGCCCTCGCGGTCCGCATCGGTGGCGATGACCAGCTCCCTGGCTTCGCCCAGCAGGCGCTTGACCACCTTGAACTGGCTGGCGGTCTTGGGTTTGACCAGCATCTTCCAGTCCTGCGGGATGATCGGCAGGTCGGTCAGGACCCAGCGCTTGTAGCGCGCGTCGTAGCTGTCGGGTGGAGCGGTTTCGAGCAGGTGGCCGATGCACCAGGTCACGCATGCGTCGCTGCCCACCCAGCAACCGTCGCCCCTGCGGCTCGCGCCGAGGGCCTTGGCGATATCCTTGGCCTGGGAGGGTTTTTCACAGAGGAAGAGACGCATGGGCGCGGAAGTTCCGAAGCTTCTGTACAGGCTCGGTAGCATGCGCAATGCGTGGGGAGGAGGCAAGCTTTATCTGTATGCATGTACAGCTTCGCTGGTGGCCGAGCCTGACGCAGCCGCAACGCCAGCAGACCAGCCCGCGCCAATGCGGGCTGGTCTGTCGTTGTCCAGGTCAGACGCCTGGGCTGTCCGGCAGGGCCAGGTCGTCGCGGAGCATGTCTACATGGGGAATGCCTGCTTCGAGGAATTCCTCGCTGACTACGCGAAAGCCCAGCCTTTGATAGAAGGCGGTGGCATGTACCTGGGCGCTGAGCATCTGCTGCTCGAGCCCGCGTTGCTGTGCCTCGAGGATTGCCGCCCGCATCAGCGCGTCGCCCACCTTCAGGCCGCGCCAGTCCTTGAGTACCGATACGCGCCCGATGGTGCCGTCGGCGAGCAGGCGCGCGGTACCGATCGGATAGTCGCCTTCCAGGGCCAGGAAATGCACGGCGGTCGGATCTTCGGCGTCCCACTCCAGCTCCGGTGGCACATGCTGCTCGGCAACGAACACGGCCTCGCGAATACGCCGGATGGCGGCATTGTCCTTTTGCCAGTCGGCCAGGCGTACGCTGATCTTATTCATTGGCGAATCCCAGGCTGCCTTGCTTGACCAGTTCGCACAGCAAGGTCAGGCCGTCTTCGTCGCCCAACCACTGCGCGATGTTCTCCACATGCAGAGCGTCGGCCGCGCAGATCAGCTTGAGCAGCTCGCGAAGATGACCCGGCAACAGGCGGCTCTGGCCGCTGGCGAACAGCAGCAGGTTGTCGTCGACTTCCGACCAGGCCAGGCGTGCGCTGGGGTTGCGGATCAGGATCGCACCCTGCTCCAGGGTATCGATCAGCTCCTCCTCGGACAGCGGCTCGCCGCTGACCAGCTCCGGATAGCGAGGTTCGGTCATGAACTGGCCGAACCAGGTCAGCAGCAGTCGCTCGTCATTCATGTGCTCGTCGAGCAGGGCCTTGAGGCGGTCGAGCGAGTCGTGCTGGATCTGGTGCGGGTCGCGGACCGGCTCGGCGTCCGCGTCGCTGTAGCGCTCTTCGTCCGGCAGGAACTGGCTGAGGAAATCGGTGAAATGGGTCAGCACTTCGGCCGCGCTCGGCGCCCTGAAACCGACCGAGTAGGTCAGGCAATCGTCCTCGGCCACGCCATAATGCGCCAGGCGCGGCGGCAGGTAGAGCATGTCGCCCGGCTCCAGGGTCCACTCGGCGCTCTGCTCGAAGTCCGCCAGGATGCGCAGGTCGGCATGCTCGAGCAACGGGCTGTCGCTGTCGCAGACCTGGCCGATCTTCCAGTTGCGCTTGCCCACGCCTTGCAGCAGGAACACATCGTAGTTGTCGAAATGCGGCCCGACGCTACCGCCAGGGGCGGCGAAGCTGATCATCACATCGTCGATACGCCAGCTGGGCAGGAAGCGGAAGTGTTCGAGCAGCTCGGCTACCTCCGGCACGAATTGGTCGACTGCCTGCACCAGCAGCGTCCAGTCGCGCTCCGGCAGGTCGGCGAAGGCGTCTTCGGCAAACGGGCCGCGACGCAGCTCCCAGGGGCGCTCGCCATGCTCCAGGACCAGGCGCGACTCGACTTCTTCCTCCAGCGCCAGGCCGGCCAGCTCGTCTGGATCGATGGGGCTTTCGAAGTCGGTGAAGGCCTGGCGGACCAGCAAGGGCTTCTTCTGCCAGTAGTCGCGCAGGAATTGGCGAGCGGTCAGCCCACCCAGAAGCTGAAGTGGAGTATCGGGATTCATGTTCAACCTATTGAAAGAACTTGATTTTCAAGCTGGAATAAAAACGCCCGGCTGAGCCGGGCGTCGAACGCAGGGCGCAGGTCAGATGCGTTTGGCCTGGGCTGCCGCATTGCCGATGTAGGTAGCCGGGGTGAGCTGCTTGAGTTCGGCCTTGGCTTCGGCTGGCATGTCCAGCCCATCGATGAAGCTCAGCAACGCCTCGGGGGTGATGCCCTTGCCGCGAGTGAGCTCCTTGAGTTTCTCGTAGGGATTGTCGATGTTGAAGCGGCGCATGACCGTCTGGATCGGCTCGGCCAGGACTTCCCAGCAGGCGTCCAGGTCGGCGGCGATACGCTGGGTGTTGACTTCCAGCTTGCCGATACCCTTGAGGCTGGCTTCATAGGCGATGACGCTGTGGGCGAAGCCCACGCCCAGGTTGCGCAGCACGGTGGAGTCGGTCAGGTCGCGCTGCCAGCGGGAAATCGGCAGCTTGCTGGCCAGGTGCTGGAACAGGGCATTGGCGATGCCCAGGTTGCCTTCGGAGTTCTCGAAGTCGATCGGATTGACCTTGTGCGGCATGGTCGAGGAGCCGATCTCGCCGGCGACGGTCTTCTGCTTGAAATAGCCCAGGGAGATGTAGCCCCAGACATCGCGATCGAAGTCGATCAGGATGGTGTTGAAGCGGGCAATGGCATCGAACAGCTCGGCGATGTAGTCGTGCGGCTCGATCTGCGTGGTGTACGGGTTGAACACCAGGCCCAGCTCATCCTCGATGAAGGCGCGCGCGTTGGCTTCCCAATCGATCTGCGAGTAGGCCGACAGGTGCGCGTTGTAGTTGCCGACCGCGCCGTTGATCTTGCCCAGCAACGGTACGGCGGCCACCTGGGCGATCTGGCGTTCCAGGCGATACACCACGTTGGCCAGTTCCTTGCCCAAGGTAGTGGGCGAAGCGGGTTGGCCATGGGTGCGCGACAGCATCGGCACCTCGGCGTGCTGGTGGGCCAGGGCGCGGATGGCCTCGGCGATCTGGCGCATCAGCGGCAGCAGCACTTCGTCGCGCCCGGCACGCAGCATCAGGGCGTGGGACAGGTTGTTGATGTCCTCGCTGGTGCAGGCGAAGTGGATGAACTCGCTGACCTTGGCCAGCTCCGGCAGCTGGGCGGCCTGCTCCTTGAGCAGGTACTCGATGGCCTTGACGTCGTGGTTGGTGGTGCGCTCGATTTCCTTGACCCGCTCGGCATGCTCGAGCTGGAAGTCGCTGGCCAGCTTGTCGAGCAGGGCATTGGCCTGGGCAGAGAAAGCCGGCACCTCATCGACCTGCGGATGGGCGGCCAGGCGCTGCAGCCAGCGCACCTCGACCAGAGCACGGAAGCGAATCAGGCCGTATTCGCTGAAAATGGGGCGCAGGGCCTGGGTTTTGCCGGCGTAGCGGCCGTCTACAGGGGAAACCGCAGTGAGCGAGGAGAGCTGCATGGCGTGTTCTCGGACAGTCAGGCTTTTGGAAGGGCGCATATCATACATGAAAATGCGTCGGGATGAGTGAGGAGCTGCAAGCCTCTGCCTTGAGCGTCAAGCTTCAAGCCGATTTGCAATGGCGTTGGTTGGGCGGCAGGTTCCAGCCTTGCGTAGGCGCAACGACAGGCGGCGGCGAACTCGCTTTTGCCTGCAGCCTGCCCCGCCTCAGGCCCGCATCATCCCGTACAGCTCGTTGAGCAGCTTGCGACGACTGAAGATCAGCTGCCAGCGGTGGCCGCCCAGCTGGCGCCATAGCCGCGCGGCGCGGATGCCGGCCAGCAGCAGGGCGCGAATCTTCGAGGCGTTGCCGGCCTGCTGCAGGAAGCGCATGTCGCCATGCACCTGGATGCGCTGGCGCAGGGTGCTCAGGGTGTCCTGGTAGAGAGCCCCGCTGGAGGCGATGACGTTGTCGTGAACCAGGCCGAAATGGTCTGCCTGGGACTGGATCTGCGGCAGCCGGTTGCCGATGGTTTCGAGCATGTCGGCACGCTTGGCCAGGTGTCGCTCGAGCCCGAGCATGGACAGGGCGTAGCGCAGCGGCTCGCGCTGCAGGCTGCTGGGGTCGCGCTCGAGGGCGCCGATGAGCGCCCGGTAGCCGTCGCGCAGGTTGAGGTCGTCGCCGCCGAAGACTTCCAGGGTGTCCTTGGGGTCGCGTACCAGCAGGCTGCCGAGCATGCAGCCGATGTCGGCTTCGCTGGCCTGGCCGGTGCGGGCGATGCGATCGACCAGTACCGCGGCCTGGAACACTCCACCCAGCGCGACCAGTTGCTCCTGGGTCTGGTTCATGCGCGTGGGCTCCAAGGTTCGGCGGCTTCGATCACACCGCCCCCCAGGCATACCTCGCCGTCATAGAACACCACCGACTGCCCGGGAGTGACGGCACGCTGGGCCTCGTCGAACACGGCGCGGTAGCCGTCGGCCGTGCGTTCCAGGGTGCAGGCCTGGTCGGCCTGGCGATAGCGTACCTTGGCGGTCAGGCGGCGCGGCTCGGACAGGTCGAGCGGATTGACCCAGAAGATTTCCGAGGCCAGCAGTGCGCGGGCGAACAGCCACGGATGCTCATTGCCCTGGCCGACGATCAGCACGTTGCGCGCCAGGTCTTTCTCCAGCACGTACCAGGGTTCGTCGCCGGCATCCTTCATCCCGCCGATGCCCAGGCCCTGGCGCTGGCCGATGGTGTGGTACATCAAGCCGTGATGACGGCCGATGACCTCGCCGTCGGTCGTTTCGATGTCGCCAGGCTGCGCGGGCAGGTATTGCTTGAGGAAATCGCTGAAGCGTCGCTCGCCGATGAAGCAGATGCCGGTCGAGTCCTTCTTCTTGGCCGTGGCCAGGCCGTGCTTCTCGGCGATGGCGCGCACCTGGGGCTTTTCCAGTTCACCGACCGGGAACAGCGTACGGGCGATTTCCTGGCCGCCGACGGCGTGCAGGAAGTAGCTCTGGTCCTTGTTCGGGTCCAGGCCCTTGAGCAGCTGGGTCTGGTCGCTGGTGTCGCGGCGGCGTACATAGTGCCCCGTGGCGATCAGGTCGGCTCCCAGGGACAGCGCATACTCGAGGAACGCCTTGAACTTGATCTCGCGGTTGCAGAGGATGTCCGGGTTCGGCGTGCGGCCTGCCTTGTATTCCTCGAGGAAGTGCTCGAACACGTTGTCCCAGTATTCGGCGGCGAAATTGGCCGTGTGCAGCTTGATACCGATGCGATCGCAAACGGCCTGGGCATCGGCCAGATCCTCGCGGGCAGTGCAGTATTCGGTGCCGTCGTCCTCTTCCCAGTTCTTCATGAACAGGCCTTCCACCTGGTAGCCCTGCTCGAGCAGGAGCAAGGCGGAGACGGAGGAGTCCACGCCGCCGGACATGCCGACGATGACACGGGTCTTGGCGGGGTCTTTGAGTGCTGGGCTGGTCATGGCTACCGGTGTGTATCTGGGAAAAGCGCCGATTCTATCAGGCCCAGGCCATCCTCGTCAGTCACGCAGCAGCGCCAGGCTGTGCAGCGGGCCTGCCAGGTAATCGTCGATACAGCGCGGGACCAGCTCGCTGCGCCAGCGTGAAGGCTCGGCGAGCAGTTCGTCACGGCTGAGCCAGACGGCGCGCACGATGTCGCTGTCCAGGGCGCGCCCGGCCTGCCGGCGCAGCGGGCGCGCGGCGAAGCAGATGCGCTGGTAGGTCACGCCATTGCTCGGCGCGGTGTACAGGTAGATGCCCACCACGCCGGTCAGCTCGACTTCCCAGGCGGTCTCCTCGAGGGTTTCGCGCAGCGCTGCCTGGAGCAGGGTTTCGTCCGGCTCCAGATGCCCGGCAGGCTGGTTGAAGACAGGCTTGCCTGCCTTGAATTCCTCGACCATGAGGAACCGGCCCTGGTCTTCGATGACGGTGGCGACGGTGATGTGAGGGTGCCAGGACATTCGTTCGTTCTCCTTAAGGGTGGCAGGTTGCGAGCCGCAAGCAAAAGCGAGTCTGCCGCCGCCTGGCGCTGTGGCGAACCGGATCCGGACCTGCCGCCAGCCAACCCGAGGCCCGGAAAGCACGAACCCCGGTGCGTGGCCGGGGTCCTTGCTGTTGCTCGAGCGAGTCTTACAGTGCCGCGATGGCGCTGTTGAAGGTCTGGCTCGGACGCATCACCTTGGCGGTCAGCTCAGGGTTCGGCGCGTAGTAGCCGCCGATGTCGGCCGGCTTGCCCTGGACGGCGTTGAGCTCGGCGACGATGGTCGACTCGTTCTCGGTCAGGGTCTTGGCCAGCGCTGCGAAGCGGGCCTGCAGGGCGGTGTCGCCGGCCTGGGCGGCCAGCGCCTGGGCCCAGTACAGGGTCAGGTAGAAATGGCTGCCGCGGTTGTCGATGCCGCCGACCTTGCGCGCCGGGGACTTGTTGTTGTCCAGGAACTTGCCGGTGGCCTCGTCCAGGGTCTTGGCCAGGACCTTGGCCTTGGCGTTGCCATAGGCTTCGCCCAGGTGTTCCAGGGAAGCGGCCAGGGCCAGGAATTCACCCAGCGAGTCCCAGCGCAGGAAGTTTTCCTCGACCAGTTGCTGCACGTGCTTGGGCGCCGAGCCGCCGGCACCGGTCTCGAACAGGCCGCCACCGTTCATCAGCGGGACGATCGACAGCATCTTGGCGCTGGTGCCCAGTTCCATGATCGGGAACAGATCGGTCAGGTAGTCGCGCAGCACGTTGCCGGTCACCGAGATGGTGTCCTGGCCTTTGCGGATGCGGGCCAGGGAGAACTTGATGGCCTCGACGGGGGACAGGATGCGGATATCCAGGCCTGCCGTGTCGTGGTCCTTCAGGTATTTCTCGACCTTCTGGATCATCATGGCGTCGTGGGCACGCTCAGGGTCCAGCCAGAACACGGCCGGGGTATCGCTCAGGCGGGCGCGGTTGACGGCCAGCTTGACCCAGTCCTGGATCGGTGCGTCCTTGGTCTGGCACATGCGGAAGATGTCGCCGGCCTCGACGTTCTGCTCCAGCAGTACTTCGCCTTTGCCATTGGTCACGCGGACCACGCCATCGGCGGCGAGCTGGAAGGTCTTGTCGTGGGAGCCGTACTCTTCGGCCTTCTGAGCCATCAGGCCGACGTTGGGCACGCTGCCCATGGTGGTCGGGTCGAAGGCGCCGTTGGCCTTGCAGTCCTCGATCACGGCCTGGTAGATGCCGGCGTAGCAGCGGTCCGGAATGATCGCCTTGGCATCCTGCAGCTCGCCGGCGGCGTTCCACATCTTGCCCGAATCACGAATCATCGCAGGCATCGAGGCGTCGACGATCACGTCGCTCGGCACGTGCAGGTTGGTGATGCCCTTGTCGGAATTGACCATGGCCAGTGCCGGGCGAGAGGCGTACAGGGCCTGGATGTCGGCTTCGATGGCCGCCTGCTGCTCGGCAGGCAGGGACTTGATGCGGGCATACAGGTCGCCGATGCCGTTGTTGGCATTGAAGCCGGCTTCGGCCAGGGCGGCGGCGTGCTTGCTCAGCACGTCGTTGTAGAATTCCTCGACGACCACGCCGAACATGATCGGGTCGGAGACTTTCATCATGGTGGCTTTCAGGTGTACCGACAGCAGTACGCCGTGGGCCTTGGCGTCGGCGATCTGCTCGGCGACGAAGGCCTTGAGCGCCTTGCGGCTCATGACGGCGCAATCGACCACTTCGCCGGCCTTGACCGCGGTCTTTTCCTTCAGCACGGTGGTGGTGCCATCGGTGCCGACCAGTTCGATGCGCAGGCTGTCATCGGCTTCGATCAGCGCGGATTGCTCGCTGCCGTAGAAATCGCCCTGGTTCATGTGGGCGACGTGCGAACGCGAATCAGCGCTCCAGGCACCCATCTTGTGCGGGTGCTTGCGTGCGTAGTTCTTGACCGACAGCGGGGCGCGGCGGTCGGAGTTGCCTTCGCGCAGGACCGGGTTCACGGCACTGCCCTTGATGCGGTCGTAGCGGGCGCGCGACTCTTTCTCTTCGGCGCTGGTCGGCTCGTCGGCGTAGTCGGGGATGTCGTAGCCCTGGGCTTGCAGTTCCTTGATCGCGGCCTTGAGCTGCGGGACCGAGGCGCTGATGTTGGGCAGCTTGATGATGTTGGCTTCTGGAGTGGTGGCCAGCTGGCCCAGTTCCGCCAGGTGATCGCCTACCTGCTTCTCGGCACCCAGTCGCTCGGGGAATGCGGCAAGGATGCGGCCGGCCAGGGAAATATCGCGGGTCTCGACGGCGATGTCGGCCGAAGCGGTGAAGGCCTCGATGACAGGCAGCAGTGAATAGGTGGCGAGGGCTGGGGCTTCGTCGGTGAAGGTGTAGATGATCTTGGAACGGGAGGGCATATGCGGGTTAACTCTCTGTTTTGCCGAGCGTGCCCGGTCTCGAGAGGCGCTTGGTGGGCGCTGCGTCCAGGCCAGGCCATGGACGGGTCGAGAGGCAGCGAAGCGGTGATGGTGGATGCATCAGTCGAGCGTCAAACGGCTGGGATGCGGTAACAGCCCAGGCTTTGCTGGCCGGCGAGGGCCGAAAGGCGAGCCGCCTGCTTCACGGGCTCGTCTTGGTGACCCTGCGGTCAGGGCTGGAGTATACCAAACCCTTCGTCGTAATCAGCAAGGCGAAACGATATCGGTTCGTTTATAAGACCAAAGTGTAGGGGGGTGGCAGCGGTCGGGCGAGTGGCGTTTCGGTTGGGCGATGCAGGGATCGGCCATGGCAGGCCAGCATGCCAACTGGCGGAGCAGGCCGGCCGACCCACTGGTGGGCGGCCGGTCGTGACAGGCGCATGCAGAAGAGACGTCTCAGGCTTCGGCGGTGCGGGCCGGAGCCAGCGCCGGGGCGGCGATGTCCGCCGAGGCGCTCTGGATGTTCACCGCATGCAGCCCCTTGGGACCCTGGATGATGTCGAAGGTCACGGGCTGTCCGGCCTTCAAGGTCTTGTAACCGTCCATCCGGATAGCTGAATAATGAGCGAACAAATCCTCGTCGGCCTTGCCTTCTTCATTGATGAAGCCGTAGCCCTTGGCATTGTTGAACCACTTGACTTTGCCGGTTGCCATCCTTATGTCCTCTGCAAAGGCTCCATCACTGGAGTATCATCGACGTCATCCGCATTCGAACCTGTGAAAAATCTGGTCGACCGCGCGGATCTTTATTGACCACGGTGGGCTCTTATTGGTTGTAACACCCTTTAGCCGATAGTCAAGGTCACGTGGCAGCTGCGTCGTCGGCGGCCTTTTGCGGTCAACCCACAACCTTAACCTGTCGATGTGATGAAATTCTTTCCATGCATGCATTCAGCCAGATTCGACTAACATTCAATCAGGATCGCCCGCAGTCGCATGAGGACGACGGTTCCGGCCTGGCAGTCCAGGAATCCAAGCCGATCCTGCAGGCGCCACCCATGTACAAGGTGGTATTGTTCAACGATGACTACACACCGATGGATTTCGTCGTCGAGGTGCTCGAGACGTTCTTCAGTCTGAACCGCGAGCTGGCGACCAAGATCATGCTGACCGTCCATACCGAGGGACGGGCCGTGTGCGGATTGTTTACCCGCGACATCGCCGAAACCAAGGCCATGCAGGTCAACCAGTACGCCAGGGAAAGCCAGCATCCGCTACTCTGTGAAATCGAGAAGGACGGTTAACGCCGACCACTTGGGTATGAGGTGAAGCTATGTTAAACCGCGAGCTCGAAGTCACCCTCAATCTGGCCTTCAAGGAGGCCCGTTCTAAGCGCCATGAGTTCATGACGGTCGAGCACCTGCTCCTGGCGCTCCTTGACAACGAGGCGGCCGCCACCGTTCTGCGCGCCTGTGGCGCGAATCTCGACAAGCTCAAGCATGACCTGCAGGAGTTCATCGACTCCACCACGCCCTTGATTCCGGTGCATGACGAAGACCGCGAGACCCAGCCGACCCTGGGTTTCCAGCGCGTGCTGCAGCGTGCCGTGTTCCATGTGCAGAGTTCCGGCAAGCGTGAGGTGACCGGCGCCAACGTGCTGGTGGCCATCTTCAGCGAGCAGGAGAGCCAGGCCGTGTTCCTGCTCAAGCAGCAGAGCGTGGCTCGAATCGACGTGGTCAACTACATCGCCCATGGCATTTCCAAGGTGCCTGGCCATGGCGCGCATGCCGACAGCGACCAGGACATGCAGGACGAAGAGGGTGGCGAGCCATCGGCCTCCGGCAATCCGCTGGATGCCTATGCCAGCAACCTGAACGAACTGGCGCGCCTGGGGCGTATCGATCCCTTGGTCGGGCGCGAGCAGGAGGTCGAGCGCGTGGCGCAGATCCTGGCGCGCCGGCGCAAGAACAACCCGCTGCTGGTTGGTGAGGCGGGGGTGGGCAAGACCGCGATTGCCGAAGGGCTGGCCAAGCGTATCGTCGACGGCCAGGTGCCCGACCTGCTGGCACAGAGCGTGGTCTACTCCCTCGACCTTGGCGCGCTGCTGGCCGGTACCAAGTACCGTGGCGACTTCGAAAAGCGCTTCAAGGCCCTGCTGGGCGAGTTGCGCAAGCGGCCGCAAGCGATCCTGTTCATCGACGAGATCCACACGATCATCGGTGCCGGCGCCGCCTCCGGCGGGGTGATGGATGCCTCCAACCTGCTCAAGCCGCTGCTCTCGTCGGGCGATATCCGCTGCATCGGTTCGACCACCTTCCAGGAGTTCCGGGGCATCTTCGAGAAGGATCGGGCGCTGGCCCGCCGCTTCCAGAAAGTCGACGTCACCGAGCCTTCGGTCGAGGATACCGTGGGTATCCTGCGTGGGCTCAAGGGTCGTTTCGAGTCGCACCATGACATCGAGTACAGCGACGAGGCGTTGCGCGCCGCTGCCGAGCTGGCTGCCCGCTACATCAATGACCGTCACATGCCCGACAAGGCGATCGACGTGATCGACGAGGCTGGTGCCTTCCAGCGCCTGCAGCCGGCTGGCAATCGCGTCAAGCGCATCGAGGTCGCTCAGGTCGAGGATATCGTGGCGAAGATCGCCAGGATTCCGCCAAAGCACGTCACCAGCTCCGACAAGGAACTGCTGCGCAACCTCGAGCGTGACCTCAAGCTCACCGTGTTCGGCCAGGATGCCGCCATCGATTCGCTGGCCACGGCGATCAAGCTGTCGCGTGCCGGGCTCAAGGCGCCGGACAAACCGGTCGGCTCGTTCCTCTTTGCCGGCCCCACCGGCGTGGGCAAGACCGAGGCTGCGCGCCAGCTGGCCAAGGCGTTGGGCGTCGAGCTGGTGCGCTTCGACATGTCGGAATACATGGAGCGGCATACCGTCTCGCGCCTGATCGGTGCACCGCCCGGCTATGTCGGTTTCGACCAGGGCGGTTTGCTGACCGAGGCGATCACCAAGCAGCCGCATTGCGTGCTGTTGCTCGACGAGATCGAAAAGGCGCACCCGGAAGTCTTCAACCTGCTGCTGCAGGTGATGGATCACGGTACCCTGACCGACAACAACGGGCGCAAGGCCGATTTCCGCAACGTGATCCTGATCATGACCACCAATGCTGGCGCCGAAACCGCCGCGCGTGCCTCGATCGGCTTCACCCAGCAGGATCATTCGTCCGATGCGATGGAGGTCATCCGCAAGAGCTTCACGCCGGAGTTCCGCAATCGCCTGGATACCATCATCCAGTTTGGTCGCCTGAGTCACGAGACCATCAAGAGCATCGTCGACAAGTTCCTCATCGAACTGCAGGCGCAATTGGAGGACAAGCGTGTCCTGCTGGAAGTCAGCGACGAGGCGCGTGGCTGGCTGGCCACGAGCGGTTACGACGTGCAGATGGGCGCCAGGCCGATGGCTCGTCTCATTCAGGACAAGATCAAGCGGCCGCTGGCCGAGGAGATCCTGTTCGGCGAACTGTCCGAGCATGGCGGCATCGTTCACGTGGAACTGCGCGATGGCGAGCTGGTGTTCGACTTCGAGACCACGGCGGAGGTGGCCTGAGCCGCGTAAGTGGCAGGCCCCTGGCGGCAAGCTGCAAGCAAAAACGGATCGGCGCCGCACTCCCGCTCTTGCTTGTAGCGCATGGTCCATGTCTTGCAGCCAAAAAGAAGCCCGGCACATTGGCCGGGCTTCTTTTTGACAGCGACTTAGCGGGCGCGGTAGGTGATGCGGCCCTTGCTGAGGTCGTAGGGGGTCAGTTCCACCCGGACCTTGTCACCGGTCAGAATACGAATGTAGTTCTTGCGCATCTTGCCGGAGATATGCGCGGTTACGACGTGCCCGTTTTCCAACTCCACACGGAACATGGTGTTGGGCAGGGTGTCGACGACAGTGCCTTCCATTTCGAAGCTGTCTTCTTTCGACATGCAGTAGAGCCCTCGGTAATCCAGTGATCGCCCGACACGACAGCGCGTCAGGTAAAAAAGTGGCGTGGATTATGCCCGAAAACTGCGGATCAAGCCAAGGATTTCAGTTGAGGCTGACCCAGCGCTGATTGATCAGCAGCTCGATCGGACGGTACTGGGTCTTGTAGTTCATCTTCTTGCAGTTCTTGATCCAATAGCCCAGGTAGACGGCATCCAGGTCCTGGCGCAGCGCTTCGGTGATCTGCCAGAGAATGGCGAAGCGACCCAGGCTGCGCCGTTCTTCTTGCGGTTCGTAGAACGTGTAGACCGCCGACAGCCCGTTAGGCAGGAGATCGCATACCGCGACCGCCATGAGGTGGCCGTCCAGGCGAAACTCGTAGAACCAGGAGAACGGAAGGTCGCGCACCAGGAACGTCGAAAACTGGTCGCGGCTGGGAGGGTACATGTCACCATCGGAGTGTCGCTGTTCGATATAGCGGCGGTACAGATCGAAGTATTCTTCCTTGAAGGCCGGGCGCGCGGCTGTCACTACCAGGTCGGCATTGCGCTTGAGGATGCGTTTCTGCTGCCGGCTGGGGATGAAGCGGGCGGCGGGGATCCGAGCCGGCACGCAGGCGTTGCAGTTCTGGCAGTGCGGACGATAAAGATGGTCACCGCTGCGGCGAAAGCCCATTTCGGACAGATCGGCATAGACATGCACGTCCATCGGCTGGCTGGGATCGAGGAACAGCGTGGTGGCTTGCTCCTCGGGCAGGTAGCTGCAGGAATGGGGCTGAGTGGCATAGAACTTCAAGCGCGCCAGCTCTGTCATGGTCGACCCCTCGGCAAGACGTTGCCCTCTAGTGTATGCCAGCTGGGAGAACTCGCCTAGCAGGCCCAGTTGACGGTGGCCGGCTGATCGAGATGGCGTGCCAGGTAGGTGGCGAAATCCGCCCGGTCGATGGAGCGGGCACCGAGGCTGCGCAGATGGTCGGTCGGCATCTGACAGTCGATGAGCACGAACCCGGCCTGCCGGAGATGCTCGACCAAGGTCACGAATCCGACCTTGGAGGCGTTGTCGGCACGACTGAACATCGATTCGCCGAAGAACAGCCTGCCCATGGCCAGGCCGTAAAGGCCGCCTACCAGTTCGCCCTGTTGCCGGACCTCGACCGAGTGAGCAACCCCCTGGCGGTGCAGCTGGCAGTACGCCGCCTGCATCTGCTCGGTGATCCAGGTGCCATCGGCATAGTCGCGCGGCGCCGCGCAGCCGGCGATCACGGCCGGGAAATCGGTGTCGAAGCTGACCTGGTAGCGCTGCTGGCGCAGCAGCTTGGCGAGCGAGCGGGAAACGTGCAGCTCGTCGGGGAACAGTACCGTGCGTGGATCGGGCGACCACCACAGCACCGGCTGGCCTTCCTGGAACCAGGGGAAGCAGCCGTGTCGATAGGCGTGGATGAGGCGCTCGGGACTGAGATCGCCGCCAGCGGCCAGCAAGCCGTTCGGCTCGTGCAGGGCCTTGTGCAGGGGCGGGAAGTCGAACGTGTCGCGATTGAGCCAGGTCAGCATGGTCTTTTTGCGGTGGGGGAGGGGTGGGGCGAGCATGGCCTGCGCGTGCGCGCAGGTCAATCTCCAGGCAGGCATTGGTGGCCACCAGGCGCGGGGCACGAAGGCATGCTGGCGCAACTTGCTGGCGGACTTGCTGTCACACCTGTGCAAAAACACAGCATAAGCCTTTGTCATGGAAGAAAATGCATGCTCAAATTACAGCCATGGGCCGACCGCCGCTGGTTGCTTCCTTGGCTGGCATTGCGCCATGACGACTGGCGGGTAGTAATGTTAAAAGTAGTGATTCATTGACTGTTCGTTTGGGTCGATCACTCTTGGACGCGCAGCGAGCGCAGGAATAGACGCGTTTTGAAGAAATCCACCACCTCTCCGACCCCTCTGCCCGTGCCCCAGTGGCGGCAGCATCTGCATTATCGCCTCAAGGAAGGTGCGCTGATTGCCGTGGGTGCATTGTGCCTGTACCTGTGGATGGCGCTGCTGACCTACGACACGGCAGACCCAGGGTTCAGCCACACCAGCAACGTCGACCAGGTGCAGAACGCCGCTGGCCGGGCCGGGGCCTACTTCGCCGACATCCTGTTCATGGTGCTCGGCTATTTCGCCTATATCTTTCCACTGTTGCTGGCGGTCAAGACCTGGCAGATCTTCCGCGAACGCCACCAGCCATGGCAGTGGAGTGGCTGGCTGATTTCCTGGCGCATGATTGGCCTGGTGTTCCTGGTGCTGTCGGGCGCCGCGCTGGCGCACATCCACTTCCATCCGCCGGCGGGCCTGCCGTTCTCCGCAGGCGGCGCCCTGGGCGAAAGCCTGGGCGACCTGGCGCGCAACCTGTTGAACGTGCAGGGCAGTACCCTGGTGTTCATCGCCTTGTTCCTGTTCGGCCTGACGGTCTTCACCGACCTGTCCTGGTTCAAGGTGATGGACCTGACCGGCAAGCTCACCCTGGACCTGTTCGAGCTGGTGCGTGGGGCAGCCAGTCGCTGGTGGGAAGCGCGCAACGAGCGCAAGCGCCTGGTCGCCCAGTTGCGCGAGGTGGACGAGCCGGCCCCGCGGCGCGAGCCGGTGGCTCGTCCTGTCGCACCGGCACCTGCGTCGGTGCAGCCGATGCAGCCGATGCAGTCGGCGCAAGAGAAGCGCGAGCAGCCCAGGCCGCGGGAGCGTGTCGTCGAGCCCGACGAGGCTTCGACCCGGCCCGTCGCCGCGCCACCGGCCCGGCCCCAGCCACAGCCTGCCCCCGCGCCTGTCATCGTGCCGCCGACCGCCAGGACAGCCGAGCCGAGCAAGCGCATCGAGAAGGAAAAGCCCGCTCCGGTCTTCGTCGACAGTGCCGTAGAAGGCACGTTGCCATCGATTTCCATCCTCGATCCCGCCGAGCAGAAGAAGATCGAGTATTCGCCAGAGTCGCTGGCTGGCGTCGGCCAGTTGCTGGAAATCAAGCTCAAGGAGTTCGGGGTCGAGGTCTCCGTGGACTCGATCCATCCAGGGCCAGTGATCACCCGCTACGAAATCCAGCCGGCCGCCGGGGTCAAGGTCAGTCGCATTTCCAACCTGGCCAAGGACCTTGCCCGTTCCCTGGCGGTGACCAGCGTGCGGGTGGTCGAGGTGATCCCGGGCAAGACCACCGTAGGTATCGAGATTCCCAACGAGAATCGCCAGATGGTGCGCTTCTCGGAAGTGCTGTCCTCGGCGCCCTACGACGAGGCGAAATCGCCGGTCACCCTGGCCCTGGGCCACGACATCGGTGGCAAGCCGGTCATCACCGACCTGGCCAAGATGCCGCACTTGCTGGTCGCCGGTACGACCGGTTCCGGCAAGTCGGTGGGCGTGAACGCCATGATCCTGTCGATCCTGTTCAAGTCCAGCCCGCAGGAGGCCCGCCTGATCATGATCGACCCGAAGATGCTCGAGCTGTCGATCTACGAAGGCATCCCCCACCTGCTTTGCCCGGTGGTCACCGACATGAAGGATGCCGCCAACGCGCTGCGCTGGAGCGTGGCCGAGATGGAGCGGCGCTACAAGCTGATGGCTGCCATGGGCGTGCGCAACCTGGCCGGCTTCAACCGCAAGATCAAGGATGCCCAGGACGCCGGCGAGACGATCGCCGATCCGCTGTATCGCCGCGAGAGCATGGATGACGAGCCGCCGGTGCTCAAGACCCTGCCAACCATCGTGGTGGTGGTCGACGAGTTCGCCGACATGATGATGATCGTCGGCAAGAAGGTCGAGGAGCTCATCGCCCGTATCGCCCAGAAGGCCCGAGCCGCCGGCATCCACCTGATCCTGGCGACCCAGCGGCCGTCGGTCGACGTGATCACCGGCCTGATCAAGGCCAACATTCCCACGCGCATGGCCTTCCAGGTATCGAGCAAGATCGATTCGCGGACCATCATCGACCAGGGCGGCGCCGAGCAGCTGCTCGGTCACGGGGACATGCTCTACATGCCACCGGGCACCAGCCTGCCGATCCGGGTGCATGGTGCTTTCGTGTCCGACGACGAGGTTCACCGCGTGGTCGAGGCCTGGAAGCTGCGCGGCGCGCCGGACTACAACGACGACATCCTCAATGGGGTCGAGGAAGCCGGCAGCGGCTTCGACGGTGGTGGCGCCGGAGGCGGCGACGGCGAAGACTCCGAGACCGATGCCTTGTACGATGAAGCCGTGCAGTTCGTTCTGGAAAGCCGCCGCGCTTCGATCTCCGCCGTGCAGCGCAAGCTCAAGATCGGTTACAACCGCGCCGCGCGCATGATCGAGGCGATGGAAATGGCCGGCGTGGTCACCCCGATGAACAGCAATGGTTCCCGGGAAGTGATTGCACCCGGCGGCCCACGCGATTGATGATCACCCTGACGGGCGCCGTCGTGGCGTCCGTTCCATTCACTGTTCGACGAGGATTTCCATGCGCGCGATTCGCATGCTGTTGGCATCTGCCCTGGCCGTGGCCACCCTGCCGGCGCACGCCGACGAGAAGGACGTGGCCAGGCTGACCCAGTTGCTGGAAAAGTCCCAGACCATCGAAGCCCGGTTCTCCCAGCTGACCCTGGATGCCAGTGGCACCAGCCTGCAGGAGACCAGCGGGCAGATGGCGGTCAAGCGCCCCGGGCTGTTCTACTGGCATACCGACGCTCCGCAGGAGCAGGTGGTAGTGTCCGATGGTCAGAAAGTCACCCTGTGGGACCCGGACTTGGAGCAGGCGACGGTCAAGAAGCTCGACGTGCGGCTGAGCCAGACCCCGGCCCTGTTGCTCTCTGGCGATGTCTCGAAGATCAGCCAGAGTTTCGATATCAGCTCCAAGGAACAGGGCGAAGTCATGGACTTCACGCTCAAGCCCAAGGCCAGGGACACGCTGTTCGATTCGTTGCGCGTGTCGTTCCGGCGTGGCCTGATCAATGACATGCAGTTGATCGACAGCGTCGGCCAACGCACCAACATCCTGTTCAACGGGGTGAAGGCCAATGGCGCCATTGCCGCTGGCAAGTTCCAGTTCAAGATCCCGGAAGGCGCCGACGTCATCCAGGAATAAAGACCATAGAGAGCCCGCCATGGACCTGTTTCGAAGCGAACCTGTCGCCCAGCCCCTGGCTGCCCGGTTGCGCCCGTCCAACCTGGACGAGTACGTGGGCCAGGAGCACCTGCTTGCGCGCGGCAAGCCGCTGCGCGAGGCGCTGGAGCAGGGCGCGTTGCATTCGATGATCTTCTGGGGGCCGCCCGGGGTTGGCAAGACCACCCTGGCGCGGCTGCTGGCACGATTCTGCGATGCGCATTTCGAAACGGTCTCGGCGGTGCTGGCCGGGGTCAAGGAGATTCGCCATGCGGTGGAAGTCGCCAGGCAGCAGGCCGGCCAGTACGGACGGCGGACCATCCTGTTCGTCGACGAGGTCCATCGCTTCAACAAGTCCCAGCAGGATGCCTTCCTGCCCTTCGTCGAGGATGGCACCTTGCTGTTTATCGGCGCGACCACCGAGAACCCCTCCTTCGAGCTGAACAATGCCCTGCTGTCGCGCGCCAGGGTGTATGTGCTCAAGAGCCTGGACGAGCCGGCGCTGCGCAAGCTGGTCGAGCGTGCGCTGAGCGATGAGCGCGGCTTGGGAAAACGTCGGCTGCGCATCGCTGACGACGCGTTCCAGATGCTCGTGGCAGCTGCCGATGGCGATGGACGGCGCATGCTGAACCTGCTGGAAAACGCCTCCGACCTGGCCGAAGACGGTGCCCAGATTGGTGTCGAGCTGTTGCAGAACCTTCTGGGCGATGGCCGGCGCCGCTTCGACAAGGGCGGTGAAGCGTTCTACGACCAGATTTCGGCATTGCACAAGTCCGTGCGCGGTTCCGATCCGGACGCCGCCCTGTACTGGTATGCGCGCATGCTCGACGGTGGCTGCGACCCGCTGTACATCGCCCGGCGAGTGGTACGCATGGCCAGCGAGGACATCGGCAATGCCGACCCGCGAGCCCTGAGTCTGTGCCTGGCTGCCTGGGACGTGCAAGAGCGGCTGGGCAGCCCTGAAGGCGAACTGGCCGTGGCGCAGGCCATCACCTACCTGGCCTGCGCTGCGAAAAGCAATGCCGTCTACATGGGCTTCAAGGCCGCCAGGCGTGACGTCGCCGAGCACGGCTCGCTGGAAGTGCCGCTGCACTTGCGCAACGCGCCCACCAAGTTGATGAAGCAGCTCGGTCACGGCGACGAGTACCGTTATGCCCACGACGAGCCCGAAGGCTATGCCGCCGGCGAGGACTACTTCCCCGAGGCGTTGCAGCCACGTCCGTACTACCAGCCGGTGCCCCGTGGCCTGGAACTCAAGATAGGCGAGAAGCTGCGCCATCTCGACGAACTCGACCGTGGCAGCCCCCGACAACGGAGGAAACCATGATCGGCCTGCTCGTCTCGGTCAGCCTGGCCGGCATCGCCGGCACGCTGCTGCGCTTTGCCGCAGGCAACTGGGTCAGCGCCCATTGGCCTCGGCACTTCTACCTGGCCACGCTGACAGTCAACCTGGCTGGTTGCCTGGTCATCGGCGTGCTCTACGGTGTTTTCCTGAGCCGGCCGACGCTGCCGATCGAACTGCGGACCGGGCTGATCGTCGGTTTCGTCGGCGGGCTGACCACTTTTTCCTCCTTCTCCCTGGACACCGTGCGCCTGCTCGAGAGCGGGCAGGCGCCGCTGGCCTTCGGTTATGCTGCAGCCAGTGTACTGGGCGGGCTGCTCGCGACCTGGGCCGGCCTGTGCCTGACCAAAATCTGAACAACACATCTATAACGAGAGAACCCAATGCTCGATTCCAAACTGTTACGCGGCCAACTTCAGGAAGTGGCGGATCGCCTGGCCTCCCGTGGCTTCAGCCTGGATGTCGCGCGCATCGAATCCCTGGAAGAGCGCCGCAAGTCGGTGCAGACCCGTACCGAACAGTTGCAGGCCGACCGTAACCGTATTTCCAAGTCCATCGGCCAAGCCAAGGCCAAGGGCCAGGACATCGAGCCGCTCAAGGCCGATGTCGACCGCATGGCAGCCGAACTCGCCGCTGGCAAGGTCGAGCTGGACGAGATCCAGGCTGAGCTCGATGGGATCGTGCTGACCATCCCCAACCTGCCCGATTCCAGCGTGCCGGTAGGCAAGGACGAAGATGACAACGTGGAGGTGCGCCGCTGGGGCACGCCGCGCCAGTTCGACTTCCCGGTCAAGGATCACGTCGCCCTGGGCGAAATCAGCGGCGGCCTGGATTTCGAAGCGGCGGCCAAGCTGTCCGGTGCACGTTTCGCCGTGCTGCGTGGCCCGATCGCGCGCCTGCACCGCGCCTTGGCGCAGTTCATGATCAACCTGCACACTGCCGAGCACGGCTACGAAGAAGCCTATACGCCCTATCTGGTCCAGGCGCCAGCCCTGCAGGGCACTGGCCAGCTGCCCAAGTTCGAGGAGGATCTGTTCAAGATCTCCCGCGAGGGCGAGGTCGACTTCTACCTGATCCCGACCGCCGAGGTTTCCCTGACCAATCTGGTCGCCGGGGCCATCCTCGATGCTCGTCAGCTGCCCATCAGGTTCGTCGCCCATACCCCTTGCTTCCGGAGTGAGGCGGGCGCCTCCGGCCGTGACACGCGTGGCATGATCCGCCAGCATCAGTTCGACAAGGTCGAGATGGTTCAGGTGGTGGAGCCGTCGAAGTCCATGGACGCGCTCGAAAGCCTGACCGCCAATGCCGAGCGGGTGCTGCAGGCGTTGGAACTGCCGTATCGCGTGCTGTCTCTGTGCACGGGAGACATGGGTTTCAGTGCGGTCAAGACCTACGACCTGGAAGTCTGGGTGCCAAGCCAGGACAAGTACCGGGAGATCAGCTCGTGCTCCAACTGCGGCGACTTCCAGGCGCGCCGCATGCAGGCCCGCTGGCGCAACCCGGAAACCGGCAAGCCGGAACTGGTGCACACCTTGAATGGTTCGGGCCTGGCCGTTGGCCGCACCCTCGTGGCCGTGCTGGAGAACTACCAGCAGGCCGACGGCTCGATTCGTGTTCCCGAAGTGCTCAAGCCCTACATGGGCGGCGTCGAGGTCATTCGCTAAATGGATTACCTGCCGCTGTTCCACAAGCTGCAGGGCAGCCGGGTACTGGTGGTCGGTGGCGGCGAGATCGCCTTGCGCAAGGCGCGATTGCTGGCCGATGCCGGCGCCGCCTTGCGCGTGGTCGCGCCGCAGGTCGACAGCCAGCTCGCCGAACTGGCTGGCCAGGGGGGCGGGGATGTCCAGGTGCGTGGCTACCAGGTCGGTGACCTGGAAGGCTGTCGCCTGGTCATTGCCGCGACCGATGACCCAGCGCTCAACGCCCAGGTTTCGGCCGACGCCCAGCAACGCTGCGTGCCGGTCAACGTGGTCGACGCACCGGCTTTGTGCACGGTGATCTTCCCAGCCATCGTCGATCGCTCGCCGTTGGTGGTCGCCGTGTCCAGTGGCGGCGATGCGCCGGTTCTGGCACGCCTGATCCGGGCCAGGCTCGAGGCGTGGATTCCCGCTGCCTACGGCGAGCTGGCCGGACTGGCGGCGCGCTTCAGACACAAGGTCAAGTCGCTCTATCCGGACGTCAACCAGCGGCGCGGATTCTGGGAAACGGTGTTCCAGGGGCCGATCGCCGAACGCCAGCTGGCCGGGCAGGGGGGCGAGGCCGAGCGACTGTTGCAGGCCATGGTCGAGGGGGCGCCGGTACAGCAGGGTGGCGAGGTCTATCTGGTCGGCGCAGGTCCCGGAGACCCGGACCTGCTGACCTTCCGCGCCTTGCGTCTGATGCAGCAGGCTGACGTGGTGCTCTACGACCGGCTGGTGGCCCCGGCGATCATCGAGATGTGCCGGCGTGATGCCGAGCGGATCTATGTCGGCAAGCGTCGCGCCGAGCATGCCGTGCCGCAGGAGCAGATCAATCGCCTGCTGGTCGATCTGGCCCGCCAGGGCAAGCGGGTTCTGCGACTCAAGGGGGGCGACCCGTTCATCTTCGGGCGGGGTGGCGAGGAAATCGAGGAACTGGCCGAGGAGGGTATTCCCTTCCAGGTCGTGCCTGGCATCACCGCGGCCAGTGGCTGCTCCGCCTATGGCGGTATCCCGTTGACGCACCGGGATCACGCGCAGTCGGTGCGTTTCGTCACCGGTCACCTGAAGGACGGCACCAGCAACCTGCCATGGCATGATCTTGTGGCGCCAGCCCAGACCCTGGTCTTCTACATGGGGTTGGTCGGCTTGCCGACCATCTGCGCCGAACTGATACGCCATGGCCGAGCTGCCAGTACGCCAGCGGCGCTGGTACAACAGGGTACCACCCGCAACCAGCGAGTGTTCACCGGCACCCTGGCGGACCTGCCCGAGCTGGTGGCGCGCCATGAGGTGCATGCGCCGACGTTGGTCATCGTCGGGGAAGTGGTGAAGCTGCGTGACAAGCTGGCCTGGTTCGAAGGGGCACAGAACGACTGAGTCTTGGGCCCGCTGTGCGGGCCATCGTGGCAGCCTCAGGATCTGTCAGAAGGGACCCGACGATGGCACGCAAGCACCACCGGCACCAGCGGCCGCCTTTCACGCCTGCCAGATCCCTCGTCCCGGCAGGCGTTCGCGATCGTGCGGGGCGCTGAAGTCCTGTGCCGGCCCCTTGGGCACGATGCCGTTCGGGTTGATGGTCTTGTGACTGAGGTAGTAGTGTTTCTGGATATGCTGCATGTCCACCGTCTGCGCTACACCCGGCCATTGGTACAGCTCGCGGAGCCAGTTGGACAGGCTCGGGTAGTCCGCCAGCCGACGTAGGTTGCATTTGAAGTGGCCATGGTAGACCGCATCGAAACGGACCAGCGTGGTGAACAGCCGGATGTCGGCTTCGGTCAGGTACTCGCCGGCCAGGTAGCGCTGTTGGCCAAGCAACTGCTCGAGACTGTCCAGTTCGGCGAACAGCTGGTCGAAAGCGTGCTCATAGGCCTGCTGGCGGGTGGCGAAACCGGCTCGGTAAACACCATTGTTCACGGCAGGATAGATGCGTTCATTGAGCGCATCGATACGCGCTCGCAAAGGTGCCGGATACAGATCCCGAGTATTTCCAGTCAAGGCATCGAAGGCGTGGTTGAAGATCCGAACGATTTCTGCCGATTCGTTGTTGACGATGCGCTGGCACTGCTTGTCCCACAGCACCGGCACGGTCACGCGGCCGGTGTAGTGCGGATCGTCCCGGGTGTAACGTTGGTGCAGGTAGTCGAAACCATCCAGTGGGTCTCCCGTGGAGCCCTGGCTGCGGTCGAAGGTCCAGCCTTGTTCGCCCATCAGCCAGCTGACCACCGACACGTCGATCAATGGGGCCAGCCCCTTGAGCGAACGCATGATCAGTGTTCGATGGGCCCAGGGGCAGGCAAGCGAGACGTACAAGTGGTAGCGGCCGGCTTCGGCGGCTGGCAAGGCGTCACGGCGCTGGGCTTCTTCGCGCTGGAAAGCGCCATCCTTGCCGTTCTCGTACCACTGGTCATGCCACTGGCCGTCGATCAAAAGACCCATTTCGAGCTCCTCGAAAAACACATTGGTTGGCGTTGGAGCTCAGTGTAGGGCCTGCCGTTCGATGAAGACGCGCAAATACTGCCGCGATCCTATCCAGTCAGTCGATAGGTTTACGAGCGGCCCAGTACTCGCGAGCCCTGTCCAACGCCTGTTCGCGCTCATGACCCAAGCCACGCAGGGCCAGCGCCATGGTTGCGATCGTCGCCAGTTCACCGTAGCTGTCCTGCGCTTCGCCGCGCCATACCGCCAACAGGTGCTGCGGCTCCAGGCTGGCTGGCTTTACGTGGCGTTGCGGGCTCAAGGCCGGCCATTGCTCGTCCCACGCCTGGCCGCACGTGGCACCGTACAGGTGACTGGTGACATCCGGGTTGATCTCGATCTCCCCGCCGTCGCCCTTGATCACGATCGCATGGTCGCCGAGCAGGCAGCTGGCCTGGCGATGTACCGCCTGATAGCCCGGGTGGAAGATGCTCTGCAAGGCGCACCGCGCGCCCAGCGGGTTGAGCACTCGCGCCAGCGAATGGATGGGCGAACGCAGCCCGAGGGCACTGCGCAGGTCGATCATCTGCTGCAATTGCGGTGACCAGTCCTGGAGCGGGTGGAAGGCCAGGCCATGCGCGTCCAGGGCCGCTGCCACCGCATGCCAGTCGCGGCAGAGCGGGATCCGCAACAGCTCGAGCAGTTGTTCGGTATACAGCCGTCCGGCAGTGTGGGCGCCGCCTCCATGCAGGAAGATGCGCAGGCCGTTGCCCGCCAGGCACCTGGCGGCGAGCAGGTACCAGGGCAAGTGGCGTTTCTTTCCGGCGTAGCTGGGCCAGTCCAGGTCCACGGCGATGCGTGGCGCCTGCAACCATGCGCGCAGCGCTTCGGTGAAGCCGGCCAGTTCTTCGGGCGTTTCTTCCTTGTGCCGCAACAGCATGAGGAACGCCCCGAGCTGCGCCTGCTCGACCTGGTCGGCGAGGATCATGGCCATGGCGCTGCGGGCTTCCTCGCGGGTGAGTCCGCGGGCGCCGCGCTTGCCTTTGCCGAGAATGCGCACGAATTCGGCGAATGGATGTTCTGCCGGTGTCTGCAGGATCAGGGGGAGAGGTTCGTTCATATGCAGTTGGTCGGCTTGGGCAGGCCTGCCAGCTTGGCGGCAAGCTTGGCAGGTGTGCCGTTGAACAGGCGGTTGAGGTGCGGGCTGTTGCCCTTTTCCGCGCCCAGATGCAGCGCGGCATACTTGATCAGTGGGCGGGTGGCCGGGGAAAGCTGGTACTCGTGATGGAACCGGCGCAGCAGTTCAAGTATTTCCCAGTGTTCGGCGCCCAGGGCGATACCTTCCCGTTCGGCCAGGGCCTGGGCCACTTCGGGGGACCAATCGGCCAGCTCGACGAGAAAACCGTCCTTGTCCAGGGCTATCTGCCGGGCGCCAACGATGAGTCTGTTCATAGCCAGGTATTGACCTTGTCGTAGCGCAGGGTCAGCTCGACGAAGCCCGGATAGTCGACGACCTCGGCCAGCTCGTCGGCAATGGCTCGCGCCTGCAGATCCTCGGCGAGAACGAACAGCCGGCCTTGCAGGGCAGCGGCGCCGAAGGTCTGGCAAGGTTCGCTGCCGGGGCGCAAGGCCTGAACGCCGTCTCCACACAGCAGCAGGCCATCACGGGCGCCCATGACACGCAGGCAGCTGCGTAGGCGCTCGTCGCCATGGGGGGAATGGGCTATCACGTGCAGGGTCGTGCTCATAAAGTGATCACCTGATCGAAGCGGGCCAGCAGGGTTCGGATCTGATCGGCCTCGAGCCGCTCCACGGGCAGGACCAGCGCGCTGGCCGCCAGGCCCCTGGCGCTCAGGCTCCGGGTGCAGGCGAACAGTTGCTCGACGCCGAACATGGGTAACGCCTGCAGGTTGGCGCCGAGGTTCTTCTGCTCCAGCAGGGCCGGTTGCTGCTGGTCGACGAGCTGGAATACGCCATCGTCCAGGAACAGCATGGCGATCGGCAGATCGAAGGCACCGCCCGCCAGGGCGATGTCCAAGGCTTCGCGCGCCCCAGGACCGCTCCAGGGCGCCTGGCGACTGATGAGCAACAAGGACTTGTGCATGTCAGTCTCCTCCGAAGCAGACCAGGCGGTCGGCGAGCTGGGCCGCTTCGTGCAACTGACCGAGCCCCGACAGCTCCCAGGGCGCAACGAGATTGACCGCGTCGCGTTGGTAGCGGCTGGCTTGCGCGGCATCCAGTACGCCGCGGCGCAGCGCCGCGGCGATGCAGACCACGGCGTCAAGCTGCTTCTCGGTGATGAAAGCCTGCCACTGGGCGGCGATGTCGACTTCGTCCTGGGGCACGACTACGTTGGCCGAGGCGCTGTGTACGCCATCCTGGTAGAAGAACAGCCGTTCGATCCGATGGCCGCTGGCGAGCACTGCTTCGGCAAAACGCAGCGCGCGGCGCGAGGAGGGCGCATGGGCCGGTGAAAAAACCGCGATGGCGAATCTCATGGGGGACTCTTCGTGGAAACTGCCGCCATCATAAAGCAAAACGCACGCGTCACCATCATGCTCGGTTGTCCGGGCCTGGCCTGGCTTGGCCATTCAAGGCCTGAGCCAACACCTGGAAAATCCGCGTGTCAGCGCACTGGGCGACGTTGAAGCGCAGAAAATCGCTGGCGCCCCTGGACTGGCTGAAGGCATTGCCCGGTGCCAGCACCACGCCCTGTTCCAGGCAGGCCCGCGCCAGGCTGGCCGCATCCTGCCCATGCGGCAGCCGACACCAGGCGAACATGCCCGCGCGAGGTACCAGCCACGGCTCGATGCCGATTGCCCGCAAGCGCTGGAGCGTGCGGGCCATCTCCTGGCCCAGGCGCCGCCTTATGCTTTCCAGGTGTCGGCGATAGCCACTGTCGGTCAGTGCCGACAGTGCCAGGTCGGCGGCCAGGCGCCCGCCGCCGAAGGACGTGGCCAGCTTGAGATCCACCAGGCCGTCGATCCAGTCGCCTCGCGCGGCAATGTAGCCGCAGCGTAGCGAGGCCGACAGGGTCTTGGAGAAGCTGCCGGTCTGGATCACCCGCGACAGGCCGTCGAACGCCGCTAGCCTGGGCGTCAGGCTGACCTCGAAATCGGCGAAGATGTCGTCCTCGACGATGACCAGGTCGCTTGCGCTGGCCAGGGTGAGCAGCCGGTGGGCCACCGCTGGCGAAAGCTGCGCGCCGGTCGGGTTGTGGATGCCTGAATTGGTGATGTAGAGCCTGGGCGCATGGTGCTGCAGTGCCAGGGCGAAAGCTTCGGTGTCCGGCCCCAGCGGGGTGTAGGGAATGCCCACGATCTTGACCCGATGCGCCTTGAGCAGTGCATGGAAATTGAAGTAGCACGGGTCGTCGACCAGCACGCAGTCGCCAGGCTCGAGCAAGAAACGGCAGATCAGGTCGATGGCCTGGGTCCCCGACTCGGTCAGCATGATCTGCTCGGTCGATGACTCGATGCCCAACCCCAGCAGGCGACGGCACAACACCTGGCGAAGTGCAGGGCTGCCCAGGGGCGTCGCATATTCGACCAGCCCGAAGGCATCGCTGCGGGCCAGCTTGCGCAGTGCCCGACGCATTCCCGCTTCGTACATCCAGTCCGGCGGCAGCCAGCCACAGCCGGGCCTGAGCATGGTGTCGGACGAGTCGAGCGCCTGGCGCGAAATCCAGGAAGGATCGACTTCCCGGTCGAGCCTGGGGCCCAGCCGGGCGAGTGCCAGCGGCGCCAGCGGCCCGGCGACGTAGAATCCCGAGCCTGGACGGGCGCTTATGGCGCCCTCGGCCGCGAGTCGATCATAGGCTTCGAGGACCGTCGACACCGAGCATTGCATCGCCCGCGCCTGGGCGCGTACCGAGGGCAGGCGGGCGCCCGGCAGGTAGGCACGGGCAGCGATCCGTGCCTGGATATCATCGATCACGCGCTGTATGCGGCTACCGTCCCTTTTCATCGCACCACTCACTGTTAGGGTTTTCCAAGCATAACAGTTTCGAGAAATTGTGCTGGATTGTATCTGACCGGAAAACGCCGCGGATGCTTTACTGGAGCTCGACCAGAAAAGGAGCAGGGCATGCAAACGAGCACGAACGGCTGGCTCAACGGGCTGGCTGGCGTCGTCATCTTCGCCGGTTCGCTACCGGCCACCCGTATAGCGGTCACCGACTTCACGCCAGTGTTTCTCACCAGTGCCCGAGCCAGCATTGCCGCCATGCTGGGCCTTTGCATGCTGCTGATGCTGCGCCAGTCCCGGCCAAGGCTCGCCGAGCTGCCTTCCCTGGGGTTGGTGGCGTTGGGCGTGGTGATCGGCTTTCCCTTGCTGACTGCCCTGGCGTTGCAATACGTCACTTCGGCCCACTCGATCATCTTCGTTGGCTTGCTGCCGTTATGCACGGCGATCTTCGGTGTGTTGCGCGGTGGCGAGCGGCCGCGGGCTGGGTTCTGGCTGTTTTCCGCGCTGGGCGGCATGCTTGTGGCGGGCTACGCGATGCGCGGCGCTGTGCAAGTGTCCCTGGCAGGGGATCTGCTGATGGCCTTGGCCGTCATCGTCTGCGGCCTGGGCTATGCCGAGGGCGCGCGTCTGTCGCGCAGCCTGGGCGGCTGGCAGGTGATCAGCTGGGCACTGGTACTGGCGCTGCCCTTGATGCTGACGATGGCCTTGCTCAGCGCACCCGCTTCGTTCGGCACGATTGGCGCACCCGCCTGGCTGGGCTTGGGCTATGTGGCGATTTTCAGCATGCTGGTCGGGTTCGTGTTCTGGTATCGCGGCCTGGCCCAAGGCGGCATCGCCGCGGTCGGGCAGTTGCAGCTGTTGCAACCCTTCATGGGGCTGGGACTGGCGGCGTGGCTGCTTGGCGAGCAGGTCAGTCTGACGATGCTGCTGGTCAGTCTTGCGGCAGTGGCTTGCGTGGCAGGCGCCAGGCGATTCGCTCGTTGAAACCGCCTGCCTGATGCGGCGACCGGTGCTGCACCCTGGCGGCGCGGCGCCAGGTGCATCGGTCGGGCAAGCAGCGATCAACGATGGGAGGCAGGGTATTCCACGCTGCAGATCCAGCGGTGATCGTGCCGGTAAGGCGCTCGGGTGAAGATGATGTCGGAAACCAAGGTCAGGCCGCGCTCCTGAAGCGCCTCGGTCAATTGCACGAGTGTCTCTGCTTCGATAGTCATTGCTGTTACCTCGTCAGATTTACTGCGTTCATGCTTCTTGACTGGGGCGTTTCCGGGAGGATTCAGTTTTTTTCCGGATCGGGAGATCAGCCGCGACAACTGGTCGTTTCGTCGTCCGCCTGTCTGTCCGAGGACACTTTTCACGAGGCGCGTGCCTCATGCTCCCAGGCGCGGACGTCCCTGCGTGGTATAGCGCAGAGTGATCATGCTGATCGCAGCTATCGGTCGAGCCCATCGATACGTGGCATGCGAGAACACAACCGCCGAACCGGCCGAAAGGCTTCGCATCTTGCCCGAGCAGTACGCAGCGGCCGGGACCTGGGCTGGGCACAGTATGGCCTGAAGCCGATCAGCCAAGCCCAGGGATACATTTTAGGAAGAGGGGAGCGGCAGAATGCCGGAGTGGGGCGCGACAGGTATGCAACCTCGGCATGAGGGTCTGATGCGCCTGAAGGCGCTGTCCGGTCATCCGAAGCGTGTTTCGGGCGTGAGTTTCGGAAGTGTTCCGAAAAGCTTTTGGAAGTGGTGCCTTTTCAGGCCGCTGAAAGCCGCCTGCCAGAAGGCTCCAGAAACGAAAAAGGCCCTGATTTCTCAGGGCCTTGAGTATGGCGGAAGCGTAGAGATTCGAACTCTAGGATAGTCGCCCATCGACGGTTTTCAAGACCGTTGCCTTAAACCACTCGGCCACGCTTCCGGATACAGCGGCGGCAATCATACCTCAATGAAACAAGCTGTCAAACTCTCTATGTCGCTGATTGCAGAGGCTCTGTTATGCTTCCTGCATCCAAACGTTTCAAACCTGGACCACATACCACAGGAGCGTCCCCATGCGCGAACAGGATTATGCCGTCAACCACGGCCAGCAGGTCGAACAGCAGGAGGTCAGCCGCGTCCTGCGCAATACGTACAGCCTGCTGGCGCTGACCCTGGCCTTCAGCGGCGTCATGGCCTTCGTCGCTCAGCAGATGCGGGTCGGCTACCCGAACGTCTTCGTCGTGCTGATCGGCTTCTATGGCTTGTTCTTCCTCACCGCCAAGCTGCGCGATTCGGCCTGGGGCCTGGTCTCGACCTTCGCGCTGACCGGCTTCATGGGCTTCATCCTCGGTCCGATCCTCAACCGCTACCTTGGCATGAGCGGTGGCGCGGAAGTCGTCAGCTCGGCCTTCGCCATGACCGCGCTGGTCTTCGGTGGGCTGTCGGCCTACGTACTGATCACCCGCAGGGACATGAGCTTCCTCAGCGGCTTCATTACCGCCGGCTTCTTCGTTCTGCTCGGCGCGGTGATCGCCAGCTTCTTCTTCCAGATCAGCGGTCTGCAACTGGCCATCAGCGCTGGCTTCGTGCTGTTCTCTTCGGTCTGCATCCTGTTCCAGACCAGCGCCATCATCCACGGTGGCGAGCGCAACTACATCATGGCCACCATCAGCCTTTACGTGTCCATCTACAACCTGTTCGTCAGCCTGTTGCAACTGTTCGGCATCATGGGCCGCGACGACTGATCCAGCGTTTTTCAAGGCAAGGCCCGCTTCGGCGGGCTTTTTGCTGTGCGTGTCCTGAATGGAGGGCATCACCGTCAAACTCTGCCCGACGCCTCTTTGCCAATCCCGTCGCGGCTCGTAGAATGCGCTCCCCTTTTTCCTCTGGCAGAACCTTGCATGAGTTCCATCGAGCACGGGCCGAGCGCCGCCGCGTCCACCCATGGCAACAACGAATTGGTACTGGGCCTTGAAGACAAGCCGCGATTGCTGATTGGTCTGTTGGCGGCATTGCAACATCTGCTGGCGATCATCGTACCCATCGTCACGCCTGGATTGCTGATCTGCCAGGCTCTCGGCGTTTCGGCGCACGACACCAACCTGATCGTCTCGATGTCACTGGTGATCTCAGGTATCGCCACATTCGTGCAGTGCCGGCGCTTCGGGCCGTTCGGCGCGGGTCTGCTGATCGTCCAGGGTACCAGCTTCAACTTCGTCGGGCCGCTGATAGCCGGTGGCGCGCTGATGGTGCAACAGGGCACCCCGGTCGAAGGCGTGATGGCTGCCATCTTCGGCGTGGTGATCGCCGGCTCGTTCATCGAAATGGGCGTCTCACGCATCCTGCCGTTCATCAAGCGCCTGATCACGCCGTTGGTGACTGGCATCGTGGTGCTGATGATCGGGCTTACGCTGATCAAGGTCGGTCTGATCAGCATGGGCGGGGGCTTCGCGGCGATGGGTAACGGCACCTTCGCCAACGGCGAAAACCTGCTGCTGTCCGGTGTGGTGCTGGCAATCATCATCGTGCTCAATCGAATGCCGCTGGTGTGGATGCGCAGCTGCGCCATCGTGATCGCCCTGGCCGCCGGTTATGCCTTGGCCGGCTACCTGGGACGTCTGGATTTCACTGGCATGCACCAGGCCGCCTGGTTCCAGGTGCCGACACCGCTGCACTTCGGCATTGGCTTTTCCTGGACTTTGTTCATTCCGATGCTGGTGATCTATCTGGTGACCTCGCTGGAGGCCATCGGCGACGTGACCGCTACCAGCAAGGTATCGCGCCAGCCCGTGGAAGGCCCGATATGGATGCAGCGAATCAAGGGGGGCGTGTTGGTCAATGGTGCCAACTCGTTGCTTGCGGGTCTTTTCAATACCTTCCCCAGTTCGATCTTCGCGCAGAACAACGGTGTCATCCAACTGACCGGCATCGCCAGTCGCCATGTCGGGATCTGGATCGCCGTCATGCTGGTGCTGCTGGGGTTGTTCCCCAGTGTGGCCGGTATCATCCAGGCCGTGCCAGAGCCGGTGCTCGGTGGTGCCGCCATGGTCATGTTCGGCGCCGTGGCCGCCTCCGGCATCAACATTCTGGCCAGCGTCCGCCTGGATCGCCGCGCATTGCTGATCATCGCTGTCTCCCTGGCGCTCGGCCTGGGCGTGGCGCAGGTTCCGGAGTTCCTCGCGCACATGCCATCGGCATTGCGCAATGTGCTGGAATCGGGCGTGGCCACCGGGGGGCTGTGTGCGCTGTTGCTGAACTGGTTCCTTCCAGACGGCAAAGACCCCGCCTGAACGGTTGCTGCCTGGCGGCAACTGAAATTTCCGCCAGGCCTCATCCTGTCGCCAACGTCTTGCCGATTATCCGATTCACTTCACAAAACCGTGACGGCAAGTTGAATAACGACTCGCTTGCGCTAGTGTCTCTGACGAAAGATCAATAAGACCAAAGTCGCAGGAGCGCAGGCATGAGAATACGCGGAGATCTTTTCTGGTCGTGGGCGGATCCGACCCTGCATCATCGAACCCACCCGGAAACCTTGGACGACGGCACCAGTATCGATGTCCAGGTGCGGCTATCGCGTACCGGCGCGACGCAGATGTTCATCGGCGTGTATGCGGCTTCTGGCATGGCGCTTCATGAGGAGGCCTACGATACCCGTCCGGGCGAGTCCATGACCAGGGCGCTGGCCTGGGGTGTGGGCCGGGCGCGTCGAATCGCCATGGAGCGGGCCTGCCTACCGGTGCAGTTGAACCACAGTGCGCCCGCTGCTCTCGAAGCCTGTATATCAAGCAGAGGGTAAATAGCCATGGACAAGAACACGGGTAGTACCGCACCACAGCGACGCCAGCCTGGCGAGGTGGAGCGGGACAACGACGCCGCGCATACCGATACATCGCGCTCGGACGACGGCAAGACCACCGCCCAGCAGACCGGGCGCAGCGAAGGTGACAAGCCAGGGGCGCCTGGACACCACTGATCTGCCAGATCATGCGGACCTGCGCGCCCGCGCCGTGGTGCGATGAGCACGTTCGTTCCCTGAGCGTGAACAAGGCCAGCATGATCCCGAATCGAACTGATCTGCTTTTTTTCCAGCTACCTGCATCTGTAACCGTATCAGTCCAGGAGCGACACTATGCCTGGCCCGCCGCTCTGTCCGAGCGGTGCGGCCATGAATCGCCAGGCCTGGGCCTGGTTGGCCATGGCAACAGATCGCAGAGGTTCGAATGGGCAAGCTTGCTTTGTTTCTCGGAGGTTTCCTGATCCTGACACTCGTCATTGGTCTGCTGGGGACCATACCGCCAGGTTGAGCCACGCATGGCCGTGCTGAGGCGAGAAGGGCTGCGTCTTCAAGGCATGTACGACAAGTCGCGAGCGCACGGAGGAAACTGTCCACAAAAATCGTGGGTAGGTCTGTGGATAAAGCGCTGGAGACAGCGCCGATGGCGGGCTCTGTTAATTTGGCCAGATTTTGATCAGTCCCCTGGCCCGCCGATCAGGACGGGGGTTGGCCGTTCAGCCTAGCCTCTACGCAGGACGGTGGCGCCGCGCTTGTCCTGGTCATCCTTGCAAGCCGGTCCTTGCGCTCGCTCCACACGATTGCGTCCCAGCGCCTTGGCTCGGTACAGCGCGTGGTCGGCCCGCTCCAGAAAAGTCTCCAGGTCCGGGGCCGGAGCACCTGCCTCGCAGCCGTAGTAGCCGATGCTGACCGTGATGCGCAAGGTCCGGTTGCTGTTGACCAGCGGCATTTCCTGTACCGCGCGGCGCAAGCGCTCGGCGGTGAAGCAAGCCTGCTCCGGAGGCAGGCCGGGCAGGACAATGGCGAACTCTTCACCGCCGAGGCGAGCGAACAGATCCTCCGTACGCAACTGGTCCTTCACGGTGCTGGTGAAATCACGCAGCACCTGGTCACCGGCGGCATGGCCATGCTGGTCGTTGATCGTCTTGAAGTGATCGATATCGAGCATCATCAAGGTCACCGGTGAACCTGAGGCCTGACGTCGACGGTTTGCCAGCAACGTCCCTGCACGCTCGTGGAATGCGCTGCGGCTGAGCGCCCCGGTCAGGTCGTCGAGCGTGGCTTGGCGCTGCAGGCGCTCCAGCAGGTTACGGTTGGCATGGCTGACACAAGCGACCACCAGTGGTCCGAGCACCAGCATGGCGATTCCCAGGCGGGCCGACATCAGCGCGTCTATGCCTATCTCGGCACCCGGTGAGCTGAAGCGCAGCAGGTCCTGGGCCACGGCCGTGATCAAGGTGCTGCCAGCGAACATGGTCAGCAAGGCGACCAGGAAGGGCGAGTAACTCAGGGCGCACCAGAGCAGCGCGGCGATTGGGAAGGCGATGGCGCCCGGCCCGCCCACCATCAGGCTCAGGCTCAGCGAGACGGCCAGCAAGAGCAATGGCGCCAGTCTGACAGGCCGGTCGGTGGCGCGCCGCAGCGCCCCGGGAGAGGGCGCGGTGAGCAGCGCTGGCAGAACCAGGATGGCGGTGGAAAACTGTTCGCTGAACCAGCTTAGCCAGGTTGTCCGCAATGGTTCGGCAAACCATGCGATCGAAGCCACGCAAGCCAGGCTGGCTGCCATTGCCGCCGCGGCGGCGCTGGCGACGCACAGATCGCGCACGGCCTGCGGCGTGCGCAGCTTGCGATGTGCTCGAGCAGCCCTGGCCAGGACAAGCCAGGCGCTGAAGATCGCCCCGAGATTGCAGAAGTTGTACCACACCGCAGGCAGCCAGGCGCTACCGCAGGCCAGATCGGCACCCGTCATGGCCAGGTAGATCAGCAGGAAACCGCGCGGTGTCGCCTGGCGCGGGTAACGCAGAAGCACACCAACCAGCACGGCATTGACAGGCCAGAACAAGGACAGCGATTCGATAGGCCTGGCGAGGATGCCTGCCAAGGTCAAGACAAAGGTCAGGCCGACCAGGAACATGCTTGGAAGCAAACGGGAAGTGGCTGGAAACACCATGGTCTGGACCGACAAGCGGGAAACGGTAACCAGGCATTGACAGCAGACCTGGGAGGACGTTCTGGCAGTGTGGGCAAGCCGCCAGTTGATGTCAATTGGATATTATCTTGGCGCGATTGCCGGGAATCATGTCGACGCAGCTCCTCGCAAGGCGCGTTCAAGCTCGAGGTGTAGCCGCAGGCAAAGCCGTCGGGCCGGCTCATGCCGGCCTCGGTTGGCCTCTGGTGCGCTCAGGCCAGGTAGCCACCGTCGACATTGATCACCGTACCGGTCGTATAGCTGGAGGCATCGCTCGCCAGGTAGAGCACGGCACCGGCCATTTCGTCCGGCTTGGCGATTCGCTTGAGCGGAATCTGCCGCAAGGCGCTATCGAGGATGCCCGGGTTGTTCACCAGCGCCGAGGCGAACCGGGTATCGGTCAAGCCGGGCAGCAAGGCATTGCAACGAACGCCGAACGGCGCGCACTCCTTGGCGAACACCTTGGTCATGTTGATCACCGCGGCCTTGGTGATCGAATAGATGCCTTGGCAGAGGCCAGGTGACACGCCGTTGATCGAAGCCACATTGATGATGCTGCCGCCTCCTTGCTCACGCATGAGCTTGCCGGCTTGCACTGACATGAAGAAGTAGCCGCGAACGTTCACGTCGACGGTTTTCTGGAAGGCGCCTGGATCGGTGTCCAGCACATGGCTGAATTGGGGGTTGGTGGCCGCATTGTTGACCAGGATGTCCAGGCGGCCGAACCGTTCGCGCAAGCTGGCGAAGGTAGCCTGGATCTGTTCCGGCTCGCCGATGTGACAGGCGATCGCCGTGGCCTGGCCGCCAGCGGCCACGATCGCATCGGCGACCTGTTGGCAGCCCTCCGGCTTGCGACTGGAGACGATCACATGGGCGCCCTGGCGCGCCAGCAGGTGAGCGATTGCTTCGCCGATTCCCCGGCTTGCACCGGAAATGAAGGCGATCCTGCCGTCGAGGTCGAACAGTTCGGTCCTGTGCATGTGAAATTCCTCTTGAGCGAGTCGGGGCCGGGTGGCGAGTCGTCGGTAATGGTCGTGCGCGGCCAATCTGCAAGCATGCCTCATGTCCACGATAACAGCACTGGTCTGGCAAGCGAACACCCGCGCATTGGGGGGCAGATCAGGTCCGATCGTCAGCTGTTGCGATCATCGGCCGTCTCACCGGGTCAATCATCCTGAACCCTCGCGGAGCAAATGATGAATGGACGCTACCTCTGACAATGGCATGTCGACACGCAGTCATGTGGTCGGTCAGGTGATCCTGGCCTTTTCTGGCTTGCTGGTGCTGGCGCTCATCGTCGGGTTGTTGTCCTTCTACCGGCTGGCCAGTTCGCTGGATGAGCGAGAGGCGGCCAGCAGCCGATTCCTGGCCGAGTCCGCGCTCAATCAGCTGGAGAAAGCCGAGCGCACCTACCTGCTCGGGCATGCCGTCTGGCAGGCTGCCTACGATCACCTTTCCGGTCCGGTCGACGTGAATTGGGCCTATCAACAGGACAACATCGGCGAGACGCTGTACAGCGCCGATGGCTATGAAGGGGTCTATGTGCTGGATGACAGCGGTACCCGCTATGCCATGTTCGAAGGCCAACTGAGCGACGTTGGCCTCGAACGGCGCAGCACCGCCAGCGCACGCATCATCGCCCAGGCCAGACGGGCCGCCGAACAGGAACAAGCGGCCTCCGGCTTCATGGTGTTCGACCGGCGACCGGCCTTGTTCAGCGCTGCGGTGATCCGCCCGCCCGTTCCGGTGCACCATCTTCCCGCCTCACAGGTCGTGCTGGTGTTCATCCGTGTGCTCGATCCGAGCATGCTCGAAGCGTTGGGCCAGACCGTGGGTCTGGACGGCTTTGCCGTTTCCACCGCTGCGACGAGCGAAGCCGGGCGTGGCGTGTTGCCCTTGAAGGGGAGCGAGCATGTCCTGACCTGGCACATCGCGCGACCGGGCGCGGAGCTGGTGCACATGGTCATCGCGCCTCTGGCAGTGGCCATCGTGCTGATCGTCCTGGTCACGGTCATCATGGCCCGTTATGCCATCAGGACCAGCGCTGGCATCGACCGCAGCCACCAGCGGCTGGCTGCCTCCAAGGCGGCGCTGGAAACCAGCGAAGAGCGGTTCAAGGCGGTCGCCGAAGCAGCTTCGGACTGGATCTGGGAAACCGATGCACAGCTCAAGGTGACGTATCTCTCGGCGCGTTTCGCCGAGCTGACCGGCTTGACACTGTCCGACTGGCTGCAGCGGCCGATCGATGAACTGCTCGAGTGCGAGACCGTCCAGCTGCAAGGCTGGCTGCATGAGCTGGCGGTATCCGGCGCCGCAGGTACGCTGCGCTGTTGCTACCGCGACCGGACCGGGCAGCAACGCATCTGCCGGGTCTCGGCGCGAGCCATTCTCCTGCATCGACAATGTGCAGGGTTTCGCGGCACCAGCACGGACATCACCGACGAAGTGGCGGCTCATGCACAGATCCAGCATCTGTCGATGCATGATGCGCTGACCAATCTGCCGAACCGCAACAAGCTGTTCCGCTTCCTCGAGCAAGCCCTGCAGGCCGAGCATGCCGAGCTGGCGGTGGTGATGCTGGACCTGGACAATTTCAAGCCGATCAATGACAACTTCGGCCACCCTGCAGGCGATGCGGTACTGATCGAAGTGGCGACGCGACTGGACCAGGCGACTCGTGACGGTGATCTGGTCGCCCGGCTCGGCGGCGACGAATTCGTCATCGTCCTGCTCAGGCCAGGCCAGCGAGCCGAGCTCGACCGCTTCTGTGCCCGTATCATCGAAAGCGTGCGCCAGCCGATCATCTTCGACAACCAGGCGATGCAGGTCGGCGCCAGCCTCGGGGTCGCGCTGTCGCGCGAGCATGGTCAGGCTTCTGCCGAGCTGCTGCGCTTCGCCGACGTGGCGCTCTACAGCGCCAAGCAGGCCGGCAAGCATACCTGGCGGTATTTCTCCGAACAGATGAGTGCGTCGCTGATGGACAAGCGCGCATTGGAGCGCGAGCTGCGCGAAGGCATCGGCAAAGGCGAGCTGCTGTTGCATTTCCAGCCGCGTTTCCGCGTCGATGGCATTTGCGTGGCGTCGGTCGAAGCCTTGGTGCGCTGGCAACACCCGCGGCGCGGTCTGTTGCGCCCGGACCTGTTCATCCCGCTGGCCGAAGAGTCCGACCTGATCGTCCTGCTGGGCAACTGGGTGCTGCGCGAGGCCTGCGAGAAAGCCCGTGACTGGCCCCTGGAAGTCATGGTTTCGGTGAACATGTCGCCTGCCCAGTTCAGCCGCAGCGACGTGGTCCGCGATGTCCACCAGGCGCTGATCGCCAGCGGGCTACCGGCTCACCGCCTGGAGCTGGAGATCACCGAGAACGTCATGCTCAACGATGTCGAAGGCGCCTTGCGCACCATGCAGGCACTCAAGGAACTGGGGGTGCGCCTGAACATGGATGACTTTGGTACCGGCTATTCTTCGCTGGGCTACCTGCGTACCTATCCATTCGACAGCATCAAGATCGACAAGCGCTTCATCCAGTCGCTCGGCAAGAGCGACAGCGACCGCAGCGTGGTGCAGGCGATCATCAACCTCGGCAATGCCATGGGCATGACGGTCACTGCCGAAGGGGTGGAAACCACCGAGCAGCTCGAGTTGCTCAGCCAGGACCAATGTCACGAAGTGCAGGGCTTTTTGCTCAGCCATCCGGTCGACAACCAGGCCTTGGTGCGCCTGATGAGCGAACAGCAGGGCCAGGGCAGGCGCGATGATTGAACGCGCAGAGGAGAATTCACGATGACATGGTCGGCAACCCAATATTCACGCTTCGAGCGCGAGCGCACCCGTGCGGTGCACGACCTGTTGGCCGGCGTACCGGCCCAGCAGGTCGCCCACGCGACGGATCTCGGCTGTGGCCCGGGCAACTCGACCCAGGCGCTGTTGCAGCGCTACCCCGAGGCTCAGGTAGTCGGAGTGGACAATGACCGCGACATGCTCGACAAGGCCCGCGCGCGTCTGCCCCAGGCCCGCTTCGAGTTGCGCGACATCGCCCAGTGGCGGCCGGAGGGTCCCCAGGACTTGATCCTGGCCAATGCTTCGCTGCAATGGCTGCCCAGGCATGCCCAGCTCTACCCGAAGCTGGTTCGTCAACTGCGCGAAGGTGGCAGTCTGGCAGTGCAGACCCCGGACAATCTCGATGAGCCGGCGCACCGGCGCTTGCGCGAGATCGCCAGCCGGAACCCCTGGGCGGCGCGCTTCGTCGACACCCGACTGCCAGCGCGACACGGGGCAGCCTTCTATTACGACCTGCTGGCGCCCCTGTGCAGCCAGGTGGACATCTGGCGCACCACCTACCACCATCCGTTGCCTGACGCCGACGCGGTAGTGCAGTGGTTCAAGGGCTCGGCGTTGCGGCCTTACCTGGCCCGGCTCGATACCCAGGAGCAGGAAGCCTTCGTACAGGCCTACGCCGAGGCGATACGGGAGGACTACCCAAGCACGGCCAACGGCAAGGTGCTGCTACCGTTCCCGCGCCTGTTCCTGGTCGCCACCCGCTGACCTGGGCGGCGGCCTCGCTCGGGATCAGAGGGCACCTTGCCGAACGCGCCCGCCAGGACCAGCAGGATGAAGGCAAGGTGCGCCAGCAGCAGACCGCCGCCGCAGATTCGATGAGGCATCACGGTGGCCTTCGGATGACCGTTGGCATCAGCCTGGATGCCCGCGTCCGGCCCGCCGTTGCGTCGACCCGCTGGCCGCGCTGCGATTTATTGTCGATCCGCTGGGCAAGGCCGTATAAAATGCCCCACTTTGCCGGTCGCTTCCTGAACCGGCTGCCGAAACTAGAGAGTCGACATGGGCGCACAGTGGAAAGCCAAGCATAAAGAAGCCGCAGCCAATGCCAAGGGCAAGATCATGGGCAAGCTGGCCAAGGAAATCCAGATCGCAGCCAAGAGCGGCGCCGATCCGGACATGAACCCGCGGCTGCGCCTGGCCGTCGAACAGGCCAAGAAGGCCTCGATGACTCGCGACACCCTGGAACGAGCGATTCGCAAGGGCGCGGGCCTCGATGGCGACGCGGTGCAGTATTCGGCGGTGACCTACGAGGGCTTCGCGCCACACCAGGTGCCGCTGATCGTCGAGTGCCTCACCGACAACGTCAACCGTACCGTCGCCGAAATCCGCGTGGCCTTCCGCAAGGGCCAGCTCGGGGCCAGCGGCTCGGTGTCCTGGGACTTCAACCATGTCGGGCTGATCGAGGCCGTCCCGGCCACCGGCGAGGCCGACCCGGAGCTGGCTGCCATCGAGGCCGGCGCACAGGACTTCGAACCCGGCGAAGAAGAGGGCTCGACCCTGTTCATCACCGATACCACCGACCTGGATGCCGTGCAGAAAGCCCTGCCGGAGCACGGCTTCACCGTGACCTCCGCCAAGATCGGCTATACCCCGAAGAATCCGGTCAGCGCGGCCAGCCTGAGCCCCGAGGCGCTGGCGGAGGTCGAGGAGTTTCTGGAGAAGATCGACAGCCACGACGATGTCCAGAACGTCTATGTGGGGCTGGCCGAGTAACCATTCCCCGGAGGCCGTGCGGCTCTCGCGGCAGATTTCAGGCCGCACTGCTCCAGGCGATCTTCAGTGGCCGATCCGCTCGGTCACCCATTGCTGGGTGCGGGCCAGGACCTTGTCTGCCAGCATCAACGGGAAGTGGATGAAGCCGTGGGGCGCGGCGGGCAGCAGGTGGACCTCGACCTGAGCCGAGCGTGCCCAGCGCTCGGCCAGGCCAAGGGTATCATCCCTGAGCGGGTCCAGTTCGCCAGCGAACATCAGCGCGGGCGGGAAAGCCGCGAAGTCGCCATACAAGGGTGAAAGCGGTGGACGGCGGCGCTGGGCTTCGTTCAACCCCGGCGTCAAGGCACGGAACGCTTCCAGCATGCCTGGGCCGTCCAGCACCAGCGTGTCCGGGCCCGCCGCGCGTACGCTTGCGCTTGCGCCCAGGTCGTAGACACCGTAGTAGAGCACCGTGCCACTGATGCGAAGCAGCAGTGCGGGAGTCTCCTTGAGACCAAGCAGGGTGGCGACGGCCAGGTGCGCACCGGCGGACTCGCCGATGACCACCACTGGCAGGCCGGCGAACGCCGTATCGTCACTCGTCAGCAACCAGCGGGCGGCATTCAGGCAGTCTTCCATCAACCCTTCGATGGGGGTCGCCGGCGCCAAGCGATAATCGACTGAGACCACCGTCACCTCGCAGGCCTTGACCATCGCAGCGTTGACGGTGTCGTTCATCTGCGCGTTGCCGATCACCCAGCCACCACCATGGAAATCCAGCACCAGACCCTTGGGCCTGCCGGCTGGGCTGATGATCCGTACCGGCACCGGTGCGCTCGCGGGGCCGACGATGCGCCGTTCGACGGCCAGTCCCTGTCGGGCCAGCCTGCTGTCGCCACCGATCTGGCCCAGGCGCAGCAGCCCCTGCAGCGCCCGAGGGACGAGACGGTTGCGGATCCGGAAACGCGGCAGCCGGGCAAGGGTCCGGTTGAATGCCTGAACCTGACGGATTTCCTGCTCGGTACATGCCAATCGATCGCTACTCAAAATGCTGTCACCTTCTATTGCGGCTTCGGCCATGTGGACGCCTGTCGTCACGGGCCGTTCATTACGCATGCAAGCCAGCCGCTCACACCGGTCGAGGCGGCCACTGCCATCAGTTGTCAGCCGCAACGGTACGGGGCCCGTATCTGCGAGCCAGCGCGTGCAGCGCAACGCCTGCTGCCAGCAACAGACCGGCGCGCAGCCAATTGCCCGCTGGCTGCTGGGTTAGTAACAGCAGGCACGACAGGATGCCCAGCACCGGCACGAGCGGATGGATGCTGAAATGCGCCTGCTCGACCTTGTCGCGCTTGAGCACCAGCACGGCCAGGTTGGTGCTCAGGAACACGAACAGCAAGAGCAGGACCACGGTTTCGGCCAGCACCTCGAGCGTACCTGTGAACGTCAACAGCGCGGCTAGCGCGGTGGTGGCGATGATGGCCGGGGCTGGCGTGCGCCGCTGCGGCAAGACCCTACCCAGAACCGCCGGGAGCAAGCCTTCGCGAGCCATGCCCAGGGTCAGGCGACTGGCCATGATCATCGTCAGCAACGCGCCGTTGGCCACTGCCACCAGCGCGATCACCGCGAACCAGCTGCGCGGAATGCCCAGGCCGGAAGCGCCAACGATATCCATCAGTGGCGCCTTTGCCGCGATCAGTCGATCCACCGGCATGACCAGGGCGGCACCGGCGCCTACGGCGAGGTACACCAGCCCGGCGATCAGCAATGCCATGAACAAGGCCTTGGGGTAGGTGCGGCGGACATCCTTGACTTCCTCGGCGAGATTGGCCGAGGTCTCGAAGCCCACATAGGAATAGAAAGCGAGCAGGGCGGCCGCGAGAATCGCACCACCCGGCGCCTGGTTGCCGAAGTCCAGCAGCCGGGCAGGCTCGCTCTGTCCCTGGCCGCACAGCGCCGCCACGGCGATCATCACCAGTACCAGGCCGCTCAGCTCGACCAGCGTCATGACCAGGTTGGCACCGAGCGATTCCTTGATGCCGCGCAGGTTGAGCGCGGCGATCAGTGCGAGGAACAGCGGCGCGAGCAGGGCGGCGGGCCAGTCGAGAAAGACCCGCAGGTATTCGCCGGCGAAGGCCAGCGCCAGGCCAGCTGCACTGGTGATACCGGCGGCGAGCATGGCAAAACCGACCAGGAACGACAGCATCGGCGAGCCGAAGGCGCGCTGCGCGAACACCGCGGCGCCACCAGCGCGTGGGTACTTGCTCACCAGCTCCGCATAGGAAGCCGCCGTGAACAGGGCGAACAGCAGGCCCAGGCCCAGCGGCGCCCAGATGGCGCCGCCGGCGCGCTCGGCGATGGCGCCCGCCAGGGCATAGACCCCCGCGCCCAACACATCGCCAAGAATGAAGAACACCAGCAGCGGCAGGCTGACGACCCGTTTCAACGTGTGTGGGGCCTGGTTTGTCATGCGTGTTTCCCTACCAAGGAAATGAAAAAGGCGCCGAACCCAGGGAGCGGCGCCTCGATGTCCTGCCAGTGCGGCTTACTGGGCAGCGTCGCCGCCGTGCTTGGCAGCCAGTTCCTTGGCTTGCTTGAGGTGCGCTTCGAGCTTCGGCAGGGTCTTGCTGGCGAAGGCCTTGAGCTCGGCGTCCTGGCCGTTCTGGGCTTCTTCCTTGAACAGTTCGATGGTCTGCTCGTGAGCCTTGACTTGGTTGTTGGCGTAGGAACGATCGAAGGACTCCTCCCGGATATCCAGGATCAGCTTCTTGGCCTTGTCCATCAGCTCGGCATCGGTAGCGACTTCAAGCTTCTTGGTCTGGGCGATCGTCTTCAGTTCCTGGTTGGCCGCGGTATGGTCCTTGATCATCATGTCGGCAAAGCTTTTCACGTCCGCCGACTGGCTTTTCTGCTGGGCCAACTTGCCGGCTTCGATCTCAGCGATGCCTTTGGCAGATGCTTCGTCGACGAATTCGGACGGGCTTGCTGCCATGGCGGCCTGTGCGCCGAAGGCGAAAAGTACGCTGCAGATGCCTGCTTGAAGTTTCTTGTTCATGGAAGACAGCTCCTTGATCATGTCCATTTAGCGGGTTGGTCCGCACTTTTTGTGACCGGCGCTGCAAGCGAAGGGTTCAGGAAAATTTCGCACAAGTTTGTTGCGCTGTGGGCCGGGCGCACGACGCGTTGGGCACCCCTCGATGAGACGAAGCATCAAAGACCGGTTCAAGTCTTCCCCGCCAGTCGAGGACTTTTCTGGCCTCGACTGTCTTCGCCTGAGCGGTCGTGGCGCGCGTGACAAGCGCTTGCTCGCTTACCGCCTTGACCTTGCGAAGCCAGGACACGAATTGACCTGCTGGCGCGCAGCCATATTCAGCGCTGCACGTGCTGCGCCAGCGCCGAGGCCTTGGCACGGATACGCTGGCCGCGAAGGCTCAGAACCAGCAGGCTTGCGCCAGCGGCCAATGCCATGTCCTTCTGCGCATCCCAGAAATCGCCTTGCGCGCCGACGAACGAGGAGTCGCCACCGCCTACCCAGGCACCCCCTACCCACTCCATGAGCTCGTAGAGCATCGAGGTAGACAATATCAGCGACCAGGCTAGCAGCGATGCCCAGGCGCCCTGAAGCTGGCATTTGTCTACCAGCACTTCCCGAAGTGGCAAGGCCAGGCACAGTCCATAGGCCAGGTGTACCAGCCGGTCGTACTGGTTGCGCTCCCAGCCGAACAGACGGTTCGGGCTCAAGCCCGGCCATTCGCTCAGCCAGGCCTCATAGGGTACGCGAGGATAGGTGAAGTGGGTGCCTACCTCATGCAGGCACAGGAACAGCAAGATCAGTGCCCAGGAGCGGGTCGACAGGCTGAACCGCCCGCGGTACGTCCAGGCCAGCGCAACTCCGATGAGGACCAGGGCGTTTTCCAGCAACCAGGTCTTGCGTTCGACCGGTGACCAGCCAAGCAGGACGAACACCAGGACGAAGCTGGCGAACAGATAGCGTCGGATGGCGAATCCATTCCTCGAAAGCATCCTCGTTCCTCGGATGATTATGCAATGGGACCTGATCTATCGATTCATGCAAGGGCAGGGCGTTCATTCCGGGCGTTTGGATAGGGCCCAGGGCGATACCGCTTCACGCACCGGCTCGCAGCATGCTCCGCAGCGGTGCGTTTATCTGCCACCTTGGTTCTGAAAGTGAATGCATCATCTGTTTTTGCTGTAGTCGCTTTCCCAACCATGGATCTGTGAACACCATGGGCATTGTGTCCCTCCGGCAACTGAACCTAGTCTCTGCGGCTTCATTTCGACGCTGCCGACTTGGCGGGCAGTGTCACTCGTTCAAGGAGGCCCAGATGTCAGGCATGACCCAACGCACCTTCCCCGAAGTCTTTAGGCTCACTCTCAGGCGCGTGCTGGCGCATTGGGCGCCGTTCAGTACCTCGCTGCTGGTGCTTGGTACGGCGCTGGGGGCCATGTTTCTGTATGTCTACACCAGTGCTATCGGGCGGGTGGACTTGTTCATGCTCGCACTCGACGCCAAGGCGGCGCTGCTGGTGTGGATGCTGGTGATTCTCTTCCTGCTTGGCCTGCAGTTGGTCATTCTCATGGCTTCGGCGTGGCTGTACGGCGTCTCGGTGTCGATGTTCAGCCGTTGCAGGCGGTTGATGCGCTTCGCGGCCCTCTGGCTGCTGGCGCCGCTGATGGTCGGTTTCGCGGTATTCGTCGGCGTGGTGTTCGGGCTTGGCAGCTCGGTCGGGGTGGCCTGGTTGCTCGGGCTCACCTTGGCGGCAACCGCGATGACCTACGGCTTGTTGCACGCAGTGAGGCCGTTTCGCCAGCTGACGCGCTTGGCGGTCGGGCGCAAGGCAAGGCCCGGCCGCTGGGCGTTCCATCTGGCTGTCGTCTGGATGCTGCTGCTTACGGTGGTGGCCGGTGCGCTCTCGATCGTGCTGATCATCGAGCACCATGTCGGGCCGGATGACGAGCAGGCCGTGACCTTCGTGGCCTGGTTGTGCCTGTGGACGTTATCCATGAGCCTGATGCCGGTCGTGCTCTTCTACTGGGTAAAAGGCGATACCTATCGAAGGATCCTGTTTGGCAGCCTGGCGACCTTGGTCTTCCTGGTGCTGTTTCTGGCCGTAGCCCGTGGCACGATGTCCTCGATCACCTACCGCGTGGCCGAGAACCTGCAGGTTCGCCAGGCGTATCCCACGCGCTACCTGCTCCCGGACCATGTGCGGCTGGCCGACCTCGATCCCCTGTTGTGGCAAACCCGCCAGGTCAGCGGCGAGCGGGTCGAGATCGGTGGCTACCAGTTGTTCGGTTTCGGCGACCTGCTGCTGATCTGCCCCGCGAGCCTGCGCACTGCCAGGCTTCACCAGTTGCCGGCGTATACCGCGCTGTGCATCTCCACCCGTGGCAGCCTCGCCAAGCGATTGCCGCCCAAGCGAATGATGGCGATGCCAGCGCTGCCTTGGCGGGCGTCCTTCGCCAGCCCATGAACCACGCTCTGACCGTTTGCAGGCCAAGCGGGCATGGCCACTGCCGGCATGCCTGGCGCACCGCACGATCGAACGGCAACGCTTGCCCGCGAGCGCTTAAGTTGGCACGCTTTGCCGACAGTCACGCATCGCCCACGCCGCGGAAAAGGAGCGCACAGTTGAGCTGGGACAAATTCGGAAAATTCCTGATGGGAATGCTCGCGGTCCTGGCCGTGCTGGTCGGCAGCTTCCTGGCGTTCAGGGGCGATGGCAAGCTGCAGGCTTATCTCAGCTACGACAGCCTGACGTATCCAAGCCAGTTCAGCGCGCGCATCAGCACGGCCAGCGAGCAGCTCAAGTACGACGTGCTGTACAAGCGGGTGCAGGAGATTTCCCAGGGTACCCTTAACCAGGACCAGGCCAACCGGTTGGTGGATCTGGCCCAGGCGCCGTTCCGGCAGATGTTCGCCAAGCCATTCGAGGCCGGATTGGTGGATCACCGCACCGGCTTGTACATCTATTTGCACAACGATCGCGGCCAGGCGGTCAAGGATATCCATGTACGCTTGCCTGCCAAGGGGCTGGTGCAGGTCCGCGACGAGATCGGTGATGATCAGATTCAGGCGGTGCCGACCAATGTGATCGATGTACCGCTGATCATGCCAGGTGGCGCGGTCAGGATATGGGTGTACTTCGAAGGGGACTACAGCGAGATTCGGCAAGCCGGGGTCGCCATACGGCATGCCGACGGCTTGGCGGATATCAAGGTCTATCGCGCATTTGCCGGTTTCCAGGCCAAGGTCGCGCAATACGGTATCGAACTTGTAATGCTGCTGGGCGTATTGGGTGCCTGCCTGCTGGGTTGCGGCTATATCTGCCTGATGCAGTATCGCGCCTTGCTCGCCTGTCAGCGGCCAGGTCGTGATCAGCGCGAGCGCTGATCCTTTCACAGCCATGCGGGTTGCCAGGTCTAGGCGAGTGAACCTGCAGGCATCTACCGTAACGAAAGGGCGGGAGTGCCAGGGCTTTTCCTGCCTTTTTCGCACTTGCCCGGTTCGAGCGAAGCCTGTCCATGATGGCGCCGGGCGATACGCAGCACCCCCCACAACATCGCCAGGGCAATGGCGATCCATGCACTGACCAGGCTGAAAAGTATCATCGCAAGGCTCATGAAATACCTCCTTTGCTTTGCCGACTTCTCCTGCTTGTACAGATGACCCTGGGCACGCCCGCAGAATTCCATGAAATAAGCACGCTTCGGATCATTGGCCTCGTTCCTGCCGGCTTGCAGGCCAGGCGTTGACGATTGCTGGAGTCCCATGAAGGGCTGACTGGAGAGGGTCCCACTGGCCACGCGCAGGTGCTGGCAATGGAGTAGGGGGAAGGGGGAAATATGAGATTTGCGGGTAGGGGCGCTGCCAGGCCGCGCCAGGATGTTGCACAGGCGGCGGTTCGATTGCATGCGCAAATGGAGGTGCAATCGAACCGCCTTCCCTGTTTCGCTTACGGCTTTGCATCCTCCGACGGGAAGCCGAGGCCGGACGACAGGTCGGTATCGTGATCCGTTGCGGTGCCGGTCGCCGGGCGACCCTGGCCCTGTGATTTGTCCTGCTGCCCGGATCCCTGATCGGAAACGCTCTGCTTGACCGTTTCCTTGGCCTCGACGTACGCCCGTTCGCCCTTGGCCTTGACGGTCTCGGTCAGACGGTCGCTGGCGCTGCCTAGCAGCTGGTCTTCCTTGCGGGTCGACGGCAGGGCAGCGCCAATCGCGGCGCCCAGCGCAATACCGATGGCCGCCAGGACCAGCGGCTGTTCGCGCAGCAGGGTATCGAACTGACCCTTGACCATGTCGGCCTGGTAACGCACCTGGTCACGGGTATCGTGGGCCGTGCGGCGCAGCGAATCGGCAGTGCTGCTGGCCGAATCGCGAGTGCCCTGGGTCATGTCGCTGGCCTTGTCGCGCAGATCGTAGGCCTTGGCCTTGACGCTGGAACTGGCATCATGGAGCTTGTCGCTGGCCTGCGAGAGAGCACCCTTGACGGTATCCACGGCGCCACTGAGCTTCTCGCCCAATCCTGGCCCGTGGTGGGCGGGCCCTGGGTTGAAAGGACGGTTCTGGTTCACCGCCAGCCAGGCCAGGCCGACAGCGGTCAGGGCGGTCGGGACCGGATTGTTCTTCAAGGTCAGCCCAAGATTATGGACGAACTCGCCGCCGTTGCCCTTGGTGTAGGACATCACCTGGTCGAACAGCTGGCCAGGCGTCAGGCGCTGCTCGATGGCATCGACCAGGTCGCTGATGTGCTCGCGCTTGGCATTGATTTCCTGCTCGAGGTCATCCGGGTTCTTTTGCGATTCATGCTCGAACGATGGGCTCATGGCATTTTCCTCTTCAACGCTTCCTTGTCCTGTTGCATGGCGTTCAGCGTGCGATCCGGCGTCAGATGGGACGGCTCGAACTGCTTCTTGCCCGATTGCAGCATGATGAAGCCGACGATCACCGTGATCGCCCCGACGATCAGGGCCGCCAGCCAAGGGTCTACCACGTTGGCCAAGGCGTAGACCGCGGCCAGCAGCAGGATGATGAAACCGGCCAGCAGCACGATGGCGCCGGCGGCAACCGCGGCGGTTCCGGCCTTGAGCGTGTTGAGATTGTGCTGCAGCTCGGATTTGGCCAGGGCCAGCTCCTTGGTGAACAGCTCCGGCACCTCGCGCATCAGTTGGCGCAGCAGGCCGCCGATACCGACCGCATCATCGTTCTGTGGGGTAGGGTTGAGCGGGTCCGTGTTCATCATGCGCCTCCTTTGAGCGGGTCGTTATCCAGCGTCGAGCCGGTGACTGGGCTGGTATGGGTGGTGCCCAGTGGATCGACCGGGGTATAAGGCTTGTGCGTCGAGACGTCGCTGCCGTGGTCCGGCACGGGCAGCGTGCTCTGGTAGGGCTCGTTGGCACCGTACGCCGCCGGTGGGTGATTGCCATCCACGCTGGTATCGCGCTGTTCGCTGGCGCGCAGGAAACGCGACAGGCCGAAACCGATCGCTACGCTGCCGGCGATGAACAGGCCAGGGTTGTCGCGGGCCAGGCGAGAGCCCTTCTGCAACAGCTCTTCGGCGCTCTGGTGACGTACCTGGTCGGCGAACGTGCCCAGGTACCCCGCCAGTTGCCCAAGGTATTGCGACAGGCCCAGCGTATCCTTGCCCTGCAGTGCCTCGGCCGCAGACTGCGCGCCTTCCTTGAGCGACTCCAGCTGCTGCGCAGCTGTATCCCGGTATTGCTCGTACTGCTCGGTCCCTTGGGTCTTGGCCTGGTTGAGCAAAGAACCCGCCTCGTCGGCAATGGTATGCAAGTGATCTTGAGTACTGCCAGCCGGTGAAGAAGCGGCCGGATCGCGATCGGTCTTGTCCATGTTGATCTCCCTTCGATGAGTGGTCCCGGCACGCGGCCGGTTCGAGTACTGCTATCTTGGGGACGGGGCTTGGAGCACAGAAGTTCAGTCGGAAAGATGGCGTGCAAGGCGCCGCGGACAAGCGGCGTTATGCCAGGTTGAGCTGCAGCGTCATGCTTGTGTCTGGTGCATTGCCACGCCAGCCTGCAACCGTGCGAGCATGGCTTGGCGCAAGGCCCAAGGGGCATGCAGGCGGATCGAGCCCGCATGCGACAGCAACCAATGCAGGAGTTCGCTGCTGTCGTGCAGCGTAGCGCTCAGTAGCGCACCGCCATCTTCCTGCGCCAGCAATTGCATGTCCGGCGACAATGGCGTCTCGGCCAGATGCCTGCACAGCGTGTGGTCGACCCAGGCCTTGAGCTCGATTTCAGGCCGCTGACTCTGAAGCGGCAACGAAGAGTCGCCAGTCACGGCCGACGGGCCTGACCCGTCGCCTGGGGGCAGCCCTGGCAGTACCGGCTTCTGGCCAGGCTGCCAGTACCAGCCGTAGGGTATGCCTTTATCGTTACAATACAGCGGAAACAGGCTCGACAGTTCCTGCAAGTCGCGTTCGACCGTGCGCTTGGACGCCCGATGGCCCGCGTCCAGCAGGGCTCGCTGCAATTGCCGGGCAGTGGAGCCGGGGTAGCGGTGCGGCAACAGCTTGAGCAGTTCCCACTGCCGAGCGATGGTGTGGCGGGTGGGGTGACTAGGCAAGTCGAATTCCTGAACAGCCGAAAGAAGATGGATTGGTGGCACTTGGCTACTTCAAGCATACCCTGTGTGCTCATTGGATCCAAGTCCCGGGCGCCAGGCGATGCTGGCCGGTTGCCTTGTCTTGCACCTGACGATGACTTGCCGAGCCAGGCTTGTCTCGCCAGTGGCGACTGCTGTATACACATCGACGAACCAAGGGGAGCCCGGCGATGGGCTGAGAAACCGCTGATCAGCGCGGTGACCCTTAGGCTTTGTACGAAAAGTCGCCGAGCGGCGATCAAGCTAGGCAAAAACAGGTGAGCAAGCGGAGTTTACTGATTGTAAATGAGCATTCCGAGCCTGTTTTCGACGTAGTCTGATCGTCGCGCAGGCACTTTTCGTACAAAGCCTAGAACCTGATCCGGATCATGCCGGCGAAGGGATGGGCTCGAAGACCTGCCTTTTTGCCGGCCTCATCGCGAGGCCGCTCATGTCGTTTGCCTGCGGTCTCGCTGTCGCGCCAAGAGGACAGCTTCATGACTGAACGTTTCACCGATATCTTGCGCCGCGAAAGCGAGCCGGCCTGGTCGGCTGCCGTCGGGCATCGCTTCGTCACTTCCCTGTATGACGGCAGCGTGCCGGACCCGGTCATGGTCCGCTACCTGGTGCAGGACCATCGCTTTCTGGACAGTTTCCTGAGGCTATTGGGCGCCGCCATCGCCAGTGCCGACCATTTCGAGGCGCGCCTGCGCCTGGGGCGCTTCGCCGGCATGATCTCGAGCGAGGAAAACACCTATTTCCTGCGGGCCTTCGAGGCGCTGGGCGTCAGTCGCGACCAGCGGCAGCAGCCCGACGACACCGAGCCTACCGCCGGCTTCAAGGCGATCATGCGCGAAGCCGCCGAGACACGCTCATATGCCGTGGCCTTGTCGGTGCTTACCGTCGCCGAGTGGTTGTACCTTGACTGGGCGAGCAGGGCGCCACGGCCCTTGCCTGACAGCTTCGTCCATGCCGAATGGATCACCTTGCACGACAATCCCGCCTTTGGCGATTTCGTCGGCTTCCTGCGCAGCGAACTCGACCGCGTGGGGCCAACCCAGGCGCAGGCCAGCCGTGATTTCTTCCAGCGCACGGTACGGCTGGAGCTGGCCTTCTTCAACGCGATCGATCCCCAGGAGGCATGAACGATGGATATCTTCGACCGCCTCAAGGATGCTGCAGCGCCGCAGTGGGACAGCTACGTAAATCACCGTTTCGTCCAGCGCATGGGTGAGGGTAGCTTGCCCGAACCGGCATTTCGGACCTATCTGGTGCAGGACTACCTGTTCCTGATCCAGTTCGCTCGAGCCTGGGCGCTGGCAGCCTACAAGAGCCGCCGGCCCGCGGATATCCGCGCGGCCCAGGCCGGCTTGGCTGCCATCCTCGACGAAACCGAGCTGCACCTGCGGCTGTGTGCCCGCTGGGGCCTGTCCCAGGCCGACATCGAATCCGCGCCCGAGCACCAGGCAACGGTCGCCTATACCCGTTTCGTTCTCGATTGCGGCGCCGCTGGCGACTTGCTTGACCTGCAGGTGGCGCTGGCGCCCTGCGTCATTGGCTATGCCGAGATCGGCCAGAGGCTTGCGGCAGGCGTGGCGGACCTGGCAATCCACCCCTACCGCGAATGGATCGGCGAATATGCTGGAGATGGCTACCAGGGCGTCGCCGCTGCCGCGCGCAGGCATCTGGACGAGCTGGCGGCCCGCAGCATGACCGAGCAACGCTTCGTCGAGCTGGCTGCTACCTTTGCCCAGGCTTCGCGGCTGGAGGCCGATTTCTGGCAGATGGGCTTGGATGGCGTGCCATAGAAGGCCTGGGCAGGTCCTTGGGATGGGCTTTGGTGTAGGCGCTGGATTCTGACACCTTGTTCCAGTGGTCTGATCCACCCGCGCTGGTGGTTCGGACCCACCGAAATCCTGAGAATCGGTGAAGCTGGTAAGTATCAAAACCGCCAACCATCGTGTTCAGAGGCAGCTTTGTAGGGCCTTGCGATTCCATGAGCTCACCAAAGGTGGCACGCACGCCTGACCGGGACATCACTGGCGCGAAAGGCTGGGGGAGTTCGCCTTTGTACTCTGTGGTGCCCTCGACCGTGGAAAGAAGGGTGATAACAGCTTTCAAAGCGCTTAGTCGGCGTCCAGAAACTCAGTTCTAAACCTGGAGCAGGCTCTCTATCAAGCCAGTCACGCCTTTTATACAGCTCCTGCAATGGCTGATTGTTAATCGGCCCCGTGCAACACCTTCACCAATGGTGCTGCAAGCACACAGTGCCAACGAGGTAGAGCGGTGGTGGCCTCGTGGACCCTGGGCTCGCTTTGCGGGCCCTCTCCCGGTCTGCTCTGGGTACTGGCCTCGCAGAAGATCGCCACCTCGATCACCGCGCCAGGCTCGCGCGCCGCACATGCTTGGCCAGCACCTTCTCCAGCAATTCCCACATCCCCGGATCGGTACTGAACGCCACGTTGAACCTCATCCAGCCGGTGGCCTGGGCATCGACCATGAACAGTTGCCCCGGTCCGAGCATGATCCCCTGCTCGAGGGCATCGTCCAGCAACGCGGCGCTATCTGGCAGGGCCGGATGACGGGTCCAGATGTACATGCCTTCGTCCGACTCGATGAACAGCTCGAAGCCCAGCCGGTGCAGATGGCGGCCCACCTCCTGGTGGGCTTCGGCCAGGCGCTGGCGCAAGCGCTTGAGGTGCTTGCGCCAGCGCCCATCGATGACCGCCGCGTAGACCACCCGCTCCATGACCTGCGAGGTGGTCAGGCCCGAGCGCATCTTCAGGCGCAACAGCTGTTGCATCAATTCGGGATTGGCCAGCAGGTAGCCAACCCGTACGTTGGGCGAAATGCTCTTGGAGTAGCTGCCCACGTAGACCACCTGCTGCAGGTGGTCGAGACTGGCCAGGCAGGGCTGCGGTTCGGCGATCATGTCGGCGTACAGGTTGTTCTCCACCAGCCTAAAGCCATGCCGCGAGGCCAGTTGCAGCAAACGGTGCAGTTGCGTCAGCGGAGTCCGCGAGCAGGTCGGGCTATGCAGATGCGGCTGGGTGAAGAACACGGTCGGACGATGCCTGGCCAGCAATTGCTCCAGTTGGTCGAGGTCATAGCCGGCCGGCGTGCGGGGCACGCCTAGCAAGGTCGCCCCCTGGAAGCGCAGGATGCTCATCAGGTTGGGATAGCCAGGATCGTCCACCAGCACCACGTCCCCTGGACGCACCAGTGTGCGCACGGCCAGGTCCAGTGCCTGGCTGGCACCGTGCGTCAGCAACAGCTGCGCCGGGTTGGCGACGATGCTCAGCTCCTGCTGCAGGTTCTGCGCGGTGAGCGCGCGCAGCTCGGGCAAGCCCATCGGGTCACCATAGCCCGACAGCTCCAGCGGGCTGCTGGCCACCTGGCGCAGGCCGCGGCGCAGGCCGTCCTCGTACATCCAGTCGTTGGGCAGCCAGCCGCAACCGGGCTTGAATGGCAACTGGCGAATCTCGAAGATCTGCTGGAGATACCATTCGGAATTGAAGCTGGGGCGTGCCAGGCCGGCCTGCGGACGCTTGTCGAGCAGCTCGGTCACGGCACGATTGACGAAGAAGCCGGCATTGCCCCGGCTTACCAGCAGGCCCTGCGCCACCAGGCGGTCGTAGGCTTCGACCACGGTGAAGGTGCTGACCGAATAGGTGGCGGCGAACGCGCGGATCGATGGCACCTTGGCGCCAGGCTTGAGAGTCTGGTTGTCGATCAGTTCCCGCAGCCCGTCGATGATCTGGTTGACCAGCGGGGTTGGAGAATCCGGGCGGAGTTCGAGCATCTGGGAGTTTGCCTTCAGGTGTGCAGGGTGTGTGGACCTGCTGGTAAAGCGGTGTACTGCAAGGGCGGCCTGTACAGTGCAGTAAGGATTTCACTGTGCTGTGCATGGCTCTATCTGTCCGACATTTTTACATTAGGTGTCAGAGATCGCCACATCAAGCACGTCAACGCTTCATGAACAACAACAAGCTCATCGCCGCATCGTCGCCGAGGGTCACCTCGCGCCTTTCTTCCCGATCGAACGTGTTGGAGTCTAGCCGCCGTCCGATCGTTGCATGGTTCAGTTCGTCCGAGGGTCTTCCTTCGGACGCGTAGGCAGGCCGCCAGGGAAGGCCTGCGTGTGCGTCGTGCACGCCTCCTGCTCGCATTGGCACTGATGTACGGGTGAAACCGATAGCCATCGGGGTTTCACGGATTTTCCTTGGATAAAAAGAAACACGGGGTACACAACTGATGGACGCAACAACCACCTCCACCACCACCGCGACGGGGGAGCACGAGAGCAAGCTCAGTGCCTCCCTCAAGCCGCGCCACCTGACGATGATGTCGATCGCCGGGGTCATCGGCGGCGCGCTGTTCGTCGGCTCCGGCAGCGTGATCCACAGCGCGGGCCCAGCTGCTGTCCTCGCCTACCTGGCAGGCGGCATCCTGGTGGTCCTGATCATGCGCATGCTCGGCGAGATGGCGACTTCCTCGCCTGACACCGGTTCGTTCTCCACCTATGCCGATCGAGCCATCGGTCGCTGGGCCGGCTTCACCATCGGCTGGCTGTACTGGTGGTACTGGGTCATCCTGATGGCCTGGGAAGCGTATGTGGCGGGCAAGATCCTGCACGGGTTCTTCCCGGACGTGAGCGTCAACGTGTTCGTGCTGGCCACTACCTTGGTGCTGATCACGGTCAACTTCTTCAACGTCAAGCACTACGGCGAGTTCGAATTCTGGTTCGCCCTGATCAAGGTGGTAGCGATCTGCTGCTTCCTGGTCATCTGTACCGCCGCGGTGATGAACATCTGGCAGTTCGGCGAAGTGCGCGGCATGACTCACCTGACCGCCGAAGGCTTCATGCCCAATGGCATCACCACGGTGGTCGGAGCGTTGCTTGGGGTGATGTTCGCCTTCCTCGGCGCTGAGATCGTCACCATCGCCGCCTCGGAATCCAAGGACCCTGCCAAGCAGATCGTCAAGGCCACCAACTCGGTGGTCTGGCGCGTGTGCCTGTTCTATGTCGGCTCGATCTTCCTGATCGTCTGCCTGGTCCCGTGGAACGACCCGCACCTGGGCGAGTCGGGTTATGGCGCCTATCGCCGTACCCTGGAGCTGCTGGGTATTCCGTATGCCGAGCTGCTGATGAACTTCGTAGTGCTGACCTCGGTGAGCAGCTGTCTGATTTCCGGCCACTACACTGCCTCGCGCATGCTGTTCTCGCTGGCCAAGCGTGGCGATGCGCCAGCCTTGTTCAAGATCACCCGTGCCGGCACCGGTGTTCCGGTCTTCGCGATCATCGGTTCGTGCGCCGTCGCGGTGTTCTGCGCCCTGATCAACTTCAGCGAGACCCTGCGGCCACAGGACGTGCTGGAAACGTTGATGAACACCACCGGCATGATCGCCCTGCTGGTCTACCTGGTGATCGCCTTCTCGCAGCTGCGCATGCGTCGCAAGCTGATCGCCGAAGGCAAGGAAGTGCAGCTCAAGATGTGGCTGTTCCCCTGGCTGACCTACCTGGTGATCGCCTTCATCGTGGTCTGCCTGGTGGTCATGGCCTTCATGCCTGACTATCAGATCCTGGTGATCTCCACTGGTAGCGCCGCCGCGCTGGTGGTAGCCATGGGCGTGGTGCATCAGATTCGCAGCGCCAAGCGTCGCTAAGACCGGTCTGGGACGAAAAGCCCCAAGGTTGCGTGTTGCACGCGGCCTTGGGGCTTTTGTGTTTGTCTGGCCTTGACCGGTGACATTGCCATAGCCGCGATGCCACGCGACGATCGTTGGCCGTGCTGCGATGGCGCTCCAGCGTCTGGGCTAACGATTGCGAAGCGTATCCAGTGCTGGAGACCAGACGGCATGCTCGCAACGTTCACATGCGATCGCCTCCTGCGCCCGATGGTAGCGCGCAAAGCCGCACGCCACGCAGCAGTAGAGGCCGGCACTTGGCGGGGATGCATATTGCGGGCGATGCTCGAACGGAAGCACCGATAGGCCCGGACGGGTGTCTTGCGGGCCGTAGAAATACAGGCTGAGCTCGCCGTCGGTTTCCAGAAGACCCAGCCGGACCTGGCCCAAGTGCTCGACACCTTGTTGGCGCAGCTCCATGAACAGTTCGTTGGATGAAATGTTCATGTTACGCAGCGAATGAATCTCGTACATGCCATCCTTCACCACTGTGATCGGCAGTCCATCGATCCAGGCTTCGCAGGCTTTGCTGCGCGTCATGATGTAGACGGTACCGCGATAGAGCAGCAGCAGTGTCAGGAACACCAGCGCCACCGGGAGCAGCGGCACGTCCTCGTAGAAGGTCACATCCCCCGCAGCGGAGCCGAGCATGAGAATCACCACCAGCTCGAAACGCGAAAGCTGCTTGATCCCGCGCCGACCACTGAATTTCAAGAACAGGAACACCGCTACGAAAGCCGCCAGCACCCGCAGGGCGACCTCCAGGAGGAACGTGGAGGGCAAATCGCCCAACAACATGCGTTGAAGATCGAACGATACCATTCGCTTACCCATCCGCTGCAGTCCATTGGGTCACGGTCCGGCAGCTCCACTGGCGGAGCCGCCAGCCCATCCAATGACTGGGACATCGGCCAGGCGGGCTTGTATCACTGTTTCGATGACGCTGCGGGGAATGGCACGCCGGCCACCCGGCCAGCCCGGGCCTGTCTGCGCTTGCCAAGTCGCCTCACCCAACCGGCGTGGCGTGCTTCAGCTCGCCGCCACTGCGAATACATGCTTGAGATAGCTTACGAAGTTCTCGTCCCGACACTGGGTCTTGCCCGGGCTGTCCGAAATCTTTGCCACCGGTGCGCCGTTGCAGGCGGTCATCTTGATCACCATGTTCATCGGTTTCACGCCGGGAATATCGCAGGTGAGCTGGGTACCGATGCCGAAGCTGACGTTGATGCGCTCATGCAGGGCGCGGTACAGCTGCAAGGCCTTGGCAAAATCCAGGCCATCGGAAAAGATCAGCGTCTTGCTCGCCGGGTCGATACCCAGTCGCTGGTAGTGGGCGATGGCCTTTTCCGCCCAGGCCAGTGGATCGCCCGAGTCGTGACGCAAACCGTCGAACAGCTTGGCGAAATACAGGTCGAAGTCGCGCATGAACGCATCCATGCCGATGCAGTCGGTCAGGGCGATGCCCAGCAGGCCACGATACTCGCGCACCCAGCATTCGAGTGCCGCCACCTGGCTGTCGACCAGGCGTGGGCCGAGCTGCTGGTGGGCCATGAACCATTCGTGGGCCATGGTACCGATCGGCTTGAGATCGTATTCCCGGGCCAGGTGGACATTGCTGGTGCCGACGAAGTGACCGGGAAAGTCCTGCTTGAGGATGTGCACGACGGCTTCCTGGACCGGATAGGAAAAACGCCGACGCGTACCGAAGTCGGCCAGCCTCAGGCCGGCCAGTTCGTGGACGCTGGCTTCCTGGCGCAGCCAGTCGAGCTTCTGATAGAGGCGTTCACCGACTTGCTCCATGCGCACTTCACGGTAGCGATAGCGGTTGCGCACTTCCGAGACGATCGCCAGCAGCGGAATCTCGTAGAGGATCACATGCAGCCAGGGGCCGCGCACGCGAATGGCCAGTTGGCCGATGTCGTCCAGGCCCACGTGCACGTAGCGCAGGTTGAAGCGGAACAGGCTGAGGAAGCGGATGAAGTCCGGCTTGATGAACGGAATCTTCTCCAGGTAGGCCAGCTGGTCGTGGGTCACCGACAGCTCGGCCAACTGCTCGATCTGGTAGCGAATCTCCGCCAGGTAGGGCGAGAGGTCTTCGTCGTTGCGGCAACGAAACTCCCATTCCACCTCGGTATTGGGGTAGTTGTGCAGCACCGCCTGCATCATGGTGATCTTGTAGAAATCGGTGTCCAGCAGGTTCTGGACGATGCGTTCGCCGAACATGGAATCGCTCATTGGCTGGTCTCCTGGCAGCTGGCGAGGGTCTGGTCGAGGGTGTGTTCATCCGGGCACAGCCGCACGCCACACGCGGCCAGGGCCTGGCACGCGTGCTCGGCACCTTCGGGCGTCAGGGCGCGGCAGGCGGGCAGGTACAGCAACACGTCGAAACCGGCCTCGCGCAACTGGCGAGCAGTGGTTCGCACGCAGTAGTCCAGGGCCAGGCCGCCGACGATCACCACGTCGACCTCTCGCTGCTTGAGAAACTCGATCACGCCTGTGGAGCGACGCTCGGCGAGGTCGTGATAGCAAGCCCCGTAGGGATGAAGATCGGGCTCGACGCCTTTCCAGACGAAGTAGTCATACTCGATTGGTGCCGGCAGTCCCGGCAGTAGCTCGAACCCCGGCGTACCTGGCACGCAGTGGCTGACCCAGGTCAGATCGGCATTGGCCAGGTCCAGGCGTTGCAGCATCTGCCCAGGCTCGTTGACCACCCAGGCGGCGTTGCGCGGGTGGGCATCCTTGCTGCCCAGGCGCAGGCTGGCGCGGCGGGCCATGGCCTCGAGCGCCGGGACGATCTGATGGCCGCCGGGCACGGGGAGCTCATCCGCTGCGTTGCAGGTGAAGCCGTTCTGTGCATCGACATCGAAGCTGGCGATCTTCATCGTGAGGTACTCCTGTTCGGGATCGCCCATATAATTCACCTGATGAAATAAGTATGTCAAGCATCATGGTGAATATGACGCAGGTGTTGCCAGGCTTTGACCTTCTGGTGGAATATGTCACAACGCAATTTGGAGGGCTGAGCCTTGAGCAGTGCCGAAGTACTGGCCAGTGTGGATATCGTCGCCCTGCGCATGGCTGCCGAGTCGCCTGCGCTGGAAGTGTTGCTGTATCGCCGCGACCGTGAGCCCCATGCCAACGAATGGGCCTTGCCGGGGGTGATCGTCAATGGCCGTATCGCCGATAACAGCCTGGCGGCGGCGGCAGCTCGAGCCCTGCAGGACAAGGCCCGGGTCGTCCCGCGCTACCTCGAGCAGGTCGGCACCGAGGGCAACGCCTTTCGCGACCCGCGTGGCTGGTCGTTGAGCACCTACTACCTGGCCCTGCTGGCGCCGGACCAGGCGATGGATGATCCGCGCCTGGCCTTCCACGACCTGGATTCCGTGCTCGAGCGCAGGGTGCTGCTGCCGTTCGACCACAACCTGCTGGTTCGGCTGGCCCGCGAGCGCCTGGCGTCCAAGACTGTCTACAGCAGCCTGCCGCTGTACCTGCTGCCGGAGCGGTTCACGGTGCTCGATGCGGTGCGCGCCACCGAGGCTTGCCTGGGGGCGCCGGTCAATGGCACCTCCTTGCGCAAGCGTCTCGAGCGCATGAAGGAGCAGGGCTGGGTACATGATACCGGCGAGAAGAACCAGCCCAGGCTGGGCCGGCCTCAACAGCTGTACGTGCATCAGCCGCCGGCCGACCGGCTGTTCACCTTCGAGCGCAGTCTGTTGCCGGAAAGCTCTGGCGGTTGAGGAAGAAGAGCCGGGGTCAGCTATGCTTGGGCCATGAACAAGCCTTTTGCAGTGCGTCAGCCTTGTCCGCCGGGTGCCTGCGACTGCGGGCGCGAGCGTCTGCGGGAGCACCCCGAGACGGCTTGCCGCATCCTGCTGCTGACCCGGCAGGAAGAACGCCGGCTGATCGAGCGCCTGGAAAACCTCAAGGATCTCGACGACCTGCGGCGCCTGCAGCAGCGCCTGGAAGAGCAGCTCGGCATTCGCCTGCACATCGCGCCGGGGCCGAACGAGGTTCGCACCATGCGCGGCATTCTCATCGAGGTGCAACCCCAGCCAGGGCTCTGCCGGCGCACCCGGCAATCGATACCGGCCGCGATCCGGCGAGGGCTGGAGCGCAATCCGCAGGTCGCCTACAAGTTGCTCGATGCCCACGACCTGCTGGCCGGTGGCTGACTGCCAGAGGCTAAATTCTTCTCGGCAAGGTTCGTTCTTAGCTGTAGCCGCTGGCCACGAGCCGCGCATTGCTCGACACCAAGGAGACAGGCAATGGCTTGCCTATTCGACTGCGCCGCAATCCCGGCCCAGCCAGTGGCCGGCCATCCGAAGCCGGACGCCATCCGGCCTGGCTTCCCGGCGATGCCGAGGGCAGGCGCGTCGTGGTCAGGAGGGGCTTGGAGAAGCACGGCCTGGCCCGCATCGACAACGTCCGGAGCAAGCTGCGCCCGTTGCGCCTGTTTCGCCAGATGGCCGAAACGGCCACGGCGCGCTAAGGAACGGCCATGACCGTCTTGAACCTGCTTTGCCTGCCGTACTCGGGCGCCAGCGCCATGGTCTACCGCCGCTGGCGTCGCAAGCTGCCGGCGTGGCTGCGGGTCGTGCCGGTCGAATTGCCTGGACGCGGTGCGCGTCTGGGCGAGCCACTGCAAACCGACATGCATGGTCTGGCCCGGCAACTGGCCGACGAGCAGCGCCGGGCGACCCAGGCGCCCTATGCCGTGCTCGGGCACAGCCTGGGGGCGCTGGTGGCGTTCGAACTGGTGCACGCGCTGCGCGCCTTAGGCTGCCCGGCGCCGGTGGCGCTGTTCGCCTGTGGCACGGCTGCCCCTACCAGGCGTGAGGGCTACGATACCCGCGACTGGCGCCAGCCCAAGTCGGATGCCGAGCTGATCGCCGAGCTGCGGGCCCTGCAGGGAACGCCCGAAGAGGTGCTGGCCAACGCCGAGCTGATGAGCCTGACCCTGCCAGTGCTGCGCGCCGATTTCCTCTTGTGTGGTCGCTACCAGTACCGCCAGCGTCCGCCGCTCCAGTGTCCATTGCATGTGCTGAGCGGCGAGGCCGACAAGGCCAGCGAAGAGCAGCTGCTGGCCTGGCGGCAAGAGAGCCTGGGCGACTTTTCCCTGGCAATGTTCCCCGGTGGCCACTTCTTCATCCACGAACAGGAAGACCGCGTGCTGGACGTGCTTGCCGACTCCCTGGAGCCCCATGCCCGCCGGCCTGATTGACATCCTTGCCCACCTGGGAGAGCTTAGGGTTTTCCAGGCAAGGGAAGCACCATGCTGATCGATCCACGCCAGGCCACGCTGCTGGTCGTCGATATTCAGGAAAAGCTCATCGGGGCGATGAGCGAACCGGCCGCTACCCTGGCTCGGGCGCGCTGGTTGCTCGCTGCCTGTGCCGATCTGCAACTGCCCACGGTGATCTCCGAGCAGTATCCCCAAGGCCTTGGGCCGACCGTGGCGGCGCTCACCGCGGCCGCCCCGAACGCGACGGTGGTACAGAAAAGGCATTTTTCCTGCGTCGCAGGCCAGTGTCTGCCTGAAGCGCTGCTGGCTCGCCGTCAGGTGATCGTCTGTGGCACGGAAACCCACGTTTGCGTCCTGCAGACCGTGCTGGAGCTGTTGCAGCTGGGCAAGGAGGTCTTCGTGGTCGAGGACGCCTGCGACAGCCGTGTCGCTGCCAGCAAGCAGTTGGGCCTGGCACGCATGCGTCATGCCGGCGCGCAGATCGTCACGCGCGAGATGGTGCTGTTCGAACTGCTGGGTAGCGCCGACCATCCTCGGTTTCGCCACATCAGCAAGACCTACCTGGTCGGTGACCAGCCCTGAGGCGCCTGGCATGGACAGGGCTGGTGCTGCTGGCTCTGTTGCAGGGATGTGCTGTACAGCCCAGGGCGCCCGAGGTCGATCCATCGAGGGTGCGCAGCCAAGTGTCGCGCCTGCTGCCTGCCAGTGTGGGCGACCGGGCCGGTTGGGCCGAAGACATCCAGGCGGCGTTCACTGCCCAGCGCCTCGAGCCGAGCCAGAGCAACCTGTGCGCAGTGCTGGCCGTGACCGAACAGGAATCGACCTTCAGCGCCGACCCTCAGGTCCCCGGGCTTGGCCGTATCGCGCGCGAGGAAATCGACCGGCGTGCTCGGCGCTTGCACATCCCCGCCGCTCTGGTCGATGCCGCCCTGCGTAGCCGATCGGCGAACGGCAAGACCTACCAGCAACGACTGCAGGCGGTGCGCAGCGAAAAGCAGCTCAGTGCGCTGTTCGACGAAGTCATCGCCGGGCTACCGTTGGGCAGGACGCTGCTTGGCGGGCTGAATCCGGTACGTACCGGTGGGCCCATGCAGGTGAGCATCGATTTCGCCGAGCGCCACGCTCGCGATTACCCGTATGCGTACGCTGGGACCCTGCGCCAGGAAGTCTTCACTCGCCGCGGAGGAATGTATTTCGGCATCGCCCATTTGCTGGGCTACCCAGCGCGTTATCAACGTCAGCTCTATCGGTTCGCCGATTTCAACGCAGGCTGGTACGCCAGCCGTAACGCCGCTTTCCAGGCTGCCTTGAGTCGCTTGACCGGTATCGACCTGGCACTCGATGGCGACCTCGTCGTGCCCGGCGCGATCATGCCAGGCAGTACGGAAAAGGCGGCTCGCAAACTAGGAGCGAAGCTCGGGCTGCGCAATCCCCAGATTCGCAGCCAGTTGGACCAAGGCACTGCCTTGGCCTTTGAGGATACAGCGTTGTATCAAGGGGTATTCGCACTGGCCGATGCCAAGGCGGGGAGGCCGCTGCCGCGTGCCATCCTGCCCGGCATCGAGCTCAAGAGCCCGAAGATCACCCGCCAGTTGACCACGGCCTGGTTCGCCGAACGGGTGGATGAGCGCTATCGTCGTTGCATGAAGCGCTAGAGCTCGCGCGAAAGGCGCGCAGCGCTGCGCTGCCTTGGGCGTGCAAGGCTAGGCGGCAGCGCCTGCGGACGGATCTTGGGAAAGCGCCTGGAGCACCTGCTCAACGCAGGTCTTGAGCCCCGTCAGGGTGTCCTGCGCATCACTGTCCAGCACCAGCAGCCTGGCCCCGCCTGCCTTGATCGCCTCGGCCACTGCCGGCTCGGGTTGGCGATGGTGCAGCACCAGCGCCACATCCTGCGAACGAAGGGTTTCGCTCAGCCCCGAGAGCGACGCCGCGTCCCATTTGTCATCAGCCGGCAACGGCTGTTCGACGACATCCAGGTTGAGGCCCGCGGCCAGGTAGCCCAACCGCTCGGACAGGCTGAGCACGCTGAGGTTATCGACGTCGGCCAGGCGCGTCTGGCTGCTGGAAGTCAGCTCGAGCAGTTGCCGCTTGAGCTCGGCCAGGTTGGCCTGAATCTTCTCCTTGTCGGCTGGAGACAGCCGCTCCAGATCATTGGCCACCACATCCGCCATGCGCCCGAAGTTGGTCGGGTGCAGCCAGGGATAACCGGCGAAGGCGTCATCACCATGTACCGCGATGCCTGGCAAGGCGCCGTCGACCGGTCGTGCGGCATCGATCTCGACGATACGGATATTGCTGCGCCTGGCCATGGGATAGAGCGGGTCGTCACGCCAGATCGAGCGCAAGCCGACCACCGCGTCAGCCTGGCCGGCGGCCTTTTGCAGGCTGGGGCCACCACGGCCTTCGAAGTAGGAAGGTTGGCGGCTGGCCGGCAGGTTGGCCGGTGCGGCGCGCTGCACGCGAACCGCGGTGCCTTGCAGCAGGGCAGTGGCCAGGCTCTGGGTCACCGGCAGGCTGGCGAGCACCGTCACGCTGGCGGTTGGGTTGGCTTGGCCGACAGTGGACGCAGCCAGGCCGGGCAAGGGCGAAACGGCCAGAGCGAGGGTCAGGCAGAGGTGCTTGAAGTTCAGGTTCATGCCGGGTTTCCTTGCAGGCGTGGGACGAGGGCGCGCGCCAGGGCAGCGCAAGCGAAGCACAGCCCGGCCACCAGGATGATCGCCGCGCCGGAGGGGATCGGCAGGTCGAAGGTGATCGGTAGCAATATGCCGAGCAGTGTGCTCAACGTCGCGATCAGTACCGAGGCCCAGAAAAAGCCCTTGAGCGACTGGCTGAGCAGGCGTGCGGCGGCGGCCGGAATCACCAGCAGCGCGCCGACCAGGATGGCACCGATGACCTTGACCGCCGCCACGGTCACCAGCGTGACCAGGACCACGAACAGGTAGTCCAGGCGTTTCACCGCCACGCCGCGCACTGCCGCCAGCTGCGGATTGAAGCTGGCCAGCATGATGCGGTTGTACAAGGGTAGGGCCAGGCCAAGCACGATCAGCGCGACGATGCCGAGCACCAGCAGGTCCTGGGCGCTGACCGTCAGTACCGAGCCGAAGAGCACGTTTTCCAGGATGTGCACGTTGATCTTGCCGGCCAGCATCAGCAGCAGGCTGGCGCCGAGGGCGAGCGAGACCGAGAGGAACACGCCGATCAACGTATCCGGCGAAAGCCCCGTGCGGTTGCGCAGGTAATTGAGCAGGATGCCGAACAGCAGGCAGTAGCCGAACAGGCTGCCATACGGGCCTGTATACGGCTCGCCGAGCAGGATGCCGATGGCCACGCCGGTCAGCGCCGCATGGCCTACCGCCTCGGAGAAGAAGGCAAAGCGCTTGACCACCACCAGGGTGCCGAGCCCGCCAAGCACCGGGCCGATCATCAGGCCTGCCAGCAAGGCATTGACCACGAATCCATAGGCCAGGGCTTCGGGCAGCAAACCGGTGCTGGCCCATTCCTGAACGGTCTGGCGAAAGGCTTCGTAACTCATCAGGCGACGGCCTCGCTGCGTGGGTGAACGGAAAACAGCCCGAGCAGCCGTTCAGGCGTCAGGGCCTGGGCCGGCGGCGCGTCGAACAGCACCTGGCGGCTGAGCCCGGTGACCCGGTCGGCCAGACGCAGTACCGCCTCGAGATCGTGCTCGATCCAGACTACCGTGGTGCCGGCGTCGCGCCAGGCTTGCAGCAACTGCTCGAACACGCCGATACCGGCCTCGTCGAGCGCCGACATCGGTTCGTCCAGCACCAGCAGCTGGGGGGGCGGGACCAGGCCCTGGGCCAGCAGCACCCGCTGACGCTCGCCGCCGGACAGCGCGCCCATGCGACGCTTGCGCTTGTCGAGCATGCCGACACGCGCCAGGGCTGCGTCGATATCCACGGCGACGCGCCGCGAAAGCCCAAGGAAGGCCGGTCGCCGCTGGCACATCGCAGCCATGAAGTCGTCGATCGTCATCGGCAAGCCACGGTCGAACTCGAGCGCCTGGGGCACGTAGCCAATCACTCGGCTGCCTGCCGGCCAGTGCAAGGTCAGCCGGCCTTGGTGGGGCATCTGCCCGAGCAGGGTCTTGATCAGCGAGCTCTTGCCGCCACCATTGGGCCCGACGATGGCATGCACGCTGCCGGCCTCGATGGCGAAGCGGACCTGTTCCAGGATGCGCGTGCGCCCGAGGGTCAGGTCGATCCCCTCGAACTCGATGCGTGGACCACACGGGACACGCGGCGCGCAGATCGCGCTCATGCGCGATTCTCCTGGATGGCCCGCACCACGGTATCGAGGTTGCGCTTCATTTCCACTTCGTATTTGTCCCGGGTGTACTGGCCATAGGAAATATGCGTCAGTGGATAGAGGCGAACGCCAGATTCGCGCTCGATGGTATCGACATAGGCGGACGGGAAGTCCATTTCGGAGAAGATCACCTTCACGTCCAGCGCCTTGAGCTGGTCGATGGTCTTTTTCAGCTGCGCCGGGCTGGGCTCGATGCCGTGCGCCGGCTCCACCACGGCAGTGACTTCCAGGCCGAAATCACGTAGCAGGTAATCGTAGGCCGCATGGATGGTGGCCACGCGGAAATCGGCCCCCGGTGCCTGGGTGACCTTGGCCAGGGCCTCGGCCCGCAGTGCCCTGAGACGCTTGGCGTAGGCGCGTGCGTTGTGCAGATAGTACCTGGCGTTGTCGGGGTCGAGCTTGCCCAGTTCCCGCGCAATGGTGTTGACCTGGGCAATGGTCGCGCTGATCGACAGGAACGTGTGGGGGTTGACGACCTTGCCGGCTCCGCGTGCCGCGATGCCGGTCGCGGCCAGCAGCGGCACGTTGCCGTTGGCCTCGATGGTCCTGATATCCGGCTTCTCGCTGGCAGCGATCATGCGATCGGCGAAGTCGTCGTGGCCCACGCCGTTGAGCACCACCACGTCAAGGGTGCCGATGCGCTTGATGTCCTCGGCGCGGGGCTCGTAGGCGTGCGGGTTGAAGCCGGCGGGAATCAGCGGCACCACCTCGGCCCGGTCGCCGACGATATTGCTCACGTAGCTGTAGTAAGGGTGCAAGGTGATGCCGATGCGCAGCGGCTTGCCGCTGTCGGCCATGGCCATGACGGGCAGGGCGCAGGCCAGGAGCAGGCCGAGCAAGCGGCGAGCGAGGACGGAACGGAGCATGAGGGAATCCTTGGGTCAGTGACGGTGCTGCTGGCGCGTGACGCCGGCGTCGTAGTGCGTGGTGACCTGGCGCCAGCCCGCGGCAACCAGCGCCTGCCGTTCCAGCGTGTCTGGCAGATGGCCAATGGCGTCGCGTTGCAGCCAGACCTGCGCCGGGGCGTCGCCAGGTGCGGGGACGATCAGCAGGAAGTTGCCGACCGTCTCGGCGTCTTCGCTGCGTCCGAGATAGGCGGCGGCGTCGAGCAATTGCCAATGATGGGCGCCACGGCTGGCGCTGCTGGCATCCCTGACGAAAGGCGGCAGCCCTTCTTCGGCCAGCAGGCGTACGTCGGGCATCACGCCAGATTCTTCGCGCAGCATTCGGATCTCGTCGAAGGCGACCACCAGGTCGGTGAATATGCCTTGTTCGGCCGCGTTGAGGTCACGGCGGGCATCGATCTGGTGCGCCTCGAAGCGCACCTCGTCCTGGCGCTCGCCACGCAGCAGCACCACCGCGCCTGCCAAGGCGATGATCAACAGGGCCGCGAGCAGCACGTAGAGCGATTCATGACCGGCTCCGGCCGGGCGAACCAGCTGGGTCTGGCTCATGGCTCACCGATGTCGGCATGGTCCACTTCCACCACATGGCCAGGGCCGGCGTCGAACAGCACATAGAAGTCGCCATCCGGGCGCTTGAACGTCAGGCTGGAGTCATCGCCGAGCTTGCCGCCCACCAGCACCTGCTCGTCATAGCTGATGACATCGAGGGTGACGCCCGGCGCGCCGCTGCCATCGGAAAAGCCTCCGGTGCACTTGATCTGGTCGCCGGCCACCGGCTCGCATTCGCACATGGGATTGTGTGCAAGCACAGGTCCGGCGGTGCTCGCCAGTACGCCGAGCAGGACGATACGTAGCAGCTGTTTCATTTCTTGCCTCCTTGTTTTTCCAGCCAGGCGACCGTCGCCGGCGAAGCCTTGGCCAGCGGCACGGATGCCTGGTGCACGCTGCCGTTCCAGCCTTCGATGGTGATCCAGATCTGGGCGTCAGGCCGAGTCCGCGGCGGTACCGGCAGGGACGTCACCATGCGATACGGCGAGCCGAAGAAGATCGTGCCGGCAGCGCGCAGGCTGCGCGGCTTGCCGATACGCAGGTAGACCGCCTTGGCGCCTTCGGTGCAGGTCTTGCACAGCGCGGCGTTGAACAGTTTGAAATGGCCGGCCGGACCATCCGCGCGCGGTGCTTCGTCGAGCATCTCGGCCAGGTCTATGCGGTACGGCCCGACCGGAATGTCGTGGATGACGTGCTGGCCGAGGCCGGCTTCGCCACGGAACATGCGCGCATCGGCGAAGTACTTGGGCATGAAGCCCAGCGGGATGAGGATGAGCAGGATGTTGAGGTGGAAGCGCCACTTCAGCCAGAACTGCTTCAGCGGGCTGGGCGAAAGTGCCTGGACATGGCTCATGGCTGGGCCTCCACGACGATTTCGGGGCTGACCCTGGGCTGGCGGGGCGACTTCTCGCTGCGCTTGAGCGCGGCGGCCGTGGCCTGGGCGGTGCGCTTGGTCCAGATCAACAGGCCGCTGAGCACCATCAAGGTCAATACCAGGCCGAAGAAGAACCAGATCAGCTTGATTGGCAGGCCACCGAAATCGCCAGTGTGCAGCGGACGCATCGACTCGGTGACGAACTCCAGCGCCGAGCGATCGCCTAGCAGGAACTGGCTGTCGACCTTGCGGGTATACGGGTTGACCTCGGCGCTCTGGAACATCAGGGGATACCAGCCGCGGCCAGCCATGCTGATGTGGCTGTAGGCCGTGGCCGGGAGGGTGATGAAGCTGATGTCCAGCCCCGGGATCTGCTCGCTGGCGATGCGCGCGGCCTCGTCCAGGTCGATGCGCTGGGCCGGCGTGCCGTCCGGGCTTTGCGGGACTTCCTCGCGGGAGATCACCGGTACGACCGGCTGGCTGGAAATGGTGATGTGGTTGTCGGCCAGGATTGCCTGGATCAGGAACCAGAGGCCGGTGATGGAAATCACCGCGATGAACCAGATCGACCAGACCCCCGCCAGGCGGTGCAGGTCACCCCAGAAGATCCGTGAGCCATGCCCGGTGCGTACCGGTTTGAAGAAGCCGCGCCAGAACTTCTTGTATACCACCAGGCCGGTGACCAGCGAGGCGAGCATCGGCAGGCCGAGCAGGGAAACCAGGTACCAGCCCCAGCTGTAGCCATGAGTGAAAGGCACCAGCCACCAGCCATGCAGGGCCCGGGTGAACTGTTCGAAGCTGAAGTCCGGACTCTTGCCCTGGATCGCGCCTGTATAAGGATTGACGTAGAGCGTCGGTGAAGTGCCGTCGGCGAGGGTGACCGCCGCATTGAGGGCGAAATGCGAGCCATCCGGCTGGTTGAGCAAGCGCACCGTCATGTCCGGCTCGGCCTCGTGCAGGGCATCGAGTATCTGCTGGTAGCTCAGGCGTTCGGCATCGTCGCTGGGCTTGGTGGCGCGCACGTCGGGGTTGGCCAGCCAGACGATCTCCTGGCTGACCACCGCCAGCATCCCGGTGAAGCACACGATCAGCACGAAGAACCAGATCGGCAGGGCGAGCCAGCTGTGGACCAGGAACCAGAGTTTCGAGCGGGATTTTTTCGACATGGTGTCAGCAACTTGGCTTGGCTGAGTAACGAACCAGCCCAGCGCACGTGCGAACGAGGCTGGGTTGGAACCAGGGGCATGGATTCTCGGGGGATTTAAACCTAAAGACGAACGAGAATCGAAATTCCTTGCAAGTTAAATGCAAGCAAATGTTTCCGGCAAGTGCCGGTCCTCGGCTTCGCATCAGGTTCGGACGAGCGTATGCAGGATTCGCTGAGGCGTCCTCGAGTCGCGCTTGGTCAGGCTGCCGGTTCGTTGCGCTGTAACCCGGTAGAAGGATTGGCCTTGGCTGCCGCGTCAGGGGCGCGCGGCTGACGCCTGGGCCGGTGCGGGCCGGCCAGGACGCAAGTGCTCACTCGGCCGCCAGGCCACCGCGCCCATGGCGTTGCGCCTTGTACTGCAGGGCCACCGCTGGCGCCGGCTTGGCACTGCCGGTCTCGAGCCATTGGCGCATGCGGCTGGCATCGGCGAAATGGGTGTATTTGCCGAAGGCATCGAGAATGACCATCGCCACCGGACGGTTGTCCATCCGCGTCAACAGTACCAGGCAGTGGCCCGCCTCGTTGGTGAAGCCGGTCTTGGTCAGCTTGATGTCCCAGTTGCTCTTGTTGACCAGATGGTCCGTGTTGCGAAAGCCCAGCGTGTAATTGGGCTTGCGAAAGGCCACGGTCTTCTCGCGGGTAGTGGAGAGCGTGCTCAGCAGAGGATAGTTGCGAGCCGCCAGCAACAGCTTGGCCAGGTCACGCGCGGTGGAAACGTTCTGGGTCGACAGGCCAGTAGGCTCGACATAGCGCGTGTTGCTCATGCCCAGGCTGCGCGCCTTGGCGTTCATGGCCTTGATGAACGCCGGGTAGCCGCCTGGGTAATGATTGGCCAGGCTATTGGCTGCACGGTTTTCCGATGACATCAAGGTGATCAGCAAGGTCTCGCGGCGGTCGAGCTGGCTGCCGAGGCGAACCCGCGAGTAGACACCTTTCATTTCCGGGTTGTTGGCGATGGTCATGGTCAGCATCTCGTCCATCGGCAGCTTGGCGTCGAGCACGACCATCGCGGTCATCAGCTTGGTCACCGATGCGATAGGCGCGACCCGGTCGGCATGGCTGGCATAGAGTTCCTTGCGCGTGTTCAGGTCGATCAGCAAGGCGCTGCCGGAAGCCAGGTGCAGCTTCGCAGGGTCACGCTGCGCCTGAGCCTGAGCCTGGACAGGTGGTTGGGCACATGCGCTCGAAGGCAGCAGGGCGGTACTGGTGAACAACAGGCACAGGCTGAGAACGGACAGGGAAGTTTTCACATCGAAGCTCACAAGAAATGGGTATGTCTTTGGCCTGCAAGGGTTTCCCCTGGAAGAGCGCTCGCATTCTGGAGTATGGCCGATGCACTGTCGATCGCCTGCTGCGACATGAACGGCACATGAACGAAACTTAATGGAGAGTCGGTAATGCAAGCGCGAGAGAGGCCAGCCAGCCGTCACTCTTCAGGCCGGCTTGGAGCCGAGTGACCGGGACCTTGGCGGTATTCAGCGAAGCCAGCGCCTCGCTGACCTTCCGGCCATCGCGTACCGGGTTATCGTTCAGACCGCCTCACCAACGCGGCGGTCCATAATAGGCACGAGGCGGCCCATCGTAGTGATGGTACCGAGGAGGCGGCGGCACCGGCACGTAGCGTTCCACCACATAGGGCTGGTAGTACACCGGTGGCGGTGGCGCCTGCACATAGATCGGTGGCGGGGGATAGTAGGCTGGCTGGCGCTCGACATGAACGCTGCGGTCGCCTCCACCGTATACCGCCGCGCCGACTGCCGCGCCGATCACGGCTGCGCCTATCACCGGGCCGGCTCCGCGCCAGCCACCGCCACCATGGGCAGTTGCCTGCCCGCTGACGGCCAGGGCGCCGGCCAGCAGGACGATTCCGGGAAGAAGACGGTTCATGACAGGTATCCTCGCAAGATTCCCCTCGAATCGGGGCTGTCAATATGACCGAAAAAAACCTTGCCAGCGCACACGGCATTGGTAAAGGTTGTGTAAGGCCCGATCAGCGGTCATGCCCTTGCGCCAGCATGGGCATCACGTTCTGCAAAAGGAGTCGACCATGGCGGCAGTACCACCGAGCCGGGACACTGTCCTGTGCATATCGTTGGCAGGGCGCCCCGGCACGTTCGGGGTGCGCTTCCATAATCATCTCTATCAGCAACTGGGTTTGGACTTCTACTACAAGGCCTTGACCACCGATGACCTGCCCGCCGCGATAGCGGGTATCCGTGCCTTGGGCATACGCGGCTGTGGCGTGTCGATGCCCTACAAGGAAGCCTGCCTGGCGCTGGTCGACGAGATCGATCCATCGGCCGCCGCCATCGAGTCGGTCAATACCCTGGTCAACACCGACGGGCATCTCAAGGCCTACAACACCGATTACCTGGCGGTTCGCCAGCTGCTGCAGCTTCACCAGGTCGATCCATCCACCGCCTTCGCCTTGCGTGGCAGTGGTGGCATGGCCAAGGCGGTAGCCTGTGCCTTGCGCGATGCCGGCTTCGAGCAGGGCATGGTGATCGCGCGCAATGAACAGGCAGGCCGTCACCTGGCGGACCTGTGCGGTTATCGCTGGCAACATGAGCTAGGCGACCTGTGCCCACCGATGCTGGTCAACGTGACGCCGATCGGCATGAGTGGCGGGCCAGATGGTGAGCAGCTGGCCTTTGCCGAAGAGGCCATCGCCGCGGCGGAACGGGTGATCGACGTCGTGGCCATGCCTGCCCATACGCCGCTGATCAAGCAGGCACAGGCACTGGGCAAGCCGGTAATCACAGGCCTGGACGTCATTGCCTTGCAAGCGCTTGAACAGTTCGTGCTCTATACCGGTGTACGCCCTAGCCAGGAGCAGGTCGCAGCGGCAGTGGCCCATGCGCGTGGCGACTGAGCCCAGGCAGGCGCCGGGTCGCCAGCGCCTGCCTGACGGCTCAATGCTTGTGGTCGAGCTGTCGGTCGACCAGCCATCGCCCATGGGCCAGGGAAGCATGCTGGGCATTTTCCAGGTCAGCCATGAACGCCATCTTCACCGGCAGTGGCAGGCGCCGGCTGGTGTGCCCTTCAGGGTCGGTGATCAGGCAGCCGCCGGCGAATGGCGTAGGCAGGCCAGGATGGGTTTCCACACTGGCAGTGATGACGTGGTTGCGGTGAACACACTGTAGGGTCTGCATCGTCCTTACCTCGCGAGGGTGGTCTGGAAGAGCTTCTCTCCCATATACCACGACCAGCGGCCCCGAGTTCCCGAGCCGACGAACGCATCCTCGCGAGGGCGCCGCTCAGAGCTCGGTAGGCTGGATGATCTCGACCCAGTAGCCGTCCGGATCCTTGATGAAGGCCAGGTGTTTCATGCGGCCATCGCTCAGACGCTTCTGGAAGGTGACGCCCAGCTCCTCGAAGCGCGCACAGGCGGCATGCACGTCTGGCACCGAGATACAGATATGGCCGAAGCCGCGCGGATCGCTGTTGCCATCATGGTAGGCGAAGTCCGTGTCGTTCTCGGTGCCATGGTTATGGGTCAGTTCGAGAATGCCGGGGATCGACTTCATCCATTGCGTGCGCTGGGCGTCGTCGGCTGGAATCTGCGCCTTGTCCACCAGGGCCAGGAAATAGAGACTGAAGGCCGCTTCGGCGAAATCGCGCTTTTCGACCAGGCTGAAGCCCAGAACGCGGGTGTAGAAGTCCAGCGACCTGCCGATGTCCTTGACCCGCAACATGGTGTGGTTGAAGACGAAGTTGGCGGTGGCGGCGTCCGGCTTGGCGGTCACGCCAGGCAGGGTTTCGAGTTCGTGCAGGCTCATGTTTACTCCGGAGACAGGGCTGGGCCGACAGGCGCCAGCGAAGAGACAGGCAAGCCATGATACGCCAGTGAAACGATTGCGCAAATGAAAGCGCCCTGCACGAGTGCAGGGCGCTGGAAGAGAGGCCCGCATGTGCGGGCGCGTGATGGGGTCGCTAGTCCGTTAGCTGGCTCAATGATGTAAGGCCCGCTGTGAAAAAAGTGTGAAGCGGGTGTCGATGAATCATCAGCGAACCCAACTTTCCACGGTCTGCGCGCCATATTCCTGTTTCCAGGCCTTCAAGCCACGATGATTGCCACCCTTGGTCTCGATCAGTTCACCGGTATGCGGGTTCTCGTAGACCTTGACCACGCGCGGCCGACGCGCCTTGGGCGCAGGCGCCGCCTGCCTGGCTGTCGGCTTGGGATCGAGGATGTCGACGATATCGGGCAGGCCCTTCTTGTAACTTTGCATCAACTCGAGCAATTTCTGCTCGAACTCGATCTCGCGCTTGAGGCCAGCGTCCTTCTTCATGGCCTCCAACTGGGCGAGCTGTTCCTGAAGGGCTTTTTCGGCGGCGCGGAATTCCATGAGCCTGGACACTATCATCACTCCTGCAAGTATTCGGTGGGATAAGAACCGCAACAAGATACGCGGCTTGAAGCAAGTAACGCTATGCTCGACAGTGAACTCGCTACAAGTGTAGTGGCCCTTAAAGAACGGGTAAACTGCAAACTTTGCGCTTGTGTACGGGAACTTTTGCGCTTGTCTGTACCGTTGTCTTTTCCTGTTTGCGGAGACACGCCATGCGCAGGATCCTGCTGATCGGAATCGGGCCTGGCGATCCGCGCCAGGTCACCTACGAAGCTGTCGAGGCAATGACCCAGGCCTCGGTATTCTTCCTGCTGGACAAGGGCCCGGCCAGGCGCGAGCTGGTCGACGCGCGCAAGGCCATCGTCGAGCGCTACGTGCCATTGGGCGATTATCGCCTGGTGCAGGTGCAGGATCCGCAGCGGATACGTCATGGCGCGGACTATGTCGGCCAGGTGCAGGCCTGGCACCGGCAGCGTGCGCGCTTGTATGGCCGCTTGTTGCAGGACGAACTGGGCCCGGCCGATACCGGCGCGTTCCTGCTTTGGGGCGAGCCGGGGCTTTATGACAGCGCCTTGCGGGTTCTCGAGCAGGTCAGGGCGCTGGGCATCGATTTCCAGCTGACGGTCGTTCCCGGCATCAGCAGCATGCAGGCACTGGCCGCGCGACATCAGGTTCCGCTCAATCGGGTCGGCGAGCCGTTGACCATTCTGCCCGGCAGACGACTGCACGCGCAGGAGCGGATCGACAACGTGATGGTCCTGCTCGACGGGCACTGTGCCTTCGCCCAACTGGAGGACCCCGGGCTGTGGATCTACTGGGGCGCCTATTTGGGTAGCGCCGACGAACTCCTCGTTCGCGGCCCGTTGTTGCAGGTAAGGGACCGGATCATGGCACTGCGTGAACGGGGCCGACGCGAGAAAGGCTGGATAATGGATACCTATCTGCTCAGGAGAGGCAAGTAGGCGAGGGCTGCCGGTGCGCCAGGAGCGAAGCGAGGAGCACGTCGCCGTTCAGGGTGCGCCGAGAATCTGTCCAAGCTTGTGCTTGAGGGCATCGATGGTAAAAGGCTTGCCAATCGAGTGCATGCCTTCCGGTATGGCGATGCTGTCCGAGTAGCCGGTGGCAAAGAGGATCGGCAGTTGCGGACGTTGCTGCCGCGCCAGGTTGGCCAGTTCGGTGCCCAGCATATCGGGCAGGCCGACGTCGGTCATCATCAGGGCAAGGGGCTGTTCAGGATCGTTCAGGACCGCCAGCGCTTGGGCGGCATCACTTGCCCCGATGACATCGGTGTAGCCCAGCTCTTCGAGTACTTCGAGCACCAGCATGAGGATCAACTCGTCGTCTTCGACTACCAGAAGGGGCATTGTTTGGGTCCTGTGTGGGAAATGTCTGTATTCTGTGCCCCGATCGAGGGCTTAAGTTCCCTCAGCATAGCGTCGCGAGAAGGACGATGGAACGTTTTGCGCGCGCTGTTTTCTGATTTCGGTTGCATGCACGGCCAGGAATGGCGAGGTGGCTGGTTGAGACCCCTGGAGGGACGCGACCCGGCATGACGCGACCATCGACTTTTTCAATGGACCTTTTGCTCAGGCGTTCAAGATGATTCAAGCAGCCTCCATGGATCAGCGCAGCTTTCGTAAACTGTTGAGCCGCAACATAGGCCTGCCGCTCGGTGTGGGCCTGCTCGGCGCGGTAGCATTCGTCGCGGTGGTCAACTACCTGCTTTCGGCCATGCAGTGGGTCGAGCACACCGACCAGGTCATCGGCGATGCCAACGAGGCCGTCAAGCTGTCCATCGACATGGAAACCGGGATGCGTGGTTTCCTGATCACCGGCGATGAGCGCTTCCTCGATCCCTATGAAGTGGCCAAGCCCAGGATTTTCGGCGGGCTGGAAGACCTGCGCGAGATGGTCCGGGACAATCCGCAGCAGGTCGAGCGGATCAATCGCCTGATCGCCCTGCAGCAGGCCTGGAACGAATTCGGTAGCGAGCTGATCAGCCTGCGGCGCAACCAGGGCAACTACCAGACGGCCATCGGAAACGGCCGTGGCAAGCGCCTGACCGACGAGATCCGCAGCCAGTTCGATGCGTTCATCGCTTCCGAGCAGCAGCTGCGCACGATGCGCCATGACCAGGTCAGCACCGTGACGGTGGCTGGCATCACCGGCTTCGTGGTGTTCATCGTGGCCCTGAGTGCCATGCTGGCCTACCTCGGGCGCCGTGACCTGCTGGCGTTGTCGGACAGCTATGTGCGCAATCTGGAGGCCCAGCAGCGCTCGGCCGAGCGCCTCGAATACCAGGCGTGGCTGCGCAACGGGCAGACCCAGCTGGCCGAGCAGGTCCTTGGGCAACTGACCCTGCCCATGCTGGGCGGCAACACGTTGCGCTTCTTCGCCAGCTACCTGGGCAGCGTGGTGGGTGCCTTCTATGTGCGCAACCAGCAGGGACAGCTGGTGCGTGTGGCCAGCTATGGCCTGGACGCCGAGGCCCAGGCGCGCGAACAGGTGGTAGGCGCCCATGAGGGGCTGCTTGCGCAAGCCGTTGGCCAGGCGCGCCTGATGCGCCTGGATGACCTGCCCGGTGACTACTATCGACTCAGCTCCGGCCTGGGCGCCGGCCTGCCCCGAGCGGCGCTGCTGATGCCCACCCGCGACGACGGGCAGGTCAACGGAGTGCTCGAGCTTGGCTTCCTGCGCCCGCTCACCGAGCGCGACGGCGAACTGCTCGAGCGGGTCGCGGAAAACCTCGGCCTGTCCATCGAGACGGCCCGGTATCGCCAGCGTCTGCAGGAAGTCTTGGCCGAGACCCAGCAGCTCAACGAAGAGCTGCAGGTTCAGCAGGAAGAGCTCAAGACCGCGAACGAAGAGCTCGAAGAGCAGTCACGAGTGCTCAAGGAGTCCCAAGCCTTTCTCGAGACCCAGCAGGCCGAGCTGGAGCAGACCAACGAGCAGCTGGCCGAGCGCACCGATGCGCTCGATCGCAAGAACGCCGAGCTCAATCATGCCCAGGTCGAACTGCAGGCCCGCGCCGACGCGCTGCAGCGCTCGAGCAAGTACAAGTCGGAGTTCCTCGCCAACATGTCCCATGAGCTGCGCACGCCGCTCAACAGCTCGCTGATCCTGGCCAAGCTGCTGGCCGAGAACGTCCAGGGCAACTTGAGCGCGGAGCAGGTCAAGTTCGCCGAGTCGATCTACTCGGCTGGCAACGACCTGCTCAATCTGATCAACGACATTCTCGACATCGCCAAGGTCGAGGCCGGCAAGCTCGAGATGCGTCCGGAGACCACGCCGCTCGCGCGCCTGGTCGGCGGCTTGCAAGCCATGTTCGAGCCGCTGGCCAAGGACAAGGGGCTGAATTTCGAGGTGAGCTTGGCGCAGGACCTGCCGGCCACCATCTTCACCGATCGCCAGCGCCTGGAACAGATCCTCAAGAACCTGCTGTCCAATGCCATCAAGTTCACCGAGCAGGGGCAGGTCAGCCTGGCCATCAGCCACACGCCTGGCACGGGGCTGGTATTCGCGGTCAAGGACAGCGGCATCGGCATCGCGCCGGATCAGCAACAGGCCATCTTCGGTGCCTTCCACCAGGTCGATGGCACCAGCAACCGTCGTTACGGTGGCACCGGCCTGGGCTTGTCCATTTCCCGTGACCTGGCGCGCCTGCTCGGCGGGCAGATCCACGTCCAGAGCACGCCGGGCCAGGGCAGTATCTTTAGCCTGACGCTGCCCGAGCGCTACGAGATGCAGGAGGCACCGGCCGAGCCGCGGGCCGTGGTACGGCAGGCGCCGCCAGTGGTCGCACCCGCACCGCAACCGGCCGCGCCGGTGCGCGCGGAACCGGCATTCGCCGACGACCGTCAACATGCACCGTTCGCCAACCGCTGCATCCTGGTCATCGAGGACGAGCCGAGTTTCGCCCGCATCCTGTACGACCTGGCCCATGAGCTGGGCTACAGCTGCCTGGTCGCCCAGGCTGCCGACGATGGCTACGAACTGGCCGCCAGCTATGTGCCTGATGCCATCCTGCTGGACATGCGCCTGCCCGACCATTCGGGCCTGACCGTGCTGCAGCGGCTGAAGGAGCAGGCCAGCACCCGGCACATCCCGGTGCATATCATTTCGGTGGAGGATCGGGTCGAGGCCGCCATGCACATGGGCGCGGTGGGCTATGCGGTCAAGCCGGCCAGCCGCGAGCAGCTCAAGGAGGTGTTCGGCCGGCTCGAGGCCAAGCTGACCCAGAAGCTCAAGCACATCCTGCTGGTCGAGGACGACGAGTTGCAACGCGAAAGCATTGCCCGCCTGATCGGCGACGAGGATATCGAGATCAATGCCGTCGGCACCGCCAGCGAGGCGCTGGAGCTGCTGCGTGAACACGTCTATGACTGCATGATCATCGACCTGAAGCTGCCCGATATGCTGGGCAACGAACTGCTCAAGCGCATGACGGCCGAGGACATCCGCTCCTTCCCCCCGGTGATCGTCTATACCGGACGCAACCTGACCCGCGACGAAGAGGCCGAGCTGCTCAAGTATTCGCGTTCGATCATCATCAAGGGCGCGCGCTCGCCCGAACGTCTGCTCGACGAAGTCACCCTGTTCTTGCACAAGGTCGAATCGCAGCTGTCCCACGAGCGTCAGCGCATGCTCAAGACCGCGCGCAGCCGTGACAAGGTCTTCGAAGGTCGCAGGATCCTGCTGGTAGATGACGATGTGCGCAACATCTTCGCCCTGACCAGTGCGCTGGAGCAGAAGGGCGCGCGAGTGGAAATCGGCCGCAACGGTCGCGAAGCCATCGAACGCCTGGAGCAGCATGATGACATCGACCTGGTGCTGATGGACGTGATGATGCCGGAAATGGACGGTTATGAAGCGACCCGGCTGATCCGCCAGCAGCCACAGTGGCGCAAATTGCCGATAATCGCGGTCACAGCCAAGGCCATGAAGGACGACCAGCAGCGTTGCCTGCAGGCTGGCGCCAATGACTACCTGGCCAAGCCGATCGACCTTGATCGTCTGTTTTCCCTGATTCGCGTGTGGCTGCCGCAACTGGAGAGAATTTGAGCAACGAACGTAACACCGATATCGAGATCCGGCTGCTGATCGAGGCCATCTACCTCAAATACAGCTATGATTTCCGTGACTATTCCGGCGCTTCGATCAAGCGTCGGATTCACCATGCGCTGCGTCAGTTCGAATGCCGTACGGTTTCGGCATTGCAGGAGCGTGTGCTGCACGACCCGGGCATGTTCCTGCAGTTGCTGCAGTACCTGACCATCCCGGTCAGCGAGATGTTTCGCGATCCCAGCCACTTCCTGGCCTTGCGCAACGAAGTGGTGCCGCTGCTGCGCACCTGGCCATCGATAAAAATCTGGATAGCCGGTTGCAGCACGGGTGAGGAGGTCTATTCGATGGCGATCCTGTTGCGCGAGGAAGGATTGCTGGATAGGACCATCATCTATGCCACGGACATCAACCCCAGTTCGCTGGAAAAGGCCAAGCAGGGGATCTATTCGGTGCAAAGCATGCAGCGTTATGCCGACAACTACCGGCTGGCCGGTGGCCGCCGGGATTTCTCCGAGTACTACACCGCAGCCTACGGCCACGCCATCATGGATGGCACCCTGCGCGAGAACGTGACCTTCGCCGACCACAGCCTGGCGACCGACAGCGTCTTCTCGGAAACCCAGCTGGTGTCATGCCGCAACGTGCTGATCTACTTCAACAAGGAGCTGCAGGATCGTGCCTTCGGCCTGTTCCATGAATCCTTGTGCCACCGTGGCTTTCTAGTGCTGGGCAGCAAGGAATCGGTGGATTTCTCGTCCTACGGCGACCGCTTCGTGCCACTGGTCAAGCCTGAACGGATTTTCCGCAAGTCATGAACGCTACGAGGGCGATCGTCATCGGTGCCTCGGCAGGCGGAGTCACGGCCCTGTTCCAGGTCCTCGGTGCCTTGCCGCGCGGTTTTTCGATCCCGGTGCTGTGCGTGCTGCACCTGCCGGAAGGCCGCCAGAGCCAGCTGGCGGATGTGCTGCAGCGCCGGCTGCAGCGCCCGGTCTGCGAGGCCTGCGACAAGGCCAGCATCGAACCGGGATGGATCTATGTGGCCGGCCCGGGCTATCACCTGTCGGTGGAAAAGGACCTGAGCCTGTCCCTGAGCCAGGAAGAGCCGGAACACTTCTCGCGCCCGGCCATCGACTTCCTGTTCGAATCGGCAGCCGATGCCTATGGCCCGGCCTTGCTGGGCATCCTGCTGACCGGCGCCAACGAGGACGGCGCTCGCGGCCTTGCCTACATCAAACAAAGCGGTGGCCGGACCGTGGTCCAGGATCCTCGCGATGCACAGGTCGCCCTGATGCCGGAGGCCGCCCTGGCCCTGCATCGGCCAGATCATATTCTTACCCTGAGCGGTATCGGGCAATTGCTCGCGACCCTGGAATCAAGCACATGCTGAGTAATATCACCGCCAAACTGCTGATCGTCGACGACCTGCCGGAAAATCTCCTGGCGCTCGAAGCCTTGATCCAGGGGGAGGACCGCGAGGTCCATCAGGCGCTGTCCGCCGAAGAGGCTCTGATGCTGCTGCTCGAGCATGAGTTCGCCCTGGCCATCCTCGATGTGCAGATGCCCGGCATGAATGGGTTCGAGCTGGCTGAGCTGATGCGTGGCACGGAGAAGACCAAGCACATCCCGATCGTCTTCGTCAGCGCTGCCGGACGGGAAATGAACTACGCCTTCAAGGGCTACGAGAGCGGCGCGGTGGATTTTCTGCACAAGCCGCTGGACACCCAGGCGGTCAAGAGCAAGGTCTCGGTGTTCGTGGACCTCTATCGCCAGCGCCAGGTGCTGGGGCGCCAGCTCGAGGCTCTGGAGCGCAGCCGCCAGGAGCAGGCGGTGCTGCTCGAGCAGCTGCAGGTCACCCGCACCGAACTGGAACATGCGGTGAGCATGCGTGACGACTTCATGTCGATCGTCTCCCACGAACTGCGCACGCCGCTCAACGGCCTGGTGCTGGAAACCCAGCTGCGCAAGATGCACCTGGCCCGTGGCGATGCCGAGGCCTTCACCCTGGACAAGCTCAAGGCGATGAACGAGCGCGACGAGCGGCAGATCAACAGCCTGATCCGCCTGATCGACGATATGCTCGATGTTTCGCGCATCCGCACCGGCAAGTTGTCCATCCGACCCAAGACCTGCGAGCTGGATCAGCTGGTGCGTGGACTGGTGGAGAACTTCGCCGCCCAGGCCTCGGCCTTGGGAACCTCCATCGAACTCGAGCGCTGCGAGTGCCTGACCGGCCACTGGGATGCCTTCCGCATCGAGCAGGTGCTGGCCAACCTGCTGTCCAATGCGTTGCGCTATGGCGAACGTCGGCCGGTGCTGGTCCGCGTGTTCGAAGCGTCGGGCATGGCCTGTGTCGAGGTCCAGGACCAGGGCATCGGTATCAGCAGTGCCAACCAGCAGCGGATCTTCCAACAGTTCGAGCGGGTCACCAGCAATGCGGGAACGGCTGGCCTGGGGCTTGGTCTGTACATTTCCGAGCAGATCGTCCAGGCCCATGGTGGACACATACGCGTACAGAGCGAGGAGGGCCGCGGCGCGCAGTTCAGCGTACTGCTGCCCATGCCCGAGGCTGTGCATGAAAGTGGTCGCAAGCAGGCAACCTCTGCGTGACCGCAGGGTCGTATGGCCAACTTGCTAAATTCAAGGCGTTGAAATGAGTGAAGATGCACAAGATGTCGTATTGGTCGTCGAGGATGAACCGGCGATCCGTATGATCCTGCGAGACTACCTCGCGGGCGAGGGCTACCACGTCCTGGTGGCCGAAGATGGCGAACAGGCGTTCGGCATCCTGGCGAGCAAGCCACACCTGGACCTGATGGTCACCGATTTCCGCTTGCCAGGCGGCATTTCCGGGGTCGAGATCGCCGAACCCGCAGTCAAGCTGCGTCCGGATCTCAAGGTGATCTTCATCAGTGGCTACCCTGCCGAGATCCTCGAGTCCGGCAGCCCGATCGCCCGCAAGGCACCGATCTTGGCCAAGCCGTTCGACCTTGACAGCCTGCACGACCAGATCAAGGCGCTGCTGCGCTGAACGATCATGGCGCCATGCTGATCGGGCAATTGGACTGAACGTCGTCAAGGCCCCGCGCTCATATGCTCAGGCGGGAGCCTGGTGCCTGCGACGACGACAGCCGGTTCGAACAAGATGACCACGATTTCAAACCAACATACGGAGAATGCCAGCCAGGCGCAGCTTGGCTTTTTGCGCAATGGCGGCACGGTGGCGCAGCTGCTTCGTGATCAGGACGAAGCGGCGTCACCGCTTGGGCATGTCCTGCATTGGCCGCCCAGCCTGAAAACGCTGTTGGCAACCATCCTGCCATCGAGCGCCCAGATCGTCCTGTTCTGGGGGGCCGACTATGTCGCGCTGTACAATGATGCCTACGTACCTACCATCGGTACCAAGCATCCGCGCGCGCTGGGCCGTCCGGCCAAGGAAAACTGGCACGAGCTGTGGGATGACCTCGAGCCTTTGCTGCGCAGCGTGCGCGAGACCGGCATGACCTTTTCGGCGACCGATCGGCCGTTCTACATCGAGCGTCGGGGCTTGGGCGAGACGGCGTATTTCGACGTGTCCTACTCGGCGGTGCGAGGATCCGATGGCGAGACTGCCGGGGTGCTGTGCATCGTCACCGAAACGACCGAGCGCGTGCAATTCCAGCAGCGCCATGCCTTTCTCCTGGCCCTTGGCCAGGTCATGCCCTTGCTCGGCGACCCGGATCGGATTGGGGAGTATGCCATCCAGCGAGTGGGCGAGGAGTTAGGCGCATCGCGGGTCTCGCTGCTCGAGCAATACGACGTTGGAAACTTCCGGATACAATATGACTGGCTGCCGTCGCGCTCGGGCGCGTGCGGGCAAGCGGACGAGACGTTCGCCGAATCGCTGCTCGAGCGATTACGTACCGGAGAAAGCGTGCGTCAGGATCGAGAGCCTGGCGGCGCAGGCAACAAGCCAACCAGCGTGTTGTACGTGCCGCTGATGCGGGCCAGTCAGCTGGAGGGGCTGCTGATAGTCCACTTCCGTGGGCAGCACAGGGTGCTCGATAGCGAGCGACAGTTGCTCGAGGAAGCCGGCAAGCAGGTCTGGGCTGCTCTCATCCATGCGCGAGCCGAGCGTGCGCTGAAGGCCAGTTCCGCGCAATTGTCGGCGATGTTCGAGCAGGCCAGTGCCGGTATCGTCCTGTGCGACAGCGCTTGGCAAGTCACCAAGGTCAATGATTGCTACTGCGAGATGGTCGGGCGCACGCGCGAGACGTTGCTGGGCGCGCGTCTGCCCGAGATTCCCGACGACCTGGGGCCTGCCGCCGATCCGGCCTGCTGCGGCCAGGTCAGCGAGATCACCCGCCGCCATGTACGACCTGACGGCCGGGCGGTATGGATTCAGCTACAGATCACGCCGCTGTTCCATGAACAGGATCAGCTGGCAGGCATGCTGTGCATGTGCATCGACGTGACTGCCGGTGTCGAGGCGCAGGCCGAACTGGTTGCGCTCAACGAAAGCCTGGAGGAACGGGTCAGCGCCACGCTGGCCGAGCGCGAGAGCACCCTTGCCGAACTGCATGAAGCACGCAAGATGGAGATGATCGGCCAGCTCACCGGTGGCATCGCCCACGACTTCAACAACATGCTGACCCCGATCGTGGCCTCGCTCGAGCTGATCCGCACGCGCCACGACGACCCGCGTACCCTACGTCTGACCGACGGCGCCTTGCAGGCGGCCGAGCGTGCCCGCAACCTGGTCGGCCGCCTGCTGAGCTTTGCCCGGCGGCAGACACTCAAGCCGCAGGCCATCTCACTGGCGGCCCTGGTCAAGGAAATGGGCGAACTAATCTCGCGCTCGCTGGGCCCGACCATCGATGTCACCCTGGACATCCCCGAAAGCCTGCCGGCCGTGGTGGTGGACCCTCATCAGCTGGAACTGGCCCTGCTCAACCTGGTGGTCAATGCGCGCGATGCCATGGCCAGCGGCGGCAACCTGAACATCAGCGCAGGGCTCGAGCAATCGCTGCCCGGCCGGCCGGAGCGAGTCTGGCTGATGGTTTCCGACGATGGCAGTGGCATGAGCGAAGAAGTGCTCAAGCGCTGCATCGAACCGTTCTACTCCACCAAGCAGGTCGGCAAGGGTACCGGGCTGGGGCTGCCCATGGTGCAAGGCCTGGCCTTGCAATCACAAGGGGACTTCAGCATCCACTCGACGCTTGGCCAGGGCACCGAGGCGATCATCTGGCTGCCGGTCAGCCAGACCAGGGACGCGGGTGAAGGCGAGCGAGCCGGGCCAGCTCCCCTGGCCTCGATGCAGGCTTCGATCCTGCTGGTTGACGACGAGCAGATCGTGCGCCATGCCACGGCCTTGCAGTTGCGTCATCTGGGCTATCAGGTGACCGAGGCGGCCAGCGCGCTGGAAGCCAAGGCGCTGGTCGACGCTGGGTTGCAGATGGACATCCTGCTCACCGACCATGTCATGCCGAACATGACCGGGGCGCAGTTGGCCCGCATGCTGCGTCAGGCACGGCCCCGGCTGCCAGTGCTCATCCTCAGCGGCTATGCCAACCTGTCGCCACATGAACTGCTCGGTTTCGAGGTGCTGGGCAAGCCGTTCCGCCGCGACGAACTGGTACACAGCCTGCAGCGTCTGTTGCCAGGGGCTCAGGCAGGCGCCTCGTCGGGCAGCGCTGGGGGAACCGCCGATCACTGCTGAGGTGGGGCAAGGAGCTGGTCGAGCAGGCGACAGATCTGCTGCGCCGAATAGGGCTTGGAGACGAAGGTGCAGCCCTCGAGCCCGCCCTCGACGATCGCCTCGCTGTACCCTGAAGTCAGGATCAGCGGCAGTTGCGGCAACTTGCGGCGCAACCGGCGCGCCAGGTCCAGCCCGCTCATGCCGGGCATGACGATGTCGCTGAACACTGCCTCGAAGGCAGCTGGCTCTCGCTCCAGCTGCGCCATGGCTTGTTCGGCCGACCTGGCCAGACTGATCTGGTAGCCATGCTCTTCGAGCATCTGCACGGTGAAGTTGCCGATGTCCGGATTGTCTTCGACCACCAGGACGCGTCTGGGCCGGTTCGGCAGCTGGCAGGCCGCTTCTGGCCGAAGCTCGCGCGCCGGACGCGCGGGCGCCTCGACCTGAGGCAGGTACAAGGTGAAGATCGTGCCATGCCCCACCTGGCTCGCCACTTGCACCTCGCCGCCGGACTGTTTGGCGAACCCGAACACTTGGGAAAGCCCAAGCCCAGTGCCCTGGCCGGTGGCCTTGGTAGTGAAGAACGGGTCGAAGATGCGATCGAGCAGTTCCGGGGCGATGCCGACCCCGGTGTCGATCACCGAGATGGCCGCATAGGGGCCTTGGTGGCTGACCTGGGTGCGCGCGCCGGGCAGCTCCCGGTCGGACTCCAGGCGCAGACGCAGGATTCCGCCATTGGTCATCGCATCGCGGCCGTTGATCACCAGGTTGATGATGGCCGTCTCGAGCTGGGCCAGATCGGCGAGGATGTGGCACGGCTGCTGCGGCAGCTCGAGAGAAATCCGGACCCGGGCGCCGGTGGCGGTATCGAGCATGTCGGCGATGGTTTCCAGGCGCGAGCCGGCTTCCAGAACTTCCGGGCTCAAGGCTTGCCGACGGGCGAAGGCCAGCAGTTGGCCGGTGAGCTTGGCGCCGCGATCGATCGAGTCGGCCATGGTCTTGAGGTAGCGCTCGCGGCGCGTCTCGTCGAGCCCGGGACGCTGAATGAAATGCAGCGACGAACGCATGATGGTCAGCAGGTTGTTGAAATCGTGTGCCACGCCACCGGTCAGCTGGCCGATCGCCTCGAGCTTCTGGGCCTGGCGTAACGCCGCTTCGGTATGCAGCAATTGGGCGGTGCGTTCGCTGACGTGTTCTTCCAGCCTGGCGTTGAGCGCGCCCAGGGCGTCGATGGCGGCCCGCGTCTGCGCGGCGGCCTGGACTCGCTGGATATGTGCCCAGCAGCGCTCGGTGACTTCGCCGATCAGGGCCTGCTCGTAGGCGTTCCAGCGTCGTGGCACCTTGTCGTTGACGGCCATCAGCGCCGAGAGCTTGCCGTCCTTGACCAACGGCACGCAGATCGTCGCGGCGACGCCGATGCTCTGATACGCCGCGGCATCGGTCTGTTCGAGCTCCTCGAGATTGTCATTGATGACCAAGGGCTGGCCGGCATGCAGCCGGGCGGTAGCCAGGCGGCCGAAGCGGGTCAGGTGGTAATGGCCCAGCAGAGGTGCCGAGCCGGGGGCGACCCAGTTGCCATGGATGGTGAAGCCGTCGCCGTCGCCATCGTCGTCCATCATGCCGTACACGCAGCTGGACAGGCCCAGATGCTCGCCAAGCATGCGCGTGGTGATGGCCATGATCAGAGCCGGGTCGGTGGCCGTGGCCACGGCCCGGCCAAGATCGTCGAGAAAGCTCAGGCGACGATTGGCGACGACCGTGTCCGTGGTCTCGGTGACCGTATCGAGCAGGCCCACCACTTTGCCGTCGCGGTCACGGATAGGGCTGTAGCAGAACGTGAAGTAGGCGCGCTCGGGATAGCCGCCGCGCTCGATCGTCAGTGGGAAGTCCTCGATGAAGATCGCTTGCCCGGCCAGCGCCCGCTCGGTCATCTCCTGCAGCTCGGTCCAGGCCTCCTCCCACACCTGGCTGAACGGACGACCCAGCGCCGCGGGCTTGGCGCCGAGGATCCGGGCAAAGGCGTCGTTGTGGAAGGTGACCAGCTCCGGTCCCCACAGCACGGCCTGGGGAAAGCGCGAGCTCAGGCACAGGGCCAAGGTGGTCTTCAACGTGTCAGGCCAGTGTTCAAGCGCACCCAGGGAAGTGGCGGACCAATCGTGTCGAAGAATCTGCGCGGCCATGTTGGCGCCGCCTTCTAACCATCTTGCCATCTGTTTCGAATTTCCTGCCTGCATGGTCGGGCCACCTGGAATGTCATAGAGTGCACCTACCGGTCGTCGAAGGCGAGTACATTGCGTCGCCGGGACCTTCGAGCCGCAAGCTTCAAGCTGGATCCGGTGCTTGTACGAAGATGCTTCCAACGACATCGGTCTCGCTTTGCCTGCAGCTTGCAGCCCAGGGAAGCGAACGTAGCTGACCCGAGCCTGTCACAGACCCACCAGACCTCTGCAAGCGCCAATGGCGCATCAAGGAGTTGTTCATACATGCAGAAAAAGAACGAATCTGTCGAAACGGCCAAGATAAATCCGCCGGTGTTCTGGATATCGGCCGTGGTACTACTGCTTCTGGTCCTCTACGCTAGCGTGTTCCAGGCCAGTGCCCAGAGTCTCTTCGCGATGATCCAGGGCTGGATCATCGGCAACGTCAGCTGGTTCTACATCCTGGCGGTCGCCATCATCCTTGGCACCGTGGTCTTTCTCGCCGTCAGTCGTTACGGCGACATCAAGCTGGGGCCAGACCACAGCACGCCCGACTACAGTAGCACCACCTGGTTCGCCATGCTGTTCTCCGCCGGCATGGGTATAGGGCTGATGTTCTTCGGCGTCGCCGAGCCGGTGATGCATTTCGTCAAGCCGCCCTACGGCGAGGGCGGCTCGGTACAGGCCGCGGGCGAGGCGATGCGCATCACCTTCTTCCACTGGGGGCTGCATGCCTGGGCGATCTACGCCATCGTCGCGCTGATTCTTGGCTATTTCAGCTATCGCCACGGCCTGCCGCTGACATTGCGCTCAGCGCTGTACCCGCTCATCGGCGAGCGTATCCACGGTCCGGTCGGGCACGCGGTGGACATCTTCGCCATCATCGGGACGGTCTTCGGGGTAGCGACTTCGCTTGGCTTCGGTGTCGCGCAGATCAATACCGGGCTCAACGCCCTGTTCGGTATCCCGGTATCGATTCCGATCCAGATCGCGCTGATCATCGGCACGACCTTCCTGGCCACGCTGTCGGTGGTGTCCGGGCTGGACAAGGGGATTCGCCGGTTGTCGGAGCTGAACCTGGGCCTGGCGGTGCTGCTGTTGCTGATGGTCGTGGTGCTCGGGCCGACGGTGCTGATCCTGCAAACGTTCGTGCAGAACACCGGCGGCTACCTGAGCGAGATCGTCAGCCGTACGCTCAACCTCTATGCCTACCAGCCGAGCGACTGGATCGGTGGTTGGACGCTGTTCTACTGGGGCTGGTGGCTGGCCTGGTCGCCCTTCGTCGGGCTGTTCATCGCGCGCATCTCCCGAGGCCGCACCATCCGCGAGTTCGTCACCGGCGTGATGCTGGTGCCGACCGGTTTTACCCTGCTGTGGATGACCGTGTTCGGCAACACGGCCATTCACATGATCCTCGACCAAGGCTTGACCGACCTGGCGGCAGCGGTGGACAAGGACACCTCGCTGGCCTTGTTCGCGTTCCTTGAGCATTTCCCGTTTTCCAGCGTGATCAGTGTCCTGGCCATCATCATGGTGGTGGTGTTCTTCGTCACCTCCGCCGACTCCGGGGCCATGGTAGTGGACATGCTCGCTTCTGGAGGCCAGGGGAACACGCCGATCCGTCAACGCATCTTCTGGGCGTCGAGCATGGGCCTGGTGGCCATCGCGCTGCTGTTGGCCGATGGCCTCAAGGCGCTGCAGACGGCGACCATCGCCAGTGCCCTGCCGTTCACCATCGCCTTGCTGTGCAGCATGCGCGGGCTGCTCAAGGCGCTCAAGCTCGATGCCACCAAGCGCGGCCTGCGTTACCAGGCACTGGCCATCTCGCCAACCGCCTCGCGCAACGCCGGCAACTGGCAGCGTCGCCTGCGTACCTTGGCCATGTTCCCGCGGCGTGCCCACGTGCTGCGCTTCATAAGCGAGGTCGCCAAGCCGGCGTGCGAGTCGGTGGCCGAGGAGTGGCGGCGTCAAGGCTACGAATGTAGCGTCGAAGACGGCGAGGAGGGTAGCGTGATGCTCAAGGTTGGCCCGAACGACGATCCGTTCATCTATGAGATCCGCCCGCATGCCTATGCCATGCCCAGTTTCGTCATGAGCGACACGCCCAACGAGGAGCGCAAGTATTTCCGCGCCGAAGTGCACCTGCGCGAAGGCGGCCAGGACCATGACGTGATGGGCTGGTCGAGGGAAGAAGTGATCGGCGATATCCTCGATCACTTCGAACGCCACATGCACTACCTGCACCTGGTGGGCTGAGTCGCGCAGCCGGGCGGCTCCAGCCATGGTCGCCGTTCAGTCCAGATCAGCGGCCGCGTGGCGTTCCTCGACCTGGTTGCCGCCTTCGGTCGGGGTGCGGTTGACCCGGGTGCCGCGCTGGACGGCCGGGCGCTTGGCGATGTCCTCGGCCCAGCGTTGCACGTTCGGATAATCCTGCACCGAAAGGAACTGCGCGGCGCCATACAGATTGCCGCGCACCAGCTGGCCGTACCAGGGCCACACGGCGATGTCGGCGATGCTGTATTGCTGGCCGCCGAGGTAGCGGCTCTCGGCCAGGCGCCGGTCGAGCACATCGAGTTGACGCTTGGCTTCCATGGTGAAGCGATCGATCGCGTACTCGATCTTTTCCGGTGCGTAGACGTAGAAGTGGCCGAAACCACCGCCCAGGTAAGGCGCCGAGCCCATCTGCCAGAACAGCCAGTTCAGGGTTTCCGTGCGCGTCGGCAGGTCCGTGGACAACAGCTCGCCGAACTTCTCGGCCAGGTAGAGCAGGATCGAGCCCGACTCGAAGACCCGTAGCGGCGGCTCCACGCTGCGATCAAGCAAGGCCGGGATCTTCGAGTTGGGGTTGACCTCGACGAAGCCGCTGGAGAACTGGTCGCCCTCGCCGATACGGATCATCCAGGCATCGTATTCGGCGCCGGCGTGTCCGAGCGCAAGCAGTTCCTCGAGCATGATGGTAATCTTCACGCCGTTTGGCGTACCCATCGAATACAGCTGCAGCGGATGTCGACCCGTAGGCAGTGTCTTGTCATGGGTCGGCCCGGCGACTGGCCGGTTGGTACTGGCGAACTGGCCACCGGAAGGTGCCTGGTGAGTCCAGACCTTGGGGGGGACGTAGGAAGGCTTGCTCATGGAGCGATCTCCTTGGAGTGGAAGGCTGTCCGAAGATGGACCTGCATCCATGCCACGGGTTCGCCATCCAGGCAAGCGGGGCGTTTTCTCGCACACCGGGTTCGGCAGTTCCAGGCCAACTATTTCACCACCCCGCACAACTATTGAACCCTGCGAATGTCAGTGTTTGCAGGCTGGCCATGCCTCGGGCATCGGTCATCATTTCATCCAGGAGCCCAGCATGGCAGTACTGCACGAAAGCGCGTTGCAAACGATCACCAAGGACCAGGCAAGCGTGCTCGGCGAATGGGTCCGCGACCTCGAGGCCAACGGGGCCACGCGCAACCTCAAGGAGCATGAACTGCGCCAGCAGACCGTCGAGTTCATGAGTCTGCTGATCGAAGGGCTGGGTAGCGGGGCCGATCTCGGTTCGCCCGAGTGGGAGAACACCCGTCGCTTCCTGGAGCGGCTTTCCGCCACGCGTGCGCAGCAAGGCCACGACTCGCAGCAGACCGCCTATTTCGTCTTCGCGCTCAAGGGGCCGCTGTTCAACCTGCTGCAGGCGCAATACCATGACCGGCCGGCAGAGCTGGCCGGGCAGTTGTGGAAGGTCTCCGAGTTGCTCGATGCGCTTGGCCTGCATACCATTCGGACCTACCAGAAGTCCCGTGAAGCGGTGATCAAGCGTCAGCAGGAAGAGCTGCTCGAGCTGTCGACCCCAGTCGTCAAGCTGTGGGACGGCGTACTGGCGCTACCGCTGATCGGCACGCTGGATTCCCAGCGCAGCCAGACCGTGATGGAATCGTTGCTCCAGCGCATCGTCGATACCGGCGCGCAGATCGCCATCATCGACATCACTGGCGTTCCGACCGTCGATACCCTGGTGGCCCAGCATCTGCTCAAGACGGTCACCGCGATCCGCTTGATGGGCGCCGATGCGATCATCAGTGGCGTACGGCCGCAGATCGCCCAGACCATCGTCCACCTGGGACTCGACCTGGGTTCGCTGACCACCAAGGCCAACCTGGCCGATGCCCTGAAACTCGCGCTCACCCGCCTGGGCGTCAACCTCGGCCAGCGGGCATAAGACATGGAGCGCATCCCGATCCTGCAAATGGGCGAATTCCTTCTGGTGACCATCCAGGTGGACATGCACGACCAGTTGGCCCTGCGGCTGCAGGACGATCTGACCGAGCGGATCAGCCGCACCTCGGCCATCGGCGTACTGATCGACATCTCGGCCCTGGACATGGTCGACTCGTTCATCGGCCGCATGATCGCCAGCATTTCCGGCCTTGCCCGCATCATGGACGCCGAGACCATGGTGGTGGGCATGCAGCCGGCCGTGGCGATCACTCTGGTCGAGCTGGGCTTGACCTTGCCTGGCGTCAGCACGGCACTGAACGTCGAAAGGGGCATGCAGCTGCTGCGTCAGCGGGTAGCGCAGCGATGATCACGCGCGACAGCGGCACGCTGCCGGTGCGCATCGAACAGGACGTGGTCATGGCGCGGCAACTGGTTCGCAAGCTGGCGGGCGAGTGCGGCATGCGCCTGGTCGACCTGACCAAGCTGGTGACTGCCGTCAGCGAGCTGGCGCGCAACACCGTGGTCTACGGAGGGGGCGGCGACATGGACTGGCAGGTGCTCGACGATGGCGGCCGGGTTGGCGTGCGCCTGCGCTTTCGCGACGAAGGGCCGGGCATCGCCGACGTCAAGCTGGCGCTGACCGATGGCTGGACCTCCGGCGGTGGGCTTGGTCTGGGCCTGACCGGCGCGCGTCGGCTGGTGGACGAGTTCGAGCTGGATACCACGCCTGGCCAGGGCACCCGGGTGACGATCACGCGATGGACATGAACCTTTCGGCTTCGCTCACCCAAGTCCTGGCTCTGGAAGACCAGAGCCAGGTTGGTCATGCCCGGCGTACCGCACAGCAGCTGGCCGAACGGTACGGCTTCGACGAAAACGATGCCGGGCGCGTGGCGCTGGTGGCCACCGAGCTTGCCAGCAACGTGCTCAAGCACGCCGGGCATGGCGAACTGCACTTGCGCGTGCTGCCGCGGCCCGAGGGCCATGGCATCGAACTGATCGCGGTGGACCGCGGCGCGGGGTTCGATACGGCCCTGTGCATGACCGACGGCTATTCCACGCAGGGCACCCAGGGCATCGGCTTGGGCAGCGTGGCGCGACTCGCCCAGGTTCATGACCAGCATGCCGACCCGCGCGGCGCGGTGGTGCTGGCGCGTCTGTATCGGCGCGGCGACGTCGATCCCGACCTGCGCTTCGGGGTCAGCCAGCATTCGCTGCACGATGATCCCGCCTGCGGCGATACCTGGCATCTGGCGGTCGCCGGCCAGCGCCTCGCGGCCTTGCTGATCGACGGCCTCGGGCACGGCGAAGAGGCCGAACGCGCGGCGCTCGCCGGTGCCCAGGCGTTCGCCGAAGCGCCATTCGGCGAGCCACAGGCGCTGATCGGCGCCATGCACCAGGCCATGAACGGTACGCGCGGAGGCGCCGTCGCGCTGGCCCGCCACGACCGCACGCGCGATCGTCTGGAGTTCGCCGGTATCGGCAACATCGGCTCCTGCCTGGTCGATGCCGAGCATAGCCGAGGCCTGGCCTCCCATCCGGGCATCGTCGGCAGCCAGTATCGCAAGGCCCAGGTGTTCGAGTACGCTGACGTCGGCGGGCAGTTGCTGGTCATGTACAGCGATGGTCTGCAGTCACGCTGGACCCTCAAGGACTACCCCGGCCTGGTGCATCGTCACCCGGCCGTGATCGCTACCGTGTTGCACCGGGACTTCTGCCGTGGGCGGGACGACGTGACGGTGCTCGTCATCGACCTGGAGATCGCCCATGGCTGAGCCTTCCCGTGCAAGCGCGGCCGAGCAGGCGGCGCTGATAGAGCGCCTCCAGGTGGAGAACGAAGCCCTGCGCGCCGAACTCGACGAAACCAACCAGGGCGTGCTGGCACTGTATGCGGAACTGGATATCCAGGCCGAACAGTTGCGCCAGGCCTCGGACCTCAAGAGTCGATTCCTCTCCTACATGAGCCACGAGTTCCGTACCCCGCTGGGCTCGATCCTGAGCATCACCAGCTTGCTGGCCGATGAGCTGGACGGGCCGTTGAGCCAGGAGCAGCACCGCCAGGTCGCCTTCATCAGCACCGCCACGCGCGAGCTCGGCGACATGGTCGACGACCTGCTGGACCTGGCCAAGATCGAAGCCGGGCGCATCACCATCTCCCCGGCCTGGTTCGACATGCTCGACCTGTTCTCGGCGCTGCGTGGCATGTTCAGGCCGATCGTCGACGCCAGCACGGTCGATCTGATCTTCGAGGAGCCGGTGGGGCTGCCACGGCTCTATACCGATGACAAGAAACTCACGCAGATCCTGCGCAACTTCATTTCCAATGCTCTGAAGTTCACCCTCCGTGGCGAAGTCCGGGTATCGGCGCGCCTCGAAGGCAGCGACAAGATTCGCTTCGCCGTGAGCGACACCGGCATCGGCATCGCCAAGGAACTGCATGGCGCCTTGTTCGAAGATTTCGCCCAGGTCGACTCGCCGCTGCAGAAGCGCCTGCGTGGCACGGGCCTGGGCCTGTCGCTGTGCAAGCGCTTCGCCGTGCTGCTGGGCGGGGCGGTCGGCTTCGAGAGCGAACCTGGCAGGGGCTCGACCTTCCATGTCACCATCCCGCTGGCCCTGGCCCAGGAGAGTCCCGATGAAGCCTGAGGTACGTCTGCTCATCGTCGACGACAACGCCGCGACCCGCTATGCGCTGCGTCGTCGTCTGGACTCGCACGGCTACCGGGTGCTGGAGGCGGGTACCGGCAGCGAAGGCCTGGCGAAGATTCGCGACGAGCAGATCGATGCGCTGATCCTCGATGTCAACCTGCCGGACATGAGTGGTTTCGACATCGTCCGGCTGCTGCGGGCCGACAGCCGCACGGCCCTGCTGCCGGTCATCCACGTCTCGGCGGCGTCGATCCAGAGCGACGATGTCATCACCGGCCTCGACGCCGGCGCCGACGCCTACCTGGTGCATCCGGTGGATGCCGACGTGCTCCTGGCGACCTTGCGCACCCTGCTGCGGGTGCGCGATACCGAGCGCGCCTTGCGCGAGAGCGAAGCGCGATTTCGCGAGATATTCACCCATGTCTCGGCGCCCATCGCGGTGCTCGATGCCCAGCTCAAGGTGCATGAGTGCAACCATGCCTTTGCCTTGCTGATCCAGGACAACCGCAACCCTGACCGTCTCGACGAATGCTTCGCCGTCGGCCAGCGGGCCGAACTCGATCAACTGCGCCAGCACCTGGCCGCCGGAACACGCTGGAAAGACACCTTGGTCATGCAAGTGCAAGGTCAGCCGCGTGATATCGAATGGCAGCTCTCGCCCTATCGCGAACAGGGGTTGTGCCTGGCGTTCGTCGAGGACGTCACCGAGCATCGCCACCGCGAGCGCTCTCATCTCGCCTTGCTCGATGACGCCAACACGCAATTGGCTCGAGAGATGGCCGAGCACGCCCGCACCGAGGCGCAGTTGCTGCAATTGCAGAAGATGGACGGCCTGGGCCGGCTGACCGGAGGCATCGCCCACGATTTCAACAACCTGCTGACCGGGATCATCACCAGCCTCGAGCTGATCCGCAAGCGGATCGACGAGGGGCGCACGGAAAAGGTCCGGGTCTATGCCGAGGCGGCCTTGAACTCGGCGACCAGCGCCGCCTCGCTGACTCATCGACTCTTGGCGTTCGCTCGCCAGCAGCCGCTCGATACCCGTCCGGTCGACGTCAACCAGCATGTGCAGTCACTGGAAGAACTGCTGGGCCGGACCATCGGCGAGCGCATCGACCTGCGCCTGCATCTGAGCAGCCAGCCGGCCATCGCCCTGGTGGACCCGGTGCAACTGGAAAGCGCGGTGCTCAACCTGGTGATCAACGCCCGCGATGCCTTGCCCAATGGTGGGCACATCTGGGTCGATACCGCGACCATCCGCGTCGACGATGACCCGAACCTGGCCGACGGCAGCTATGTGACGATCAGCGTTCGAGATGACGGCGTGGGCATTGCCCCGGCGTTGCTGGACAAGGTCTTCGACCCGTTCTTCACCACCAAGCCGGTCGGGCAGGGGACCGGCCTGGGCCTGTCGACCATCTATGGCTTCGCCCGGCAGTCAGGCGGGCATGTGGCGATTCGCAGCATGACCGGCCGCGGGACCACGGTCACCCTGATGCTGCCCGCCAGCAGCCAGCCGGCGATCGTCGGGACGCCCCGAAAACCGCCCGGTCATCGAGGCGCCGGCGAACAGGTGCTGATCGTCGAGGACATGGCCTCGGTACGCCAGTCGGTGGCCGAAGTGCTCAGTGATGCCGGCTATCGCTGCACGCTGGCCGAGGATGTCGAGCAGGCGCTGGAGCATTTGCGCAGCGAGCCTGGCCTGGAGCTGCTGCTCACCGATGTCGGTCTGCCGTCGATGAGTGGCCGCGAACTGGCCGACATGGCCCGGCTCTACCGGCCAACCCTGCCGGTGCTGTTCATGACCGGCTACGCGCAGACCGCGCTCGACCGCCAGAGCTTCCTTGGCGCGGGCATGGACATGCTGGTCAAGCCGTTTCAGATCGACGACTTGCTCGAGAAGGTGCGGCACATGCTGGAGCGGGCCTAGCGGCAGCGAGCTGCAAGCTCCAAGCCGCAAGCTGACTGGCGTAGCTTCAATAGACACGCACGAACTGCAGCGTGCCGCATGCCGCTTGCTAGGGCTGGGTTTCGAGCCAATGGGGGCTGTTGAAATTGCTCAGACGGGGGTCTGCGTCCTCGCACGCCAGCGCCTGCACCGGGGCGCGCAGCAGGGCGCGTTGCAGGCTGCGCTCGCCCGCGGCCCAGGCAGTTTCCAGCAGCGGCAGCAGCTGGCGTGGAAGCACGCTGAACATCGGCTGCCAGTAACCGCCCTGACGCGCCATGGCCGGGCCGTGATGGGTGATCGCCAGCGCCCGCAACGCCTGGATCAACGCCTGGTCCACTTTTGGCGCGTCGCAGGCCAGCAGCACCACCCAGGGGTGCCTGGCGACTCGCAGACCGGCGATCACGCCTGCCATCGGGCCAGGGAAATCTGGCTCGGCATCGCATACCAACTGGTCGGCGAATGCTCGATAGCGCTCCAGGTTGCGGTTGCAGGAGATCACCACATCATCGCTGAGCGTGCGCGCCACACGCTGCACATGGGCCACCAGCGGTTGTCCCTGCCAATGCACCAGGCCCTTGTCACGTCCGCCCATGCGCTGGCCTCGGCCACCTGCGAGGATCAGCACGGAGCAGGCAGGAAGGTCAGCAGGCATGGGAGAACTCCGGGCGGTCGACGGCTGAACCCTCCCATGCCCAGGCGCGCTTGTCCAGTCACTCTTGCGCAGCGGTTGCCGCCGCTTCGTCAGGCTTGGCGTGGCGACGTCCAGCCAGGCGCATCACCACCACGAAGAACACCGGTACGAACACCACCGCCAGGGTCGCGCTGAGCATGCCACCAATCACCCCGGTGCCGATGGCTTGCTGGCTGGCCGAGCTCGCGCCACTGGCGATGGCCAGCGGTACCACGCCGAGAATGAAGGCCAGCGAGGTCATGACGATCGGTCGCAGGCGCAGGCGAGCCGCCTGCATGGCCGCGTCCACGGCATCGTGACCTTGCTCGACCAGGTCCTTGGCGAACTCGATGATCAGGATCGCGTTCTTCGCCGACAGGCCGATCAGGGTGATCAGGCCGACCTTGAAGAACACATCGTTGGGCATGCCGCGCAAGGTCACCGCCAGCACGGCACCGAACATGCCCAGCGGCACCACCAGCAGCACCGCGGTCGGGATCGACCAGCTTTCATACAGTGCTGCCAGGCAAAGGAATACCACCAGCAGCGACAAGGCCATGAGCATCGGCGCCTGGCTGCCCGACAGGCGCTCCTGCAGCGACAGGCCGGTCCACTCCAGGCCGACGCCCGCTGGCAACAGCGCCACCAGTCGCTCGATCTCGGCCATTGCCTGGCCCGAGCTCACCCCAGCGGTGGGTTCGCCGGAAATCGACACTGCCGGGTAACCGTTGTAACGGGTCAACTGGACCGGTCCGCTGACCCAGCGGGCCTGGACGAAAGCCCCTAGCGGGACCAGCGAGCCGCTGTCGTTGCGTACGTGCATCCGCAACAGGTCCTCGACCTGGCTGCGCTGGTCGCCCTCGGCCTGGACCACGACCCGCTGCATGCGTCCCTGGTTGGGAAAGTCGTTGACGTAGCTCGAGCCCACCGCGATGTCCAGCAGCGCGCCGATGTCGCTGAACGCCACTCCCAGCGCGTTGGCCTGGCGCCGGTCCACCTCCAGTTCGACTTGCGGGCTCTCGGCCAGCGAGGATTCGCGCACGTTGGTCAACAGTGGACTGGCGCCGGCATCGGCCAACAGCTTGTCGCGTGCTTGCATCAGCGCCTGGTAGCCGATGCCGCCACGGTCCTGCAGGCGCAGCTCGAAGCCGCTGGATTCGCCGAGTCCGTCGATTGGCGGTGGCAGCAGCGAGAACGCCACGGCATCCTTCAAGCGGCTGAAGGCCAGGCTGGCCCGATCGGCGATGGCCTGTGCGCTGTCCTGGGGACTGCGCTGGGACCAGTCCTTGAGGGTGGTGAAGGCCAACGCCGCGTTCTGCCCGCTACCGGAGAAGCTGAAGCCGAGGATCAGCGTGGTATTGTCCACGCCGGGCTCCTGGGCATTGTGCGCCTCTATCTGTGCCGCCACCTGTTCGGTGCGCAGGCGACTGGCGCCGGGCGGCAGCTGGATGTCGGTGATGGTGTAGCCCTGGTCTTCGGTTGGCAGGAAGGCACTGGGCAACTGGCCGAACCCGTAGCCGAGCACCCCTAGCAGCAGCGCATAGACCAGCAGGTAGCGACCGCTACGGACCAGGGCTTTGCCGACCCAACGCTGATAACCATCGCTCATGGCGCCGAAGCGTCGATTGAAGGCGCCGAACAGGCCCTTGCGCTGATGCTGGGCGTGCTTGCCGATCGGTTTGAGCAGGCTCGCGCACAGCGCTGGCGTAAGGCTTAGGGCCAGAAACGCCGAGAACAGAATCGACACGGCCATGGAGACCGAGAACTGCTGGTAGATCACCCCCACCGAGCCTTCCATGAAGGCCATCGGCAGGAACACCGCCACCAGCACCAGAGTGATGCCGATGATCGCGCCACTGATCTGGTCCATGGCCTTGCGGGTCGCTTCCCTGGGCATCAGGCCTTCTTCGGCCATGATCCGCTCGACGTTCTCCACCACGACGATGGCGTCGTCCACCAGGATGCCGATGGCCAGCACCATGCCGAACAGGGTCAGCACGTTGACCGAGAAGCCCAGCGCCAGCATCACGGCGAAGGTGCCCATCAGCGCCACCGGGACCACCAAGGCCGGGATCAGGGTGCAACGCAGATTCTGCAGGAACAGGAACATCACCACGAATACCAGCAGCATGGCTTCGAAGAGGGTGGTGACCACCTGCTTGATCGAGACCTCGACGAAGGGCGCGGTATCATAGGGAATGTCGTAGCGTGCGCCGGCCGGGAAATAGCCTGACAGCTGCTGCATCTTGTCACGGACCAGGGCGGCCGTTTCCATGGCGTTGGCCCCAGGCGACAGCTGCACCGCGAAGGCGCTGGCCGGCTTGCCGTTCAGGCGCGTGCCGTACTGGTACTCCTGGGCGCCGATCTCGACCCTGGCGACGTCGCCGATGGTCACGCTGGAGCCGTCGGGGTTGGCCCGCAGCACGATGGCGGCGAACTCCCGGGGATCGCTCAGCTGGCCCTTGACCACCACGTTGGCGGTGATCTCCTGAGTGGCGCGGGCTGGCAGATCGCCGATGCTGCCGGGCGCCACCTGGATGTTCTGGGCGGCGATGGCCTGGACTACGTCGTTGGGCGCAAGACCCAGGCCGACCAGCTTGCGCGGGTCGATCCAGATGCGCATGGCCCGCTCCGAACCATACAGCTGTGCCTTGCCGACGCCTTTGAGGCGGCGGATCTCGTTCATCACGTTGCGAGCCAGGAAGTCGCTCAGGGCGGTTTCGTCGAGGCTGCCATCCTCCGAGGTGAGCGTCACCAGCAGCAGAAACCCGCTCGAGACCTTCTCGACCTGCAGGCCCTGCTGGATCACTGCGCGCGGCAGGCGGGACTCCACCACCTTGAGACGGTTCTGCACGTCCACCTGGGCCAGGTCCGGATGGGTTCCCGGGGCGAAGCTGACCTTGATGGTCGCGCTGCCGAGACTGCTCTGCGAGGAGAAGTACAACAGGTTGTCGGCGCCGTTGAGTTCCTGCTCGATCAGGCTGACCACGCTGTCGTCGATGGTCGCGGCGGAAGCCCCTGGGTAGACCGCGTAGATCTCGATCTGCGGCGGCGCGACGTCCGGGTACTGCGCCACGGGCAGGCGCGGCAGGGCCAGGGCACCGGTCAGCAGGATGAACAAGGCGACCACCCAGGCGAATACTGGCCGGTCTATGAAGAACTGTGGCATGGGTCAGGCCCTCACTGGCCGTTGTGCTGGACGATCGGACGGGGCGGCGCGGCCTCCAGCTCCACCTCGACCCGGTCGCCTGGCTTGACGTGTTGCAAGCCTTCGGTGATCACCCGCTCGCCAGCCACCAGCCCCTCGTTGACGACCCAGCGATCGCCCTGGGCACTGCCCAGGCGCAGCGGGCGCTGTTCCACACGCGCCTGCTCGTCGACCACCAGCACTTTGGCCAGGCCGGCGCTGTCGCGCAGGATGGCCCGCTGCGGCACGCTGATGCCCCGGGGCTGGGTGGCCTGCTCCAGGCGCACCCGGACATAGCTGCCTGGCAACAGGTCCAGGTCAGGGTTGGGGAATTCGCTGCGCAAGGTGATCTGGTTGGTGCTGGGGTCGACCTGCAGGTCGGAGAACAACAGCCTGCCAGGTAGCGGATAGGGGCTGCCGTCATCCTGCAGCAAGGTCACGCGGGCCTGGTCGGTGCCAAGGCGCTGCAGCTCACCGGCACGCAAGGCCCGGCGCAGGGCGGCGAGCTCACGGGTCGACTGGGTGACGTCGGCATGGATCGGATCGAGCTGCTGGATGGTCGCCAGCAGGGTCGCCTCGCCTTGGCCAACCAGGGCGCCTTCGGTGACTCGCGCCCGGCCGATGCGTCCGGCGATCGGCGCGGTGACCATGGCATAGCCCAGGTTCAGCCGGGCCCGTTGCAGCGCCGCCTGGGCTTCGGCTACCGCGGCCTCGGCCTGGCGCAAGGCGGCGCGTGCGTTGTCGTGTTCCTGGCGGCTGATCGCATCGACGGCCATCAGCTCGCGGTAACGCCGGTCTTGCAGGCGCGCCTGGTAGCACACCGCCTCGGCCTTGGCCAGCGCGGCCTTCGCGCTGTCGTGCTCGGCCTGCAGCGGGGCCGGGTCGAGCCTGAACAGGACGTCGCCGCGCTTGACGTCGCTGCCTTCGCGATAGACCTGCTCGAGCACCACGCCGGCCACGCGCGCGCGCACTTCGGCGGTGCGTGGCGCGAGGATGCGCCCGCTCAGTTCGGTGCTGAGGGTCAGTGGCCGCGGTTCGACGGTCTCGATCCGCACCTGCACGGGCGCGGGAGTCAGGTCCTGTTCTGGCGGGCGATCGCAACCGGCCAGGAGCAGGCAGGCCAGGATGCCAAGTGGCAGCGAGCACAGGCGGTTGGCGGTTGAAATGTGCATGTGGGTTTCCAAAGGATAAAGCCTTGCCGGGCATGTCCGGCAAAGACCATGGAAGACAAGAGGCCTGCCATCGGCCGGATTCGACCACCGGCGCCCAGGCGAACGCTATGCTACGGCACGAAGGGTATCGCAGCCTGTGAAGTGCTGTAGGCGGTGTGTGAAAAAGTGTGAAGAATTTACTGAGTCGTGCGTAGGATTCTTTATCCTGCCCTTCCGATAGCCAGGCCTTGCCCAACCATGCCCACTCTTTTCCTGGTCGAGGACGACAGTGCCCTGTCCGAGCTGATCGCCAGCTACCTGCAACGCAACGGCTTCGAAGTGCGTGTGCTTGCACGCGGCGACCAGGTGCTGGCACAGCTCATGCGCGACAAGCCGGACCTGGTCATCCTCGACCTGATGCTGCCCGGGCTGGACGGCCTGCAGGTCTGTCGGCAGTTGCGCCAGGCTTGCCAGGCTCTGCCCATTCTCATGCTGACGGCGCGCGACGATACCCATGACCAGGTGCTGGGGCTGGAGATGGGCGCCGATGACTATGTCACCAAGCCCTGCGAGCCGCGCGTGCTCCTGGCTCGGGTACGGACCTTGCTGCGCCGCAGCACGGCCAGCGAGCCGCGCGTGGGCCGCGATGTGATCTTGATCGGCGGGCTGCGCATCGACCTGACCGAGCGCAGCGTGGTCTGGAACGCCGAGCAGGTGGAGCTGTCCAGGGGCGAATTCGATCTGTTGGTGGTGCTGGCGCGCCATGCCGGCGAAGTGCTCAGCCGTGACCGCATCCTCCAACAGCTGCGTGGCATCGAGTTCAATGGCACCGATCGTTCGGTGGACGTGGCGATTTCCAAGTTGCGACGCAAGTTCGGCGACAGTGCCGACGAGGCCCGCAAGATAAAGACCGTGTGGGGCAAGGGCTACCTGTTCAGCCGTATCGAGTGGGAGGTCTGAAGCGTCATGCTGAAGATCCTGGTACGCCTGTACCTGCTGATCATCGTGGCCTATGCCGGCGCCTTGCTGCTGATTCCCGATGCCATCTTCAGCGCGTTCCACGAACGTTTCATGGCCTACAACCTGGACCAGGCCAAGGGCGTGCAGGCGCTGGTGGTGCGTCAGTTCCGCCAGGCACCGCTGGAGCAGTGGCCGCGCATCGAGCAGGACCTGGCCGCCGACTTCGCGCCGTTGCAACTCCAAGTGCTGCGCCGCGAGCAGCTCGAGCTGTCGAGCGACGAACGCGCCCGGCTCGATGCCGGGCTCTATGCGGTGCGCATCGGCGACTGGGGCTTCTACGAGACGATCCTCTCGCCGCTGCCCGGCGGCTGGCTGGTACGCTTGCATTCGCCACCGGACCCGCTGGACATCAACCTGCTGTCCTGGGGCGTGACGGTATTGATCGGCGCCGCGCTGCTGGGGTGCCTGCTGTTGTGGGTCTGGCCGCACTGGCGGGATTTGCAGCGACTCAAGGAAACCGCGCGCTGCCTGGGGCAAGGACAGTTGTCGGAGCGCACCGGCATTTCCGCGCGTTCCGACGTTGGCGAGCTGGCCGGGGTGTTCGATGCCATGGCCGGTGACCTGGAACGTCACCTCAACCATCAGCGTGAACTGCTCGATGCGGTGTCCCATGAGCTGCGTACGCCGCTCACGCGGCTGGACTTCGGCTTGGTGCTGCTGTTCGACGAGGTTCCCGCCACCAATCGCAAACGCCTGCTGGAGCTGGTCAGGCATGTCCGCGAGCTGGATGAGCTGGTGCTCGAGCTGCTGCAGTACAGTCGCCTGTACAACCCTGGCCAGGCAGGCGAGCGCGTCGAGGTCTCGCTGCTCGAACTGGTCGACAGCGTGCTGGGCGCGTTCGCCGAAGAACTCGAGGGGCGCGCGATGGAGTGGGAAGTGCGCGTGCCAGCCGAGCTGCCACGGGTGACGCTCGACCCCCGGCTGACGGCGCGCGCCGTGCAGAACCTGGTGCGCAACGCCATGCGCTACGGCGAGCGACGCTTGCGGGTAGACCTGGCGGTGGACGCCTCGGGAGCGAGCCTGGTGACGGTCGAGGACGACGGCATCGGTGTGCCGGTAGAGGAGCGGGAAAATATCTTCCAGCCGTTCTACCGACTCGACCGCAGTCGCGACCGCGGCACGGGCGGGTTCGGCCTGGGCCTGGCCATCAGTCGTCGGGCGATCGAAGGGCAGGGCGGCAGCCTGGAAGTGGGATCGTCGGCGCTGGGCGGAGCCCGTTTCACGATCCGCCTGCCGGCCTCCTAGGCTTTTCGTACAACGCCTGGTCGTGCCAGACGACGATGAAGGTTCTGTTGTCGCGCCTGGGGCGGTAACCTGCAAGTCTTTTATCAAGGGAGCCCCCATGCAAGGCACATCGCGCAAGATCGTCCAGGCCATTCTCTACGAAGCCATCGCCGTAGCCTGCGTGGCGCCAGCGCTGGCCCTGATGTTCGAGACCGGCATGGCCCATTCCACGCTGCTCTCGGTGCTCATGTCAGGTATCGCCATGAGCTGGAACATGGCGTTCAACTGGGCGTTCGAGCGCTGGGAAGCCCGGCAGCCCCAGCGTGCCCGCACGCTGCTGCGCCGCTTGCTGCATGCCTTGGGGTTCGAAGGTGGCCTGGTGCTGCTGTTGCTGCCGCTGGTCGCGTTCTGGCTGGACATCGGCCTGTGGACGGCGCTGTTGACCAACCTGGCCTTGTTCGCCTTCTTCTTCGTCTACGCCTTCGTCTTCCAGTGGGGCTTCGACAAGGTGTTCGACGTGCCGGTGTCGGCGCGCCAGGAGGGCGAGCAGGCTGGCTGTTGACGTGGGTGCCGGCGGCAGGATAACGTCTGGCCCATGAACTCATTCCCGCAGTGTCGCGTCGCCAGCATTATTACCGCCATCATCGGATTGGCGGGCTAGCGCGCACTTGCACCGAACCCGCCCTGGAGGCGGGTTCATTCACCCTGACTCCCGGGCCTGTCCAACAAGACCAGGAGTCATCGATGACCAGCTTCGGCGCCCATCTTCCAACCCAATGCCCCACCCGACAGCTGCTTTCGGAGCAGGTCCGGCGCATTCTCGCGGCGCCCGTGTACGACCTCGCCATCGAAACCCCGCTGCAGTTGGCGCCGGCCTTGTCGGCGAGCCTGGGCAACCAGGTACTGCTCAAGCGTGAAGACCTGCAACCAACGTTCTCCTTCAAGATCCGCGGCGCCTATACGCGGCTGTCGCGGCTCGACGACGCGCAGCGCAAGCGCGCAGTGATCACCGCCTCGGCCGGCAACCATGCCCAGGGCGTGGCTTTGGCCGCCAAGCGGTTGGGCCTGCAGGCGACCATCGTCATGCCTACTACCACACCGCAGCTGAAGATCGAGGGGGTGCGCTCGCGGGGCGGGCACGTGGTGCTGCACGGCGAAAGCTTCCCGCAGGCGCTGGCGCATGCCTTGGGCCTGGCCGAGCGCGAAGGGGCTACCTTCGTGCCGCCATTCGACGACCCTGACGTGATCGCCGGCCAGGGGACCGTCGCCATGGAGATCCTGCGCCAGCAGCCTGGCGCGCTGGATGCGATCTTCGTCCCGGTCGGCGGTGGCGGGCTCATCGCCGGGATCGCCGCCTACGTCAAGTACTTGCGCCCGCAGGTCAAGGTGATCGGCGTCGAGCCCGAGGATTCCAACTGCCTGCAGGCTGCCTTGGCCGCTGGCGAGCGCGTGGTGCTGCCGCGGGTCGGCGTGTTCGCCGATGGCGTCGCGGTGGCACAGGTGGGCGCGCACTGCTTCGAGCTGTGCCGTCATTTCGTGGACGAAGTGATCACCGTGAACAACGACGAGCTGTGCGCGGCGATCAAGGACATCTATGACGATACCCGCTCGATCACCGAGCCTTCCGGGGCCCTGGCGGTTGCCGGTATCAAGCGCTACGTGGCCCGTGGGGGCGCCCGCAGACAGACCTTAGTGGCCATCGACTCCGGCGCCAACATCAATTTCGACCGCCTGCGCCATGTCGCCGAACGTGCCGAACTGGGCGAGCAGCGCGAAGCCCTGATCGCCGTCACCATTCCCGAGCGACCTGGTAGCTTCCGTGCCTTCTGCCGAGCCCTGGGCAAGCGGCAGATCACCGAGTTCAACTACCGCTGCCAACCCGGCAAGCAAGCGCAACTGTTCGTCGGCGTGCAGACCCACCCCCAGACCGATCCGCGTGTACGTCTGCTCGGCGCTCTGGCGGCACTGGGTTACCAGGCGCTGGACCTGACCGACAATGAACTGGCCAAACTGCATATCCGCCATACGGTGGGTGGTCACGCCGCGCCGGGCACCGAGGAACGCGTGCTGCGCTTCGAGTTCGCCGAGCGGCCCGGTGCTCTGCTGGGCTTTCTGGAGCAGTTGGGCGAGCACTGGAACATCAGCCTGTTCCACTACCGCAACCATGGCGCGGCCCACGCCCGGGTGCTCGCGGCGCTGCAAGTGCCCGAGCATGAGCAGGCTGGATTCGCCCGGGCGCTGGAAGCGATGGGGTATCGCTATTGGGACGAAACGGAGAATCCGGCTTATCGGTTGTTTCTGGGGTAGGGGCGGTTTGGGAGCTCAACGTGCCGCGAGAGGCCGCGCAGCGGCCTGAGGGTCTGGCAGGCTCAAAAGACAGTCCATTGCCACGAACGGCCGCGGTCTTCAGCTGGTCACCTGGTAGCAAGGAACATATGCCGCCCCGCCGGGCAGCTTCATCCGGTGCTGTTCGACGAATGCCTGTAGCAGACGGCCGAGCGGATCGAGGATCGCGCTGTCGCCACGAATCTGGTAAGGCCCATGCTCCTCGATCAGGCGAATGCCCTTGTCCTTGACGTTGCCGGCGACGATCCCGGAAAACGCCCGACGCAGGTTGGCTGCCAGCTCGTGGGGCGGCAGTTCGCGGTGCAGGGCGAGGTTGGCCATGTTCTCGTGGGTCGGGTCGAATGGGCGCTGGAAGCTTTCCTGAATCTTCAGCAGCCAGTTGAAATGGAAGGCGTCGTTGCGCTCGCGGCGGAACTGCTTGACCGCCTTGAGCCCCTCGACCATGTGGCGCGCCACTTCGGCCGGGTCGTCGATGATGATCTGGTAGTGCCGCTGGGCCTCCTGGCCAAGAGTGGCGCCGACGAAGGCATGCAGCTGCTGGAGGAACGGCTCGGCGCTGCGCGGTCCGGTGAGGATCACCGGGAACGGCAGGTCATGGTTGTCCGGGTGCATCAGGATGCCGAGCAGGTAGAGGAATTCCTCGGCCGTGCCGGCGCCGCCAGGGAAGATGATGATGCCGTGACCGACGCGCACGAACGCTTCCAGGCGCTTCTCGATGTCCGGCAGGATCACCAGCTCGTTGACGATCGGGTTGGGGGCCTCGGCGGCGATGATCCCCGGTTCGGTCAGGCCCAGGTAGCGGCTGCCATGCATGCGCTGCTTGGCATGGGCGATGGTCGCGCCCTTCATCGGGCCTTTCATCACCCCCGGCCCGCAGCCGGTGCAGATGTCCAGCTTGCGCAGGCCCAGTTCGTGGCCGACCTTCTTGGTGTACTGGTACTCCTCGCTGCTGATGGAGTGTCCGCCCCAGCAGACCACAAGCTTGGGCTCGACGCCCGGACGCAGGGTGCGCGCATTGCGCAGCAGATGGAAGACATAGTCGGTGATGCCCTGGGAGCTTTCCAGGTCGATGCGCTGGCTGGCCAGTTCGCTTTCGGTATAGACGATGTCGCGCAGCGCGCTGAACAGCATCTCGCGGGTGCTGGCGATCATCTCGCCGTCGACGAAGGCGTCGGCTGGCGCATTCAGCAGCTCCAGGCGCACGCCGCGGTCCTGCTGGTGGATGCGGACCTCGAAGTCCTGGTAGGCCTCGAGGATGGTCTTGGCGTTGTCGACATGCGCGCCGGTGTTGAGTATCGCCAGGGCGCACTGGCGGAACAGGGTGTACAGGCTACCGGTACCCATCTCGCTCAGTTGCTGGACTTCGCGTTGGGACAAGGTTTCCAGGCTGCCCTTGGGGCTGACGGAGGCATTGATGACATGGCGTTGGAGCATGCTGGGTTTCCTGTGCGGGTAAACATCCTTGCGATGCATCACCATACCGACAAATCGGCACGGCAACGAGGGGCGCGCTGAAAAAGCACGCGCAAGGCGGCCAGGCGAGGCGTTGTTCGCCAGAACGTTTGTCGCCGCTTGCCGTCTAGAGTCTTGGGTGAAGTCATTCGGCAGGCATGAGGAGGGGATAGATGACGGTTCCGGACAAGGCGTACGTGGAGTGGCTGGAAAGCCGATCCATGCTCAAGGCGGCCCAGGACAGGGCCAGGACGTATTCCGGGCAGTCGCGCCTGTGGATGAACCCCTACGCCGAAGCCCGGCCACGGCGTGCCATCGAGATCGCCTCGGTCTGGCTGACCGTCTATCCCGACTCGATCATCGCCGCCGAAGGCTGCAGCGTGCTCGATGCGCTGGGCGCCAACGAGCTGTGGAAGCGCTTGTCGGAGATCGGCGTGCAGGGTATCCATACCGGGCCGATCAAGCGCGCCGGTGGCATCCGTGGTCGCGAGTTCACGCCCAGTGTCGATGGCAACTTCGACCGTATCAGCTTCGATATCGACCCGCTGTACGGCACCGAGCAGCAGCTGATCCAGATGAGCCGTGTCGCCGCCGCCCACAATGCCGTCACCATCGATGACGCCATCCCCGCGCACACCGGCAAGGGCGCGGATTTCCGCCTGGCGGAACTGGCCCATGGCGCCTATCCAGGCATCTACCACATGGTCGAGATCCGCGAAGAGGACTGGAGCCTGCTGCCGGACGTGCCGCAGGGCCGCGATGCCGTCAACCTCGCACCGGCGGTGTGCGACGAGCTCAAGGCGCGGCACTACATCGTCGGCCAGTTGCAGCGGGTGATCTTCTTCGAGCCGGGGGTCAAGGAAACCGACTGGAGCGCGACACCCGTGGTGGTCGGTATCGACGGCAAGCCGCGACGCTGGGTCTACCTGCACTACTTCAAGGAAGGCCAGCCCTCGCTCAACTGGCTCGACCCCAGCTTCGCCGCCCAGCAACTGATCATCGGCGATATCCTGCACTCGATCGACTGCCTCGGGTCGCGCGGCATGCGGCTCGACGCCAACGGATTCCTCGGCGTCGAGACCCGCGCCAACGACACCGCCTGGTCGGAGAGCCATCCTCTGTCGCTCACCGGCAACCAGTTGCTCGGCGGAATGATCCGCAAGGCCGGTGGCTTCAGCTTCCAGGAGCTGAACCTGACCTTGGACGACATCGCCCAGATGTCCAAGGGCGGCGCCGACCTGTCCTATGACTTCGTCACCCGCCCGGCCTACCAGCATGCCTTGCTCACCGGCAATACCGAATTCCTGCGGCTGATGCTGCACGAGATGCACCGTTTCAACATCGATCCGGCTTCGTTGATCCACGCCTTGCAGAACCACGATGAGCTGACCATCGAGCTGGTGCATTTCTGGACGCTGCATGCCCATGACATGTATCTCTACAAGGGCCAGACCTTCCCTGGCAGCATCCTGCGCGAGCATATTCGCGAAGAGATGTACGAGTTGCTCTCCGGCGAGCATGCCCCGTACAACCTGCGTTTCGTCACCAATGGCGTCTCCTGCACCACGGTCAGCATCATCACTGCCGCGCTGGGCATGCGCGATCTGGATGCAATCGGTGCCGCAGAGCTCGCCCTGATCAAGAAGATCCACCTGCTACTGGTGATGTACAACGCCATGCAGCCGGGTGTGTTCGCCTTGTCGGGCTGGGACCTGGTCGGTGCCTTGCCGCTGGCCCCCGAGCAGGTCGCCGAGCGAATGACCGATGGCGACACCCGCTGGATTCACCGCGGCGGCTACGACCTGGCTGGCGTCGCCCCCGAGGCGCAAGCCTCGGTGCTGGGCCTGCCCAGGGCACGCGCGCTGTATGGCAGCCTCGAGACGCAGCTCGAGCAAGGTGATTCCTTCGCCTGCATGGTCAAGAAAGTGCTCGCCGTGCGCCAGGCCTACGGCATCGCCAGCAGCCGCCAGGTGCTGGTGCCGGAAGTCAGCCATCCAGGCTTGCTGGTCATGGTCCACGAGTTGCCGGCCGGCCGGGGAATCCAGATCACCGCGCTGAACTTCGGCAAGGAAGCGATCATCGAAGAGCTGACCCTGACCGGCTTCACGCCTGGGCCAGTGGTAGACATGATCAACGAGACGGTGGAGGGCGACCTGACCGAGGATGGCCGCCTGACCATCAGTCTGGACCCGTATGAGGCCCTGTCGCTGCGGATCGTCAGCAGCATCGGGCACGTCTGATTGGCACTAGGGCCGCTCAGCGCGGCCCAACACTGGCATCGAACCGGGCTGGCCAGAGCTGCGCTGTCGAGCATCCGCCTCGACCCCGGGAAGCAACCGCTCGACCAGGACCTGCGTCTCGCGCATCGACGCCCCGCTGGCAGGGTGCCCGGCCGGGCCTGTCCCAGGTATTGCGCAAACGCGCCGAGCAGCGAACAGGCAGGGCGAAAACAGGCAGGAAGGCCCTCATTCACGCATGTGAACCAGCATGGCGGGCCTGTTTTCAACGCAGCATGATCGCCACCCAGGCATTGTCTGGAGCTCAGTCGTCCTTGCGCCCCGGCAGCACGTTGCTCAGCAACTGCTTGGCCGTCTGCTTGAGGATACCGACCTGGTTGGGGTCGCCCTGCAGCAGGGTGGCGCTGAACTTCTTGGCGTTTTCCAGGGTGATGTGCGGCGGCAGTGGTGGCACGTCAGGGTCGGTACGAAAGTCGATCACCACCGGCACCTCGCTGGCCAGCGCCTGTTCCCAGGCCGCGGCGACATCCTCTTCGCGCTCGACGTAGATGCCCTTGAGGCCGATGGAAATCGCGAACAGGTGATAGGGCACATCGGGCAGGTCCTGGGAGGCGGAGAACTTCGGATCGCCCTCCATCACCCGCTGCTCCCAGGTCACCTGGTTGAGATCCTGATTGTTGAACACCGCGCAGATCCAGCGCCCGTTGCCCCATTGCTTCCAGTATTTGGCGACCGTGATCAGCTCGGCCATGTTGTTCATCTGCATGGCGCCGTCGCCTACCAGCGCGATCACGCTGCGCTCGGGATGGGCGAACTTGGCGGCGATGGCGTAGGGGACCGCCGCGCCCATGGAGGCCAGGCCGCCGGACAACGAGCACATCATGCCTTCGCGGATCTTCAGGTCGCGGGCGAACCAGTTGGCACAGGAACCCGAATCGCTGGTGATGATCGCCGCATCCGGCAGGCGCGGCGACAGCTCATGCACCACACGCTGCGGGTTGATCGGCTCGGCGCTGGTCAAGGCGCGCTTTTCCAGCTTGCGGTCCCAGTCCTGGCGCCAGCCTTCGATCTTCTGCTGCCAGCTGCGCGAAGCCTTGTGCTCGATCAGCGGGAGCAAGGCGTCCAGGGTATCGGCGGCGTCACCGACCAGGTTCAGCTCCATCGGATAGCGCAGGCTCAGCATGTCTGGCGCCAGGTCGATCTGCACGCCGCGTGCCTGGCCCTCCTTGGGCAGGAATTCGGCATAGGGGAAGCCCGAGCCGATCATCAGCAGGGTGTCGCATTCGTTCATCAGTTCCAGGCTCGGCTCGGTGCCTAGCAAGCCGATGCTGCCAGTGACCCACGGCAGGTGGTCGGGCAGTACTGCCTTGCCCAGCAGGGCCTTGGCCACCCCGGCGCCGAGCTTCTCGGCGATCGCCTGGACTTGCCTACCGGCTTGCAGGGCACCAGCGCCAACCAGGATCGCCACCTTCTTGCCACTGTTGAGAATCTGCGCCGCACGCTCGAGGTCGGCATCGTGAGGCACCACCTTCGGCCGGCTGAAGCCGACCCCCGAATGCAAGGTGCCATGGGCCCGCGCCGGCTCCTCGTAAGGCAGCTCCTGCAGGTCGTTGGGCAGGATCAGCGCGGTGACCTTGCGCTCGCCGATCGCGGTGCGTACTGCCCGATCGACCAGGTGGCGCACCTGGGACGGTGCCGAGGCCTGCTGCACGAAAGCCCCGGCGACATCCTTGAACATCGACAGCAGGTCCAGCTCCTGCTGGTAGTGACCGCCCAGTGCGGTCCGTGCCTGCTGGCCGGCGATCGCCAGGACCGGGACATGGTCCATGCGCGCGTCGTACAGGCCGGTGAGCAGGTGCGAGGCGCCGGGCCCCGAGGTCGAGATGCACACCCCCAGCTCGCCGGTGAACTTGGCATGGGCACTGGCCATGAACGCCGCCATCTCCTCATGTCGACACTGGACGAACTCGATCTTGCCGGAGCGACGCAGCGCGCCGAAGACGCCATTGATACCATCGCCGGGATAGCCGTAGATGCGCGTGACGCCCCATTGGTGCAGCCGTTCGACCAGGAAGTCGCCTACTGTGGTTGCCATGTGTCTCACCTCGTTGTGCAAGCATTGCGGATCAAGGTTCGACTGGGCCGGGGGGCGGGCGTTCAAAACGACCGTGAGCCTCGAGGGCTGCAAGCCGCAAGGCGCAAGAAAAAGCGGATCGTGCAGGTTGCAGTGCACGATCTGCCTGAAGCTTGAAGCCGTTTCGTGGGCAGGGTGCCGCTACTGGCCCTCGCGCTTGGGCTTGGTCCTGTAAACCGGGCGATGCTCGGTGTAGCAGATCGTGTCGTCGGGAATGTCCTTGTCGACGTAGGCTTGCGCGCCGATGGTGACGTTGTTGCCGATGGTGATCTCGCCGACGATGCATGCGTTGGCGCCGATCTGCACGTCGTCGCCGATGCGGACGTGGCCGCTGATGTCCTTCGAGCCGATGGTGGTGTTCTGGCGCAGCCGCAGGTTGCGGCCAATGATCGCCCTGTGCGTGATGACGATGCCGATGCGGTGCGAGAAGCAGATGCCTGGGCCGATCTGCGCGGGCAGGCCGATATCGATATTGTGCTGGCGGATCAGCCTGCGATTGATGCGCTTGGCCCACTTGCGATAGTTAATCAGCCCGCGGGGCTTGTGGTAGAGATACTGGGCGATCCTGAACCAGAACACGTAGTGGTAGCGTTCCTTGGCCAGTACCCGGTTGAGCAGGGTGCTGAACTTGACGCTGCCGTCTTCCTTGGTGGCGATCTCTTGCCTGAGGTAGCTGCGTAGTTAGTCGAAATCTTTCACGTCTTGTCCTTTACCGGCGCCACGAGGACGGCGCTTGAAAAGGCCGAGTATGACCCAGGTCGGCCCGTCAGGCCCAGCGCCTGGGCGAGCGGCACGGGTTGCCGTAAGGCAGGAAAAAGGGGTGCCAGACCGGCACCCCCCTCGGGTCCATCAACGCCAGGCCATCACGCCTGGGCATCCCATGGACGGTCGCCATGCTCGTCCTTGACGCGGGTTGGCAGGCCCATCACGTCGAGCGCCTTGAGGAACGGCTCGGCGGGCAGCTCCTCGACGTTGACCATGCGCTGCACATCCCACTCGCCACGGGCGACCAGCAGCGCCGCGGCTACCGGCGGCACCCCGGCGGTGTAGGAGATGCCCTGGCTGTCGGTCTCGGCGTAGGCTTCTTCATGGTCGGCCACGTTGTAGATGAACACTTCGCGCGGCTGGCCATCCTTGGTGCCCTTGACCAGGTCGCCGATGCAGGTCTTGCCGGTGTAGCCCGGCGCCAGCGAAGCCGGATCGGGCAGCACGGCCTTGACCACCTTCAGTGGTACCACTTCCAGGCCTTCGGCGGTGCGTACCGGCTGCTCGGAAAGCAGACCCAGGTTCTTCAGCACGGTGAAGACGTTGATGTAGTGCTCGCCAAAGCTCATCCAGAAGCGCACGTTCGGCACGTCGAGGTTCTTCGACAGCGAGTGGACTTCGTCGTGGCCGGTCAGGTAGAGGTTCTGGGCGCCCACGACCGGCAGGTCATCGGTGCGTTTGACTTCGAACATGCTGTTGCTGGTCCACTGGCTGTTCTGCCAGCTCCAGACTTGCCCGGTGAATTCGCGGAAGTTGATCTCCGGGTCGAAATTGGTGGCGAAATACTTGCCATGGGAGCCGGCATTGACGTCGAGGATGTCGATCGAATCAATGCGGTCGAAATACTGTTGCTGTGCCAGCGCGGCATAGCTGTTGACCACGCCTGGGTCGAAACCGACGCCGAGGATCGCGGTGATGTTCTTGTCCTGGCACTCATCGAGGTGTTTCCACTCGTAGTTGCCATACCACGGCGGCGTCTCGCAGATCTTGCCGGGTTCTTCATGGATCGCGGTGTCCAGGTAGGCGGCACCGGTATCGATGCAGGCACGCAGCACCGACATGTTGAGGAAGGCGGAGCCGACGTTGATCACGATCTGCGAGTCGGTCTCGCGGATCAGCGCCTTGGTCGCCTCGACATCCAGGGCATTGAGCGAGAAGGCCTGGATGTCGGCGGGCACCTTGAGGCTGCCCTTGGCCTTGACGCTGTCGATGATGGCCTGGCATTTGGAGATGTTCCGTGACGCGATGGCGATACGACCGAGTTCGTCGTTATGCTGCGCGCACTTGTGGGCCACCACCTTGGCGACACCTCCTGCACCAATGATAAGAACGTTCTTTCTCAATTTATCCCTTGCTCCTCGATGAAGCCTGTCTCAGGACAGGCTGGATACGTAGTCTTCGAAACCGAACTCGCGAACCACCTCGACGCTGCCGTCGAGCTGCCTGACCGCGATGGCGGGCATCTTCAGACCGTTGAACCAGTTTTTCTTGACCATGGTGTAGCCGGCCGCGTCGATGAACGACAGGCGATCGCCGATGGCCAGCGGGCGATCGAATTGGTACTCGCCGAAAATATCGCCGGCCAGGCACGACTTGCCGCAGACCATGTAGGTATGCTCGCCGTCGCTGGGTGCCAGCTTGGCATTGAGGCGATAGATCAGCAGGTCGAGCATGTGCGCTTCGATCGAGCTGTCGACCACGGCCAGGTGCTTGCCGTTGTACAGCGTGTCGAGCACGGTGACCTCCAGCGAGGCGCTCTGGGTGATCGCCGCTTCGCCCGGCTCCAGGTAGACCTGCACGCCATACGTTTGCGCGAAGCCCTTGAGCCGCGCGCAGAATGCATCCAGCGCATAGCCTTCGCCGGTGAAGTGGATGCCACCGCCAAGGCTGACCCACTGCACCTGGTGCAGCAGGTGGCCGAAGCGTTCCTCGATGTGCGAGAGCATCTGGTCGAACAGGGCGAAATCGCCGTTCTCGCAGTTGTTGTGGAACATGAAGCCGGAGATCTGCCCGATCACCTGCTCGATCTTCTGCGGGTCCCATTCGCCCAGGCGGCTGAACGGGCGCGCCGGGTCGGCCAGCAGGTAGTCCGAGCTGCTCACCTGCGGGTTGACACGCAGGCCGCGCACCTTGCCTTCGCAAGCCTGCGCATGACGCTGCAACTGGCCGATCGAGTTGAAGATGATCTTGTCGCAGTTCTCGAGCATCTCCTCGATCTCGTCGTCGGCCCAGGCCACGCTGTAGGCGTGGGTTTCGCCAGCGAACTTCTGGCGGCCGAGCTTGAGCTCGTACAGCGACGAGGAAGTGGTGCCATCCATGTACTGCTGCATCAGGTCGAACACCGACCAGGTGGCGAAGCATTTCAGGGCCAGCAGGGCCTTGGCGCCGGACTGTTCGCGCACATAGGCGATCTTCTGCATGTTGCCCAGCAGCTTCTGTTTGTCGATGAGGTAGTACGGGGTCTTGATCATTCAGAGGCCTCCGGCCAGGCCGGCCAAAAAAAAGATCCGCATTGTGCCTGCCCTTGGCCCAGATCGAAAGGGCGAAACGCGCTTTTCGTCGGCGTGGCGCGCGCTGGGCGATGTTCGCCGCCGACGTCTGCCGCGCCGCTTCCAGCAACGCGGCGCGCCAGCACCGCCGGGCTCCACGGCAAGGAATTTTCGCCCCCGCACGGACTCAGTTGAACACGGCAATGTGACCATTTCGAGCAACGCCCCGGCAGTTCTCGGGGCCAAGGAGCAACCGATGAGCAGCAAGTACAAGGTAGGCGACCAGGTGCGCTGGAATTCCGAGGCCGGCGTCATCCACGGCAAGGTGACCAAGGTGCATACCCGTGACGTGGAGTTTCGCGGACGTCAGCGCCACTGTTCGCCCGAGCAGCCGCAGTACGAGGTCGAGAGCGAAAAGACCGGGCACCTGGCCATGCACCGCGAGGACGCCTTGGCGCGCGACTGAACCAACCTCGGCGACGGCCGGTCGGAAAACGTACCTTCACATCAAAAGGAAGCTTGCCATGAAAATGATGACTCGACTGTTCACCGGCCTGGCCCTGGCCGGCGCGCTCGGCGCGACCTCGGCCTGGGCCGACCAGCCAGGCGCCGACTGGAAAGTCACCATGGACCAGGCCAGGGAAACCCTCAAGGCCGCCGGCTACACCCAAGTGACCAAGATCGAGGCCGACGACAATCATTGGGAAGGTGAGGGCACCAAGGCCGATGGCATGAAATACGAGTTCGAGATCGATCCGTACAGCGGGCAGATCACCAAGGACGAGATGGATCACTGAACCTTGGGCAGGCGTGGTTGGGATGGCCGCGATGGGCCGCCATGCGGCCCTGTCCTGCCTGCCTGCATCAGCCCCGATCCGGCGGCATCGATGCCCCTCCAGCCAAGCGTGCGGCGGTCCTGTGCCGAAGCGTGATCTCACCTTCACGCCGCCTGGCTTTGAAAAGGAATTTTTCCGCCCTTCGACCGCTCAATAACGAACGAACAGAGGATGGAAGGCTATGGCTGGGCAGCAGTTGTACGTAATCGAATATGAACTCCACGGCAAACATCGCAGCTTCATCATTCGCCTGGAGAAAATGGATAACGCAGTGGCCTGGCACTGGGCGAGCTGCGATGCAGGCGTTGGCATCATCCCGAGGTTCGGACAGCAGAACATCAAGATGGTCAGTCGGCCGATGGCCGAGCGCCATGGTATTGCCGGAGTGAGGTGGCAGGTGGCCGGGCGGGGGGGCGAGTTCGTACCTCGGCCGATCGCTGTCCAAAGGCGTTCCGATGCCACCGAACGCGCCTAGCACCGGAGCCACGATCACTAATGAAGAAAAGGAAAACGCCATGGACACCTATCACGTCAGCCCTGCCACCGATGGCTGGGAACTCAGAAAGGTCGGGGCCGAGCGTGCTTCCAAGCGAAGCGCCACCAAGCAGGAGCTCGTCGGCTCGCTCGCCGAGTTCTTCGAAGGCAAGACTGCCTCGGTGAAGATTCACAAGGCCGACGGCACCATCGAGGAAGAGCGCACCTACCCACGCGCAGCTGACCCGAGGCGTAGCAAGGGTTGATTCCGGTCACGCCGGCAGACCTTGAGGCCGGCATGAAGGAAGCAGGCGGGCAAGCCCCTAGCTGGCTATCCGCCACTTCCGTGGGTGCGACGAAGCGTCGATTCACACGCTGGATGAGCTTGCCTTGCCTGATCTCCAGGGGCCGGACGTGAAAAGTTTGCTAAGGCTTTGTACGAAAGGTGCCTGCGCGACGATCAGGCAAGGCGAAAACAGGCTCGGAATGCTCATTTGCAACCAGTAAACTCTGCTTCCTCGCCTGTTTTCGCCTTGCCTGCTTGCCGCTCGGCGAACTTCGTGGCGCCCTGACTTCGCTGTTGGCCTGCGCTCATCTCTTGAGGAACCGATCTTGTCGTTGCGAGCGCTTCGAACCCTACTTGCCGTAGCCAGGCACGGCTCGTTCGTTCGAGCCGCAGAGGCAGTGCATCTGACTCAGTCCGCCGTAAGCCTTCATATTCGCGCCTTGGAAGAAGCCTTCAACGCGTCTCTTTTCGACAGGTCTCGGCGGATTCCCGTCCTGACGGAGGCCGGCCATTTCGCTGTCGAAAGAGCTCGAGAAATCGTCGCGCTCTATGACAGCATCGCCGCCGATCTGGGCGAGGGAAGCGAGTTGCGCGGGCGCCTGCGCATAGGCGCCATACAAACAGCCCTGGCAGGTGTCTTGCCTTCTGCACTGGCTGCGCTGACCTATCAGCATCCGCATATCCGCTTCAACGTGGCCTCTGGCATGTCAGCAGAACTTGCCATGAAAATCGAGACGGGCGAACTCGATGTCGCGGTAACCACGGAGCCAGTGAAGCCTTACCCCCATGGTCTTGTCAGCACACCGCTTTATCGGGAACGTTTCTGGCTGATCGCGCCGGCTGGTGTGACCAGCGATGATCCGCAGCAGCTCCTTCTCGAATATCCGTTCATACGATTCGATCGCAAGGCGTGGGCTGGCCGGACGATCGAACGGGAGCTGCGTCGTTCGAGGTTGAGAGTCCGGACGGCGATGGAACTTGATAGCCAGGAGGCCATAGTGAAAATGGTTTCGAGTGGCTTGGGAGTTGCGGTCATTCCAATCGCCGAAGACAAGTTATCAATGACCGAACAGTTGATACGCATCCCTTTTGGCGAGCCTCAGAAGACACGTCTCGTGGTGCTTTTGGAACGCGAAGATCGACCGGCGGGCCGGCTAGCCCAGGCCGTGGTGAGCGCCATAAGAGAACAAGCGGGCCCTGCCGCGACCCATGAGAAATAATCGCGGTTCGAGTGATTTAATATCGTTTTTTATCGACCGAGCTTTCTCTTATCGTTGGACCGCCTTCGACGGGCGTCACGGTCGCCGTTGCGAAGCGGATACACATTTGTCAAAAACTGCTCATCGACCGCACCGAAGCTCCCCCTGTGCGAAGAACGGGGTACCCGAATCCGCATCGTTGTCGCAACTGGACTGAACGCGTCCTTCGTCTGGCGACGGGGGCAGGCCATCTTCGTGTGCCGTTCTCTGAGCCAGGCACTGTTGATCGAAACGAGACAGCTTGGTAAGACCCTATGGCAACCGCATTGACCCTCTCGCTCGTTCCCATCGCTTTGCTGATTGGGCTGGGATTCTGGCTGCGCACCACCGGCTTCATCGGTGATGACTTCTGGCCCCATGCCGAAAGGCTAGGTTACTACGTTCTGCTTCCAGCGCTGTTTTTCCATAGCCTGGCCACTGCCGAATTGGGCGAGCTACCGGTCAGGCTGATGATTAGCGTCCTGGTTTCATCCACCATCGCCGTTTCGGCGATCATGGTCATGGCGCGTCGGTTATTTTCCGTGGACGACCCAGCCTTTACCTCGTTGTTTCAAGGAAGTGTCCGGTTCAATAATTACGTCGGCGTGTCAGCCGCTGCGGGCATCTTCGGTGCTCAGGGTATCGCCATCGCAGCTGTCGCGAATGCCGCGATCGTGCCGACTGTGAATATTCTTTGTGTGCTCGTGTTCGCCAGATACGGCGCTGGCAGCCGGGCCACATTTGCTGGCGTGCTCAGGCAGCTGATCTTCAATCCGCTGATAATGGCCTGTGCGCTCGGGATCAGCGTGCAGGCCAGCGGGCTGGCTATTCCGCCAGGCATCGAGCCGGCGCTCAAGACGTTAGGGCAGTCTTCGCTGCCTTTGGGATTGCTCTGCATTGGCGCTGCACTGAATCTGCATGCCGTGCGAAGGTGGTTGCATCCGATAGGGGTTTGTTCGATAGCAAAGTTCGTTGCGATGCCACTGGCCACGGTTCTCATTTGCAGGCTCTTCGGTCTGCAGGGAGAAGCCGCTTTGGCCGTAGTCATGTTCCAGGCCCTACCTACGGCCTCCTCGGCATACATCATGGCCCGGCAGCTAGGAGGAGACGCTCCCTTGATGGCAGGCATCATCGCCGGGCAGACCTTGATAGCGGCCTTGGCGCTGCCAGCAGTCTTGCTGGCAACCTCTCATCTGCTCTGATTCCGATGCCGTCGGCTCGATCTCGGTGCGCCGTGACCTGTCGTCTGCTTCCATGCTCATCTGCCTGGCGCTATCGATGAATTTATTTTGCGCTTGACGGGTCTCAAGATCACCCACCGGTGAGGGGTGACTGGGCCTGGCACGGCCTGTATTCGAGCGAATTGTCGTCACGCAAAGGAGCGACCATGGATAACGATCATGCCAGTCCAGTTGCCGATGGCCGGGAACTCACGAGGCCCAAGGCCGAATATGGTTCCAAGCGAAGCGCCACCAAGCAGGCGCTCGTCGGCTCGCTCGCCGGGCTCTTCGAGGGCGAGACTGCCTCGGTGAAGATCCACAAGGCCGACGGCACCATCAAGCAAGAGCGCACCTACCCACGCGCGGCTGACCCGAGGCGTAGCAAGGCTTGATTCCGATCACGCCGGCAGACCTTGGGATCGATCTGAGGCAAGCAGGCGGGCAAGGCCTCTACAAGTGGCTGCTCGCCAGCTTCCTGGTCGGCAAGCGTATTCGCTCGAGCGTCGCGTTGCAGGCTTACCGGGTCCTGGTCGATCAGCATGGGCTGGACACGCCCGGGAAGCTGGCCGGCTGTTCGCATGCCTCGCTCGTACGACTGCTGGGGCAGGCTGGGTATGCCCGCTACGACGAATCCACGTCACGTCGGCTCAGGCGGCTTGGCGAAAAGCTGGAGGCCGGCCTGGAGCGGCACTTGCAGTGCCTGGCGAGCGGGGCCCACGACAGCGCTCACTTCGAGCGCTGGCTGCTGAGCTTCGAAGGTATCGGGCCAAAGACGGTGGAGATTTTCATGCGCGAGGCTGCCGAGGCGTTGCGCGGTGCTCGGGAGTGACCGCGACCAACTACGCAAGCGGCGAAATTTCCGGGTCGGCTTGCGGAAAAAAAAGCGTTTCTCGCTTGCGATTTTCTCTATCGCTTGTAGTTCATGTCCTAGAGATACTGCTATCGCCTAGAAATCATTGCAGACGTCTTTTCCTCCTCCTGGTCTCGGCCCGTCGTGCAGCTTGGAGTGAGGCGTATCGCCCGGTCAACCTGCCTCAGAAGCCATACAGCCTTTCAGGATTGCTCACCAGTATCTGTTCGATGATCCGGTCGTCACCTTCGGCCCAGACGAACAGCGCTTCCAGAAGGTCCGCATCGTTTGGCATGGGCACTGGAATGCATGGATGTGGCCAATCGCTGGCCCACAGCACACGTGCCGGGTTTGCCTTGATCAGTGCCTTGGCATAAGGCGTGACATCGTCGTAGGGCACATCCTGGCTGGCCGTGAAGCGGTAGGGGCCGGAAAGTTTCACCCAGGCCTTGTCTTCCTCGAGCAGGCGCAACAGATCGCGAAAGCCTGGGTGCTGCAGCCCGCAGCTGGTAGGCATGTGCCCCATGTGGTCGATCACCACATCGACTGCAAGTGCTGAAAGCGTGTCATACAGGTCGGCGAACTCGGTGATGTCGATCAGCAGCTGCAGGTGCCATCCCAGAGGCGCCACTTTCTTGGCAAGGGCGGCGACATCCGAGACCTCGACACCGCTTTTGAAGATGAGATTCAGGCGCACGCCCCTGACCCCCAATGCATGCATCGCTTGCAGTTGCTCGAAGCTGGTATCGGCCTGGATCACCACCACGCCTCGGAAGCTGCTGCCAGCGTCTGCCAGCGCCTTGAGGGTGGTCCGGTTGTCCGAACCATACACGCTGGGCTGGACGATGACACCTCGGCTCAGGCCCAGGGCTTGCTGGACTTCGAGGAACTCGCGAAGGCGCGCAGGCGGGGGGGTGTAGGAGCGGTGTGGGGTAAACGCCTGGCCGTTGGCGTCGTCGAAGATATGGAAATGACAATCGCAGGCATTGGCAGGCAGCGCACGGCTCGGCTTGCGCGGCTTTGGATCAGGGCCGGGGCATTGCGGCGCGTAGGTCTCCCCGAGCGAACTCATGCGGGTGATCTCCCAGCCCTGCAAGCCTCGCAAGCCGTTGCGCTCTGCCGAATTGATGATCTGTTGCCAGGTGGCGCGTCGGGCCAGGTCCGGGTCGCCTAGCTTGATCGCATCGAAGATGTTCTGGTGTTCGGCCAGCAGCGCTTCGCCGAGCCCCGCCGTGCCAGCCAGGCGCCGCTCGAGTGAAGCGGCTTCGAACACATGCCCGCACAGGAAGATGATGAAGTTGCGATAGTATTCGTTGCCTGTAGCATCGGCGATCGCCCGCTTGAATTGCAGGCTGTGCTCGATGACCTGGTCGCCATCGTCGATGCCGGCACGCAGCGCATCAAGGGCGCACGAGATGGCCTTGAGTTGGTTGCGCGAGCGGCGCCTGGCAGCCATGGCGGCGGCGGCGACCTCCAGTTCCAGGCGTAGCTCGTAGAGCTGGCGCAGCTTTGTCGTATCGGCCAGCTCTTCATGGGGAATGCGGAAACTGCTTTGGTTGGCTTCGGTGGCGACGAAGGCGCCGAGCCCTTGCCGGCTGATGACCAGGCCAGCGGATTTCAAGCGTGCCACAGCCTCCCGGACGACGTTGCGACTGACCGCGAACGCCTGCGCCAAGGCGGTTTCGGTTGGGATGCGGTCGCCTGGGCGTAGCCGACCCTCGCGGATTTCGTTCTCCAGGTAGCGGGAGATTTCAATGGAGTAATGGTCGCGTCGACCTATGGCTTTGATGTTCATGCTGCCCAGTCGTCAGGAGGGATGGAACGCTGCCTCGGTTCCTGGGCATGCCGGTGCCCACGGATCAAGCGATGCGTGGGCGACACTTTACCAAAGCGCTCAGTCGTCAGTGCAACTCCTTGCCTTTGGTTTCCGGCAGGAAGCAGGTGACTACCAGCACCAGGCAGTAGGCGCCACCGGCGAACAGGCTGACCGCGGTGCCCAGGCTGGTCTTGGCGCTGATGTAGCCGACCAGTCCAGGGAAAAGAGCGCCAACGGCGCGACCGAAGTTGTAGGAGAAGGCCTGGCCATTGGCCCGCAGTTCGGAAGGGTACAGTTCGGTGAGGAACGCGCCCATGCCGCTGTAGATGCCCGAAGCGGTGAAGCCCAGGGGGAAGCCGAGGATCAGCATCTGGGTATTGCTCAGCTCCAGCTGCATGTAGCAGAACACGCTGATCGCCGAAAGCAGGGCGAAGATGATGAAGTTGGGGCGCCGGCCCAAGCGGTCGGAGAGGTAGGCGCCGCAGATGTAGCCCAGGAAAGAACCGAGGATGACGACCATCAGGTACGAGCCGGTACTGAAGATCGACAAGCCTTTCTCCAGTTTCAGATAGGCTGGCAACCAGGTGGTGATGGCGTAGTAGCCACCCTGAACGCCCATGCACAGGAGGGCCGAGAGCAGGGTGACTCGCAGCAGCGAAGGCGAGAAGATATGCCAGAAGGACAGTGCGTTGCCCGTTTGCAGCTGGCGTTCGCGGGTTTGCTGGAAGACTTCCGGTTCAGGTACGTACTTGCGGATGTACAGTACCAGCAGCGCCGGTACGACGCCGATCCAGAACAGCGAGCGCCAGGCGATATCTTCAGGCAGCAGGCTGAACGCGAGCGTGTACAGCAGCGCCGCCGCGCCCCAGCCGACAGCCCAGCCGCTTTGCACGATGCCAACCGCCTTGCCGCGGTGCCGGGCACGGACCATTTCGCCGATCAGCACCGAACCGACCGCCCATTCCCCACCAAACCCCAGGCCCTGAAGCGCACGAAGGATGAACAGCTGTTCGAAGTCCTGGGCAAAGCCGATCAGCACCGTGCAGGTCGAAAACCACAGGATGCTGATTTGCAGCAGGCGGACACGGCCATAGCGGTCGGCGAGGATCCCCGCGCCCCATCCGCCGATGGAGGAAAACAGCAGCGTCACCGTGCTCAACAAGCCAACCGAGCCTTTGTCGATGTGCCACAGCGTCATCAAGGAGGCGATGACGAAGGTGAAGACCATGAAGTCCAGCGCATCGAGCGCCCAGCCACCAAAGGCAGAATAAAACGTACGCTTTTCAACTTTGTTGAGTTCGCTGAACCAACTCATTTTCTTGTTCTCCGCAAGTTCGCAGGTATCGAGCTGTCGAGGGTGTTTCAGAAGTCGTAGAGGGTGGCGGGGTTGTCCGTCAGGATCTGCCGCAGCTGTTGCTCGTTTGCTACCCAGCGGGTCAGGCGCTCGAGCAACAGCGTGGTATCGGGCGAGCGCTGCAGGGCCACATGCGGCCAGTCGCTGCCCCAGAGCATGCGTTCGACCGACTGGGCGATCAGCGCGCGAGCCAGCCGATCGGCTTCGGCGTAGTCCGGGTGCGAGTCGCACAGCCGGTAGGCACCGGACAGCTTGACCCACCAGCCGCGCTCGGCGACGTTCCTGCACAAGGTCTTGAAGCCCTGCTGCTGGCATCCCTGTGATGCCGGCAGATGCCCCATGTGGTCGATGACGATCGGGCAGGGCAGCTTCTTCAGACGGCTGTCGAGTTCATCCAGATGCCGCACGTCGATCAGAAACTGCACGTGCCAGTTCAAGGGTGCGATGCGCGCGGCGAGCCGTTCCATGGAGTTCAGGTCGACGCCGCCGCGGAACAGCACGTTGAAGCGCACGCCTCTTACGCCAGTGGCATGCATGTGTTCGAGCGCGGCGTCGCCGACATGCTCATCCACGACGGCCACGCCGCGCAGTCGCTGCCGATGACGCTGCATGACTTCGAGCATGTAACGATTGTCGGTGCCATAGATGCTCGGCTGCACCAGTACTCCCCTGTGCAGGCCCAGGCTGTCGAGCATGGCCAGGTAGGCCTGTTCCGGAGCCGGGCTAGGGGTGTAGCTGCGGTCGTCGACCAAGGGATAGCGCGCGAAGTCGGCCGAAATCACATGTGCATGGGTGTCGCATGCATGCTCAGGCAGCGTGAAGGCAGGCTTGCGAAGCGTCTCCAGGGGAGGCGCGCAGGCTGCAAGATCCTTGGGGGGCGCCGAAGGCTTGTGCATCGATCGATCTCCTGATCAGCGACTGAGCTGCCAGCCAAGCAGTCCAGAGGGGCCTTGTGGTCATTATTTTGTCGGATGTAGGTTGTCCAACAAGTAAGAGCATGGTCTATCCATGGTCGAGGTTTGTCAATGCCCCTGCTTTGGATGGAGCGCTGGCGTCGTCCACTGGCTAGCCGCTCAAGCCTCGGCAGGCCACGTAGCTACCGGCCGGCTGCGCTCGGGTGAACGGCTGGAGGGTTTGCCTCGCTGCGCCCGCTGGCAGCGGGCGCGCAGGCGATCGGTCGGTTGGCGGGCTCTGGCGCCAGGTCGATGCTCAAGGCGCGTTCGGTGCGCAGTCTCGATCGACCGTCTTGATCAGCGCCTGCTCGTCGAACACTTCGAGTCGGGCCAGGCAATGGCCGTGCTCAGGCAGGCTGAGCTGGACGGTCGACGACACTTCGCCGCTGCGCAGCTGGCCTTGCTGATTGATGCTCGAGGTGTTCCCACCACTGACCTGGCTGACCGTCAACCGATAGCGCAAGGTCAGGGGCACCGGGTTGTCGATGCGCGGTCGGATCAACACGGCCGTATCCGTGTGTTCAGCCTCGATGGCGACCGCCAGCTGCGAATAATCCATGATCATCGTTGCGTCACCGTCGCGCTGGAGTGGTCGCCGTATTGGGTCACCGAGACCGTCCCACCGAAACCGCTCTGGGTAACGCTGGCCTGATTGCCCTGCCCATACTGGCCGACGAACGCCTGGTTGTAGGCGCCGCTTTGCACCACGGCGGCCTGGTTGTGGCTGCCGGCCTGGACCACGGCGGCCTGGTTGTACTGGCCCGACTGGGTGAGCGCCAGGTCATTGCCGAGGCCCACCTGGTAGGCAGCGGCCAGGTTGCTGGCACCGCCCTGGTTGATCCTGGCGATGTTCGCCACGCCTGTCTGGGTCTGCGCCAGGCGCTGCGCCGGGCCGGCCTGCTCGATACGGGTCTGGTTGGAACTGCCGGCCTGGGTCAGGTCGAGCCGGCTGCCGCCGATACCGGCGTAGCGGCCTTCCGATAACAGGTCGCTGGCCTGGGCAAGGCCCGTGCAGGCCAGCATGGCCGTCAGCAGTGCGGTGTGCCAGTAACGCCTGGGGTACGCCATGCTTGTCTCCGATCGTCAGTGGGCTTGGTTCGGGTCGCTGATGGGCTGGGTCATGGTCTGCTCGTCGTAGCTTCGCAGATAACCCTGCAGCAACGGTTGCTTGAGCTCTTGGGGGTTCCTGAGTTGCCAGCTGCCGTCTCGGACACCTTGGGCGATCAGGTGGATCAAGGCGCTTTCGATGGCTTCGCGCACGCACTGCTGCACCGGCTCGTTGCGGCTGAAGCCGGTTTCGACTTCCAGCAGGTGCTTGAGCGAGACGTACTTGAACACGCCGAAATCCATCTGGGTGGAAAACACCGTCTTGGTGGTGGTCACGCTCTGGATCACGTCACCGGTGCGGATATCCACCGCGCGCAGGTTGATGGTTACCTGGTCCTGCCGGTACAGCTCCGAGGGACCGATGCCCAGGTAGCGCACGCCAAGGCCACCGGTGCGCACGTTGCTTTCATAGGCGACGATGGCGCCGCCGATCAGTAGGTTGGCCGGACGCAGCGAGGGCAACTGTACCTGGGCCTGGTCCTGAGGCAGCTCCAGCGCGCGGATGATCTTGCGCTCGGTGAGCAGGTCCTGCAGGTTTTCGCGCTCGACCGGCTTGAACCAGCGCGAGTCGCGCAGCGCGGTCACCAACAGCGATGCCGCGCCTTGGGTGACCGAGGTGGAAAACGAACTGTCGGGCGAGGGCTTGTATTGACCGGTCTGGTCGCGCAGGCCGTACACCGCGACGGAAATCGGGCCGGCCGGTGCCGGCAGTTGCATCAGGTCCCGTGTGCTCTGGGTCGGCGGGGAAATGCTCGCAGCGGACGTGGTGCCAGCTGGCTTGGAGGTGACGCAACCACTTGCCAGGACCGCCGCGAAAATCATCAGTGACAGTGTGCGGGCGCGCATGCTCGTACTCCAGTGAAATCCCCGCCACGCGGTGGGCGGGGAACGACATCGATAAAAGCCGAACGGCGACGGTTAACGCTGGACGATCACGGCGCTGTTGCCGGCACCGCCGGACTGGCTCACGGTGGCCGAATGCAGGTTGCCAGTCTGCGTCAGGCTGACGGTGTTGACGTAGCCGACGCCGGCCGCGCCGAAGCCGCTCTGGGTCACGCTGGCGTTGTTGTTGAAGCCGCTCTGCAGCAGTGTCTCTTCGTTGTGCGCGCCAGATTGATCGACAAAGGCCACGTTGTTGCTGCCCCAGTCCTGGGTCACGCTGGCGGTCTGGGTATTGCCGCGCTGGGTGACCGAAGCCAGGCCATTGTGCGCACCGTCCTGCTTGATTGTCGCTGTGTGATCATGGCCCGCCTGGTCGGTGGTGGCGCGGTTGCCGACGCCGGTCTGGACGATGCTGGCATTCATGTTGTTACCCGAGCGCTGCAGGGCGCGGGCGTGGTTGAAGCTGCCGTTCTGGGCAATGTCGGCCCCGCCGAAGTTGGCCCCGGTCTGCTCGATGTAGCCGTAGTTGCTCAGGCCACCCTGGTCGATGCTGGCGTTCTTGAAGTCGGTGTCGTACTGGTTGATCAGACCCTTGTTGCCCAGGCCGGTCTGGGACACCTTGACCGATTCGCCGATGTAGCTGTCGGTCTGGTTGATCTCACCGTAGTTGCCAATGCCGTTCTGGTTGATGGTGGCGGCGCCGGCGATGGTCTTCTCCTGATTGATGAAGCCCTTGTTCGCGGTGCCGGCCTGGTTGATCAGCGCGGTGGCGTTGTCGCGACCGGCTACCTGGCTGATGCTGGCCTTGTTGTGGCTGCCGCCATGCAGCGCCTGGTTGATGGTGGCGCTGGCCTTGCCGGCGGTGGTGCCTTGCTGGTAGATGCTGGCATCGTTGCGCTCGCCGCCCTGATTCAGGCGCGCGACCTGGTCGACCCCGCTGGGCAGGGAAGCGGCGGAAGCCTGGCTGACGGTGGCGTTGTTGCGGGCACCGGTCTGGTTGACGGCCGAATCGTTCTGGCTGCCGGTCTGCTTGATGGTGACGTTGGAACCTGCGGCGAATGCCTGGTCGACGGTCAGGACGTTGTGGTCGCCCGCCTGGCGGGTATTGACCGAACCACCATCGGCGAGGGCAGCGCCGGACAGGGCAACCAGTACAGCAATGGACAGAAGCGATTTACGTGCGTTCATGGATGACTTCCTATGTTCCAGAGGGTGGGTTATTGCATTTCTTGACGCAGGTATACCTGCCCGCCGATTGCACAACAGTGCGCACAACAGGTTTTTCTTACAGCAGTCGTTACATCAGAAGTTCAAGGCTGGTTTATTTGAAACTGGGTAGTCTGGCCTGTCGTCTTGTCGGTGGTGACGATCTGCAACAGGCCACCGGAAAGGTTGGTGATGGTGATGGTGAAGTCGGTCGTTTCGACCGTGCCAGGCGTCAGGCGGCCATCGGCACCGACGATGCTCGAGGTCACGGCCGACGACACGCGACTGAGAATGGCGCTCTGCAACATGCTGTTGAACTGCGTCAGAGCGGTTTGCGCCGATGAACCGGAATTGGACTTTTCCGTGAACTTGTTCTGCGCGTTGGCCTGGTTCAGCAATACCGGGCCATTGAGCGGATTGCCGCCAAAGGACGGATTGTTCGGTACATAGACCAGCTCGCTTGCCGGCGCCACGCCAACTAGCGCGGTGCACAGGGCCAGGCTCGATAAAATGGCTGATACGCGAAACATTCTGCATGCTCCCTTCAAAATTCGTCACGACCCAGGTCCGGGTCACCGAAGAACTGCGCAAGCTGGTAGTCGAGGATGGCCTGGAATACCTGGGCCGCGGCATCCGCGCCCAAGGCGGGGATCTGCGTGCGGTTGGGCGGCAGAAACATCTGCAGCAGGCGCCGGTTGCCATAGTCGACGAACACCTGGCTGCCCAGGCGCGCGGTCGGACGCTCGCTGATCGCGACGCTGAAACGCCCGGCCTCGTCCAGCTCCTGCCATGCCGTCGCGAAACTGTCGTAGAACGCCCGGCCCGCCAGGGTGACCGTCTGCCCCACCACCAGTCCGGCCACCTCGGCCCGGCTGAGCGTGCGTTGCTCGGACAGGCTTTGCGTGGGGCTGACCGTATCCTGCGCATGTGCCGTCGAGACGACGCACAGCGGCAGCACAATCATCTTGATGAGCGTGGAATAGTTCATGACTTCGGTGCATTTGCGACTGGGTGAAGACACTGTATTTCATTAAATGGCGATGCGCCATTAATCGTGTAATATTTTATTTACAGTATTCTGACGCCAATGAAACACTTTTGTCGCGGCGGGATACCGGCGTCAAAAACGAGTGAGCGTTCTGTTGAGTTATAGTTTCTCTTGAAGTGGGAATGGATATATAAGTGGGGCGTGTCGCGTAATGGGATGTCGGGTTGTTGTGGGGTAGTTGTTTTTCGCGGCACGTCGAGAAGTTGTCGCTGACCGGAGGCTATCGCAGTTCAGCGCGCCGCCTGTCGTGCCAACAGCGCGGCCAGGGCGACCCCTGCCAGCGCCAGCAACGCCGCCATGCAGAAGATCGAGGCATAGCCGGCTCGGGCGGCCAGCGCGCCCATTGCCGGACCGGCAGTGGCCAGGGCCAGATCGAAGAACACCGCATAGGCCCCGAGCCCAGCGCCCCGGCTGCTGCTGGGCACCTGCTTGATGGCCTCGACGCCGAGCGCCGGATACACCAGCGACAGGCCAAAGCCAGCCAGTCCGGCGCCAAGCAGCGCCCAGGCGGGGGCAGGGGCCAGCCAGAGCAGGACGAAACCGACCACTTCGGTGGCCATGCAGGCCATGGCCACCGGGTAGCCGCCGAAGCGGTTCACGGCGTTGACGAACAATAGCCGCGACAGGATGAAGCACAGGCCGAAGACCGTCAGGCACCAAGCCGCGCCAACCCAGCCGCGCTCGAGGTAATACAGGGTGACGAAGGTGGTCAGCGTGCCGTAGCCGATCGAAGCCAGGGTCAAGCCGACGCCACATGGCGCGACACGGGCAAAGGCCGACCAGAAGGGCAGGCGCTCACCGCGCGTCACGCTCACGTCCGTCTGCCGGTGCAGAACCCGCAAGGCCACGCCAGCCAGGCCGATCAAGGCCGGCCCCAGCAGGGCAAAATCCAGCGCATCGACCATCAGCACCCCCAGCGGGGCGCCAATGGCGATGGCGCCGTAGGAGGCGATGCCGTTCCAGGAAATCACCCGGGCGGTATGGCCGGTACCAACCTGGCCAATGCCCCAGCTCAAGGTCGCGACACCGATCAACCCCTGAGCCAGGCCGAGCAGCAAGCGTCCACCCAGTAGCAGCGCGAGGCTCAGCGCTGGCAGGCCCAACGACCAGCTCGACAGCAAGGTCAGCACCCCACAGCCAATGATGCCGTACAGCCCGTAGCGTATCGCCCGCTTGCCACCAAGCGTGTCCACCACCCGCCCGGCAACCGGGCGGCTGAGCAGGGTGGCCAGGTACTGCGAGGCGATGGTGATCCCGGCGGTGACCGCGCCGAACCCCATCTGGTCATGCACATGACTGGGCAATACGGCGATCGGCAAGCCGATGCACAGGAAAGCGATGAAGGTGTGGAAGACGATCGCGAGGATTTGTCGGGTGATCGATGAGGTCTGGCCGGGAGCAGGCTGGCGCGCGTTCATGGGCTGGTTCGCGGGAATCGGTGGTATGGCCACATGATGCAGGTCAGGAGGGAAAAAAGAAAGCAGGCTAACGATTTGCCCCGCTGGTGCGCGGAGGCGGCGATTCGCCCAAGGCTGGCATTGAGCACCAGCTTGGCTGCTCTCGGCCTTCGTGGCGGTGATAGACTGCCGTTCCAGTTACCAACACCTGCTCAAGAGACTCGCCCATGCTCGGAGTGACCGACTACAGCGCCTTCGTCATCGCTTTCATCGTCGTTCTGGCCATCCCTGGCCCTGGCAACCTTGCCCTGATGACCGCCACGGGCAGGGGCGGCGTCAAGGCTGGCCTGGCAGCGACCTGTGGCGTGATCCTCGGCGACCAGGTCCTGCTGTGGCTGGCCGTGGCCGGCATGGCCACCTTGCTGGCCGCGTACCCGGCGGCGTTCCACGTGCTGCAATGGGCAGGCGCTGCCTACCTGGCCTGGCTGGGCCTGCGGATGCTGCTCGGCAAGCCCGGCGCCACGCCGCGCAAGCGTCGCATGGACAATGGTCACTTCCTGCGCCAGACCATGATGATCACCTTGCTCAACCCCAAGGCGATCATGTTCTACATGGCCTTCTTCCCATTGTTCGTCGATCCGCTGCGTCATCAGGGGTTGCTCACCTTCGGCTTCATGGCCGCGACCGTGGCGCTGGTGACCTTTCTCTATGGGTTGCTCGTCGTACTATTGACCCACGGCCTGGCCGAACGCATGCGGGCCAATCCGCGGGTTGGCACGGTGCTGGAACGCCTGGCTGGATGCTGTCTGCTCGGGTTCGGGATCAAGCTGGCGGCGATGCGCTGATCGCCCCGTGCGGCGAGTCGACGGTCATGGCGCCATGGGCAGCCGAGCCAGCACCGCTGCGGCCAAGGCATCCAGCTTGGCACCCGCGTCACCCAGGCAGCCGTCGAGGCGCACGAGCTTCATCGATCGGCTTTGCTGTTTACGCAAGCGGATGGTGCTCGCCAACTCCGCCAGGCCGTGACCATGAGCATGACCGTGGCGGTAAGGCCAGGCATCAGGAAACCGAGCTGCCAGGTTGGGTCTTTCTCGAACTGCTTGCCCCAGATGACCCCCCAGGCCAGGGCCACCAGCGTGCCCACTATCGCCAGCCACTCACGGCGCAGGGTCGGCCTGACGGCCATCGCCAGGGTGTAGGCCTTCCAGCATCCGCACAGCGCCACGGTGGAGAAACCGATGACCAATGATTGGTATCCGTAGAAGCCGGTAGCGGCCATCGATATCAAAAGGAACGGTACGAACCATGAGAAGGCCAAGGTAACCGGTCCCATGCCGAGTATCGCGACGATCGTGAGAACGATCCGAAGCATGAGAAACCTGTCCATTTCGTTGACTGCTCCGTGACAGTGGCCTATGCGCGCAAGCACATGTCGAGGTCAGGATATTGCCTTGCGCCAGATAATCAAAGTGCGTGGTGCCAATGGTCGAAGTATCGCCCCGGGGCAGCGCAGCAAGATAGCGGCTGCTTACGAAAAATGCCTGTGCGACGATCAGGCTACGCTGAAAACAGGCATGGAATGCTCATTTACAACCAGTAAAGTCGAGCGCGACCCCGGCCGTTGCTCGCCTGTTTTCGCCTTGCCTGATCGCCGCTCGGCGACTTTCCGTACAAAGCCTAAAGCCATCACCTCCAGAAGCATCAGTGAACCTTCATGGCTGTCGGGGTTCAGTTGTGCTGACCGCGCTTGCGATCTTCACGAAGGATTTGCCATGGGCCATGCTCCCCCCACCGCCAACGCCACGGTTCGCGTCGAACGTGAACTGAGCCTGCGGGCGGTGCTCACCGGCGCGGTGCTGGGCATCGTGCTCACGCCATCGAATGTCTACGCGGGGCTAAAGATCGGCTGGTCGTTCAACATGTCGATCATCGCGTTGCTGGTCGGCTTCGCCCTGTGGCAGGGCTTGGCGGGGCGCAAGAAGGATCGGCCCGGGTGGTCATTGCACGAAAGCAACATCAACCAGACCGTGGCTTCGGCCGCTGCCTCGATCATCTCGGGCGGGCTGGTCGCGCCTATTCCTGCCTATACGCTGCTCACCGGCCAGCAACTGGATCCGGTGCCGATGATGGCTTGGGTCTTTTCGGTGAGTTTCCTGGGCATCTGGATCGCCTGGTATCTGCGTCCGGCCTTGCTCAACGATCATGGCCTGAAGTTCCCCGAAGGCATGGCGACGCTGGAAACGCTGCAGCAGATCTACCGTCATGGGCGCGAAGCCATGACGCGGATCAAGGTGCTGTTCAGCGCCGCGCTGTTGTCAGGGCTGGTGAAGTGGATCGACGGCTTCGTCTGGGCGATACCGCGCTGGGCGCCCACGCCTGCGCTCGAGCGTCTGACCTTCACGCTGGAGCCCTCGCTGTTGCTCATCGGCTTCGGCAGCATCATCGGCATTCGCGTGGGCCTGACGCTGCTGTTCGGCGCCGCGCTGGCCTGGGGCGGCCTGGCGCCGTGGCTGGTCGACCGGGCCTTGGTGGTGCTTGCCCCGAACGCCAGCGGACCGCAGTTCGCCACGCTGGTGGAGTGGCTGTTGTGGCCGGGCGTGAGCCTGATGGTCTGTGCCACCTTGACTTCATTGGCGGTTCGTCTGTTCCAAGTGCCACGGCGACGACCCGGCAACTTCTCCGCGAGCCGGGCACCACACGCCAGGCTGCGGTTTTCAGCAGGGCCTGCGGCTGGCCTGCTGCTGTCCATCGCGCTGGTGGTGACCCTGCAGGCGCTGCTGTTCGGGATCGACTGGTGGATGGCGCTGTTGAGCATTCCGTTGGCGATTTGCCTTGCCGTGGTCGCGGCGCGCGTGGTCGGCGCCACTGGCATCGCGCCAATCGGCGCCATTGGCAAGCTGTCGCAGCTCGGCTTCGGTCTTATCGCCCCAGGTCAAGTGCCGGTCAACCTGATGAGCGCCAATACGGCGGGTGGCGCGGCCGGGCAGTCCACCGACCTGATGAACGACTTCAAGGTCGGCCTGGCGATTGGCGCGACGCCGCACAAGCAGCTGATCGCGCAATGCCTGGGTATCTTCATCGGCAGCGTGGTTGGCGTGCTGGTGTACCTGATGCTCATCCCTGATCCGCACACCATGCTGCTCACCGAGCAGTGGCCCGCACCGGCCGTCGCGACCTGGAAGGCAGTGGCCCAGACGCTGACGCAGGGGCTGGGGGCGCTGTCGCCAGAGATTCGCTGGGCGATAGTGGCCGGTAGTGCCATTGGCGTGTTGCTGGGCGCGCTGGACAGCCTGCTGCCGCCTCGAACGGCCCGCTGGCTGCCAAGTACCGCCGCGCTGGGGTTGGCATTCATATTGCCGGCGTCGATCGCCATGATGATGGGCCTTGGCGCGGTGCTGACCTGGCTGGTCAGCTGCCGTTGGCCGAGCGTCACGGAGCGCTTTGCAATTACCGCGGCAGCGGGCTTGATCGCCGGCGAAAGCATCACGGGCGTAGGGGCATCGTTCTGGGAGATGCTTCGGACGCTGTAACTGCGCAAGGTTGGGGCCGAACTTGGCCTGGCGATGCCTGGCGTGGGGTGCCACGCGGGCCATTGGCCATGGCTGGCTTCGAGCCCATCCTGCAGAACGCTACGCGGCGATGGTCTTGCTGGCTGGTCATGGCCTTTTCGGCCGTGTGCCGTGGCTCGGAAAGCCTGGAAGTGGCTACCTTGGCGCAGCCTTGGGTCTTCAGGTCTACGTCGCTCGCGCGTGTTTGCCAGAGGCGGTCACGGTAGCCGTTTCGAACTGTTTGGCCGGTCAGGCTTTTGATATCGAAGCCGGCGCCACACAGCCCTTCGACGTCGAATTCCATCATGCGCTGGGCAACGAACTGGATCATTGCTTGAGCAGCGTGTCCAGCTTGCAACGCGACGTGACACAGACGAACCCCGGCCGTTGAGCCGGGGGTTGCACTTCTAGCGTCCCAGTTTTTCCATGGCTGCATCCGCCAGACACGATGATCGACTTTTACGTTGTGATCAGGCACGTATTGGTCGATCTTCTGGATGACGAAGCCCGGGAGAGTGACGTTGACCTTCTCGGTCTTGGACGTGCCCCATGCCGAGCATGACTACTGGTAGTAATGTCAGTTGCCATAGCGGCAGACGATCAGTATAAGCACCGATCACGGCGCCCACGGTCAACGTGCTGCACATTGGGGAGAACTTCTCAGCAGCTTGGCGGCGTCTGGCCGGTATTTGCATCGAAAGCCTGTCCTGGCTCGACTGCGCCGAGCGCTACGATCGAGCGTACACGTTCTTCTACATGGACCCGCCGTATTGGCAGACGGAAGGGTATGGGGTCCTTCCCGTTCGAGCAGTACGAGGAGATGGCCGACTTCATGCGCCGGTGTAAGGGGAAGCTCATGGTCAGCATCAACGATCATCCGGACATCCGGCAGGCGTTCGAGGGCTTCCACATGGAGCGGCTGGACATCCGCTACTCGACGGCCAACCAGCGGGTCGGCAAGGCCGAGGTCACAGGTGAACTGGTGATCACCAGCTGGGAGCCATCAGCACTGGGCCAGCTGTTCTAGAAATTGGCAGGGGCATTGAGTTGGCAGGACGCCGAAAGGAGGGAGGGCATGAGGGGCTTGTATGTTAGAATTGGGCCCAAAATAGGCCCAAACCTCTGGCTGGGCCCGAATCACCCCTCTGAAAGCCCCGCAGGACACCCTCTTGATCTCTACCGCCAACATCACCATGCAATTCGGCGCCAAGCCGCTTTTCGAAAACGTCTCGGTCAAGTTCAACAACGGCAACCGCTACGGCCTGATCGGCGCCAACGGTTGCGGCAAGTCGACCTTCATGAAGATCCTCGGCGGGGACCTGGAGCCGTCTGCCGGGCAGGTGATGCTCGAGCCGAACACCCGCCTGGGCAAGCTGCGCCAGGATCAGTTCGCCTATGAGGAGTTCAGCGTCATCGACACGGTGATCATGGGCCACGAGCAGCTGTGGAAGGTCAAGGCCGAGCGCGATCGCATCTACTCGCTGCCGGAGATGACCGAGGAAGACGGCATGGCGGTGGCCGAGCTGGAAACCGATTTCGCCGAGATGGACGGCTACACCGCCGAGTCGCGCGCGGGCGAGCTGCTGCTGGGCCTGGGTATCCCGCTGGAGCAGCATTTCGGGCCGATGAGCGAGGTAGCGCCGGGCTGGAAGCTGCGTGTGCTGCTGGCCCAGGCGCTGTTCTCCGATCCGGACGTGCTGCTGCTGGACGAACCGACCAACCACCTGGACATCAATACCATCCGCTGGCTGGAAAACGTGCTGACCGCGCGCAACAGCACGATGATCATCATTTCCCACGACCGGCACTTCCTCAACAGCGTCTGCACCCACATGGCCGACCTGGACTACGGCGAGCTGCGCCTGTTCCCGGGCAACTACGACGAGTACATGACCGCCGCGACCCAGGCGCGTGAGCAGCTGCTGGCCGACAACGCCAAGAAGAAGGCGCAGATCGCCGAGCTGCAGACGTTCGTCAGCCGCTTCTCGGCCAACGCCTCGAAAGCCAAGCAGGCCACTTCCCGCGCCAAGCAGATCGACAAGATCCAGCTGGCCGAGGTCAAGCCGTCGAGCCGGGTGAGCCCGTTCATTCGCTTCGAACAGACCAAAAAGCTGCACCGCCAGGCGGTAACCGTGGAGAAGATGGCCAAGGCCTTCGACGACAAGGTGCTGTTCAAGGACCTGGGCTTCACCGTCGAGGCGGGCGAGCGCGTGGCGATCATCGGCCCCAACGGTATCGGCAAGACCACCTTGCTGCGTACCCTGGTAGGTGAGCTGGCACCCGACCAGGGCGCGGTGAAGTGGACCGACAGCGCCGAGGTCGGCTATTACGCGCAGGACCACGCCCACGATTTCGAGGACGATGTGAGCCTGTTCGACTGGATGGGCCAGTGGACCCAGGGCGAGCAGCTGATCCGTGGCACCCTCGGACGGATGCTTTTCTCCAACGACGAGATCCTCAAGTCGGTCAAGGTCATTTCCGGTGGCGAACAGGGGCGCATGCTGTTCGGCAAGCTGATCCTGCAAAAGCCCAACGTGCTGGTCATGGACGAGCCGACCAACCACCTCGACATGGAGTCGATCGAAGCCCTGAACCTGGCGCTGGAGAACTATCCCGGCACGCTGATCTTCGTCAGTCATGACCGCGAGTTCGTCTCGTCCCTGGCCACCCGCATCATCGAGCTGAGCCCCAGCGGCGTGGTGGACTTCAGCGGCACCTACGACGACTACCTGCGCAGCCAGGGCGTGCTGGTCTGATCTGTCCGGCGGGGCGGGCGTCTGACCGCCCCGCCGATTCAGCGCAACAAAGCGGATGCCAGCGCCTCGTCTCGGCGCTAGAGTGAACGGATCCTTGTCCTGGCCGGAGGCGTCTCATGTCCAATGCGTTTACCCACATGCCATCGCCGGTCGGGACCCTGACCCTGGTGGCGCGCCAGGACTGTCTGGCGGCGGTGCTCTGGGAGCACGAACGGGCCAACCGGGTGGCGCTGGGCGACTTGCACCGCGACGATGAGCACCCGCTGCTGCTGGAAACCGCACGCCAGCTCGACGAGTACTTCGCCGGGGCCCGGCAGCGTTTCGAGCTGCCGTTGGATTTCGCCGGCACCACTTTCCAGCGTCAGGTCTGGCAGGCGCTGCTGAACATCCCGTTCGGCGAAACCCGCAGCTATGGGCAGATAGCCCGGCAGATCGGCAACCCGACGGCGGTGCGTGCCGTCGGCGCTGCCAATGGGCGCAATCCGATCTCGATCATTGCACCGTGCCACCGAGTCATCGGCGCCTCGGGCGGGCTCACCGGCTTCGCTGGCGGGTTGCAGGCCAAGGCATTCCTGCTGACCCTGGAAGGGCGGCAGGCAGTGCTGGCACTGGGCGCTGACTAGCTCGGCTCATCGAGGCGCGCGCTGGTCCCGGTTCCATGGGCCACGCAAGCTGAGCGCCTCGGCGTGCCCGGTAGCCAGGTCCATCAGCACCAGGCCTTCGCTTTCGCCGTCGAGCTGGGCCAGCAATTGCCCGCGGCCATCCCAGGCGGCCGAATGGCCAGCGCCGGTGAAATCTTCGGCAGCTCCCACACAGTTGGCCAGTACTACCGGCATTTCCAGCCGCCGCGCCACTTCCGGATAATGTTCGAAACCCTGGGTCACGCCCTTGGTGGTCTTGGCCACGCTGACCAGATAGAGCGTCGCGCCCAGCGCGCGAGCTTGCTGGGCGTGGTTGAGGAACATCGACTCATGGCAGATGGCCGGGGCGATCTGCTGCGGTCCTGCCTGGAAGACCAGTTGCTGATCGCCAGGCACGAACCAGTGCATCTCGTCCTCGTGCAGGCGTCGCTTGGCATAGGCCAGGCGTGGCTGGCCCGCGCGCAGGATCGCCATGCCGATCTTCACACCCTGCAGGCTCGACACTGGCAACCCCACGGCAACCGCGATGCCGGCCGCATCGCAGGCAGCCTGCAAGGGATCGAGCAGCGACGTGCCGGCCGGCGCGGAGAGCTGCCTGGCCAGGCTCGGGTAATAGCCGGTCAGCGAAAGCTCAGGGAACGACACCAGTTCGGCGCCTCGGGCCTTGGCCTGTTCGAGCCACCACAGGTGACGCTCGAGGTTGCCTTGCACGTCGCCCTTGAGCGAGGCCATTTGTACGGCGCAGATCTTCATTGTCAGTCGTCCCTGGCAGGTAGTGGAGGATCCAGGGGGCGAGCATACCCCTGGCCACGGACCTTCACCAGTGCCTGTCCACAAGGGATCGATCGCTGGCCTGGCTTTTGGCCAGTATTGCGACGAGCGACACGATTCGGCTGCTCAGGAGGCAGGCGGGCTGGCGAAGCGCTGGCGGAACCAGTCGGTGAGCATGGCTTTTTCAGCATACAGCCGGTCGCTGCTGGCCTGCCGCCCGGGCCTGCTCAGGTAGGATTTGTCGCTGACACGGTCGGCGGCCTGGATGGAGGCTTGGCCAGGCTGCTCGAAGGTGTAGTAGAGGTCGATGCTTGGCCAGGTGATGTCGCGCATGAAGCGCACCTCGTAACCCGGACCATGCCAAGGTTCGAAGCGCCCGGCCAGGTCGATGTCGCGGATTTCGATCCGCAGGCGCTGGCCTGGGGTCAGGTAGCGTTGGCCCAGCTGCCGCAGATGCTTGGTCAGGGCCTCGATCACGTCCGCGTCGGCGCCGCGTGCGGGGCCAGGGCCTCTGAGCCGAGCGTCACGATAGTCTTGTGGCTGCTCGAAGCGGACCTCGACCTGGGCGGCCGGCTGGTCCTGGGCGACACTGGCGCCACCTGCGAGCATCAGCAGGGCAGCCATCAGGGGAGTACGCATGTGACCTCCGGACAACCTTCTGTGCCGTCTACACCGCGGCAACTCGACACTGTAGAGCAGGGCGAGGCCCGTGCGGTTCACTGTCGCGAGGGACCGGTCATCTGTCCGGGTGCAGCCTGGGCCTGCGTTCAAGCGGTCATCTCGAGTGCCAGATGAACCAGCACGCCGGCACCCAGCGCCAGCAGCATGGCGCCTGAGCCGCGCTCGAGCCAGGGCAGCGCCAGCTCGAAACGGCGCAGCACGCGGCGATTGCCGATCGCCATCGCCACCAGCAGGTCCCAGCCCAGGACTACCGCGAACATCCACATGCCATAGACCAGCTTCCAGCCAAGGCTCGACTGGCTGCCGCTGACCAGGCTCGCCAGGCTGACGTAGAACAGCGCGTTCTTCGGATTGAGCAACCCAGACAGCAGGCCCATGCCGAAGGCGCGTGTCCAGTCACGTCCAACCGCCGCCCGTGGTTCTTCGACCGCCAGCCTGCTCTTGCCGGCATGGCGCAGGAACGACACGCCTATGTACAACAGGTAGGCGCAACCGGCCAACTGCAAGGCGACGAACACGATGCTGCCCGGCTTGAGCACGGTGAAGCCGGCGAAGGCGGCGGCGATGAACAGGCCGTTGGCCATGGCGATGCCCAGGCAAGCGCCACTGGCAACCTGCCAGCCGGCGGTGATCGACGTGCGGGCGACCAGGAAGAAGTCCGGTCCAGGCGACAACAAGGCAAGAAAGTGGGCAAGGGCGATGATCAGGAACTGTTCCATGGGCGGCTGTGCTCGAGGTGCAAAGCCACGATTCTGGCGCCTGCCTGGGCCGGCTGTATTGAAGATTATTGCGCGCCGGCGGCCCGGTAGTGCCCCGGCGTCGCCCCGACATGCGCCTTGAATACCCGCTGGAAATGGCTCTGGTCGGCGAACCCCAGTCGGCAGGCGATCTCGGCCAGCGCCATGCCTTGGCGCAACAGATCGCGGGCTCGGTTGATCCGGATATTGAGCACATAGGCGTGGGGCGTGAACCCGGTTGCCGCGCGAAACGCCCGGATCAGCTGGTAGCGGCCAAGACCGGCCTGGTGCGCCAGGTGTTGCAACGGCAGCTCTTGCTCCGCGACCAGCGCGATCTGTTCGAGCAACCTGTCCAGAGCCGGGGCGCTCAGCTGCGGTGCAGGCGCGCCCGGCAGAGGCGGATGCTGCGAGAAATCGTGATCGCCGATGAACTCGATGACCGCGGCTTCCTTGCCGCTTGTCGAGGTCTGGGAAAACAAGGTGGCGTTGAGACGACAGAATTGCCGGTACAGGTCGATGTCCCGGGTGACCCTGGCAGGCGCGCCCGGCTCGCCGGCGCGGGTGCCGTTTTCCAGTCGAAGCTCGGTGAGCCAGGCTGCGTCCAGGTGCAGCATCTGATAGCTCCAGGCATGCCCCGGCGCGGGGTTGCAGGCGTGCAGCCGTTGCGCCGGCACCATCACCAGGGTGCCTGGCGCCAGCCGTTCGACGTCTGCGCCTGCACCACTGAAATGACTGAAGCCGGCATCGACCGCGCCGATGGAAAAGGTCGGGTGGCTATGGGGACGATAGCAGGCCCGGCTGTGGCAGGCGCGGCGGCTTTCGATCCAGGGCAGGGCGGGATCGTGCCAGAATTCGCTGAGTGGTCGAGGCATGGGAGATCGCAAATCGCTCACGGGAAGGCGCAGTCTACCGCCAGTGGTGCTGTACCGGTCAATTCGCATGGGACTGTGCTTGACCTGGATGGGCTTGGCGGGTGAACTCGCAGGCTCGGAAGGAGAAGATCATGGAACTGACCACGCTGTTGCTGTTCATCCCTGCCTGCTTCGCCTTGAACATGGCGCCGGGGCCGAACAACCTGCTCTCGCTGCACAATGCCAGCCGTCATGGCCTGCGCACCGCCTGCCTGGCTGGCGGCGGCCGGCTGCTGGCCTTCGCCGGGATGATCGCCCTGGCGGCCATGGGCCTGGCCGTGGTGCTACATACCAGCGAGTACCTGTTCCTGGCGATCAAGCTGCTCGGTGCCGCCTACCTGTTCCACCTGGCCTGGCAACTGTGGCGCGCGCCAGTGGCGCAGGACCGCATGGCCAGCGAGCAGCCGCGAGGTGTGGGCTACCTGGCACGGCAGGAGTTCCTGGTGGCTGCTGGCAATCCCAAGGCAATCCTGATCTTCACCGCTTTCCTGCCACAGTTCGTGTCGGTGGGCAGCATCACCCCGGTCGGCGAGCAGTTTCTTTGGCTCGGTGCCTGGTTTCTGCTGCTGGAATGGTTGGCCATTGCGCTGTATTCCGCACTGGGCGCCTACCTGCAGCGCTGGTTTGCCCGACCGCGTCCGCGTCGCCTGTTCAACCGCCTGAGCGCGACATTGCTGGGCTGCGCCGGCCTGGGGTTGCTGGCAGCCCGGCGCTGATGCCCCAGGCTGCCTTGCGCCACCGCCTCAGAACCGCCAGCGCACGCCCAGCTGGCCGCCACCGTGCTCTTGCGCTCGTCCGTCCAGGTTGGTCGAGTAGCGCATGCCAGCATGTACGCTCAGCTCGCGACTGACCTGCCCGACCACGCCAACGTCGAGCTGCGCCGCGGTGTTGCGATGATCGGTGCGGATCCGGTCGCGACCATCGAACTCGACGGTATCGCGACCGCCACCGGTGTGCAGCACATCCAGCTGGGCGTAGGGTTGCACGGCGCTGCCGGCGTCGCGAACGAACAAGCCCTCCAGGCGCACGCCGACGCGCGCGGTGGCTTCCACCTGGCTGTCGAAGTCGATGCGCGAGACGCGGTCACGGCTACCGTCGAGCTGCAGCTTCTGGGCGATGACCTGCGCTTGTGGCTCGATGGTCCAGCGCTGCGACAGCGCCAGCGGATAGCCGGCCTCCAGCGATGCGGTCCAGGCGTGGCCGTGGAGATCGATCCGGTCGCCACGCTGCGAACGTGCGTGGCCGTCGAGGTCGGTGTATTGCAGCACGGCATCGAGGTAGCCGGCGCCGGGCGTGACCAGGGTCCAGTACAGCCCGGCGCTGTCGCCGTCCAGGCGCAGGTCGCCCACCTGTCGATCTTCCCGACCCAAGGCGAAGCCTTTCACGTCGCCTTCCAGGCGGCCGTTGCCGACATACAGGCCGACATGCTGGCGGTAATCGCCGGTGACGAAGGCATACAGGTCCTGGCCAACCTTGAAGCCGTACAGCTCGCCGTCGATGCCGGGGCTGACCGTCCCGCTCCATTGCTGGCGCAGGTTGCCGCCGTAGGCCTGGCCCCAGCTGGCGGGAAGGCTGCCTTGGCCGTCGAGCAGACGCTGGTCGCCCTGGCGCTGGTGAAAGCTGCCCAGCGTCTGTCGCGCGATCAGCGCCGCGCCACGCGGGGCCGCGCTGTAGACCGCGACTTCGGGCCGGTACAGCGGCACGGCTTGGCTCGAAATCGCGGTAGGCAGGTCTGCCTGGCCTGGTGCTGGCGCGGCCACGGGGGCCTGGGCGATCGGGGTGGGGGCTGGCTCCGGTGCAGGTGCAGGTTCTGGCGTGGGCGCGGGGCTGGGTTCGGGCGCCGGAGCAGGTTGTGGTTCAGTAGGCGGCGTCACTGGCGGTTCGGTGGGGGCCGGCGGCACCGGGGCGGCCACCAGGGTCGAGCGCAAGTACCAGCTGTTTTCGCTGCCAGGGGTGACGCCGCCCTTGAACAGGCGGTAATCGTAGGCCCCCACCGAGAGCACCTGGGTCTGCACGAACGCGCTGGCGGTGCTGGTGGTGCCTTCGCGGGCTTCGACCACCTGGATGCCATTGGCCACGGTGACGGCCCCGGCACCAGCAAGATTGCTCACCTGCAGGTTGGTCGTGCCGCTGATGCTGCCTTGGCTCACCACTAGCCGATCGGAAGGCGCATCGTCGCCCGCCAGCACGCTGTTCACCTGCAAGGTGCCCCCGTTGCCGGTGTAGTCACCGGTGACGGTCAGGCGGCCCTGGGCATCGCCGCCACCGCGCAGGTCGAGGGTGCCGGCATTGACCAGCCCGGCGCGCTGGCCTGGGGCGAACGGCGCGAGGCTGCCCTGTCGCGAGTGCAGGCGGCTGCTGGCATCGATGTCCAGCGTCCCGGTGCCGCTTTCGGCATCGCCGAGGACCAACGTATCGTCCAGCTCCAGGCGGCTGGCATTGCTCAGGCCGATGTGCTCGAACTGGCGATACAGCGCGCCGCTGGTTGGCTGGCTGGCGCTGAAGGTCAGGCTGTCGGTGCCCAACCCACCGTCGATGGGGTTCACCAGCGTTTCGCCAGCCAGGCCACCGAGCAGGGCCGTGTCGTCGCCCGGGCCCAGGTCGACCGTGCCGGCGATGCTGCCGCCGTCCCAGGTGAAGCGATCCTGGCCAACGCTCAGGAGCACGTCGCCACCAATGCTGCCGCCGTGGACCAGCACCTGGTCATCGCCGCCGCTGACACTGATGTTGCCGCCGATGCTACCGTCGAAGATCTCGATATGGTCCCGGTCGAATGCCGCGATCAAGTTGCGCTCGATGAGGCCGCCACGCATGATGAAGGTGTTTTCGTCCAGCCGCATGTTGACGCTGCCGATCTGCCCACCGTCCATTTCGGCGTAGTCCCCGCTGTCGAAGGTGCCGACGATCCGCCCGCCGCTCATGTAGAAGCGATCCAGGCCGTCGCCCTGGTTCACGCCACCTTCGATGAGTCCGCCGCTCATGCGCAACTCGTCGATGCCGCCGCCTTGGTTGACGCTCCCGGCGATGCGCCCCGAGGCCATGTCGAGCGTGTCGGTGCCACTGCCGAAGACCACGTTGCCGGCGATCTCGCCAGTGCCGCCGGCCGGCAAGGTCAGGCCGTTGTCACCGGCCGTGTCGATCAACCCCTGCGCCGTGCCGCTGTCACACAGGTAGCTGTCGTTGCCCTCGCCAGGGCTGAGGTCGCAGGCCGCCTGGGCCGCGGGGCAAGCCAGGGCCGCCAGGGTCAGTGAGCCCAGTGCCCGCCAGACTGGTCTATGCATCATGCCATCTCCGTCCGTCCATCGGCCGCGACCACTGCCTCGCCACCTGCCGTTGGAGCCGCGAGGGTCATGCCGGGGTTGTACAGAGTGGTTTCGGAGGCTGGCAACTGGCAGAAATGTCGGCTGGCGTCCGGCCATCAACCCCTAGTCGCGGTAGAACACCTGGACCAGGTGAAAGCCGAAGCGCGTCTTGATCGGGCCATGGACCACGCGCAAGGGCTTCTTGAAGATGACCTGGTCGATCGCCCCGACCAGCTGGCCGGGGCGCACTTCGCCCAGGTCGCCGCCGCGCTTGCCGGACGGGCAGGTCGAGAACTTGCGCGCCAGCACGTCGAAGGCCTCGCCCTTGGCCAGGCGTTGCTTGATCTGCTCGGCCTCGGCGGCGGTCTTGACCAGGATGTGGCGGGCTTGTGCTTTCATGACGAGGACTCTGCCTTGCTGCAAAAAGCGGCCATTATGCCTGATCACGCAGTTCCTCGCGGTCGCGGAACTGTTCCAGCGCCTGCGGGTTGGCCAGCGCATCGGTGTTCTTGACTGGCAGGCCGTGGACCACGTTGCGAATGGCCAGCTCGACCAGCTTGCCGCTGATGGTGCGCGGGATATCGTCGACCTGTGCGATCACCGCCGGGACATGCCGCGGTGTGGCGTACTGACGGATCACCTGGCGGATGCGCTGGCGCAACGCGTCATCGAGCCGCAGCCCCTCACGCAGGCGAACGAACAGTACGACGCGCACATCGTCGTGCCACTGCTGGCCGATGGCGACGCTCTCCAGGACCTCGGTGATCTTCTCGACCTGGCGATAGATTTCCGCGGTACCGATGCGCACACCGCCCGGGTTGAGCACCGCATCGGAGCGGCCATGGATCTGCAGCCCACCGTCAGCTGCCTCCTCGGCGTAGTCGCCTTGGCACCAGACACCGGGAAACTGCTCGAAATAGGCCGCGCGGTAGCGCGAGCCGTCGTCATCGCCCCAGAAACCCAGCGGCATGCAAGGAAACGGGCGGGTGCACACCAGCTCGCCCTTTTCGCCGATCAGCGGCTGGCCATGTTCGCTCCAGACCTCGACCGCCATGCCCAGTCCTTTGCACTGGATCTGGCCGCGTCGTACCGGCAGGGTCGGATTGCCGAGCACGAAGCAGGAGACAATATCGGTCCCGCCAGACATGGAGGCCAGGCACAGGTCGGCCTTGATGTGCCGGTAGACGTAATCGAAGCTGTGTGGCGACAGTGGCGAGCCGGTGGACATGATCGTGCGCAGGCTGCTCAGGTCATGGGTGGAGGCGGGGCGAAGCTCGTGCTGTTCCAGGCTGGACAGGTACTTGGCGCTGGTGCCGAAGGCATTGATGCCGTGCTCGTCGATCAGGTCGATCAGCCGTTCGGGGCCAGGATGCAGCGGCGAGCCGTCGAACAGCACCAGGGTCGCGCCGAGCGCCAGGCCGCTGACCAGCCAGTTCCACATCATCCAGCCGCAGGTGGTGTAGTAGAACAGCACGTCGTCGGCCTTGAGATCGTTGTGCAGGCCATGTTCCTTCAGGTGCTGCAGCAGCACGCCACCGGTGCGGTGGACAATGCACTTGGGCACTCCGGTGGTGCCGCTGGAGTAGAGAATGTAGAGCGGATGGTCGAAGGGCAGGGCGACGAAGTCCGGCTCGCCGCCCACCTCGTAGAAGTCACACCAAAGGCTCGCCTGGAGCCCTTGGAACTCCTCGGGGCGGGTTTCGGCACGGCCGTAGGGCACGATCAGCACATGTTCCAGGGAGGGCAGCTGCGCGATCACCTGGTTGAGCTTGTCCACCTGGTCGATGGACTTGCCGGCGTACTGGTAGCCGGCGCAGGCGATCAGCAGCCTGGGCTCGATCTGGCCGAAGCGGTCGACGATTCCGTGCAAGCCGAATTCCGGCGATGAACTGGACCAGATCGCGCCAAGGCTGGCGCAGGCGAGCATGGCGACGAGGGTTTCCCAGGTGTTGGGCATCACCGCCGCCACCCGGTCGCCGGCCTGGATGCCAATCCGCCGCAGGGCCCGCTGCAGTCCCGCCACCTGTGCCGCCAGTTCGGCATGCCCCAGTACTCGAGACTGACCATCTTCGCGAACGCTGACCACCGCCGGGTGCTGATCGCGGCGTCGCAACAGATGCTCGGCGTAGTTGAGCGTGGCGCCCTCGAACCAGCGCGCCTCGAGCATGCTGGCGCCTTCGGTCAGTACCCGCTCGGCCCTTGCCTGCCAGCGCACCTCGAAGAAGTCGGCCACGCTCTGCCAGAACGGCCCGGGCTGCTCGATGCTCCAGCGGTGCAGGGCGTGGTAATCCGCAAGCGCCAGGCCCAGGCGCCGGTTCACGTAGTGGCGCAGGTGTTCCATGCGGCTGGCTTGCCGTTGCTGCGCCGAGGGCTGCCAAAGGATCTGGTTCATGTCGCATGCTCCCTTCGCTGTCTGGGCTGGCCTGGCCCAGGCCTGTTCCCGATCGAGTCCCGTGGCCTATTGGGCAAGCCAGCCGCCATCGATGTTCCAGGCCGCTCCGCGGACTTGGCTGCCGGCTTCGCTGCACAGGAACAGCACCAGCTCGCCCAGGTGCTGCGCAGTGACGAAGGCCAGCGACGGCTGTTTCTCGGCGAGCAGGTCATGACGCGCCTGCCGTGGATCGCCGCCTTCGGCGACACGCGCGTCGATCTGCCGTTGCACCAGCGGCGTCAATACCCAGCCAGGACAGATGGCATTGCAAGTCACCTGGCTGGTGGCGGTCTCCAGGCCGACCACCTTGGTCAGGCCGACCACGCCGTGCTTGGCAGCCACATAGGCGGCTTTGCCGGTGGAGCCCACCAGGCCATGGACCGAGGCGATGTTGATGATCCGTCCCCAGTCACGCTCGCGCATGCCGGGCAATGCCCGCCGCGTACAGTGGAACACGGCGGACAGGTTCAAGGCGATGATGCGTTCCCACGCCTGCACCGGGAACTGCTCCAGCGCCGCGACATGCTGGATTCCCGCGTTGTTGACCAGAATGTCGACCGTGCCGAAGCGGCGCTCGGCCTGGTCGAACAGCGCCTCTATCTGGTCAAGGTCGCCGAGGTCGGCCGGGTGATGGCAGACCTGGCCGCCGAAGGCTGCGACACTGGCGATGGCGCCTTGAACATCGCCGAAGCCGTTGAGCACGAGATTGGCCCCGCAGCGGGCCAGGGCCTGGGCGATCCCCAGGCCGATCCCGCTGGTGGAACCGGTGACCACTGCCGTCTTGCCGCTGAGATCCATGCACTGCTCCTGTGGTGGCTCTTGCCAAAGCGTAGTACCGATCTGTGGCGGCGGCATTCGAGTGGCCCGCCGGGGCAGGCTGACGAGCGCGAGGATAGTGAGGCCGAGGCGGCCATCACGGTGTTGCGAAAGAGCGGGAGGGGCAGGCGCCGCGAGCGGACGAGGCGGGCCGCAGTGCCTGGTCGCCGCAGTCTCGGCAGCGACAGGCGATTGGCGCGCGGTGCGCGACGCCAGGCGGGGCGGATCAGTCCTGGCGGCTGGTCACTTCGAGCAAGTGGTAGCCGAACTGGGTCTTGACCGGGCCCTGGACGGTATTGAGCGGTGCGCTGAACACAACGGTATCGAATTCCTTGACCATCTGGCCCGGCCCGAACGAGCCCAGGTCACCGCCCTGGCGGCTGGACGGGCAGGTGGAGTTGGCCTTGGCGATTTCGGCGAAATCGGCGCCGCCTTCGATCTGTGCCTTGAGTTCGTTGCACTTCTCTTCGCTGTTGACCAGGATATGACGGGCAGTGGCACGTGCCATGGGAGCGACTCCTTGAGGAAAAACGCAAGCCTAGCGCAAATGGCAGGCGGTGTCTCGGGGGCAGAGGCAGCAGTGGTTGTAAAAGCTGGCGCAGCCCAGGCTGAGCTGTCAGACCGGCCGCGATGGGCCGCACAGCGGCCCTGAAGCCAGGTGGCAACGCCCCAGACCAAGCGCCCCGTCCCACCGCAGTTGCCTGTTCTGTCAAGGTTTCGCATGACGGCGGTTGTCCGGTGGCGGATATCGGACCTCGTTGCGGGCCAAGCGCGGCATGTGGCCGCTCAGGTACCCGCTCGAGCGTCAAGCCTGCCCCGCCACATCGCGCAGTAGCGTTTCGGTCGATGTCCAGCCCAGGCAGCCGTCGGTGATCGACACGCCGTACTTCAACGCGCCCTTGCCCAGGCTCTGGCAGCCGTCGAACAGATGGCTCTCGAGCATCACCCCTACCAGCGAACGATCCCCGCGCGCCCGTTGCGCCATGACGTCCTGCAGCACCGCTGGCTGGCGTGACGGGTCCTTGCCGCTATTGGCGTGGCTGCAGTCCACCACGATCCGGGCCGGCAGCCCGGCCTTGGCCAGGCCCTGACGAGCTCGCTCGACACTGGCGGCGTCATGATTGGGACCGGCGTGCCCGCCGCGCAGCACCAGGTGCGTATCGGGGTTGCCCAGGCTCTCGATGATCGCCGGGAAGCCCTGGGCATCGATGCCGAAGTGCCGGTGCGGGTGCGCTGCGCTGCGGATCGCGTCGCAGGCAACGGCCACGCTACCGTCGGTGCCGTTCTTGAAACCGACCGGCATGCCCAGCCCGCTGACCATTTCTCGGTGGATCTGCGATTCGGTGGTACGCGCGCCAATCGCCGCCCAGCTCAACAGATCCTCGAAGTAGCCGGCCGCCATGGGCTGCAGCAGTTCGGTGGCCACTGGCAGGCCGCGTTCGAGCATGCCCAGCATCAGGCCGCGCGCGAGCGACAGGCCTGAATGCATGTCGTCGCTGCCATCGAGATGTGGATCGTAGGCCAGGCCTTTCCAGCCGACCGTGGTGCGCGGTTTCTCCACGTAGGCCCGCATCACCAGGAACAGCTTTTCGTCCACCTGCGCCTGCAGGCCTGCCAGGCGGTCAGCGTATTCCAGGGCCGAACGCGGGTCGTGGATCGAGCAGGGGCCGACGATGACCAGCAGGCGTGGGTCGCGACCTTCGAGAATGGCGCGCAGCGTCTGGCGATGCATCTGGACCTGGTCGGCGAGGGCGCTGGACAGTGGCATCTGCTGCTTGAGCAGGTGTGGGCTGGGAAGGCGCCGGCTGACGGCGCTGTTGGCGGCTTGGGGTTGGGTCAGTGGCAGGGCGAGCGAGCAGGTTTGCATGGCAGGTTCCTTGGGCGGACGGCGGGTCGAGGCCCGCGGTCGGCCCTATCGAGGTGTTCGACAGGTTGTCGTGATGGGGTCTTGGACCGTGTTGCCACCAGTGATCGACCGAACGGAGGCGGCAGGCTGGCCCGAACGGGATTGGCTAAATCGCCATGCATAGCTGCTGTATGGGTAGCGGTAGGTGTAGGTCATTTCGGTATCCTCGGTATGAATCGGTCGGTGCAGGGCCTGGAAAAGCAAAACCCCCGGGCGGGGGGCCGACCGGGGGTTGAGTATTCTCGTGTTCGGCGGCCCCTCGAAGGTGGGCGCCGGTGTGAGTATCAGCGGCGCCAGTGGCTAAACCAATACCCGTAATAAAAGCTGGCGATGCTCTTGCAGCCGGCAACGGCCTGCGCCGGACGCGGTGGGCGACCCGTGCGGCAAGCGTGATGGCGAAGGCTGTCGGACATGCTGTTCTCCAGTGAATGCCCCGAGCTTACTCCAGTCGGGCGCGAATGTTCAACGGCATGTTGCTATTGATCTCGATAGCCTGGCCTCATCGACGCAAGTAGGCGCTGAAGTCGATGTCGCCCGCGCTGAGAATGGCTTGCACGCGATTGTGCACGTTGAGCTTGCGCAGGATCGCCGACACATGCGCCTTGACCGTCGTCTCGGCGATGTCCAGGTGATAGGCGATCTGCTTGTTGGCTTCACCCTTGGTCATGCGCTCGAGTACCAGCAGCTGCTTGCGCGTCAGTGCCTGCAGCAGCTCCGGGGCGAAGCCTGGCGTGGCCGCCGCGTGCCGGCGGGCAGGCGCCTGGGTGCGGATGATGTCCGATGGCAGATAGACATTGCCGTCGAGGATGCGCTCGATGGCCTCGGTCATCTGCGAGCGCGGCGAGGACTTGGTGATGAAGCCGACGGCGCCATAGGTGATCGCCTGCAGCACGACCTGCTTGTCCTGCTCGGCCGAGACGATCACCACCGGGATGGTCGGGGCCTCGTTGCGCAGGTTCATCAGCCCGCCCAGGCCGTGCATGCCTGGCATGTTCAGGTCGAGCAGGATGAGATCGAGGTCCTCGTGCTGCCGGGTCAGTTCCAGGGCGCTGTCCAGGTCTGCGGTCTCCATCACGTCGCTGTCTGGGAAGCCATCGGTGATCACGCTGCGGATGGCTTCGCGAAACAGCGGGTGGTCATCGGCGATGAGGATCTTGTACATGGCTTTGCACCTTTTTCTCTTGTTGTCATGGGGCCGCGCTTGGCTGGCGCGGGCTCGCAGGCGGCGGTGTGGTCAAGGTAGCAGTACTCCCGGCGTTGTCCCAGTAGTGCCCGGAACAATGCCTGGCGGATGCGACCATCGACAGCCGAACCAGTACCAAAGTAGTAAAGGAGCCGCTTGGTGGCAGCCCTAGGATGGACATTGGCCAGGATCAGGGAGAACAGGCATGGCCATCGTATTGGTCGACGATCATCCGCTGCTGCGCCTGGGCCTGGCCACCGCGCTGGAGACGGCGCTGCCTGGCCTGCAGGTGCGCCAAGCCGGAAGCGGCGAGCAGGCCCTGCAACTGGTTCAGGCGCAAGTGCCGGGGCTGGTGCTGATGGACTTCGGCCTGCCCGGCATCAGCGGGCTGGAAACCACCCGCCGGCTGCGCCTGCGCCTGCCGCAGCTGCGCGTGCTGTTTCTCAGCGAGCATGCCGAGCTTGGCCTGGTACGCCAGGCCCTGGCAGCTGGCGCCTGCGGCTTCCTCTCCAAGCAGGTCGAAGCCTCGACGCTGGTCGAGGCGGTACGCCGCTGCCTGTCCGGGCAGGCCTACATCGAACAGGCCATCGCCACGGCCCTGGCCTGCCAGCCGAGCCAGGGCGCGGACGATCGCCTGCAAGGCCTGACCCAGCGCGAAACCGAGATCTTCCTCATGCTCGCCAAGGGCGTTTCCTTGCCAGGCATTGCCCAACGGCTGTGCATCAGCCGCAAGACCGTCTCCAACCATCTGAGCCTGGTCAAGAGCAAGCTGCGCGCCGGCTGCCAGGCGGACCTGGTACGCCTGGCGATCGAGACGGGCCTGGTGGGCGCTGCAAGCCTCAAGCTGCAAGCTTCAAGCTGACCGTGCGCGCGTGAAGCTTGACCTCGGGCGCCAGGCACGCGCCGCTTGGCTTGTAGCTTGCGGCTCATTCCCAGGATGCCGGACAGCCCTTGCAGCCGTGCATGTTGCTGTCCTGGAAGTTGGCGTAGTGCTGGCGACTGCCGCGCAGGTCGGCATCTTGCAGGTTGCTTTCGCCGAGCTTGGCTTCCTGCAGGTTGGCATCGACCAGGCTGGCGCCCTTGAGATCGGCCTTGCTCAGCCAGGTCATTTCCAGGTCGGCAGCCTGCAGCTTGCTGTGCTGCAGCCTGGCGCCGGACAGGCGACCGAACTCCAGGTAGGCGGCGCTGAGGTCGGCCTGGTCGAAGTTGGCGCCTTGGGCGAACACGCCCCAGGCTTGCACCGCGATCAGGGTGGCACCCTGCAGGCGGGCCAGGCGCAGGTTGCTTTGTTGCAGGCTGGCACGGGTCAGGTTGGCGCCTCGTAGGTCGGCTTTTTCCAGGTTGGCCAGGTCCAGCCGGGCGTGACGCAAGTTGGCGCCGCGAAGATCGGCGCCGGACAGGTCCATCTTGCGCAGGTCCTGGTTGCTCAGGTCGGCGCCGCGCAGATCGGCATTCGGACACTTGCCCTCGGCGACCAGGGTGCAGCCGTTGACGGTCGGCGGTGCTTGGTCGGGCTCTGCGGCCAGGGCAGGTGACAGGGCCGCCGCCAGCAACAATGGGAGGTACTTCATGGCAGTCTCCTGAAGGTAGGTACGACGGCCCCGCATGGTGTCGGGGCCGCCGAGGGATCAGCGTTGGACGGTCTTGGTGTCCCAGGCCGGGATCTTGAACACCCAGAACGAGCCGCCCTGGGCCACCGGCCTGGTCAACTCGGCCATGTCGCCGCCCCACAGCGGCACCGCGCCGCCGTAGCCGACGGTCACGCCGATGTACTGCTCGCCGTCCTGCTCCCAAGTGATCGGCGGCGAGACGATGCCGCTGCCGGTCTGGAATTTCCACAGCTCCTCGCCGGTCTTGGCGTTGAACGCCTTGAAGTAGCCGTCACCGGTTCCGGTGAACACCAGGTTGCCCTTGGTCGCCAGGACGCCGGCCCAGAGGGGCAGCCGCTCCTTGTGTTCCCAGACCATCTTGCCGGTGCTCGGGTCCATGGCGCGCAGCGAGCCGACATGGTCGTCGTACATGCGCTTGATACGGAAGCCCATGCCCAGATAGGCCGAACCCTTCTTGTAGTTCGCCTGCTCGGTCCAGTACTCCTCCTTCCACTGGTTCGAGGGCACGTAGAACAGACCGGTGTCCTGGCTATAGGCCATGGGGTTCCAGTTCTTGCCGCCGAGGAAGGGTGGCGAGACTTCCACGGGCTTGCCCTTGCTCTGGCCGGGCTCGGGCTGGGGTGGGCGTTGGCCTTCGTTCTCCACCGGGCGTCCGGTCTTGAGGTCGATATGGCTGGCCCAGGTGATGTTGTCGGTGAAGGGGAAGGCATTCTGCAGCTTGCCGTTGGTACGGTCGACCACATAGAAGAAGCCGTTGCGGTCGGCATGCGCGGTAGCCTTGTACTGCTTGCCGTTCTTGTCCTTGTAGTCGAACAGCACCAGCTCGTTGTTGCCGGAAAAGTCCCAGGCATCGTTGGGGGTGTGCTGGTAGAACCACTTGACCTCGCCGGTGGAGGGGTCGACGCCGACCTGGCCGGAGGTATAGAGGCTGTCGTAGTCGTGCGGGTTGCCGTCCTTGGCGGTGCGCGCCCAGGTGTTCCAGGGGCCTGGGTTGCCGGCACCGACGATGATGGTGTTGGTCTCGGGATCGAAGCTGGCGCTCTGCCACGGCGCGCCGCCGCCGTGGCTCCAGGCTTGGACCTTGCCGGTCTCGGTGCTTGGGTCGTCCGGCCAGGACGGCGCCTTGACGTCTCCGGTCGGGGTGCTGTCCTTGCCGTTGAGCCGGCCCATGTGACCTTCGACGAAGGGCCGCATCCAGACTTCCTCGCCGGTCTGCGGGTCGCGCGCATACAGCTGGCCGACCACGCCGAACTCATCGCCGGAGCTGCCGTGGATCAGCAGCACCTTGCCGGTCTTCTGGTCCTTGACCAGGGTTGGCGCGCCGGTCATGGTGTAGCCGGCGGCGTGATCGCCGAACTTCTTGTTCCAGACCACCTTGCCGGTGTCCTTGTTCAAGGCCACCACGCGGGCGTCGAGGGTGCCAAAGTAGATGTTGTCGCCGTAGATGGCGGCGCCCCGGTTGACCACGTCGCAGCAGGGGCGGATGTTGTCCGGCAGGCGATGATTGTAGGTCCACAGTCGCTTGCCGGTCTTGGCGTCGAGAGCGAAGACCCGCGAATAGGACCCGGTCACGTAGATCACCCCGTCGTTGACGATGGCCTGGGACTCCTGGCCACGCTGCTTCTCGTCGCCGAAGGAAAACGACCATGCCGGGGTCAGCTTGAACACGTTGCCGTCGTTGACCTGTGCCAGCGGGCTCCAGCGCTGGGCGTTGGTGCCCATGCCGTACTGCAGCACGTTGCCGGTGGTCTTGTGGTCGTCGGCGATGTCCTCCCAGCTCACCGGCTTGGCCTGGGCGCCGCCGGCCAGGGCCAGGCCGCCGAGCAGGAGGACGGTGTGAACGGCAGCCGGTAGTGGCAGGCGCGGGACGGGTAGCGATCTTGTTGTCATTGTCGGGGTTCCCAATAAGTTGTGGCCTGTACAGCCTGGAACGCCGACGACCGCCGGGATACGGACGATGTCCCGGCAAAACCGGGACGACTTCCCGGCGCGGACATGATTTGGCACTGCCTCGCCAGCCCTACGACCAAGGGAGCAGGCGCTGGGCACCAAAGCAGCGTGGGGCGGGCCTGAGCGCTTTTCTAGCATGCTCGGACCGCCCCGGTTGCCAAGGGGCCGCGTGCAAACCTGAAGTCGAGGGCCGGACAATGACAATCAAGAACAACGCCTTGAACACCAGCTTGCTGATCCTCGGGCTGTGCGCCGCCGCGGCGGTGGAGGCCCACGGGGACGTCACGCCTTCGGCGGTCAACACCGATGGCCTGGAGCCGTTGGGCAGCGAATGGCGCACCGAGAACCCTTATCGTGACAGCAAGGACCATGATCGGGCGCTGGCGATCGGCGCTTCGGCCTACAACCAGAACTGCGCGGCCTGCCATGGCCTGGAGGCCAAGTCGGGAGGGATCGCGCCGGACCTGCGGCTGCTCGACGAAGGGGCGGCGGGCGATGAGTGGTATGTGGAGCGGGTACGCAATGGCGCGGTACGCGACGGCCGGGTGTATATGCCGAAGATGGCCGACTTCCTCAGTCAGGAAGCCCTCTGGGCGGTACGCACCTATCTTGACAGCGTGCACGTGGCCGAGTGACCGGGCGCCTGGCGCAAGCGCGCAAGTCGCGCGTCCGGTACGGACTGCCGACGTTGTTCAGGCATGCGGTATTGGTGATGCCTGCCTGCCTGCGGCAAAGCGTTCCTTGAGCTGGCCTTGCCCGTCGAGCAGCCAGGCATCCATCACCTCGCGCACCACGGGGCCGGCCACTCGGCCCCCGGCCTCGCCGTTCTCGATCATCACCGCCACCACGATGCCGGGACGCTCGGCCGGTGCGAAGCCGACGAACAAGGCGTTGTCGCGGTGCCGCTCCAAGGTCTTGTCGCGGTTGTAGCGCTCTCCCTGCTTGATCGCCACCACCTGGGCGGTGCCGCTCTTGCCGGCAATGCGGTATTGGGCACCGGCGGCGGCGGCGCGGGCGATGCCGCGCGGGTCGTGCATGACCATCTGCATGCCCTGGCTGACCTGGTCCCAGGCGTGCTTGTCATGCAGCACGATGTCCGGCATCGGGTGCGGGTCGAGCGGCGCCTGGCCGCCCACACGCCTGGCCAGGTGCGGACGATGCCAGACGCCGCGGCTGGCCAGCAGGCTGGTGGCCTGGGCCAGCTGCAGGGGCGTGACTTGCATGTAGCCTTGGCCGATGCCGAGGATCAACGTTTCGCCAGGGAACCACGGCTGGCGCCGGGTGGCGCGCTTCCACTGGGCCGAGGGCATCAGCCCCGAAGCTTCCTCGAACATGTCCAGCGAGACTTTCTGGCCCAGCCCGAAGGCGCTCATGTAGTCATGCAGACGATCGATGCCAAGCTTGTGCGCCAGGTCGTAGAAGTAGGTGTCGTTGGAGCGCATGATGGCCGTGTACATGTCCACCCAGCCGTCGCCACTGCGGTTCCAGTTGCGATACTTGTGGTCATAGTTGGGCAGCTCGTAGTAGCCAGGGTCGAAAACCCGGCTGCCCGGCGTGATCACGCCACTGTCCAGGCCGGCGATGGCCACTTCCGGCTTGACCGTCGAACCGGGCGCGTACAACCCGCGCAAGACACGGTTGAACAGCGGTCGGTCGATCGAGTCGCGCAGGGCCGCGTACTGCTTGAAGCTGATGCCCTTGACGAACAGGTTGGGGTCGAAGCCTGGGTTGCTGACCATGGCCAGGACATCGCCATTGTTCGGATCGAGCGCGACCACCGCGCCGCGTCGATCGCCCAGGGCCTTTTCCGCGGCCATCTGCAGTTGCGCGTCCAGGCTCAGCACGATGTCCTTGCCAGGCACCGGATCGTGCCGGCTCAGCACGCGCATGACCCGGCCTTGGGCGTTGGTCTCGACTTCCTCGTAGCCAACCTGGCCGTGCAGCTCGGTTTCGTAGAAATGCTCGATACCGGTCTTGCCAATGGACTGGGTGCCCCGGTACTCGGTGGCATCCAGGCGCTTGGCTTCCTGTTCGTTGATCCGCCCCACATAGCCGACCGAATGGGCGAAGTGCTCGGCCAGCGGGTATTCGCGAATGAACTGCGCCTCTACATCCAGGCCAGGCAGGCGGAACTGGTTGACCGCGATCCGGGCGATCTGTTCTTCGCTCAGGCCGACCATCAAGGTGACCGGTTCGAACGGCTTGCGCGCACGGCGCAGGTCCTTGTCGAACGCGTGGCGGTCATCGCTATCGAGGCCCAGCACCTGCGCCAGCGTATCGAGCACCTGGGCCGTGTTGCCGCTGCGTTCACGGGTGAGGGTCAAGTTGAAGCTGGGCTTGTTGTCCGCCAGCACCACGCCGTTGCGATCGTAGATCAGCCCACGCTCCGGGGCGATTGGCAACACATGCACGCGGTTGTTTTCCGATACGGCGCTCTGGCGCTCGTGCTGGATCACCTGGAGCACATAGAGCCGGCCGACCAGGATCGCCACCAGGGCGAGGACCAGCAGCGCACACACCAGCAGGCGGCGGTTGACCAGATGCTTTTCCTTGTCGTGGTCCTTGAGGGGGATCGGTTGCGGCATGGGCTTGGCAGGGGTCCGGATAGGCAGCGGGATCGTCGGGCGGGGTCACCCTAGGGCTTGCCAGCCGGGCGCCCCAGGGCCGGCGATGCTACGCATCAGCCGCGCATGACTCAAGCCCAGGAGGCATCCGCCGCATCGGCCCAACCCTTGCCGGCTACGGCTTACCGGCGTTGCCGCGAGGATGAAGAATTGTTCATGGCAACGCGCAAGGACAGGCAAGCGCGCTTGGCGATGCGCTCCAGCTCTCCGCACTTGGCGCAGGTGGCAAAGCGACAATGGCCTGTTGCCAAAGTTCCACAAATGAAACACTATAACATTATGATTAAAACTGATCAGAGCCTGCGGGCGTACCTGGCCTGCGTGTCCAGACGGCGCCCGTTCCGTCTTTCGTCCGATTTGCGGCCCGCATCCACCAGGCTCGATGCTGCCTTTGAGAAAGGAATATCCAGATGATCCAGGACTCGAGGTTTCTCCTGATCCCTCGCAAGGTCAGCGTGCTTTCCCTGCTGTCGGCGGCGCCTTTGATGGCGTGCGCTGCAACTGCCCCGGTGGATCTGGAAGAGCTCGTGGTCACCGCGACCGCCACCGAGCGCCAGCTCAGGGATGCGCCAGCCAGCCTGTCGGTGATCACTCGCGAGCAGCTCGAAAAACGCCCGGTACAGGATCTCGAAGATGCCCTGCGTGGTACGCCAGGCCTGCAGTTCACCGGCGTGGGCATGACCCGGCGAGGCATCAGCATCCGCGGCATGGGTAGCGAACATACCCTGGTATTGCGCGACGGCCAGCGTATCAACACGTCGGCCGGCGCCATCGCGCATGCGGATTTCGACCTCGGTTGGATCCCTGTCGAGTCGATCGAGCGTATCGAGGTGGTGCGTGGTCCGATGTCGTCGCTCTACGGTTCCGAGGCCCTGGGTGGCGTCGTCAATGTGATCACGCGCAAGGCCACCGACCGCTGGAGGGGCAGCGCACTGATCGACGGTGGCGTGCGCGAGGATGAGCGTGGCGGGCAAACCCACCAGCTCGGTGCGTACATGGCCGGGCCGCTGGTTCCAGGCGTACTCGGCTTGTCGCTCACTGGCGAAACCCGTCGTCGCCAGGAAACGCCACTGCACCAGGATCGAACCCAGTCCGAGCTCGAGGGGCGCGATGCCCGTGGTGGTAGCGCCACGCTAAGCTGGACGCCCGACCAGGCGCAACGCATCGACTTGAGCTACGGCAGCGGCCTGGAGGATCGCTGGCGCAATACCCGTAGCGCAGGTGCCCGGCCGGTCGACTACGAGTCCTGGGACCGCATCGAGCGAGCGCATTACTCGATCGCCCACAGCGGGGACTGGAGCTGGGGCAGCAGTTCGCTGCGGGCGTACCGCAGTGAACTGGAGCGTACCAATCGCTACACCAACGGTGTCGTGCCTAGCTCACCTCGGCAGCACCTGGTCGACGACATCGTCGACGGCAGCGTGAGCGTGCCCCTGGCAGGCATGCATCTGCTCACCACAGGTGTCGAATGGCGCAAGGAACGACTGGAGGACGAGGGCTTCGCTGGCGGCGATGCACGCACCACCCATCGCGCCCTGTTCGTGCAGGACGAGATCGCCTTGGCCGCGGACTGGTCGCTGGTGCTTGGCAGTCGCTTCGACAAGCATCAAGAGTACGGCTGGCAGAAGAGCCCGCGGATCTACCTGCTGCACCACGTCAGCGAAGCGTTGACCCTCAAGGGCGGGGTAGGGCGAGGGTTCAAGGCGCCAACTCTGAAGCAGCTCTCGCCAGGCTATGCCGCCGTGGGGGGTGGTGGGCAGTTCACGATTCATGGCAATCCCGACCTCGGACCGGAAATCAACACCACCTACGAATTCAGCGCCGACTACCAGGGGCAAGGCTGGTCGGCCAGTGCCGGGGTGTTCCAGAACAACGTGCACGGCCTGATCCAGACACGCTGTGTAGCGGCCTGCGGTATCCGCCGCCAGGAACTGCGTGAGTACGACAACGTCGACAAGGCGCGCATCCGCGGAATCGAACTCGGCGCTGGCGTGGACCTGCCGCACGAGCTGCGCTGGGACATCAGCTACAGCTATCTCGACGCGATCGACCGCAGCGCTGGCCGGCGTCTGGGCGACCGTTCCCGGCACCTGGCCAATACCCGCTTGCACTGGCAACCTCGCGCCGGCTTCGATGCTCAGTTGCGTGGCGAGTACGTCGGTAGCCAGTTGAGCTATTCAGGCAGCAGTCGCTACACGATGCCTGCCTACAGCCTCTGGCACCTGGAACTGAGCCAGGCATTGACCGACCACCTGACCGTGCGTGGCGGCATCGAGAACCTGACCGACCGGAACTTCAGCGATGGCGACGACCACTTCACCTTCGCAGAACCCGGTCGCACCTTCCATGTCGGCTTGAGCGTGAGTTTCTGAGATGCGCCGTGTCTACGTGCTGCTGGCCATGCTGCTCTCGAGCCTGGGACAGGCGTCCGAGCCAGGCGTGCCGGGCGTGGATGTTCGCGTCCTGGCCAGCGACTTCGTCTTGCAGGGCAAGTTCGACCGCTTGCGCAAATGGGCCGGGGAAACAGGTCTGATTCTTGCGGGGCGGCATGTTTCAGAACCGTCGTCTGCCTGGTTGAAGGATGCGCGCCTGGTACTACTGGACACGCCACGCCCGGGCGACCTGGCCGAGCTCCAGCGGCTGCTTGGCGATGACTTGGCCACTACCACCACGCCCTGGTTGCGGGTGGGCGGCGGGCCTCTGGCGTTCGGCAACCTGCCGGCGCCAGTGGCCAGGCGCCTGGCGGCCTACTACGGCAACGGCGGGGAGCGTAACCTGCGGCACATGTTCGCCTACCTTCGGGCCTATCAGGCCGGCACCGACACCGAGCAGGTCCCGGCGCCCGAAGCGCTGCCCGCCACGGGTATCTATCATCCGCAAGCGCCTGGCGTATTCGAACGACTGGAAGACTATCGACGCTGGGGCGCGGGGCGCTGGCCTGCGAACGCGCCGCGGGTAGCCTTCGCCATCCACCGTGGCGCCATCGTCGATGCACAGTTGCGGCTGCTGGACGAACTGGTCCGGCGGAGCGAACGGCGTGCACAGGCGCCGTTGGTCTTCTGGTTCGACGACAGCGACCCGCATGCCCTGGAAAAGCTGCTCGAGCCTTGGCGCGCCGATGTCTTGGTGAATCTGCAGCACATGCAGAATGCCCCGGCGCGCAAGGCCGAATTGCTGAAGCTGGGCCTTCCGGTAATCAGCACGCTGGTGTCGCGCGAGGCTGATCGTGCCCAGTGGCGCCGCGCCGCCAGCGGGATCTCCGCACGCTCGGCGGCGGCGCTGCTGAGCGTGCCGGAAAGCTGGGGAATGAGCGATCCGCTGGTGATCGCCGCGCTGGAGGACGGCGAGCCGTCGCCCTTGGACGATCAGCTAGAAACCTTGTTGGGCAAGGTCGACAGCCTCGCCCGTCTGCGTCATCGGCCCGCCGCGCAGAAGCGTCTGGCGCTGATGTTCTGGAACCACCCGCAAGGCGAGCGCAACATCGCAGCCTCCAACCTCAACGTGCCCCGGAGCCTGGAGCATCTGCTGCACGAACTGGCTCGGGCGGGCTACGACGTGACCGAAACCCCCGAAGCCCATTTGATCGAGGCTGCCAGGCGACTATTGGGTGGTTACTACCAGCCGCACACCCTGGACAGCCTGCTCGAGGACAGATTGGCCGTGAGCTTGCCACTCTCGACCTACCAGGCCTGGCTCGACGGCTTGCCGGACGCTGTCGGGCAGCAAGTGCGCAAGCGCTGGGGAGCGCCCTCCAGCCACTGGGCGTTGCGCACGGTCGCCGGGGAATCCTGCTTCGTCATTCCGGCGCTCTCGCTGGGCAAGATGCTGCTGATGCCGCAGCCGCCCCGAGCGGGTCGGCCAGGCGAGGCCTATCACGATGCCAAGGTGCCCCCCGACCATATCTACCTGGCCGCCTACCTGTACCTGCGCGAGCGCTTCAAGGCCGATGCCCTGGTGCATTTCGGCACCCATGGCACCCAGGAATGGTTACCCGGCAAGGACCGTGGGTTGGCGGCCCATGACTACCCGTTTCTCACCGTCGGCGACATACCGGTGTTCTATCCATACATCCAAGACAACGTCGGCGAGGCCATGCAGGCCAGGCGTCGAGGCCGCGCCGTCGTCGTCAGCCACCAGACCCCGCCGTTCGCGCCTGCCGGCCTGTACGACGAGTTGCGCGACCTTCATCAACTGCTGCACGAATATGCGCAACTGAGCGAAGGGGCGGTGCGCGACGAGACGGCCGAGCGCATACGCACCCTGGCCACGGCTAACGGCATGGCGCGTGACATTGGCTGGGACGAGACTCGCCTGCTGGAGGATTTCCCCGGATTTCTCGCACAACTGCATGAGCATCTGCATGAGCTGGCTGAAGCCAGCATGCCGCTGGGGCTGCACACCTTTGGCGTGCCGGCGCTGCCGGAGCATCGCCTGGCCACGGTATTGCAACAGCTGGGCGAGCCTTATCTGCGAGCACTCGGCATGTCTGGCCACGAACCCTTGGCCGAGCGCTTCGAGGCGCTCAAGGCCAGCCAGCCTTATCGCACCTTGGAGCGCTATCTGAATGAGCCGGCCTCGATCGCGCAGATCGGCGACGCGACCTTGCGCCAGCAGCTCGAGCGCGCTCGCGCACTGGAGCGACAGCTGGCCACGCCTGGCGAGACCGAAGCCTTGCTCACCGGGCTGGCGGGAGGCTTCGTGGCGCCGGGGCCTGGCGGCGATCCCATACGCAATCCGCAGGTGCCCAGCGGACGCAACCTCTACGCCTTCGAAGCCGACAAGCTACCGACCCGCGCGGCCTATGCCAGTGGTCAGATCGCCCTGCAGCGCCTGCTGGAGACCTACCGTGCCGAGCATGCGGGGCAATACCCCGGCAAGCTCGCTTTCAGCTTTTGGTCATCCGAAGCGATGCGCCATCTGGGCGTGCTGGAAAGCCAGGCGCTGCACGCGCTCGGTCTGCGTCCGACATGGGACGCCGGCGGGCGGCTGACCCGCCTGGAAATCATTCCAGCCCGCGAACTCGGGCGCCCGCGCATCGATGTCGTGGTCCAGGTCACCAGTGTCTATCGTGACCAGTTCGACGGGTTCATGCGGCTACTGGCCGAAGCGATCGAACGCCTGGCGCAACTGGACGAGCCGCACAACGCGGTATTTGCCAACAGCCAGGCCGTGGCGGCCCGGCTCCAGGCAGAGGGTGTCGCGCCCGCGCATGCGCGTGAGGTTTCGCGGGTCCGGATATTTGGCAACCAGGCCGGCGACCATGGCACCGGCGTCGCACAGCTAGCGCTGGACTCGACCCGCTGGGAAGGCGACTCGGCGCTGGCCGAGCAGTTTCTTGCGCGCTTGCAGTATGGCTACGGTGTAGCCGGCTGGGGCACCAAGCTGGCAAGCCACAATCTCTTCGCCGAGCAGCTCAAGGGCGTGCAGGCGGCGGTAATGGCGCGTTCCAGCGAGCTCAACGGACTGTTGTCCAGCGATCATCCCTTCGAATTCCTCGGCGGGCTGTCGGCCGCTATCCGTCACCTGGATGGCGCCAGCCCTGCGCTGTACATTTCCGACCTGCGCAAGGCCCAACCCCGCGTCCAAGGCGCTGCGCAGCGGGTGTCGAGCGAGTTGCGCAGTCGCTACCTGAATCCGCAATGGATCCAGGCCATGAAACAGGAAGGCCATGCCGGGACGTTGGAGCTGCTCGGGGTGACCGACAACCTGTTCGGCTGGCAGGCGCTCGATCCGTCCACTGTGCGCGCCGAGCAATGGCAGGCGCTGCACGACACGTATGTGATGGACACGCGCGACCTGCAGCTCGACCAGTGGTTCGAACAGCACAATCCAACCGCCCAGGCCCAACTGATCGAGCGCATGAGCGAAGCGATCCGCAAGGGCTACTGGGATGCGTCGCAGCAGACGCGCCGTGAGCTGGCGCAGCGCTGGATGGAACTGACCGAACGGCGGGGCGCCGATGCCGGCACACGCATCACCACCGAGCATCTACGGCAGATGGCGGCCGGCTTCGGCCTGGCCGATTCGTCAACTGCGAGCGACGCACCGGCCCTCCAGCAAACAGGCCAGACCGTGCAGGGCCAGGTGATGCGCGAGGTGCAAGCCGCCGAAACGCCTGCATGGGCCTGGGCGCCATGGCTGGGCCTGCTGGGCCTGGTGTGCTGCAGTTTGCTCGGCGCGCTCGCGCAGTGGCGTGCCGGGCGCGCAGTTTTTTTGACCGAACGATCCCTACAGGACGCAATATGAACGCATTGGAAACCAGTCTCTACGAACTCACTCGTCTTTTCCTGTTGCCGGTGCTGCTGCTGATCCTGGTGGCGCTGGGCTATGCGTGCGTGGCGCTAGGCTCGTTCGTGGTGGAAGCGCTACAGCGCCGCAAGGCTCACCATCGACCTGCGCTGCTGCGGTACCAGCAGCTGCATGGCGGTACCAGCGACGACCTGGAACTGTGGATCATGCGCCGTCTGGAATGGTTGCGCATCACCTCGCGAAGCGCACCGATGCTCGGCCTGGTCGCGACCATGATCCCCATGGGACCGGCCTTGCTGGCCCTGACCAAAAACGACGCGCAAGGCATTGCCGACAACCTGGTCGTGGCGTTTTCCGCCGTGATCCTGGCCCTGATCGCCGCCAGCATCAGCTTTTTCATCCTCACCGTCCGCCGCCGTTGGCTGCTGCAAGAGCTGCGGGTTATCGAACGCATGCAGGAGGCCGGCTGATGCGCTTTCTCGAGCATGACGATGCGGATGATCCGATCCTGTCGATGGTCAACCTCATCGACCTGTTCCTGGTGATCATCGGCATTCTGCTCGTGGTCATCGTGCGCAATCCGCTCAACCCGTTCTCCGCCGAAAAAGTGATGGTCATCGAGAATCCCGGCGAGGCGAACATGCGCATGCTGGTCAAGGATGGGCAGCAGTTGAAGGAATATCAGTCCAGTGGCCAGATCGGTGAAGGGCAGGGCGCCAAGGCTGGCGTGACCTATCGGCTCACCGATGGGCGGATGATCTACGTGCCCGAGGCTGCGCAATGACGGTCCATAGCGAGGGCGTTGGCGGTGTGAGCGGCCAGACATGCGTGCAAGCCTGATGGAGCGCGAAAGCTGCTTTTTCCTCCGCACCGGCGGATGACGAGCGCGCCGGTGCGGGTCTTCTTGGTTGCGATTACGCTTGAGGAGCATTCATGACACATCAAACGATGCTGGAATATGGTGTCGAGGTATTCGTATCCGGTGGCTTCCAGGTCTGCATACGCCAGCAGCAGGAGGGCACCGAGCATAGGCTGGTTTTCGATGATGCCCAGATCGACGCTCTGGTCGACGCGCTAAGGAGCGCCCAGCGCCGGGCACGACGGCAGCGTTCGGCAGAGATCAAGCCCGGAAGGAGCGATGATGACATTTGAACGAACACCCGCGCCGGAACAGCTGTATTTCGATGTCGAGGAAATATCCCGCCAAGAGGCGCCCTTGCGCATTGCGCACAAGTACAGCCTTTCAATCGCGCCTTACGAGCTTTTCGTCCATCTGTTGGGGGTTGGCAGCGAATTGTCCGCGCCTCGCTGGGCAGTGGCACTGGAAGTCGTCGAGCATGGGAAAGTGAGATTGCCCGTGACCCGCCTGGGTAGCCAGTTGTACGAGGACATCGAAGCGGCACGCCAGGCGGGTATGGCGCAGGCCAGGCGCTGGGTCGAGGAAAATCCATGACCAGCCGTCTCGCCTTGCAGTCACGGGATCGAATGTCGGGATCGTACGGGCGGGTTTAGCTGGCATTCTCGGCCTGAGCGCAAAGGGCCTGTTTCGTATCGGAAGTCGCAAGACAAGGCGATACGAACAGGTTGCCGCGATAGGCACCCGCCGCCGTTCTGGCCGCTATCGCCAGCCACAGCCCTCCCAGCAGCATCACAAGCAGGACGCCCAGCCCCTGGAACACGGCCAGATGGAGCAGGGTACCCAGTTTGAGCGTTGTCACGGCGTACACCCCAAGTGGAAAGGTGAACCCCCACCAACCCAGGTTGAACGGGATGCCGCTTTGCAGATAGCGCAGGGTGATGAGCGTCGTCAGCAACATCCACCACAAACCCAGCCCCCAGAACACAATGCCGACGAGCATGCCTACGCCCGCCATTACCTCCCCGATACCGGCCATGCCTTGCGCGGCGAAGATCACCGGAGCTTCGGCTCCCATGAGCAGCATGCCCAGCGCGCCCGTGCCGATAGGACCAAGTGCCAGCCAGGTCGAAGCCGCCATGGTTTCGTGGGGCAGTTTGTGAAGCGCCAGCCTTAGCACCAGGATGACCAGGATGCTGAGCGCGACCGGAACCGAATACGCCCACAGCACCTGACTGGTGATCAGCATGTGAAACTGTGCGCTGGCATCATCCAGGTGCGCAGCGATGACGCCACCGCTCACCGCGGCAACTTCGGCGGCCACGACGGGAAGCAGCCATACTGCCGTCATCTGATCGATGCTGTGCTGTTGTCGGGTGAACATCATGAACGGAATCAGCACGCCGCATGCCAGCGCCATGGCGACATCCAGCCACCAGAGGACGTGAGCGCAAGCGATGACCGACGCTCCCCACATGGGCAAGCCGTACTGCACCAAGCCATTGATGATGGTTGCCAGCCCCATGGGAATGGTGCCGAAAAACATGGAGACGGTGGAGTGACCGAAGATCTGCCTGGCTTCATTGAAGAACAGGATCCAGCGGGCGGCATACATCAGCGTGAAGATCACGAAAAGCACGCTGTTGAACAGCCATAGCGCTTTCCCCAGGTGCATGAGAGCGACGCCATGTCCTGGAAGCTGGCCAAGAGCCAGTGCTAGGATCCCGGTACCCATGGTGACGGCGAACCAGTTGGGCGTGAACTGCCTGATCGCTTCCTTGGGGCTCGAAAGAGCCGCAAAGGGTTGGCCTGCCTGGATGATGTTGGCCAAGCTCAGGTTGCGCATGGTGTCTCCCGAACGTTCTATCGATGGTTCGAAAAAGCATAAGCAGCAGACGTTAGCGGGGGAAACGGGTAATTTTGATACCTCATACCTATTTTTCGGGTAACCCCATGAAGTTGACCCTTCGCCAGCTGGATATTTTCCGAGCCATTGCCCAGTGCGGCTCGACGACCAGCGCAAGCGTTTTCCTGGCATTGTCTCAATCGGCGACCAGTTCGGCGCTGCATGAGTTGGAGCGCGCACTGGACGTGCGGCTGTTCGATCGGGTGGGCAAGCGCCTCGTGCTGAACGATAACGGACGCAAGCTTTTCCCCCAGGCTGTTCGGTTGCTGGAAGCCGCCGCGCAAATCGAGGAAACATTCTTGAGCACCGATACCGTGACGCGCCTGCGGATCGGTTGCAGCACCACGATCGGGAACTACATCATGCCGTGCCTGGCCGAGAGCTTGAGCCAGCGAACGCCTGGCCTGCGCGTCGACGTCTCGATGGGCAACAGCGCGGACGTCGCCAGGCAGGCTGCCCAGCTGTCCATCGACATGGCCTTGATCGAAGGTCCCTGTCACTTGCCGGAACTGACCGTAAAGCCATGGTTCGAGGATGAATTGCTGGTTATCGCGGCTGCATCCGATCCACTTGCGCATAACGGCGCAGTAACGTGGAATGATCTGCGGGAGGCGCCCTGGCTGATCCGCGAGAGCGGCTCCGGAACGGCCGAGGAAGTCCTGAGGTTCCTGCTGCCACGGCTGGGCGAGTGGAGCAATACTCGCGAAATCGGCAGCTCCGAGGCTATCAAGCGCATGGTTGCCGCAGGCCTTGGAATCAGCTGTCTTTCCTATTGGGTCGTGAGCGATCTGCTGGCGCAGGGGCAGCTGGTCGTGCTGAACAAAGGTGACCTGTCGCACAAGCGGCAGCTGTACGCAGTCCATCACCGTGACAAGTTCATGTCGCCGGCCTTGAAACTGTTCCAGCAGGCGCTGGCAGACTTCGCCGCGGACCAGGCCGCCTGAGGCGGGTTGCCGATCTTGTCGAGCCGCCCTTTGCCCAGCGCGGCATCGATGCACTGGAGCAGGCTGATGCCCAAGCGGGTACATCGGGAAGCGATCGCGTCATAAGAATCGCCGCGCCTACACAGAGTTCACGGCTGGCTGCTCTGCTCTGCGCTGCGCTGTGCCAAGTTGCGATTTGCAGCTACAGTCTGGGGTACATCGAGTTTTACCGGAGTCCCGGATTCTCGCCACCTTGCTGTAGTGCAAACGGGCGCAGTCGCACCCGCCGACATACATTCTCTGGATTACGCCCGATGCAGCAAAGATCGCCCGATGAAACCTTGCGCGCCGCCTTGCAGAGGTCCCATGCCCGGCTCCGGCGCCAGCACGAACTGGTCGTCGAGTTCGGAGTGGCTTCGCTCAAGAGTCATGACCTCGACGATCTGCTGGACAGGGCCTGCGCTGTCGTCGCCCAGGGCATGGCCACGCGTTTCGCCAAGGTGCTGGTGCCCGTGGGGGAAGGTGATGACCTGGTGATCAGCCACGGCGTCGGCTGGGACGAAGCGGATATCGGCAGCGTCCGTATCGGTGGCGACCAGGCCAGCCCGGCCGGCTACGCCATCGCGACGTATCGCCCGGTGCTGTCGAATCATCTGGGCGAGGAGCAGCGCTTCGGAACGCCTGCGCTCATGAAGAAATACGGTATCCAGCGCGCGATAAATGTCCCGATCCGCGGCGTTTCGGCGCCCTTTGGCGTGCTCGAGGCCGACAGCAGCGATGGCGACGACTTCATGGAGAGCGACCTAGTGTTCATGGAGGGCATCGCCAATGTCATCTCGATGGCGCTGGAGCGCCTATCGGCCGAGACCGAAGTGCAGACGCCGCTGTCATATTCGGAAAGCGTCCTGAATGCGAGCCCCGATTGCGTGGAAGTGATGTCCACGGACGGCCTGATCGAGTTCTTCAACGACAGCGGCTTGCGCCTGATGCAAGTGTCCTGCGCCGAGGACGTGCTCGGGCGCCCTTGGGCGACGCTCTGGCCAGAGGAGGCACGCCCGCTGGTCGCCGAGGCGCTGGCCAAGGCGGCACGGGGGGAGACGACACGCTTTGAAAGCTACTGTCCGACCACCCAGGGGGAATTCAGATGGTGGGACGTATTGCTGGCGCCGATTCCCGCGACCCAGGGGCAGGCCCAGCGCCTGATCGCGGTCTCGCGTGATATCACCGAACGCCACCGCCATGAGCAGGAACTGCAGGGTCTGATCAATACGCAAAGCAACCAGCTGAGCATGAGCGATTCATACCTGGTGGAAATCCACCACCGAGTGAAGAACAGCCTGCACCTGGTCAATACCTTGCTCCTGCTGCAGGCCAACCTGGCTGAAGACGATGCCGTCAAGCTACAGCTCAGAACGGCGGCCGGGCGTGTGGTCACCATTGCCACCGTGCATGAGCGCCTCTATCAGAATGCCGAGACCCGGGACGTCAAGGTAGCGGACTACCTGGGCTCGTTGCTGGGCGACATCGGCAAGGCCCTGGCGGACCGGCAGATCAATCTGGAAACCGATGACCTGACCCTCCCGCCCGAGCGAATGGCCCCCCTGGGCCTGGTGATTTCCGAACTGATCACCAATGCCCTGAAATACGGCAAGGGTACCATCGATGTCTGCGTCAGGCAGGAAGCCGATCATGCCCTGATCAGCGTCACCGACGAGGGCGACGGTTTCCCCGCCGACTATCCCAAGCCCAGCGGCACGGGCCTTGGCATGCGCTTGGTGAAAAGCTACTCCGGTTACGGTAGTGGGGCGGTCAGCGTGGATCGTCTGGTGGGCAAGAGCAGGATTCTGGTGCGGTTCAGAGTGTGAGGCGGGAGCGAGAGGCCAGGTGTTGACAACCGCCCGTCGCGGTAATCGGCAGGCTCAAGCCAGGTGCTGCTGTGTCGGATGCGGCTCCGGCGAGTACGCCGATCGAGCCGGTGTCACGAATATTCGTGCATTCGCAAGGCTGGACTTGGGAGACGAAGGGAGGGTACCGCAGAAGTCCCCGCCCATTGGGACGGGGAATTGCTCGGCAGCAATCGGGTTCCTATCGGCTAGGCTACTGCACCGCCGTGGCTAAGGATTTTGTATGCCTTCTTCGTTTGAGATGGATGGCGGTAGCTGCGGCCGTCACCGGGACGGCAAGAAGAACGAAGATATCCGTGATCGTCCAGCCCCAGGTCATGATCATCGCACCCGAGCCTGCTCCCAGGATTGCGCCAACCCGGCCAACGCCAAAGACCCAGCTAACTCCAGTTGCCCGGATTGGTGTCGGGTAGTGGGCGGCGCCTAGCGCGAAGCAACCCGCGTTCGCGGACATCAGTACATATCCCAACAAGAAGACCAGGGTCGCGAGCATGGCAAATCTTTGGGATGGGTTTCTCCTGGGGAGGCTATGAAAGCTTGATCATCCCGTTCAATTGTGCCGATTATCGAACCGCTACCCAGTGGCCGTCAGGCGGTTATGCATTGCGCCTGCAAATTGGTCTGGAAGATGTTCAGGATCTGATCCAGGATCTCGAATCTGGTTTCGAACGGTTGAACGGGAGAGCCTGATTCCTCTCCGTGATCAAGGGTGCTAATTGGCGCCCTTGGTTTGCGATCATATGCAGTGGTTTGTCGCTACATATGTGATATCTGGCAGTTCATCGATATTTTCCGCATCGTGGGTGTGTGAAACTTCTGACGGTGTTTCCTCAGGCTCGATGAACTCTGCCTTCTCGCGATTGGCGTTCTTCTGCTGGCCGCCTTTTACTTTCAGATCGCACGCCACGAGTTGCCCTGTGCCTGATGCCTTGTGCAGCCTGATTCGGGTAGCATTTCTGATATTGGGGAATTGGTTTCGTACCCCCAGATGTACCCCTTTTTTACAGCAGCTAAGAGTGGATTACAGTGGACGCACCGGGGGCGGCGCTGGCGCAGAACGTGCAATCCCTCACCCATTTGCGCAACTTATGCTTTGGGCTCGTCCCAGTCGCTACGCGTCGCAGCCGTCAGCGCATCCCAGTCATCAGGAGGGTTACCGCGGCCCAGCATCTTTTCGAATACGGCGTAGGGATCGGATTTGCTGCCTGCGGACCGTAGGGTATTTTCGTCGTTGACCCATGCATAGACGATGACCTTGGACCTTGAGTCGTAGCGAAAGAACAGCCGAAAGCGCCTGCCGATTTTTGCGCGGCGCCAATGTCTGTAGGCGGTGCCCAGCGTGTTGCCTTGGCGGAACTCATCACGGCCTGGGTCGGCAGGCACAGCCTCCATGATCAGATGGCTCAATGCCCGAAACAGCTTGACGTTGGCGTTGCTCTCAAAACCTTGCGGATCGTTCTGCTCGGCTCGGGCGGCGGCTTCTTGCAATTTGCGTAGCTGTAAAGTCATACCTTCATGGAACAACAGTGTCCAGCCATGTCGCAGCATCAGATCGCGACCTCACCATCGATATCTTCGTCCAGGTTTACGGAGTGTTTTGCGTTGGCGAGCATGGTTTGGGCCAAGTCTTCCGGCAGAGTGGTGAGGTTGCGGCCGCCTCGGATATCAGCCTCCAGCAACCCCAGGAACGCACCGATGGCAGGGTCTTCGTGGGTGGTTTCTACGCGGCTGACCACGATTTCACCCCCGCGTACGTCGAATGCAATCTTGCCACCTTTGTCAATGCCCAGTAGCTGGCGAACGGATTTGGGCAGTGTGACCTGCCCCTTCGAGGTCAACGTGGCGATTTCGTGGATGGCAGGCATGAGTGTTCTCCCGGATATGCTGAGCGAATAGTAAGGAATAATCCTTACTCGGTCAATTTCGGTTCTACGCTAATCAATCCTCGGCTTTGTACGAAAAGTCGCCGAGCGGCGATCAGGCAAGGTGAAGACAGGCGAGGAAGCGGAGTTTCTGGCTGTGAATGATGGACGCCCAC
>NZ_JADNYP010000008.1 GCF_015680705.1 Pseudomonas fulva | reverse complement strand
GACGACTCGTTCGTGACGCTCGAAACGCTCACGAAAACATACTCCAAGCCCGAAAGTGACGACAATCTCACCTCCAAGGGGCAGACATCTCATCTGCTGCAATTGATGAACAAGACCGATACGGTGATCGAAGAGGATGACCCGGGTGACAGCTACGCCATGCTGGAGCTGATGACCAAAACCGAGGCGCAGCTTGAGCACGATGATCCAGGGGATATGCAATTTGGCCTCGATGAGCGCTTTTACCTGGATTGAGGCTTTCCATCATGTTTCTGCTGGTCACTAATCGTCGCGACATAACAATGGACTTCGTCGTTGCAGAGCTCCAACGACGGGGCTTGCCTTATTTCAGGCTTAACACTGAACTGTTCCCTCTATCCAGAAGCACCTTGGGCGTGGGTGCCATGGATGATTGGGCGATTGAGCTGGAAGGGAAACGAATCACTGGGCATGACGTTACGGCTGCCTATTTTCGCCGGCCAGGTGCGCCACAAGCTCCTGACGCCGTCTCGGATGCTGGTGAGCGTGCATACGTTGAGGCCGAATGGAGCAGCTTTCTGAAGAGCCTGTATTTTCGACTGGAGAGTCGTTGGTTCAGTGACCCTACTCAGATCTTTCTGGCTGAAGATAAACCGCGACAGCTCCTGATTGCTCGGCAGCTCGGTTTCAACATTCCGGATACCGCCATCACGAACCAGTTGAAGCCTGCCGAGTTACTGACGGCAGAGGGAAGGGCTATTGGCAAGCCGCTGCGGCAAGCGGTATTGCCGGGCGAGCTGGAGAAGGTGATGTTCACCTCACGGCTGCAGCCATTGACTGAAGCAGATGCGCCTGCCCTTAGCCTTGCCCCGTTGATCATCCAGACTGAAGTGCCCAAAAAATATGATGTTCGCGTTACAGTCGTTGGCGCCCAGGTGTTCGCCACCGCCATCTGGCCTCAGGATAGTGAAGAAACCGAAGTTGACTGGCGCCGGGGTAGCCGCCCTGACTTACGATACGAGGCCATTAGCTTGCCTGATCAAGTGGCTGATCAATGTCGAGAGTTGGTGCACCGTCTGAACCTGAGGTATGGCGCTATTGATCTGGTGTGTGACCCAGATGAAAAGCTGTGGTTTTTGGAGATCAATCCAAACGGTCAGTGGGCCTGGATCGAAAATCAAACCGGATACCCAATTGCTGCGGCAATCGTTGATGAGCTGGAGATGATCCGAAATGGCCCGCTTTGATAGGCAGTTGTTTTGGCCGACCCTGGTTGCACCTACGCCTGGTCAGGTTGTGGCAAATGACCAAATGCGTGCTGGGTGGAAAGCATCCGTCAACGACGGCAATTGGGATCTGCAGAGCGAAATAGCGCTCGAAGAGGCACGCCGGATGTACGACGCCGAACAGGAGCGTCGTAAAGGTGCTGACACGAAAGCAGGGGTATACCTTGCGGCAGTAACCGCCCTCATCCCGGTGTTGGTGTCGTTATTGCCCACCCTTTGGAGCGACAAGACCCATAAAGCCCTCGGCGTCCTGTCGCTGGTGGTTTTTGTCCTTGCAGTGGCGTATGTCCTGCGGGCGGGGTACAGCGCGTTCTGCGTATTGCGCGTGAGCAATGCCCACATGGTGGGTGCCAGCAACATTTCACGTTGCTGGAGCACGCAACAACCCGCCGCGAGCTTGGCCAAGTCTATCGCAATCGCTGTCATCGAAAACTACCCAGGCACCAACGCTAAGGTGAGTCATATCAAACTGGCGCATGACTACCTCCTCCGGGCGTTTTTCGTTTTCACGGTGCTGCTGGCTATACAGGCTCTGTGGCCTTGCGGGGCATGGGTGGTAGAAGAGATTTCCAAGCTCATGGCGCCTGAGGTGAGACGGCCACTGATGATGTGCTTTTCCTGACCAATCTCGTGCGCTAGGGGCCGAGAGATGCAGCCTAGGTGTACATGCAAACTGGGAGGAACGTCGACAAGGCCAACGCTAGGCTTATAGCATCAGGCCACGCGGCCATCAAAGCGCCATACAGCACCATCTCGCCAAGGAACGTCGACAGTGATTACAAAAATCCGCATCCGTGGATACCGCATCTATAAAGATTTTCTTTTGAAGCCTAACCCGGGCGTGAATATCTTGGTCGGTGACAATGACGCAGGGAAGTCCACGCTGATGGAGGCTATCTCCCTGGCGCTTAACGGCCGAATAGGTGGGCGGGGAATCCTTGAAGAGCTGAACCCCCACTGGTTCAACACCGAGGTAGTGGCCGAGTTTCTGAGGCTCCGCAAAGCGGGGAAGGCGCCCAAGCTTCCAGAAATTCTGATTGAGCTCTACCTACAGGACACAGCGGATCTTCAGTTGTTACTGGGTGCAGTGAACAGTGACGTGCCAACAAACGTCTGCCCAGGCCTATTCCTCTCCATTTTTCCGAACGATGAGTATCAGGAAGAACTGGATCAATGGCTCAAGGATCCTTCACCCTTGCTTCCCGTTGAGTATTACACCTACGAATGGCGATCGTTCGCGGATAACGAACTCACTCGACGTCCCCGGGCGCTCTCGGTGGCTATGATCGACTCTCGGACGGTCAAATCCGCTGCCGGGGTTGATTTCCACCTTCGACAAATCCTAAGTGATCACTTGGAGTTAGCTGAAAAAGCGCAAATCTCACTGGACTATAGAGGTGTAAAAGCATCCATGACCGATGGGGCACTGGCCCCGGTGAATAAGCGACTCGCAGGGCTTGGCGCTGCGTTGCAGTCCGAGCCTATGGCGCTGGCAATGGATCAGACCTCTCGCACATCCTGGGATAGCGTGGTGATTCCGCACGTCGACGGGCTTCCGTTCGCGATGGCTGGCCAGGGGCAGCAAGCTGCTATCAAGATTTCGCTCGCGATGAAGCGGCATTCCTCGAATGTGAGCATCGTGATGATCGAGGAGCCGGAGAACCATCTCTCCCACACCAGCTTGACGACACTGCTCGACCGTATCGAAGACTTGGCTACGGAGGAGCAGCAGCTTTTCATTTCTACTCACAGCACCTACGTCTTGAACCGGCTCGGTCTCAACGCATTGCTGCTGCTTCACCGCAACAGCGCTGCAAAAATCACCGAACTCGATCCGACAACGGTGAGCTATTTCCAAAAGCTCCCAGGCTACGACACCCTGCGCCTTGTGCTGGCGAGAAAGGTGGTATTGGTGGAGGGGCCATCTGACGAGATCATTTTTGAACGCGTCTACGAAGATTGCTTCGGCGCTCGACCCATGGCGCACGGCATCGACGTTATCAGTATGCGTGGCCTGGCACTCGCACGTTGCCTTGAGCTCTGCGCCGCGATTAAGAAGCCAGTCGCTGTCATGCGTGATAACGACGGCATTGACCCAGCTGAGCTCCGCAAACCAGTTGAGAAGTGGCTTGAGGCGAAGCGCAGAGATCTATTTATTGGGATAGTCGCCGACGGCGCCACGCTTGAGCCTCAACTCATCATGGCGAACGGCGAGGCCCGTCTACGTAAGACACTGGGCATCACCGATGCAGCAAATCTTTTGAAGTGGATGACACGAGAGAAAACGGAAGGGGCGATTCGCATCGCCGAGTCTGATGAGGCTCTCAGCCCACCGCCATATATGAAGGACGCGGCGGAGTTCATTCACAATGCCTAACAGTCTGACCCTAGCGGTCGCCGGCGGGCGAAAAACCCAAGGCCTTGTAGACCATTGCAAAGGGCTCCCAAGTGATCGCCGTGTTCTTGTGGCCACGTTTACCCAGACCAACCAGCAAGAGCTTTCCCATCGACTTCGGGCACAGGCTGGCGACCTCCATAACGTCGAGGTGCTGGGGTGGTACACGTTCCTGCTTCGCCACTTTGCAAAACCGTTCCTCCCTGTGCAATTCCCAGGTGAACGGGTAGGGGGCTTCAATTTCGAAGGACGTCCCAGTCGGTTCGCCAGCGGCAAGCAAAGGTTTATGGACATGAGCAACCAGGTCTATGGCTGCGAACTTGGCCGGCTGGCGCGCGAGCTGATGGCTGCGACACCTGCATTGCTCCGCCGCCTGGAGCACCTCTACGACGAAATCCTGATCGACGAGGTTCAGGACTTGAGTGGGTACGACTGGGAGATCATCCACGATCTTTTGCACTCTAGGATCGACGTTCGCATGGTCGGTGACGTCCGCCAGGCCGTCCTGTCGACGAACCCTAGAGGGCAGAAAAATAAGCAATATGGCTACGCAGGAGCGCTTGAATGGTTCCAAGAGCGCGAACAAGAAGGGCTGCTGAATATTGCCTATAAGACAGTTACTTACCGCTGTCGAACGGAGATCGCAACGTTCTCAGACACCATTTTTGATCAGTCTTGGGGGTTTCCTGGTACCACCTCAGAAAATCACGAAGTGTCCGACCATGACGGTGTGTTCCTGGTGCATTCGCGCCACGTTGAGCAGTACGTCGGCCGGTACCGACCACAGTGCCTTCGCGCCATGGCTACTTCAGGTAAGGAGTTCTCCCTCGATTACATGAACTTCAAGGTTTCCAAAGGCGCAACGTTCGAGCGCGTGTTGGTTGTGCCCACTGGGCCGATCACGGCGTTCATCCAGAAGGAAACCTGCCTTGAAGCCTCGTCTGCGGCTGCATTCTATGTCGCGGCAACACGTGCGAAACAGAGCTTGGCAATTGTGATCGATAAGCCTGGTAAGTCAAAACTGCCGGTCTGGATGCCTTAAAGATCTCAAGCACCCCGGAAGGGGCAGTTCCGCAGCGCGGCATCCTCTGCGATGTCAGGGGCAGCAAACCGGTTTGAAGGCAAGCGGAGCGCGCAGGCGTGAGGATGAGCGCCCGCAGGGCCGAGACACGGCCGACAGGCCAGGGCTCGGTTCACGCCAGCCGCTCCCGCAGGGACACGCCCGAACCGCCCATTGGCTCAATAACTTCTGAAGCTATCAGTGAATGGTTAAGGCTGGGCCCCACGATCTGATTCGCCTTGGCTAGATGACACCCCATTCGACCACCGTCTGGCGCAATCGGTGTAATCTTCAGCCGCGAAATCAAAATTGGGCCAGAAATTCTGAAACACCTCGTAGTCGAGTGAGACAGCAGTTGTGCGCGCTTCGTGACTTATCGAAAACCAAGCGGCGCGCATGCGATCTTTCCAGCCAACCTGAGCCAAGAAATGTCTTGCGGTGCTCTCGGGCCATCCATCCTCGACCAATGTCATCACGAAGAGAAACTGAGCCGGGCTGCAGAATTTCGCACCGAGGGCGGTCAACGCATCCAGCATCAAATACCTCAAGCCAAGTCGCTGGAATAGGGAAAGCGCATGGCTGTCTTCTTCCTCGAAATTTGTTTGCGCGCATATTGCCGTACATCCGGAGACATCGGACGCAACGTATCTGACAAGGGGCTCATTCACTGGCTTTACTCGTTTCTTGTTGTTTGTTCCTTTATGCAGGTGGAGCAGACGCTGGCGCAAGCAAGTGAGGATGGGGCGGAAGGATGCTGATGCTGGGGAAGGGCTCTACTTGCGCTGTTTGGGCTCGTGAATTGTGCTTCCAGTCTGATAAGACCTGGGGGCTTCACGCCCCCAGAATGGACGGCACGGTCAGCGGCGCGGTTTGCCTGCATCGCTGCGCTTTTCGCGGATCTGACCATCTTGGTTCCGAGATCGTGGCTGCTCGCCACCACCTTTCTTTGGCACGTTGACGTTCGGGTTGATAGGACGACGATCTGTCATGGCTCAATCTCCCAATGGGAATTCACTCAAAACACATCATGTGGCGGTTTTCATCCCTGATAAACACAACATAGTCCGCTTCGCTTGAGCCCGCAATCGGTTATCATCCTCCTCACGTCAAAAAATATTGCAGCGATGGTTGCTAGCCGCCGGCGCGGTAACAGGTAGGGCCATCGTCTGTCTGATAAGGAGCGCGGAACGATCTTGTCGCTTGGTGCCAGTTTTTTGCGGGGGATGAGAAAATGCGGGTATTCATCAGTTCTGTCGTGCGTAATTTCGAGGTCTACCGCGCTGCGGCTCGCCGAGCAGTGGGGCTACTGCAGCACCAGCCAATCATGTGCGAGGACTTCGGGGCGCGGCCGGACTCATCTGAAGTCGCGTGCATGACAGAGGTCGATCAGGCCGACGTAGTGGTTGTGATCCTTGGCGCCGATTTTGGCTTTCAGACGCCCAGTGGAGAATCCGTTACCCAGCAGGAATTTCGCCGTGCACGGGCGGCAGGGAAGAGGGTGCTTGCCTTCCTTCAAGACGTTCCAGTCGAGGGGCCACAGGAAGCATTCAGGTGGGAAGTATCTGACTACGTCGACGGACTGTTCCGTGCGACATTCTCGACCGAGCACCAGCTTTCCGATGCCATTGTCCAGGCGTTGAACCAGCTCAGCGTGGCAAGAACCGCTGTGTCAGAGGCTGAGTTCGTGGAGCGCCTGCAGCAACGCCAAGCGCGCAGCCAAGGCCAGTGGAGTAATTGGCAACGCGATACGCGCATCGAGATGGCCTTCCTGCCTCAGCCGGAACTGTCGGGCACGCTGCGCCAAGTCCATGCCGAGCACGAGGCGTTCTTCCTGAAGCTGTGCCAGGCCGGGCTCAGCCCATTGCGGGACGGCTACAAGGACTATGATCAGGGCGACCTGACCGGAATCGACACCGGTACCGTATCCTGGCGCCATCACGATTCCGGGACGGCCTGGCTATCTGCAGCCCTTGCTTCGCCCACAACCAGCCGTGATCCGTTTGCAGGCCACTACATCTCGCCCAGCCGCGTGCGCAGCATTGCAGAAGCTGCATTTGGGCTGATTACACATGGCCGAGGAGGGTGGTTCCAACTGTCCCTGAACGACCTGTCCTACAAACTGTTCCAGGAACCGCCGTCGGTGCCATCGAACAGTCTATCCATGCCACATCGCCAAGAAGAGCATGCGGTCGAGCGGCAGTTGTTGATTCCGGCATCGCAAGCTTCGTACAACAGGTGGCTGGACGACGCCCTGTTCAGGATTGGACGTAGGCTCGGTGCTTGAGGCTCGGCTGACGGGCAACTCACTCCTCTTTGGAGAAGAGGATCGAGCCAGGCAGAGGCAAATCAGGATCAATATTCATGTAATTGAGATAGCGCTCGAAGGCTCGGCCGAAATCAGGCGGTAGCGCCGTCGGCAGGCCAGTCTTCCGGTGAGGCTCCTGCCATACACTCTGGTCATTTCGCGAAAATTGGTCGATGCGCCCTGGAGCTGAAAGGTTACCCAGCACCTGCCACATGGGCCGTACGGAGTGCCTCGCGATAACCAGGTACATCGAGACCACCTGGACATCGTGTGCGCTGAGGGGAAGGCGTGGGAGCGCGCTCAGCATCCAGCTCATGGTTTCGTCTGTGATCGTGGCTCGGGCCTCAGGCTCTTTGAACACGAGCGTTTCAGGCGTTCGGTCGGCTACGTTCTCACGCGTGGCCCTGACATCTTTGAGGTAGAAATCCAGGAACTGTTTGACGCAGCGAATCTCGCGCTTCCATACGTTCTTATCAATTGCCCCGGATGGCTCTGAACTATGATTGCGTTGAAAGAGCTTCCAGTTCGGATTTATCGACCAGTCCTTAAAGTCCTTGGCGGGGGTTCCCAGGTATCGAGTCTGCTTACCAGGTGCCTCCCAATCGAGGGGTGGGTTCTGGATAAATTCGGAGTAGTTGTCGAAATCCTCATGCGTCCAGTCCAGCAAGCAGACCTCGTTCGCGAAACTCCAGTTGAGCATCTTTTCCAAGCCCTGAGTATAGGAGCGGTATAGCAGATGCGCAGTCGCAGGGTTCCAGTTGTGGGCAATCCAATTAACGAAGCGATCCGCGTACCAGGTACTGATGAAGGGTTGAGTCGCGACGTCGAGCTCATTCAAGCGGGATAGGATCTGGAGGTTACTGGGAAAACTGGCTTCACGATTGGGTACCAGTGACTGTACGGGGGGAAGATTGGAAATGGGATAAACGGACGCACCATCGACGAACCCGCGAGCTAAAATGATTGGCCGGTATCTTTACGTTTAGCAGAGGTATGCCGCGCTAGCCAGTCAGCAAGACGTTTTGAACGGTGGTGGCTGGAAACGGAGTTTAGTGAAACGAGCAGCTAAGAGAGGGGATGAGGATGGAGCTGCAAATGACTGATTTCTGGAGAAACGGGGTTTTGTGCAAAACCGACCGGGGGTTAATGGATTTGGACAACAACAGCTCGTTATTCTAAGACTTCCATAATTTAACATAATGCACATTATGCGCACCTACATATACAACCTTGCAGCCCGGCAGTAGCGGCAAGAAACCAGCGCCTGACCCTATAACCAAAGCCGAGCCCCGACGACGCATCCGCCACATCGATACTGCCAACCGACCCTGTCCGTGCTTCCTGAGCTACCGGTGCTCTTTTACAGCCCAGGCATATACGACATCCGCGATGGACAACCGTCATCGCTCTCGTCTACGAGGCCAACCCCAAGCACTCACTGCAAGCGCCGGTCTCACTCGTTGCAGCGTTCCTTCGTCGAAGCAGTCTCGCTTGTCCGGTGGCGATCACCAAGTGGCGAGATTGTGTGGCATTCAGAAACGTCGACCACGAATGCCGTAGCCATGACAGCGACCAAATCGCACAGGGATGCTCAACGCGCTCAGCGCGGTCAGGTGCCCGAGCTGGCATATCCCGAGCCACCGTGAACCGAACATGAAGAACAGACGTCCATCCACGTGGCAACGTGCTAATGATCCTGACCACCGGATCCAGTTTGAAAAAATCAGAGCGGAGCGTCAGCCCTTACGCCAAGGCGATTCTGCTTTCTTGGTCTGCAAGCACGAACCATGAGGTTCAAGACAGAATTCTGGCATGGGCTGCGACGAGGCCCAAACGGTCGCTATGTGGAAATCGAGCTGATCTCCGATAATGGATTTGCCGGAGGCGCAACGAGCAGCGATCCAGCTACTGTCCTAAGGCAAGCTCTGGTAATGTGCTCAACCTATAGTCAGATGTCAGCTACCGACAGCCGTATCTTAGAGTCGTTGTCACTGCCCTCCCCATCTAGTCGGCCTGGAAATATAACTACACTAAATAACCATTTAGTGTAGTTATCCCTGTTGGCATCCAGCATTCTCCACATCCCTCTACTTTTGATTCGCCATCTAACCGCAGCGCTTGGGCTTCTTGAGCACCTCAGCGACCGCCGCAAGACAACTTCTACCGCGCTGCTCGATGATCTCCTCGCCAAGCCACCGCCGTTTTCAATCCTAAGCCCAGTCAGCACCTTCTGTCGCCTCGACCGACCCCGGCCACGCAACCGGACTCTCATTACCCATGAGACTACGCTTTTCCACTACCCAAGCGAGGACGCCAGCAATGATTCATACCCTGCACATGGGCGGCGGCAACGCCCAGGACGACTGGCCGGAACTGGAGCGAGAGCTCGATGACAACGCTCAGGTGCCGGACCCCGATGCCGACCCGAGCGTAAGCGATGATGAGGAACCTCGAGGCGTACCGCCCAGCGCTCCGGAATCAGGTGCCTGACGAAACCATCAGCAGCCCCCCACCCTAAAAAAACAGCCCGCAAAATGCGGGCTGTCTTGGTGCTGCCGCCGTAGTCTAGACGGCCGCTGCCTTTTCCGGCGCGCCCGAGGCGTCGCTTGCGCCGGAGCCAGGCACCTGGGCTGGGGCCGCCACGGTCGAGGTGACCACTGGTGCGGCGCCGCCCGACACTCGCCACTGCACATCGGTAATACCGTAGCGCTCGGCCATGGGTCGGCTGACCTTGCGAATCTTCTCGCGACCGAACTTCGGGATGATACCGACTCCGGCATCGCAACTGGCCCAGTGCCAGGCTTCGGCGTTGTCCATGCGGTCGAGCCGGATGATGAAGTTGCGAGAATGGCCGTGCAGGCGGTATTCGATGATGTACAGCTGTGGGGTTGGCATCGTTTGGGCCCTCCTCTTCTCCATGGATGACACCGTCATTGATCGGGGTTTTCCGAGAAGATTCAAAAGATTGAACAACAATTGGATAGCGCGCCTGCTATACCAGCCACGCGCCCTCACGCACCTGCCGGGACCAGCTGGATGGTCAGGCTGAACCCACCGAGCAACACCCAGAACACCAGGAACAACCAAGGTGTGCGCATGGAGAACAGCAGCGATTTGCGGTAGCCGCGGTGGCTGGATTCGGCCTCACTGAACAGTGGCCAGTCGTCATAGGCCATTCCCACGGTGGGTTCGTTGCGCAGCAGCTGGCTCTGCTTGAAATGCCAGTGATCGATGATGCCGTAGGCCGCGCGCAGCCCCGGCCAGGCGTTCAGCGTGCTGACAATGCCCAGCAGGGCCAGGAACGGTGGCACGAACAATGTGAACAGGTGCCCCCATGACGGATTCAGGTTCGCCATACAAGAGCCGAAGGCGATCACCAGGAACGACTGGGCCGCCAGGTAGGCGTCCGTACGGTTGGCCAGAATGGTCGTCTCGTACTGGATTTCCCGACGATAGAACTCCAGCCGTTCCCTGGGCGAACCGAAGGCCAGGCCCTGCTCCTCCGTATGCAGGTCGTCGCTGTTGACCGAGGTGATGATCCGACTAGGCATGCTTCAGGCTCACCGTTGCAGGTCCGCTCTCGAAGTCTCCGCCGATGGCAGGCCAGGGGTCAGAATGACCTTGCGGCAGCGTTCCTGTTTCTCGTCGAACACTTCGTAGCCGCGCACCGCATCTTCCAGCGACATGCGGTGTGTGATGATCTCCTCGGGCCTGAGCTTGCCTTGTTCGATGTACTCCAGCAGCTCAGGCAGGAACTTCTGCACATGGGTCTGGCCCATGCGGAACGTCAGCCCCTTGTCGAAGGCATCGCCGAACAGGAAGCCATGGATCGGCCCGGCATACACGCCTGGCACACTGACCACGCCGCCGCGACGTACCGCGGCCATGCACTGGCGCAGCGCCTTGCCGCTGCTGCCTTCGATCTTCAAGGTGGTGAGCGCGGTTTCGATGGCGCTGCCCTTGGCTTCGAAGCCGACGGCGTCGATCACTGCATCGACGCCACGATGGCCAGCGGTCTGACGAATGATCGTATCGGCCGGGTCGTCGTCCTCGGCGAAGTTGATCGGCGTGACGCCGTAACGATCCCTGGCGTAGTCGAGCCGATAGCGGCAATCATCGACCATGAAGATGGTCTGCGCGCCAAGCATGCGTGCACAGGCAGCCGAGAGCAGGCCGACCGGGCCGGCACCGTAGATGGCCACGGACGAGCCCTGGGCGACCTGGGCATTGGTCACGGCCTGCCAGGCAGTGGGGAGGATGTCGGAAAGGAACAGCACCTTGTCGTCCGACAGCGTGCCGGGGACCTTGAACGGGCCGACGTTCGCCTTGGGCACGCGCACGTACTCGGCCTGGCCTCCCGGGATACCACCGTAGAGATGACTGTAGCCAAACAAGGCTGCTCCTGGCGGAATGGCCTTCTTGTTGATGATCGCACCACGCCCGGTATTGGTCGTCTCGCAAGCGGCGAACAGCTCCTGCTGGCAGAAGAAGCAGCCGCCGCAGGCGATCACGAACGGGATCACCACGCGATCGCCTTTTTGCAGATTGGTCACGCCGCTGCCAACGTCTTCGACGATACCCATGAATTCGTGGCCGAGGATGTCGCCGCTTTCGACCGTGGGCATCTTGCCGTGATAGAGATGCAGGTCCGAGCCGCAGATGGCCGTGGCGGTGACCTTGAGGATGATATCGTCGGGGTCCTGCAGGGTGGGGTCTGGCATATTGTCGACCCGGACATCTTTGGCACCGTGATAGGTCAAAGCACGCATGGATTCGCCTCCGTCGGAAAACTGTCGAAAACCCCGCTGTCAGGCAGAAAGCACCTGCAGGAGCTTGGCACGGCAGACCGTGCTTAATTGGGAACCGTGAACAGCCCGCAAAGCTCCATTGGATTCCGTCGGTCTGACGAACGGTGCCGTATATCGGGCCGACGCCTCTCTGCTTCCGTCTGTCCGGCCAGGCTGTACCGAGCGCACGCGCCATGCTTGAAAACAGATGGAACAATTGCCGGGGAACTTCTCTCGAACCGTCAGGAGCACGCAACGACTAGGAGCCTGTATGAAACCTGCCAAGCCACGCGCAACCGTCATCTGCCGTCATGCCAAGCACAACAGCAAATGGCTGTGGGTACGCAAGCCGAAGGCTGCCTGGACGTTGCCGGGTGGTAAGATCGAGCCAGGCGAAACCCCTCGCCAGGCCGCTGCCAGGGAGCTGCTCGAGGAAACCGGTCTGCTGGCCGAAGACCTGCGCTTTCTGATGCGCTACGAAGCCCCCAATCGGGTGCACTACGTATTCGAGGCGGCATTCGCCGATGCGCCTGCACCCAGCGCCAGCAACGAGATTGCCGACTGTCGCTTCGAGCGCCTGGATCGCGCACCACAGCTCAAGGATGAAATCCGCACCGTGATTCGCTCGCTGCTGGAGTGCGACCAGGAGATGGCCGCCTCCGTCCGCTGAGCGGCAAGCCGCTCAGGCGTGCACGCTCCATTGGCAGGTCCCGGCATCGATAGGCAGTTCGTCGATGGCGTGGATCATGCCCGTCTCCAGTGATTCGCGAGGGCCCAGGATGCGCGGATGGGCCATCAGGTAGCGCGGTACATCGAGCGATTCGGCCGCGCCCTGGGTGCGCTCGGCCACGATCTCGGCATACAGGCGCAGGTCATAGTCCAGGCTCATGGCGTATTCGGCCATGCGTGAGTGGTCGACCGAGCCATGCAATGTCCAATGGAACGGATGGAACAGGAACTTGCTGTAACTGCAGGCGGTGCGGTGCTCGCCGGCCAGGAAGATGATGTTGCCCATGGATTCGACGGTGCCGAGATTGTGTGTATGCACCGGCACCGGCAGCGACCGCAGGTAGTTGTAGAGCGTGAAGCCGTAGCTGCACTCCCCGCCCATGGTGGCGATGTTCACCTGCAGCACATCGGCGCCCTGCTGGATGGCGCGTGAACACGTATTGATCAGGTTGCCACAGGTCGAGGAATTGATCGGGCCGGTGTAGTGGATGATGTGTCTTGCCATGATGTTCTCCTGGATGAACTGCTCGATTCCCGTGAGGAGGCAGACGTCGGGACAGGTGGCCGGGCAGGCCGATGCAGACCATGGCCCGGCCGCACCAGGTGCGCCAGGCGTTGGATGATGCAGCTGAGGCTGCGCTGCCTGACCAGGTCAGGCAGGCGCGCCGGGATCTTGCGTCAGACCTTCGACGTCAGGGTCGTCCGGCAGGACTTCCGGCTCATCCGCCTCGCTGTCGGACGCAGAGGGTTGCGGGGTCTTGCCAGGTTCTTCCATCAGCTCTTCTTCACTCATCCGGGAATCTCCTCTCTCGCAGCAGTGGGGCGACTATTCGGTGGAATCGCCTGCCACGGCAAAGTTCAACCAGGATGCTCCGGGCCGACCCGATGGCGGTGATTGAACCCTGCCGCCCATTGGCAGGTCGCAAATGGTGTGTACCTCGCCCGCGCCTGCCGCGCCGCGCCGCGCCGGGTACCCGACCAGGAGACCACAGATGTGCAGCCAGATGGCGCATGAACTCGCCGAAGCGATAAGGACCAGACCGTGAGCGATATCCGTGTCGGTATCTCGGGGTGGCGCTACGCACCCTGGCGCAAGGAGTTCTATCCTGCCGGCCTGCCCCAGGCCAGTGAATTGGCCTTCGCCGCGCGGGCGGTCAACAGCATCGAGATCAATGGGTCCTTCTACAGCCTGCAGACGCCTGAGCGCTATCGCGCCTGGCATGACCAGACCCCGGCTGGCTTCGTGTTCGCCCTCAAGGGCCCGCGCTTCATCACCCACATGCTGCGCCTGGGCGCCATAGACCAAGCCTTGGCCAATTTCTTCGCTTCCGGCCCCTTGTTGCTGGGTGACAAGCTCGGCCCGATCCTCTGGCAGCTGCCACCGACCATGAAGTTCGACGAGACGCGCCTGGCCGGTTTCCTCGAGCGCCTGCCGGCCAACCGGCAAGCGGCTGGCGACTGCGCTACCCGCTGCGCCGAGCACCTGCGCGGCAACGCAGGGCTGGATATCGCTCTCGAAGCGGACGCGCCCCTGCGTCATGCGCTCGAAGTCCGGCACGAGAGTTTTCTTTGCGAGCGCTTCGTCGAGTTGCTGCGCCAGCACGGCGTGGCACTGGTCGTCTCTGATAGCGCTGGCAAGTGGCCCTATGTCGAAGACGTGACCGCCGACTTCATGTACCTGCGCCTGCACGGTGATGTCGAGCTGTACAGCAGCGGTTATACCGCCAAGGCGCTGCGCCGCTGGAAGACCCGGATCCTGAACTGGGCCGCCGGAAGCCAGCCCGACGACGCGCGCCTGGTCGCCCCACGGCAGATTCCGCCGCAACGGCCGCGCGATGTGTACTGCTATTTCGACAACGACCAGAAGGTCCACGCACCCTTCGATGCGCGGCGTCTGCTGGAAAAGCTCGACGCTGGCCACGCCACGCTTGCCGAGCCCGGCGTCGCGCCAGGAGCCGCACCATGATCAAGACCATGCCCATGCCCGCTGCCGTCATCGACAAGGTCACGGCGGTGCACTGTCTCAACGTGTTGACCATCAACGTGCACAAGGGCTTCACCGCCTTCAACCGCCGTTTCATTCTGCCTGAGCTGCGCGAAGCCGTGCGCGCGACCGGGGCGGACCTGGTATTTCTCCAGGAAGTCCATGGCAGCCATGCGCAACATGCCCTGCGTCACCCAGCCTGGCCAGAAGCGCCGCAGTATGAGTTCCTTGCCGACAGCATGTGGCCGCAGTTCGCCTACGGCCGCAATGCCGTCTACCCCGACGGTGACCATGGCAATGCCCTGCTCTCCAAGTTTCCGATCCTCGAACGCCACAACCTGGATGTGTCGATCCACGGCAACGAGCAGCGCGGCCTGTTGCATTGCCGCCTGGACGTACCGGGTCATGATCAGGTGCATGCGATCTGCGTGCATCTGGGCTTGCGCGAGGCACACCGCCAGCGCCAGGTCGCGCTGCTGCTCGAGCTGCTCGAGCGCCTGCCGGCCAAGGCGCCGGTGATCATCGCCGGGGATTTCAACGACTGGCGGCTCAAGGCCGACGAAGTCCTGTCGCAGCGCCTGGTGGAAGCCTTCGGCGAACGCTTCGGCACACCGGCCCGCAGCTTCCCGGCGCGTTTCCCGCTGCTGCGTCTGGACCGCATCTATCTGCGCAATGCCATGCCCAATGGCGCAACCGTGTTGTCCAAGTATCCATGGTCGCATTTGTCCGACCATGCCCCCCTGGCTGCGGAGGTAAGTCTGTGAGCGAACGCTGGGTCGACGGCAACCATGTGGAGTTGCTGATCAACGGTGAGGAGTTCTACCCGCGTGTGTTCGAGGTGATGAGCCAGGCGCGGGAAGAAATCCTTTTGGAAACCTTCATCATCTTCGATGACAAGGTTGGGCGAGAGCTGCGCGAGGTCCTGATCGGAGCGGCCCGGCGCGGTGTCCGGGTGGAGGTTGCGGTCGACGGCTACGGCACGGCAGACCTGCCGGACGCCTTCATTGCCGGCATGACCGAAGCGGGGGTGCATTTTCACGCCTTCGACCCGCAACCGCGGGTCATCGGCATGCGTACCAACCTGTTCCGCCGCCTGCACCGCAAGATCGTCGTGGTCGACGGTGAGCGGGCCTTCATTGGCGGCATCAACTTCAGCGCCGACCACCTCGGTGACTATGGTCCCATGGCCAAGCAGGACTACGCCGTGGAAGTCAGCGGCCCGGTCGTTGCTCAGCTGCACGCCAGCAGCCGCCACCTGATGGCCCCGGTACTCAAGCCCAGGAGCCAGGTGCGCCCGGTGACCGAACCTGCCGGCCACATCAGGGCCGCCCTGGTGGAGCGGGACAACCAGCGTCACCGCGACGATATCGAGGAGCAATACCTGCAAGCGTTTCGTGCCGCACGCAAGCGGATCGTGATAGCCAACGCCTATTTCTTTCCCGGCTACCGCTTGCTGCGCGAGCTGCGCAATGCCTCGCGCCGAGGCGTCGAGGTGACCCTGGTGTTACAGGGGCAGCCGGACATGCGCTGGGTACGCGCGCTCTCACGGCTGCTGTACAACTACCTGCTTCGCGAAGGAATCCGTATCCATGAGTACTGCGAGCGACCGCTGCATGGCAAGGTCGCGCTGGTCGACGACGAATGGTCCACCGTCGGCTCGAGCAACCTCGACCCGCTGAGCCTGTCCTTCAATCTGGAAGCCAACCTGCTCATCCGTGATCGCGGCTTCAACCAGCGTCTGCACGACCATCTGACGGACTTGGCCGGCAAGCAGTGCAAGGCCGTGACCCTGGAGCGCATGGTGCGTGGCTACTGGTGGCGCGCCCCGTTGATCTTCCTGTGCTTTCACGTCATCCGCAATTTTCCGCGAATCGCCGGCTGGTTCCCGGCGCATCGGCAGCGGCTCAAGTCGCTGCAACCGGTCACCGAACCGCAAGGCACCTACCGCGAGGGCAAGACGTGATGGACCGCAAGCGTTGGCAAACCTGGGGCAAGCGATTGCTGACCGTGTTCTTCCTGATCCTGGTACCGGCACTGCTGTACTCGCTGGCGCGCAACCTGGATTGGAACGAAGTGCGTCAGTCGCTGATGGCCTACAAGCCGATGACCTTGGCCGTGGGGCTCGCCATCGCCTTGTGCAGCTACCTGGTATTCGCCAGCTACGACCTGCTGGGCCGGGCCTACACCGGGCACGAGCTGCCGGCCCGCCAGGTCTTGCCGGTAGCCTTCGTCTGCTATGCCTTCAACCTCAACTTCACCACCTGGGTCGGCGGCGTGGCGCTGCGTTACCGGCTCTACGGCCGGCTCGGCCTGGATACCGCGACCATTACCCGGATCCTTACCCTAGGCCTGCTGACCAACTGGGTCGGCTACATGCTGCTGGCCGGCACGGTGTTCGCCTTGCGCCTGGTCAAGCTGCCGGAAAGTTGGGCCGTGGGTGCCACCGGGTTGCAACTGATCGGCTTGCTGCTGCTGGCCGTGGCCGCGACCTACCTGCTGGCTTGCGGCTTCGCCAAGCGGCGTACCTGGCATGTGCGCCAGCACGAGATCACCCTGCCCTCGCTGCGCCTGGCCATGTGCCAAATAGCGCTGGGCGCTTGCAACTGGGCGCTGATGGCCCTGCTGATCCACTGGCTGCTGCCTGAACCGATGTTCTATCCCTCGATCCTTGGCATCTTCCTGATCAGCGCCATCGCCGGCGTCGTGGCGCACATCCCGGCCGGCCTCGGCGTGCTGGAGACCGTGTTCCTCGCGCTGCTGGCCGGTCAGCTCGGCCAAGGCACGCTGGTCGCGACCTTGCTCGGCTATCGTACCTTGTACTACCTGATTCCATTGATCATCGCGGTCATCGCCTACCTGGTGCTGGAAAAACGCGCCAAGGCCATGCGTCAACGCGGGCAGGCGACCCTGCACAAATCCTGACACAGGGCCATGGGCCCGGGAGGTGAGCATGCGTATGAGTGCCTTGCTTGGGCTGGCCTGCAGCCTGGCCAGCGGACAACTGCTGGCGGCGGCCTGCGATGTCGTCACGCGATCATCCAGCGAAGCGATCGCCCCCGTGGAGCGACACACGTGCTACAGCTTCACCCACATGCCGGCAGAGGCGATCGCCTGGTCCTGCAGCAACGAGAGCAAGGAAATGCTCAACAGCCAGAAGAAGCAGGTCGGCGAATGTGCCCAGGGCAGCGTCGGGCGTTGTTCGGTGGCGCTGACCCAGGAAGCGCTGGCCAACCCCAACGCTGCTGGCAGCGACCAGCCCTCCACCCGTCCGAGCATCCCCGACCAGGCGCGTGTGGTCACCCAGTACTACAGCGCCGCCGATCTGGCCCAGGCCCGTAGCGACTGCGAGCGCAACGACGGCATCTGGCATACCCAGTGATGTAGCACAGCGCAACCCAACCTTCACTGTGAGGAAATCGTCATGGCACAAGGCAGCAAGGCCAAGTACACCGACAAGCAGAAACGCAAGGCCGAGCACATCGAGGAAGGCTACGAGGCCAAGGGTGTATCCAAGGGCGAGGCCGAATCACGGGCCTGGGCCACGGTCAACAAGCAGTCCGGTGGCGGCGAGCGCCAGGGCGGCTCGGGGCGCAAGACCAGCGCCAAGGCCAAGGAGGACGCGCGCAGCAGCTCGGCCAAGCGTGCCGCGGCGACGCGCAAGGGGGCGCCGCGCTCGGGCGAGGCGCTGGAAGACATGACCATGAAAGAGCTGATGGAGCGTGCCCGCCAGCATCAGATCGCCGGGCGCTCGAGCATGCGCAAGGCCGAGCTGGTCCAGGCATTGAAGAAAGCTGCATGAACTGCCCGGTTCCCGGCTGCCGTCGGGAACCGGTCTGGCACGTCAGCCCTGGATGTAGACGACTTGCGTGCGGGTGTATTCGTACAGCCCATGCTTGCCGTCCGCGCCACCGATGCCGGACTTGCGCGCGCCGGCATGGAAGCCCTGCATGGCTTCGAAGTTCTCCCGATTGATGTAGGTCTCGCCAAAGTCGAGCTCGCGGCTGGCCTTGAGCGCCGCACTCAGGTCGCGGGTGTAGATCGACGAAGTCAGGCCATACTCGCTGTCGTTGGCCAAGGCGATGGCTTCGTCCAGGTCATCCACCACCTGGATCGGCAGTACCGGACCGAAGATCTCCTTGCGCATGATTTCCATGCCGGCCGAGCACCCGGCCAACACCGTGGGCTGGTAATGGAAGCCCGCGCCGAGGTCGGCCACCTGCCCGCCAGTCACCAGCTCGGCGCCCTCGCCGCTTGCCGTGCGCACCATCTGCGCCACTTTGTCCAGCCCGGCCTGGTTGATCAACGGTCCCATGTCCAGGTCGGCCTGCCGCGACGGATCGCCATAGCGGGTCGCCGCCATCGCCTGGGCCACCTTGTCGGTGAACGCATCGGCGACCTTGCGCTGGACATAGACCCGCTCGGCACAGTTGCACACCTGGCCGGTGTTGATCACCCGCGAAGCGACGATCGCCTTGACGGCCAGCTCCAGGTCGGCATCGGCGAGCACGATCGCCGGCGCCTTGCCGCCCAGCTCGAGATTGAGCTTGGTGATGTTCGGCGCCGCCGCGGCCATGATGCGCGCGCCCGTGGCGACGCTGCCGGTGAAACTGACCAGGTCCACGCCAGCATGGCTGGACAGCCTTTGGCCAACGCTGGCGCCCTTGCCACCGACGACGTTGAACACCCCGCTAGGCAGGTCGGTCTCGGCCACCAGCTTGGCGAATTCATGGCAATTGATTGGCGTCTCCTCGCTGGGCTTGATCACGATGGTATTGCCGGTGAGCAAGGCCGGCGCCATCTTTCGGGCGATGAGGAAGAAGGGGAAGTTCCATGGCAGGATGCCAGCGACCACGCCCAGTGGCTTGCGCAGCAAGAAGATATGTTCGGCAGGGCGGTCGCTGGTCAGCACCTCGCCCTCCAGCCGGCGTGCCCATTCGGCCATGTAGTCCAGGTAGTCAGCGGTGAAGTTCACCTCCACCAGCGCCAGACCCGGCACCTTGCCCTGTTCCAGGGTGATGATGCGGGCCAGACGCTCGGCGTTGGCGCGCACCTTGCCGGCAATCTGGCGCAGGTAGCCGGCCCGTTCGATGGCCGGTCGGGCTGCCCAGCTCTTTTGTGCCCGGCGCGCCGCGGCGATGGCCCGTTCGACCTGCTCGCTGCTCGATTCCGGTACCCTTGCCAGCAGCTCGGCGTTGGCCGGGTTATGCACCTCGATCAGCTGTTCGCTGGCAACGAAGGCGCTGTCGATGTAGTTCTGATAGGTTGCATCGTGCATGGCGGTCACTCCTGGGGTTGGTTGTCGGCCAGCGACCGGTCGACGGCGGGCTTGGCGCTGAACTGCTGCCAGGCGTCGCCCTCGCGCTTGAGGTCGTGGGCGCGCTTGATCAGGTACTGGTGCACTTGCTCGACCTCTTCGGGCTTGAGCGCGTCGGCGAACGAGGGCATGCCGTCCGGGACGCGGCCGCCATAGAGGATGCCGAGGAACATCTGGTGTTTTTCCGGGGTGAGCTTGCGCAGGTCCGGCAACACCCCGCCACTGACGGCGTGAATGCCGTGGCATTGCGAGCAGTTGCCGTCGTACAGGGCCGCGCCCGCGGCCACGGTCTGTTCATCGGCGGCCAAGGCCGGCGGCTCAGGCGCGTCGGCCGGTGGCGAAGGCTCGCGCAGCGGTGCCGTGCCGCCGAGCTTGTAGGTCAGCACCTGGGCATAGGGCTGCACACCGGCGCGCAGCGACAGCGCGCCGGCGAAGGTCGAGAAGGCGCCGCCCCAGCCGGCCATGAAGGTGACGTACTGCTCGCCATCGACCGAATAGGTGATCGGTGCCGCCATCACCCCGCTGGCGGCGGGTGACTCCCACAGTTTCTTGCCAGAGTCGGCGGCATAGGCGATCACCCGGCCATCGGCGCTGCCCTCGAACACCAGGTTGCCCGCGGTGCTCAAGGTACCGCCATTGAAGATGGTGATGTATGGCACTTCCCAGGCCGGAGCCTGCTTGACCGGATCCCAGGCGATCAGCTTGCCGGACCAGGTCTTGGCCATGTCCAGCAGGCCGTCGGCGTTCTCCGGCATCATCCCGGTGCGCAGCCCCAGCTGGTAGACGCTCTTGAACGGATGACGCTTCGGCGCCTCGGGAATGTGTTCGTAGTAGGCCGACATGATGTGTGCCGGAATGTACACCAGCCCCGTATCAGGGTTGTAGGACATCGGGTGCCAGTCATGCGAGCCCCAGAAGGCTGGGGTGACCAGCTTGCGCTTGCCATCCTTCCAGTAGGCTGCTGCCTCGTCGTCGACGATCGGCCGGCCAGTCTTCATGTCGATGCCCTTGGCCCAGTTGACCGGCACGATGTTCCTGGCTGACAGCAGTTCCCCGGTGGCCCGGTCGAGCACATAGAAGAAGCCATTCTTCGGCGCCTGCATCAGGACCTTGCGTGGCTTGCCGTCGATCGGCAGCTCGGCGAGGATCATGTGCTGGGTGGCGGTGAAGTCCCAGGCGTCGCCTGGCGTGGTCTGGTAGTGCCAGACGTATTCGCCGGTATCGGCATTGACCGCGACGATCGAGGACAGGAACAGGTTGTCGCCCTTGGCCTGGCTGCGCCACTTGGGATCCCACATCGAACCGTTGCCGACACCGATGTACAGCAGGTTGAGCTGCGGATCGTAGGCGAAGGAGTCCCAGGCAGTGCCGCCGCCGCCCTGCTCGACGAAGGCGTCGCCATGCCAGGTCTGGCGAGCGATCTCCATCGCCTTGTTCTCCGCTGGCAGCTTCGGATCGCCCGGTACCGTGAAGAACCGCCAGGCCTGCTTGCCAGTCTCGGCGTCATAGGCCGTCACGTAGCCGCGCACACCGAACTCGGCGCCGCCGTTGCCGATGATCACCTTGCCATTGACCACCCGCGGCGCCCCGGTGATGGTGTAGCTGCGCTTGTCGTCGTTGCGGGTATCGACCGACCAGACCCGCTTGCCAGTGCTGGCGTCGATCGCCTCCAGACGACCGTCGAGCACGCCGACATAGACCTTGCCCTTCCAGACGGCCACCCCCCGGTTGACTGCGTCGCAACAGGCCTCCCCGGCCCTATGCCGGTCGGACTGCGGGTCGTACTTCCACAGCAGCTTGCCGTCGCGCGCGTCCAGTGCATACACCACCGAAAACGGCCCGGTGGTGTACATCACCCCATCGACCACGATGGGCGTGGCCTCGACGCCACGGTCCAGGTCCAGCTTGTAGCTCCAGGCCAGGCCCAGCTGGCTGACGTTGCTGGCATTGATGGCCTTCAGCGGGCTATAGCGCTGCTCGTCGTAGGTGCGCCCATGGCTCATCCAGTTGCCCGGCTCCTTGTCGGCGGCGATGATGCGCTGGCCGTCGACTTCGGCCGCCTGGAGCGGCACGCCGACCAACGGCGTCAGCGTGACCAGCCCCCAGGCCAGGGCGGCGAGCGTGGTATGTCTCCTCGAGGCAGGCGGCGCGGATGGCGAGCCTCTGTGCAGCAGGCCAGTACGATTCATCGAAGGATCTCCGTTCTTATTAGTGGCCGAACACCCACTGGTGCGGCATCGCTACCCGAGCAACCGCTGTGCCAGGCCCGGCACGCCAGGCTGAAAACGGCGTGGCAGAGCCCTCCGGATGAAGCTCAAGCCGCCTTGGATGAACACGTGCATGTGTCAGCCGTACCGGTTCTGGCACACCTGTGTCAGCGCGAGCTACAGCCATGAGCGGCAATCGGCAAACCGCAAGCCACAGGAAAAAGCGAGACGGGTGTCGTTGCAAGCACCTCGTCCAGCCACCACGACCGGCTTGGGTCTGTGGCTCACGATTGGCATTTGCCGCCACTGCCGCTAGGGTGTGCTCATCCCTCTACCGAGCACCTCGCGATGCGCGCCTGCCTTTTCCTGATCCTCGGCTTGACCTGTACTCACCTGCTGGCGCAGCAGACCGTGTCCAACGACACGGCCTGGACGCTGGAGGATCAGTTCGAGCATGCCCATACGCTCGATGCCGGCACGCGCGTGCTGATGATCGCCCGCAGCATGTCCAGCGCACGGCTGGTCAACAGCGCGCTGGAACATACCCCCGATGGCTACCTCGACCAGCGTGGCGTGCTATTCGTGGCCGATATCGAGAAACTGCCGAGCGTGGTGCAATCGCTGCTGGTCCCGAGCATGCGCTCGGCGCGCTATCGCATACTGCTGGACCGCGATGGTCAGGTGGCCGCGCGCTATGCCGGCGATCGCGACAGCGTACAGTGGCTGGAACTCCAAGGCGGCAAGGTGGTGCGCGAACAGCGCTTCAGCGACCTGGCCAGCCTGCGCCAGGCCTTGGCCGGCCTGGCTGGCGACTAGGCTCTGCACGAAAAAGTCGCCGAGCGGCGATCAGGCAAGGCGAAAACAGGCGGGCAAGCGGAGTTTATAGGTTGCAAACGAGCATTCCGAGCCTGTTCGCAACGTAGCCTGATCGTTGCGCAGGCACTTTTCGTACAAAGCCCAAGCAAGGCTTGGCGAGCAAGCCGGTCGACGAACAGACAGGGCGCAGGGCAGCGGTTCAGGACGCCTTGCGCGAGCGCTTGGCAGGCTTCTTGTCCGAGGCGGGCTTTGCCGGGGTCTTCTTCGCGGTGTCGGCCTTCCTGGTCGAAGACCTGCTGCCCAGGCTGCGCTTGAGCAGCTCGGTGAGGTCGATGATATCGGCGCCCTTCTCCGCCGTTTCGCCTCCCTCCCTGGCCACCACGCTGATCTTGCCCTTGCTGGCCTTTTCCTCGACCAGCTCCATGATCGTTTCGCGGAACACGTCCTTGTAGTCCCCTGGCGTCCACTCGCCACTCATGTCCTCGACCAGACGCTTGGCCATTTCCAGCTCGCGCTTGTCGATCTTGGCCTCGGTGACGCTCTTGTCCAGCTCCAGGCTGTCGAGGTCGCGGACCTCGTCTGGCCAACGCAGGGTGATCAGCGCCAAGGCGTCTTCCAGCGGACGCAGCAACGCCAGGTGCTGCTTGGTGTGCAGCACCACGGTGGCCAGCGCCACCTTGCCGCTGCTGGCCAGCGTCTGGCGCAACAAGGCGTAGACCTTGCCCCCGCGTTTGTCGGGACTGAGGTAATAAGGAGTATCGAAATGCTGCAGGGGGATTTCGCCAGCATCCACGAAGGAAAAGATGTCGATGGTCTGGGTTGCCTCGGGACGTGCCTCGCGAATCTCCTCCTCGCTGATCACCACATACTGGCCTTTTTCATGTGCCACGCCCTTGACGATGTTCTCCCGGTCGATTTCCTTGCCGGTCACCTTGTTGACCCGCTTGTAGCCGACCGGCTCCATGCTGCGCTTGTCCAGCCAGTCGAAATCGATACCCTGGCTGCTGACCGCGGAATTGAGCGATACGGGAATATGCACGAGGCCGAAACTGATGGCGCCTTTCCAGATTGCCCGGGCCATGTCCTGCTCCTTGACGAAAGGTTGGGGCCACAAGCTGCAAGCTGCCAGCCGTTCAAGGTGTCTGTGCGATCAGATCACCCGCAATACCGGCTTCGCTGTTTGCTGCAACGTGCAGCTTGCGGCTCGAAGCGTGCAGCTTGAAGCCGACTTCAGGGCAGCGGATTGCCGCCGGTGACGCCGAACACCTCGCCGGTGATGTAGCTGGACTCCTGGCTGGCCAGCAACACGTACAGCGGCGCGCATTCGGCCGGCTGCCCGGGACGCTTCATTGGCGTCTGGCTGCCGAATTCCGGGATCTTCTCCTGCGGCTGACCACCGCTGGGCTGCAGGACGGTCCATACCGGGCCCGGCGCCACGGCGTTGACGCGGATGCCGCGTTCGATCACCTGCTTGGCCAAAGCCTTGGTGAAGGCCACGATGGCCGCCTTGGTGGTGGCATAGTCCAGCAAGGTCGCCGAAGGCTGGTACGACTGGATCGAGGCGGTGTTGATGATGGTGGCCCCGGCCGGCATCAACGGTACGGCAGCCTGGCACAGCCAGAACAACGCGTAGACGTTGGTCTTCATGGTGTGGTCGAACTGCTCGTGGGTCACCTGGCTGATGTCCTTGCGCGCCTCCTGCTTGCCGGCCACGTTGACCAGGATATCCAGGCCGCCGAGCTTCTCGTGCGCCTCATCGACCAGCTGCTTGCAGAATGCCTCGTCCTTGAGATCGCCGGGCAGCGCGACGGCCTTGCGCCCTTCCGCCTCGATCAGCTTGACCACCTCGCGGGCGTCGGCTTCCTCCACCGGCATGTAGTTGAGCACGATGTCGGCGCCCTCACGGGCGAAGGCAATGGCCGTGGCGCGGCCAATGCCGGAGTCGGCACCGGTGATCAACGCCTTGCGCCCGGCCAGGCGGCCAAAGCCCTGGTAGGTTTCTTCGCCGCAATCGGGCTTGGGCTTCATCGCCTTGTCCAGCCCAGGCGGCTGCTGCGGCTGATGCTCGAATGGCGGCTGGGGATACTGCGTCAGGGGGTTCTGCATGCTGAACTGATCGCGTGGTTTGCTAGGCATGTCTACCTCCGTGGAAAGATTCTTCGCGCCATGGGCGCCTGCATGGCATTCGAGGCCCTGCCAGCCGGCCAGGTTTGCCTTCAGGCCGGCAGGGCCCGACCAACGGTCATGCCCGATCAGCCCTTGCTGTGTTCCGGAGAGCTCGGTCCGGTCCCGCGCTTGATGCCGCGTGGCCCCAGCAGGCCCCACAGCGCCAGGCCCAGCACCGGCAAGGCGAGGATGATCACGGCCCACATCACCTTGGTGGCTTCTGACTTTTGACTACGGAACACACTGACGATGGCCCACACGTCCACCAGCAGGATGATCACTGCAACCGCTACCCAGAAATACATCGATACTTCGCCCATGGCGTTCTCCTCTGTCAGGCTCAGTTGTCATTATCGGCAGGTCAGTCCAGGCAGTGCCGGGACGACCGGCCGCATACCGGCAAGCCAGCCCGCCCAGCAGCTCGACGGGAAGCTCTTGTTCCATACTCACGCTGCCGGAGCGGGTCATGGCGCTACTGCGCCCGGGTCACGGTGAGCGCCACGGCCGCGATCCGCTCGACTGCTTCGTAACCGGGTTCGAGCAACTGCTCGCCGAACACGTCCGGATCGATTTCCCGATAGACCCATTGCCAGCCAGGACCGCCAAGTCGTTCGCGGATCTGCTCGAGGAAGGCGTCGCGGCCCTCGACGATGGCGATGCCGGTGTACAGCAGCAGGCTGCCGCCGGGGCTGAGGCGCTGGCAGGACTGCTCCAGGATACGCAAGGACAAGTCCATGCCCAGCGTGCCACCGCCATGGCGGTAGGTCCGCTCCTGCTGGTCGATCATGTAGGGCGGGTTGGCGACGATCAGGTCGAAGGTGCCAGCGACTCCATCGAGAATATCGCTTGGCGCCACCGAAACATTCTTCAACCCCGCCAGCGCTGCGTTGATCGTGGTGTAGCGCAAAGCCAGCGGGTTGATGTCTACGGCGCTGACCTGGGCCTGGGAGGCCGCCTTGGCGATCAGCAAGGCACCGACTCCGCTGCCGCAACCGATATCCACGGCATGTTCGACACGATGGTAATGCTCGCGCAGGTGCTCGCCGATCACCTGCGCGAAACGGTAGCTGTCGGGACCGAAGAACACCGCATCGGTACGCTCGGTCGGAAACCCGGAATGAACCAGCAGCAAGTCGTCCAGGCTCGACCAGCGAACCTGGCTGCGCAGCAGGTTGCCTTCGTCGCTCAGCACATTGGCGCTCCACATCTGCTGGAGTTCGTCGCTTGACACCAATGAAGGCGCGAATGGCCGGTTCCAGCCGAACACATCGCGCAAGGTGTGTGCCTGCCGCGCACCCGGTCTGGCATTGTTGCGCTCGTGGGTGGCGGGCGTGACGCTGGTAAAGCGATAGCCGTCGGCCTGAAGGCGACGGCCGAGCTGCAGCAAGGCCGTATCGGCCTGGATCTGCTCTTCGGACAACTGCATCAACAAGGTCTCCCTTCGGCGAGGCCGGTCTGGCGAATATAGGCACGAGTGGCCAGCAGGCCGGCCGGCAGCGCATGCCGGTTGCCTGCCATCTGTTCGGTGAGTTCGGCGGTCGACAGGCGCGAGCGCGCGCGGCTGCCCTGCTCATCGATCTGCAAGGCCGCCTCCCAGCTGCCTGGCATCACTCGACGCGGCGCCGGGCCTTGCCAGTCCGCCGCAATCCAGTCATGCCACAACTGCCGCTCGTAGGGGCTGAAGACGCCGAACATGGGCGCGGTGGGGCCTTCCATCAGGCGGAAGAAGCGGCTCTCCAGCGGATCGGCGGCGCGCCTCACCCAGCGCTGCGCCTGCAGCGCTTCGAGAAAACTCGCCATGTCCTCGCCAGGGGCCAGCCACTGGTTGATGGTGCGCCCTTGCAGCCGACAGTGATCGGCGTGCATGAACTGGCCGAACACGCGCTTGCGCTCCAGGGCATCGACCAGCTCCTGTTGCAGGTCGAAGGAGGCGATCAGCGACGGGGTGTCGATGCCCAGATCATTGAGACGATAACCCTGGCGCACGCGTTCGTAGAAGCGCGCGGCGTCCTCCGCCGGGCACAACTGGTGCAGGGCTTCGATGGATTTGCGCGCGTGTCCGCTGGCGGCGTTGTCGATCGTCACGTGAAGCTGGAAGTAGAAACCGTCGATCCCGAGCTCCGCCAGCTCGTAGGTGGTGATCAGCAGGTGCAGCGGAGGTTGCTCGTAGCCCAGGTTGTAGCCGATCACCTCCGGCAGGAAAGCATCCCCGTGCATGCCCAGGGCCAGTTGCACGGCACCTTGCAGGTAGCGTGCATCATCCATCGGCACGGGTTCCAGGCAGCCGAGCCGACTCAGCAGACGCTGGTAGATCAGCACATGGTTGCTTCGTGGGTCGCCGTCGCCCAGCTCTTCGAGGTAGGTACGGATCAGACCGTGATAGCGCGGGTCCTGCCAGTGACTCAGGGTGCTATGCAGCCAGGCGCCATCGACCACCTTGGTCGGTGCGACTTGCTGGAGGAAAAACAGCGCCTGGGAGCGGTTGGCGAAATAACGGCGTGGCGCGCCTTGCTGGCGAGCCTGCAGGTAGACGGCGTATTCGCCTGCCACCTTGGCGGCGTGGTCGGCGGTCCACTGGTCGAGCGCTTGCGGATCGTCGGGCAAGTCGTCAGCCATCGACCGGGTCCGCTCGAGCAGCTCCGCCAGCCAGTTCGCGCTATCGACCGGCTCGCCAGCGAGCATGGCCTGGTAGCGCGCCTTGCAGGAATCCGGCGCGCCCGCCGTGGTAGATGCCGTCGCGGGCGCCAAGGGCTTTGTCACCGTTCGGGTCATGACATTCATGACTCGGCCTCCTGGGATCAGTTGTCTTGCTCTTTGGAAGGCATCGGCTTGGGATCAGGCGCGGCCTGAGTAACCGGTTTGTCGGGTTGCTGCATCTGCAGCGAAGGCTTGCTCGGGTCCGAGTCCTTTGCCGGATGGTCGGAGCGGTCGAAACAGCCGCCAAGCAGGACCAGGCTGCCCGACAGGCAGATCGTGAGCGCAGCTCGCATGTGAAACCTCCTGAATCAAGCGCGCGGTACCCGGGCGAGTACCGCGCCGTACTCACTTACGAGCGACCACCCTTGCGGCCGGATTCCTTGCCTTGGTCCTTCGATGCGCCACCCGAGCTCTGACCGCCCTTGCGTCCGGCTTCCGAAGCCTTCTGCCGGTCGTTGGCGAAGTTCCCCGGATTGCTGGAACCGCTGTGGCTACCACTTCCTTTTTGATTGCTGGCCATGATCAATCACCTCGTGTGGATTCCGGAAAGCACGACACCGGGTCGTACATGGATTCGGAGTGAGCGATTCAGTACTGATTCGCTTTATTTACAAGGCAACTGACCAGTGGCCACAAATAAAGGTTCGAATGAATAGCACCAGCAAAAAACTTGCGCGCCAATTAATATCAAAGTGCTATCAAGGCGATATATAGCAACTGGCCATTTTTCCTTTTTGGAATGAGAAAGCCGTTGTTAGTGACAAATTCTTGTCGTAGAAAAATCCCGACGAATGGTTGTTATGTTTTTGATACACCCTGCAGCCCTCGTTTTACTTAGCGCTCCAACGAGGAGGTCAACTAGAAAAAAAACCGATACAGGGACAGACATTTAATTGACGCCAGACCTCCCAAATTTCTCGAACTATAAAAATCGGATCCAGATGGTCATCGATCAAGGCTGGAGTCAGGAGCTTCATCGTGCCTTCCTCGGCCAGCCGACAGGCGAGTCCAGGGATGCTGGAAAGGCTACGAGTCCGACTTCGGCAGTTCAGCTAACGGGACAGGAGTCGCCATGGAAAACATCGTCGTTGCCGACAAAGCTACATCCCAGATCACCGCCAACGCTTGGGGCGATCTCCAGTTGACAGGGCCAGGCGTGGTGGAAATGCCCATCGCACCCGCCCAGGTCGCTTCCGTGAGCCGAAATGGCCAAGACCTGATCATCAACCTCAAGTCCGGCGAGCGGGTGAACATCGGCAACTTCTTCGCCACCTCCGCCGACGGTGTCCAGAGCGATATCGTCTTCAGCGGCGAAGACGGCACGCTGTGGCAGGCCCAGTACAGCAACGAACCATTCACCGGCTTCACCTTCGCCGAGGTCTCCTCGCTCGACGAGCTGCTGGCAGGCGAAGGCGTCATCGAGGCGAACCAGACCTTCGCCTTTGCAGGTCTCGGGCTGCTCGGCGCGGGCGGCGCCGCCGCTGCGGCTTCCGGCGGTGGCGGTGGCGGTGGCGGTGGCGGTGGCGGTGGTGGCGATGGCGCGGCGGCGCTGCCCGCCCCACCTGGCAATCTGAGCGTGTCGGACGATGGCCTGAACCTGACCGGGACGGGCATCCCGGGTACGACCATCAACGTGCGTGGCACCGACGGCACCTTGCTCGGCAGCACGGTGGTGGGAGCCGACGGCAACTTCTCGGTGCCGCTCGAGGGCATTCCCAGCAACGGCCAGCAAGTGATCGTCGACCAGACCGATCCCAACGGCAACACATCCGAAGGCGTACCGGTCACCCTGCCCGATCTCACCGCCCCAGCGGCGCCGAGCGACCTGGCGCTCAGTGCCGACGGGCTGACCTTGAGCGGTAACGGCGAGCCCGGCGCCACCGTGACCGTGCGCGACGCCAGCGGCAATGTGCTGGGAACGGCCGTGGTCGCCGCCGACGGCACGTTCGCCGTCTCCCTCGATAGCGCCCAGCTCGACGGCCAGATGCTCTCGGTGGAGCAGGCCGACGCGGCTGGCAATGTCTCGCCGTCGACCGGCTATGTCGCGGCCGATGCCACCGCGCCTGGTGTCCCGACCAACCTGCTGGTCGGTGCCGACGGGCTGGCGCTCACCGGCAACGGCGAGCCAGGCGCGACGGTCACCGTGCGCAGCGCCAATGGCACGCTGCTCGGCACCGCGCTCGTCGCCGCCGACGGCACCTTCAACGTCACGCTCGGTGCCGCCCAGCTGGATGGCCAGACCCTGCAGGTCACCCAGGCCGACGCGGCCGGCAACGTATCGCCTGCGGCATCGGTGGTAGCGCCCGTTGGCGCCGATGCGCCGGCCGCGCCTGCCAACCTGGCACTCAGTACCGATGGCCTGACACTGACGGGCAGCGGCGAACCGGGCGCCACGGTGACCGTGCGCAGCACCGATGGGCGCGTGCTGGGTACCGCCGTAGTCGCCGCCGACGGCACCTTCAGCGTCCAGCTGGGCAGCCCCCAGCTCAATGGACAAGCCCTGAACGTGGTCCAGACCAACCCTGACGGCCTCACTTCGCCTGCCGCATCCCTGGTCGCGCCGGATGCGACCGCTCCGGCCGCGCCTGGCGGCCTGCAACTGAGCGCCGATGGCCTGGTTCTGAGCGGGACTGGCGAGCCTGGTGCTCGGGTGACCGTGCGCGGTGCCGATGGCAGTGTGCTCGGCACTGCCGTGGTCGGTGCCAACGGCAGCTTCAGTGTCGACCTGGACAGCGCTCAGACAGCTGGCCAGGTGCTCTCGGTGCAGCAGACCGACGCCGCCGGCAATGTCTCGCCTGTCGCGTCCTTGACCGCGGGCGACGATACCGCGCCAGAGGCCCCGGCCAACCTGGTGCTGGCAGACGACGGCCTCAGCCTGACCGGTACCGGCGAGCCTGGAGCTACCGTCACGGTGCGCGATGCCAATGGCGACGTGCTCGGCACCGCCGTGGTCGGTGCCAATGGCGTCTTCAACGTTACCCTGGGTACTGCCCAGCTCGATGGACAACTGCTGTCGGTGGAGCAGGCCGACGCGGCCGGCAACGTTTCGCCAACAGCCACGCTGGTCGCCAATGACCTCACTGCGCCTGCCGCGCCCACCGGTCTGCTGGTCAGCACCGATGGCCTGAGCCTGAGCGGCCTCGGCGAGCCCGGTGCCAGCGTGACCGTGCGTGCCGCCGATGGCACGCTGCTGGGTACTGCCCTGGTAGCTGCCGATGGTACCTTCACCGTCGAACTGGCCAGCGCCCAGCTCGAGGGACAGCGACTGAGCGTCGAGCAGACCGATGCGGCCGGCAACCTGTCGCCCGCCGCCACTGCCCTGGCGCCAGACGGCGCCGATGCGCCCGAAGCCCCGAGCAACCTGGCGCTGAGCGCCGATGGCCTGACCTTGACGGGCAATGGCGAGCCTGGCGATACCGTGACCGTGCGCGCCGTCGACGGCACCGTGCTCGGCACCGCGGTGGTCGCCGCCAATGGCAGCTTCAGCGTGACCCTCGACAGCGCCCAGCTCAATGGCGAGACCCTCACGGTCACCCAGACCGATGCCGCCGGCAACACCTCACCGTCTGCCGCGCTGACCGCCGCCGACCTCACTACGCCCCTGGCCCCGACCGATCTGCAACTGAGCGCCGATGGCCTGATTCTCACCGGCACCGGCGAGCCGGGCGCCACGGTGACCGTGCGCACTGCCGAAGGTACTGTCCTGGGCATTGCCGTAGTGAGCGCCGATGGCCGCTTCAGCGTCGAGCTCAGCAGTGCCCAGCTCGACGGCCAGCAATTGAGCATCGAGCAGGCTGACCCAGCGGGCAACGTTTCGCCGTCTGCCAGCTTTACCGCCACCGATGTGACTGCCCCCGCCGCGCCAACCAGTCTCTCGGTCAGCCAGGACGGCCTGTCCCTCAACGGCTCCGGCGAGCCGGGCGCTACCGTCAGCGTCCGCGATGCCGATGGCAATGTGTTGGGTACGGCGGTAGTGGCCGCCGACGGCACCTTCGTCGTCACGTTGGACAGCGCCCAGCTCGAAGGCCAGGCGTTGACCGTCGATCAGACGGATGCCGCTGGCAATGTCTCGCCGCCCACCTCGGCCATCGCGCCGGATGGCGGGGACGCACCGGCCGCCCCTACCAACCTGGCATTGAGCGCCGATGGCCTGACCCTGACGGGAAATGGCGAGCCTGGCGATACCGTGACCGTGCGTGCCGTCGACGGCACCGTGCTCGGCATCGCGGTGGTCGCCGCCAATGGCAGCTTCAGCGTGACCCTCGACAGCGCCCAGGTCAATGGCGAGACCCTCACGGTCACCCAGACCGATGCCGCCGGCAACACCTCGCCGTCAGGCTCGCTGACCGCTGCCGACCTCACTGCGCCCCCGGCACCGACCGATCTGCAACTGAGCGCCGATGGCCTGGCTTTGAGTGGAACTGGCGAGCCTGGCGCCACGGTCACCGTCCGCGCCGCCGATGGCCGCGTGCTCGGCAGCGCTGTGGTCGCCGCCAACGGTGCCTTCAGCGTCGCCCTGGACAGCCCATTGCTCGATGGCCGGGCAGTTGCCGTCGAGCAAGTGGACCTTGCCGGCAACGTTTCGCCGACCGTTTCCTTCAGTATCGAGGACGTCACCGCGCCTGATGCACCGACCAACCTGCTGGTCAGTAATGACGGCCTGACGCTGACCGGCACCGGCGAAGCCGGCGCCACGGTCACCGTGCGTGGCGCCGATGGCACCGTTCTGGGCACTGCGGTAGTCGCCACCGATGGCACCTTCAGCGTGGCCCTGGCGACGGCCCAGCTCGACGGCCAGGTGCTGAGCGTCGACCAGGCCGATGCCGCCGGCAATGTTTCGCCGAGTGCTTCTGCCTTGGCGCCGGATGGCGCCGACGCCCCGGCCGCGCCGCCCGCCCTGTCGCTCGGCGCTGACGGCCTGACCCTCACCGGCAACGGCGAGGCGGGTGACACCGTCACGGTGCGCGGTGCGGACGGCAGTGTGCTCGGCACTGCCGTGGTCGGCGCCGACGGCACCTTCACCGTCGTCCTCGATGCCGCCCAGCTCAATGGCGAAGCCTTGACCGTGGTACAGACCAATGCGGCCGGCGAAACTTCGCCATCCGCTTCCCTGGTAGCTACGGATGTCACGGCGCCCGCAGCTCCGACAGACCTGCAACTGAGCGCCAATGGCCTGCTCCTCAGCGGTGCCGGCGAGCCGGGCGCCAGCGTGACCGTGCGCGGCGCCGATGGCAGCGCGCTGGGCACGGCCCAGGTCGGCGCCGATGGCCGCTTCGACATCCGCCTGGACCGCCCCCAACTCGATGGCCAACGGCTCACGGTCGAACAGGTCGACCAGGCCGGCAACCTTTCGCCTTCCACCACGCTAAATGCTGCGGACGTCACTGCCCCGCAAGCACCGACCAACCTGCTGGTCGGCAGCGACGGCCTGAGCCTGTCCGGTAATGGCGAACCCGGCGCTCAGGTCACCGTGCGCGCGGCCGATGGCGCCGTGCTAGGCACCGCCGTGGTGAATGCCGACGGCACCTTCAGCGTGGTGTTGTCCAATGCCCAGCTGGACGGCCAGCCGTTGACCGCAGAACAGGCCGATGCCGCTGGCAATGTCTCACCTCGCGCCTCGGCCTTCGCCCCGGATGGCGCCGATGCGCCCGAGGCACCGACCGGCCTGGCGCTGAGCGGCGACGGCGTGACCCTGACCGGCACCGGTGAGCCCGGTGCCAGCGTGACCGTGCGCGGTCCTGACGGTCGCGTTCTGGGCACGGCGCAGGTCGCGGCCGATGGCACTTTCAGCGTGACCTTGGACAGCGCCCAGCTCGACGGTGAGGCACTGAGCGTGGTGCAGACCGACGCGGCCGGCAGCACTTCGCCATCCGCTTCGCTGATCGCGGCGGACATCACCGCACCGCAGGCCCCGACCAACCTCCAGCTCGGCGCCGATGGCCTGACGGTCACCGGCACGGGTGAAGCTGGCGCTAGCGTCACGGTGCGCGATGCCTCGGGCGCGGTCCTGGGCAGCGCAACCGTCGCCGCGGATGGCACTTTCAACGTGGCGCTCGGCACTGCGCAGCTCGATGGCCAACGACTGGCCGTGACACAGGCCGACCGCGCCGGCAACCTGTCGCCTTCCGCTTCCCTGCAGGTTGCCGACGTCACCGCGCCCCTAGCGCCGAGCAATACCCAAGTGAGCAACGATGGCCTGAGCCTGAGCGGCATTGGCGAGCCCGGCGCCACGGTTACGGTCAGCGCCGTCGACGGCAGTGTGCTAGGTACCGCCCTGGTGGGTGCCGATGGTGCGTTCAGCGTCACCTTCGATACCGCCCAGCTTACCGGTCAGGTGCTGACCATCGTCCAGGCGGATGCCGCCGGCAATATCTCGCCTGCGGTGACCGCCACCGCGCCGCAAAGCGCCGAGGCGCCACCGGCGCCGGCTGGCCTGCAACTGAGCGGCGATGGCCTGATCCTGACCGGGACCGGCCAGCCTGGCTCGAGCGTGACCGTGCGCGCCGCCGATGACAGCGTACTGGGTACGGCCGTGGTTGGCGCCGATGGCCGTTTCAGCGTCAACCTGGCCAGCGCGCAGCTCAATGGCGAAAACCTGCAAGTCGTGCAGACCAGCGCCGATGGGCTCGATTCGCCCTCGGCTGCGCTCACCGCCGCGGATGTCACCGCGCCGCCTGCGCCTGGCAACCTGCAACTGAGCGCCGACGGCCTGATCCTCACCGGCAGCGGCGAAGCCGGCGCGACCGTGACCGTGCGCGACGCCAACGACGGCGTACTCGGCACGACGGTAGTCGCTGCCGATGGTACCTTCAGCCTGCCACTGAGCAGCGCGCAACTGGGTGGCCAGACCCTGAGCGTCGTGCAAACCGACGTGAACGGCAACAGCTCCCCTTCGGTCAGCCTGACGGTCGCCGACGTCACCGCGCCTGCCGCGCCGTCCAACCTGCAGGTGAGTGCCGACGGTACCCTTTTGACCGGCAACGGCGAAGCCGGCGCGACCGTGACTGTCCGTGGCCCGACCGGGGTCGTGCTGGGCACCGCCCTGGTCGCTGCCGATGGCGCGTTCAGCGTGTCTTTGAACGCCACCCAGCTGGGCGGCCAGACCCTGACCGTCGATCAGGTCGACGCGGCGGGCAATCTTTCCCCGTCGTCCAGTGCCCTGGCACCGGTGGGCGCCGATGCGCCGCAGGCGCCGAGCGACCTGCAGCTCAGCGCCGATGGCCTGACCCTCACGGGCGCCGCCGAAGCCGGCACTACCGTGACCGTGCGTGGCCAGGGCGGGACGCTGCTAGGTTCGGCGGTAGTCGCGGCCGACGGCTCGTTCAGCGTTCCCCTGGGTACTGCCCAGCTCAATGGCGAAACCCTCAATGTCGTGGTGGCCGATGCCGCCGGCAACGCCTCGCCATCCACCGCGCTGGTCGCTGCCGACCTCACGGCCCCGGCCGCCCCCGCCAACCTGCAGGTCAGCGGCGATGGGCTGACCCTGAGCGGTACCGGCGAGCCGGGGGCCGCAGTCACCGTGCGCGCTGCCGATGGGCGCGTGCTAGGCACGGCGCAAGTCGATGCCACTGGCAACTTCAGCGTGACGCTGGATACCGCCCAGGTCGACGGCCAGCTGCTGTCCGTGGAGCAGGCCGATGCGGCCGGCAACCTGTCCGCCGTGTCCAGCGCCACCGCTCCGGCCGGTCCCCAAGCCCCAAGCGTGCCTTCTGGCCTGGTGGTCAGCGCCGACGGCCTGAGCCTGTCAGGCACCGGCGAGGCCGGCGCCACGGTCAGCGTACGGGGCGCGGATGGTGGCCTGCTGGGCAGCGCCGTAGTGGCTGCCGACGGCCGCTTCAGCGTGCCGCTGGCCACCGCCCAGCTCGATGGTCAGACCTTGACCATCGTCCAGGCCGATGCCGCTGGCAATGCTTCGCCTTCCACGACCCTGACCGTTGCCGACATCACCCCACCTGCCGTGGCCAACGGTTTGCTGGTCAGCGCCGACGGCCTGAGCCTCAGCGGCACTGCCGAGCCCGCCTCGACCGTGAGCGTCACGGTCCTGGGCAATGGTGGCGTCGTGCTGGGCACGGCCCAGGTCGCGCCCGATGGGACCTTCACCGTTGTCCTCGATCGCGCGCAGACCGACGGCCAGACCCTGTCGGTGATCGTCACCGATGCCGCGGGCAACCGTTCGCCGGTGGTCACCACCATCGCGCCGGATGGCGCTGGTGCGCCAGGCGCGCCGAGCGACCTGCAGCTGAGCGCCGATGGCCTGACGCTCACAGGTAGCGGGACGCCAGGTGCCAGCGTCAGCGTGCGCGGCACCGACGGCACGCTGCTGGGCACCGGCGTGGTAGCACCCGACGGCGCGCTGAGCGTCGAACTCGGTAGCGCCCAGCTCAATGGCCAGACTCTCAACGTGGTACTCACCGATGCTGCTGGCAATGCCTCGCCGTCTGCCTCGGTGCTCGCCGCCGACCTGACCGCCCCTGGTATCGCGACCGGCTTGCTGGTCAGCAGCGACGGCCTGAGCCTGACCGGCCTCGGCGAGGCCGGCGCCACCGTGACCGTGCGCGGCGCTGACGGCACGCTGCTCGGTAGCGCATTGGTCGGATCGGACGGGACCTTCAGCGTCACGCTGGCTCCCGCCCAGGTCGAGGGACAGGCGCTGTCGGTGACCCAGACCGATGCTGCCGGCAATGCGTCGGCCGCCGCTTCCACCACGGCGCCTGATGGCCCCGACGCGCCAGCGGTGCCTGCCGCGCTGCAACTGAGCGCCGATGGCCTGACCTTCAGTGGCACTGGCGAGCCAGGGGCCAGCGTCACCGTCAGCGCCGCCGACGGGACAGTGCTGGGGAGCGCGCTGGTGGACGCCGACGGCACTTTCAGTGTCGACCTCGACAGCGCCCAGCTCGACGGCCAGGTGCTCACGGTCACCCTGAGCAATGCGGCCGGCACCTCGCCATCGTTCACTTTCGAAGCATCGGACATCACTGCGCCCGCCGCGCCGGCCCAATTGCAGTTCAGCGCCGACGGCGCGAGCCTGAGCGGCACTGCCGAAGCCGGCGCGACCATCCAGGTCCGAGGGCTGGGCAACGCCCTGCTGGGTACTGCCGTGGCCGATGCCGAGGGCAACTTCACCGTCACCCTGCTCCCCGCCCTCGACCAGGGCCAGCCAGTGAACGTGGTGGCGCTCGACCCTGCCGGCAACGCTTCGCCGTCCACGCCGATCACGGCGCCCGGCACCCCAGCCGACACTACCCCGCCTGGGGTGGCGCTCGACCTGGCCATCGATGCCAGCGGCAACATCCTCACTGGCCGTGGGGAAATTGGCGCGCAAGTTACCGTGACTACAACCGCAGGCGTGGTGCTTGGCACCGGGCTGGTTGGCAGCGATGGCCTGTTCAGCGTGGCCTTGGCTCCGGCGCAAGACCTCGGTCAGCCCTTGAACGTGATCTTGACCGACAGCTTCGGCAACGCCTCTGCGGTGGCGAGCCTGCTCGCCCCGCTGCTCGGCCAGCCACAGGCGCCCACCGAGCTGGCGTTCAGCAACGATGGTCAGTTCCTCAGCGGCCGCGCCACGCCGGGCCTGCGCATCTATATCCGCAGCCTGACAGGCGTACTGCTCGGCACCGCGGTGGTCGCTGCCGACGGCACCTTCAATGTCGGGCTCGATCCGGCCCAGGCCAACGGTGATCCGGTCGACGTGCTGGTGAGTGACGCGAGCGGCAACCTGGCGCCAGTCGAAGTGCTGACCTCGCCGGACATCACGCCACCGACGCCGGTCACCGCACTAGTGGCCAGCCCGCTGGGCAACAGCCTCGCTGGCAAGGGCGAGGCAGATGCGACGGTGAGCGTGCGCGACCAGGCCGGCACGCTGCTCGGTAGCGGCACGGTGGGTGCCGATGGCAACTTCCTCGTGTCGCTGGCGCCCCCGGTGGCCGAAGGCGCCCTGTTGTCGGTGATCCAGGAAGATGGCGCCGGCCTGATCTCGGCCGAGGCGACGGTCACGGTTCCCGATGCCAGCGCCCCGGCCCCGGCAACCGAGGTCACCCTTGCTGCCGACGGCGCCACGGTCAGCGGAACCGGTACCGCGGGCAGCACCGTCGAGGTCCGCGATGGCGCGGGCAACGTGATCGGCAGCGTGGTCGTGGCAGACGACGGCTCCTTCAGCGTGCCGCTGGATACCCCACGCACCAATGGCGAACAGCTCGACGTGGTGCTGGTCGCGCCAGGCGGTGAAGCATCGCTGCCGACCTCCATCACGGCCGAAGACACCACCGCCCCGGCCGAGCCCGACGACCTGACGATCAACCCCAACGGGGTGCTGCTGTCCGGGCGCGGCGAGATCGGTGCGACCGTCACCGTGCTCGATGCCGACGGGGCGGTAATCGGTACCGGCCAGGTCGGTCCGACGGGCAGCTTCAGCGTGACGCTCGATACCGCGCAGAACCAGGCCCAGCCATTGCAAGTCACCTTGACCGACACCGCGGGCAACGTCTCCACGCCGGCTGCGATCACCGCGCCGAACGTCTCCGATCCGCTGCTGCCAGGCGACCTGGCGCTCGATCCGGCCGGGACCCAGCTCAGCGGCATTGGCCAGGCCGGCTCCACGGTCACGGTGCGCGACGAAGCGGGTACGCTGCTCGGTTCGACCACGGTCGCCATGGATGGCCGCTTCAGCGTGCCGCTGGATAGCGTGCAGAACAATGGCCAGTTGCTGCAGGTAGTCGCCACCACGCCTGCCGGTCAGAGCAGCGCGCCGGTCGGCTTCGTCGCGCCTGACACGCTCGCGCCAGACCCGGTGCTCGACGCCACGCTCAATACCGCTCGCGACGTGCTGACCGGCACCGGCGAGCCCGGCGCGCAGGTCAGCGTGCGCGACAATGCCGGCACCCTGATCGGTAGCGCCACGGTCGCACCCGATGGCAGCTTCAGCGTGACGCTGTCGCCGGTGCCCGCGGCGGATGCGCCTGTACAAGTGGTCCAGGCCGACCCGGCAGGCAACCTGTCCGAGCCGGTCACTGCCGCCGGCGCGGACCTCACGCCGCCCGACGCGCTGATCAATGTGGCGATTTCCGCCGACGGCTCGGTCGCCTCGGGCAACGGCGAGGTCGGCGCGACCGTCCTCGTGCGCAACGCCGCGAACGAAGTGGTGGGTACGGGCGTGGTGGGCGGCAACGGTCGCTTCGAGATCAGTCTCGCTCCGGTGCAGGCCAACGGCCAGGCACTGACCCTGACCCAGACCGATGCCGCGGGCAATGTATCGCCAACCTTCGCCATCACTGCGCCTGATGTGCAGCCCCCAGCCGCGGCCAGCGGCTTGGCGCTGGCGGCCGACGGCGTCAGCCTGAGCGGCACTGGCGAGGCTGGGGCCACCATCAGCGTGCGCAACGGCGCAGGCGACGAGATCGGTACTGGCGTGGTCGGTGCCGATGGCAGCTTCAGCGTCACCCTGGACGAGCCCCAGCTCGATGGCCAAGCCTTGACCGTGGTGCAGATCGACGGCGGCGGCAACGAATCGGCCTCTGCGCCGCTCACCGCGCCGGACAGCACCGCCCCGGCCACCGTGGCCAACCTGGCGGTCGCGGCCAATGGCACGAGCTTGAGCGGCACCGGCGAGCCCGGCGCCACGGTTACGGTCACCGGAGCTGGTGCTGCCGTGCTCGGCAGCGCCACGGTGGCCGCCAATGGCAGCTTCAGCGTCACCCTGGTGCCAGCGCAACTCAATGGCCAGGCGCTCAGCGTGGTCCAGACCGACGCGAGCGACAACCCTTCACCCGCCGCGACAATCAATGCGCCTGAAGTCGTCCTGGCACAGCCGAGCGACACCGCCATCGATGCGACCGGCACCTTGCTCAGCGGTACCGCCCAGGCTGGCGCGACCGTGGAGGTGCGGGCTGCCGATGGCAGTCTGATCGGCAGCGCGACGGTTCCGGCCGGTGGCGCCTTCGAGGTGACGCTGGATACGCCGCAGCTCGATGGGGAGACCCTCGAGGTGGTAGTCATCGGCACCGATGGCCGCACTTCGGTACCCCTGACCGTCACTGCCGACGACGTCACGCCGCCCTCTGCGGCCACCGACTTGCAGATAAGCGCCGACGGCTCGCAGGTGTCGGGGAGCGCCGAGCCAGGCAGCATCGTCAGCGTGAGCCGTGCAGGCACCTCGCTGGGCAGTGTCAGCGTCGATGACACGGGCGTCTTCGTCATCACCCTCGAGCCGGCAGCCGTGCCAGGCGATGCCTTGAGCGTTTCGACCCGCGATGCGGCCGGCAACGAAGCGGCGGACGTCGATCTGGCCGGCCCGACCGGGACCGAACCGAGTGCGCCAACTGGCCTGGCATTGTCCGCTGGCGGCACCATCCTGACCGGTACGGCGACGCCCGGCAGCACGGTCACGGTCACCGGCGCCGGCAATCAGGTACTTGGCAGCTCGGCCGTGGTGGGTGCCGACGGCGCCTTCAGCGTTACCCTGGCATCGGCCCAGACCAACGGTGAAACCCTCTTCGCCAGTGCCAGCCTCGGTGGCCAGGCATCGGTACCGAGCACGCTGGTGGCCGCTGACACCACCGCGCCGCAGGCACCGGGTACATTACAAGTGGCCAGCGACGGCAGCGCGGTGAGTGGCCGTGGCGAGCCCGGTGCACAAGTGACGGTCAGCAACGCTGCCGGTAGCGTGCTGGGCACGGCGACGGTGGCCGCTGGCGGTGCGTTCAGCATCACCCTGACGCCGGCCCAGGCCAACGGCCAGGCGCTGACGCTGGTCCAGACCGATGCAGCCGGCAATGTCTCTGGCGCGGCGACGGTGACCGCGCCGGACCTCCAGCCGCCCGAGGCGCCAACCGGCGTCGCCATCAACGCGGCAGGTACCGTGGTCAGTGGCCGCGGCGAGGCCGGCGCGACGGTCGAAGTCCGCGAGCCTGGCGGCACGCTGCTGGCCAGCGGCACGGTGGACGCGAGTGGCAACTTCCGCGTGACCCTGCCACAAGCGCAGCTGACCGGTGCCGCCTTGCAGGTGCTGCTGGTCGACGCCGGCGACAATGCTTCGGCACCTGTCGACCTGGCCACCGCCGACCGTACGCCGCCGGCTGCGGCGACCGAGCTGGCCCTCAGTGGCGATGGCAGCATCTTGCTCGGTCGCGGTGAAGCAGGCGCGGTCGTGGAAGTGCGCGGGGCGGACGGCACCTTGATCGGTACCGCCACCGTCGCTGCCAATGGCCAGTTCAGTGCCTCGCTCGTGCCAGCTCCGGCCAATGGCCAGACGATCGAAGTCACCCAGCGCGACGCCGCGGGCAATGTCTCGGACGAAGTGCTGCTGAGCGCGCCGGACATCAGCGCGCCAGCGGCCCTGACCAACGTCGCGATCAACGCCGATGGCTTGATCGTGACCGGCAAGGGCGAACCGGGCGCCACGGTGTTCGTGCGCGGGGCCGATGGCAGCGAACTGGGGAGCGCGCTGGTGGGAACCAACGGTTCGTTCAGCGTCACCTTGAGCACGGCGCAGATCAACGCCGAGATACTGACCATCAACCAGGAAGACCCACCTGGCAACGAAGGCCCGTCGGTCACCCTCACCGCACCCGACCGGGTGCCGCCGGAGGCGCCCGCCGACCTGGCGATCAGCGCCAATGGCCTGCAGGTGACCGGGCGTGGCGAAGCCGGCAGTACCGTGACCGTCAGCGATGCCGCGGGCCGAGTGCTCGGCAGCGGCGTGGTGGCTGGCAACGGCCAGTTCCAGGTCACCTTGGGCCAAGCCCAGGTCAACGGGCAGAGCCTCGACGTCACTGCCCGCGACGCCGCGGGCAATGCCTCGCCGAGCACCGTCCTGGTCGCGGGCGACAGCACCGCGCCTTTGGCCGCCTCGGCCCTCACCGTCGCAGCCGATGGCGCGGCGCTGACCGGGCTTGGCGAGCCAGGTGCCGAGATCACCGTGATCAATGCCGCGGGTACGCTTCTGGGCACCGCCACGGTAGCCGCCAATGGCACCTTCAGCGTGGCCCTGGTGCCGGCGGTTAGCCCAGGCGTGGTGCTCACCGTGGTGCAAAGCGACCAGGCAGGCAACGACTCGCCGCCCGCGCAAGTCACCTCCCCCGGCGAACTGGCTCCGGCCACGCCCAGCGAGCTGGCGCTGGCCAACGACGGCCGTACGCTCACCGGTAGCGGCACGCCGGGTTCGAGCGTGGCCGTGCACGGGCAGGACGGGCAACTGCTCGGTTCGGCTCTGGTCAACCCCGACGGCAGCTTCAGGGTGCTGCTCAGCCCTGCCCAGCTCAACGGTCAAGTGCTGACCGTCAGCGCCAGCAACGCCGAAGGCTACGGTTCGGAGTCGGCCCAGGTCACTGCCGCCGACGTCACCGCACCGGTGGCGCTGACCGACTATCGACTGTCCGTGGACGGGCTGACCGTCAGCGGCCGTGGCGAAGCCGGCGCGACCGTGACCATCAGCGCTGCCGATGGCCAAGACCTGGGCACCGCCGTGGTTGGGGCCGATGGTCGCTTCAGCGCCACGCTGCGAACTGCCCAGCTCGACGGCCAGGTGCTGAGCCTGACCCAGACCGACGCTGCCGGCAACGAGTCGCCGGCCGTCACCGTCACTGCCCCAGACCGTGTGGCACCGCTGGCGCCCACCGAGGTTGCCATCAACCCGAGCGGTACCTTGGTGAGCGGGCGTGGCGAAGCTGGCACCACGGTGACCGTGAGCAACGCCGCCGGGACGGTGCTGGGCACCGGCGTGGTCCGGGTCGATGGCAGCTTCTCGGTGTCGATCACGCCGCCGCAGATCAACGGCCAGGAGCTGGACGTCACCTTGACCGATGCCGCGGGCAACGTGTCGCCTATCGCTGATGCGACCGCCTCGGACAGCGTGGCTCCCGACGTACTTGGCAACCTGGTGTTCAACGGCACCGGTGCCTCCATCACGGGGCGTGGCGAGGCAGGCGCGACGGTCACCGCGCGCAATGCCTTCGGCGATGTCCTGGGCACCGTGGTGGTAGGCCCGACTGGCGCCTTCACCCTGACGCTGACGCCAGCGCAGACCAACGGCGAGGTCCTCGAACTGGTGCAGGTCGACCGTGGCGGCAATGCTTCTGCAGTGGCCAGCCTGACAGCCCCTGACAGTACCGCGCCGCTGGCCCTGCAAGGGGTGGTCATCGACGCTGCCGGGAGCGTGGTCAGTGGCGCTGGCGAACCGGGCGCGACGGTCACCGTGCGCAGCGCCGCCGGTACCGTGCTGGGCAGTGCGCAGGTGCTGGCCGACGGCACGTTCAGCGTGACCCTCGACACTGCACAGATCAACCTGCAGTCGCTGCAGGTTCAGCAGGCCGATGCCCAGGGCAACCTGAGCCCGGTCACCACCCTCAGCGCACCTGACCTGACGCCACCGGCCGCGGTCGCCAACCTGCAGATCAACGCTGCGGGCACGCAAATCACCGGTACCGCAGAGATCGGCGCCGAAGTCCGGGTCAGCCTGGTCAGCGCAGAGGTCATCGACACCGTGGCGGTCAACCCCGACGGAACCTTCACCCTGGTGCTCGAGCCCGCGCTGGTCAACGGCGAGCAGCTACAAGTCGTGGTAGTGGATGCCGCCGGCAACCTCTCCCCGGTCAGCGACCTGAGCGCACCGGATATCACCGCGCCGGCACCGGTCGGCGACCTGACGATCAACGCGGCAGGCAACCAGGTCACCGGTAGCGGGGAACCCGGCGCCAGCGTCGAAGTGCTGCTCGGCACCACCAGCCTTGGCACGGCGACCGTCGCAGCCGACGGCAGCTTCACGGTCGACCTGGCCACGGCCCAGCTCAACGGCCAGCAACTGAGCGTGATCCAGACCGATGCCGCCGACAACGGCTCGCCGGTGGCCACCGTGACTGCACCGGACACCACTGCCCCCGCGGCGCCCGCCGCGATCGCGCTAAGCGATAGCGGGCTGACGCTGACCGGGACTGGCGAAGCCGGCGCCCGGATCCAGGTGCTGGGCCCCGACCGCACCGTATTGGGTGTGGCGCAAGTCAACGCCGACGGCACCTTCAGCGTCGACCTGGCGGGCGCGCAGCTCAATGGCGAGGTGCTGAGCATCCTGCAGGTGGACCCGGCCGGCAACTTCTCGCCGACGGTGCTGTTCGAGGCCGCCGACGTCACTGCGCCAGCCGCGGTGGCCAACCTGGCCTTGAGCGTCGATGGCCTGACCCTGGTCGGCACGGGCGAGCCGTCCGCCACGGTGAGCGTGACCAGCGCGGCCGGTACGCTCGGCAGCGTACAGGTGGGCACCGACGGCAGGTTCTCGGTGCCGCTCAACGCTGCTCAGCTCAACGGGCAGACCCTGAGCGTGGTACAGACCGACGAAGCAGGCAACGCTTCGTCGGCCGCAGAGCTGGTGGCTGCCGACGTGACCGCTCCAGACCAGCCGCGGATCACCGACATTCAGCCTGGCTACATCACCGGCGTCACCGAAGCCGGCGCGATCGTGAGCGTCACTGCCGGTGGTGTGCCGATAGGCACCGCCATGGCCGGCGTCGACGGCCAGTTCGCCGTGGTCTTCGAGGCGGACCAGAACACCGGCGCGGTGCTGACCGTGACGGTCACCGACGCGGCCGACAACACTTCGCAGCCGCTGCTGGTGGAATCGCTGGACACCACCCCACCCGGCCCGGTGACCGACCTGCGGCTCAACACCGGCTTCACCCAGCTGTCCGGGTTCGGCGAGGCGGACGCCACCGTCTTCGTCAGCCTGAACGGCAGGCAGATCGGCACAGCAGTGGTGGCAGCCGATGGCACCTTCGTGGTGGACCTCACCGAGCAAGTCTTCACGGCCCAGCTGTTGACCGTGATCCAGCGTGACGAGAGCGACAATCCGTCGCCTGCGGCAACGTTGATCGTGCCATTGGCGCCGCCACCGGAGGCGCCGAGCGACCTGGCACTGAACGAAACAGGTAGCGTGCTGAGCGGGCGCGCGCCGCTGGGCACCCGCGTCGAAGTACGCAGCGCGGATGGCTCGGTGCTGCTGGGTTCGGCCACCATCGGTGCCGACACTGCCTTCAGCATCACTCTGGATCCGCCACAGGCCAACGGGCAGACCTTGTCGGTCACCTCCTACCTGCTGCTCGGCGGGGTCGGCTCCCAGGCCACCTTCATCACCGCCGACGACATCACGCCGCCGGCAGCCTTGGCCAACGTCGCGGTGAATAGCGCCGGTACGGTAGTCACCGGCACGGGTGAAGCGGGCGCCACGGTGATCATCAGCAACAGCGCAGGTGTCGAACTGGGCCGCGCCCAGGTCGCCAATGGCGGTGTGTTCAGCGTCACCCTGGGCACGGCGCAGACCAACGGCCAGGTACTGACCGCAATCCAGGTCGATGCCAGCGCCAACACCTCGCCAGCGGTCCAGGTGACCGCCCAGGACACCACGCCACCGGCGCCCGCCAGCAACCTGGTGCTCAACGCGGCCGGCACCTTGCTGACCGGGGTCGGCGAAGCTGGCACCACGGTGCAGGTCACCAGCGGCAACGCGGTGATCGGTACTGGCGTGGTGGCAGCCAACGGTACCTTCAGCATCGTGCTCAGCCCGGCGCAGGTCAACGGCCAGGCCCTGGGCGTGACGCTGACCGATGCCGCCACCAACGCCTCGCCGGTCGCCAGCCTCACAGCGCCCGACACCACGCCACCCGCGGCGCCAAACAACCTGGCGATCGTTGGCAATGGCCTGCAGCTGACCGGTAACGGGGAAGCAGGCGCCATCGTCACGGTCACCAACGCGGCCGGCAATTCGCTGGGCAGTGTCCGGGTAGCAGCCGACGGCAGCTTCACCGTACTGTTGGCCAGCGCCCAGACCAATGGCCAGGTACTGACCGTGCGCCAGGCCGATGCGGCGGGCAACCAGTCGCCGACCGTCAGTGCCACGGCCAGCGACACCACGCCCCCAGCGCTGGCCGGCAACCTGGCCGTCGCGGCCGGCGGTGCCAGCCTGACCGGTACCGGCGAGGCCGGCGCCAGGGTCACGGTGACCAATGCCGCCGGCACCGTGCTCGGCATCGCGACCGTCGGGACCAACGGGCAGTTCACGGTCACCCTGACGCCGGCCCAGAACGATGGGCAGCTGCTCAACGTGCGCCTGGCCGACGCCGCGCAGAATGTCTCGGCGCCAGCCACGGTGACCGCGCCAGACACGACGCCGCCAGTGGCGCCGTCCAGCGCGCTGGTCAATGCCTCCGGCACGCTGGTCAGCGGCATCGGTATCGCCGGCGACCGCATCGTGGTCAGCAGTGGCGGCAGCCAGCTCGGCACGGCGGTGGTGGCCGCCAACGGTACCTGGTCGCTGGCGCTCAACCCGCCACTGACCAACTACCAGGCCCTGGCCATCACCCAGCTCGATCCGGCCGGCAACGTCTCGCCGACGCTGACCATCAACGCGCCTGACCTCACGCCTCCGGCCGCCGCCGGTGCGCTGCGGCTGAGCACCGATGGGCTGACCCTCTCCGGCACTGGCGAAGCGGGGGCCACCGTCACCGTCAAGAGCGCCACCGGCAGTGTGCTCGGCACCACGAGCGTGGCCGCCAACGGCACCTTCAGCGTCACCCTCGCCAGCGCGCAGATCAACGGCGAGACGCTGACGGTGAATGTCGTCGACGGCCGTGGCAACCAGTCGCCAGCCGCGACCCTGGTGGCACCGGATGTGGACTTCGATCGACCGGTGCTGGCCAGCGATGACCTCAAGGTGGCCACGGTCACCCTGGCGCCGATCACTACCTCATCCACCAAGGTAGAAACCTTCCCGACCTTGATCGGGTTGGGCTTTAGCCACACCTTCAACTTCACCGTGGCCAGCGGCACCACCGCCCGGCCGACCCTGACCCTGAACGAAGGCGGCGTGCTCAACCTCAACACCAATGCCACCTTCACCTTGCAGGTCAAGGATGCCAGCGGTACCTGGCAGACCATCGGCACGGCCAGCGCCAACGGCAGCCTGCTCAACCTGGAGGTGCTGGCCGGTTCTGGCGTGCGGATCAGCGCGGGCACCCTGCAGGCCGGTGAATACCGCTTGAACTTCGCCAGCAACAGCCTGACGGTGGTCACCAACATCGTCTCCAACCTGCGCCTGGACGTCACCAGCCTGACCCAGTTCCAGGGCACGGCTGGCGCCGCGGTCACTGGCAATGTGCTGACCGACATCGGTGTCGACGGTACCGCCGACATCACCGGGCCGGACAACGGCGCGGTACTGCGGGTGCAGAATGGCGGCTCCGGGTACGTCAACGCGGGCAGCGGCATCGTCGTCCAGGGACTGTACGGGACCTTGACCATCAATGGTCAGGGTGCCTACAGCTACCAGGCCAACAGCAGCGCCAGCAGTGTCGGCAAGGTCGACGTGTTCAACTACCAGCTGGTGCACCCCAACGGCCTGAGCGACACCGCAACGTTGTATGTGCGGATCGACAGCCCGCAGGCCACCGAAGTCTGGAACAGTGCCAACCTGGCGGCCCCGGCGCTGGTGGTCGATGCCACCAACGACATCGCCAGCACCGACATCACCCTGGCCAACCTGGTGACCACCACGACCACCAACCTGGGCAGCGTCACGTCGCTGGTCGGCCTCGGTGGCAATGGCGCCTACAACTTCTCGGTAGCTGCCAACACCATCAGCGATCTGACCCTGACCCTGACATCGGCCAGCCTTGCCTCGCTGGCCGGTTCGGTGAACCTGAACCTGTACAAGCTCAACACCGCGACCGGCCAGTACGTGCTGGTGAAGAACTGGACCGGTGGGTCGCTGATCAGCCTCGGCGGCGGCAGCCAAGGCGTGGTGATCGAAGACCAGACCCCTGGCAGCTATCGGGTCACCCTCTCGGTCGGCGGCCTGTCGGTGATCAGCAGTATCGGCCTGAGCGTCACCAACGTCGCCACCCATACCAACCAGTTCGTGGTCGGCAGCTACACCCCGGTCACCGGGAACCTGCTCACCGATACCGCAGGCGGCGGCGCGGACGTGCTCGGCTCGGCCTTCACCACGCTGGCCGTGCTGGCCGCCGGCAGCTATGTGCAGCCTGGCTACAACGGCACCAGCGTCGCTGGCACCTATGGCACGTTGCTGGTCAAGGCCGATGGCAGCTACACCTACGCGCTCAATTCAGGCTTGAGCTCCACGGTGATCGGCCAGTCCGATGTCTTCACCTACCGACTGACCCACCCCAACGGCACCAGCGACACCGCGACCTTGACCATCGACCTCGACCAGGCCGGTGCCAGCGGCGCGCGGATGGCCGTGGCCAGCGTCGAGAGCGACGACTCGACGTTCGCCACGCTGGCGGCGAGCAGTGGCGAGGACGCATTGGCCGGGACCGACGCCGATGACACGCTCGATGCCAGCCACGCCGGCGCCGTCACGCTCGATGCGGGTGCCGGCGACGATACCCTGGTCGTCAGCGACCTGGACTTCGTCTCGGTGGCCGGCGGCAGCGGTACCGACACCCTGCTCTGGGCTGGCGGCGACGCGGCGATCGACCTTGGTTCGCTACAGGATCGATTGAGCAGCCTCGAGGTCATAGACCTCAACGCTGACAGCGCCGTCGACCTGACCATCAGCCTCGAAGACCTGGTGGCCATCACCGACGCCGACCAGGACACGCTGCTGATCAAGGGCACGGAACAGGACAGCGTTCACATGTCTGGCAACTGGACGGCCGAAGGGACGCAACTGTCCGACGGCCTGACTTACACTCAATACACGCCACAGGAGGATCCGAGCCACCATCTCTGGGTGCAGAACGGCGTACAAGTGGTTTGATACAGGACAGTCGCAGGCGCCGGGTCGGTGAGCAGTCACCGGCCCGGCGCCTAGCGTCGGAATCATGGAAGTAAGGGAATAATGTGAATTCAGCCTATGCCCGATATCGAAACGGACTCTCCTTCGCTCTACTCGCCTCGATGGCACTCTGTCTGCCCTGCGTCAGCCAGGCCGCAGACGACACCATAGACCCCGCACTGCTCGATCTGAGCCCCCATCGCCTGCAATCGCCCCAGCGTCAGGACGGCGCGCTGCCCCAGCGCTTCGGCAGTACCGCCAGCGCAACGGCACTGGGCCTGCAGGACGCCGTCGGCCGAGCGGTCAACTGGCACCCGGACATCGCCCAGGCCGTGGCCGACCTGTACCAGCAGGGCGAAGGCATCAATGTCGCCGAAGCCGGCTACTACCCGCAGATCAGCGGTGGCATCCGTACCGGCGTCGACAGCGGCTATGGCGGTGACCGCAGCACCCAGGCCCTGAGCCTTTCGCTCAAGCAGATGCTCTACGATTTCGGCAAGGTCGACAATGCCGTGGAAGCGGCCAAGGCCCGGGCCGCGCGGACTCAGGCGCAGATTCTGCTGGCCATCGACCAGACGGCCCGAGAAACCGCCTATGCCTGGATCGAGGTGCGCCGCTATCGCAACCTCATCGAAATCGCTCGCCAGCAGATCGAAGGCGTCGGCGACATCGTCGAGCTGGCCCGCCAGCGCAGCGACATGGGCGCCAGTACTCGCTCCGACCTGATCCAGGCGCAGTCGCGAGCCGACGGTGCGCTGGCCACGCTGCAGGACTACAAGGCTCAGTACGCTCGCTGGCAGGCTGCCCTGTCCACCCTGCTCGGCCTTTCCGGCCCGCTCGAGATAGCCGGCGAGTTCCCGCAAGGCTCGGCCGCGGCTTGTCAACGAGCGCAGCCGGAGACCGGCGTCCTGCCCGCGGTGCTGGTCGCCCAGGCCCAGCGCAGCGAAGCCCAGGCGGAGCTGGCCCGGGCACGGGCCGAAGCCTATCCGACCCTGTCGCTGGAGCCGACCGTCAATCATTACCTCGACAGCAGCTACAACGACAACAATCCCGCGCTGGACCGCACCCAGGCCGGGATCTATCTCAACCTCGAAGTGCCGATCTACCAGGGCGGCGCCATCAGCGCCCGCTCGCGTGCAGCCGGTCATGCGCTGACCGCGGCCGATGCCGCCCAGGACACTGCCGTGCTGCTGGCGACCCAGGGGCTGGCCGAGGCTCGGGCGCAGACCGCCAGCCTCGGCCGGCGCCTGGACGCGTTGCAGCAGCGCCAAGGCAGCATCAGCGAGGCGCGGGTGCTGTATGGCCAGCAATACCTGGACCTTGGTACCCGGCCCCTGCTGGACCTGCTCAATGCCGAGCAGGAAATCCACCAGTCACGCTTCGAACTGGCCGGAACCCAGGCCGACCTGCAACGCCTGCAGGTCGATTGCCTGTACAACAGCGGCGGTTTGCGCCGCGCTTTCGGCCTCGAGGATCGCCCTGTGCAAGGCGTAAGGATACTGCCATGAATGACGCTGTGATCATCGCTCCCCCCGTCGCCGGCCAGGGCGCCGAGCCCCCCGATTACCAACCCTGGATGGAGGCCATCCTGCTGGTGGCGCGGCACTACCGCCTGGATGTGTCCGAGGAAACCGTGCGCATCGCCAGTCAGCGACCCGACCGCGCGGTGGAAGACGTGGTGCGGCAGATGGCCCGCCAGGCCGGCCTGACCGTGAAGTTCGGCGACCTGCAGACTCGTGCCCTGAGCAAGTGGCGCACACCGCTGGTGGTCGAGCTGCTCGATGGCCAGGTCGGCGTGGTGCAGAGCATCGAGGGCGAACAGGTCGGCATCGTGCTCAGCGGCGACCAGGGCCTGCAGCAGCGCCTGCCGTTGCTCGAACTCGGTCAGCGCCTGCGGCGCTCGGTGATTCTGCGGCCGGCACGACCGATGTCCGACGTTCGCACCGACGATTATGTCCAGCCCTACGATGAGCACTGGTTCCGCCGCATCGTGCTGCGCGACCTCAGGCCCTACAGCCACGTCATGCTCGCCTCGCTGGTAGCCAACCTGCTCGGGCTGGCCGGCGTGCTGTTTTCCATGCAGGTGTACGACCGGGTGATCCCGGCCGAATCGCTGCCGACGCTGTACGTGCTGTTCGGCGGCGTGCTGCTGGCAGTGCTGTTCGACTTCACTTTGCGCATCATGCGCCTGCGCATCACCGACCTGCTGGGCAAGCGCGCCGACCTGCGGATCTCCGACCTGGTCTACGGACACGCGTTGCGCCTGCGCAACTCGGTCAGGCCGAAGTCCACCGGCACCTTCATCTCGCAGTTGCGCGAGCTGGAGCAGGTGCGCGACCTGATCACCTCGAGCACTGCCACCGCGCTGGCCGACCTGCCGTTCTTCCTGCTGTTCCTGTTCATCTTCTACCTCATCGGCGGACCGCTGGTGGCCATCCCCGTGGTCGCGCTGATCGTGATGCTGCTGCCAGGGCTGCTGTATCAACGCAAGCTGGCCAGGCTGGCCAACGCCAACATGCGCGAATCGGCGCTGCGCAACGCCATGCTGGTGGAGAGCGTGCAGGGACTCGACGACATCAAGGCCCTGCAAGCCGAGCAGCGTTTCCAGGAACAGTGGAATCACTACAACGCCACCACCGCCGATACGGCCTTGAAGCTGCGCAGCCTGACCAACGGCCTGGTCACCTGGACGCAGAACGTGCAGACCGCGGTGTTTGCCGTGGTCATCGTGTTCGGCGCGCCGATGGTGATTGCCGGCGACCTGACCACCGGCAGCCTGGTGGCAGCCTCCATGCTCGCCTCGCGCATGATGGCGCCGATGGCTCAGCTCAACCATGTATTGACCCGGTGGCAGCAGGCCAAGGTGGCGCTCAAGGGCCTCAATGCCCTGATGGAGCTGCCAGTGGACCATCCCGAAGGCAGCAAGCGCGTGCACCTGCCCGCCATCCATGGCGACTTCCAGCTCAAGGATGCCACGTTCCGCTACAGCGCCGACGGCCCGGCGGCACTGCAAGTGGCCGAGCTGAGGATCCGTCCCGGCGAACACATCGCCGTGCTCGGACGCAACGGCGCAGGCAAGTCGACGCTGCTGCAGGCCCTGGCCGGTGCCATGGACCTGGCCACCGGCGAGGTGACCCTCGACGGTATCGCCATGGCCCACATCGATCCGGCCGACCTGCGCCGTGACGTCGGGCTGCTGCCCCAGCACGCGCGTCTGTTCCATGGCACGCTGCGTGACAACCTGGTGCTCGGCGCCGGCCGGGCCAGCGACCAGGAACTGCTCGCGGCGCTATCGCTCACCGGCGCACTGGACTTCGTCCGTCGTCTGCCCAAGGGGCTCGATCACCTGATCCTCGAAGGCGGCCTGGGCCTGTCTGGCGGCCAACGGCAGAGCCTGCTGCTGTCGCGCCTGCTGCTGCGCCAGCCGCACGTGTTGCTGCTCGACGAGCCTACCGCCGCGCTCGACGACGTCACCGAGCGCCGCCTGCTCGATGATCTGATGCTCTGGTCGCAAGGACGCACCCTGATCATGGCGACTCACCGGCTCAGCGTTCTGCAGCGAGTGGAACGCATCATCGTGGTCGACAACGGGCGCCTGGTGATCGATGCGCCACGTGAAGTCGCCCTGGCCCGACTCAAGCAACCCAACGGAGATCGCGCATGAGCCAAGACGTCGCAATCCGCATGCCGGCGGCCCCGGCGTCCTATCTTGATGGCGCCGATGACGCGGCGGTGGTACGCGCCACCCGGGTCGTCTGGGTCTGTGCGCTGATGCTCGGCAGCTTTCTGCTATGGGCCGCGTGGTTCACCGTGGTCGAGGTTTCCAGCGGCACCGGCAAGGTGATCCCCAGCTCGCGGGAGCAGGTGATCATGTCCCTGGAAGGCGGAATCATCGCTGAAATGAAGGTCAGCGAAGGGTCGCGCGTGGAGCGCGGAGACATCCTTGCCCAGCTCGACCCGATCAAGACCCAGTCGACCGTCGGCGAAAGCGAGGCCAAGTACCGCGCCGCCGTGGCCAGCGTCGCTCGGCTGCAGGCCGAGGTCAGCGGCAAGCCGCTGAGCTTCCCCAAGTCGCTGGATGACTGGCCGGAGCTGGTGCGTGCCGAGACCGAACTTTATCAGACTCGCAAGCGTGGCCTGCAGGACACCCTGGCCGGCATCGAGCAGTCGCTCAAGCTGGTGCGCAGCGAACTGGCAATCACCGAGAAGCTGGCCAAGGCTGGCGCCTCCAGCCGTGTCGAGGTGATTCGTCTCAACCGCCAGCGCTCCGAACTGGAGCTCAAGGCCTCGGAGGCGCGCTCGGAGTACATGGTGCAGGCCCGCCAGGACCTGGCCAAGGCCAGCGCCGAAGCCGATTCGCTGGCCGAGGTGATACGCGGTCGTGTCGATTCGCTGTCGCGCCTGACCTTCCGCTCGCCGGTGCGTGGCATCGTCAAGGACATCGAGGTGACGACCATTGGTGGCGTGGTGCCACCTAACGGCCAGCTGATGCAGATCGTGCCGCAGGACGACAAGCTGTTGATCGAGGCGCGGATCAATCCCCGGGACATCGCCTTCATCCACCCCGACCAGGACGCCAAGGTCAAGATCACCGCCTACGACTACTCGATCTACGGCAGCCTGGACGGCAAGGTGGTGACCATTTCGCCGGATACCATCCAGGACGAGGTCAAGCCCGAGGTCTACTACTACCGGGTCTACATCCGTACCGAGTCGGACGTGCTGCACAACAAGGCCGGCAAGGCCTTCTCGATCGTCCCGGGGATGGTCGCCAGCGTGGACATCCGCACCGGCGAGAAGACCGTGCTGGACTACCTGATCAAGCCGCTCAATCGCGCCAGGGAAGCCTTGCGCGAACGTTGAGCGGCCGCTTCAGTGCGCCGAAGCGATCGGCAGGCCGATCGGGTTGGGAACACCTTTCAACCTGGCCTGCTGATTGACGAAACGCTGCCATTCGCGCTGGATCTGCACATAGGGCAGGAAGATGCTCACCTGCTCGTGGCCGGCCAGGTCGGCGCGCTTGATCGAGCGCAGGTCGCCCTTGTCCAGGTTGGCCACGTTGATACCCACCACCGTGCCATCGGTAGCCAGGACCGGGCCGCCGGACATGCCCTTGACGGTACGCCCGTCATGGGTGCCATACAGCACCCCGCCATCATGGGCATCGAGGCGCACCAGCGCGGGCAGCGCCTGGCCATGCCCCTCGGTACGCATGTACAGGCCGTTGTAGCCGACCGCGGTCAGCGCCTCGCCCGGACGGAAGTTGCGCCATTGCGGAGCGCCTGCGCGCGCCTTGTGGCGGAAGAACTGCACATCGCCGCGACCTTGGTACTCCGAGCCTGAGACATAAGGCAAGTGCTTGACGGTGACGGCGTAGTCCTCGTTCCACTGCACGGCGCTACCCATGAGCAGCAAGGCCAGCGGCCCGCCCGAATGCACGACGAAGGCTTGATCTTGAACGGGTTCCTTGATGGATTGGACGGGCATTCCATTGCACCCGCTGAGCAGCACCGACGCTGCTAGCAGTGAATTGAGTGGGCGCATGTTTGTTCACGAAAGTGGGGGATGGGGCGGCGCAAATACATCACGGCGGAAGGCCTAAATCAATGTGCCATCATTACCGCTCGTCTGTTTTATTCGATTATTTAATAAATAAGTGGATCCAAATTTCAAAATAGAATAAGAGACAGTCACAAGCGAGCCGGTTGATACGATCGGCACGTCACTGAGAATGCTTCTCTGCGCTGGCCGACCCGTTTCGCCGCGCGGCTTCTCGATCACTGGCCGTGCCTGCGAGCCAACGCCCCGTCATGCCCCACCCCAGGGCAATCAGCGCACCGATGAACATCGCCAGCTGCGGATGCTCGCCGAGCAGGTCCAGCCCCCGCTTGAGCCAACCGCTGAGCGCATCGCCGCCCCGATAGACCACGGTGTCGATGAAGTTCTTCGCCTTGTACTTCTGCTCGGCCGGCAGCACGGTGAACAGCATTTCCCGCCCCGGTCGGACCAGGGCGTATTCGCCGGCGCGACGCAGCACCATGACCACGACGAAGGCCGCGAAGACCGGCGTCAGGGCCAGCCAGAGGAAGCCCACGGCCATCAGCAGCGGCACGCCGACCAGCAGCACGCCGACGCCTAGCCTGCGGGCCAGGCGGCCGGTGAAGAACACCTGGGTGAGGATCGCCAGCGCCTGGACCAGCGCATCGATCAACCCGAAGACCTGGGTCTGGCGTGCGCGATCGGTGAACGTCTCGCTGACGATGCGTGCCTGCTCGAAGTACAGGAACGTGCTGACGCTGGCCAGCAGGATGACGAACAGGGCGATGCCCAGCAGATAGCGCGAGCGCAGCACGGCAGTGGCGCCGGCGAACGGATTGCCGCCCAGCGGCCGGGAAGCCGGATGCTCCACGCCATCGGGCAACGGCTGGCGCGCGCGCCAGCGATGCAGGTAACCGGCCGCAGCCATGCTGCCCAGCAGGCATAGCGCCGCCAGCGCCAGGAGACCCGCATGGCCGATGCTCGCCACCAGGGCAGCGCCGAGCAACGGGCCGCTCAGCCCGCCAAGGCTCGCTCCGGCAGCCAGCAAACCGAACAGGCGCTTGCCTTGTTCAGTGGAAAAAAGGTCGGCCATGACGCTCCAGGCCAGGGAAATGCTCAGCAGGTTGAACACCGATAGCCAGATGTAGAAGGCCCGGGCACTCCAGAGGTTGTCTGGATCGCGGCCCAGCAGCAGAGCGAAGAGCATCAGGTTGCTGGCGAACAGGCCGTAGCTCCAGGCGAGGATGCGTCGCCGTTGCACCCGCGACGCCAGCCAGCCGAACAGCGGCAGGCTCGCCAGAGTGACGACGAAAGTACCAGTGAACAGCCATTGCAGATTGTCCACCCCACCGGCCACGCCCATGGTCTCGCGTACCGGGCGCAGCATGAAGTAACCGGTGAACAACAGGTAGAACAGCGCCAGTGCGACGGCCACCGCCGGGCCTTCGCCAGGTTCGAGCTGAAGGCTGTCGTACAGGCGCCGCCGCCAACGGACCATGATGTCAGGAAAACTGCTCGATCAGTGCCTGTTGTTGCGCCTCGCTGAGCAAGGGGCCGCTACCTGCCTTGAGCTGGTCGAGCTGGCGATCCGGACGGCTGGTCGCCGGAATCACCGTGGTCACCGCAGGGTGGCTGATGGCGAACTTGAGAAACAGCTGCGCCCAGCTGCCGATGCCCGCTTCGCTCGCCCAGCCCGGCAGGGCCTGACCCTTGACCTTGGTGAACAGCCGGCCATCGTCGAAGGCGCGGTTGACCAGTACCGCCACGCCTTTTTCCCGAGCCAGCGGGAACAGTCTGCGCGCGGCCTCGGGAGCGTTCACCGAATAGTTGACCTGGATGAAATCGAGCGGGTGGGCACGCATGATCTGTTCCAGCTGCTCATGCCCACTGGCCAGGTAGTGGGTGATGCCGACGTAGCGTGTCTTGCCCTGGGCCTTGAGGTCATGCGCATAAGGCAGTTGGGTACGCCAGTCGAGCAGGTTGTGGATCTGTAGCAGGTCGACTCTGTCCGTGCGCAGGCTTTGCAAGCTTTGCGCCCACTGTCGTCGCGCAGCTTCGGGGCTGTCGGCAGCGATCTTGGTTGCCAGGAAGCACTGTCGGTGCCAGCCGCCCTCTTCCAGCAACTGCCCGAGGATGGCATCCGCGCCGCCGTAGTTGGGCGAGGTGTCGATGACCTTGCCGCCATGCTGGAAGAAAATCTCCAGCACCTGCTTGAGCTGCTGGTAGTCGGCAGACCCAGCCTGCACCTCGAAGCTGCCGGAAGTACCGGCGCCGATGACCGGCAAGGCTTCGCCGGACGAGGGGATCTGCCGCGAAATCGATTGACCGCTGGATTGCGCACGCAACCAGGGACTGCTGGCCAGCAAGCCGATGGCTGCCCCAGCGCGTAGGACATCGCGACGCCCGAACATAGGAAAAGCTCCCATCATCACGTGGAAACTTTCAATCTAGGCCGCCCCGGTCTGCGTCAGCGAGCCGATTTGTTTCGGAATGTTAAGAGCTGCAAGCCAGTGGGTAGGATCGACTCGATCGGCTTGCCTCATGCGACGCAGCGTGCAGCTTCATGCGGTTACAAGCGAGATGGCGGAGTCGACTCGATCGGCTTGCAGCTCGCGGCTCGCGGCGCGCGGCTTGACTTGAGCGCCGACGGTGGAGGGGCATAGAAGAAACCGAAGGACACGCTGTTCTTGCGGCCCCTGCGCGCATGGTGCAGCCGATGGGCGTAGTGCAGACGGCGCAGGTAGCGGCTCAGCGGGGTTGGCTTGAAGGGCCAGTGACGGTGGAACAGGCCGTCGTGGAAGATCACGTACAGCACGCCATAACCGGCGACGCCGGCACCGACCCACTGCAGAGGGGCATGCCCTGCCTTGCCGAAGGCCACCAGGCCAGCGGCGATCAGCGCCAGGGCGAGCAGGTAGAAGTCGTTGGTCTCGAGCATGCCCAGCTGCGGCTCGTGATGCGAGCGATGCAGCCACCAGCCCCAGCCATGCATGATGTACTTGTGGGCCAGCGTACCGACGCCTTCCATGGCGACCAGAGTGCCAAGCACGACGACGAGATTGAACAGCATGTGACGGTCCGCGATGACGTGGTGAAAGGCGCAAGGTTAGCATCCGGCGAGGCCTCGGCGGGCGTTCGTTGCGGTAAATCTTTGTCATGTTCCTGAACTTGACGCAACGTTCAGCGGTGCATAAGGTCCGCGACGCAATTTCGCAATTGAATCAAGGAGCCTGCATTGGACAACAGTCCCAGTCGATCGCGACAGGTCCGCGCGGCGAGCTAGTCCGGCAGTGCCCTGCCACTGTCTCGCGGCAGACGGTGGTCATCCTCCAGCCTTGGTCGATACCCCTCCCTCCTCGCGCCATTCGGCGTGAACGCGCCTGGCCTCTCGCTTTTTCAAGTCATTCGCATCGCTCGCAGCGGTGCCTGGCGGACAAGGATCCGCGCAAGAGGTCTGCTATGGATTGGAACATCTTTGTGCTGCGCATCAGCGTGGCCCTGCTGCTCGGTGCCCTGATCGGTGCCGAACGTCAACTTCGCCAGCGCCTGACTGGCCTGCGTACCAACGCTCTGGTCAGCACCGGTGCCTGTCTGTTCGTGCTCATGACCCAGGCCGTGCCGGGAATGCTGCCCAGCGATGCGTCACGGATCGCCGCCTACGTGGTTTCCGGCATCGGTTTTCTCGGTGGCGGCGTCATCATGCGCGACGGTTTCAACGTGCGTGGGCTCAACACTGCCGCGACCTTGTGGTGTACAGCGGCCATTGGCGTGCTCTGCAGCCTGGGCCTATTGCTCGAGGCAGCTCTGGGCAGCCTGGTGGTGCTGTGCGCCAACATCTTGCTGCGCGATATCGCCCAGCGCCTGGATCGCCAGGATGTGGTGGCGGCCAGCGAGGTAGAGCAACGCTTCGAAATCCGTGTCACCTGCCGTGCCGAGGACGAGATTCAGGTACGCAGCCTGATGCTGCATGGCCTCGAAGAACGGGGTCTGCGCCTGCAATCGCTGCACAGCGAGGACCTGCCGGACGCTTCGCGCATGGAGGTCCGTGCCGAACTCGTCGCAGGCCCCCAGGCACCGGTGCAACTGGAACGCATGGTCAGCCGCGTGAGCCTGGAAAAAGGCGTGAGCGCGGTGCGTTGGCAATTGCATCCGTTGATTGGCGAGTGACCGTCGGTGGCGTGGCGGATCCGCTCACGCCTCGGTCTGGCTGGCATCGGGCGGCGGACGCAACCAGTAGCCGTCGCGTCCGCGGCGCTTGGCTTCGTAAAGCGCCGCGTCGGCCATGCTGGTCAGTTCCTCCGCGGTGACTTCCTGCTGGTCAGGCCGGACTACCGCGATGCCTGCGCTCGCCGTGACCTGGCCCGCCGGGCTCGCTACATGCACGATGCCCAGGCGCCGGATGGCGTGCAGCACGTCCTGGGCAATCGTGCACGCACCCGCTTCGTCGGTCTCGGGTAGCAGCAGGGTGAATTCCTCGCCGCCGTAGCGCACCGCCAGATCGGCGGGGCGCTTGAGCGTGGCTTGCATGGCTTGTCCGACGCGACGCAGGCACTGGTCGCCGGCGAGGTGGCCATACCGGTCGTTGTAGAGCTTGAAGTGGTCGATGTCGAGCATGATCACCGCCAGCGGTGTGCCTTGGCGGCGCGCACGTCTGGCCTCCTGTTCCAGCACGGTGTCCAGGCGCCGGCGATTGGCCAGGCCGGTGAGGCTGTCCGAGAGCGCCAGCGTCTCGAGGGCCTGGTGTGCCTGCTCGAGCGCCTGTTCCAGGGCGATCCGCTCCCGTAGCTGGCGCAGCACTATCCAGCCAAAGCCGCCCAGGCCAAGCAGCAGCAGGCACAGCACGACGACTGTCTTGATCAGATCGTGCCGCCATGGCTGCAGGATCGACTCGCGCGACAAGCCCGCTTCAGCCACCAGCGGGTAACTGCCCAGGGCCTTGTAGCCATACAGCCGGAGGGTGCCATCGACGACCGCTTCGGCCTCAGTCACCCCTTCGTCGGCATAGGGCAGATGATTGCGGAAGATCTCGCTGTCGGCCAGGCTGTTGCCCAGTTCGGCGCCGATGAAAGGCCGGCGGACCAGGATGGTGCCGTCGCGCTTGGCCAGCACCAGGGCGCCGCGCTGGTCGATCTTGAAGGCGCCGTAGTAGCGGACGAACCAGTCCACCTTTATCGTGCCGAGGATGACCCCGGCGAAGTGCCCATCGGGGGTCTCGAGGCGGCGCGAGATGGGGATGATCAGGTCGCCGGTGGAGCGACTCTTGACCACCGAACCGATGTGCACGCCACGTCCCCTATGGGTACGGTGGTAGTCGAAATAGGCGCGGTCGGCGTTGTTGGCCTCTCCGGGAACGTGGTCCTTGTCGGTCACCACCCAGCGTCCGCGCGCATCGTACACGAAGAGCCCGTGCAACTGCGGCATGATCTGCGCCTGCTGGTAGAGCAAGGCATGCATGCGCTGGTGATCGAAGGCGCCAAGCCCATCGCCTTCCAGCCGCTCGGCGAGCGATGCGGTGACCACGTCGACCTGGCGGATGGCGTCCTCGGCATGCTGGGCGGTCGCCCGTGCCAGGTTGGACACGGCGCTTTCGGCATTTTCGAAGGCGTGCCGGTAATCGCGCCAGACCCGCCAGCCTTCGACCGTGACGAAGGTCAGCATGACCACTGCCATGAAGCTCAGCGTCAGGCGAAACAGCGCAGCGGACCGGAACGCGGCAGGCGCGACGAAGAGCAGGTTCGCTGGCGCTGGCGTTGAAGAAGGCGCTTTGTCTGGCATGCGCGCGCTCCGCCGTAGCTAGGCCGGGCGCTGTTTGCGCGTGCCCAGTTCGATCCAGACAGGTGCATGGTCGCTGGCATGGGGTTCGCCACGAACCCAGGCATCGACGCCAGCGCCTTTCAGGTAAGGCGCAGCGGCCGGGTTGAGCAGCAGGTGATCGATCCTCAGCCCTGCGTTGCGCTGCCAGTGGTTACGGAAATAGTCCCAGAACGTGTAGATCTCGGCGTCGGGATGCAAGTGACGCAAGGCATCGACCCAGCCCTGGTCCAGCAGCTGCTGGTAACGCTCGCGTGATTCCGGCTGCAACAGGGCATCCTTGCGCCACGACTCGGGCTTGTACACATCGCTGTCGGTGGGTACCACGTTGTAGTCCCCCGCCAGCACCATGGGATGCTCCGACCCGCACGAAGCCTGGGCATGGGCGATGAGACACTCGAACCAGCGCAGCTTGTAGTCGAATTTCGGCCCCGGCTGCGGATTGCCGTTGGGCAGGTACAGGCAGCCCACCAGCACGCCATGTACCGCTGCCTCCAGGTAACGGCTCTGGGGGTCGTCCTCCATGCCCGGCAGCCCACGCCGGACCTCCAGGGGCTGGGTATCACGACCCAGGATGGCCACCCCGTTCCATGAAGCCTGCCCGTGGTGCAGGCAGCCATAGCCGGTCGCTTCCAGCTCCGGGGCGGGAAAGGCGCTATCGGCAGCCTTCAGTTCCTGCAGGCAGACGATGTCCGGCTGCTCGCGCTCGAGCCAGGCTTGCAAGGCGGACAGCCGGCTACGGATGCCATTGACGTTGAACGTGGCGATCTTCAAGGCTTTCATGTTGATTCAGGCATCCGGATCGTTGACGTGGGCCTTCACGGCTTCTTCTAGGGCATGGGCATGGGCGCCGTCGGCCAGGGCCTTGAGCGCGAGCCAATCATCCCAATCGATGGCGCCGTCGTCACGCAAGGCCTCGGCCGTGCGGATCAGCTCGTGGTGGTAGGCATCAGGCGACTCGCGACGATAACTGACGTCGTCATACTGCGCATACCAGGCCTCCAGCTCCGGGATGCTGCGTTCGATGCTCATGCGGCTGCTCCTTGAGTGTCCGGTTCACTGAGTGTGAACCTGGCGACCCGGCAATCGTTCCGCTGCATCGCTGGCTGGCAGGCCTTGGAAAAAAATCAAACCTTGGCGCCTTCTGGCGCTCAACCGTAAGCGATACCGAGGCTGCGCGGCGTGCGAGAAAAGCCGGCAGGTGCCAAGCGAGCCGCCCCTTCGGACCCAAGCCCCATCACACATGAGGTCTTCCATGAGCAATGATGCACTTCAATCGGAAATCCTGACACGTCTCCTGCACGCCCATCCCCAGGGGCTGGGCAAGGAGATCCTTGACAACTATCGAGGTGAAAAAGCCGTCGCGGGCATGCTCAAGACGTTGCAGGAGCAAGGGCTGATCCATGATGGCAGCGTGAGCGTGGTGGATCACGAGCTCAACCTGACCTACCCGATCAAGTTGTCGTCCGCTGGCGTGGAAGCGGCCAAGAAAGTCGAAAGCTGAACAGTCGGGCTTGCCGTCCGCTCGACGGCAAGCCCTGGTTGCCTCTACTGCTTGTCCAATGGAGGGACCGCAGGCCCTTGGGGATCCACTTGCGGATCTTCCAGATCGGGGGAGTCCGGATCGAAGCCCTGTCCATTGTCTTTTTCGGCTTCTTCCGAGGAATGCGGTCCTTCGGGCTGGTGTGATGGTTGCGTGGTTCGCTCTTTTTCGGACATGCGGCTTCTCCTGTTGAGGTCTACAGGAGAGTGCATTGGCGTTGGGAAGTTTGATTTATCTCCCCGCCCGGGATTTCGCAGCCCACTGCGAACACCCCAGCGACGATGACACAAGCACGGCCATGCCAGCAGCAACGGTAGCGGCGCTCAACACGCTCCTGCATCGACCGCGGCATAGGTCTGTCCAGGTCTGACGATCAGCTCCTGGGCCGCGACCAGCGGCAGGTCCCGCGAGCCTTCAGGCGTCGCCCCCACCAGGCCATACAAGGTAGCGGTGGCGAGCTCCAGCGCCTCTCGCAACGACCGACGATCGAGCAAATGCCCCAGCAATGTCGCGGAAAACACGTCGCCCATGCCATTGGGCAGCGGATGCAGGCTCAGCCGCGGCGTCTCGACCAGCCAGGCGCCTTCGCCGTCGACCGCCAGGGTGCCAAGCCGCTCGGCGGCAATGTCAGGCGTGGCCAGGCTGGTGATGACCACGATGCCGGGACCGCGTCCGCGCAACTGCCGCGCCGTGCGCACCGCGTCCTGGATACTGCCGAGGCGGCTTGCGGTGAGCAGTTCGAATTCGTACTGGTTCGGCGTGATGATGTCGGCGCAAGGCATGGCCAGGTTGCGGAAGAAATCCGGGATCGCTGGCTGCACGAACAGCCCGCGTCCGACATCGCCCATCACCGGATCGCACAGGTACCTCACCGCTGGGTTCTCGCGACGGATCTGCGCGACCGTCTCCAGGATCACCTCGCCAATCGCCGCGTCCCCCATGTAGCCGGAGAGCACCCCGCTGACCTGCGCCAGCGCGCCTCTTTCCTGCAAGCCGGTAAGAACCTCGCGGATGTGCGACGGTTCGAACACCTGGCCACGGTACTGGCCATAGCCGGTGTGGTTGGAAAACTGCACGGTATGGACCGGCAATACTTCGAAGCCCAGACGTTGCAGGGGAAATACCGCAGCATCGTTGCCGACATGCCCCAGGGCCACGTGGGACTGGATGGAAAGTACGGTGGAAGCAGTGGCGCGCTGCATGTGAGTGTCCTTCACTGAAACGTCGGGGCCGGCCTCGAGCGTGTCGCAGCTTGCTGCCCACGCCTGGCCAGGACTTCATCGGGTTTTGCCATAGCCTATCCGAAATGGCGCACAGGCGCGCGGCGTCGGTGGCCGAGTGGAGATGAGGTTGGCCGTGTGCAGCAGCTTGGGCACGATCTCCTCGAGCGCCTTCTCGACCGTCCAGAAGGCCGTGGAGACGGAAACATTGACCGATGCCACCACCGTGCCCCAGATATCCAGCACCGGCGCGGCGAAGGTCAGGTCGTGCAGGTAGTATTCCTCGATGCTGTAGGCATAGCCTGTTTCTCGCACCTTGCCGATCATCTCCATCAGTGCGTCCAGCTCGATCACCGTATGCGGCGTGTAGGCGATCCGCTGCATCCGCTCCAGGGCAGCTCTGGCCTCGTCGTCCGGTAACCCCGACAGGTATGCCCGGCCCGTCGACGAACAGAAGATCGGCAGCCGCCGGCCCACCGGCATGTGCACCACGGCCCGGTGAATGCTGGGAAAACGCCCGACATAGACCATGTCATCGCCATCGGGCTCGGCTAGGTTGACGGTTTCGCCAAGCTGTCGGTTCAGGTCCAGCAGGTAGGGGTTGGCGCGCTCCAGCAGGACGTTGGCCTGGAGATACCGGCATCCGCAGTCGAGCACACGTACCGACAGCGAGTACCGCTTGGATACCGGGTCCTTTCGTAACAGGCCAAGGGCGACCAATGTATGGGTGAAGCGCTGGGCGGCGCTTTTGGTAACACCGGCAGCCTGCGCCAGTTCAGGCAGGTTCATGCTAGGCCGCTCGGCGGTGAAGGCATCCAGGATCGACAGGCCAGAGGCGAGCGACTGGACGAACAGGGGTGAATCTTGCGTGTTCATGGTGCGCGACCTCTCGATACGGGTACAAACCGCCCCTATACGGGGAAACCGGCCGGCGCGACGGGGCACCACGCCGGCAGCGAAGTCCTCGTTGGCAGCGGCAGGATAGCTCAGGAAACGCCAACCGTATCGGCCTGCGATATACCCATGGTGAAACAGGCGTGTTGCCTGCATCCGCAGACGGGCAATTGTCCTGACACTGGAATCGAAATGCTCAAGCAATCCCCAGCTTCGGAAGTGATCGTCATCGGCGCAGGCATCGTCGGCCTTTGTACCGCGTACCATCTGCTCGACGCCGGCCAGCAGGTAAGGATCATCGAGCCATCGGCCCCAGGTGCCGGGTGTTCATCCGGAAATGCCGGCTCCCTCTCGTCCGGAGCGGTCGCGCCGTTGGCGATGCCAGGTGTGCTCAAGCAGGCCACGAACATGCTGTTCGATCCCACCGGCCCACTTCATGTGCCAGCCAGCTATATCCTGCACGTCGCGCCGTGGATGGCCCGATTCATCGCCTCTGCGCGCCCGGCCCGAGTGGCGCAGATCGCTCATGCGCTACATGGTCTGATCGGCGACGCCGTCCAGCAGCACAAGCGCCTGGCCGCCGCGGCAGGTTGCGCCGACCTGATCGTCGAGACCGGCCAGTTGCACCTGTATCCGAACCAGCAGGCGCTGGCCAAGGACACCGCCGGCTGGGCCCTGAAAAGCCGGCATGGTCTGCAGATGGTCAAGGTTGGGCCCAGCGACATCCGCAGCCTGGAGCCCGCCCTAGGCAACGGCTACCCGACGGGCTACTACCTTCCCGACCAGCCCTGGATCAAGGATCCGCAGGCTTACTCGCGGCAGATTGCCGAGTATCTGCGCAGCAAGGGCGTGAGCTTCATCGAGGACCAGGTCACCGGCTTGCTGAGGTCGCCTGCCGGGTGGCTCGTCAAGGGGCAACGGCGCGACCATGAAAGCCAGCGGGTGGTCCTCGCCGCAGGTGCCTGGTCGGCGAGGCTGCTCGGGCCGCTGGGCGTGAAGGTCCCACTGGAAACGCAGCGTGGCTATCACCTGCGCTTCCCACAGGCACAGGACATGATCCAGCGTATCGTCGTGCTCGCTGATCGCAAGGTGTTCGTCACCCCGACGGCGGGTGGGCTGCGCGCCGCCGGCACGGTCGAGTTCGGTGGGTTGGAACGCCTGCCCAGCAGCCTGCGAGCGCGGCTGCTCGGCGAGCACGCCAAGGCGGCGCTTCCAGGCCTGGACATCGCTCAACCCATCGAATGGATGGGGCACCGCCCCTGCCTTCCCGACTCGCTCCCGGTGCTTGGCGAGCTGCCAGGCCATTCGGGCCTGTGGTGTGCATTCGGCCATGGCCACCTGGGCATGACCGGAGCTGCTGGCACGGGCCGCTTGCTGGCTCAGGCCATGAGCGGATCCAGGCAGGCCGAGGCGGCTCTGGCGCCCTTCTCTGCCGCTCGGTTCCGATAGGGGCTTGGAGCTGCAAGCCATGCGCTTTTTGTGCGCGTCTGTCAGCCACACGTCTCCTGCCTGGAGCCTGGAGCCTGGAGCCTGCGACTGCTACTTGCCCTTGCGGGGTCGTCGCGCCGGCGCCGCTGGGGCGTTGCCGATGGCGGTCAGCTGCTGACCGAGGGTATCGGCGCGGGCCTGCGCGGCGGCGGCCTGTTCGCGGGCTACGGCCAGCTCGGCGCGGGTTCGCTGGATCTGCGCCTGTTCTGCATGGAGCTGTTGCGTGGTGTCGTTCAGCGTCTGACGAGCCTGGTCGCGCTGTTCGAGCAAGGCCTGGGCCTGACCCTGCACCGTCGCACGCTGCTCGCGGGTTTCGGCCAGTTCGGTCTGGCTGGCCAACAACTGCTGCTGCAACGTTTGCAGCCTGGCGTTGGCTTCCTTGAGCTGGGCATGCAGCGCCTTGCTCTCTTCGCGCGCACGATCGATCTCCCGAAACGCCCGGTCTTCCACATCGCGGGTGTATCGCTGCTGCTCGGCGCGGGCCTGCTCGGCCTGTTGCTGGCTGTCTTGCAGCTGCTGTCGGGTCTGGGCCAACTGCTGGCGCGCCTCGTCGCGCTGGCCCAGCAATTCCTCGCGCTGCTGGCGTAGATCCTCGATCTGCGCCAGGCGCTGGGCCAGCAGCTGTTCCAGGTCGCCCAGGCGAGTTTCGATCGCCTGCCGGGCGCTCTGCGCTTCGTTCGTCTGTTGCCGCGCCTGCGCCACATCCAGGCGTGCACGTGCCTCCAGCGCTGCCAGTTGTTCGCGCTCCTCCACCAGCACCTGTCGCTGGCCCGCCAGCGATTGCTCGACCACGCCTTGGGCCAGCAGCGTGGCTTGCTGCCAGATGGCGACGAAGGCTTGGGCTACTTCGGTGGGCAAGGCAGGCAAGCGGGTTTCGCCGCGCAGGCGGCTGGCCAGCTGTTCCCACCACTGATCGAGCAAGGCGCCGACCCGCGCCGGACTGCCTCGCCCCAGCTCCAGGCGCACCCGCTCGACCGTTGGCCGCTCGCCCCGCGCCAGCACGGCATCGGCCGCTGCGAACACGTCATTTTCCGGTACGCCTACCGCCATGGCTCGCTCTCCACTATATTAGGTCCGATAAGTGATTGTTATCCGACCTTAAATATCCAGAATGTAACTTATAATACGTTGCACGTAATGAAAAATACAAAACCAATTTTGCAGAGCTTTTCAGGCCCCCTGGCCCTTCATCGACTGGATGAAAGCGCTCGCGCCGCTGCCGAAGCCTTCATGACGGCTGGAACAGCGGCCAATACCGTACGCAGCTATCGCAGCGCGCTGAGCTATTGGGCCGGCTGGCTGCAGCTGCGCTATGCCAGGACGCTGGGTGATGCAGGCCTGCCGGCCGCTGTCGTGGTGCAGTTCATCGTGGATCACCTGGCACGTCCGGATGGCAGCGGAAGCTGGAGCCACCTGCTACCTGTCCACCTGGATACGGCACTGGTCGCCGCCGGCATCAAGGCCAGGCCAGGCCCCCTGGCCTTCAACACCGTCAGCCATCGCCTGGCCGTCTTGGCCAAATGGCATCACTTACGGGGCTGGGACAACCCTTGCGAGACGCCCGCGGTCAAGACCTTGCTGCGCGAAGCGCGCAAGGCGCAGTCACGCCAGGGTGTGGCCGTGCGCAAGAAGACCGCAGTGGTCATGGAGCCGCTGCAAGCAATGCTCGCCACCTGCGATGATGGCGTGCGTGGCGTTCGAGATCGCGCCCTGCTGCTGCTGGCCTGGAGCGGCGGAGGTCGAAGGCGTTCCGAGGTGGTCGGCCTGCAGGTCGAGCATCTGCGCCGGCTGGACGCCGACACCTGGCTATATGCCTTGGGAGCGACCAAGACCGACACCGGCGGCGTGCGCCGCGAGAAACCGCTGCGCGGCCCGGCGGCTCGGGCGCTGAGCGCCTGGCTGGCAGTCGCGCCAAGCGATTCGGGGCCGTTGTTCCGCCGTTTGTACAAAGGCGGCCGGGTAGGCAGCGACGGGCTTTCGGGCGACCAGGTGGCGCGTATCGTCAAGCGTCGGGCGCGCCTGGCCGGTCTCGACGGTGACTGGGCCGCCCATAGCCTGCGCTCGGGCTTCGTCACCGAAGCCGGCCGCCAGGGGGTGCCGCTTGGCGAAGTCATGGCCATGACCGAGCACCGCAGCGTCAATACGGTGATGGGTTATTTCCAGGCAGGGACCCTGCTGGACAGCCGTGCAAGCGACCTGCTGGGCCCCGCGGACGAAACACTCGCGGACTCGTGACGCCCGAGCAACTGTCGGTGAGTCTGTCCAAGGCCTTGTCACTTGCCGGACCCTGAGGCCGCTGCGCGGCCTATCGCGGCTCTACGGCCGCCCCCACGGTCGGCGAAGCCCTGCTGCCATTCGATCAACACGAGGCAAAAGGCCATTAGTCATCCTGCTGTCATACGGCTGTCGTAATGTCCGGCCGTCATTCAGGTTCGGAATCCGCGCAGTGAACCGTCGTCATGTCCCCTCCACGGGCTACCTGCCCTTGCTCCTGCTGGTTTCCTGCACGGTCATGCTGACGTTTCTCTGGGGCCTGTACTTCGACCAGAAGAGCACCTCCCGCCAGCACGTCCTGGCAGCCAAGGCCGTCGAGCAACTGAACCTGACGAACATGGCCGCCCGACAGCTGCGCCAGTTGCTCGATCGCTTGCAGGCGCTGGGCCGCGGCACGCTCGCCGGGCGCATGTCACCGGCACCGCGCGGCGCCGACCTGGTACGCATACTGGCCGCGGATCCGGCCCTCGATCGAGTCAGCCTGTACGACCGGCAAGGTCAACTGCTCGCATCCAGCCACGCGGACGAGGCACCACGGCTGCGTGCTGCCTGGATAGAAGCGTCGCGCGCGCAGGTCCAGCGTCATGGCTTCGAGGCATTCCTGCCCCACTGGGAGCCAGGCGCCGAGGAGCGACCGAGCATTGCCGGTCAGCTGCCGTTTCTACTGCCGCTGGCCGATACCAGCGGTCGGCGGCTGGACGCCGTTCTGGCGATATGGGTGGACGTTACCTACCTGGCTGCGGCTTTCGAACACGTTGAACTCGGCTCCAGCGGCCTGGTTCGTCTGGTCCAGGACGATGGTCGCGAACGCCTGCGCATCGCGGCCACGGGCACGGTCGTCGAAGGCGAGCCGCTGCTGCCTGACCTGCCCGAGGACGGGCGGCACGCAGGCCAGATCACCCAGTATGCTGCCCAAGGCACTTATCAGAGTCTGTATCGGCGGGACTCCGCGCGTGGCTACAGCGTGGTGCTCAGCCAGCGGCATGAGGAAATCCTGGCGGTGTACCGGCTGACCTATGCACGGCAACTCTGGCTCAATCTGGGCATGACTCTGATGATCGTGGCCAGCCTGGCGTGGACCCTGCGGTTGCTGCGCAAGCGCCAGGAGGCGTTCAACGCGCTGGAGCAGGCCCAGCAGGTCAACCAGCAACTGATCGAACGCCTGGAACAGGCACACCGACACAGCAGCCAGGCGGCCGCCACCGACCACCTCAGCGGCCTGCACAACCGGCGCCAGTTCGTCGCGATCGCCGACCAGGCACTCGTCCAGCAGCGCGGCAAACGCCGCCTGCTGGCGATCCTGTTCATCGACATGGACCGTTTCAAGTCGATCAACGACTCGCTCGGGCACAAGATCGGCGACCTGCTCTTGCAAGCCGTGGCCGGGCGCATCACGCGCATGCTCCAGCCTGGTGACGAAGCCTCGCGCTTTGGTGGTGACGAGTTCGTGGTGCTGTTGGCCGGCGAACGCAGCGAACAGCAGATCGATGCCTGGGTGCGCAGCCTGGTCGACAAGCTGTCGGCCACCTATGCGCTGGACGGCCAGGAAGTGAACACCAGCCCCAGCGTGGGCGTGGCGATCTGCCCTCGCGATGGCCAGGATGTCGACAGCCTGATCCGCTGCGCCGATGCCGCCATGTACTCGGCCAAGCAGGCCGGGCGGGCCCAGTACCGGTTCTTCGACCCTTCGCTGAACCGCTCCGACATCCAGGCCTTCACACTGGAACAGGCGCTTGGCAACGCCGTGGCGGAACGCCAGTTCGTCCTGCATTTTCAGCCACAGATCCGTCTCGACACGACCGATGTAACCGGCTACGAAGCACTGGTGCGCTGGCAGCATCCGACCTTCGGGCTGCTCTACCCCGATCGTTTCATCGACCTGGCCGAGCGCAGCGGCTTCATCGTCGCGCTAGGTTGGGAGGTGCTGCGCCTGGCCTGTGACACGCTGATCGACTGGGCCAGCGAGGGCTATTCGGGCAGGCTGGCGGTCAATGTGTCTGCCCTGCAGCTACGTCAGCCGGACTTCAGCGAACGTCTGCTCGACGAGCTGCGTCGACAGGGCATCGCTGCCGAGCGCCTGGAACTGGAAATCACCGAGACGGCCGTGCTCGATCCGGAGGGCATGGCCATCGAACACTTGCACCGCCTGCGCCAGGCCGGGCTCGGCATCAGCCTGGACGATTTCGGCCGTGGCTATGCCGGCTTCGCCCACCTGCAGTCGCTGCCATTGAGCAAGCTGAAGATCGACCGGGCCCTGATCGCGCCACTGTCCAACAGCCACGATGACAGCCCGATCGTCTCCTCCACCATCATCCTGGCCAAAAGGCTCGGCCTGGAGGTAGTGGCCGAAGGGGTCGAGACGCGCGAACAGGTGGTATGCCTGAAACTGGCCGGCTGCGATATCGCTCAGGGCTACTACTTCAGCCGCCCGGTGGCCACGCCCCGGTTGCAGGAGCATCCGGCCAGCGCCGCCGCCGGGGAACGCGCCTGCCTTTGACGACGCACTCAGGCCGACCGCCGTGCGCACTGCCACAGCCGTGCGATATCACCGGCGCGCGCCTGCAGCAACCGTTCGGCGTCGGCGCAGGCCTGCTCCAGACTCATCGGCCCGCTGGCCAAGGCGAACGCGGCATCGATGCCGTGGGCATACAACGCTTCATAGCCCTCGCCCAAGGTGCCGGCCAACACCACCACGGGCACCCGGTGGCGCAGGGCGACACGCGCCACCCCCAGCGGCGTCTTGCCACGCAGCGTCTGGGCATCGAAACGGCCCTCGCCGGTGATGACCAGGTCGGCATCGCGCACCAGGGCATCCAGGCCGGCCAGCTCGGCCACCACCTCGACGCCCGGCCGGAACCGCGCGCCCATGAATGCCTTGGCGGCGAAGCCCATGCCGCCGGCCGCGCCGCAGCCAGGGAAGTCACGTACATCCTCGGCGAGCAGCTCGCCACAATGGTCGGCAAAGTGCCCCAGCGCCTGATCGAGCGCCTGCACCTGATCGGGCGTCGCGCCCTTCTGCGGGCCAAAGATCGCCGATGCGCCGTTGGCGCCACACAGCGGGTTGTCGACATCGGCCGCCACGTCCACCTGCACTTCAGCCAGACGTGGGTCCAGGTCGCTGGCATCGATGCGCGCCAGCCGGCCAAGCGCCAGGCCGCCCTCCTCCAGTGGCTGGCCCCGGTCATCCAGCAGACGCAGGCCCAAGGCACGCAGCATGCCGCTGCCAGCGTCGTTGGTGGCACTGCCGCCGATGGCCAGGACGATGCGCTGCGCACGGGCAGCCAGGGCGGCGGCGATCAGCTCACCGGTGCCCCAGGTGCTGCTGCGACAAGCATCGCGCTGGCCGGTCGGCACCAGTTGCAAGCCGCTGGCCTGGGCCATCTCGATGATGGCGGTACGGCTCTGCGCGAGCCAGCCCCAGCCAGCTTCGACCGGCTCGCCAAGCGGGCCACGCACGACCTGACGACGCAGCTCGCCGTCACTGGCGGCGAGAATCGCCTCCATGGTGCCTTCGCCGCCATCGGCCATCGGGCATTGCAGGCACTGGGCGCCTGGCCAGGCATTGGCCACACCGGTGGCGATGGCACGAGCGACACCGGCAGCGTCGAGGCTGTCCTTGAACGAATCGGGGGCGATGACGATCTTCATGGGATTCTCCTGGTCCAGATGACTGGCATGCTGACAGCAAGGTCACCAGCGGGCCTCGGTCGGATGCACAAAGGCCGCCAGGCTTGTTTGGGCAAATGCCGGCGGCGCCAGGCGCTCATTCCACCGGCCACAGCTGCAAGCCCAGGTAGAGGCTCAGCAGCCCTTCGAGTTTCAACGGATCGACCTCGCCCAGTTCGGCGATCCGCTCCATGCGATAGCGCAGGCTGTTGCGGTGGATACCCAAGGCATCGGCACAGGCCTGGCTCTGGCCGTCGTGGCTGCACCAGGCGCGCAAGGTCGCCAGCAATTGCCCGCTGGCATCGCGGCTGCGGATACGCTGCAAGGGTTCCAGCAACTCGGCCAGGGCGTCGTCGTCGCGATGGCGCCAGAGCAGTGCTGGCACCCGGTAGCGCTGTAGGCTCAGCAGGCGCTCGCCGGGCAGTATTTCGCGACCGTAGGCCAGCAGGTCACTCACCCGCCGGTACCCTCTGCGCAGTTGCTCGAGGTCGTCGGTCGCGACACCGGTGGCCAGCCGGATCACTGCCCAACCGTGCCGCTGCAGACGTTCGAGCAGGCGCTGCTCGTCCAGCACCGGGCTGGCCGGGCGGCACCAGAGCAGCGAATGCTGGGCGGCACTCAGGCACCAGCTGTCCGGATAACGATTCATCAGCCAGGCCGACAGCGCATCGGCAGCCAGGCCACTGTCCAGTTCGAACAGGCAGGGTATTCGCGCCAGGTACGGCTTGAGCCCGAGCTGCCGGGCCTCGTCCAGCAAGCGTGGGGTATCGCCACCACCGGCCAGCAGCAGTGCCAGCAGATCCTCGCTGCGTTGCCGACGCCATTGCTGTTCCTGCTGCTGGTGCCGCTGGCCAAGCAACATCTCCGCCGTCATGCGCACCAGTTCGCCATACGTGCGCAACTGCGCAGGCTCGCCCGTCAGGCCGAGCACACCGACCAGCTTGCCGTCGAGCATCAGCGGCAGGTTCACTCCAGGTTGCACGCCCTTGAGACACTTGGCTGCCTCGCCATCGAGCTCGACGATGCGCGCGTTGGCCAGCACCAGCTGGGCGCCTTCGTGGCGGGTGTTGATACGCTCAGGTTCGCCACTGCCGAGGATCAGGCCCTGGCTGTCCATGACGTTGACGTTGCAGGGCAGGATGGCCATCGCGCGCTCGACGATGTCCTGTGCCAACTCATGGTCCAGTTCGAACATGCAAGGTCCTTGGTATGCTGAGTCAGGTGGCGCTCGGGCTTGTCGTCTCGCGGCACAGCCAGCCGCGCCGATTGCTGTGCAAAAGCACAAAGACAGCCGCGAGCCACTGCCAGAGACTCGTCAGGGCGAGCCTCCACAGGCGCCGCGGCAATTCCATAACAACAGAGAGTCCATCATGGCACACAGCCCTGCCGGCCACCAAGGCAAAGACCTCACCCGCGACGCGCTCTACCGGCGCATCACCGTGCGGCTGATTCCGTTCATTTTCATCTGCTATCTGTTCAACTACCTAGATCGGGTCAATGTCGGCTTCGCCAAGCTGCAGATGCTCGATGCGCTGAAATTCAGCGAGACGGTCTATGGCCTCGGCGCCGGAATCTTCTTCATCGGCTATGTGCTTTGCGGCCTGCCGAGCAACCTGGCGCTCAATCGCTTCGGGCCACGGCGCTGGATCGCGCTGATGATGATCGTCTGGGGCAGCCTCTCGACCTGCCTGCTGTTCGTCACCACGCCCACCGAGTTCTACGCGCTGCGCCTGTTGACCGGCGCCGCCGAGGCCGGTTTCTTCCCCGGCGTGGTGCTGTACCTTTCGCGCTGGTTTCCGGCGGATCGTCGCGGACGCATCATGGCCCTGTTCATGTCGGCGATTCCGGTGTCCGGCCTGCTCGGTGGCCCGTTCTCCGGCTGGATTCTCGAGCACTTCGCCGCAGGTCAGCACGGCCTGGCCGGCTGGCAATGGATGTTCCTGATCCAGGGCCTGCCGACCGTGGCGCTGGGAGTGCTGGCCATCGTCCTGCTCAGCGATGGCTACCAGAGCGCGCGCTGGTTGACCCCGGCCCAGCGCCAGCTGATCGAGGCGGACCTGCAGGCCGATGCCGCGCGCAAGCCGTCGACCACCGGTGACAACGTGACCGCCGTGCTGACCAATCCACTGGTCTGGACGTTCGGCTTCGTCTACTTCTGCATTCAGAGCGGGGTCTATGCGATCAACTTCTGGCTGCCATCGATCATCAAGAACATGGGCTTCGACAGTGCCCTGCTGATCGGCTGGCTCAGCGCGATTCCCTACCTGCTGGCCGGCGTGTTCATGATCCTGGTCGGCCGCTCGGCGGACCTGCGCAACGAACGCCGCTGGCACCTGGTGGTGCCGATGCTGATGGGCGCCATCGGCCTGCTGATCGCCGTCAACTTTGCCCAGACGCCGGCGATCGCCATTCTCGGCCTGTCGATCGCGACCATGGGCGCGCTGACCGGCCTGCCGATGTTCTGGCCGATGCCCACTGCCCTGCTCAGCGCCAGCGCAGCGGTGGCCGGGCTGGCCATCATCAACTCGGTGGGGCAGATGGCTGGCTTTCTCAGCCCTTACCTGGTCGGCTTCATCAAGGACCAGACTGGCTCGACCGATGCGGCGCTGTATTCACTGGCTGCGCTGATCGTGGTCGGCAGCCTGGTGGCGCTGCGGGCCAGCCGCGCCGGCACGCTGGCGCCACAGGTGCGCTAGCGGCAGCGATCGCGCCCAGGCCCGCCGCTCGCGGACCTGGGCGCCATATTGGGCATGCGCCTGGCTGCGCCAGCGGCTCAGCTGTTGTACGCTCGCTCGTCGTGCTCCGCCAGGTCCAGGCCCTGCTGTTCGTTTTCCACGCTGGTGCGCAAGCCGATCGACAGCTTGATCAAGCCGAGAATCGCGCCGCTGACCAGCAGGCAATAGACGAAGGTGAACGCGACCCCCTGCAACTGGATCCAGGCCTGTGCCAACGGATCGACGCCGTCCACATAGCCGCCCAGCGACGGCGAAGCGAATGGCCCGGTAAGCAGTGCCCCGACCATCCCCCCGACCCCATGCAAGCCGAACACATCGAGGCTGTCGTCGTACCCCAGCGCCCGCTTGAGCCGGGTCACGGCCAGCAGGCAGGCCAGGGCCGTCACCAGGCCTATGGCCAGGGCTCCCAGGGGCGAGACATAGGCACACGCCGGGGTGATGCCCACCAGCCCCGCCAAGGCGCCTGAAGCAGCGCCCAGCGCGCTGGGACGCTTGCCTGAGAATGTCTCGCCGAGCAACCAGCCGACGATGCCGGCACAGGCGGCAACCATGGTGGCGAGCATCACCGCTCCGGCCCCGCTGTTGGCCGCAAGCCCTGAGCCCAGGTTGAAGCCGAACCAGCCCACCCACAACAGGCCCGCCCCGACCAAGGTCAAGGCCAGGTTGTGCGGTGGCATGGCAGTCTGCGGGTAGCCCTTGCGTCGTCCGAGCATCACTGCCGCGGCCAACGCTGCCACGCCCGAATTGATATGCACCGCCGTGCCGCCTGCGTAATCCAGCACGCCCCAGTTCACCATCAGCGCACCGGGCCCACCCCAGACCATGTGGGCAATCGGTGCATAGACCAGGGTGAACCAGGCGGCCATGAACAGCAGGACCGCCTCGAACTTCATGCGTTCGGCGAACCCACCGACGATCAGCGCTGGCGTGATGATGGCGAAGGTCAGCTGAAAGACGCTGAACACGCCTTCGGGTATCGAGCCGACCAGGCTGGCCGGCGTCACCCCATGCATCAGCGCCTTGTCCAGCCCGCCGACGAAGCTGTTGAAGGTCAGTTGCCCTTCGATCATGCCAGTGTCGTCCACCACCAGGCTGTAGCCATAGAGCACCCAGAGAATACCGATCACACCGGCGATGGCGAACAGCTGGGTAAATATCGACAGCAGGTTCTTGGCGCGCACCATACCGCCATAGAACAGGGCAAGCCCGGGTATGCACATCATCAGCACGAACATCGCTGCACAGATCATCCAGGCAGTGTCGCCGCTATCGAGCCCCGGTTCGGCAGCGCCAGCCAGCGGAGCCAGGATGAACGATGGTAGGGCGAAGGCAACATGAGGCTTCATGGCGGCTCTCCAGACAATGATGGACACGACAAGCAAAACCGCCGGCACGAAGGCCGGCGGTGCGGGGTCAGTACTGGGCCTGCCCAGGCACCCAGCAGGTCCCGGCCAGCGGCACTCGGGCCATGGCCGCCGCCTCGACCGTCAGGGCGACCAGGTCTTCCGGATCGAGGTTGTGCAGGTGCGACTTGCCACAGGCACGCGCCATGGTCTGCGCCTCGAGCACCAGTACCCGCAGGTAGTTGGCCAGACGGCGCCCGGCTTCCTGCGGATCCAGGCGCTTGGCCAGGTCCGGGTCCTGGGTCGTGATACCCGCCGGATCACGGCCGTTCTGCCAGTCATCGTAATAGCCGGCGGCCGAGCCGATCTTCTTCAGTTCCTGGTCCAGGCGCGGGTGGTTGTCGCCCAGGGCGATCAGCGCTGCGGTGCCGATGGCCACCGCATCGGCGCCCAGGGCCATGGCCTTGGCCACGTCGGCACCGTTGCGGATACCACCCGAGACGATCAACTGCACCTGGCGGTGCATGCCCATCTCCTGCAGCGCCTGCACGGCTTGCGGGATGGCTGGCAGGATCGGGATACCGACGTGCTCGATGAACACTTCCTGGGTCGCGGCCGTGCCGCCCTGCATGCCGTCGAGCACGATCACGTCGGCGCCGGCCTTCACCGCCAGCTTGACGTCGTAATACGGGCGGCTGGCGCCGATCTTCACATAGATCGGCTTTTCCCAGTCGGTGATCTCGCGCAGCTCGGCGATCTTGATCGCCAGGTCGTCCGGACCGGTCCAGTCCGGATGGCGGCAGGCGCTGCGCTGGTCGACCCCCACCGGCAGCGTGCGCATGCCGGCCACGCGCTCGGTGACCTTCATGCCTAGCAACATGCCGCCACCACCTGGCTTGGCGCCCTGCCCCAGTACCACCTCGATGGCGTCGGCCTTGCGCAAGTCGTCCGGATTCATGCCGTAGCGCGATGGCAGGTACTGGTACACCAGGTGCTGCGACTGCCCGCGCTCCTCCGGGGTCATGCCACCGTCGCCGGTGGTGGTGCTGGTACCGGCGATGGTCGCGCCACGCCCCAGGGCTTCCTTGGCATTGGCCGACAGCGCGCCGAAGCTCATGCCGGCGATGGTCACAGGAATTTTCAGGTGGATGGGCTTCTTGGCAAAGCGAGTCCCAAGCACCACGTCGGTGCCGCATTTTTCCCGATAGCCTTCCAGCGGGTAGCGCGACACACTGGCGCCGAGCAGCAGCAAGTCGTCGAAATGCGGCACGCGACGCTTGGTGCCGCCACCACGGATGTCATAGATGCCGGTCTCGGCGGCGCGCTGGATTTCCTGGATGGTCAGGCGATCGAAGGTGGCCGACTCGCGCAGCACAGGTTGGGCTTTCTCGCTCATGTGAAGCTCCTCGAAATGGCAATGGCGCAGGCATGCCGCGCCGACAGTGCGGTTCAGTACGCCGAGGCGTTGTCGACCTTGAAGTTGTAGAGCTGGCGGGCCGAGCCGTAGCGCTTGAAGCAGGTTGGGTCCTCGTCGAAGCCGGCGCGCTGCAGCAGCGCCTTGAGTTCGTCCAGGTGCTCGGCGCGCATTTCTTTCTCGATGCAGTCCGAGCCGAGCGACTTGACCGAGCCCTTGACGTAGATCCGCACTTCATAAAGCGAATCACCCAGTGCATCGCCGGCGTCGCCACAAACCACCAAGCGCCCGGCCTGGCCCATGAAGCAGCTCATGTGACCGATGCTGCCGCCGACCACGATGTCGACGCCTTTCATCGAGATGCCGCAACGGGCCCCGGCGTCGCCCTCGATCACCAGCAGCCCGCCATGGGCGGTGGCGCCGGCCGCCTGGGAGGCGCTGCCCTTGACCCGGACGGTGCCGGACATCATGTTCTCGGCCACGCCGACACCGACGTTGCCATGCACCGTGACGCTGGCCCGCTGGTTCATGCCGGCGCAGTAGTAGCCGGCGTGGCCTTGGATATTCACGGCCACGGCAGCGTCGAGCCCCACGGCCAGGTTGTGCTTGCCGTCAGGATGGGTAACTTGCCATTGCTGGTCTTGCACGTCGCCATGCAGGGCCTGGTTGAGTTCGCGCACCGAGGCGCTGGAAAGATCGATCGTGTGCATGAGTTTCTCCAGTGATTCGCTGACGGGTCAGGCGCTTTCGCGTTCCCAGACATACAAGGTTGCCGGCGCCGGCTCCCAGACCTTGGCCTGCTCGATGCCCGGCAGGCTGGCCAGGGCCTGGTACTCGGAGGCCATGGCCACGTAGTCGTCGGTTTCGGCCAGCACCGCTGGCTTGCAGGCGATCGGGTCGCGGATCACGGCGAAACCGTCGCGGGTGCCAATGGCAAAGGTGAAGAAGCCGTCGAGGTCTTCCAGGGCGCCGTCCAGCGCCTGGGCCAGGCTGGCTCCCTGCCGCAGGCGCCAGGTCAGGTAGCCAGCGGCCACCTCGGTATCGTTGTCGGTTTCGAAGACGATTCCTTCGCGCCTGAGCGCCTGACGCAGGCGGAAGTGGTTGGACAACGAGCCGTTGTGCACCAGGCACAAGTCCGCGCCGGTAGAGAACGGGTGGCTGCCTTCCATGGTCACCGCGCTTTCGGTGGCCATGCGGGTATGGCCGATGATGTGACTGCCTTGCATGCTGGCCAGGCCGAAACGATTGGAAATCTCCGCTGGCAGGCCCATGCCCTTGAGGATCTCGATGCTCTGCCCGGCACTCATGATGCGCACCTGCGGATCCAGCTCGGCCAGGGCCTCACGGGCCGCGGCCTCGTCGGCATGCAGCTTGACCACGGCTGCGCTGGCATTCTGGAACCAGTCCAGCGAACAGCCCAGGCGTCCTTCCAGTTGCCCCATCAGCGTCGCCCAGGGATAAGTGCTTTCAGCGGCCTGCAAGGTCAGCTTGACCCAGCCGTCGGGAACCTCATCGCCATAGATGGCAAAACCCGCGCTGTCCGGGCCACGGTCGGTCATGGCTTGGAGCATGGGCTCGAAAAGCTTGCCGAGCTGGCTCTCCAGAGCCGGGTTTTTCAGGTACAGACCTACGATTCCACACATAAATGGCCTCACTCTCGTCAGCAGCCGCAGGCTCCGAGCGTCGAGCCCGAGCAGCAAGCTGCAAGTTGTCCGTGTTGAACGGGTATTGGGTTGGTCGAGCTCCAAGCCGCAAGCTACAAGCGAAGCGGTGCGTGCTGGCTGGGACATTTGCGCTCGACCCAGGACCTGCTGGTCGCAGCTCGCGGCGGCTCGCGGCCCGGCACTCAGAAAAATTCGGTGTAGCGCTGGATCTCCCAGTCGGAGACGTGACGGCAGTACTCCACCCACTCCATGCGCTTGAGCTTGATGAACTCGTCGACGATCTCGCTGCCCAGCACTTCCCGGAACAGCGGGTCGGCATCGAGCGCGTCGGTGGCTTCCTTGAGCGATTGCGGCAGGGTGCGGATGCCGCGTGCGGCGATTTCTTCCAGGCTAAGGGTGTAGAGGTTCTCGTTGCACATCTGCCCTGGATCGAGCTGGCGATCGATGCCATCCAGGCCGGCGGCGATGATGGCCGCCGTCACCAGATAAGGATTGCAGCCCGCATCCGGCAGGCGGAATTCGAGACGGCCATAGGGGATTCGCACCATGGCCGAACGGTTGTTGGCGCCATAGGCAACGAAGGCCGGTGCCCAGGTAGCGCCGGACAGCGAACGGCCGACCACCAGGCGCTTGTAGGAGTTGACCGTCGGAGCGGCGAAGGCGCACAGCGCCGGACCGTGGGCCAGCAGGCCGGCGGCAAAATGGTAAGCCAGCTTCGACAGGCCCATGCCACTGGTATCGCTGGCATCATGGAACAGGTTGCGGTTCTCGGCGCTGGCCAGCGACAGGTGGAAATGCATGCCATTGCCGGCGCGCTTGGGGTCGGGCTTGGGCATGAAGGAGCAGATCATGCCCAGATCGTTGGCGATTTCGCCAGCGGCCATGCGGAAGAAGGTGAAACGATCGGCTGACTCCAGCGCTTCGCTGTAGGTGTAGTTGATTTCGAACTGGCCGTTGGCGTCTTCATGGTCGATCTGGTAGATGTCGAAACCGACCGGCTGCAGGGCTTCGGTCAGACGCTCGAGGAACAACCGCGAACGTGACAGCCCTTTGTAGTCATAGCAAGGCTTGTCCAGATTATCGGACGCATCCACCAGTTGCAGCTTGCCGGCCTCGTCCCGGCGAAAAAGGCTGAATTCCGGTTCGAGCCCGGTGTTGAGTGTCCAGCCCTTGTCGGCGAGACGCTGTACTTGCTTCTGCAGCACATGGCGACTGTCGAACGGCCATGGCTGACCATTGACGTGACCCACGCAGACGACCCGCCCATAACCGGCTTGCCAGGGTACCGGGATGAGGGTCGACAGATCGCCGCGCGCCATGAAGTCCGGACCATGCGGCTCCATGCCCATGCCGCAGATGGCGAACCCGGCGAAGCCAGCGCCCTCTTCGGCGACGGCTCTGAGCCCCGTCACCGGCACCGACTTGGTCTTGGCCGCCCCATGGATATCCACGAACTGGGCCAGCACATACTTGATCCCGTGCTGGTCGATGATGCGTTGTGTCTCTGCTGGCAACATGGGTGATCACTCCTGGATGAGGCATGCATGGGCGGTTGGCTGAAATTCCACAAAGGAAATTTACTTTCACCACAGGAATGCAACGAGCTTGCCAACTTGCTCGTGACGGCCAGGCACGAAGGAAAATACGTTTTCCTGCCGTATATATGGGAAACTGCTTTTCGCCATAGGAAACCGGCCGCGCCGGAAGGCCTGCCCGCACTGCCTCAGTGCGAAGGCCCGGAAGTTGAACCGAAACCGTGCAGGAATACGCATGTCGACCGAAACCCAACCGCGCCTGCGCCTGGAGCAATACCTGGGCCTGCAGATCAAGCGCCAGCGCCAGGCCCAGTCGCTGAAACTCGCAGATGTGGCCCGCATCGCCGGGATCAGCCAGGGCATGCTGAGCAAGATCGAGAACGCCCAGGTTTCCACCAGCCTGGACACCCTGAGTCGTTTGTGCGACGTGCTCGGCCTGCCCATGTCCAAGCTTTTCAGCCAGTACGACCAGCCGGATGGCAGCGCCTTGCTGATCAAGGCGGGCGAAGGTCTGGAGGTGGTTCGCCGGGGGACCGAGAAAGGTCATACCTACCACTTGCTCAATCACACGCGTGGGCCGAAGAAAAGTTTCGAGGCCTACATGGTCAGCATGGATGACGCCAGCGAAGAGTTCCCTACCTTCTCCCATCCTGGTACCGAGTTCCTGCACCTGCTCGAAGGTGAACTGGTCTACCGCCACGGAAATCAGTTGTACGCCCTGCAAGCGGGCGACAGCCTCACGTTCGACGGTGAGACGCCGCATGGACCCGAGCAACTGGTGAAAGTGCCGATCAGGATGCTGTCGGTCATGAACTACGGAGCAGAATGATCTAGCGCCCAGACCATCCGCGCCCGCCTCAGACGCCCGCTGGCTCAATCGGAGCGGCCGCTCCCGGGCGTCGGACCGGCTGCGATGGACCGCACAGCGGCCCCAGCCCCCCCTCGCCAAGCCACCACCGCTGCATTCTGCTGGCGTGGCTCGCGCTCCCGTTCAAGCGCGCCAGATCCTCAGGCTGCGCGCCCTATCGAGGCACTGCGGCCGCCTACGGCTTGTGGCCGTGCTTCCAGCCCCATGGCGGGAGTTTGCAGGGGCAGCGTAGGTGCGCCCGCCGTAGGGGCACCGGCCATGGAAAACTGATTGCCTGGATTCGCCCCTCACACCACAAAACTTTCCTGGCAGGATAAAAATTTTCATAAATTTATGGACCTGCCGAGCGACTTCGCCTATAAAACCGCAAAAGGAAATTTATATTCCCACAAAGAAACCATCTTTCACTCGCGAATTTCCTTCGCACCGGTGAAACCTTTCGCCCTTGTGCCCGACCTGCCCCATTCATCACGAGGACCCGACATGCGACAAGCTCCCGACCCCTTCATCCTGCGCGTCAGTTGTCCGGCCGTCTCCGGCATCGTCGCCGCGGTGACGACCTACCTGGCCGAGCACGGTTGCTACATCAGTGAAATGGCGCAGTTCGACGACGAAGACAGCGGGCGGTTCTTCATGCGGGCCGTCTTCCGCTTCAATGACGGCCTGGCTGGCGACATCGACGAGATCGAAGCAGGCTTTGCCGACGTGGCCCGGCAATTCACCATGCAATGGAGCCTGCACAGCAGCGCCAAGCCCGTGCGCGTGCTGCTGATGGTCAGCAAGTTCGATCATTGCCTGGCCGACCTGCTTTACCGGCATGCCAAGGGTGAGCTGCACATGCACATCACCGCCATCGTTTCCAATCACCTGGACCTGCGGCCCATGGCCGAACGCGAAGGCATCCGCTTCGTCTATCTGCCGGTAACGCGTGAAACCAAGGCCGAGCAGGAACATGCGCTGATGCGTATCGTCGAGGAGACCGCCACCGAGCTGGTGGTGCTGGCGCGCTACATGCAGATCCTTTCCGATGAGTTGTGTCAGCAGCTGTCTGGCCGGGCGATCAACATCCATCACTCCTTCCTGCCAGGGTTCAAGGGCGCCAAGCCCTATCACCAAGCCTACCAACGCGGCGTCAAGCTGATCGGCGCCACCGCTCACTATGTGACATCCGACCTGGACGAAGGGCCGATCATCGAGCAGGAGGTCCAGCGTGTCGACCATGCCTACAAGCCGGATGACCTGGTCGCCATCGGCCGCGATACCGAAACGATCGCGCTGTCCCGCGCCGTCAAATACCACCTCGAGCACCGCGTGTTCCTCAATCATGACCGGACGGTGATCTTCAGATGAGTGCCTATCCCAGCGTCAAGCTCATCGACGGCAAGGCCACCGCCACACGCGTGCTGGCCGAAGTCGCCGAACAGGTACGCAACCTGCGCGAGCACGGTATCCAGCCGGGGCTGGCGGTGGTCCTGGTCGGCAACGACGCAGCCAGCCAGGTCTACGTGCGCAACAAGATCCTGCGCGCCGGCGAGGTCGGCATTCGCTCGATCGAACATCGTCTGGACCCCGAGACCTGCCAAGAGGCGTTGCTGGCATTGATCGACCAGCTCAACGTCGACCCGAGCGTCAATGGCATCCTGGTTCAACTGCCGCTGCCGGCGCATATCGACGAGCACCAGGTCCTGCAGGCAATCGACCCGTTGAAAGATGTGGACGGCTTCCATAGCGAGAACGTCGGCGGCCTGGCGCAAGGCCGCGTGGCCCTGACGCCCTGCACGCCCGCTGGTTGCATGCGGCTGCTGCGCGATACCTGTGGCGACCTGCGCGGCAAGCACGCCGTGGTGGTGGGCCGTTCGAACATCGTCGGCAAACCCATGGCAGCGCTCCTGCTGCAGGCCGACTGCACCGTGACCGTGGTGCATTCTCGCAGTCGCGACCTGCCTGCGCTGTGCCGCCAGGCCGACATCCTGGTAGCCGCGGTCGGCAGGCCCCGCCTGGTCGGCGCCGACTGGCTCAAGCCCGGCGCGGTGGTGATCGATGTCGGCATCAACCGAATCGAGGAACACGGGCGCAGCCGCCTGGTTGGCGACGTCGATTTCGCGGCGGCCCTGCCACAGGTGGCCGCGCTTACCCCGGTGCCCGGAGGCGTCGGGCCGATGACCATCGCCTACCTGATGAAGAACACGTTGCTGGCCCTCAACCTGCAACGCCAGGCCGCCCACAAGGAGCCCATGCCATGCCCTTCGCCCTGCTGAAACACGGTCTGAGCGCCGATTATCCGGTCGAGGTCGACCTGCCGCCGCCGTGCGATCTCAAGCCTCGCTATGACGTGGTGATCATCGGTGCCGGTGGTCATGGACTGGCGATCGCCTACTACCTGTCCCGCTACCATGGGATCAGCAACATCGCCGTGCTGGAAAAAGCCTACCTGGGCGGGGGCAATACCGCGCGCAACACCGCCGTCATCCGCTCTAACTACCTGACGTCCGAAGGGGTGCGTTTCTACGCTGAATCGGTACGGATGTTCCAGAACCTGTCGAACGAATTCGACTTCAACATCATGTATTCCGAACGTGGCCAGTTGACTCTGGCACACACCGATGCGACGGTGCGCGCCTTCCGCCAGCGCGCCGAAGTGAACAAGCATTTCGGTGGCCGTACCGAGCTGATCGATCGCCAGCAGATCCGCGAGCTGGTACCGACGCTCAACCTGGACCCAGGCCACTTACCGGTCATCGCCGGGCTCTGGCATCTCGATGGTGCCACTGCGCGCCACGACGCGGTCGCCTGGGGCTACGCCAAGCAGGCCGCCAAGCGCGGCGTGCAGATCCACCAGCTGACCGAGGTGCAGGAGCTGGTGGTGCGCAACGGCCGCATAGAAGCGCTCAAGACCAATCGCGGCAGCATCCAGTGCGGGTGCGTGGTGCAGGCAGTGGCAGGGTCCAGCTCGCTGCTGATGGCCAAGGCTGGCATCCGTGCACCGATCCACACCTACCCCTTGCAGGCGATGGTCACCCAGCCGTTCAAGCCTTTCCTCGATCCGCTGGTGAGTTCCTCGGCGCTGCACTGCTACGTGCAGCAGACCAGCCGAGGCGAAATCGTCTTCGGTGGAGGGTCGGACCCTTACCCGCTGTACAACACCCGCTCGACCCTGGACCTCAAGGAGAGCCTGCTGGCCCACGCGATCGAAATGTTCCCGTTCATGGCCAACGCCAAGCTGATGCGCCAGTGGGCGGGCATCACCGACATGACCCCGGACTACAGCCCGATCATGGGCCTGTCGCCGGTCGACAACTACTACCTGGATGCCGGCTGGGGCACTTGGGGCTTCAAGTCCACGCCGATCTGCGGCAAGACCATGGCCGAGCTGGTCGCCAGCGGCGGCAAGGTCCCCGAGCTCATTGCGCCGTTCGCCCTGGAGCGCTTCAGCCGCTTCCAGCAAGTCAACGAAATGGGCGCCACCGCAGCCAGCCACTAGGAGCAAGCCATGAAGATCCTCACCTGCCCCTTGAACGGGCCGCGCAACATCAGCGAATTCACCTACGGCGGCGAATTCAAGCCCATGCCAGACCCGGCCAGTTGCAGCGACGCCGAGTGGGCCGACCATGTGTTCAACTGCGACAACCGCGCCGGCGTGGTGCTCGAGTGGTGGCTGCACAACGCCTCCAGCTACTGGTTCCTGGCCGAGCGCCACACCGTCAGCGATCAGGTGCTGCGCACCTTCGACCCCAGCGAACGTTTCGCCCGACGCATCGATTTCGCCGCTCCCGCCATCCCCCCGGAGATCGCCGGATGAACAAGCCTACTCGTCTGCCCTCGCCCATGGGCATGCTGATCGACCGTGAACGTCCGGTCCGTTTCACCTTCGAAGGCCAACCCTGCCAGGGCTATGCCGGGGACAGCATCGCCAGCGCCCTGCTCGGCAGTGGCCGCTGGCTGCAGTCGCGTTCGTTCAAGTACCACCGTCCGCGCGGCCCGCTCAGCATGGCGGGCCAGGATGCCAACACCCTGGTGCAGTTGCCTGACGAACCCAACGTGCTGGCCGACCTGGAGCCGGTCCGCGAAGGCCTGGCGGTCGAGGGACAGAACTATGCCGGCAGTCTGGACAACGACCGTGACGCCTACCTGGGCAAGTTCTCGCGTTTCATGCCGGTTGGTTTCTACTACCGCGCCTTCTACAAGCCCAAGGGCATGTGGAAGATCTGGGAGCCGCTGATTCGCAAGAAGGCGGGGCTGGGCGTACTCGACTTGAGCTTCACTCCGCGATACCACGACAAGGCCTACCTGTTCGTCGACATGGCGGTGATCGGAGCGGGGCCCGCTGGCCTGCGAGCGGCGCTCGACGCCGCCAATGCCGGCGCCAAGGTGCTGCTGGTCGAGCAGCAGGCCGTGCTCGGCGGCTCGCTCAACTATGCGCGCTTCGACATGGCCGGCACGCGCGCCGGCACCCTGCGCCGGGAACTGCTGGCCGCGGTCGAAGGCCACGAGAACATCCAGGTGCTGCTGCAGGCGACCTGCAACGGCTGGTTCACCGACAACTACCTGCCAGTGATCCAGGGCAACCGCATGTACAAGGTACGTGCTACCCGCTGCCTGGTCGCCGCCGGCTCGTTCGACCAGCCGGTGGTGTTTCGCAACAATGACCTGCCCGGCATCGTGCTGACCAGCGCAGCCCAGCGCCTGATGAAACTCTACGCGGTGAAGCCTGGCCAGCGCGCCGTGGTCCTGACCGGCCATGACGACGGCTACCTCGCCGCCCTCGACCTCCAGGAGCAAGGCGTGACCGTGGCCGCCGTGGTGGACATGCGGGCCGCGCCAGCGGACCTTGCGCTGGCCGACGAACTGAGGCGTCGCGCGATCGTGGTGCACCTGGGCAGCACGGTCTACGAAGCGCTGCCCGAAGCCGGCATGCGCCATGTCAAGGCAGTCGATGTGCGTCCCATCGTCGGCCAGGACAAGGTGGGCGAGCACGGCCAGGTCATCGCCTGTGACCTGTTGTGCATGTCCGCCGGCTACATGCCGGTCTATCAGCTGTTGTGCCAGGCCGGCGGCAAGCTGGCCTACGACGAGTCGCGCGCCGAGTTCGCGATCAGCGGTCTTCCCGCTGGCCTGGATGTCGCCGGCTCGGTGAATGGCCGGCACAGTCTCGACAACGTGCTGGCCGATGGCACCCGCGGCGCGGCGCAGGCGCTCGAGGCGCTCGGCCTGCCCGTGCCGAAGGTCCCGGCGTTCGGCGCAGAAAGCCAGGTCAACTTTTCCTGGCCGATCTTTCCCCATCCCAAGGGCAAGGATTTCGTCGATTTCGACGAAGACCTGCAAGTGCGCGACATCGTCAACGCCACACGTAGCGGTTACCGCGATGTGCAACTGGTCAAGCGCTTCTCGACCGTGGGCATGGGCCCGTCGCAAGGGCGCCATTCGGCCTTGCCTACTGCACGCCTGGTCGCCCGGGCGACCGGCCGTAGCGTTGGCGAAACCGGCATCACCACGGCGCGTCCGCCGTTCCAGGCGGAAAAGCTGGCCCATGTCGCGGGCCGCGCCTTCGACCCCTATCGGCAGACGCCGATGCATCGCCGTCATGTGCAGGCCGGCGCGACCATGATGCCCGCCGGCCTCTGGCAGCGCCCGGCGTTCTATGGCCAGCCGCACTCGCGTGAGCGTTGCATCCAAGAAGAAGCCCGGCATGTGCGGGAAAAAGTCGGCCTGATCGACGTCTCGACGCTCGGCGGCCTGGACGTGCGTGGGCCGGACGCCGCCGAGTTGCTCGAGCGCCTGTACACCTTCGGCTTCGCCAAGCTGGCCGTCGGCCGCACCCGCTATGCGCTGATGACCAACGAACACGGCGTGGTGATCGACGACGGGGTCTGCGCCCGGCTGGGCGAGCGACACTTCTACGTCACCGCCACCACCAGTGGCGTCGAGCGAATCTACCAGCAGATGCTCAAGTGGAACGCTCAATGGCGCCTGGACGTCGACGTCACCCAGGTCACGACGGCCTTGGCAGCGGTCAACCTGGCCGGCCCGCTTTCACGCCAGGTCCTGGCGCAGGTGTGCAACGACCTGGACTTGTCGGCCGAAGCGTTCCCCTACCTGGGCGTGCGCCTGGGCACGGTGGCCGGGATCGCCGCGCGAATCCTGCGCGTCGGTTTCGTCGGCGAACTGGGCTACGAGATCCACGTGCCGGCGCGCTACGCCGAGCGTCTCTGGGACGCGCTGATGGAGGCTGGCGCCGGCTCGGACATTCGCCCGTTCGGCGTGGAGGCCCAACGGTTGCTGCGGCTGGAAAAAGGCCATGTGATCATCAGCCAGGACACCGACGGCATGACCCATCCCGCGGAAATCGACATGCAGTGGGCGATCGGTCGCAAGAAGCCGTTCTTCGTCGGCAAGCGCTCGATCGAAATTCTCGAGGCGCAGCCGCTCAGGCGCAAGCTGGTCGGGTTCACCTTGCCCAGCAGCGCTTCGAGGCCGCTGGAGGGGCACCTGGTGCTCGACGGGGCCGATATCAGCGGCAACGTCACGTCCTGTGAATACTCCGCCACCCTCGACCAAATCATCGGGCTGGCCTACGCCGCCCCCCATCAGGCCGAGCCGGGCATGCACATCCCCATTCGCGTGGAGGGTGGCGAGCACGTCCTGGCCAAGGTGGTTGCCTTGCCCTTCCATGACCCCGACAACCTGCGCCAGGAGCTTTGACCCATGTCCAGTCTGAACGCCGAAGACTTCATCGAACGCAGCCCGCTGTATGCCTTGCAGCTGGGTGCCGAGCTGGCCACCTTGGCCGACAGCGCCATCGTCGCCCGTTATGGCGAGCGCGAGGCGGCCCTGCTCGAGCACTGCGCACTGGTCGACCTAAGCAATCTGCCACGCCTGGGGTTTCGCGGTAGCGACAGCGCGGCCTGGCTGCAAGCGCGCGGCTACCGTCTGCCAGGACAACCCAACCTGGCCGTGCGCCAGGAAGATGGCAGCCTGGTGGCGCGTCTGTCCCAGACCGAGTACTTGTTACTCGCAAGCCTGGGCGACCTGGGTGCACGGATCGCCGCTGAAGAACGCGGGTGGACCCTCGACGACCAACGCAACTACCTGCTGCCGCGCCAGGACAGCCATGCCTGGCTCCAGCTGTGCGGCCGCCACGTCGGCGCGGTAATGGCCAAGCTGTGTGGCGTCGACCTGCGGGCAAAGGCATTCCCGCCAGGGGCGGTGGCCCAGACCTCGGCGGCGCGGATCAACGTGATCGTGATCAACGCCGGCAGCGACCAACAGTCTTCGCTGCAGATCCTTTGTGACCGCGCCTCGGTGCATTATTTCTGGGGCGCCCTGCTCGATGCCATGGAAGAGTTCGATGGCGGCCCGGTGGGCATCGCCGCGCTGCTCGACTGACCACTGGCGGCGCCCGACACGGGCGCCGCATCGGAGGCCCCATGCAAGACAGCGACTACCGTGTCCCTGCCCTGGAACGAGGACTGAACCTGCTCGGCCTGTTCAATGCCCGTCAGCGCAGCCTGGGCATCACCGACATGGCCGAGCGCCTGGGCGTCAGCCCCTCGGCTCTCTACCGGATCGTCCAGACGCTGCAGGACATGGGCTATCTCAACAAGCGCGAGCGCAACCAGTACGAGCTAGGGGCTCGCGTCATCTCCGACGGGTTCGCCTACCTGTGCAGCCGCGACATCGTCGAAATCGCCTTGCCCCATCTCAATGCCCTGCGCGACAGCACCTCGCTGTCCTGCCACCTGGGGATCCGCGAACAGACCGAAGTCCTGTACCTCTACCGCGCCTTCGCCCCACAACGGCTGACCGTCAACATTCCGGTCGGTACACGTCTGCCCTGCCATGTCACCGCGCTCGGCCGGGTGCTGCTGACCGCCCTCGACGAAGACCAGCTGGCCCAGCTCTACCACCAGGTGCGCCTGGATGACCATCCGGCGCCAGCACCACGTACCTTGCTCGAACTGCAGCACACCATCGCCACTGACCGCCAGCGCGGTTGGGTGCTGCACCGCTCCGACTACTCGACCGCGATTGCCGCCGGGGTCGTCGACCGCACCGGCAAAGTGGTAGCGGCGATCAACCTGTCCGGGCCGGAAGCAGTGCTGGCCAGCCCCGACGCCGAGCGGCGCTATCTGGAGCTGCTGCGCGGCGCGGCTGGCGCGATCGCGGCAGAGATGGTGTAGAGACAGGGCCGCTGCCACAGGTTGGTGAGCCGAGCCTCGCGCCCTCGGTAGGTATTTGCCGGCCCGCGTAGGAGCGGCCAGGCGACCACCGCTCTACCGCGCTGGCACGGCTCGCACAGGAATCCCTTTTCAAACCCGCCAAGCCCTCAGGCCACGTGGCGGCCTGAGGTGATAGCCTGCCGAAACGGGCTGACCGTGCCAGAGCCTTGTCAGCCCTCCCGATGCCGGTCAGCATGTGCCTGAGATCACAAGGATCAGGCGATACCACCGCCAGCGGCTGCCAACACTGCCGCCTGGCTTGAAGAACCTCTGTCTCGGAGACCCTCGCATGCAAAGACGTACCCTCGGACGCACCGATCTCTCGGTCAGCGTCATCGCCCTCGGCACCATGACCTGGGGCGAACAGAACACCCAGGACGAAGCCTTCGAACAGATTCGCCTGGCCAAGGATGCCGGCGTCAATTTCCTCGATACCGCCGAGATGTACCCGGTCCCTCCCAACGGTGACACCTATGGCAGTACCGAGCGCATCATCGGTGAATACCTGCGCAGGTTCGGCGACCGTGGCGACTGGGTCCTGGCCAGCAAGGTAGCCGGCCCGGGCCGGATGGCGCACATCCGTGATGGCAATCCACGCCTGGATCGGACCAATATCGTGAAGGCGCTGGACGCCAGCCTCGAACGCCTGCACACCGACTACCTGGACCTGTACCAACTGCACTGGCCGGACCGCAAGACCAACTTCTTCGGCCAGCTGGGGTTCACCCACGATCCAGACGATCAGTTCGTCGCCATCGAAGACACCCTGGAAGTGCTGGACGAACTGGTCAGGGCAGGCAAGATCCGGCATATCGGCCTGTCCAACGAGACGCCCTGGGGCACCATGCGCTTCCTGGAGCTGGCGCAAAGCCGTGGCTGGCCACGGGCGGTGTCGATCCAGAACCCGTACAACCTGCTCAATCGCAGCTTCGAGGTCGGCCTTGCCGAGATTGCCGTGCGTGAGGATATCGGCCTGCTGGCCTATTCGCCGCTGGCCTTCGGCGTGCTCAGTGGCAAGTACCTGGACGGTGCCCGGCCGGCCAAGGGTCGCCTGACCCTGTTCGAGCGCTTCCAGCGCTACACCAACCCGCAGGCCGAGCGCGCGGCACGCCAGTACGTGGCATTGGCCCGCGAACGTGGCCTGGATCCGGCGCAGATGGCCCTGGCGTTCGTGACCAGCCGGCCATTCGTGACCAGCAACATCATCGGCGCGACCACCCTCGAGCAACTGCGCGCCAACCTGGCCAGCGTCGAGCTGCAAATGGATGACGAACTGCTGGCCGCGCTCGAGGGCATCCATGTCCAGCAGCCTAACCCTGCTCCCTGACATGCCGGCCGCCAGCGGCAAGCTACAAGCTGACCGAGCCCTTCAGATACCTTGGTCGGCTTGAAGCTTGCCGTTTGCCGTTTGAGCTGCGCGAGTTGCCGCTACACTGTGCCAACATGTTCCCGCAACCTGCGAGGCGTGCGATGAAGACCAAGTCCTGGTTTCTGGCCAGTCTGTTGCTGCTGATGGGATTGGCGCCTGGGGTGGCGACTGCCGCCGACGCGCAGAAACCGATCCTGTTCGGCAGCCTTACCTGGGAAAGTGGCGCTTTCACCACCGAGTTGCTGCGTCATATCGTCGAGAACGGCTACGGCTATCCCACCGACACGCTTCCCGGCAGCACGGTAAGCATGGAAGTGGCACTGGCGCGCAATGACCTGCAAGTGATCGCCGAAGAGTGGGCTGGGCGCAGCCCTGCCTGGGTCAAGGCCGAGCAGGCCGGGCAGGTATTCGCCTTGGGCGACACGGTCAGGGAGGCCAAGGAAGGCTGGTGGGTGCCGGCTTACGTGACAAAGGGCGACCCGACTCGCAACATCGAGCCGATGGCACCGGACCTGCGCAGCGTCGAAGACCTCAAACGCTACGCACACGTGTTTCGCGACCCGGAGTCGCCTGGCAAGGGGCGTTTTCTCAACAGCCCCAGCGGCTGGACGTCGGAAATCGTCAACAGCCAGAAGCTCAAGGCCTATGGCCTGGACGGCCTGTACAGCAACTTCCGCAGTGGCACCGGCGCGGCCCTGGACGCCGAGATCACCTCGGCCGTGCGGCGTGGCCAACCGGTGCTGTTCTATTACTGGAGCCCGACCCCGCTGATGGGTCGGCTCGACCTGGTGCAGCTCGAGGAGCCTCCCTTCGATGCCACGGCCTGGGCGAGCCTGAGCGACCCGAACAACCCCAACCCGCGTGGCAGCCGCTCTTTGCCAGCCAAGCTGTCGATCGGCGTTTCCGCGCCATTCCATCGGCAGTACCCCGAGCTGGTGGCTTTTTTCGAAAAGGTCGATATTCCCATCGGGTTGATGAACCAGGCCCTTGCCCAGATGAGCGAGAAACGTCAACCGGCCAGCGAAGCCGCGCGACATTTCCTGCGCCAGCACCCCGAGGTGTGGAAGGCGTGGTTGCCTGATCAGGTCGCTGCCAAGGTAGAGGCCGCACGATGAGCGGCGGCTTTCCCGAAACCTTGCAGTTTTCATTCGCGGCGCAGGTCAACGCCTTCGTCGACTGGCTGGTGGTGCATTACGGCGATGCATTGCGCGCCGTTTCCGACCAGCTGTTGCAGCTGTTGGTCGGCCTGGAGAACCTGCTTCGCCTCACACCTTGGTGGCTGCTGCTGGCTGCGGTTGGCCTGCTGGCCTGGCACGCGACTCGCCAGCTTTCCAAGACCCTGGCCATGATGGCGCTGGTGCTGCTGATCGGCATGCTCGGCCTCTGGGACCAGCTGTTGCAGACCCTGGCGCTGGTGCTGATCAGCACCAGCCTGTGCCTGTTGTTCGGCGTGCCCCTGGGGATCCTGCTGGCCAGCCGACCGCTAGCCCGCCGTCTCCTGCTACCGGTGCTGGACGTGATGCAGACCCTGCCGGCATTCGTCTATCTGATCCCGGTACTGATGCTGTTCGGCCTGGGCAAGGTTCCGGCGGTGTTCGCCACCCTGGTCTATGCCCTGCCGCCGCTGGTGCGGCTGACCGAGCTGGGGTTGAGCCAGATCGACCCCTCGCTGCTGCGCGCCGCGCGCGGCCTGGGCGCCGGCCGCTGGCAAGCGCTGCGGCGCATCGCCCTGCCGCTGGCCTTGCCGAGCATCATGGCCGGCCTCAACCAGTCGGTGATGATGGCGCTGTCGATGGTGGTGGTGGCTTCGATGATCGGCGCACGCGGTCTTGGCGAGGATGTGCTGGCCGGTATCCAGACGCTCGATGTGGGACGCGGCCTGGAGGCTGGCCTGGCCATCGTCGCCCTGGCCATGGTCATCGATCGCATCAGTCAGGCCTACGGGCGTCCCCGCCAGGCGTGAAGCTGCAAGCTGCAAGCAGATCGTGGTGGGTTCAGCCAGCACGTTCAGCTCGTGGGCCTGGAGCTTGCCGCTTGTGGCTAGCGGCTTGCAGCTCGTGCCGTTCGCGTCCCGCACTTTTTGGCTGACCGCTTGTCCATATGCTCCTTTTGCCCGTTTGGCCTGTACGCGCCGTCTGGGCCAAACGTCGAGCGCTTGTGTAGGATGGTCAGCGCAGTTCGAGGCCGCTGCCAGTCATAGGGAGATTATTCATGCGCGTCCTGTCATCCGTTGCGTGCCTTGTCGGCTCGGCACTGGTACTGGGCTCAGCTGCGGCCCAGGCAGCCACCGGCGAGGAAGCGCAGCTGATCGAGTCGATCAACAGCTATCGCAGCCAGGCTCAGCGCTGCGGCGGCGAAGCGTCGCTCGAGCTGCCACCGCTCAACAGCGACACGCGACTGGCGCTCTCGCCAGAGGGGACCCGCGACCTGCAGCAGGCCATGACGCGCGCGGCGTACCCGATGGTCAATGTCCAGGCGATCAGCCTTTCCGGCCCACGCAATGCGCAAGCGGCCATGGGCGTGATCGAGGAAAGCTTCTGCCAGGTAGTGCTCGATCCGCAATTCGTCGACATCGGGGTCAGCCAGGAGGGTCGCGACTGGCGCATCGTGCTGGCCAGACCGCTGCTCAGCGGGCGGCTGGGAGACTGGCAGGTCGAAGGACAGAAGCTGCTGCAGGAGATCAACGCCGCGCGCGCCCTGCCCCGTCAGTGCGGCGGCCAGCCATTCGGCGAGACCGGGCCGCTGCACTGGAGCACCACCCTGGCATCCGTCGCTGCCAGCCATACCCGTTCGATGGCCAATCACAACTACTTCGACCATATCGACCGCGACGGCCGGACCCCAGGCGACCGTGCGGAACTGGCAGGCTACCTGTACCAGCAGCTTGGCGAGAACATCGCCGCCGGCCGCGATACGCCAAGGAAAGTGGTGGACGGCTGGCTGGCCAGCCCCGGACACTGCGCGACATTGATGAACCCCGGGTTCAAGGAACTGGGCGCTGCCTACGCGGTGGACCCCAAGAGCGACGCCGGGATCTACTGGACCGCGATGTTCGGTGCGCCCCAATCGTGAGTCGCCCAGGTCGTCGCGCCAGCCGGCACCGCTGAACTCGGGCTGGCCCAGGCAGCCAATGCAAGGTCACGGGCTTCAGTAATCGAACCGATCCACCGCGCGCCGGCGCTCGTTGTCGTCGCGACGGTCGTAGCCGGCGGTGGTCTGGATGTTGGCGTGATGCGCCAGCTTCTGGGCGATCGACAAGTCGTGTTCCTCGATGACCCGGGTGATGAACGCGCGGCGAAAATCGTGCGGCATGATCTTCACGCCGACCTGCGCACCGCGCTGGCGCGCGATGTAGTAGATCGCATGCTTGGTGATGCGCGCGCGAGTGATGTGGTTGCCGCGACGGATGCGGTTGAACAGGAACGGATCGTCCGCAACCCCCTCGGGCAGGTTCTGCCGCCGATACTCGAGCCACGCGTCGAGCTTTTCGAACACCCATGGGGGCGCGTACTTGAGCAGTTGCCGGTTGCCCTTGCCGAGCACCTGCACGCTGCGTTCCTGAAAATCGACCTGGCTGATGTCGATATTGACCGACTCCGACTTGCGCATGCCGGTGCCGTACAGCAAGGCGATGATCGCTGCGTCCCTGATGCCCTGGGGACGCGGGTCGGCGGCGCAGACGTCCATCAGTTCGCGGATCAGGCTGCGGCGCAGGTTACGTCCCGGCGGCAAGCGGCTGCCACCGGCTGGTTTGACCTCGCGGATGCGCAGCAAGTGTTCGTGGCTGATCAGCTCCAGGCGCCAGGCTTCGTTCATGACACCACGAATCGCGTTCACATACAGCGACGAGGTGTTGGGCGCGAAGCCGTCGGTGCGTAGCGCGGCGACCAGGCCGATCACCTGCCCCGGCTGAAGGTCGTGCCAAGGCACGTCATGGATGTCGCAGTCTTCGAAACCTAGGCGGTCGGCGGCATCCTGCAGGATGTAACGCATGGTCAGCTGGCTGGAGGGTGCCAGCCGGGCCAGGTATTGCAAGAGAGGGTTGCTTGGAAGCACGGGCAAAACAGGGTCCTATGGGTAGCCTGGGACGGGCATGCGCGTGGGACAGGCGCAGCTGACTGTAGATGGTACTCCATTGCATGGGCCGGTTCGATCGATGGCAAAGCGGCAGCAGTCAATGCGACAGAAAACCGTTGGTCGGAAAAATGACGCCCCACGGGAGCAACACGTTTATCGTCGGAGTCCCCGACAGGCCCGTGCTAGACACCTGTATCAGGCATGAGCCAGTTTCGACAGCGATCGGCTACCTGGCGACTGCCTCGTACGGTGGCATAACTGTCATGTTCAGCAGGAGAAACTGCCAACGGTGATGCTATCGTTACCATTCCCACCCGGCCGAGGAACGGCCATACGATCACCGCATTCAGGATCATGGACAAGGAGGCTGGCATGAACAAGATGACGTTCCCCAACGCCTGCCAGGTGATGCGCTGGCATTTCCATCCGCTTGGCTTCGAAGCCACGATGGATGCCCCGCGCAGCATGGTGGCACGCGTCTTCGATCGTGCCAGTGGCGAAACACTGCTGGCCATCGCGGGCATACCCTGCACCGCGATCATGTCGGCCGCCGAGGTCGAGCGGATCATAGAGGCCGTCGAGGCCGAAATGGAGGCGTTCGTGCCTTCTCGCACGTTGCGCAATGCAGGTTGAAGCACACGGCCGTGGCTTCGATCAGGGGAAGTCGTCGATGGACAGCTCCACGCTCTTCCCGACCAGCTCGCAGGGGCCACTGCCAGGAGCCGGTTCCCGTTCCGTGGATGATGCCGCTCTGCCGCGCCAGCCTACTCGCTCTCTTCCTGCGCCTGGGCAAACGCCGCCCGGGCTTCCCAGCCCCCACCTAGCGCGGCGATCAGCTGCACGCTGGCGACCAGTCGGCCTTCGAGCAGATTCAAGGTGCTGCGCTCGTTGCTCAAGGCAGTAGCCTGCACGTTGACCACGTCCAGGTAACCGATCAGGCCGGCCTTGTACTGGTTCTCGGTCAGGCGCAAGGATTCACGCGCGGCGGCGAGCGCTTCGTCGCGGACCACGGCCTCCTCGCCATAGACCTTCAGCTGCGCCAGGTAGTTTTCCACCTCCCGGAAGCTGTCGAGCACCGTCTGGCGATATTGGGCCACGGTCTGGTCGTAGACCGCTACCGTCCGGTCGACCTCGGCGCTGCGCCGTCCGCCGTCGAACAAGGTCATGGCCAGTTGTGGCCCGACCGACCAGAAACGGTTCGGCAGGCTGATCCAGTCACTGAAGCTGCTACTGCTGTAGCCGCCGCTCATGCTCAGGGTCAGGTCTGGGAAATAGGCGGCGCGGGCTACGCCGATGTTGGCGTTGGCGGCCATGACCTGACGTTCGGCCGAAGCGATGTCCGGCCGGCGTTCAAGCAGCTGCGAAGGCAATGCCAGGGGAATCGCCGGCAGGCTTGGGATGTCGTCGCGGGCGGCCAGGGCGAAGTCGGCCGGCGCCCTGCCCAGCAGCACGGCGATGGCATTCTCGAACTGCGCCCTTTGCCAGGCCAGGTCGATCAGATCCGCCTCGGTGCTCTTGAGCTGGGTACGTGCCTGGGCCACCGCATCTGGCCCGGACACTCCGGCGCGGTACTGGTTCTCGGTCATCCTCAAGGAGCGCTGGTAGGCGGCCACGGTGGCTTCGAGCAAGCGCTTCTGCGCATCGATGACGCGCAGTTGCAGGTAGTTCTGGGCCAGCTCCGACTGCAGGCTCAGACGGATCGCCGCCAGGTCGGCGATGCTGGCCTCGGCGCTGGCCTCGCTGGAGGCCAGGGTATCGCGCAGCTTGCCCCACAGATCGAGCTCCCAGTTGACCCCCAGCTGGGCATTGTACGTGTTGCGAATGCCACTGCTGTTGTTGCTCAGGCTCGAGCTGCTGCTGCCGGCGCCCTGGGCGGAACGGGTCTTGGCCACGCTCAGGTCGAGGCTGGGGAACAACGCCCCCCTGCTGCTGCGTACCAGCGCCTGGGCCTGGCGATACTGCGCCTCGTACTGGGCGATGGTCTGGTTGCCGCGGTTGAGTTCCTCGATCAGCGCGTTGAGCTGCGCATCACCGTACAGCTCCCACCAGGCGCCACGGGCCATGGCATCCGACGGTTTGGCCTGGGTCCAGCCCTCGGCCTGCTTGAACTGTGCCGAGCTGGTCAGCTCGGGGCGGTGGTAGTCCGGGCTGAGGGTGCAGGCACTGAGCAGCACCAGGCACAGGCCGGTGCCAAGCAGGCGCGAGCCACGCTTTGCGGCGAGATGGCGCAGGGCTTGGTGAATTGAGGTCTGGGCAAAGGTCATAGCGGATTTTCCAGGGCTGCGTCGGTGCGCACGCCACGCCAGCGGTTGAAACGGTGACGCAGGCGATCGAAGTACAAATAGACCACCGGCGTCGTATACAAGGTCAGGACCTGGCTGAACACCAGGCCACCGATGATGGTCAGGCCCAGCGGCTGGCGCATTTCCGCGCCCTCGGCGGTGCTCAGCAGCAACGGCAGCGCACCGAGGATCGCGGCCAGGGTGGTCATCAGGATCGGTCGCAAGCGCAGCAGGCAGGCCTGGCGAATCGATTCCTCGGGTGCCAGGCCCTGGTTGCGCTCGAGCTGCAGGGCCAGGTCGATCATCAGGATGGCGTTCTTTTTGACCACCCCGATCAGCAGGAACAGGCCGAGCATGGAGATCAGGCTGAACTGCCCGCCAGTGACGTACAGCGCCAGCAAGGCGCCGACCCCGGCCGAGGGCAAGGTCGACAGGATGGTCAGCGGATGGATGTAGCTTTCGTAGAGAATGCCCAGTACCAGGTAGACCAGCACCAGCGCGCCGAGGATCATCAGGGGTTGGCCCTGCTGGGTCTTGGCGAAGGCATCGGCGGTGCCGCCGAGCTTGGCGATCACCGCCTCGGGCAGGCCGACCCGGGCCACGGCGCGCTCCACGGCGGCCAGGGCCTGGTCGGGGCTGTAGCCCTCGGCGACATCGAAGGCGATGTCTTCGGAAGCGAACTGCCCTTCATGGCTGACCCGGTCGTTGGCCAGGCTGTTCTCATAGTGAGCGAACGCCGACAGCGGCACCCGCGCGCCGTCGCTGGTGATCACCTGCACCTGTTCCAGCGTGCTCGGGTCCCAGGCGTACCTGGGATTGATCTCCAGGACCACCTGGTACTGGTTGAGGCTGTCGTAGATGGTCGAGATCTGCCGTTGGCTGTAGGCGTTGTTGAGCACCGTGGTCACCATCTGCATGTCGATCCCCAGGCGCTTGGCCTGGTCGCGGTCGATCACCAGGGTGACCTGCTGCGTGCCGCTGCCATCGTTGGCGTCGATGGCCGTCAGCTCCGGCAGTGCGCGCAGCGCCGCGGTGACCTTCGGATACCATTCGCGCAGGGCCGCCAGGTCGCCGCTCTGCAAGGTGTAGAGGTACTGCGAGGTACTCTGGTCACGACCTCCGCCTCCGAGCTGAAGGTCCTGGTCGGCCATCAGGAACAACCGCCCGCCCGGAACCTTGGGCAGGTCCCTGCGCAGCCGTTCGATGACCTGTTGCGCTGAATCCTCGCGCTGCTTGATCGGTTTGAGACGCACCAGCACCATGGCGTTGTTGGTGCCGCTGTTGCCGCCAATGAAGCCAGCGACGCTCTGGACCGCGGGATCGGCGAGCAAGGCCCGGCGATAGATCTCCATCTTCGGCTGCATCACGGTGAACGACAGTCCGTCATCGCCGCGGATGAAGCCTATCAGCTGGCCGGTGTCCTGCTGCGGCATCAAGGTCTTGGGCACGACCACATAGAGCACGACATTGAGCACGATGGTCGCCAGCAGGCTGAGCAGCGTCAGCCGGCGATGCCGCAGGGCCCAGCCGAGGCTGCGATCGTAGCCGGCAATCATGCGCTGGTGCAGGTGTTCGCTCCAGCGCTGCAGACGGTTCTGTTCGCGAGTTTGCTGCTGCGGCGTCAGCCAGCGTGCGCAGAGCATCGGCGTCAGGGTCAGCGAGACCAACAGGGAAACGAGTATGGCCGCGGCCAGCGTGACCGAGAATTCCATGAACAGACCGCGCACGATGCCGCCCATGAACAGGATCGAGACGAACACGGCCACCAGCGACACGTTCATCGACAGCAGGGTGAAGCCCACTTCCTGGGCACCCAGGTAGGCGGCGCGCAAGGGCGACTGGCCGTTCTCGATGTGCCGCGAAATGTTTTCCAGCACCACGATGGCATCATCGACCACAAGGCCGGTGGCCAGGATCAGCGCCATCAGCGACAGGTTGTTGAGCGAGAAGCCGCACAGGTACATCACCGCGAACGTGCCGACCAGCGAGACCGGCACCGCCAGGCTGGGAATCAGCGAGGCGCGCAGGTTGCCGAGGAACAGGTAGACCACCAGGATCACCAGGCCGACCGCGATGAGCAAGGTATGCTCGGCTTCGGCCAAGGTCGCCTGGATCACCGGCGAACGGTCCATGGCGATGTCCAGCTTGACGCTGGCCGGCAGCAGCGACTGCAAGGCCGGCAGCTGTTCCTTGATCTGCCTGACCGTCTCGATGATGTTGGCTCCGGTCTGGCGGTTGATCACCAGCAGCACGGCGTCCTGGTCATTGAAGAAGCCACTGTTGTAGCGGTTCTCCACGCCGTCGGTGATCCTGGCCACGTCGCTCAGGCGCAGGATCGCGCCGTTCTCCTGGCGAATCACCAGCGGCTCGTAGTCTGCGGCCTTTTCCAGCTGGTCGTTGGCGCGTACCTGCCAGTTGCGCTCGGCATCCTCGACGAAGCCCATCGGTCGGCGCTGGTTGGCGTTGGCCACGGCCGCCCGAACCTCATCCAGCGCCAGGCCGTACTGGTTGAGCAGCTGTGGCTCCACGGCGATGCGTACCGCTGGCAACGAGCTGCCACCGATCTGCACCTCCCCTACCCCCGAAACCTGAGCCAGGCTCTGGGACAGGATGGTGTCGGCCAGGTCGTAGAGCTGGCCTTTCTGCAAGATCGTCGAAGTCAGCGACAACACCATGATCGGCGCCTGGGAAGGGTCGATCTTCTTGTAGGTGGGCATGCTGCGCATGCCGCTGGGCAACAGGTTGCGCGCGGCGTTGATGGCGGCTTGCACCTCGCGCGCGGCGGCATTGACGTCGCGTCCCTGCTCGAACCCGATGATGACCCGGGTCGAGCCCTGGTTCGAACTGCTGGTGAGGGTAGTGACCCCGGCGATACTGCCCAGCTTGCGCTCCAGCGGCGTGGCCACGCTCGAAGCCATGACTTCGGGGCTCGCGCCAGGCAGGTTGGCCTGGACCACGATGACCGGGAAGTCCAGTGCCGGCAACGGGGCCACTGGTAGCAGGCCAAAGCTGACGCCGCCCAGCAGCATGATCGCGATGCTCAGCAACAGGGTCGCCACTGGCCGGCGGATGAAGGGTGCCGACAGATTCATGAGCAGCTCCCCGCGGCAAGCGGCGAACTGCCAGCGACAGCTGGATGGCGGCACACCACGGCCCACCGCCGCCCCGCCCCGCGCCCCCCACTGCGCCACCGGCAGCGTGCCGCTTGCAGCTTGCCGCTCGAGGTCCGGCTCATAGCGGCTCCTGCGCCAAGCGCTGCTTGCCGAAACGCCGTGAAAGGCGATCGAAATACAGATAGATGACCGGCGTGGTGAACAGCGTCAGCACCTGGCTGACCAGCAACCCGCCAACCATCACCAGCCCCAGTGGCTGGCGCAGCTCGGCGCCCGAGCCTGTAGCCAGCATCAGCGGCACGGCACCGAACAGGGCAGCCAGGGTGGTCATCAGGATCGGCCGGAAGCGCAGCAGCGCAGCCTGGAAGATCGCCGCCTCCGGCGCCATGCCCTGGTTGCGTTCGGCCTCCAGGGCGAAGTCGATCATCATGATGGCGTTCTTCTTGACGATGCCGATCAGCAGGATGATGCCGATGATGGCGATCATGCCAAGGTCGTTGCCACTGAGGATCAGCGCCAGCAAGGCGCCGACGGCAGCCGAAGGCAGCGTCGAGAGGATGGTCACCGGATGGATGTAGCTCTCGTAGAGCACGCCGAGCACGATGTACATGGTCACCACGGCGGCAAGGATCAGCAGCAAGGTGCTCGACAGCGACGCCTGGAAGGCTTCGGCGGCGCCCTGGAAGCGTGTCTGCACGCCAAGCGGCATGCCGATCTGCTGCTGCACCTGCTCGATCACCTTGACCGCTTCGCCCAGCGACACCCCGGACGCCAGGTTGAACGACATCATCACCGCCGGGAACTGGCCGATGTGGGAAATCGCCAGTTGCGCCTGGCGCTGCTCGACGCGGGCCAAGGCCGACAGACGCACTTGGCCACCGTCGCTGGCCTTGACGTGGATCTGCTCCAGCGCCTGTGGCCCGATGCTACCGCCATCGCGCGACTGCAGCACTACACGGTATTGGCTGGCCTGGGTGTAGATGGTCGAGATCTGCCGCTGGCCGAAACCGTCGTAGAGCGCGTTGGTGATCTGCGAGACGTTGATGCCCAGGCGACTGGCTGCGTCCCGGTCGATCACCAGGTAGACCTGCAGGCCCTTGTCCTGTAAATCGCTGGCGACGTCGGTCAGCTCAGGACGCTGCTGCAGGGCCTGGACCAGCTTGCCGCTCCACTGGGCCAGCAGGTCGGCGTCAGGCGAGGACAGGCTGAACTGGTACTGGGTCCGACTGACCCGGTCCTCGATGCTCAGATCCTGCACGGGTTGCATGAACAGGCGGATCCCCAGCAGGCGATCGAGCTGCGGTTGCAGCCGGGCGATCACTTCGCTGGCAGTGACGTCCCGCTCGCCGTGCGGCTTGAGGTTGATCAGCAGGCGGCCGCTGTTGAGCGTGGCGTTGTCGCCATCCACGCCGATGTACGATGACAGGCTCTGCACCGCCGGGTCCTGCAGGATCACCTTGGTCAAGGCCTGCTGACGCTCGCTCATGGCGGCGAACGAGGTTGCCTGGGGCGCCTCGGAAATCCCCTGGATCACGCCGGTGTCCTGCACCGGGAAGAACCCCTTGGGCACGACCAGGTAGAGAAACACCGTCAGTACCAGACTGCCCACCGCGACCAGCAGGGTCAGCGGCTGGTGGCGCAGCACCCAGGTCAGGCCACGACCGTAGTGGTGGACGAGCCAGTCGATCCAGGCCCCGCTGGCGCGGTAGAAACGCCCCTGCTGCTCCTCCCTCGGTTCACGCTTGAGCAGGCGCGCGCACATCATCGGCGTCAAGGTCAGCGAGACCACCAGCGATATGAGGATCGCCACCGCCAGGGTGATGGCGAACTCGCGGAACAGCCGCCCCACCACGTCGGCCATGAACAGCAGCGGGATGAGCACGGCGATCAGCGAGAAGGTCAGCGAGATCAGGGTGAAGCCGATCTGCCTGGCGCCCTTGAGCGCGGCCTGCAAGGGCGTCTCGCCCTCCTCGATGTGCCGGGAAATGTTCTCCAGCATGACGATGGCATCGTCGACCACGAAGCCGGTGGCGATGGTCAGGGCCATCAGGGTGAGGTTGTTGATGGAGAAGCCCGCCAGGTACATCACGCCGAAGGTGCCGATCAGCGACAACGGTACCGCGATCGACGGAATGAGCGTGGCGCTCAGGCGCCGGAGGAACAGGAAGGTCACCATCACCACCAGCGCGATGGCGATCAGCAACTCGTGCTGGACGTCCTTGACCGCGGCACGGATGGTCTGGGTACGGTCGGTCAGGACCATGACGTCGAGGCCGGCCGGCAGGTTGTCGGTGATCGACGGCAGCATCCGCTTGATCAGGTCGACCACTTCGATCACGTTAGCGCCAGGCTGGCGCTGGATGTTCAGCAGCACGGCCTGGTTCTCGTTGGCCCAGGCGGCCAGGCGCTCGTTTTCGGCGCCGTCGACGATCTCGGCGACGTCCTTCAGGCGCAGCGGCGCGCCTTCGTTGTAGGCGAGGATGAGATTGGCATATTCCTCGGGAGAACGCAGCTGGTCGTTGGCATCGAGCATCGAGACCCGGGTCGGGCCGTCGAAGTTGCCCTTGGGCTGGTTGACGTTGGAGGCACCGATCAGCGTGCGCACGTCCTCCAGGTTGAGCCCCGCCGCGGCCAGCGCGTCGACGTTGACCTTGATCCGCACGGCCTGGCGCTGCCCGCCGGCGATGCTGACCATGCCGACACCGCTGATCTGGGCGATCCTCTGCGCCACGCGCGTATCGACCAGGTCGTTGAGCTTGGGCAACGGCATGGTCCTGGAGGAAATGGCGAGGGTCAGCACAGGCGTATCGGCGGGATTGACCTTGTTGTACACCGGGGGCGCCGGCAGGTCGCTTGGCAGCAGGTTGCTGGCCGCGTTGATCGCCGCCTGTACCTGCTGCTCGGCCACGTCCATGTTCATGTCCAGACTGAACCGCAAGGTCAGCACCGAGGCCCCGCCGGAGCTGGTCGAGGCCATCTGGGTGAGCCCGGGCATCTGGCCGAATTGGCGCTCCAGCGGCGCGGTGACAGCGCTGGTCATCACCTCAGGGCTGGCGCCAGGATAGAGGGTCATGACCCGGATGGTCGGATAGTCGACCTGCGGCAGCGCCGATACTGGCAGCAGCTTGTAGGCGATCAGCCCGGCGAGGACGATCGCCAGCATGCTCAGCGTGGTAGCGACCGGGCGAAGGATGAACAGTCGTGACAGGTTCATGCGCCCGCCTTGCCTGCCGTACCGGTGTCAGTGCCGCCCTTGCCGTCCTGGCCTTGCAGGTGCTGTCCGGGCGTGGTCGGTACCTGCGAGCTGTCTTCGACCACTTCGACCAGCGAGCCCTCGCGCAAGCGGTCGGTGCCTTCGAGCACCAGGCGATCGCCAGCGGCCAGGCCTTCGAGAATGACGCTGCGCTCGCCGTCGCTCGGTCCGACCTTGAGCTTGCGGATGCCGACCTTGTTCTCGGCGGTCACCACATAGGCGAAGGTACCCTCGTTGCCGAACTGGATGGCGGCGGCCGGGGCGGTCACCACCTGCTTGAGGGTATCGGCGAGCAAGCGGACGTTGACGAATTGGTTAGGGAACAGCGCTTCGTCCTGGTTCTCGAAGCGCGCCTTGAACTTGAGCGTGCCGGTGGTGGTGTCGATCTGGTTGTCGAGGCTGGCAAGCACACCGGTGGCCTGTAGCTGGCGGTCGCCGCGGTCCCAGGCTTCGACGGACAGCGCCGCCCCGCCGCGGTAACGCTCCAGCACGGTGGCCAGCTCGGTTTCGGGCAAGGTGAAGGCGACGCTGATCGGCTCGGTCTGGGTGATCACGGCCAGGGCTGTGGTGTCATTGGCCGAGACCAGGTTGCCAAGGTCCAGCTGGCGCAAGCCGACGCGACCGCTGATAGGCGCGCGAATCTGGGTGAACTCCAGGTTCAGGCGAGCATCGTTGACGGCGGCCTGGTTGGTCATCACCGTGCCTCGGTACTGGGCCACCAGCGCCTCGGCCGTGTCCAGGGTCTGCTTGGCGATGCTGTCCTCGGCATACAAGCCCTTGTAGCGGGCCAGGTCGACCTGGGCGTTCTTCAGCTGGGCCTGGTTCTGCGCCAGGGTGCCCTCGGCCTGCTGCAAGGCGATGCGATAGGAGCGTGGATCGATTTCCGCAAGCAGGTCGCCCGCCTTGACCCGCTGCCCCTCCTTGAAATGCACCTTGACCAGCTCCCCGGATACGCGGCTACGCACATTGACCGTATTGGTCGCGGTGACCGTGCCCAGCGCCTTGTAGTAGAGCGGGAAGTCAGCGATCTTGGCCGGCTCGACGCGCACCGGGACCGGGTCGGTGGAAGCACCGAAGCCTGGCCGGCCACCTCCCGCCGCGCCGGCATCCTGGCGTGCCGACGAAGCCGGCCACAGCCACCAGGCCAGCACGACGACCAGCAGGAGGATCAGCAGGCCGAACAGCCAGCGACGAGGAGAGCGGGAAACGGAGGATTGCATGGATTGAACGAACCTTGTTCGAGGATGACGACAGGAAGTGGCTGAACGATAAGCACTCGTGGCGCATTAGCAAAGCGCCTTTACGCTGGTTTTACCTTGGCCTGCGCCGGCAAGACGATGAGCCTCAAACGAAAACGGCCTGGACTAGAGCCAGGCCGTTGCCGCTTTCGATGCGTCGAGGTGCCGAAGCGATACGCCAGAAGCCGCCCGGTGGGCTACTTGAGGACCTTCAGCGCGGCCTCATAGTTCGGTTCGTTGGCGATCTCGCCAACCAGCTCGCTATAGAGGACCTTGTCCTGCTTATCCAGTACAACGACCGCGCGAGCAGCCAGGCCGGCCAGCGGACCGTCGGCAATCGCCACGCCGTAGTTTTCCAGGAACTGGCGATCACGGAAGGTCGACAGGCTCTGGACCCTGTCCAGCCCTTCGGCGCCGCAGAAGCGCGCCTGGGCGAACGGCAGGTCGGCGGAGATGCACAGCACCACGGTATCGGCCAGCTCGTTGGCCTGGGCATTGAACGTGCGAACCGAGGTCGCGCAGGTCGGGGTGTCGACGCTCGGGAAGATGTTCAACACCTTGAACTTGCCGGCAAAGTCCTGCAGCGACTTGTTGGCAAGGCCTTCGCCAACCAGGGTGAACCCGGGGGCCTGGGCGCCGACTTGAGGCAGTTGCCCGTTGACCTGGACTGGATTGCCTTTGAGAGTCACTTGAGTCATGAGCGGATCCTTGTATGCAGTGGAAAGGAGCGAAAGTTAAGCATGAAGGGCACCGAGTGCCCATGCCTTGGGCAGGAATTCTTTGTAGCCAGGCGCTTCGGCGCGCAACTTGCCTTGCCACCGGCGCAGACATGCCCGTCCTGAGCACGAGGCGTGCACGGCCGGCGCGGCGACTCAGCCAAGCAGGCCGCCGATGACCGAATAGAGCACCGAGGACATCGCCACCAGGCCGACCACCACGACGAACAGGTTCGACAAGGCGCCGCTGTACTTGCGCATCGATGGCACGCGACGGATGGCATACATCGGCATCAGGAACAGCAGCGCCGCGATGATCGGGCCGCCGAAGGACTCGATCATCGACAGGATGCTCGGGTTGAGCGTGGCGACGATCCAGCAGACCACCAGCATCAACGCTGCCACCGTGCGATCGAGTGCCTTGGCGCCTGGGCGCAGCCCCGTCTTGGCGATGATGCCCTTGAGGCCTTCGCTGGCGCCGATGTAATGGCCGAGGAACGACTTGGCGATGGCCACGAAGGCGATCAGCGGGGCCGCGAAGGCGATGCTCGGATTGCTGAAATGGTTGGCCAGGTAGGACAGGATCGACAGGTTCTGCGCCTTGGCCTCGGCCAGCTGTGCGCTGTCGAGGGTCAGCACGCAGCTGAACACGAAGAACATCACCATGGCGACCATCAGCAAATGGGCGCGGGCGAGGATCTGTCCGCTGCGCTCGTCGGCGTGCTGGCCATGCCGGCGCTTCTGGTCGACCGCGAAGGCGGAAATGATCGGCGAGTGGTTGAACGAGAAGACCATGACCGGGATCGCCAGCCACAGGGTATGCAGGAATGCCGTCCCCGATGGCAGCTGGCCCGCGCTGTCGAGGATACCGCCGTTCCAATGTGGGATCAGGTACAGGGCGAGCAAGGCCAAGGCGACGATGAAGGGGTAGACCAGCAGGCTCATGACTTTCACCGTGGCCTGTTCACCGCAACGAACGATCGCCAGCAGGCCGAGGATCAGCACGAACGACAACGCGACCCGGGGTGGCGCAGCCATGTGCAGCTGATGCTCCATGAAGCTGCTCACCGTGTTGGTCAGCGCGACGCTGTAGATCAGCAGGATCGGAAAGATCGCGAAGAAGTACAGGACCGTGATCAGCGCGCCGGCCTTGAGGCCGAAGTGTTCCTCGACCACCTCGGTGATATCGCCTGCCTCACGGCCGGACAGCACGAAACGGGTCAACCCACGGTGGGCGTAGTAGGTCATCGGGAACGCCAGCATCGCGAGGATCAGCAGGGGCCAGAAACCACCCAGGCCGGCATTGATGGGCAGGAACAGCGTTCCGGCGCCAATGGCCGTGCCGAACAGCCCCAGCATCCAGGTGGTGTCATGGCGACTCCAGCTGCCAAGGGCGACTGGGTTCGATTCGAGGCGTCCTTCGACGCCAGGGGCCCGCTCGTTCATCCAGGTGCAACTCCGCTCGCAAGTTCGCATCACGTCGAGGGCGCCCGGCAAGCGACACGCACCCCAACCAAAAAAGAGGGGCGCGATTGTGCGCTCGACAGCTCGAAGCCGCAAGCTACAAGCTGATCGTGACGTTGCGGCAGTCTTGCGACAACACGGTTCAGCTTGCCGCTCGCGGCTTTCAGACAGCAGCGAAGGCCTGGGCGACGCGCTGCAGGTTGTCCGGGCGCAGGCCGGCCATGCAGACCCGGCCACTGTCGATCAGGTAGACACCGAACTCGTCGCGCAGGCGCCGCACCTGTTCGACGCTAAAGCCGGTGTAGCTGAACATGCCGCGTTGGCGCAGCAGGTACTGGAAATCCTCGCCGGGCAACAGCTGGGCCAGGGCCTCGACCAGGCCTTGACGCATCTCCAGGATGCGCTTGCGCATGCCTTCCACCTCCGCCTGCCACTGGGCCGCGAGCGCACCGTCGGACAGCACCGCGGCGACCAGCTGGGCGCCGTGGCTGGGCGGGCTGGAATAGTTGCGGCGGACCGTCGCCTTGAGTTGGCCGAGCACGCTTTGCGCGGTGGCGGCATCATCGCTGACCACCGACAGCCCCCCTACCCGTTCGCCATACAGGGAGAAGATCTTCGAGAACGAATTGCTCACCAGGCATGGCAAGCCAGCCCGGGCCATCTCGCGAATGGCGTAGGCATCCTCGATCAGGCCTTCGCCGAACCCCTGGTAGGCAATGTCGAGGAACGGAATCAGCTCGCGCGCCTTGACCACCTCGATCACCTGCTGCCACTGGTCACGCTGCAGGTCCACCCCGGTCGGGTTGTGGCAGCAAGGATGGAGCAGCACGACACTGCGCGCCGGCAGGCCCTGCAGGGTGGCCAGCATACCCGGGAAGTCCAGGCCACGAGTGGCCGGATCGAAGTACGGATAGGCATGTACCTGGAAGCCGGCACCCTCGAAGATCGCCCGATGGTTGTCCCAGGTAGGATTGCTCACCCAAACTTCGGATTCGGGGAAGTAGCGCTTGAGGAAGTCCGCGCCCACCTTGAGCGCGCCGGAGCCGCCGACGGTCTGCACGGTGGCGATGCGGCCATCGCTCACCGCAGGATGGTCGGCACCGAACAGCAACGCCTGGATGGCCTGGCGATAGACGGCCAGGCCCTCCATGGGCAGGTACAGCGAGGCCTGGTGAGGCTGGTCGGCCAGTTGCCGTTCGGCCTCGCCCACCGCCGCCATCTGCGGCACCACGCCGGCGGCGTCGTAATAGAGTCCGATGCTCAGGTTGACCTTGTCGGCACGAGGGTCCGCCTTGAAAGTCTCCATCAGCGAAAGAATCGGATCGCCGGCATAGGCATCGACATGTTTGAACACAGCGCACAGCTCCTTGGATCAGGACAGTTCGGAAAAGGCTGTCGCGAGCATACCTGCAGCGACAGCAAAGGAACATCACCTGCTGGCAAGCTGTCGCATGCGATCACGCACGCCGCCGCTCAGCCTTGCTGCCCGGCGGCAGGATCGGCCAGCGCTTGCAGCACGCTCAATTCGTCGCGGCCGATGCGGACTCCTTCACGCTCGGCCGCGGCCCGCCGCTGGTGGCGCCGCTCGCCCGGCAGGCGATCGATGCCGGCGGCGCGCATCTGCTCGACCAGCGTCCGGCAGCGCTCGGCGAAGCGGTTGCCTTCGGCCTTGCTCGGGTCGATGACGATCAACAGCTGGCCGGTCCACGGCGTCTTGGCTCCGGGATGCGAAGACCAGTCGAACTCCCAGGAAAAGTGCCCGCCGGTCAGCGCTGCCGCCAGCAGCTCGACCATCATCGACAGGGCCGAGCCCTTGTGCCCGCCGAACGGCAGCAAGGCACCGCCCTCCAGCACCATCTGCGGATCCAGGGTGGGCCGGCCTTCGCTGTCGACACCGATGCCAGGGGGTAGCTGGCGCCCATCGCGCGCTGCAAGCTGCACATCGCCATGCGCCATCGCACTGGTAGCCATGTCGAAGACCAGGGGGTCGCCTCCTGCGCAAGGCGCGGCGAAGGCGATGGGGTTGGTGCCGAACACCGGCTGGCGGGCTCCATGTGGCACCACGCAGGTCATGCTGTTGACCACGCTCAACGCCACCAGCCCCTGCTCGGCGAACGGCTCGACATCCGGCCAGAGCGCACCGAAGTGATGCGAGTTGTGGATGGCGAGCACGGCGACCCCGGCCGTACGGGCCTTGTCGACCAGCGCCTCACGGGCCGCTTCCAGGGCTGGCTGGGCGAAACCTCCAGCAGCATCCACACGCAGGAAGCCGGCAGCCAGATCCTCTACCTTGGGCTCGGCCTGGGCATCGACCCAGCCGCTGGCCAGGGTCGATACATACCCTGGAATGCGGAATACCCCATGGCTGTCGGCACCGTCGCGCTGCGCACTGGCGCAATTGCCGGCAAGCACCGCGGCGACCTTGGGGCTGCAGCCGTGGCGCTGGAAAATTCGCTTGAGCAGGACTTCCAGCTCCTTGAAGGGAAGATGCACTGGGCAGGCATCGGCAGCTGCGGACATAGGGGCTCCTCGTCTCGATGGCGTTGGCCAGAATCGCGGCCTGGCTCGAGACTGTCGGCCGAATCCGACCGGCTGTCAAAGGGACCACCACAGCGCTTGCCGGAACAGCTCGGCGAAACCCAATGAACATGATTGATGTAGCAAGTGAACTTTTCGGCATATCCAGCTGATTCCAAAACAAAAGATCTTGTTCTTTCATCTCGGCTGCGGAGCACCGTCGCAGTGTCGACGGCGCTTCATTGCGCCACTGCAAAGAGCCAACTGCATCGTTAAATATAATTGACCCTTGTCCCTGAAAAACCCTTGCAGCCAAAGGCTCGGAGGCGTTTCTCGCCACCGTTTTACAGCATGGAAGGGCTAATCCCTCCCAGCACCGTCGTTTGACATATCGAACGGCTCTGGCAAGCTATCCGACAAGTCCCGACCAGCACGAGGCACTACCCGGCGCCCTGCTGGCAGTGCTCGGGATTTCAGGCGGCGCGCCGATTCATGGCGCTGGCCTGCACAACAACGACAGGGCAACCCTGTCCCAAGGTGACTTATGTCCAACAGCAACATTGGCAAGAAGATTCAACCCCTGCGCAAACCGGTCGTCCTCATGACCATGGGTACCCACGAGCGCAAGGGCCACGATTACCAGGTCATGACCCACAAGTACATCACGCCACTGGTGGAGTTCGCCGATTGCGTGCCAGTGCTGGTGCCGACCTGCTGCGGCATCGACGACCTCGAAGCCTACCTGGACATGGCCGATGGCGTATACCTGACCGGCGCAGGCAGCAATATCGACCCGGCCCTGTACGGCCAGGAAAACCAAACCCCGGGCAAGGCCCAGGACCGCAACCGCGACCTCTTCGACATCCCGCTGGTGCAACGGGCCATTGCCCGTGGCCTGCCGATCTTTGGCATCTGCCGCGGCATGCAGGAGATCAACGTGGCCCTGGGCGGAGACATCTACCAGAAAGTCTATGCCGAGCCCGGCTTCAACGATCACCGGGAAAACCCTGAAGATCCGGTAGATGTGCAGTACCAGGCCGTGCATAGCGTGACGATCGAGCCGGGCAGCTGGCTGCGCGACGTGCTCGGTAGCGACTCGATTCGGGTCAATTCGCTACATGGCCAAGGCTTGCGCACCCTTGGCGAAGGGCTGGAGCCGATCGCCAAGGCCGAAGATGGATTGGTCGAAGCCATTCATGGGCCAGGCATTTCGCCCTTCCTGTTCGCCGTACAGTGGCATCCCGAGTGGCAAGCGGCGAAGAACCCCGACTCGATCCGCCTGTTCGAGGCTTTCGGCCAGGCCTGTCGAGCACAGGTACGCAAAGCCCAGGAAAGCCGGCGTCAGCAGGTGGCCTGATTTCTGCGGCGCCGAGCAGCGGCCTCGCCCGATCGGTGCGAGGCAGTCTCTCCCTGACTCAGGCGCCTCTGGCGCCTGGGCAGACATTCCCGCTCATGCCGTGCTTGGCCCCGAGCCAGCTGCCTCGCTGGTTCGGCGCAAGCGCTCGCGACTGTTGAAAAGATGCATGCGCATGGCCAGTTTCGCGCCCTCGCTGTCGCGCCTGGCAATCGCCTCGTAGATCGCTTCGTGCTCGTAGCCCAGCCGCCCCAGGTAGAGGCCAGGTTCGGCGTTGGCCAGATCCGGGTCGTCCAGGCGGGCCGATGGGACGAGCACGGCACCGAGCTGGCCGATGATCTGGGCGAAATAGGGGTTGCCGCTGGCTTCGGCCACTTGCAGGTGAAACTGCAGATCTGCCTCCAGGGTATCGGCACGGCTCGTCCCGGCGACGATCCGATCCACCGCGCTGCGCAACGCCGCCAGGTGGGGCGCGCCACGGCGCTCGGCGGCCAGGCCAGCGGATTCGATCTCCACGGCCATGCGCAACTCCAGCACGGCCAGCGCCTGGTCCAGTGTCGCCGCACCTGGCGGAGCGATCCGTAGCGCGCGATCAGGCGGCGAAGCGAGCACGAACGTCCCGATGCCATGACGGGTCTGGACTTCGCCGGCAGCTTGCAGTCGAGACAATGCTTCGCGCACGACCGTGCGACTGACCCCTTCCTGATCCATCAACTGGGATTCGGTCGGCAGCTTGTCGCCAGGCTTGAGCTTGCCATCGCGAATGCGCCGGGTGAGTTCGCCGACCAATTGTTCGGCGAGACTGCGAGGCCTGCGCCGCCGTGATGCCTGTAGCTGCTTCGTCATGCTGTGCGCATTCATGCTAGAAACCCGCAATACTAACATGAGGTATCACGTCTATCCTGCTGATTATAAAGAACAATGCTTCCGTCGGTCAGATGCCCGTCGGTGACTTTGTCGGCGCTCGATAGCCTAGGCGGCTTGCAATGCCGAAAGGGCTCGGCTACAAGCAAGGCTCCCTGCGTCGCGCGATGACTCGGCCAGGCTTACCCATGGAAGGAGATCATGCATGAACTCAACGACTCGGCGCCTGCTAGGCGCCGGCTTGCTCATACCGTTCTGGCTGTCCGTTGGCGTCTGGCTAACCGCCAAGGCGTTTCCTGGCTATAGCCATTCCGACCAGGCGATGAGCCAACTCGGTGCGCTGGGCGCGCCCACGCACGCTTTCTCTGCCTGGGTGAACAATTTCCCGCTCGCCTTGCTTTTTGGCCTGTTCGCGCTCGGCATCTGGCGCTGCTGGCGCGGTTCCATGCTGGCCCGCCTCAGTGCGCTGCTGATCCTGCTACACGGGCTGGGCAGCCTGGGTACCGGGTTTTTTCCGTGCGACCAGGGCTGCGCGCCAGCCGATCCATCGACCGCGCAGCGGTTGCACAACCTTTCCGGGCTGGTCATGTTCGTGTCCCTGACGTTGGCCAGTGCCTTGTGGGTCTGGCTGGGTGTGCGGGTGGCGCGCTCCCGGGGCTTCTCGTGGTTTTCCCTGGCTTGCACAGGCTTTGCCGTGCTCACCGCAGGCTTCATGGCCAGCGCCGTGGAGAGCGGCCACCTGTTCGGTTTCTACCAGCGTCTGAACTACGGCGTGTCAGTGGCCTGGACCGCCGGACTGGCCCTGATTTCGCTCAGGCGGGTGGATGACGGCACGCCTGGCTCGGGAGCCTGACGGCATTTTGCTGGCCCCCGGCTGTTATCGCGCAAGTCAAACTTCCGGCTTTTCAACTGGTTAGGACAACCTCATGCGCAGAATTCCAGTTTTGGTCGCCTCCTGTCTGTTCGTCAGCCTGGGTGCCCAGGCCAAGCCGTTGAGCCAGCAGGACAAGCGAGTCTGCGACTGGGGCGCGGGAATCGCCGCGCAGGCCCAACAGGCGAAGCTCTCTGGTGTGTCGCTGTATACCGCTCGAAAGCGACTGCAGAATCAGAAGTTTCCCAAATCCTGGATGCGCATGACCGCCTTCGGCATTACCGAGCAGACCTATAACAGTCAATCCCGGCTTGCTCCGACGGCAATCCGTCAGACCTATCAGGAGCAGTGTGCCCAGCACGCCATTTCCAGGCGATAACACACCGGATTCAAGCGTTTAGATAACTCATCCATAACTGACCTGAAGTAATGCGCATCAGTAAATCAATCGGTTAGCGTTGATTCAGAGAAACAGCATGAGCAAACGCATGCCCTTGGCGCTCGTCCCGGTTGCACGAATCTTCCAGACGATCAAGACACGCCTGGAGTACAGTGCCCATCCAAACCTCGGTCACTGGATATGACATGAGCGACTGGATCGACCTCACACTGGACCCGGACAGCGGTATCGAATCAGTGCGTGCGCATTTCAAGGGTCACGCCTATGACCCGCACTGGCATGACAGTTTCCTCATCGGCATCACCGAACAAGGCGTGCAGCAGTTCAACTGTCGCCGCAAGCGGCATCACAGCACGCCTGGAAAGGTGTTCATGCTCGAGCCTGGCGAGTTGCACGATGGGGATGCGCCTAGCGCGGAAGGCTTCACCTACTCGATGTTGTACCTTCAGCCGCGGTGGCTGGAACGCGAGCTGCGCGAGCTGTTCGAACACGCCCCCGACGACTGCCTGCCAGGCTTTGCCGACACGCTCAGTGGCGACGTGCCGCTGGCCGCTTCGACGTTTCGAGCGTTTCAGACAGTCCATGGTCGCGAGCTGCGCATCGTTCGCCAGGCCGCGCTGGACGACCTGCTGGCCAGCCTGACTCGCCACCTGCAGTGGCGCCGGCTGGCCGTTCCGGATCCGCGGCTGCCACGGGTGGCGCAGCGGGCGCGGGACTACCTGCATGCGCATCTGGAGCAAGATCTGGGGCTGGAGGATCTGGCCAAGGCCTGCGAGGTCGACCGGTTTCGCCTCAATCGTGCCTTCCGCGCGGCCTACGGGTTGCCGCCCCACGCCTATCTGGTCCAGCTGCGCCTGGTCGCGGCCAGGCGAAGCCTGGCGCGTGGCGAAACGCCGGCCCAGGTCGCCAGCGCGCTGGGCTTTGCCGATCAAAGCCACCTGGGGCGCTGGTTCCGGCGAGCCTATCGGCTGACACCCGCGGACTATCGGCGACGCTGCTCAAAGCTTCCAGACTGAAGCGCCCGCACCGGCGAGCATGGGCTCCGTCCTCAAGGAGAAACCCCATGCCGCAATCACTGCTGCCGTTTTCGCTGTTCGCTCTCGTCGCCAGTCTGAGCCCTGGCCCGACCAACCTGCTGATCCTGGCCATAGGCGCCCAGCACGGCTTGCGCGCCACCGTTGCGCTGGTCTTCACGGCCTGCGTGTCGGCTGCCCTGGTCGTGCTATTGGTCGGCCTTGGGCTGGGTGAGCTGTTGGCCAGCCTTGCGTGGTTGCAACAAGCGCTAGCCTGGCTGGGCGTGGCCTGGCTGAGCAGGCTCGCCTGGCAGATGTGGCGAGCCGCCGACCGCGCGTTGGAGCCATCCGGCAAGCAAGGCATCACTGCCTGGGGCGTGGCGATGCTGCAACTGGTCAATCCCAAGGTATGGCTGATGGCCACGGCCGTGATCAGCGTGTTCGCCGGCCCTGCGGGCCAGACCCTTGGCGGCCTGTTGCTGCTGTCGACGGTGTTCCTGCTGATCGCCCTGCCCTGCATGGGCGCCTGGGCGGTGCTGGGCGCTAGCAGCACACGGCTACTCCAGGCCCCAGCAGGCTTTCGGCGCTTCAATCGACTGCTGGCAGCATTGTTGCTGATATCGGCCTGGTCGACCTTGCTGCTCTGACCCTGCAACGACCGCGCAGGTAACCAGACGGTCGCTTGCGGCCATCATCGGCTCTCGGGAGCGGTCAGCGATGCCTGGCTGAACCTGCGGGTATTGACGATCGCCAAAACCAGCCCGACCAGCGCGACGCTGCCACCCACCAGACCGATGTTGGCCACTCCCAGCTGGCTGCTGACGATGCTGCCCAGCAGGGCGCCGCCACCGATCCCGATGTTGTAGATGCCGGAAAACAGCGCCATGGCCACATCCGTAGCGTCCGAGGCCAGCTTCAATGTCCTGGACTGCAAGGACAGGCTGAAACTGAGGATCGAGATGCCCCAGAGCATGCTCAACCCGGCAAACACCGGGAACATGCCCGACAGCGGCAACAGCAGCAACAGGCACGAGGCGAGGCTGGCTATCGAGGCGACCAAGAAACCCTGCGGGAACCGATCGCTGTAGCGGCTGAACAAGACCGAGCCGACCACCCCGGCGCCGCCGAACAGCAACAGCAGCAACGTGGTTCGCTCGCCGCCGATCTGCGCCACGTGCAAGGCAAACGGTTCGATGTAGCTGTAGGCGGTGAATTGTGCCGTGATGACCAGCGTCACCAGCACATAGACGACGACCAGCGCCGGACGCTTGAACAGCACCGGCAAGCTGCGCAGCGACCCGGAATTCTGGCTTGGCAACAGCGGCAGCGACTTCATCAGGCACAGCAAGGTGGCCAACGCCACGCAGGCGATGGACAGGAAGGTCACCCGCCAGCCCAGTGCCTCTCCCACCACACGCCCCAGCGGAATCCCCATGACCATGGCCAAGGTCGTCCCGGTGGCCAGCAAGCCGAGCGCCTTGGCCTGCTGCCCCGGCGGCGCCACACGCACCGCCAGCGAAGCCGTGATGGCCCAGAACACCGCGTGCGCCAGAGCGATCCCGATACGGCTCACCAACAGCATGGCGAAGCTTTGCGCTAGCCACGACAACACGTGACTGGCGATGAAGACCAGGAACACGATCGTCAGCAGCCTGCGCCGCTCGACGTTGCGCGTGAGCAACATCATCGGCAGCGAAGCGACCGCGACGACCCAGGCGTAGATGGTCAGCATCAGGCCGACCTGCGCCGTGGTCATGTCGAAGCTGCGACCAATGTCACTGAGCAGCGCCACCGGCACGAATTCGGTCGTGTTGAAGATGAAGGCAGCCAGAGCCAGGGCGATGACGCTCAACCAGCTGCCACCGGCTGCTGTCGGGGTGGGACTGTTCATGGACGAGGAAGAGACTCCTTGGGGATGGGAGGGCTGCGGGCTGCCAGCGGCAAGCAGATGCGGCAAGCAAAAGCGGAACGTGTTGCGAGCAACACGTTCCGCTCCTGTTTTTTTGTCAGTCTAAAGCCTTACGGTTACGTCTTGAAGAGCCAAGCACGCCAGATCAGATCAGTCGCCGTCCTGCGCCTTGCTTGCCGCTGGCCCCTGCAAGCCTGTGGCTTACCGCACGGCTGCCAGGGTCTGCATGTCGATGACGAAGCGGTACTTCACGTCGCCAGCGATCATCCGCTCATAGGCTTCGTTGATGTTGCGGATGTCCAGCATCTCGATGTCGCAGCTGATCTGGTGCTCGGCGCAGAAGTCCAGGACTTCCTGGGTCTGTGCGATGCCGCCGATCAGCGAACCGGCCAGCACTCGGCGCTTGATCACCAGGTTGGCCGCGTGGACCGGCGGCTCGACGGGCTCGATCAGACCCACCAGGATATGCACGCCGCCGAACTTCAAGGTTTCCAGATACGGGTTGAGGTCGTGCTGGACCGGAATGGTGTCGAGCAGGAAGTCGAAACGTCCAGCCGCAGCGCGCATCTGCTCGGCATCGCTGGACACGATCACTTCGTCGGCTCCCTGGCGCCGGGCTTCCTCGGCCTTGGCCGCGGAACGGGTGAACAAGGTCACATGCGCGCCAAGCGCCTTGGCGAATTTGATGCCCATGTGGCCGAGGCCACCCATGCCAAGCACCCCGACCTTGTGCCCTGGCCCCACGCCATGGTGCTTGAGCGGTGAATAGGTAGTAATGCCCGCGCAGAGAATCGGCGCCGCACTGGCCAGCTCGAGGCCGGCGGGAATGCGCACGACGAAATGCTCGCTGACCACGATGCTGCTGGAGTAGCCGCCCATGGTGTTGCTGCCGTCCACGCGATCAGGCGTGGCATAGGTCATGGTCGGACCTTCCAGGCAGTACTGCTCCAGATCCGCCTGGCACGCTTCGCAGTGGCGGCACGAGTCGACCATGCAGCCCACCCCGACCAGATCGCCAACCTGGTATCGGGTGATCTGGTCGCCAACGGCCGTCACCCGACCGACGATTTCGTGACCGGGCATCAACGGGTAGACCGCGATGCCCCACTCGTTGCGTGCCTGGTGGATGTCGGAATGGCATACGCCGCAGTAGAGGATCTCGATGACCACGTCGTCCGGACGCGGGCTGCGTCGCTCGAACTTCATGGGCGCCAGGGGGCTGGTGGGAGTCTGGGCGGCATAGCCGATGGCGGTATACATGACGAACCTCGCAATGAAACGTTACAGCTGCCCATTCTGCGCGCCTGGCGGCTTCCGGCCCACGGCAGATCCTCCAGCGTGCGTGCCTGATTCTCCGGAATCGCCGCCAACCATTGGTGCGCGGGGTTCATTCTGCGAAGATTAAGGTATCTGATCCTCTGTCCCGGACCTTATGCAGCTCACTCGTCACGTCGATGCCAATGCGTCGCTCTGCACCTCGATAAAAGCGTTGGCCAGTCGCCCCGGCTTCGTCCCCACCCACCTGCCCCAGGTCAAGGTCCTGAGCTGGGATCACTATGTGGCCAGCAGCCCACAGATCTACGAACCGAGCCTGATGATCCTCGCCCAAGGCAGCAAACTGGCGCGCCTGGGCCCCCGCACCCTGGAGTACGGTGCCGGGCACTACCTGGTTCAGGCGCTATCGGTGCCTTTCATGTGCGAAACCTTCGCCACCGCACAAGTCCCGCTGCTGGGTATCGCCGTGGATATAGACCGTGGCGTGCTCGGCGAACTGGTGCAGGACATGGGCCTGGCTCCGGATCCGACCGTGCAGGCGCAGACGCCACAATCGATGACCTCGGCCGCGCTGGACGCTCCGATGCGCGCCGCTGTCGAGCGTTTGCTCGAATGTCTGCATGACCCGCTCGATGCCCGCGTGCTGGGCCCCTCGCGGGTGCGCGAGGTGCTTTACACCGCCTTGCGCGGCCCTCAGACCGGCGCGCTGCGCGCCCTGGTGGAACAGCAAGGCCACTTCGCACGGATCGGCACGGCCCTGAATCACCTGCGCGAACACTATGCCGCTGCGCTGACCGTGGAGGAATTGGCCAGCCTGGCCAACATGAGCGTCTCGACCTTTCACGAACACTTCAAGCGCTGTACCGAACTGGCTCCGATGCAGTATCTCAAGCGGCTGCGCCTGCTCAAGGCCCAGCAAGTCCTCATCGGCGAAGGCCTGAGCGTTGCCCAGGCGGCTCATCGGGTCGGCTACCAGAGCGCCTCGCAATTCAGCCGGGAGTACAAGCGCCAGTTCGCTCGCAGCCCGGGCCAGGAGCGACCCTACCAGGGCCTGCCGGTGTGAGTGTCCGGCAACTGCTCGGCCATCGTCCAGTGCGCGAGCGGCCAGTAACGACCCTTGCGCGATTCATACAAGGCGAAGCCTCTTGCGTTGAGGTGAAATGCCGGCGCGCTGGTCGCCTCGGGCGCCTGGCCATGAAAATCCCTTGCCAGGGTCAGGTGCGGTCGATATTCGCGCGACTGCTCCTGGAAACCCAGTGGCAAGAGCGTCTGCTGCAGGTCGTAGACCAGTCGGCGCAGCACCGGCGGGGTCTGTCCGGGCTCCAGCACCAGTACCCTGGCGCGTTGCCAGGCCTGGAGCCGGTCGAGTGACAGCCGCACCGGCATGCTCGGTTTGGCCAGCTCATCCACGGCGGTGCAGATGTCTGCGAGCCGGGCAGTATCGACATCGCCGAGAAACAGCAGCGTGAGGTGGAAATTTTCCGCCGCGACCGGCTTGCCGCTTCGCAGGCCCAGTTCGCGTCGCCATTGCGCGATGGCGCGGCGCTGCGGTTCGGGGCAGTCCAGGGCGAAGAACAACCGCTTGAAAGGCTGGCCTGCTTCACGTGTCTCCATGGCGCTTCTCCTTCAGCCGAACCTCGATGGACCGTGGCACAGCCCAAGCATTCGATTCAGCTTTCTTTCCCAAGGTAACAATTTGTACAAAGCCTGCCTGCATTTGTTTATGCTGACACGCTTAAGCGCTGGCGCGTCATCCCTGTTGGCTTAGTGTCCCTCATGAAAATCGCATTCGTACTGCTCTTCGTCCTTTCCATCGCCCATGTCCACCTGCGCGGTCGGGTCAGGCACAAGCTGACCCGTCAGCTCGGCGACCACTCCAGTTTCCTGGCGCCGGTGAACACCTTCCTGTACCTGTTCTCCCGCCATCCCGCCAAGCCTTACCTGCCGGTAGAGGCGTTTCCGGAACTCCAGCCGCTCAAGGACCACTGGCCTGAAATCCGGGACGAGGCGCAACGGTTGCTACAGGTCGGACAGATCAAGAAGTCCGACAACCATGACGATGTCGGTTTCAATTCGTTCTTCAAGAGTGGCTGGAAGCGCTTCTACCTGAAGTGGTATGGCGAAAGCCACCCATCGGCGATGACCCTGTGTCCGCGGACCACCGAGCTGTTGCAGGGCATCGGCTCGGTGAAGGCAGCCATGTTCGCCACGTTGCCCCCCGGCGCCAAGCTGGTGCGCCACCGCGACCCGTATGCCGGATCGTATCGCTACCACCTGGGCCTCGATACGCCCAACGACGACGGCTGCTACATCGATGTGGACGGCGAACGCTATGCCTGGCGCGATGGCGAGGCGGTGATCTTCGACGAGACCTACATTCACTACGCCGCCAATACCACCGAACACAATCGAATCATCCTGTTCTGCGACGTCGAGCGGCCGCTCAGGTACCGCTGGGCAACGGCGTTCAACCGCTGGTTCAGCCGCAACGTGATGGCGGCCGCCGCCGCGCCGAACGACGCCAACGACAAGACGGGCGCCATCAATCGCCTGTTCACCCGGATCTACAAGATCCGCGCCCGGGGCAAGGCGCTGAAGAAGCGCAACCGCCTGCGCTACTACCTGGAAAAATGGATCGTGGTGGCCGCCTTGGTCCTGCTGTTCATCTACATCTGATGCGTTTCCGAGCAGGTCGTGCTGCCAAGGTAGTAGTTGCCCCCTTCCATCGCAGCCCTGCAACGTCCGGTGCGTGAGCTAGCCTGAAAGCTCCAATGGTCGATTTCGAGGCACAGACGATGAGCATGATGGATTGGGACACCTACCGCAGGCAGTTGATGACCGGCGTCGAACAACTCGGGCAGCTGTCTGCGGACACTGTCGCCGGCTATGTGACCGCCAGCGGCGCGGGGGCCAAGACCGGCCACCTGGACGCCAAGACGCGCGAGCTGATCGCCATCGCGGTGGCGGTGACCACCCGTTGCGATGGATGCATCGCGGTACATTCGCAGCAGGCGGTGAAACAGGGTGCCACACGCGAGGAGATCGCCGAGGCGCTGGGCGTGGCCGTCGCGCTCAACGCTGGGGCTGCCCTCGTCTATTCCACCCGCGCCCTGGATGCCATCGACAAGCGCGAAGGCTGAGCGAGCGTCGGCGCCTGCCCTCTTGCAGGCGGGCGCTGGGCCGCACAGACTGGCGCCCCCTGTTCGATCGGAGCCACCATGATTCACATCCGTCCCATGACCGCAGCCGATTTCGAGCTGTTCTGGCCGACCTTCGAGGCTGTCGTGCGCGCCCGGGAAACCTATGCGCTGGATCCTGCCATGACTTTCGACCAGGCGCGGCAGTTATGGCTGGACGTGCCCTTGCGGACCCTCGTCGCCGAGCAGGACGGCGAACTGCTCGGCAGCTACTACCTCAAGGCAAACGCCGCCGGCCCTGGCGCGCATGTCGGCAATTGCGGCTACATGGTCTGCGAGCAGGCGCGTGGCCATGGCGTGGCGCGCCTGCTCTGCGAGCATTCGCAGAAGCTCGCCCGCCAGGAAGGTTTCCTGGCCCTGCAGTTCAACAGCGTGGTCGCCAGCAACGAAGTGGCCGTGGCCTTGTGGTGCAAGCTGGGGTTCGAGACCGTCGGGCGTTTGCCGCGTGCCTATCGTCATGCCACCCTCGGCCTGGTGGATTGCCTGGTGATGTACAAGTGGCTGGCCGAGGATCCGGTGGTGGAGAAACCTCCACTGCTGATTGGCCGCAGGAACATCGAAGCGCGCGTTTCGCGCCGGCGCGGTGTGTAGGCGCGACCATAGCCGGGGCGCCGATCCGCGACGCTGGGTGGTGAACGGCCACCGTACCGCTTCGTCCGCGCCGGAGCGGCCGCGATAGCCCGCGATGCGGCCCCCTCAAACCCTGCGAATATCCCGGTTCAAGACTCTGTCGCTTGCCCGCCCCTGGGTCGCTGCGCGCCCTATCGCGGCCGATCCGATGCTGCGGCGGCTCCGACACGGCCACATTGCAGCCCAACCCCGTCAGGGTCTATCCGTCAAATGAAATTAGTTATAAGATAACGTTTCAATTATCTCCATTCTTGCCCGCGATCTTCCAATGACAAGCCTAAGCGCCACTCCCCCACCTACCTCGACCCTCGTCACCCACCGCCTGCAAAGCATCGATGCCCTGCGCGGCCTGGTGATCGTGTTCATGCTGCTCGACCATGTCCGGGAGACTTTCTTCCTGCATCGCCAGGTCAGCGATCCGATGGCCGTGGACGTCACCGAGCCTTCGCTGTTCTTCAGCCGGACATTGTCGCACCTCTGCGCACCGGTCTTCGTCCTGCTCACCGGCCTGTCGGCCTGGCTGTACGGCGAGAAGCACCAGGGCCGTGGGGATGTCTCGGCCTTCCTGTTCAAGCGTGGCCTGGTTCTGGTGTTGCTGGAATTCACCTTGGTGAACTTCGCATGGACCTTCCAGTTGCCGCCGAGCGTGATCTACATGCAGGTGATCTGGGCCATCGGCCTGAGCATGATCGCCCTGTCCGCGCTGGTCTGGCTGCCTCGCGGGTGGCTGCTGGCGCTCGGCGTGGCCATCGTCGCCGGCCATAACCTGCTCGACGGACTGCACTTCCCGTCCGGCTCGGCCATGCATGTGCCATGGGCCATCCTGCATGACCGTGGCTGGCTCGAAGTTTCCGAGAGCTTGCGCCTGCGTACTTCCTATCCGGTCCTGCCATGGATCGGAGTGATCGCCCTGGGCTATTGCCTTGGCCCCTGGTTCGGCCAGGCTGGCCTTCGCCAGAAGCGGCTGCTGCTGGCCGGCACCGCCGCCTTGGCCGGGTTTCTGTTCCTGCGTCTGCTCAACGGCTACGGCGAAGCACCTTGGCAGGTCCATGCCGACACCATGCAGACGCTGATGAGCTTGCTCAACATCACCAAGTACCCGCCTTCGCTGCTGTTCCTGGCCTTGACCCTCGGTTGCGGCCTGCTCCTGCTATGGGCCTTCGAGCGATGCGGGCAAACGCGTTGGATCAGCATCCTGGCGGTCTTCGGGGCCGCGCCGATGTTCTTCTACCTGCTGCATCTGTATGTGCTCAAGCTGCTCTACCTGGTGTGTGTCGCGCTGTTCGGTCTCGACCAGGGCGACTATTACGGCTTCGACAGTGTAGGTGCGGTCTGGTTGGGCGCGGTGTCGCTGGCGGTGGTCCTGTACCTGCCCGTGCGCTGGTTTGCCCGGCTGAAGGCGCGCCGGCGCGACATCGCCTGGCTGAAGTATTTCTGAACCCTGGCGGCGTGCCACGGGCTGGGACAGGTGCATTTGGCTTGTCGCGATGCGCCTGGCCCGTCTAAGATGCCGCCGCCGGTTTCCGTCAAGGAACTAACAGGGAATCCGTGGCTGCCTGTATGCAGCGAAACGGAACTGCCCCCGCAACTGTAGGTGCCGAGCCCACTTCAGCGATGCCACTGGGTCAATTCCCGGGAAGGCGAAGTCGGGCCATGACGCATCAGTCAGGAGACCTGCCGGCACGCATTCACCAACCGGCGGGGTGTCCGGGATGGCCATCTCCACCCGTCCAGGGTGCAGCCACACGTCATGGGCGTGTGGCTGGCGATGCCTGTCCGTGCGTCTGTCCCGTGCACCCACGATAGGAGATCGCCCCACATGCTGCCCCGTTTCGTCACCCTGCTCGCCGCGCTTGGCGCCACCGGCCTGGCCCAGGCGGCCAGTACCCATTATCCGTTGACCCTCGATAACTGCGGCATGTCGTTGACCTTCCAGCAGGCGCCGCAGCGTGTCGTCACGATCGGCCAGGCTGGCACCGAGATGCTCTACGCCCTGGGCCAAGGCGACAAGCTGGTCGGTACCTCGCTGTGGTTCAACGATGTGCTGCCGCAGTACAAGGCCCAGGATGCCAAGGTCGAACGCCTGGCCGACAACGATCCGAGTTTCGAGGCGGTGATCGGCAAGCGCCCGCAATTACTGGCGGTGCAGCTGGAATGGATGGTCGGTGCGCAGGGAGTGGTCGGCACCCGTGAACAATTCCATGAGCTGAATATCCCGACCTACCTCATGCCTTCCGACTGCGAGGGCAAGGACAACCTGGTCGGCGCCGACGGCACCCGCCTGCAACCGTTCCAGATCGAGACCGTGTACCGCAGCATCAGCCAGCTGGCACGGATCTTCGACGTGCAGGATCGTGGCGAGGCGCTCAACCAGGCGCTGCAGGCCAGGCTCGCCAAGGCCAAGGCCAGCCTCGCCGGCAAGGACCTGTCCCACACCACTGCCTTGTTCTGGTTCTCCAGCGCCGACCTGGATATCGACCCCTATGTCGCGGGACGCAAGGGTATTCCCGACTTCATGCTGCAGAGTCTTGGGGTGCGCAATGTCGTCGAGTCGGATGAGGAATGGCCTACCGTCGGCTGGGAAACCCTGGCCAAGGCCAACCCTACCTGGCTGGTGATCGCGCGCATGGACCGTCGCCGCTTCCCTGCCGATGACTTCCAGAAAAAACTGCAATTCCTGCGCAACGATCCGGTGACACGCAACATGGACGCGGTGAAACACGACCGCATCATCGTGCTCGACGCCCATGCCATGCAGGCCAGCCTGCGTCTGTTCAGCGGCCTGGAGACGCTCGCCGCGGCATTTTCCTCGGGTAAAGCGCCACAGCCATGATGCGCCTGTTCATTCGTGCCGCCTTGGTCCTCGGTGCCCTGTCGCTGGCCTTGCTGGCGGGCATCGGCATCGGTGAAACCCGCATGACGCCCACGGTCATCTACCAGGTGCTGGCCAACCAGCTGTGGCATGCCGGCTACCTGGTCGATCCGATCGACCAAGGCATCGTCTGGAACTACCGGCTGACCCGGACCCTGGTGGCTGCCGCCTGCGGCGCGGGCCTTGCGACCTGCGGCGTGATCCTGCAGGCGCTGCTGCGTAATCCGCTGGCCGAGCCGTACCTGCTGGGCCTGTCCGCTGGCGCGTCGACCGGCGCGGTGCTGGTCGCCTTGCTGGGTCTGGGCGCCGGCGCGCTGTCGCTATCAGGCGGCGCGTTCCTCGGCGCGCTGGCCGCTTTTGCCCTGGTCCTGCTGCTGGCCCGTGCCAGCGGCCCAGCCAACGGCAATGCCCAGGTGATCCTCGCCGGGATCGCCGGCTCGCAACTGTTCAATGCCTTGACCGCGTTCTTGGTGACCAAGTCGGCCAGCGCCGAGCAAGCGCGCGGAATCCTGTTCTGGCTGCTGGGCAATCTCAGTGGCGTGCGCTGGCCATCGGTATGGCTGGCCGTGCCGGTGGCCGGCGCCGGCCTGGCCATGTGCCTATGGCACCGACGCGCGCTGGATGCGTTCACCTTCGGTAGCGATTCGGCCGCTTCGCTGGGCATTGCCGTACGCCGGGTGCAGCTGCTGCTGATCACCTGCGCCGCGCTGGTCACCGCGGTGATGGTGTCGATCGTCGGTGCGATCGGCTTCGTCGGGCTGGTGATCCCCCATGCCCTGCGCCTGCTGCTGGGCCCCGGCCACAGTCGCCTGCTGCCGGCCAGCGCGCTGGGCGGCGCGCTGTTTCTGATCGCCGCCGACGTGCTTTCCCGAACCTTGATTCCCGGCCAGGTGATTCCGGTGGGCGTGGTGACGGCGCTGATCGGCGCGCCCGTCTTCGCCCTGATCCTGGTCAGCCGCAGGAGTCCGCGATGACTGCCATGATGCCCGCGACCCCGACCGCGCCACTCGCTTGCCAGGGGCTGGGCTATCGAGTGCGTGGCACCCAGTTGCTCTACGGGATCGAACTGTCCGTGCAGGCAGGCGAGACCCTAGGCATCGTCGGCCCCAATGGATCGGGCAAGTCGACCCTGCTCAAGCTGCTGGCCGGCCTGCGCCAGCCCGATGGTGGCCAGGTGCAGCTGCTGGGCCAGCCGCTGGCGCGCCTGCCGCGCCGCCAGATCGCCCAGGCGCTGGCCCTGGTGGAGCAGCAGGCCGACACCCATGATGCGGTGAACGTTCACGATGCAGTGGCGCTCGGGCGCACCCCCTGGCTATCGGCGCTGGCGCCGTTCACCGCCGAGGACGCCGCGATCGTCGACCAGGCCCTGGCCGACCTGGATGCCTTGCACCTGCGCCAGCGAACCTGGAGCAGCCTGTCTGGTGGCGAACGCCAACGTGTGCACATCGCCAGGGCGCTGGCCCAGCGCCCCAAGGTGCTGTTGCTCGACGAGCCGACCAATCATCTGGACATCCAGCACCAGCTGAGCCTGTTGCAACGCATCCAGGCCCTGCGGGTGACGACGCTGATCGCCTTGCACGATCTCAACCAGGCGCTGACCTGCGACCGCCTCGCGGTACTCGACAAGGGCCGCCTGGTCGCGCTCGGCAAGCCACACGACGTCCTCACGCCGGAGCGGCTGCTGAGCACCTTCGGTGTCCACGCCCACTATCTGACCGACCCTTATGACGGCGCGCGCATCCTGCGTTTCCGCGCCCCTTGAACCTGGAATGGAAGACATGCGCCTGCATCGCCTTGCCCTGCTGTTGTCCTGTTCGCTGCTCGCGCCGCTGGCGCTGGGCGACGTCCATGAAGTGAAGATGCTCAACCGCGGCGCCGACGGTGCCATGGTCTACGAACCGGATCACCTGCGTATCGAGCCAGGCGACAGCGTGCGCTTCGTGCCGACCCAGAGCGGGCATAACGCAGCGAGCCTGCCAGGCCTCTGGCCCGAAGCGGCGCCAACGTTCAAGAGCAACATCAACCAGCCCGCCGAATACCGCTTCGCCACGCCCGGACTGTATGGCATCCAGTGCATCCCGCACCTGGCCATGGGCATGGTCATGCTGATCCAGGTCGGCCAGCCAGGACCTTCCACTGGCGCAGTGCCGAGCAGCTTGCCAGCGCGGGCCAAGGCCCGCCTGGCCGCGCAACTGCAGCGACTGGAGACCGGCCGATGAGCGCACTCTGTCACCGCTTTGCCTGGGCGTTGCCATTGCTGGGCCTCACCCCCCTGGCCGTGGCCGATTCGGCGCAATCCCAGGCGCGCGGCCTGCTCGAGGACAGCAGCTGGAACCTGCTCAATCGCACGGTGTTCGACCAGCGCGACTACCGCCACGGTGGCCGCAACAGTGGCGCGCGCAATGCCTACAAGCCGCGCGCCGATCGTAACGGCAAGGCCGAGGAATGGGCCTATGGCCTGATGGGTACTTTCCAGTCCGGATTCACCCAGGGCCTGGTCGGCGTGGGCGTCGATGCTCATGCCTACCTGGGCATGCAGCTCGACAGCGGTGGTGGCCGTGCCGGCAAGGCCCGCCTGCTTGGCCTGGATAACGAAGGCCATCCAAAGAGCCAGTATGGCCGTGGTGGCGCGGCGTTGAAGCTGCGGCTATCCGACACTGTGCTGTCCTATGGCGAGCAACGGGTCAAGACCCCGGTGTTCAGCTCGTCCGACAGCCGCCTGCTGCCCGAGACCGCCACCGGCCTGTTCCTGGTCAGCAACGAGATCGACAAGCTCAAGCTGGTCGCCGGCCACTTCACCGAAAGCACCGACCGCAACGCCAGCAGTCATGACCAAGGCTTCGTGGTCAATTATTCCAACGGCCGCAAGGGCGACAGCTTCGACCTGGCTGGCGCGGTGTACAGCCCCTCGAGCAGCGTCAACGCCAGCCTCTACACTTCGCGCTACCAGGACAGCTGGAACCAGCACTACCTGGGCGGCACCTTCGTGTACCCGCTGGACGATCTGCGCAGCCTGAGCCTGGACCTGAACCTGTATCGCACCACCGATACAGGCAAGGCGCTGTCCGGACGCATCGACAACACCACCTGGAGCCTGCTCTCGCGCTACAGCCAAGGCCCGCATGCCTTCAGCCTGAGCTACCAGCACGTCGATGGCGACACGCCGTTCGACTACGTTACTCGCGGGGCGATCTTCATTGGCAACGCCGTGCAGATGTCGGACTTCAATGCTCCCAACGAAAAGTCCTGGCAGGCGCGCTACGACCTGAACATGGGCGCCTTCGGCCTGCCTGGGCTGAACCTTACCGCGCTGTACGTACGCGGTTTCGACATCGATGGCAGCCACGTCGATCCCACTGGCGGCTATGCCTACCTCGGCTATGGCAAGGATGGCAAGCACTGGGAACGGGACCTGGAGGCGCGCTACGTGGTGCAGGCTGGCAAGGCCAAGGGCCTGGCCTTCTCGCTGCGGCACAACGTGCACAGGGGTGACACGGCCCAGGCCGAGCTGGACGGCGACCAGATTCGCCTGGCGATCGAGTACCCGCTCAGCGGCGGCCTGTGACAGGCAGGACGATCCGCGCCGACCGGCTAGGCCACCAGCTGCTGGTGCATGTGCGTGGTTTGCCACAGCGGATCGTCTTCGATGTCGACCACCTCGAAGCCCTGCTTTTTCCAAAAGTCGATCGCGCCAGGCAAGAAAGGATGCGTATGCAGGTACAGGCACTCTACCCCGTCAGCCCTGGCCCCGTCGCGCAGCGTGTTGAACAGCCGGCCGGCCAGGCCGCCCCTTCGGTAACCGGGCGCCACGAACAGGCGCACCACTTCGACGGTGCGTCGGCTCCGATAATCGAGCTGAGCGAAGCGATGATCGTAGGGCAGGTAGCCGATGGCGGCGACCAGGCGTCCCTGGTCACGCGCCACCAGGAAGCGTCCCCGGCCCTCGAGGTAGGTCTGCTCGAAACGCGCCAGGTCCGGCGGCAGGGGCGCGTCGGCGAGCATAGGGAACAGCTCGCGGCGCGCCGCGTCGACGAAGGACACGACTTCGCCACTGGCTTCTGGCGTGACGTCATGGAAGGTACAGGCAGCAATCGACATGGGCAGATGGCCAGGCGAGGAAGACCCCAAGGGTTCTACCTGAGCGCGCGCCTCGCCGCAATCGCTGCAGGCCCGTCCTGGACGCTGGCTTGGGTTACACTCATGGCTCCGTGCGTTGTCGAGATCGTTGCATGTCCAAGCTGACGAAGCTGTCGTTGTGGTTGCTCCTTGGCCTGCTGGCCGCCTGCGAACCGCAGCAGAGCCGGGACGAGAAGATCCTCGCCGAGCTGCCCTTGCAGGACGCCTACGAACACAACATCGACAAGATGGCCGAGCTGCTCTCGCCCAGCCACCCTGATCTGGCCCTGGCCGATATCGAGCAGGTGCTGCGTCGCAACCTGACGGTCGAGGACCAGCGCCAGGACTTGCTCGAGCTGTATAGCGAGGCCAATTTCTCCGATGCCGAGTTCGCCATCATCGTCGCCGCCACCGGCGACCCCGCCCGGGCCCGAGCGCTGAACCAGACCGACGAAGGTCGCCAGGTCAGCCAGAAACTGACGCGCCTGATGGAGCAGCGCGCGCAGGACCGTCAGGCGCAGGCCCGAGCCAAGGCCAGGATGCAGCAGGTCGAGACGGAACTGGACAGCCTGGAAGCGGCCAGGCAGTGAATCGATTCCGCCGCGATCGCCTCCCTCGCAGCATGGCCTGCGTCTCGAGAAACCGTTAAGGTAGCGCGCTTTGCCACTACGCCCGAGGTCAGCCGTGCCACACGCCAAGCAAGGACTGCGGCTGGATCTGCGCACGCTGATCCTGGTCCTGTCGGCGCTTACCGCGCTGGTCATGCTGTTTACCAGCTATTTCGCCAGCTATCGGGTGCAGCGCCAGCTGCTGATCGACCACGCGCTCGAGTCCAATCGCGTGTATGCCGCCAAGCTCGCTTCGATCAGCGAGGCCTTCATCGGCAGCGCCATGAAGCAGCTGGCCGTCAGTGCCACGGTCCAGGCTCGTCAGCTGGACGACCCAGGCGCCTTGCTGGAAGAAACCGACCGCCTGTTGCAGCAAAGCAGTGCCTTCAATTCGACCTTCGTGGTCGATGCACGTGGCGTCATGCGCGCCATCTCGCCTGCCGCCATGCACACCACCATCGGCAAGCAGCTGCAGAACCCCGGCGCGCGCGAAGCCTTGCACGAGCGGCGGCCGATCGTCTCGGCGCCCTACCTGTCGGTGGCCAACAACCTGGTGGTGGTGCTGTCCCACCCCATCTACGACGCACAGGGCAACTACCAGGGGTATGTCGGCGGCAGCCTCTACCTGCGTGAGCACAACATCCTCAATACCTTGCTTGGCCAGCATTTCTACAAGGACGGCTCGTATCTCTACGTGGTCGACCGTAACCTGCGCCTGCTCTACCACCCCGATCCGCAGCGGGTCGGCACGCGAGTGGTCGGCAATCCGATGCTCGACGACCTGGCCAAACAATCCAGCGGCACGCGACGGGTGACCAACAGCTACGGGGTGGACATGCTCGCTGGCTTCGCCATCGTGCCGAGCACGGGCTGGGGCGTGGTCGCCCAGCAGCCCCTGGAAAAGACCATCGCCCCCCTGCGCAGCCTGATCCTCAGCGTGATCGGCGTCTCCGCCCCGCTGGTGCTGCTCGGCAGCCTGATCCTCTGGTGGCTGGCGCTGACCATCGCCAGGCCGCTCTGGCAGCTGGCCGCCGGCGCGCGGGAGATGGACGAAGCGCAAACCCGCGAGCAGATCCACGGTGTGCGTGCCTGGTACTTCGAGGTCGCCGAACTCAAGCGCGCCTTGCTGTTCGGCCTCAACCTGCTGCAAGAGCGCATCGGCCGGCTCAACCGCGACGCCCAGACCGACCCGCTGACCGGGCTGGTCAACCGTCGTGGCCTGGAGCAGAGCCTGGCGCTGCTGCAGGCCGAGGCACGGCAGTTCTCGGTCATCCTGCTGGATATCGATCATTTCAAGCGGGTCAACGATGGCCATGGGCACGACGTCGGCGACAGCGTGCTGCGCAAGCTCGCCGAGCTGATGCGCAGTGGCTGCCGGGAAGGCGACTTGTCATGCCGTACCGGCGGCGAGGAATTCCTGATGCTGCTACCCGGCGCCAGCCTGGCAGTCGCCGCGGGCGTGGCCGAACGGCTGCGCGCCTGCGTCGAAGGGACGCCGATCGAACCGGTCGGAGCGATCACCCTTTCCCTGGGCGTGGCGCATTGGAGTCCCGAGCAGCAGACGCAACCGGCCCAGACCATCAGCGAGGCGGACCGCGCCCTTTACCTGGCCAAGCAACGCGGGCGCAACCGGGTCGAGCAGGCATAGGACGGTGCGCCCGGTCACAAATGAGCCTGCCCACCCGGTTGGCACGGCAGCCCGCAGACAACGCAGCATAAATGGCCACTTTCATGTTTTCTTCCGGCAGGCGCAGGTGCGGCATGTCCGCGCCGGATCCTGGTATTAGGCCAGCCCCAGGGATCATAAGCCTGCATCCGGCGGTCTACCTGAAACGCTCGTGAACCAGGAATCGCTCATGTCCGTCACCGCCCGTCTGGGCTTTGCCTGCCAGTATCGTCATCCGCACCGCAGCCTGTCGGCCAAGGAACTCGAAGCCATCGAGCGCACCTTCAACCCGCGCACGACCACTCTGCGCTGGATCAACGGCGCGGGCCTGGAGGCCGCCCGCGGCAAGCTGCTGGAGCTGATGGAACACAACCTTGAGGCCCAGCTGCGGCTGCTCGATCATGTCGCCACGCTTCCGGCGATGTTGCGCATGGTGCGCCTGAGCAGCGACCTGCTGCCGTTGTACAGCCATCCACAGGTCGCTTCCTTCTACCAGGCGCCCGACGTGCAGGCCCAATTGCAGCGACGCTTCGCGCGCATCGGCGAGCGGGCCCGCCAGTTCGACATCCGTCTGTCCTTTCACCCCGGCCAGTATTGCGTGCTGGGCTCGGATCGCCCCGAGGTGGTGGAGAACAGCCTGGCCGAATTCGAGTATCACGCCGACATGATCCGCATGATGGGCTACGGCCAGCGTTTCCAAGACTTCAAGTGCAATGTGCACATCGCCGGCCGCCTGGGCGTCGCTGGCATGCGGGCGGTCTGGCCACGTCTGTCTCAGGTGGCCCGCAACACCATCACCCTGGAGAACGACGAGAAGACCTATGGAGTGGATGACTGCCTGCAGATGGCGGACCTGGCACCGGTGGTGCTGGACATTCACCACTGCTGGATCCACGAGGGCGACTACATCGATCCCCAGGACCCACGGGTGGCCAGGATCGTCGACAGCTGGCGCGGCGTACGGCCGGTGATGCACTACTCGCAACCGCCGGAGCGCCTGCAGGCGCTGGGCTTCGATGCCCAGCACAAGCTGGAGATCCCGGCGCTGCTGCAACAGGTCAACAAGCGCGACCTCTACCTGCACAGCGAACGGATGTGGAACGACTGGACCAACCGCTATGCCTTGTGTTTTCTGGATCGCTTCGACCTGATGTTCGAGGCCAAGCACAAGAACCTTGCCGCCGAAGCGTTCTACCAACAGTACCTGCGGTCTGGGGATACGGCCGATGCCACGGGGCCTGGCCTAGGCCCTGCTCCTGCATGAGCGCAGCGACGGGCTGTGCTGCGCTGCTCACGAAAGACTCGCGAAGCGCGGGATGGCCAGGCCCAGGCTCTCACGCAAGGTTGAACCTTCGTAAGCCGTCCGATACACCCCGCGTTCCTGCAACAGTGGTACCACCTCCCGGGTAAAGCGCCGGAACTGCTCGGGATGGCCTATGTAGATGTTGAACCCATCCAGCGCTCGCGCCTGGAACCATTCGGTCATGCGTGCCGCCACGGTTTGCGCCGAGCCGACGAAGGCACCGGGACGCAACAGGCGCCCGAACTCCACGGCCTGGCGCAAGCTCAAGCCCTGCTCGCGTGCCTGATCGGCGATGCGCTTGGCCGCGGTGAAAAAGCTGCTGCGGGCATGCTCGAGGCTGTGCTGAGGGAACGGCGCGTCCAGATCGTACTGGCTGAAATCATGCCAGCCGAAATTGCGGCCGAACTCCTTGAGCGCCTGCTCGAAGCTATGGTCCAGATGGTGGTAGTGCCGTTCGATCTCCCGTGCATGGGCATCGTTGTCGCCGATATGAATCTGCGCGCCAGGCAGAATCAGCAGTTGCTCGGGGTCACGCCCGAGCCGGGCCGCGCGAGTCTTGATGTCGCGATAGAACGCCTGCCCTTGCTCCACGCTCGCGGCATGGGTGAAGACCACGTCGGCGGTGCGCGCACCGAGGTCGCGCCCTTGCTCCGAGTCGCCAGCCTGGAAGATCACCGGCTGGCCTTGCGGCGAACGCTGGATGTTCAGCGGCCCGACTACCGAGAAATATTCGCCCTTGTGATGCAGAGCGTGCATCTTCGACGTATCGAGGAAGCTGCCAGTGGCACGGTCGCGCACGAACGCATCGTCTTCGTAGGAATGCCAAAGTCCTTGTACCACCTGGACATGCTCAAGCGCGCGGGCATGGCGGGTATCGTAGTCGTAGTGCTCGTCGCGACCATAGTTGCCAGCGGTCCCGGCATCACCGCTGGTGACCACGTTCCAGCCGGCACGGCCCTTGCTGATCAGATCCAGCGAGGCCAGCCGGCGGGCCACGTCATAGGGTTCGTGGTAGGAGGTGGTCAGGGTGCCGACCAGGCCGATCTGTCGCGTGCTCACCGCCAGCGCCGAAAGCAGGGTCAACGGCTCCAGGCGGTTGAGGTAGTGCGAGGGCGAACCGGGGGTGATGAACTGGCTGTCGACGATGAACATCAGGTCGAACAGCGCCGCCTCGGCCTGGCGGGCGATGTCGATGTACCAGTCGATGTTGACGCTGGCGTCTGCCGGCAACTGCGGGTCCAGCCACAGGTTGTGTTGGCCAGGGCCACCACAGCCCATGGGCAAGGCGCCTAATTTGATCTTTCTCTCGCTCATGTCACTCTCCGATCGTTCTACTTACGGGCCAACGGGCGGGCGCGCCGCAGTGCCCGCCGCGGTTCAGGTTGCGAATGATTCGTGGCTGGTCCGTCACTCGATTCGTACTTGAGCGGCCTTGGTCACCTCGCCCCAGCGCGCCCTGTCCTGATCGATGGTCCTGGCGAAGCTCTCTGGTGTGCTGTGTTCGACGCTGATGCCCTGTTGGCCGAAGCGCTCGATGGTCTCTGGTCTGGCGGCGATGGTTTCGATCTCGCCGGCCAGACGCTGCACCAGGGCTGGATCGGCGCCCTTGGGCAGCACCACGCCGAACCAGCCGGAAGCGACGAAGTCTGGCAGGCCGGCTTGCGGGGCGCTGGGCACGTCAGGCAACAGTGGCGAACGGTCGGCACTGGTCAGCACCAGCCCCTTGAGCTTGCCGGCCTGGATCTGTGGCGCCAGGACGGTGAGGGTATCCACTGCGACATCCACCTCGCCGCCGAGCAGACCAGTGACCGCCGGCGCACTGCCCTTGAAAGGCACATGCAGCAGGTCGATCCCGGCCAGCTTCTTCAACAGCTCGCCCGAGAGATGGCAAAGCGTGCCGTTGCCGCAGGAGGAGTAGCTCAGTTCGCCTGGCCTGCGCTTGGCCTGTTGGATCAGCGTCTGCAGGGTGTCCGCCGTGGAGGCGGCGCCGACGGCGACCACGTTGGGCACCGAGGCGAGCAAGGCGACCGGGGTGAAGTCCCGCACCGGGTCGTAGCGCAAGTCAGCCTGCAGGTTGGGCAGGATCGCCAGCTGGCCGACCGTGGCCAGCGACAGGGTGTAGCCGTCCGGCCTGGCCTTGGCGGCAGCTTCGGCGGCGATGGCCGTGCCGGCACCGGGCTTGTTGTCGATGATCACTGGCTGGCCGAGCGAGACTGACAAGTGCTCGGCGTAGTAGCGGCCAACGGTATCAGCGGCGCCGCCAGGCGGGAACGGGACGATCAGCGTGACGGGGCGGCTGGGGTAGTTGTCGGCCTGGGCCAAGGCGCAGACGCTCAGTGTCAAGGTGGCGATGGCAAGGGTAAGACGATGCACTGGTTTCATGCTCGGGCTCGCTAGGAATGATCGTTGGGTGGCACCGTTGCAGGCGGCGTACGGCAAGCGCCTGCGCGGCTTTTCGTACAGGCCTAGTCTTCGCGGAAGGCGGCCTGACGGCTCTTGCGCAGTCGCGGCGACAACAGCAGGAAGACCATCAGCGCTGCGAACAGCAGCAGAGTGAGGCTCATGGGACGGGTCAGGAACACGCTCGGATCGCCGCGCGACAGCAGCATCGCCCGGCGCAGGTTTTCTTCGAGCAAGGGGCCGAGGACGTACCCGAGCAACAGCGGCGCCGGCTCGCAGCGCAGCTTGATGAACAGGTAGCCAAGCACACCGAAAGCCATGCTCAGCCCGACGTCGAACAGACTGTTGTTGAGGCTGTATACGCCGATGCAGCAGAACAGCAGGATCGCTGGATACAGGAGGCGATAAGGCACCGACAGCAGGCGCACCCACAGGCCCACCAGGGGCAGGTTCAACGCCAGCAACAGCAGGTTGCCGATCCACATGCTCACCACCAGGCCCCAGAACAGCTCGGGGCGCTCTTCGATCACCTGCGGCCCCGGCACGATGCCATGGATCATCATGGCGCCGGCCATCAGCGCCATGACCGCATTGGATGGCAGCCCCATCACCAGCATCGGGATGAACGAAGTCTGCGCCCCGGCATTGTTGGCTGCTTCAGGCGCAGCCACTCCCTCAATGGCGCCCTTGCCAAAGCGCGAAGGGTCCTTGGCCAGGCGCTTTTCCACCATGTACGCGGCGAAGGCGCCGAGCATGGCACCGCCACCGGGCAGGATCCCCAGCAATCCACCCAGGCTGCCGCCACGCAGGATCGGCTTCCAGGCGCCTCGATAGTCATCGCGCGTGGGCAGCAGGCGGCCGATCGGCGCGACCTGAGCTGGGGCAGCCTGCTCGCGTTCGAGGTTGACGATGATCTCGGCGATCCCGAACAGCCCCATCGAGATCACCACGAAGCTGACGCCGTCGGACAGTTGGGGCAGGCCGAAGGTGAAGCGCTCTGCGCCTGAATGGACGTCGGTACCGACCAGTCCTAACAACAGCCCGAGCACCGTCATGGCCAGCGCCTTGAGCAAATCGCCCTGCGCCAGCACGATGGCGGCCACCAGGCCAAGCAGCATCAGCGAGCAGTATTCGGCCGGCCCGAACTTCAGGGCGAACGCCGCCAGCGGCGTGGCCGCGGCCGCCAGCAGAAGAATCGCCAGGCTACCGGCGACGAACGAGCCGATGGCGGCGATCGCCAGCGCTGTCCCCGCCCTGCCCTGGCGCGCCATCGCATGGCCGTCCAGGCAGGTGACCAGCGAGGAGGATTCACCAGGCAGGTTGACCAGGATCGCGGTGGTCGAGCCGCCGTACTGGGCACCGTAATAGATCCCGGCCAGCATGATCAGCGCCGCGTTCGGCTGCAGTCCATAGGTGAGCGGCAACAGCATGGCGATGGTGGCCACCGGGCCAAGACCGGGCAGCACCCCTACCAGGGTGCCCAAGGTCACGCCGATCAGGCAGTACAGCAAATTGTCGAAGGTAAAGGCGGTTTCCAGGCCCAGGCCCAGATGATCGAGCAACTCCATCTTGCCTCCTCAGGCGGGTAGCACAGGCAGGTTGAGGCCCAGGCCGTAGGCGAATACCAGCACGCTGAAGGCGCCAAGCGCGCTGCCAAGCAAGGCCAGCTCGCCGAGGCGCGCGCGGCGTCTGGCCAGGCCGCTGAGCAAGGTCAGCAGCACGGTCGCCAGCGCCAGACCCAGGCTTGGCAACAACCAGGCGAAGGCCAGCACGCCGGCGCCGACCATCAGCACCGGCCGCCAGCGCGGCTGCGGCTGATCCGGCGCGGCGCCTTCATGCTCGGGCGCGAGCTGGGCAGCTTGCGGGCGGGCCAGGCCGCGCCAGAGCAGCAGCACCCCCAACAGACCGAGCAACCCCGATACCAGCAGCGGGAAATAGCCGGCGCCCATGCGCATGGCCGTACCCAACGGGTATTGGCTGGCCAGTCCCATGCCTAGGGCCGCAAATGCCATGAACAGCCCGCCGCCGATCACTTCGCCTGTGTCGACTACCCTCGGAGCTACCCCTGGCAGCACTCCCAAGCCGCTCATGGCCGGACCGGCGCCGTGGCCGGCTGCAGCGCCGCTGCAAAGCTCTCGTCGAACAAGCTGGCGGCCGGATAGCTTTGGATCAATCCAAGACCGGCGAAGAAATCGACGGTCTTCTGTGCCTGGGTGATGACCGGGTCGTCGATCGCCGCCACGTCGGTCCGCGCCCGGGCGAACCAGGCCCGAGCGATGTCGCGATCGGCACGGGTGCGTCTGGCCCACGCATCGGCGTAGGCCTCGGTGTGCGCCGGATCGCTCAGGGTCCATGCACGCGCCTGCTTCAGGCGCTGCAGGAAATCGGCAATCTGGGCGCGCTTGGCCTGAACGGCCTTGGCATTGGCGACCACGAAACTCTGCGCCGGTATCAGCCCCTCGGCAGTGGCCAGCACCCGTGCTCCCTGACGCTCCTGCTGGGTGACGTAGGGCTCCCAGGTAGAGATGACGTCCACCGAGCCGCCATCGAGGGCGTGCGAAGCGTCCAGCGCGCTGAGGTAACGCAGCTCAAGCGAATCACGCGCCACCCCGGCCTGATCCAGGGCGGTGAACAGCAACTGCTGGCTCCAGGAGCCTTTCCAGATGGCCGCGCGCTTGCCGCGCAGGTCTTCGAGGCTGTGTATGGAGGCATCCTTGCGCACGAGGATGGCCACGCCTTGCAAGTTCTGCCGGCTCACGGCAATCACCTTGATCGGCGCGCCCAGCGCGCCGAGGAACAGCGGCGGCGCATCGCCCAGCAGACCGATATCGAGGCTGCCGACATTCAGCGCTTCGGCTACCGGCGAGCCCGCGGTGAACTGCTTCCATTCCAGCGTGTAAGGCACATCATCGAGCACGCCGGCCGCTTCCATCACGGCACGGGTATTGAAGCTCTGGTCGCCGACCACCAGGCTTTGCGCGCTGGCCGCCAGGCTCAGCGAGGCTGCCAGCATGCCGGCGGCCAGTTGCTTGAGATAACGCACGTTTTGTCTCCAGGTGCCCCATGGGCATGCTACTGGCGATCCGCGCGCGCGGTCTCGTCGATGTTCAGAAAGGGGTTCATGGCTTAGGCGGTCACGCCCAACCGTCGACCAGCGATCGGCAAACCTGTCTCGGGCTGTCAGGCTGCGCCCGCTCCAGACGTTCGGCGATCTTCGCGCGGGTCAAGGGAATCAGCTCGCGCCCATATGCCTGGGCATCGGCCAGCGGATCGAAGCCGCGGATCAGGAACGTGTCCACGCCCAGCTCGTGATAGGCCAGCAGGGCATCGGCCACTTGCTCGGGCGTCCCGACCAGCGCCGTGGAGTTGTGCCCGCCACCCACCAGGCCGGCGATGCCAGTCCAGAGGCGTTCGTCGACCCGTTCGCCTTGCGCCACGGTGTCCAGCAGACGCTGGGCGCCCACGCTCTGGGGCTTGTTGGCGATCACCGGACCGGCACGCTCGAGGCGTGCGCGGGCCTGGCCGAGAATGTTGTCGGCCCTGGCCCAGGCCGCTTGCTCGGTATCGGCCAGGATCGGCCGGAACGACACGCTGAAGCGCACCTGGCGAGCGTGCCGAGCCGCCTGCTCGCGCACGGCGGCGATGGTCTCGGCAGTCTGCGCCAGGGATTCGCCCCACAGAGCGAAGACATCGGCGTGCTTGCCTGCCACCTCCAGGGCCGCCTGGGAGGAGCCACCGAAATAGATCGGCAGGCACGGCTTGTGCAGTGGCTTGATCGCCGAAAACGCTGCCTGCGCCCGGTAGTGGTTGCCTGCATGGTCGAACGGTTGCGTCTCGGTCCAGACCTTGCGTATCACCTCGAGGAATTCGTCGGTGCGTGCATAGCGCTGGTCATGACCCAGGTAGTCGCCATCCTTGCGTTGTTCGGCATCGTTGCCACCGCTGATCACATGCAGGGCCAGGCGCCCATCGAGCAGGTGATCGAGCGTGGCCAGCTTGCGCGCGGCCAAGGTCGGCGCGACGAAACCGGGCCGATGGGCCAGCAACAGGCCGATGCGCGAGGTGACCTGGCCGGCCAACGCGGCAACCAGAAAACCGTCCGGCTGGTCGGACCAGTAACCCACCAGGATCCGGTCGAAGCCTGCCCGTTCATGGACCTGGGCTAACTCGGTGATGTAGGCCTTGTCGAAGATCGGTCCGCTTGGCTCGTGTATTTCCGAGGAGAGCCGATGGCCGATCATGCCGATGAATTGAACGCTCATTGCGGTGGGCCTCGTTTCGTTGCGTGTAATAAGTCTTATGTTTTTTCGATCTAAATATTTAGATAGCTAGAATCTATTTCATCAGTCTCATGTTGTGAAATTCGTTCGTGGCATAACCTCATGCCTCGGTTTTTATCGATTTGAGATGAAAAAGCCCGTCCTGTAAATGCTTTTTTTGCATATTAGCTTATGAATATTTTGAATTTTTAGAATATTAAGAAAGCCGGTAGGCTAATCTCCTTCTTGCCAGTCCGAGCCATGACCATGAGCCAGACACCACGCCCACAGCGCCTGCGACACTTCATCGGCGCCTTTTCCGATCTGCTCGCGCAGCAACCCGAAGAAGCCCTCATCCTCGATCGAGGCCAGCACCTGCTGGCCGACCTGGTCGCCCATGACGACTGGCTGCCCGATGAACTTGCCCAGCCGGACCCCTCGCGCTACCAGCAATTCCTGCTGCACTGCGACTCGCGCCAGGATTTTTCGCTGGTCAGTTTCGTCTGGGGGCCAGGACAGCACACCCCTATCCACGACCATCGGGTTTGGGGGCTGATCGGCATGCTGCGTGGTGCCGAGTATTCGCAAGGCTTCGCCAGCGACGAACGGGGCCGCCTGGTCCCGCACGGCCAGGCACTGCGCCTCGATCCTGGCCAAGTGACAGCCGTCTCGCCGCGCATCGGCGATATCCATCAGGTCAGCAATGCCTACGCTGACCAGGTTTCGATCAGCATCCATGTCTATGGCGGCAATATCGGCGCGGTCAAGCGTGCGGTGTTTCTCGCCGACGGAAGCGAAAAGCCGTTCATTTCCGGCTACGCCAATAGCCGCCTGCCCAATATCTGGGACCTATCCAAAGAGAGCCCCGCCCCATGAGCCACTTCGCCACCCGCCATTTCCAGGATATCCGCCGCGCCCTGCTGGCCAAGCAGGAACTGGCCCTGATCGATGTCCGCGAGGAAGACCCATTCGCCCAGCGACACCCGTTGTTCGCTGCCAATGTGCCGCTGTCCAGACTCGAGCTGGAGATCCTTTCGCGTGTGCCGCGCCTGGACACGCCTGTCACGCTGTATGACGACGGCGAGGGCTTGGCCAGCCAGGCCGCCGAACGCCTGTTGCAGCTTGGCTACCGTGATGTCGCATTGCTCGAAGGCGGTCTGGCCGGCTGGCGGGCCGCCGGAGGCGAGTTGTTCCGTGACGTGAACGTGCCTAGCAAAGCCTTTGGCGAACTGGTCGAAAGTGTCCGGCACACCCCGTCGCTAGGCGCCGAGCAGGTTCAGGCCCTGCTCGACGGCAAGGCCAACGTGGTGGTGCTGGATGCGCGGCGCTTCGATGAATACCAGACCATGAGCATTCCCGGTGGCATCAGCGTACCGGGCGCCGAGCTGGTCTTGCGCGTCGCCGAGCTGGCGCCCGCCCCCGATACCCAGGTGATCGTCAACTGCGCCGGACGCACGCGTAGCATCATCGGCACCCAATCGCTGCTCAACGCCGGCATTCCCAACCCGGTCGCCGCCCTGCGCAACGGCACCATCGGCTGGACCCTGGCCGGCCAACGCCTGGCCCATGGGCAGCAGCGTCGCTTCGGCGAGGTGAGCGAGGCGACTCGCCAGCAGGCTGCGCGCAAGGCTCGCGCCGTGGCCGACCGGGCCGGCGTGGTACGTCTGGACAAGGCCGCCCTGGCTGGCTGGCAGGCCGAAGCTTCCCGGACCACTTACCTGTTCGACGTACGCACGCCGGAGGAATATGCTGCTGGTCATCTTCCAGGCAGCCGCTCCACGCCCGGTGGCCAGCTGATCCAGGAAACCGACCATGTCGCCAGCGTGCGCGGCGCGCGCATCGTCCTGGTGGACGACGACGGTGTACGCGCCAACATGAGCGCCTCCTGGCTGGCCCAGCTCGGCTGGGAGGTCGCGGTCCTCGATGGCCTGGCGTTGGCCGACTTCAGCGAAACCGGGGAGTGGCAGCCAAGCCTGCCGAGCCTGCCGCAGGTGCCAGGCGTGACCTTCGAGCAGCTGGCTGCCTGGCTCGAGCGAAGCGGTACCGTGCTGCTGGACTTCACCACCAGCGCCAACTACGTCAAGCGTCACATCCCGGGGGCCTGGTGGGCGATTCGAGCGCAGCTGGCCCAAGCGCTGGAAGCGCTGCCAGTGGCCGAGCGCTATGTAGTCACCTGCGGCAGCAGCCTGCTGGCGCGTTTCGCTGCAGTTGACCTGCAAGCCCTCACGGACAAGCCGGTATTCTTGCTCGAGGGAGGCACGGCGCGCTGGATCGAGGCAGGGCTACCCCTGGAAAGTGGCGAGACGCGCCTGGCCGTAGCGCGCAGCGATCGCTACCGCCGGCCCTATGAAGGCACCGACAACCCCCGCGAAGCGATGCAAGGCTATCTGGACTGGGAGTTCGGCCTGGTCGCGCAACTCGAGCGCGACGGCACCCATGGCTTCAAGGTCCTGCCGGCCTGATCAGCCCAACCCTCGCCACCACCCGAGGGCCGCCAGGTGCAAGGGATAGAAGCCATAGGCCCAGCGGCCGACCGGCCAGACGTGCAGGTGATCGTGGCGTAGCAACCACAGACCTAGCGGTATGGCCAACGCGGCCATGCTCAGGATCAACAGTGCAATCGGCTCGAACGGATGCGCCGACAGCCAGCTGTTGGTCAGGTTCGCGCCGACGGCCAGGCTGCAAGGCAGCAGCCAGGCCAGCCCACCTCTGCCCAGGGCCTGTAGCCAGGCCGCTGGCAGCAGCACGCCCGGCAAACCATACATCAGCACGGGACTGGCCCAGGTTGCCGCCAGCACTGCCAGCAATCCCGTCAGGCGAGCCGCCGTTCCGGCATGATGCACACCCCAGGCCGACAACAAGCCGAGCGTCAGGGTCGGCATGATGCTGAAGGTCTGCGACTCGCTGTCGAGCCAGCGGTAGGGCGGCTCCGAAAACACGCAGAAAGCGACCATCCAGCAGAGGTAGCGGGCATTGCCGTGGCTGTGTAAGGCTGCTCGAGGGCTGCGTCGAACATGACAGGCCATGACCAGGCAGAACAGCGGGAATGCCAGCCGACCAGGTATGAACAAGCCATCCGCCATGGGCCAGAGATAGCGCAGGTGATCGCCCAGCATGCTGAGGATGGCCACCCATTTGACCAGGTCCAGCCCGGCCGAGCGGCTGTTCATCGACCCTCCCCGAGCGCAGCCGCCTGATGGTCAGTACCCGGCATTCGCGATGCCCAGCGCGCCAGCGGCAAGGGTGGCTGCTGGAAGAAGATGCGCCGCCCGATCAGGCGCAGGTCCTCTCGGTCGAACATCGATCCGACACCGGCGCCGCGTGCACGAGTGGGCAGGATCGCCTGCCAGCCGCCCTGGCCGTCGCGTCGGGCCATGTTGAAGCGGAAGGTGTAGTTGCCGGGCAGCCCCATGCGCAGGTCGGTGACGACCAGGTGTTCGCCTTCGATGTCGTAGCGCAGCCAGTGCGCGGTGAACCAGCGCAGCCGCTCATGCAGTGGCACGCCTTGCAGGGCCGCCGCGGCGTCCAGGTGCAGCGACTGGCGCAGCAGCTCGGGTGGCTCGCGGTCGAACCAGCTGCTGACCCCTTCGTAGTAATGGCCGTCGGGCGTCTTGGCCAGCAGCCGCCAGACTAGGGTATTGAACGCCATGGGGATCGCGCGCACCTCGCTGGCGACGATCCCCTGGTTGTCCAGCGCCGCCTGGAAGCGATGCTCGGCCAGGTTGCGTCCGGCCAGGCCAAAGCCAAGATAGGCGGCGCCGAACAGCACCGTAGCCAGCAGGCACCGTTGCATCCTTGCACCTATGCCCTTGAACGCTGCATACAGCACTGCGAACAGCATCGGCAGGGTGTACACGGGATCGATGATGAACACCGCCGCCCAGCTTTGCGGAGTCAACGCCAGCGGCCAGAACAGTTGCGTGCCGTAGACGGTAAAGGCATCCAGGACCGGGTGGGTGACCAGTACCAGCCAGAAGGCCAGGAACAACCTCGATAGCCGGTAGCCTTTGTCCGGCCATCGGTGCCGACCGAGCCAGGCCACCAGCCAGGCGAGCAGCAAGGCCAGGCCGGTCAGCACGAAGACCGAGTGCGAGAAACCGCGATGGTAGGTCATCGTCGAGACCGGGTCGGCGTAGCGGATCACCACGTCGAGATCCGGCAGAGTGCCGAGCGCCGCGCCGTATAGAAGCGCTCGACGCCCCTGGATACGCCCCAATACCGCGCCCTGTAGGGCGGCGCCCAGTACAGCCTGTGTCAACGAGTCCAATTTCGTGGTTCCCCATGGGCGATTGTCTGCCGTTCGAAGTGGACAGCGTAAACGCTACGGGGTGCCGATGGAGCGCCTGCCATGTCGCCATGGGGCATTGCGCCACCCTGATGCTTTCAAACCGTCTTGTTTGCCTGTACAACAGGCCGCACCCCATCGAAAGAGGATGTTCGACATGATCTACCGTCCGCTGGGCCGCAGTGGCCTGCAGGTTTCCGCCTTGACCCTCGGCAGCATGATGTTCGGCGATCAGACCAGTGCCGGGGATGCCTTGCGCATCATCGACAAGGCCTGGGACCAGGGCATCAACTTCATCGATACCGCCGATGTCTACAATGCCGGCCGCTCCGAGGAAATCGTCGGCGAGGCCGTGGCGCGCCATCGCCAGGAATGGATCGTCGCCTCCAAGGCCGGTTACGGAGCTGCCGGCGGCCTGCCCAACCGCAGCGGGCTCTCGCGTAAACACCTGTTCAATGCCATCGAGGCAAGCCTGACCCGCCTGGGTACCGACTACCTGGACCTCTACTACCTGCACCGCGAGGACCACCAGGTACCGCTCGAGGAAACCGTGCGGGCGATGGGCGATCTGTTGCGCCAAGGCAAGATCCGTTACTGGGGCGTTTCGAATTTTCGCGGCTGGCGCATCGCCGAGATCTGCAACCTGGCCGAACGCCTGGGGGTCGACAAGCCGATCGTCAGCCAGCCGCTGTACAACATCGTCAACCGCCAGGCCGAGCCGGAACAGTTCACCGCGGCTGCTCACCATGGCCTGGGTATCGTGCCTTTCAGCCCACTGGCGCGCGGCGTGCTCAGCGGCAAGTACGCGCCAGGCAGCGCTCCGGACGCCGGTAGCCGCGCCGGGCGCCAGGACAAGCGTATCCTGGAGGTCGAATGGCGCCAGGAATCCCTGGCCATCGCCAGGAAGATCCAGGCCTACACCGAGGCCAAGGGCGTCGGCATCGTCGAGTTCGCCATCGCCTGGGTGCTCAACAACCGGCTGGTCAGCTCGGCCATCGTCGGCCCGCGCACCGAGGCGCAATGGGATACCTACAGCGGTGCGCTGCAGGTGCAGATCACGGCCGAGGATGAAGCCTTCATCGACTCGCTGGTGACCCCGGGACATGCCTCGACCCCAGGCTTCAATGATGTGGCTCACTTCGTCAGCGGCCGTCTGCCACGTTGATGCGCGCTTGCCACTGGCCATGACCATACGCGGCGGCTACGCCGCGCTCGAGTGGCTCCGGTAGCACCATAACGTCGACGTATCAGCGCCACGATCCAGGTAAGCATTTCGCGGTCGAGCGCTGTCACACCTGTCGGTAGCCAGGCACCTGCAGGGCGGAGGGCTCAATGCAGCCCCCGCAAGCTTCGACTACCTCGTTCATGCCGCAAGGCGCATAGGGAAATCCAACGACACGTCATGGAGACCGCGATGACCGCGCTCGCTCAAATCCAGGAGGCCGGGCACGTACTGGCCGAAGTTCGCAATCACATCGGACATTTGACGCTCAATCGGCCGTGTAGCCTGAATGCCTTGACCCTGGACATGATCCGTACGCTTGGGCAGCAACTGGAAAGCTGGGCGGCCGATCCGCAAGTGTTGGCGGTCATGCTGCGTGGCGCTGGCCCAAAGGGTCTTTGCGCCGGTGGCGACATCCGTTCGCTATCCGACAGCTACCATGCGGCAGATTCCGTGCACCGCGACTTCTTCGCCGAGGAGCATGCCCTGGGCCTCTACATCCACCGCTATCGCAAGCCGGTCATGGTGCTGATGGACGGTTATACCCTCGGCGGCGGCCTGGGCCTGGCCCAGGCCGCGGACCTGCGTATCGTCACCGAACGCAGCCGGCTCGGCATGCCGGAAGTGGGGATCGGCTATTTCCCGGATGTCGGCGCCAGTTATTTCCTGTCACGCCTTCCAGGCGAGCTGGGGATCTACCTGGGCGTCAGCGGCACTCATATCGGCGCCGCCGATGCGCTGTATTGCGGCCTGGCCGACTGGCACGTCAATAGTGCCAGGCTTTCCGCGCTCGACTATCGGCTCAACCGCCTGAACTTCAGCCATGTCCCGCTCAAGGACCTGCAGGGCCTGCTGGCCAAGATAGGAACGCAAGTGCTGCCAGAACCCTCGCTGGACCGGCTGCGGCCGATGATCGATCATTATTTCGGCTTGCCAGACGTGCCAAGCATGATCGAACAATTGCGCACCGTGACCATCGGCGACAGCCACCCATGGGCCTTGGCCAGCGCCGAGCGAATGCAAGCCTGTTCTCCCCTGGCGATGGCGGTGACCCTGGATCTGTTGCGCCGCGGCAGGTACATGCCGCTGGAGGACTGCTTCGCCATGGAGCTGCATCTGAACCGACGCTGGTTCGAACATGGCGAACTTCTCGAAGGCGTACGCGCCCGCATCATCGACAAGGACAGGCAGCCTCGCTGGAATCCTCCGACCTTCGCCAGCCTGGAGCGCCAGCAGGTGCAACGTTTCTTCGAAGGGCTCTGACCTTGCGCCCAATCGTCGGCAGACCAGGCAATGGTGAACGCGACGCGCGCAGGGCCTGGGGCTTGCGGGGGCGCGGATGCTCATCGGCCTGGCCTGCCGGAGCCAGTCGTGCCAGCAGGCAGATGGAACTCGCCCGTGAATTTTCCGCTCTGAATCAGCAGCGGTACCAACATTGGGCTACATGCTTCTGGAGAATACGTCATGCGCCACTTATTGCTCGTTCCTTCGCTGCTGCTTTGTCTGCCTGTCGGTACGGCCTTGGCCGACAATACCGTCCGGCATGTCGCGACGTCGGCAGGGATCTCGGCCTCGCTGTACTCGACGTTCAAGGACGATAAACGCATCATTCCCGCCCAGGACGAACTGTCGGCGTTCATCGCCAGCGACGGTGCGATTCGAGGCGCCTATGTGGAATCCGCGCTGCAACAGGCCCGCCATGACCATCCGGGCCTGCAGGCCAGTGATACCGATCTGGCTCGCGCCATCCTGGCCAAGGAAGATCGCACCGCCCACCACTGATCGCTCGCTCGAGCTTCGCGCCAGGCGCCAATGGCGCGAAGCTACATTGACGCCCCCCCTATCATCCTTCCTGACGCGTCAGGGCCGTTCCTGGCACCGCCACGAAGCAGCGCCAGGCCTGCCTGTCGCTACCGCCCGTCCGTTGCATGGCACCCCTGATCCGACAGGTTGCCCCAACTCATGCATGTCAACCAACGAGGAGAGACATCATGAAGCGGATTCGCCCTCAATATCTGGCCCTTGCCTTGTGCCTGGGATTCGCTGCGCCAACCACCTTCGCCGCGACCGACCTCAATGGCACTGGCCATAGCAACACACCGGGAAGCAGCCAGGTCCCTGGCAACGCGACGCCCTCCCAGGATGGCCATGGCACCGGTTCGGGCACCATGCATGGCGGCAGTGGCACCACTCCCGGTAGCAGCGGCATAGGCACCGACACCGGCAGCACCGGTGGCGACGGTGCCGGCGGCGGCACTGGTACCGATGCTGGTCCACGCAGCGGCAGCGGCATGGGAAGCGGTACTGGCAGCGGCGGCGGCATGGGCACCGGTGGCAGCGGTGGATCGGGCGGCATGGGCTCGGGCGACAGCGGCGGCTCCGGAGGTACTGGCGGCACTGGCGGCAGCGGCGGTATCGGCACCGGTGGCGGCTCTGGCACCGGTGGTACCGGCAGTGGTGGTAGCGGTGGCGGCAGCTGATTCACGGCCAGCGACAGACACGTGCCGTATAGAACGGCACGACGCCAACGGGCCGATGCACCTCCCACGCATCGGCCTGTTTTCGAGTGAACGAGCGCCACCAGACATCGCCATCACCCTCCCAGCATCGGCTCTGGATCAGCAACCGCGAAGGCAATGACGTGGCCATCGGCCATCGTCAATGCCGAACGCCTGGAAGTCACCCAATGCATACGCACCGGGCACTTTCCGACCCGACCATCGGACGCCTCTGTTCTTATAGTTCGCTGACCAGTATTCAGGCTGTCTTAAAATTGTCATCTTTCATTCATAGGATCGTCCTTGATCTGACATCTTCGAGCCTTGGCATGGGCGCCAGCCCGCCATCGAGGCTGGCTGTCGGAACGCTACCTATCCCTCATGGATGACATTCAATGCGTCGCGTCGTATTCAATCAGAAAGGTGGTGTCGGCAAGTCCAGCATCGCCTGCAACCTAGCCGCTGCCAGTGCCGCCGAAGGCTATCGCACGCTGCTGGTGGACCTTGACTCGCAGGCCAACGCCACCCACTACCTGACCGGCCTGGTCAAACGGGCCATTCCCGCCGGTATTGCCGATTTCTTCAAGCAGACCCTGACCGCGAAGGCTGCCGGACTCAAGGAGCGGGTGACGATCACCGAGACGCGCTATGACAATCTGCACCTGATCACGGCCAGCGCCGAGCTGGCCGAGTTGCAATCCCGGCTCGAAGGCAAATTCAAGATCAACAAGCTGCGCAAGCTGCTGCTAACGCTTTCGGAAGATTACGAGCGAATCTACATCGATACTCCGCCGGCCTTGAATTTCTATACCTTCAGTGCCTTGGTCGCCGCCGAGCGACTGCTGATACCGTTCGACTGCGACAGCTTTTCGCGCCAGGCCCTGCTCGGCGTGCTGGCCCAGGTCCAGGAGCTGCGTCAGGACCATAACGAGGCTCTGGAAGTCGAAGGGGTGATCGTCAATCAGTTCGCCAGTCGCACCGCCTTGCACCAAAGCCTGGTGCAGCAGTTGCGTGATGAAGGCCTGCCGGTGCTGCCGGTGTTTCTCAGCAGTTCGATCAAGATGCGCGAGTCCCACCAGGTTTCCGTGCCGCTGGTCCACCTGGCCCCCCGCCACAAGTTGGCGCGCGAGTTCGTCGACCTGCTCGACACGCTCGAGCGCGCCGCCTGAAGCCGGCCTGGCGGCAGAAAACTCGAACCCCTGCCCTGCTGGCGCAGTCGTTAGCACAGGTGCTTGTCACGTGCAGCATCGGTTTTCCAACGTCTAGCGAAGTGGGGTGTCATGAAAGACGATTTTTCCAATGCCTGGCAAGCGGCCAAGCCGGAGCGTGACGCTCAAGGCTACCTGCCCCTCGAGGCCTACGCGGCCCTGGGCGATGGCCGCTCGGTCGCGCTGGTAGGCTGGGACGGTGCCATCGATTGGTGGTGCGTGCCGCACATGGACTCGCCACCGCTGTTCGACCGTTTGCTGGCCCCTGACAATGGCGGCTTCTTCCTCATTCGTCCGCGACAGGCGTTTCGCGTGGAGCGGCGCTACATCCCCGATAGCAACGTGCTGGAAACGCTGTTCATCACCGCCAGCGGGCGTGCCCGCATGGTCGAATCGCTCAACAGCGGTCCTGCCGGGCGCTTGCCCTGGGCAGAACTGGGGCGCCGCATCGAAGGGCTCGAAGGCGAAGTGCAATTCGATATCGCCATCGATTTTGGTACCCAGGCCGACACCGTCTGCCCGTACCTGTCGCCGAACGACAACGGTAGCGTATTTCATGCCGGTCACATTCTTGGCATGTTCCTGCACGGTCCCCGGGTGTGTCTCGACAGACGAGACGACCTGGGCGTGCGTGCGCACGTCAGCGTGGCCGAAGGACAACGCGAGGTACTGGCGATCATCGCCGGGCGTGACGAGCCCCTGGTCGTGCCATCGCTAGAGCTGATCGACGCGCGTATCGACGGCTCCGACCGCGAGTGGCGCCAGTGGACCGAGGGCCTGCTCTACGAGGGCCAGCACAAGGGCCTGGTGATTCGCAGCGCCCTGGCGCTCAAGCTGCTGCTGTCTTCCCCGAGCGGCTCGATCATGGCGGCCGCGACCACGTCACTCCCCGAACGCATCGGTGGCGACAAGAACTACGACTACCGCTTCGCCTGGGTGCGCGATGCCGGCTATACCATCGAGGCGTTCATCGGTATCGGTGCGCTGCCCGAGGCCCAGGCCGCCTTCAAGTGGCTGTTGCAGCGCCTAGGCGAACACGGCCCGCAGGTGTGCTACACGCTCGACGGTGGGCTGGGCCAGACCAGTCGACTACTTGACCTGCCCGGCTACAAGCACTCCCAGCCCCGGGTTGGCAACCGTGCCGTGGACCAGCACCAGCATGGCATCTTCGGCGACATCTTCGAAACCGCCCGCTGCTTCATCGATCGCGGCAACATCCTCGACGCCACCAGCGCGGCCATCCTGTCCGGCCTGGCCGATCGCTGTGCCGACAGCTGGCGGCTACGTGATTGCGGGATCTGGGAACTGCCGGAACAGCAGCACTACACCATGTCCAAGATCAGTTGCTGGCAGGCCTTGAGCCGCGCGGTCGAGCTCGCCGATGGCGGTCACCTGCCCACTACCTGCCGGGATCGCTGGGACCGCGAGCGCCAGCGCATCGTCGACTGGATCGAAGCCAATTGCTGGAGCGAGTCCCGCGAGGCCTACGTGTTCCATGCTGGCAGCGAGCGCCTGGATGCCTCGCTGGCCCTGGCGGTGCGCTTCGGCTACCCACACAAGGAGCGCCTGAAGGCCACCTTGCAAGCGATCGACAAGGAGCTGGGCGAAGGTCCGTTCCACTACCGCTACAGCGACGTCCACAAGGAAGAAGGCTGCTTCCTGGCTTGCACGTTCTGGATGGTCCAGGCCTACAACTTGCTAGGCGAATCGGATCGGGCACGCAAGATGTTCGATGAGGCTATCGCGGGGCTGGGCCGTGGAGTGGGTATCTATTCGGAAATGGTCGACGGCAAGACCGGTCATTATCTGGGTAACCTGCCTCAAGGATTGACCCACCTGGCCTTGCTCGGGGCTGCCTGCAGCCTGGCGGGCATCAATCCGCAGCGTTGAGCCAGTGGTGCCTGAGCGTGGCTCCGCCGCGAAGGCGGCGGGGCCACGCTCATCTGCCAAGGGTCACTCGGTTGGATCTTGCGTATCGATGTAATCCGGCACTTTGGCCAGATCGAACGTGCGCCGCTGCTCTAGCCTGGCATGCGGCTTGGACGGCAGCGGATCGAGCACTTGCGCTTCACCGGTTTCCAGGGCGCGCTCGATGGCAGCGATCACCCTGAGGTCGCGCCAACCTTCCTCGCCGTTCGGCTCGGGTTCGACACCATTGAGAATGCAGTCGGAAAAGTAGGCCGTCTCGCCGGCGAACTGGTCGACCACCGGGTGGGTGCGCTCTTCGTCGTGCTCACCGATGGTCGCGCGATAGGCGATGCCGACCCCTTCGCCATAGCCGAAGCAAGGCGATGCCTCGATCAGCCCCTTGCTGCCGAACAGCTCGAAGCGCTCGCTGTCAGGCAAGGTGTAACTGACGGTGAACTGGGCCAGGCGCTCCTGCGGGAAGCGCAGGGAAACCGTCACCGTGTCCCAGGTATTGATCTTGCTGCCCGGCGAGTGCGTGCCTACCGCACTGACCTCGATGGGCTCGGCATTGAACAGCTGGCGCACCATGTTCAGCGGATACGGCCCCATGTCTGGTACCGGACCCGCGCCGAAGCCGTGCTGGGCGCGATGATTGCTGGGCCTGACGGTCTGGGTGAAAGTCGAGGTGAACAACCGCACTTCACCGAAATCACCCTTGTTGACCCGATCGATCATTTCCAGCGTGCCCGGCTCGCTGTGCAAGCGATAGGCGATCATCAGCTTGGCGCCCGAGCGCTTGGCCGCATCGTTCATGGCTTGGCAATCGGCGACGGTGGTCGCCATGGGCTTTTCCAGCAGGACGTGGATACCCGCTTCCAGGGCCGGGACCACGAACTCGGTATGGCGGAAGTTCGGCGTGGCCACATACAGCGCATCCACCTCGCCCGCGGCCAGCAGCTGCGGGAACTGTTCGTAGGTGTAGCTCTTGAGGCCATAGCGCGCGGCCAGCTTCTCGGCCTTGACCGGGTCCCCGGTGACCAGCGCAGTCATCACCGAGTTGTCGGTCTGGCCCACGCCTGGCATGAACGCGCCCTGGGAAATGGACCCGCCCCCTACCACGCCATAACGGATCTTGCCGTCTTTGCTCGGCATGCTCAGTCTCCTCATCAAAGTTTCAAGGTTCCAAGCCAATGGGCAGATCGGCCGCTGTCGAGTTCAGTTTTTCACTGGTGCCTTCAGCATGCCAGAGCCGAAACACCTGCCCCCCTAGTTGATTGCCTTGCGTCCGTATAGGCGACGTCGGTTCAAGGAGGGATAGCTCGATGACTTCATTCTTTCAGGGGTGGTATAAAATAGTCGCGGCTCGCATTCTAACTCCAAACGTGCGACAAACACGACGCGGCGCCCCGCTGCAGGGGTGGTATATAAAATGATGCCCCGTTGTTCCAGCCGCTCACACCGCGCGGCTGCGCGGGCTGCCTTGAGTTTCCGGTCGACGCTGACCACATGCTGATGGAGGTTCTGGCGGGCCTCGCAGGGTTGACGCATCATGGGTGTCCTTCATGAGCGCAGCCACGGCTTCGCGGCCAGGGAACTGGCAAGCCGGAGGTTTCATCGAATGCTCATTGCGCTACCGGCGTGGGCTCGCCGACAGTCGCGAGCCGGGCCGACGGCCTGCCCCTTGTCATTCAGGAGACGATATGCGCTACGTGAAACTTGCAGGCAGGGACGTCCCCGCCATCGGCCAGGGCACCTGGTACATGGGCGAGGACCCGCGTCGCCGCGCCGCCGAAGTGGCAGCCTTGCAACAGGGCATCGAGCTGGGCATGAGCCTGATCGACACTGCCGAGATGTATGCCGAAGGAGGTGCCGAAGCCGTGGTGGGCCAGGCCATCGCTGGCCGCCGCGATCAGGTCACCCTGGTCAGCAAGGTCTACCCGCACAACGCCAGCCGGCGAGGCGTGCCGCTGGCCTGCGAACGCAGCCTGGACCGTCTGGGTACCGACTGCATCGACCTGTACCTGCTGCATTGGCGGGGCCAGTATCCGCTGGCGGAAACGGTCGAGGCGTTCGAGCGCCTGCGCGAGCAAGGCAAGATCCGTCATTGGGGCGTTTCCAACCTGGATGTCGCTGACCTGCAAGAGCTCGACGACACCCGCTGCGCCACCGACCAGGTGCTCTACAACCCTGCGCAGCGCGGCATCGAGTTCGACCTGCTGCCCTGGTGCCAGGCACGAGGCCTGCCGATCATGGCCTACTGCCCGCTGGCCCAGGCCGGACAGCTGCTGCGTCATCCTCTCCTGGGCGAGATCGCACAGCGTCATCAGGCGACCCCCGCCCAGGTATGCCTGGCCTGGGTCACACGCCAGGAGGGCGTGATCGCCATTCCCAAGGCGGTCGATCCCCGTCACGTGCAGCTCAATGCCGCAGCAGCGGAGCTGGTGCTGGACGAGCAGGACCTGCAAGCCATCGACCGGGCATTTCCAATGCCGGGGCGCAAGCAGCGGCTGGCGATGGTCTGAATGTTGGTGGGTTATACGGATGACGACTCCTTAGGCCGCTGCGTGCCCTATCGCGGCCGGTCCGGCGCCCCGGCGGCGGCCGCGTCCACGGCTTACGCACTGCGCCGCAAGCACGGCATCTGGTCGCAACCGCCGGCAGGGCACCGGTTCGGCTTCAAGAGCCGGCAGGCTTGAAAGATCGGCTCAGTGAAAATCCCGACTCCGCACATCCAACCCCTGCAACAACGGGCTGATATCTTCCAACCGCCGGGCAATCAGGTGGCGGACGCCACTTGCCTCCTCCAGCCGGCCGCTGACCTTCATCAACCGTGCCCCGACCAGCACCCGCCGCTGCCGCTCGGCCAGTTCGCGCCAGACCATCACGTTGAGCATGCCGAACTCGTCCTCCAGGGTGACGAAGGTCACGCCACTAGCGGTCTGTGGTCGTTGCCGGCCCACCACCAGGCCGGCCACGGCGATGGCGTCGCCCTGCCCTACTTCGGCAAGCTCCGCCGAGCTGCGACAGCCCAGCGCGCGCAGGCGTGGGCGCAGGAGGGTCAGCGGATGAGGTCCCAGGGTCGTGCCTAGCGTGGCATAGTCGGCGAACAGGTCTTGGGCCACGGTTGGCGCTGGCAGTTGTACCGGGCTTTCGGCCGTCGGTTCGAGCGTCGCGAACAGTGGCAGTTGTGGTTGCACGGCCGCCACTTGCCAGCGTGCCTGGTGGCGGTCGCTCGCCAGGGCGCGCAAGGCGCCGGCGTCGGCCAGGCAGGCTCTGGCGCGGCTGCCCAGGCCGGCGCGCAGGCACAGGTCGTCGATGTCACGCCACGGGCGCCGTAGCCTGGCCTGCTCCAGGCGCCGGGCATCGGACTCGGCCAGGCCGCGGATCAGCCGCAGGCCCATGCGAATCGCCAGCGCGCCGCCTGGCAGCGGCTCCAGGCTGCAATCCCATTCGCTGTGACAGACATCCACCGGCCGCACCTCGATGCCCTGGCGCCGGGCCTCCTGCAGCAGCTGGTCCGGGCTGTAGAAGCCCATCGGCCAGCTGTTGATCAGGGCGCAGGTGAAGATCGCCGGCTCATGACACTTGAGCCAGCTGCTGGCATAGCACAGCAGGGCGAAGCTGGCAGCATGGGACTCGGGGAATCCGTAGCTGCCAAAGCCCTTGATCTGCTCGAAGATGCGCTCGGCGAACGCCTGGTCGTAGCCGTTGCGCAGCATGCCTTCGATCAACCGGAGCCGGTGCGGCTCGAGCCCACCGTGACGCTTCCAGGCCGCCATGCTGCGGCGTAGCTGGTCGGCTTCGCCCGGACTGTAGTCGGCCGCGACCATGGCCAGCTCCATGACCTGCTCCTGGAACAGCGGCACGCCCAGGGTTCTCTTGAAGACCGCTTCCAGGGCTGGCGACGGATAGCTGACCGGCTCTTGGCCCAGGCGCCGTCGCAGGTACGGGTGGACCATGTCGCCCTGGATCGGCCCCGGTCGCACGATGGCCACCTCGATCACCAGGTCATAGAATTTCTTGGGCTTGAGCCGTGGCAGCATGGCCATCTGCGCGCGCGACTCGATCTGGAACACGCCCATGGTCTCGGCACGGCCGATCATCGCGTAGGTGGCTGGGTCCCCGCCCGGTATGCTCGCCAGAGTCAGGTGTCGGCCACGATGGCGCCGGACCAGGTCGAAGCAGCGACGCAGGGCACTGAGAATGCCCAAGGCCAGCACATCGACCTTGAGCAGGCCGACCAGGTCGAGATCGTCCTTGTCCCACTGGATCACCGTGCGCTCCGGCATCGCGGCATTTTCCACCGGCACGAGCTGGTCGAGCGGCTGCTGGGAGATGACGAAACCTCCCGGATGCTGCGACAGGTGCCGCGGAAACCCGATCAGCTCGCCGGCCAGCACCAGGATGCGCCGCAGGTAGGGGCTGTCGGGGTCGAAGCCGGCCTCGAGCAGCCGCGGCGCATCGGGGATCCGGTCGCTCCAGCGGCCGCAGCACTTGGCCAGGGCGTCGATCTGCTCGCCAGGCAGCCCCAGGACCCGCGCCACGTCGCGCACCGCGCCGGCGGCGTGGTAGGTATTGACCACCGCGGTGAGCGCCGCGCGGTGCCGGCCATAGCGCTGGAACACGTACTGGATCACCTCCTCGCGCCGCTCGTGCTCGAAGTCCACATCGATGTCCGGCGGCTCGTTGCGCTCGCGCGAGAGGAAACGCTCGAACAACAGGCGGTGCTCGGTCGGGTCGAGTTCGGTGATGCCCAGCACGAAGCACACCACCGAGTTGGCCGCCGAGCCGCGCCCCTGACACAGAATGCCCTGGCGACGGGCGAAATCGACGATGTCGTGCACGGTGAGGAAGTAGTTTTCGTAGCGCAGCTCCTCGATCAGTGCCAGCTCCTTTTCCAGCAGTTCGAGCACTTGCTGGCCAGGACCGGCCGGCCAGCGTACTGGCAGGCGTCGCTGGCACAACTCGCGCAGCCAGCTGGCCGGCGTATGCGCCTGCGGGACCAGTTCGCGCGGGTAGTGATATTCCAGCTGGTCCAGGTCGAAGCGACAGCGCGCGGCGATCACCAGGGTCTCGGCCAGCAGCTCGACGGGATACAGCTCGGCCAGTTGTTCGAACGAACGCAAATGACGCTCGCCGTTGGGGAACAGGTAGCGGCCGGCCTCGGCCACGCTGCAGTGTTCACGAATGGCGGTCATGCAGTCCTGCAACGCACGACGCCCGCGGATGTGCATGTGCACATCGCCGCAGGCCACGGCAGGTATGCGTGCCTCACCCGCCAGCGCCAGCAGGCGGGCCAGGCGAGCCGCATCGTCACTGCCACGGTGCAGGTGCACGGCCAGCCACAGCCGCTCGCTGAACAGGCGCTTGAGCCAGCCGGCCTGGACGAGCCCGTCGGACTCCTGCTGGACCCACAACGCCAGCAGGCCTTCGCTGCGGCCTTCCAGGTCGCTGGCCAGCAGCCGATAGCTGCCCTTCTCGCTGCGTCGCCGGGCCTGGGTGATCAGCGCGCAGAGGTTCTGGTAGCCGACCAGGTTCTCGACCAATAGCACCAGCCGAGGCCCGTCGTGTATCCGCATTTCGCTGCCGACGATCAGCGGCAACTGGTGTTCGCGCGCGGCCTGCCAGGCCCGGACGATACCGGCCAGGGTACATTCGTCGGTGATCGCCAGGGCCTGGTAGCCTTCGGCCTTGGCGCGCCGGAACAGCTCGGTGGCACTCGAGGCGCCGCGCTGGAAGCTGAAGTTCGACAGGCAGTGCAGCTCGGCGTAGACCTGCCCGCTCATGCGAACCAGCCCTGCAGCCACAGCGGACCGGGCTGGTCGAGATCCTGGTAGACCCAGCCACGCAGGCCATCGCGGGTCTCGACCCGATAGTAGTCGCGACGCACGTCGCCGCCATCCCACCAGCCCGACTCGACGCGCTCGGCCTGGCCCAGCAGCTGCAAGCTGCCAGGCGCGAGCGGCTGCGGCGTGGACAGCAGCCAGCCGGGACGACTACCCGGTGTCACCCGCAGGTCACTGCCGGCGCCTTCGGCAGCGACTTGCCAGGCCTGTTCGGGCCGATGGTCCGCCAGCGCCTGCAGGCCCTTGACCGCTTCGTCACCGAGCCGTGCACGCAGCCGTTCGCGCAGCTGCTCCCAGGACTGCGCCTGGCGCGAACGGGCGTCGAACAATGCCTGGTGCTGGGGCACGAAGGCAGGCAGGTCTTCGGCCAGCAGACGCAGGTTGCGTACCGGTGCCGGGATCTGCAGCGGCTCGAGGCGCCCGCGTGCCAGCTCGAAGAGCATGCCGGCCTCGCGCTCGGCGGCAAGCAGGCCCACCTGCAGCACGGTATCCGGCGACTCGGCATGTTCCAGGTGCAGGCTGAAGCGCTGCACCCCGCAATCACGGCCCGCCAGGAACAGCGACAGGTCGCCGACCAGACGGCGCAGGGGAAACAGCAGCGCCTGGTGCGATTCGACATCGAAGTTGAGTTCCAGCCGCGCCTCGAAGCGATCCGGTGGCTGGTAGAACGCCAGGCCCAGGCTGCGCAAGCCGAGCAGCTGGTCCAGATGCAGCTGCACGGCAGCATCGAAACGCCGGGCCAAGGCATCGCGTGGCAGCGCCAGGACCTGGTCGAGCTGGCGCAGCCCCATGCGTGCGAAGGCCTCGGCCGCCTCGACCGGCAGCCCGACGCGATCGATTGGCAGACGCGCCAGGGCCGCCCGGGTCAGCTCGGCATCCTCGAGCGCCAGGCCGTCATGCCCATTGGCGAGCATGCGTGCCGCCACCGGGTTGCTCGCCAGCACGATCCGGTGGCGCAGGCCGAGTTCGCCCAGCTCCTGGCGCAGGCGCGCCTCGAATACCGGCCACGGCCCGAACAGCTTGAAACTGGAGCCGACCTCCAGCAGCAAGGCCCGAGGATAGTGCAGGCTGACCTGAGCGCTGAAGCGATAGGCCCAGGCCGCCAGCAGGCGCTCGGTCTGCTCGATGCGTGCCGGGTCAGCCTCGAGGCAGGTGAAGTCCTCGACCAGGGCTCGCGCGGCATTGAGGGTCTGTCCGGCACGCAGGCCAAGACGCGCGGCGGCGGCATTGACCGAGCGTAGCATGCGCCGCTGGCTCGGCCCGCCGAGCAGGACCAGAGGCGATTCGGTGTCTTCCCGGTCGCGCAGGAGGGTATCCATCGCCAACTGCGGCAGGAGAATGCAGGCCCAGAGCATGGCTCATCAATGCTCCAGGCGGCTGGCGATGGGCACGCCGGGAACCAGACCGCCACGGCACTTGAGCACGCGCCATTGGGCCGGGCGGCTGTCGATGGCGATCCGCAGGGCGGCAGGCGACGGGTTGTGCGCCGCTTCCTGCGGCCGGCAGGCGAACGCCAGTGCCTGGCCGGTCTCGGCGGCCACCTGCAGCCGACGCAAGGCACGGTCGTCGACACGTTGCGGCCAGCACAGCACCGCCGCGCAACTGCCCGAGCGCAGGCATTGCTCGGCAGCCCACAAGGCTTCGGCCGGCTCGGCCCGGACCTGCACCAGCCAGCGCAAATCCAGGCCCGCCGCCTGCCAGGCCGGCGCGTAGGGGATGAAAGGCGGCGCCACCAGCACCACTCGCCCACCTTCACCGGTCAGGCGTGCCAGGCTTGGCCAGAGCAGTTGCAGTTCACCGCAGCCGGGGCTGGCCAGCAACAGTTCGGTCAGGGCCGCTGCCGGCCAGCCGCCCTCGGGCAGGCGTTCGTCCAGTTGCTGGTGCCCGGTCGGCTGCAAGCCAGACTGGCGCGCCTGTACCTGGCGGCCACGCCAGACCTTGCGCTGGCCCAGCAGCCCTTCCAGGTCGACGGCCGCCCCGCTCATTCGCGCCTCAGCAGGCCGCAATAGACCCCCTCGATGACGAAGTCGCGCTGCGGCCCGACCTCGATGGGCGCATAGGCCGGGTTGCGTGCCAGCAAGCGGTAGCCGCCGGGGACCCGCTGCAGGCGCTTGATGGTCACTTCGCCATCGAGCCGGGCGACGATGATCTGCCCGTCGCGCGCCTCGCCCTGCTGGCGGATGCCGACCAGGTCGCCATCGCAGATGCCGTCGCCGATCATCGAATCCCCGTGCACCTTGAGCAGGTAGTCGGGCGTCTGGCGGAACAGCGCGGGATCGAGCATCAGTTGCTCGTGGATGTCCAGGTCCGGCCCGATCGGCGCACCCGCCGCCACCCGGCCCAGTACCGGCAATTCGAGAAGTTCGGGCCGGCGCAGGGGCTCGGCCAGGCGGATGCCGCGTGCCTGGTTCGGCGTGACCTCGATGAAGCCGCCTTGGCACAGGGCGGTGATGTGCTTGCGCGCCACGCTGCGCGAGGCGAAGCCGAAGCGCTCGGCGATGTCGGCCAGGCTCGGTGGCTGGCCATGGTCGGCGATTCGTTCGCGAATGAACGCGAGGATCGCCTGGCGTTTGGGGGTCAGAATGTCCATGGAGCACATTTGTACTCTTTTTTGCCAACACTGACCAGCCCTTTGGCCAGGCAGGCAGCGAAACGGCGCGTCCAAGGCGAGCCTGCCCGGTCCACTGTCTGTCGGGCATCCGTTCAGCGCGCCGGCTCCAGGCCCCGCAGGGCGCTGATCCTGGTTGCCAGCCCGAGCGCCACCCGGCCGCTGGCCGGGGTAGGCATCAATTGCGTGAAAGGAATGTCGATCATGCGGTTCTCGCGTACCGCCCTGAGGGTCGAGAGCACAGGGTCGTGAGCCAGCAATCGGCGTTTGCGACTGGCTGGCGACCAGACCGCGTCGGCCAGCACGATCACATCAGGATCAGCGCCCAGCAAGGTCTCGGGACTGACGGTGACACGGTACTGATCGAGCCCGGCGAACACGTTGCGCGCGCCCGCGGCAAGCAGCAGTGCGCTGACGAAACCTCGTCCACCCTCGCTGTTCAGCCCATGGACCTCGCCATCGAGATAGAAGACCGACAAAGGCGTACCTGCCGGTGCGGTCGACCTGGCGCGCGCCAGGTCGGCATCCATCGCCTCGATGAGTGCGCGGGCGCGCTCCTGCTTGCCGAGGACTTCACCGAGGGTGCTCAGGTCGCGTCGCACGAGGCCGAAATAATCCAGTGAATGGCCAGCGCAGGCCGACTCGAGCAGGTAAGAGGCAATACCATTTTCAGCCAGGCGGTTTCTGGAGGTGATCCCCGGGCCGAATGCCGAGGCGAACCCACCGACCACCAGGTCTGGATCTTGTGCATACAGCACTTCGCTGGAAGGGTATTCACGTGCGATGACCGGCACGCCGCGATAGCGGCCCTGGTGGTAGGCGGCAGCGTTATCGTCCAGATAGGCGACAGCGACCAGCGCTGGTCCCACCTCCAGGGCCAGCAGCAGGTCGGCCGCATGCTGGTTGAGGGCGACAATGCGCTGAGGCGGCGCATCGGGGCGTCGCCAATCCTGGTCACAGTTGCGGTAGCTGTCGGCCAGCGCCGACGTGCCACAGAGCAAGGCCAGCGACAGCAGCCAGGACTTGCTCATGGGCGCCGGCCTTCTGCGATCAGCAAGTCCGTGGCGATCACCCCGCCTTGCAGGTGCGTCACCACCAGCTGTTGCACCTCCTGCGCATCACGCAACCGATACCAGCAACCATCCGGATGAACCGTCAGCACCGGCCCCAGATTGCAAGGGAACTGGCAGCCAGTGCGCGTCAGCAATACACCCTCGGGCGTCTCGATCAGCTGGCGCTCCAGCAGCTGCCGGCGCAGGTTTTTCCAGAGAGGCAAGGCGCCACGCCTGACGCAGCGCGGGCCGGTGCACAGAAACACGTGCCGGGCGTGCGCAGGCACCTGTGTCCAGCCGGGATCGCTGGCGACCGTGCTGACCTCTTCGCAAGGCAGGTGCCGGGCATGCTCCTCGATGCTGGCACAGGCCATGCGCGCATCCAGTCCACGCCGCCCAAGGGCCTGGGCGGTGATCCAGACTCGCGGCTGGCCGGCATGCGCCCGGGCCAGGCAACCCAGCTCGTCACGCAGCCAGTCGAGGTAGGCCGCATCGCAGGTTGGTTCCAGGTCCACCACCAGCAGGCGCTCCACCCCCTGCGCGAACGCGTCGCGCAGGGCAGCCCACAGCTCGTCGAAGCTCTCGAGGGTATCGATGATGTCCTGGCCTGCGTGGTCGCCACGCAGTTGGCGGATCTGTGCGGCAAAGGCCTGGCCGCCCGAACCGCGGCCCAGGCCAGGCCCGACGAACAGTACACGGTGGTAGCCCATGCTCGCGCTCATTGGAAAACGTAGGTATAACGCAGCTCGGCGGTGAACGGCCGGCCAAGGTTGTCGACGTTGCTTGCTCGACTGGTCACGTAATCACGGTCGAACAGGTTCTCCAGCAACAGGCCCACGCGATGCTGGCTGGCCTTGTCGAGGTAGCCGTAGACATCGGCATCGACCACCGAGTAATGACCGTAGTCCACGCCCCTGGAGCTGACCACGTCGCCGATGTAGCGAATGGCGCCGCCTGCCCCCCAGGTACGATCCGCGGACTCGTAGCCGATCCGCGAACGGGCGAAGAAGCCTGGCACGTCGTTGAGCGTCGCCCCGCTGCGCGACTCGCTCAGATTGCGTGTCATGTCTGCCTGCAGGCTCCATCGATCGTTGAGCTCGATCCTCGCATCGGCTTCGAAGCCGCGCACTTGCACACGCCCTTGTCCGTTCACCCATTGCGCGCCATCGAGCGTGATCAGGTCGGTGATCTTGCGCTTGAACAGCGTGACACTGACGCTCGATTCACGGGCGAACAGCCGTCCGTGATAATCCAGCCCGATTTCGGCGTTCCGGCTTTTCTCGGGCTTGAGATCGCGGTTGCCGATCTCCTCGCCAGGCTCGTTGACGAACAGCTGCTCGGCGTTGGGCAGTTTGTAGGCCGTACCGTACTGGCCGCGCAATTGCCAGTCGTCGCTCAGGTCGTAGAGCGAAGTCAGCATGCCCACCGTGGCGCCGTTACCTCCGCTCATCGCTTCATGGCGTACGCCGATGCTCGGGTGCCAGGCCGGCAAGGCGGCGATCCGCGGACGCAGTTGCACGTACAGGGCATGGGCCTGGGCCTTGTTGTCGTCGATCACCAGCACGTCATCCTGCCCTTTGAACCACTGGCTGTCAGCGCCCAACACCAGCACATGCCCGCCATCGAACTCGGCCTTGCCTTCGGCTTGCAGGCCCCAGTCGGTGAAGCCCCAGTAGTCTTCATGGTTGACTACCTTCCGGCCGCCACCGGCGCGATTGTCGATCCGGGTATAACGTGTATCCCAATCGTTGACGTGCCCTTTGAGGAAGTAGCTCAGGCGCTCGTCGATACGCTGCTCGAAGGTGGCCGTGGCGATCTGCTGCACACGATCGTTCATGGTCTTGCGGTTGTTGACGGGCCGGGCGAAGTCCAGGTTGGCGTCCGCATACTGGTAGAACAGCTCGAGGCGCGCATCATCGCCGAAGGCCTGGATCGCCTTGCCACCGAAAGTGCTCACTTCATAGCCTCGCTGCCTGTCGCTGACGTTGCCGGCAAGGTCGCGGTTGCGAAATGGCTGATAGCCATCGGAGACATCGTGGCTGACGTAGGCCAGCAGGCCCAGGTCGCCGAAGCCATTGGCAAGGACCCGCTCGATCCGTGCCGCTGACGCATTGCCGCCGACGCTATCCAGCCCCAGGTCGATCTGCCCCGAGGCCTGGCGGCTTTGCGGGCTGCGCGTCACGATATTGATCACGCCCGACACGGCCTGGGTGCCGAACAGCAGGCTCTGGCCACCCTTGAGCACTTCGATGCGCTCCACTGCGCTGGCCGGCAAGGTATCCAGGTACAAGCCACCGTAGAGACGATTGTTCAGCCGCACGCCATCGAGCAGGACCAAGGTATCGTCGTTGCGTCCACCCAGCAGCGAATAGGTGCCGTAGTCGAACGGGCCATTCTTCGGCGCGATGTAGAAACCGGGGATGAACATCTGCATCACTCGGCTGATATCGGCGCCTGGCCCGGCACGCTCGATCTGCTCGCGGCTGACCAGCTCCACCTTGCTGCCGTACTGGGCCATCGCGGCCACCGTGGTGGATTCCACGGACGGCGCCGAGACAATCTGCTGGTCAAGCGTCAGAGCATCGTTTTCAGCCAGCGCCAGCGGGCTGAACAGGCAGCCCAGGGACAAGGTTCGGGCCGTGAGGGAGAAACGTGAGGAACGAATCACAGCAATCATGCTCTTCTCGAAAGTGACTTTCGCAGAAGCACGCAGGAGCAGGAATCGCGCACGCGCCAATACCGGCCCATGCCCGCCCACCGCAGGTGTTTGCCATAGAAGCTCCAGGCCGGTCTCCGGGCTCACGAGGCTCGATACCATCACCTTCCCATGGCCAATTGGCCACAGTGGTCTGTCGAAGGCATCACTCGCATACCGTTGCGGGGGCAGCACCGGACTGGCTCGAAGAGCGTACCGGTTTCCCGTTTCACCCCATGCGCGGCGGCATGGGGCACCTGGATCGAGCGGCATCTGAACACCCGCATCGGTTCTGCGTCAAGAGTGCCAAGGCATTGCCGCATACGACCGGCAGAACGAAAAACCCTCATCGGCCTGTGGTAGCTTGAGGTTTTGCCCTTTCCAGGAGACCCGATGCTCAGCGCCCTGCTGTTCGACCTCGATGGCACCATGACCGATACCGATACCCTGCACCTGCAAGCCTTCCGCCAGCTGCTGCACGCGCATGACGGACGCACGCTGAGCCAGGCGCAGTTCAACGAGCAGATCAGTGGCCGCGCCAATCGCCAGCTGTTTCCCGCACTGTTTCCCCAGGCCAGCGCCGCCGAATGCCAGGCGCTGGCCGAACGCAAGGAAGCCCTGTTTCGCCAGCTGTCGCCCCGCCTCGAGCCCCTGCCCGGCCTGCTGCGCCTGCTGGCCCATGCCGAGCGACGCGGAATCGGCATGTGCGTGGTGACCAACGCCCCACGCCTGAACGCCGAGCACATGCTCAGCGCCATGGGCCTGCGCCAGCGTTTCGAACACGTCCTGGCGGCCGAGGACATGTCCCGTCCCAAGCCCGACCCCTTGCCTTACCTCACCGCGCTGCAGCGGCTCGGAGCCAGCGCCACGCAGGCACTGGTGTTCGAGGATTCCCTGCCCGGCGTGCGCGCTGGTCGGGCGGCAGGCGTGTTCACCGTGGCGCTGGCGACCACCCAGCAGCCCCAGGACCTGCTGGCGGCAGGCGCCGACCTGGTGGTCGCGGATTTCGAGGATTCGCGATTGTGGAAGGTAATAGACCGCATGGAGTCTGAAGGCTAGGCCAGGCTACGAAAAGACTTCAGGCATCCGGGAGCCATCCTCCACCTCAGGCCGCTTCGCTGTCCCGTCGCTTTTCAAACCTTCGTCGCTTGAAGTAGCGGCGCGCAAGCCCTGCTGCGATATTGCAACAGCCAGCCTCGCCCCGAAGGCTGCGATGCCGATCCGATCTGGGCGGTACCGGAGCCGTAACGCTGACGCAGCAGGCCACCGCAAAGCAGCAGCCCGGCGCCACCGGTCACGTTCGATGATGGCTCCCTGAGCGTCGTGGCATGGTTTCGTACAAGCCGCGATGCGGCCCATACCACTTGCTCCTGAAAGCCCATGGTCAGCGAGCGTCAGGCATTTACATCGCCCCGCGCAACATCTCCACCACCTGCCGATGCAACACCGGATCCCCACATGCCACCACGCACCCCCCGTGCTGGGCCGTGCCGCCATCCCAGGCAGTGATCACCCCGCCCGCGCCTTCGATGATGGGCATCAGCGCCTGCACGTCATAGGGTTGCAGGCTGGCCTCGACGATCACGTCGACGAAACCCGAGGCGAGCATGCAGTAGGCATAGCAGTCGCCACCGTAGCGCATCAGCCGTGCCTGGCTGGCGACGGTTTCGAAGGCGCTCTTGCGCGCTGGGGTGTCGAACATGTCTGGAGTGGTGCACATCAGGGTGGCCGAAGCCAGGTCGGCGCAAGCGCGAGTCTTGAGCGGCGTGCCGCTGCGCCAGGCACCTTGCGCGGTGCCGATGAAGCGCTCGCCGGTGAATGGCTGGTTCATCACGCCAAGCACAGGCCGGGTGCCATCGTTGAGCGCGATGAGCGTGCCCCACAACGGCAGGCCGGTGATGAAGGCGCGGGTCCCGTCGATCGGGTCGAGCACCCAGGTCAGCGGACTGCTCCCGAGCGCGACGCCCTGCTCCTCGCCAAGGATGCCGTGTGTCGGATAATGCTGCTGGATCAGCGCACGCATGGCTTGCTCGGCGGCCTTGTCGGCCACGGTGACCGGGTCGTACAGCCGCCCGCCCTTGTCCTCGACATCGAGGCTGGCACGGAAATACGGCTGGATCGCCGCCGCGGCAGCCTCGGCCAGGCGCTCGGCGAAGGCGCGGTACTCGTCGGTCTGTTCAGGCGTCAGGGACATGGGCTTGGCCTCGTTCGGGAAAAGGGCTCGCATCATACCCGAGTCGCCGCGCTTCGAAGCGCATGCCGCGGGCTCGGCGGAGGACCAAGGAAAATTCGCTTCCATGGACAGCAACGGATACAGCGAAATCAGCAGCAGCGTAGCCATCGACAGATCGAACAGCAGCAGCCGGCGCGGGTCTGCAGCATGCGGCGATGACTACCACGTTGGTGGTGCAGCCTCGGGCCAGGTATGTAAGGCACATTGTGCAGTCGGCGCAATCCGCTTTGCTTGTGGCTTGCAGCTTGCGCCAAGTCCACTACCATGGCGGCCTGTTCAATCGGAATCAAAGCCCATGACCTTGACCATCCGTCCCGCCCGCCGCAGCGATGCCGGGCAAATCCTGGCCTTCATCACTGAACTTGCCGAATACGAGCGTGCCCGGCATGAAGTCATCGCCAGCGTTGCCGACATCGAACGCACCCTGTTCGACGAAGGCGCCAAGACCAGCAGCCTGATCTGCGAGCGCGACGGCGAGGCCATCGGTTTCGCCGTGTACTTTTACAGCTACTCCACCTGGCTGGGACGCAATGGTATCTACCTGGAAGACCTGTACGTCACGCCCGAACAGCGTGGCGGCGGTGCTGGGCGCGAGCTGTTGCGGCATATCGCCCGAGAAGCGGTGGCCAATGACTGCGGTCGGCTGGAATGGAGCGTGCTGGACTGGAACGAGCCGGCAATCGGTTTCTACAACGCGATGGGCGCCGAACCGCAGGATGAATGGATTCGCTACCGACTGACGGGCGAGAAGCTGCTGGCGTTCGCTCGAGGTTGATCTGGTTCGGCAGGCTTGTCGCTTGCCGGTTCTGGATCCTGACGGCGGCCACTGCCACGCAAGCCAAGCTTGCGGCCCCATCGATGGGTAGTTGCAAGGCCGGCCGCCCTGCGCAGGAGCCGTCGCCGTGCCGCGACTGGGCGGCGAAGCGGCTTCAGGCAACCTCTTCCATACCTCAACCGCTGTGACAACCGGTGCATCACGGATTATTCTTACCTGGCATCTTCTCTTGGTTCGATATGTGAGCGCCGGATATGAAAATCGATGACATGGACGCCTTCGTGGCCGTCATCCGTTGCCAGTCGACCAATCTCGCCGCCGAAGCCTTGCAACTGACCCAGCCGGCGATCACCCGACGCATACAGAACTTCGAGCAAGACTTGGGCGTGACCTTGCTTGACCGCAACACCAAGCCGCTCAAGCCGACCTCCATGGGCTTGAGGGTGTATGAGCAATGCAAGGCCATCCTGCGGGAAATCGACGCCCTGCGCGAGCTGGTGGCCAACGACGGCGCGCCTTCAGGCACCTTGCGTCTCGGGGTGCCACAGACCTTGGGCGATGTGGTGCTGCTCGAGGCCCTGGCGCAAATCCGCACGGCCTATCCGCAACTGCGCACCCAGATCACCAGCGGCTGGGGCAGCAGCTTGATCGCGCGCATGGAGAACGGCGAACTGGATGCGGCGGCGGCGCTGTTTCCGCCGGGCAAGATCTTTCCCGAGGGTATCGCCAGCCAGTCGGTGGCAAGGATGGCGCTGCGCGTGGTCACAGCCAAGGGCAGCGCCAGCAAGCGCAGCTACAAGCTGCGTGACTGCCATGAGCGCGGCTGGGTGCTCAACCCTGACGGCTGTGGTTTCCGTGCCGGCCTGCAGCGGGCGCTCAGCGAACAGGGCCTGTCGTTGTCGATCAATCTGGAAACGTTCGGCACCGAGCTGCAAATGGGCCTGGTCGCCAACGGCCAGGGCCTGGGTCTGGTACCCGAGCCTCTGCTGGAAGCCAGCCGCCACCGGAGCGAGCTCGATGTGCTGACAATCAGCGACTTCAAGCCACAAGTCGATCTCTGGTTGTTCCATCCGCGCTACCTGGGCAACCTGCAGGATCCCGTGGAACTGTTCGGCAAGGTCACCGCCCAGCGTTTGCAAGGATTGTCGTAAAATCAAAAATAAACATTTTATAAATCGACTTTATTCTTCAATTAGATAATTAATATATAACATAAAAGAATTTCACGCAGCACACTCATACGAATACGGTATATCGAATCGTACCAGGCCCTTCAGCCCGGACGGCCACCCACTGTATTCGCAGGAATGAATGTGCAATGAGTCGCCTCCCATCCGATAGCGCCCTGGCCGAGCTTACCCAAGCCCTGGCCGCCAACGCCGAACGCTACGACCGTAACGGCCAGTTCCCCCACGACAACTTCACCCTGCTGCGCCAGCACGGATTGCTCGCTCTCACCGTGCCATGTGCCCTGGGCGGCGGTGGCGCCGACCTGGCCACGGCGCGCCGGGTGATCGCCGCCGTTGGCAAGGGCGATCCCTCCAGCGCACTGATTGTGGCCATGCAGTACCTGCAACACTCACGCTTGCAAGATGAAGCACGCTGGCCCGAGCGCCTGCGCCTGCAGGTCGCCCGCGACGCGGTGACCAACGGCGCATTGATCAATGCGCTCCGGGTTGAGCCTGAACTGGGCACGCCGGCTCGCGGCGGCCTGCCAGCCACCTTGGCCCGAAGAACCAGCGAAGGCTGGCGCCTGTCCGGTCGCAAGATCTACTCCACCGGCAGCCATGGATTGACCTGGTACCTGGTCTGGGCGCGCAGCGATGATGCCGATGCGTTGGTCGGCAGCTACCTGGTCCACAAGGATACCCCCGGCATCCACATCATCGAGGACTGGGATCATCTGGGCATGCGCGCCTCCTGCAGCCATGAAGTACGCTTCGACGGGGTGCTGATCCCGTTGGATCATGCAGTCGCCGTCAGCCCGGCCAGCGCGCCGCGCCCGGAACTCGATGGCAAAGGCCTGTTATGGATGTCGGTGCTGCTGTCGGCACTCTACGATGGCGTGGCACGGGCCGCGCGCGACTGGCTACGTGAATTCCTGCAGAGCCGCGCGCCGTCCAGCCTCGGCGCGCCGCTGGCGAGCCTGCCACGGTTCCAGGAGATCATGGGGCGTATCGACACGCTGTTGTTCGCCAACCAGAGTTTGCTCGACTCGGCCGTGACTGGACAGATCGCCACCGCCCACGCCGGACAGATCAAGCATCTGGTCAGCAGCAACGCCATCGGCGCGGTGCAGCTGGCCATCGAGGCCGCTGGCAACCCGGGCTTGTCGCGGCGCAATCCGCTGGAGCGGCATTACCGTGACGTGCTGTGCAGCCGCATCCACACCCCACAGGACGATGTGGTGCTTGGCCAGGTGGGCCGCACAGCCCTGGCGCAGGTGACGGCATGAGTCATTCGCCAATTGCCAGCCAGCCCGCCGCACAGGCCAACCAGTTCCTACACGAAAACCTGCCCGAGCATGAGCTGACCGCACAACACCCAACCTGGAGATGATCATGAGTACCTTGCCTGTAGTGTCCAGCAGCGAAGCCAGCGTGCGTCAGCGAGTCGGCCCGGAAGAATGGGAGGTACGGGTCAAGCTCGCCGCAGCCTATCGCCTGGCGGCGCTGTTGCGCTGGACCGATCATGTCTACACGCATTTCTCGGCGCGCGTTCCAGGGCCTGACGAGCATTTTCTGATCAATGCCTTTGGCCTGTTGTTCGACGAAATCACCGCCTCCAACCTAGTCAAGGTCGATGTCGACGGGACGATCGTCGACGACCCGCTGGGCCTGGGCATCAACCAGGCCGGCTACGTCATCCATAGCGCCATCCATCGTGCCCGACCTGACCTCAAAGCGATCCTGCATACTCACACGCGCGATGGCGCGGCGGTATCGGCCCAGCGTGACGGCCTGCTGCCGATTTCCCAGCATGCCCTCGGATTCTACAGTCGCGTGACATACCACGAGTACGAAGGGGTGGCCCTGGATCTGGACGAACAAGCACGCCTGGTCGCCAACCTGGGCGATAGCAACATCCTGATCCTGCGCAACCACGGCCTGCTCACCGGCGGCATCAGCGTCGAGCATGCCTTTCGCGAGCTGCATGGGCTGGAGCGGGCCTGCAACATCCAGATCGCGGCCCAGGCCGGTGGCAATGACCAACTGCGGTATGCCTCGCCGCGGGCCATCGCCAAGGTCCACGAGCAATCCAGGCGCTTTTCCGATGGTCATGGCGAGGGGGTCAAGCGGCACTGGGATGCACTGATCCGCCAGCTCGACCGTGACGGCCAGGACTACAAGGCGTGACCGCGCCTCCGACCAACAGCGCACCTGTCCAAGCCCCTGGCCAGCGCCCCACACCAGGACGCCCCACGCATACCCTCGCCTAGCCAGGGCCTGTTGACTTCCTGGCCTTGGGCCCGGTCACAGATCGAGAGCAATATTCGTGGCGGACGCTTGCTTCGCGCCTGCCAGAGGCACCCGACGTCCGGACTGATGGGGGGGCACGGTAGCAGGCGTCAGGCGCGCCTGGCGTTGCCCAAGGCCACCGACCGGACCAGCTAGGCGCACACGGTCTATGACGCGCAGACACCGTCGATCGGCAAAACGGCCAGGGACGATGATTGACAGCCTCTTCACTTGACCCACCCCTACCCCTTTGCCACGCTCGATAGAGCACACCGGGCATGGCCTGGATAGGCAGCGCGCAAATAAATTGAACGCTCTGCCCAGGCGGGCTTCGAACGATGACTTTGTCCTTCCTGTAAAGGAGCATGCGCATGCATTCGTCCCCCCTGCGCTCGGCAACACTGCTGGCGTGCCTGGTGAGTCTCGGCGCAACGGCAGTGGCCGCCGCGCCCGCCGATGGCACCTTCGCGAGCGAGGCGGCCAGCATGGGCCTGTCCGAGATCCAGGCCAGTCGGTTGGCTCTGGAGAAATCCGACTCGCCAGCGGTCAGGCAGTTTGCCCAACACATGATCGACGACCATGCCCAGGCCAACCGGGCACTGTTCGAACTGGCCAGGCTGCATGGGTTCGATATGCCCGATGAAGCGGCGCTGGCCGAGAAGGCGCGGAAAATGATGCTGCAGGTACCAGAAGGCGCTTCGTTCGACGCAGCCTATGCCCGCCATCAGGTCAACGCCCACCAGCAGGCGATCCGCCTGTTCGACCAGCAGCGACAAGCCGGGACGGCCGAAGAATCGATCCGCATGTATGCACGTGACACCCTGCCAATGCTGCGCGATCACCTTGAGAGGGCGCAGCAGTTGCAGCATGACCTGCCCAGCGATACCGATGGAGCCCGACAACCATGAAGATGCCCTGCCCCGCACCGGCAGCCAGCGTGGAGCTGGATTACGTCCGTGACACATTGTTCGGCCCCGTGGCCCAACGTGTCGAATGCCTTGTGCAACTGGCCCCGCTAGACCTGCGCGGTCGACCTGGGCTGCAGTTGCACATCGCGCCCCCGCTGCCCAACAAGCTCGATCGCTCGCACAGCCTGGCGTTCGTCTGGGAGGGGCGCGCCTACCATGGGGTCGTGCGCCACCATGGTAAATGTGGCGACGGTGGACTGAAGTTGCTGCTCGAACTGCAATGATGCCAGGCCGCTGGCTGCCAGGCTCTGGAAGCAGGTGCCTGCGCGCCGCTCAGGCTGCGCTGACAATGAGCGCGGGACGCTCACTTACCATTCGCAGGCGGCGCTTGCTCGCCTGTTGTCGCCTTGACTGATCGCCGCTCGGCGACTTTTCGACAAACCCTGACGGGGCCGGCCACCTTGGCCAGTCGAGCCCACCGGGCACGGCTCAGGCCAGGGCCCGGACGGAGCGGCGAAGGGTTGGCCGATGCTGTTGCGCCCGTAGCTGGGACACCAGCCCGAGCAGATCTCGGCAGCTGTTGAGGCTGCTCAACGGAATGCCGGACATGACCAGGCAGTCGTCGAGATCCTGACCTCGCCCAAGACGGATGGTCAGACATACCCCATCCGGGCAACTCACTTCGCAGCGATCAGGCAGGCAGGCCTGTTCGATCAGTTGACGCATTTCCAACGTCGATAGTCCGATAAGCGACATTACCGCAACCTCTGCCGATGGCGTGTGACGGGACTCTCCCCTTGTTACGCCTGACTGCGCCTGAGTACCAATTGATAGAAGACATCGTCTATCCGAACGATCATGCATTCAGGCAATGAGCAGATCATCCTTCATCTGCACCATAGCAGTGGAGGCAGGAAAGTCAGGCAGGTTCGCCTTGGCATCGGCACTTGCCGACCGGCGGCCGCCAGGCCTGCTCAGCACTCGACGAAGGCCACCGCCAGCCCGCCGCGTGAGGTTTCCTTGTACTTGTCGAGCATGTCGGCTCCCGTGTCGCGCATGGTGCGGATCACCTGGTCGAGCGAAATGAAGTGCTCGCCATCGCCGCGCAAGGCCATCTGCACCGCATTGATGGCCTTGACCGCGGCGATAGCGTTGCGCTCGATGCAGGGGACCTGCACCAGCCCACCCACCGGGTCGCAGGTCAGGCCGAGGTTGTGCTCCAGAGCGATCTCGGCGGCGTTCTCCAGTTGCGCTGGCGTCGCGCCGAGCACCTCGGCCAGGCCAGCGGCGGCCATCGAGCAGGCCGAGCCGACCTCGCCCTGGCAGCCGACCTCGGCGCCGGAGATCGAGGCGTTCTTCTTGCACAGGATACCCACGGCGGCAGCCGAGAGCAGGAACGCAACGATGTCGTCATCGCAGGCATCGGGATTGAATTTCATATAGTAATGCAGGACCGCCGGAATGATTCCCGCCGCGCCATTGGTTGGCGCGGTGACCATGCGTCCGCCAGCGGCGTTCTCCTCGTTGACCGCCAGGGCGAACAGGTTGACCCATTCCATGGCGCTGAGCGTCGAGCCGATGACATTGGGCTTGCCCAGTTCCTGCAGGCTGCGGTGCAGCCTGGCGGCGCGACGACGAACCTTGAGGCCGCCAGGCAGGATGCCCTCGTTGCTCAGGCCATTGGCCACGCATTCCTGCATGGCTTTCCAGATCTTCAGCAAGCCGTCGCGGACCTCCTGCTCGCTGCGCCAGGCTGTCTCATTGGCCATCATCAGTTGGCTGACACTCAGCTCATGGGCCTTGCACAGGGCCAGCAGTTCGGTTGCGCTGGAGAACTCGTAGGGCAACGCGACTTGCGCGTGGTCGCAGGCGGGCGCATCGATCTGCGCTTGCTCGACGATGAAGCCTCCACCGACCGAATAGTAGGTCTGCATCAGCAAACTGCCCGCCTCGCCCAGGGCTTGCAGACTCATCGCATTGGGGTGGTAAGGCAGGTTCTCGTCGAGCAGCAGCAGGTCGCGGGCATAATGGAATTCGATCGGGTGCTGGCCATCGAGCATCAGGCAATGCTCCTGCAGCAACTGCTCGATACGTGGCCCGATGGTGTGAGGGTCCACACGGTCGGGCCATTGCCCCATCAGCCCTAGCAAGCAGGCACGGTCGGTGGCATGGCCGACCCCGGTGGCCGACAAGGAGCCGTACAGACGTATCTCGACCCGGGTCACCTGCCCCAGCAAGTGCCGTTCACGCAGCGTCCGAGCGAAGGTCGCGGCCGCGCGCATGGGGCCTACGGTGTGGGAGCTGGACGGGCCGATACCGATCTTGAACAGGTCGAATACACTGATAGCCATGCTAATACCTCCACCTTCGATCACGGAAACGCCGCTCAACGGGCCTGCGATGAAATTGCCAGGTGCTACCGTCATGCTCGATACTGAACCGGCATGCTTCGCCTGACCAACGAAATTTCCTAACCGAGCCTTTAGCAGGACTAAACCATGCGCAGGCAACTCAGCGGCCCGATGTTCGTCTGGCTTCACGTCTTTTCCTGTGCTGCCCGGCATTTGTCCTTCACCCGCAGCGCCGAGGAGCTGCATATCACGCCCGGCGCGGTAAGCCAGCAGATGCGCCAGCTCGAAGAACGCCTAGGCTTTCGCCTGTTCCTGCGCCGAGCACGTGGTGTCGAGCTGACCGCCGAAGGCCAGCGTCTGGCGCAGACGGTCAGCGAGGCCTATGGCAGCATCGAGGCGGAACTGCTGCGCCTGGACGCCGGCGAGATTCGCGGCACCGTACGGCTGCGCTCGATTCCGTCGTTCCTGGCCAAATGGCTGACCCCACGCCTGCCGCGCCTGCAGCAACGCTATCCGGACATCGAGCTGCGCCTGGTCGCCGAAGACAGCAACCAGGCGCTGGACGCGGCCGATTTCGACCTGGCCATCGACCTCAACGACGGCAGCTATCCCGGCATGCTTTCCACCCCGCTGCTGGACGAACAGATCTTCCCGGTCTGCTCACCCGCCCTGCTGCGTGGGCGGCCGCCGTTGCACGGCCCCACGGACCTGACCCACTACCCGCTGCTGCACGACATCACCGCCTGGCGTGGCAGTTCGGAATATTCGGAATGGGAGTTCTACCTCGACGGCATCGGCGCCAGCGGCCTGGACGTGCGCCGCGGTCACACGTTCAACCGCAACCACCTGACCATCGAGGCGGCAATCGCCGGCATCGGTGTCGCTATCGCCAGACGCACGCTACTCAACGACGAGCTGGAGCGTGGCGCGTTGATCGTGCCCTTCGGTGTGCCGATCCCCAACCACAAGCGTTACGTGCTGCTCTATCCACCCGCGGGCCTGACCCGGCCAGGCCCGCGGGCAGTTCATGACTGGCTGGTGTCCGAAGCCGCGGGCTTCAGGGCCCTGCATCCGCTGAACGCGACTGGCAACTGAGCGCCGCTTGGGCTCAGGACAGCACCGAGGAGGGTTCTGCGTCCGGCTCGCGACTGGCGTAACGCTGAGCCAGCACGGCGCAGACCATCAGCTGGATCTGGTGAAACAGCATCAACGGCAGGATCATCGCGCCGATGCCGCTGCCAACGAACAGCACCTGCGCCATGGGCACGCCAGTGGCCAGGCTCTTCTTCGAGCCGGCGAAGAGGATGGTGATACGGTCTTCCAGGCTGAACCCCAGCATCCGCCCGAGCAGCCGGGTAGCCAGCAGCACCGCCGCCAGCAGGATGATGCACACGGCAAACAGACCAGCCAGGTGCTGTGGCGATACGCTATGCCACAAGCCGGTCACCACGGCCTCGCTGAACGCGGTATAGACCACCAGCAGGATCGAGCCCTGGTCGACCAGCTTCAACCAGCGCGCCCGGCGCTTGACCCAGGCACCGATCCAGCGCCGAGCGAGCTGCCCGGCAACGAACGGCAGCAGCAACTGCACGACGATCTTGAGCACGGCCTCCAGGCCCGAACCGGTGTTGCCATCGGCTCCGAGCAACAGCATGACCAGCACTGGCGTGAGGAAGATGCCCAGCAGGCTCGAAGCCGCGGCGCTGCAAATCGCCGCTGGCACGTTGCCACGTGCCAGCGAGGTGAAGGCGATCGCCGACTGCACCGTGGCGGGCAAGGCACACATGTAGAGCACCCCCAGGTACAGCTCGTCGCCCACCAGCGGCAGGAACACTGGCTTGAACGCCAAGCCGAGCAGTGGAAACAGCGCGAAGGTGCAGGCGAACACCAGCAGATGCAGGCGCCAATGCCCGGCCCCGGCGATGATCGCTTCGCGGGACAGTTTGGCGCCATGCAGGAAGAACAGCAGCCCGATGGCCAGGTTGGTCAGCCAGCCGAACAGCACCGCGCCCTCGCCCTGGCAAGGCAGCAGGGTGGCGATCAGTACCACGCCCAGCAAGGTGAGGGTGAACTTGTCGAAGAGCATGCGCAGGTACTTCATGTCGTTTCCATTTGTTTCCTCGGTCTGCCCCTAGGTTAAAGGGTTTGTTGCCGTTTGTGCTAAGGCTGGGTGATCACTGCTCGATCAAGCGTGTACGAAACGAGAGCAAACGCTGAACAGCGTATTTTGTAGTGCTCTGTTTTTTTCACTACAAAACTATTGACGCCGTTCATCGGGCTTATGCATGATGAGGTCGTCTTCCTGATCGGGAGCGAGGACAAGGGTATTCCAGACGGCCTGCGCGGTAACGCGGGCCGTTCGTGGAGCGGGAACTGTCCAAAAGACAGCATGGAGAAAGCCCCTGTTGCGATGCTGCGGTAGCAGCCTTGTTAGTGCGCTACATGGCGTGGCGCCAGACGTGAAATGACCAACCACAGGTAATAGGGGGCTTTATGATGAACTTGAACGACCGTCCTACGATCGACCAGCTGGCCGAGCTGTTCGCCGCGCGCAAGGACCATCTCGACGACCATCTGCTCTGGGTCAGCCACAACGGCGAGGTTCGCCTCGATCGCCTGCCGCCTAACATCGGCGAGGCGGAAATCGAATCTCACATGCCGAGCATGCGAGCCCGGCTGAAGGTGTTCCGTCGTGGCCAGGGTTATGTCGGCAGGAAAGCCGCGGCGGATACCGACTTCGTCGGCAGCATGCTGCAGTCCTTGCAAGCTTCCTGGTCGTCGACCCCGCAACACCAGGCGCAAGGCTGAGGGTTTCGGGCCCGACAGCGGGCGATGCCGGGCTGCGCCGGCATCGTTCGCCTCTTGCATTCTCAGGCGCGGCGCCGACCTTGCGCCTGCGGGCTGGAAGCACTGGCCAGCGGGCCAGCCGCCATGGCCCGCGCCCGATCGACGCCCCACACCAGGGCTCGACTCATGGTTTCTCCGGGGCGTGCCGGGTAGTACTCCTCGACCAGTGCCTTGCCGCCTCGAGCATACAGGCCGAGAAACAACTGCGTGGCGCCGAGGCGCGAAAGCCGTACCTGTACATCGATGGTGGTGCCGTCGCTCAACTCCTCGTCATGACAACGGCTGTGTAGCTGGGCATCGGCCCATCTCCAGTAGGTTTCTTCCCTGATACGCATGAGCCTGGTCCTCCTGTCTCCAGTTACCCGGACAGTAAGACACAATGCGGCGAGCCCGGCGACCCGCAAATCCGGTTATGTTGTCCAAGGTCAAGAAAATCGCTGAAAAGCGTGCGACGCCCTGGCCGCAGCGGGCCGGGACACCCAGCCCACCACCCCAGGCGAGCGTGTTCAGCCCGCGGCGACGACGGTGATCTCCACCAGCAGGTCAGGCGCGGCAAGGCGTGATTCGACCGTCGCCCGTGCCGGAGCATGCCCCTCTGGCGCCCAGGCGTCCCATACCTCGTTCATGCCCGCGAAATGGGCTTCGATATCCGACAGCCATACCTGGGCCGTGAGGATCCGGGTCTTGTCCAGGCCAGCCTTGGCCAGATAATTGTCGATCTTCTCCAGAACCTGGGCGGTCTGCCCCTTGATGTCCAGCGTGCGGTCCGTGGCCGTCTGGCCGCCCAGGAAGGTGAAACCATTGCATTGCACCACGCGACTCATGCGCTGATTGGTTTCGATGCGGGTGATATCCAGCATGGGAGCTCCTCAAGATGAAGTGGTAGGTGTAGCGGGTTGAAACGAAGACGAGGCGTTGCCGGTCGGGCCGAATCGATCGATGGCAAATGCCTTCAGGTCGATGTCGGAGCGCTCTCCGAGGATGAGCTGGGCCAGGCGTTTGCCGGTGCCAGGACCCATCTGGAAGCCGCTGCCAGAAAAACCGAATGCGTAGCTCAGGTTGCTGGCCTTGCTGCTGGCGCCGATCACTGGCAGGTCGTCGGCGGTAAAGGCTTCGACGCCGGCCCAGACCCGGTTGACCGCCAGGTGTCGCAAGTGCGGAAACAGATCGGTGACAGTCCGCGCACTGCTGCTCAAGCGGGCCATCTCGACCTCGCCGTGGCGGGCCGGGAAATCCAGCGAGCCCACGAGCTTGCCGCCGATCACCAAGGTGCCGTTGGCAAACTGCTTGAACGACAGTGCCCTGCCGGTGGCGCCCAGTACCGGGCGACAGAAAGGCGCGACGCGGTGCGTGACCATCAGCATCAGCCCTTCGGGATGCACCGGGACCGGTTCGCCGATCTGCGCCGCCAGCTCCCCTGCCCAGGCCCCCGCGGTGAGCACCAGGTGTTCGGCGCGGAAGCGGCCGGCCGGGGTGCTGACCTGCCAGTGGTTGCCGGCCTGCTCGATACGCTGCGCCGGGGTGCCTTCGTGGATGCGAACACCACGCTTCTGCGCAGCCAGGCGGAACGCGGTCACCGTCTTGAACGGCTGTGCGTAGCCATCCTGGCTGACCCAGATGCCCCCTGTCACATGCCGTGCCACGGCAGGGACCAGTTCGAACACCTGGCTCGAATCGATCAAGCGCTCATGGGTGAAGCCCAGCGCCTGCAAGCGCTCGACACGTTGCCGACATGCCTCGAGCTCGGCCAGGTTCTCGGCCAGCTTGAGCTGGCCGCTGGGCACGAAGCCGCCATCGTCCCCGAGCAACGCGGGCAGTTCATGCCACAAGGCGCTCGACGACAACGACAACGGAATTTCCGCCGCGTGGCGCCCCAGGGTACGTACCCCGCCGGCATTCACGCCAGAGGCATGTCGGCCGCAATACTGCGCCTCGAGCAGGATCACCTCGACCCCGGCCCGAGCCAGATGCAAGGCCGTGCTCAGGCCATGGAGTCCGCCCCCGATCACCAGGACATCGGCCTGGCGCGATGTCGATTCAGTCACCGGCCAATTCTCCCAGGGTAATGGGCTTGATGGGCGGGCGGATGCGGTAATAACCCACCTCGGCGGCCGAAACGCCGCGCGCCTTGGCGATGACCTCGGTGACGGTCAGGCCGCACAGACGCCCCTGGCACGGCCCCATGCCACAACGGCCAAACGACTTGGCCTGGTTGGGGCCGGTACAGCCCATGGCCACGAATGCCCTCAACTGGCCGGCCGTCACTTCTTCACAGCGGCACACCAGGACCTGATCGGCAGGAATACGGTTGGCCTCCTTTGGCTGGTAAAGCGTGTCGAGAAATGGCCTGATGCGCAAGTTGGCTTGCAGCTGCGCACGCAGGGGCCGAGCCCGTCGATCACGCACCGCCGGGTCGAGCTTGCCTAGACGCGCGGCGACCGCCAGGGCCGCCAAGCGCCCTTGCAGCGTCGCGGCTTGCGCGCCACCGATGCCAGCGCCGTCACCGGCGACGTAGACCCCGGGTACGTCGAGCTCGCCCCAAGGGTCGAGGCGCGGACGGAAACACAGTTGCTGCTCGTCCCATTCGTGCCGGGCCCGCAGCGCCTGGCTCAGCTGGATGTTCGGGACCACTCCCTGGTGCAGGAGAATGCACCGAGTGGCGATTCGCCGGGTCTTGCCCGCCACGCTGAAGGTCAATGCTTGCGCCGCCTCCTGCCCTTCGATGGCCAGGTGCTCTGCTGCGTGGTAGTGAGCGATGCCGGCACTGCGCAGGCTGCGCATCAGCTCCAGCCCCTTTCTCAGGTAGGGCCATGCCCGCAGCGCGGCGAACAGGTGGCGCCGGGCTCGCCAGTAGTCCTCGGCTCGCGTGGTGTCCACCAGCGCCGCGATCCGCACGCCTGCGCGCAGATATTGCCAGCCCAGCAGGTACAACAGCGGCCCACACCCGGCCAGGACCACCGGTTCGCTCGGCACCAGCCCCGAGCCTTTGAGCAGGATCTGCGCGGCGCCCGCGGTCATGACCCCGGGCAAGGTCCAGCCAGCGATCGGAAACGGTCGCTCCATGGCACCCGTGGCCAGCACCACGGCCTTGGCTTGCAGCGCATGCAGGCATCCGTCTCGCAGGTAGCTGACGTGGTGCTCGCGGGTGACCTGCCATACCGAGGCGTCCGTTTCATGACGTACCTTCGACCTCGCCAGCGCCTGCGCCAGCTCGAAGCCGCGAGCGTAGTCGCTGCCCAGCACGTCTCGCCGCGATGGCGGTGCCAGGGTGATGCCACGGTAGATCTGCCCGCCCGGACTTGCCTGCTCGTCGAGCAACACCACCTGCAAGCCCAGCCCGGCCAGCTCGGTCGCCGCGGCCATGCCGGCCGCCCCCGCGCCTATCACGACCACATCGGCCGATTGCTGGATCATGAGCGTACCTCCACGGCCTCGACGCCGGCGAATCGATAGACCAGGTCGCGCGCGCCTTCCTGGGAACGGATGCACATACCGTCCGCCACTTCGGTCAGGCAGCCCTGGCGATTGGGCACCCCGTCGATCTCGAGCAGGCATTCGAAGCACACGCCCATCATGCAATAAGGCGCGCGTGGCGACTCGCTGACCGGCGTGGCGCGAAACCGCCGGATGCCGGACATCAGCAGTGCCGCGGCCACGTTCGCGCCCGCCGGCACGGTCAAGGACTGGTCATTGAAACTAAAGGTCACGGTTGGCCTTGTCTCGGTTTCATCCGGCAAGGGCTTGAACGGCGAATCAGTGCGCATGGGAATACACCTTGTCAGTTAGAAACCGCTCGCCGCTGAACGCCCCCAGCTCGTCGGGCCTGGAGGCACCGGCGATCCATGGCGCGATACGCAACGCATGGGCAGCCGCCAGGGTGACACCGCTGTGACAGGTGATCACGAAGGCGCCTGGATGGGTGGCAGACTGCTGATAGATGGGGAATCCATCCGGGCTCATCACCCGCAGGGCGCCCCAGGCCCTGACCAGGCGCACGTCGCGTAGCAGCGGGAAAGTCGAGATGCCGCGCCGGGCAATGGCTGCCAGCACGTCGGTGGAGGTGCCGTCATCGAAGCCCACCTCTTCCATGGAGTCGCCCAGCTGTACCGTGCCTTCATCGGTCTGCCGGACGTTGATGGTGGGATACTCGAGGAACGGTCGCAGCCGTTCGCTGATCAGCACCTGCCCGCGATTGGGCGCCACCGGCGCATGCAGGCCGACCTGCCGTGCCAACGCCGGGTTGCCCAGCCCGGCGGCCAGGACGATTCTTGGCGCGACGAGGCACCCACGGTCGGTGAATATGCGAAACTCTCCCGAGGCGCTGTCGATCCGCTCGACCTGCACGCCGCTGTGCAAGCGCGCGCCCTTGGCCTGCGCCGATGCATGCAGGGCCCGCAGCAGCTTCAACGGGTTGAGGTGGCCATCCTGGGGCGTGTAGCTGGCCCCCACCACCTTGGGCCCGATCAATGGCAGGCGTGCCTTGAGTTCGGCGGCGTCAAGCATCTCGAATGGGTAATCGCCCAGGCTGTGGCGCAGGTTCTGCAGGCGGCGCTGGCGCTCCAGCAGCTCCTCGTCGCTGAAGCACATGTGGAAGCCACCCGGTTGGCGCAGTTGCACGTCGACGCCACTGTCTGCCAACAGCGCCTGGGCGAACGCGGGCCAACCCATGGCCGAGGAGCGGGTCCAGCGCGCGTACTCCGGCCGGCCGTATCCCTTGCCCTGCACCCAGACCAGACCAAAGTTGCCCCGCGAGGCTCGGTACGCCTGGTCACCCTGATCGAGGATCTCGACCCCGAGCCCTCGACAGGCCAGCCCGTAGGCCACCGCCATGCCTACCAGGCCGCCGCCGATGACGATCACATCCACATGCGCCAAGTCCTGGCTCATTTGCCTTCTCCGATCAACACCCGGTCAAGCCCGACCAGACGGTCGAGTACGAGCATCAGCAGCACGGTAGCGACGATCAGCACTGTCGAGACGGCAGTGATCAACGGATCGATGGTCTGGGCGATCTGGTTGTACATGGCCACTGGCAAGGTCGTGGTACCCGGCGTGGCGACGAACACGGTCATGGTCAGTTCGTCGAAGCTCTGGATGAACGCCAGCATCCAGCCGCCGATCACACCCGTGCGGATGCGTGGCAGCACCACGCGCCGAAACGCTGTCCAGCGTCCGGCGCCAAGCGACAGCGCCGCCTGTTCCACGTCACGCTCAAGGCCGATGGCCGAGGCCAGCGTCAGCCGCAATGCATAAGGCAGCACCACGATCACGTGGGTGAAGGCCAGGGCCCAGAACGAGCCACCGATCTGCGCCACCGAGAAGAAACGCAGGAAGGCGATGCCCAGCACCACCGACGGGATCATCAGCGGCGACAGCAGAAAGCCGGTGAGCGCACCGCGGCCGGCGAATTCGTAGCGACTGATGGCCATGGCCGCCGGAATCGCCAGCAGGGTCGCGATGCTGGCCGACACCAGCCCGAGCTTGAGCGACAGGTAGAAGGCATCGAGCATTTCCTGGTTGTCGAGCAAGGCGCGGAACCAGCGCAGCGACAGGCCATCGGTAGGCAGCGACAGGTAGCCCTTGTCGGTGAAGGCCATCGCCATCACCACCAGCAGCGGTGCGGCGATGAACGTGACGAACGCCAGGTGGAACAGCAGCGAAAAAAATCCGTTCTTGTGCATGGCAGCTCACTCGAAGACTTGCTTGAAGCGGCGCTCGGCCAGCTTGCTGCAACCCAGGATGATGATCAGGTTGGCGACCAGCAGGAGCATTGCGATGGCGGCACCGAGCGGCCAGTTGAGGGTGCCGAGGAATTCGTCGTAGGCGGCCGTGGCCACGACCTTCAGGCGTCGACCGCCGATGATCGCCGGGGTGGCGAACGCCGAAGCCGCCAGGGCGAACACAATGATCGAGCCGGAAAGAATGCCCGGCATGATCTGCGGCAGGATGATCCGGCGCAGCACCGTCAGGCGCGACGCGCCGAGCGAAAGGCCCGCCCACTCCACTTGCAGGTCCAGGCGTTGCAAGGTGGCCCACACCGCGATCACCATGAACGGCACCAGCACATGGCTCAGCGCGATGATCACGCCCGTCTGGGTGAACAGCATCCGCACAGGCTGCTCGACGATGCCCAGCGCCAGCAGCGCGTCGTTGATCAGCCCGTTGTTGCCCAGCAGGATGGCCCAGCCAAGCGTGCGCACGACCACGGAAATCAGCAAAGGCCCCAGCACCACCAGCAGGAACAGCGAGCGCCAGCGCGGTGCCATGCGCGCGATGATGATGGTTTCCGGTACACCGATCAGCACGCAGAGCGCCGTGACCGCCAAGGCCATGCCGCCGGTGCGCAGGAAGATCTCATGGAAATAGTCGTCGCCGAACACCTCCAGATAGTTGCCGAGGCTGTACACCGGCAACACGCCCTGCATGTCATTGAACAGGTTGAGCGAGAGGATGGCGGTCAAGGCCAGGGGTATCAGCAACAAGGCGATGAACACCAGCAACGCCGGACCGCTCAGCAGCCACGGCGCGGTCCCGACATGTTCGGCATCATACCTGGCCATGGGCAACCTCCCGGTCCAGCACGCGCAGGTCTTCGTCGGACCAGTCCAGCCCGACCTCGCTGTGTTCCTGCGGTGGCGGCGTGCCCAGGTTGGGCTGGGTCATGTGGACCATCCCGAAGCTGCTCTCCACCGCCAGCAACCACAGGTTGCCGAGAAATACCCGCAAGCGCACCCGCCCCTTCAGGCGCCCCTTGCCCACCTCGGTCAAGCGGATCTTCTCCGGACGGATATAGACGTTGACGTCATGCCCGAGCGAACGGTCCTCGTGGGGCACGTGCAGCACGGTATCGTTGACCTGAACATGGCAACACCGTGCATTGCGGGTCCGAACGGCACCGGCGAAGGCGTTGGTCTTGCCCAGGAAGGCCGAAGCGAAGGGCGAGTGCGGCCGCTCGTAGGCCTCGAAGGGCGTATCGATCTGCACGATGCGCCCCTTGTGCATCACGGCGATACGGTCGCTCATGGTCATGGCCTCGACCTGGTCATGGGTGACCAGGATGGTGGTGATCCCCAGCTCGCGCTGGATCGCCCGCAGCTCGATGTGCATTTCCTCGCGCAACTTGGCGTCGAGGTTGGACATCGGTTCGTCGAGCAGCAGCAGGTCGGGGCGTATCGCCAAGGCCCGGGCGATGGCGACCCGCTGGCGCTGCCCGCCGGAAAGCGCCTTGGGATAGCGTTCGCCCAAGCCACCCAGACGCACCAGGTCGAGCGCCTCGAGGATGCGCCTGCCGCGCTCGGGCTTGGCCACGCCGCGCATTTCCAGGCCAAAGCTGATGTTCTGCGCAACGGTCATGTGCGGGAACAGCGCATAGCTCTGGAAGACGATACCCAGACCCCGTCGCTCGGGACGTACATGGGTGATATCGCGTCCGTCGAGCACGATGCGACCTTCGGTGGGCTGTACGAACCCTGCAATGGACTGCAAGGTGGTGGTCTTGCCGCAGCCAGACGGCCCGAGCAAGGCGACGAATTCGCCTCGCTGTACGTCCAGGTTCAAGCCGTCGATGGCCGTGAAACTGCCATAGCGCTTGACGATGCCTTCGAGTGTGAGAAATGCCATAGACTTGCCACGCAGGCCGAAGCCTGCGTCTCCAGGAAAGTGTCGGGAAGGATCGGGGCAGCGGATCGCTAGCGCTCGACCGTACGATTCCAGCGCGTCGTCCACTCGCTGCGCTGCTGGTTGATCGTGTCCCAGTCGACCTTGATCAAGGCGTCGATCTTCTCTGGGCCATAGGGCATGCGCGCGGCGATTTCAGGCGCGAGGTCGACGTTGCGGTTGACCGGCGCGAAGCCGTTCTCGCGTGCCTGGATCTCCTGCACCTGCGGGGACAGCACGTGCTGGATGAACGCCTGCGCCAGTTCGCTCTGCGCATTGGGCGTGATGCTGCAGGCCGCCATCTGCAAGGCGACGCCGCCTTCCTTGGGATAGATGAACTTGAGCGGGAAGCCGGTACCTTGCAACGCTACGGCGCGGCCGCTGCCATACACGGCCATGACCACGTCGCCGTTCTGCATCATGCCGTCCATCTCCCCTGGCGCCGAGACCCAGGCCAGCACGTTCGGCCCGATCTCATCCTTGAGGGCCTTGAAGCCCGGGTCGATGTTCTTCTCCCCGCCGCCGCGCAGGCGCGCCATTTCCACCAGGGTGTGCAAGCCGTAGGTGTTGGTCACCGGCGGCATGCCCAACAGCTGCCGGTAGCGTGGATCGGTCAGGTCTTCCCAGGAATCGGGCGGCGCCCAGCCACGCTTGCGGAACGCCTCTTCGTTGTAGCCGATGCCCGTGGCGACCACGCCGACGCCTGTCGCCTCGGGGCTGATGCGCGCCAGCGGATAGAGGTCCTGATAGACCGGCGCATCGCTGAGCTTTTCGCACAGCCCCAGTTGCAGCGCCTGGTACATCGGCCCGTCATCCATCAACGCCACGTTGATCTGCTGGCGGCCTTTCTGGGCCTGGAGCTTGGCCAAGGTCTCGGTCGAGTTGCCAGCCACGTAGACCACCTTGACGTCGTGCTGCTGCTCGAACGCCGGGATGACCTTGGTCTTGTACATCTGTTCGGTGGAGCCGCCGACGCCGGCCACGTACAGGGTCGGCTGGGCGGAGGCGGTAGCGCTGGCGAACCCGGCGAGGGCGATGGCGACAGCAGTGGCGATACGGGCCAGAGGGTGCAATGACGGCGTTGCAGCGGTGGTCTTGTAGTTATTCACAGACTATCTCCGAAGTGCTGGGGCAGATCGAACAATGCGTCAGTTGCTTCGGCGTCAATCGAAGCCATGCAGCGGGCTGCATGTTCCCGGTACCGCTCGGGTTGGCGCATCTTGTTGTGCGCTGAATCGCTGTCATGGAGTATTGCGAGGCATCATCCATATGGTCAAATCACAGTATCGGGATTAGCTATTCATATTCGATATGGAAGGTAAGGATGAATCTGAGGCAGATCGAGGCGTTCCGCAGCGTCATGCGACTGGGTTCGATGACGGCGGCGGCCCAGGCGCTGTACACCTCGCAACCCAATGTCAGCCGACTGATCGGCCAGCTCGAACTGAGCACCGGGCTGACCTTGTTCGAGCGCGCCGGCGTGCGCCTGGTCCCGACCCAGGAAGGCCAGGCGTTCTTCCAGGAAGTGGAGCGCGCCTATGTTGGCCTGGACAGCCTCAAGCATTCGGCCAAGCACATCCGCAACCTGGGCACCGGGCGCTTGCGCGTGGCCGGCGTGCCCTCGACCGGCCTGAGCGTGCTGCCGGCGGTGATCAAGCAGTTCCTCGATGCGCGTCCGGGGCTCACCGTGTCACTGCACGTGAACTCCTCGCCGACGGTCGAACAATGGGTGAAGTCGCAATTCTGCGATATCGGCATCGTGGTCCACCCTGGCGACGTGAACAGCCACCAGGTCGAACTGCTCGGCGAGATGGCTGCCGTGTGCGTCCTGCCGCATTCGCATGCGCTGGCCGAGCGGGCGCAGATCAGCCTCGCGGATCTCGAAGGCCAGGCCTTCATCTCGCTTTGTCATGGCGACGGCACGCGCTCGCTGGTCGATGACCTGTTCGACCAGGCAGGCGTCGAACGGGTGATGGCCGTCGAAGCGCAATACAGCGCGATCAGTTGCGAAATGGTCGCCCTGGGCATGGGGCTCACCCTGGCTCATCCACTGGTCGCCAGGGATTTCCTGCACCGGGAGGTCGTCATCCGGCCGTTCAAGCCGGATATCCTGTTCCCGACCTATGTCATCTGGCCCGCTGCGCAGACGCGTACGCGCCTGGCGCAGGAGTTCGTCGATGCGCTCAAGGTCTACTACCGCAGCGTCGGCGCTGGCGGCTTGCAGGTCTTAGCACAAGGCCGAGCGCAAGCGTTGCCCAAGGCGCGCGCCGAAGACGTTGACCAGCAGACCGAGCATGACCAGTAGCGCACCCCAGCCCTGTACGGCGGTGAGACGTTCGCCGAGCAGCCAGGCCGAGGAGCTCAGGCCGATGACCGGCACCAGCAGCGAGAACGGCGCCACCTTGCCGGCAGGATGCCGCGACAGCAAGGTGCTCCACAGGCTGTAGCCAAGCATGGTGGCGATGAAGGCCAGGTAGACGAGCGCCAGCACCGAGCTCCAGCCGATCCCCAGCAGCGCCTGGCTGATTTGCCGGGGTCCTTCCAGCCACCAGGACAGCGCGAGGAACGGCAACGGCGGAACCAGCCCGCCCCAGACCACCAACGCCACCAGGTCGACCGAGCCGAAGCGGCGCGTGATGATGTTGCCCATGCCCCACATGGCGCCGGCGCACAGGGTCAGCAACAGCGCCAGCAGCGGCACATGGCTGCTATCTTCGCTACCGATCAGTGCCAGCCCGCCCGCGGCGACCAGCAGACCGAGCAGGCTGGCTGGGCGCAACCGCTCGCCCAAAAACAGCGCAGCGAAGAACAAGGTGAAGAAGGCTTGCGACTGCAGCACCAGCGAGGCCAGCCCCGGCGGCATGCCGCTGTACATGGCCTGGAACAGAAAGGCGAACTGGCCCAGGGAAATGCTGGCGCCATAGGCGATCAGCCAGCGCCAGGGCAGGTTCGGGCGCTTGACGAACAGCACCGCCGGGAACGCCACCAGCAGGAACCGCAAGGCGCCCAGCAACATTGGCGGCAGCCCGTCGAGCCCGACCTTGATGACCACGAAGTTCACCCCCCAGGCAATGATCACCACCAATGCCAGCAACAGATCCCTTGGCGGCATTGCGCCTCCTGCGTTGTAGTTGTAGAAATATTTCGTTACAGCATAAGCGGTTTGCCTGGGACAAGGCCAGCCTCGTCCGCTCCCCTGCTGTCACCTGCGGTTCATGCGACCGGCGTAATCTGGCCGGCAACTACGGCCAGGACGCTTGGGCATGTATCGCCTCCTCATCGCGCTGGTGCTGCTGGCTCCCTTGGCCATGGCCGATTCGTCGGCGCTGCGCCTGCAGGGCTCCAACACCATTGGTGCCACGCTGGCACCGGCATTGGTCGCGGCAATGCTGGGCAGCCAAGGCGCGACCGAGGTCCGAATCCACCCCGGCTCGGCGAGCAACGAGGTGCTTGTCAGTGCGCAAGGCGTCGAAGCAGACCAGCTTCATGTCGAGATCGCCGCCCATGGCTCGAGCACCGGCTTCGTCGCGTTGGCTAGCGGACGAGCCGATATCGCTACCGCCTCGCGGGCCATCAGCGACGAGGAAGCACGACGCCTCCACCCGCTCGGCGATCTGCGCTGCCCGGCCTGCGAACAGGTGATCGGCCTGGATGGCATTGCGGTGATCGTCCATCCCGACAACCCACTGTCGCAACTGAACACTCGGCAGTTGGCGCTGGTATTCGCTGGTGAAATACGACGCTGGGAGCAACTGGGTGTCGCCGGTGGCCAGATCCATCTGTATGCACGAGATGACCGCTCCGGCACCTTCGAGACCTTCAAGGCGTTGGTGCTGGATCCGAACGCTCGCCATCTGGACAGCGGCTCGCAGCGCTTCGAATCCGCCGAAGCGCTGGCCGCCCGGATCCGCACCGATCGTCAGGGCATCGGCTTCGCCAGCCTGGGCAATGTCAATGGCAGCAAGGTGGTGGCGATCGCCGAAGGCGAGGCTCCGCCAATGCTGCCGACGCGTGCCTTGGTGGCCAGCGAGGACTACCCACTGGCGCGTCGCCTGTACTTCTACCTGCCCTTCGATACGGCCAGCCCCATGGCGCGCGCGCTGGTGGAATTCACCCAAAGTCCGGCAGGTCAGGCAATCGTCGCGCAGCAAGGCTTCGTCGCCCAGCAGATCGAGGCCGAGACGGTCGAGCGCAACGGCGCCTGGCCGCCGCGCTATCGCCAGCTGGCCGAACAAGCCAGGCGCCTGAACGTCAACTTCCGCTTTCGCGAAGGCAGCGCCGAGCTGGACAGCAAGGCGCTGCGCGATGTGCGGCGAGTGGTGGCCCATCTTCGCCAGACCGACAAGCTGCAAGGCAAGGTGGTGCTGGCAGGCTTCGGCGATTCCAAGCAAGCGCCAGGACGGGCCGCCCTGCTGTCGCGCTTGCGAGCCATGACGGTGCGCCGCGAGCTGGCCCGCGACGGTGTCCAGGTGCGCGAGGTGATCGGCCTGGGTGACGACCTGCCGGTAGCGGGCAACGACCAGTTGCAGGGACGCTTGCGCAATCGACGGGTCGAGATCTGGGTGCACTGAGACATGCGCGGGTCAGACGCTGCGTCAGGACCCGTTGCCGCTTCCCAACTGGGTAAAGAAATGTAACACCCTCCTGCTCGGCAGCTGGCCAGGCTCGGTCTAGGCTCAGGTCATGTGATTACCGGGCCCCTCTGACGGCTGCCGAGCCGCCATGTCGGAATCACTGTTGCCAACGCAACGTCGACAATCAAGGAGGGGCTCATGACAGCTCTACACACCTTTCTCAGCACTCCCCTGCTCGGTACCAGCACCTGGCTCTGGCTGGTGTTCGCCGGCATCGTCATTGGCCTGCTGGTCCTGGATCTGGGCGTGCTGCACCGCACCGACCGGGAAATCGAAATGCGCGAGAGCCTGCTGCTGTACTCGGGCTACTTCAGCGTCGGCGTCCTGTTCGGGGTCTGGATCTGGTTCGAGCTGGGCGCGCAGGCGGCCATGGAGTTCTACACGGGTTTTCTGGTCGAGCAGTCGCTGTCGATGGACAATGTCTTCGTGATGGCGATGATCTTCGGCTTCTTCGCCATCCCTCGACGCTACCAGCATCGCGTGCTGTTCTGGGGCATCCTCGGCGTGGTGGTGCTACGCGCGATCATGATTGGCGTAGGCGCGGCACTGGTACAGAATTTCGCCTGGGTGCTGTACATCTTCGGCGCCTTCCTGCTGTTCACCGGGGTCAAGATGGCCCTGTCGCGCGAGGACAGCCACCCAGACCTGGCCCACAACCCGGTGCTGCGCTTCGTTCGTCGGCACATGCGCGTGAGCGACCGGCTGCACGGCGCGCATTTCTTCGTCCGGCTCACGCCTCCAGGCCAGTCTCGGGCGCTGCGCCATGCCACGCCGCTGTTCCTCGCCCTGGTGCTGATCGAACTGGCCGACCTGGTCTTCGCGGTCGACAGCGTTCCTGCCATCTTCGCCATCACCCAGGACCCGTTCATCGTGTACACCTCGAACATCTTTGCCATTCTCGGCCTGCGCTCGCTGTACTTCGCCCTGGCAGCGCTGATGCACCGCTTCGTCTACCTCAAGTACGCCCTGGCCCTGGTACTGGTGTTCATCGGCTGCAAGATCTTCTACCACGGCCTTGTCGGCAAGGTACCGGCCCTGCTCTCGCTGGGCGTGACCCTGGGCTTGCTGGTTGGCGGGGTCGTGCTTTCGCTGGTCAGGACCCGCGGGCAGCAGGTCCCGCCGACGCCGAGCGCGGGCCCCGCTACTGCGCAGGATTCCGCCACGGCGCCCGCGACGAACCTTGTCGAGGGTTTGGCGGGTGAACGAGGTCGCGAGCAACCGCGTTTGCGAGAGTGAACGGGCTGGCGCGCAAGACTGGGGGCCCTGGCAGGGCCCCGCCAGCCGCTTATAACCAAAGAAACAAGAAGTCCACGAAATCTCGATGCTTCGAAAAGAAATACTACCGGTTACTGGAACTCTAGAAAAAATATTCCGATAAAGGCCTCACATGACTCAATAAAGAGCAAAATCCTTCCCCGCAGAGCCTAGTACCATTCTCGGTACGTTTTGTCCCTACCTGCTCATGCGGATCGCTTCCATGCCAGACACGCCTTTGTATTTCGACTATGCCGCCACCACCCCCGTCGACGACCGAGTGATCGAGGCGATGCTCGCCTGCCTCGGCGTCCAGGCCAACTTCGGCAACCCGGCCTCCAGCGGCCACGCATTCGGCCAAGCGGCACGTGCCGCCGTCGAACAGGCCCGCGCCCAGGTCGCCGAGCGCGTCGGCGCCGAGCAAGCCAACATCGTCTGGACTTCGGGCGCCACCGAATCCAACAACCTGGCGCTCAAGGGCATCGTTCAGTCAGCCGGCAGGCCGGTACATCTGCTGACCAGCGCACTCGAACACAAGGCGGTGCTCGACACCATGGCCGAACTGGAGCGCCAGGGCCATGCGGTCACCCGCTTGCAGCCGGACGCCCAGGGCCTGATCCAGCCCGAAGCGGTCCAGGCAGCCCTGCGCCCCGACACACTGCTGGTGTCGTTGATGGCGGTGAACAATGAGCTGGGTACCGTCACCGATTTCGCCAGCATCGGCGAGCGGGTACGCGAGCATGGCGCATTGTTGCATGTGGACGCCGCCCAGGCGGTCGGCAGGGTCGCGATCGACCTGCGGCATGCCCCGGTCGACCTGATGTCCTTCTCGGCGCACAAGGTCTACGGCCCCAAGGGGATCGGCGCACTGTATGTCGGCGCTCGGGCGCGACCATCGCTGCGCGCGCAAATCCATGGCGGTGGGCATGAAGGCGGCCTGCGCTCCGGCACCTTGGCCACCCACCAGATCGTCGGCATGGGCAGCGCCTTCGACCTGGCCGCCACGCCTGGCGACAGCGAGCACCAGCGTATCGCCCAGTTGAGTCGACGCCTGCGGGAAGGGCTGCTGGCTTTACCAGGGATCAGCCTCAACGGCTGCCCGCGACAACGCATCCCGCACACGCTCAACCTGCGAATCGACACTCATGGTTTCAACAGTGCCGCCCTGGCGCCAGCGCTGGCGTTGTCGTCGACCTCGGCCTGCAACTCGGCGGCGGCCAGCGCTTCGCATGTACTGCTGGCGCTGGGCCTGGAGCCGTGCCAGGCACGCCGCAGCGTGAGGCTGAGCCTCGGTCGCTACACCACCCAAGCGCAGGTCGACAGCGCCATCGAAGTGTTCCGCCAGGTCCTGGCCAATGCCTCCCCGACGTTCTGGTAGACGAGCGCGCTACCACCAGGTCTCGAGCTGGACACCAGCATTGGCGCCGTGCAGCTGCGCGCCGTAGGGTCCATCGGCGGCCAACGCCGTGCCACTATCGGCGGCCTGCTGGGCGGCCCGGTTCCAACGCGCGTAGGTCACGTACAGGCGAAGTTCGGGCCTGGCCATGAAAGCCTTGCCGATGCTCAAGGTCGGCGCAATGGTGATCTTGTCCAGCTTGCGCGTCGCGCCGCGCTCCGGTTCGATCTGGTCATGGCCGAATTCGACCACCAGCTTGAAATGCTCGCTGAAGGCGTAGCTGGGCCGCACGCCGAAGGAGTACCAGGTGTAGCCCTGGTCATTGGGTGCCTTGGTCTTCTGCATCAGCGCCAACAGGGCTCCGCCGAACTCCGGAGTAATCTGCCACATGGGCGATTCCAGCACCCTCCAGCTGCGCGTGCTGCGCCCGGCCGTGAGGTCGCCGGTCTGGCCCAGACCGATCCCCGGCCCTTCGCCATACTGCACGACGAAACGGTTCTCGCCGCCAAGAAAGCCGTCCTGGTCATGCTCGGCCGTGACCGACCAGCCGCCATGAGCACCCTCCACATGGCCAGGTTTCTGGATGATGCTAAGGCCCAGCTCCAGGTCGCCACCGGGATTGGGCTCGATGCCGCCAAGGTTGAAGTCGTGCCGGTTGGCCTTGTGCTTCTGCTCGATGGTGTCTTCACGGGTGAAGGCGTAGCTGACCAGGTAGCGGCCAAGCTTGTAGTTGTCGATCCCCGCCCCCGTACCGCTCGGGTTCCAGTAATAGAAGTCGTTGATATGGATGTCGTGGCGCTTGTAGTAGCGGCGACCGACCCAGGCCGTGCCATCGTTGAGTACCGGCGAGGTGACCCCGGCCCAGACCTGGGGCAGGCGAATGGCGCCCGTATCGCCGCCGAAATCCGGGAAATGGTTGTACTGCTCGACCAGGCTGGCCATGCCGTTGAGGGTGACCACCGTGCCATCGGCGCCCCGGTACGCCTCATGGTTGAGCTCCAGCTCCCAGTAGGTTTCGCATTCGTTGCCCAGCCGGTACTTGGCAGGCGCGCCCGGCAACTGGAAGCAGGCCTGGCGTCCGTTCCCACCGAGGGCCTCGCCCAGGCCAATCCGTCCATAGCCATGGAACTCTAGAGCTTGGGCCGTCTGCGCATATGCCAGATAGCCGAACAAGCCAAACGCCATCATCCCTGCCTTGCGCATGTCATTTCCTTGTGATCCGAAGCTGTCAGGCAACTGACCTTGGACGCCGGAAAAAAGTCCCGGTTGGAACTCCTTCACCTGCGTCTGGCTCCATGACGTAAGCCCCCGTCAGCGAACAGGAGTTGCCATGACGACCAAAGCTGTGCGCGAACCCACCGATTCCACGGACGAACGTCACTACGCCACCGATATCCCGGCACGCCTCGACCGACTTCCATGGACCCGCTTCCATACCTTGCTGGTGTTCGCCCTGGGCATCACCTGGCTGCTCGACGGGCTGGAGGTGACACTGGCCGGCTCGGTATCCGGCGCGCTCAAGGACAGCCCGGTGCTGAACATGAGCAACACCGACATCGGCCTGGCCGGCGCCGTGTACATCGCCGGGGCGGTACTGGGCGCGCTGTTCTTCGGCTGGCTCACCGACCGCCTGGGCCGGCGCAAGCTGTTCTTCATCACCTTGTTCCTGTACATCGCCGCCACGGCAGCCACGGCCTTTTCCTGGAACCTGTGGAGTTTTCTGCTGTTCCGCTTTCTGACCGGCGCCGGCATCGGCGGGGAATACACCGCAATCAACTCGACCATCCAGGAGTTCACCCCGGCCCGCTACCGTGGCTGGGTCGACCTGACCATCAACGGCACCTTCTGGGTCGGCGCGGCACTGGGCGCGGCCGGCTCGATCGTGCTGCTCGACCCGACCACGATCGACAGCGAGACGGGCTGGCGCCTGTGCTTCGGCATCGGCGCGGTGCTAGGCCTGGTGATCCTGCTGATGCGCCTGTGGATTCCCGAGAGCCCGCGCTGGCTGATGATCCACAACCAGCCCGAAGAGGCTGAACGTATCGTCGCCAACATCGAGCGGCACTACCATGAACGCGGCATCCCCGTCCCGCCCGTGGAGGGCCAGCCGCTGCGCCTGCGAGCCCGGGACCATACGCCGCTCAAGGAAGTGTTCCACAGCCTGTTCGTCGGCCATCGCCAGCGGGCACTGGTCGGACTGACCTTGCTGACCGCCCAGGCGTTCTTCTACAACGCGATCTTCTTCACCTATGCCCTGGTGCTGACGGACTTCTACGATGTGCCCTCGCAGCACATCGGCTGGTACGTGCTGCCATTCGCCCTTGGCAACTTCTGCGGCCCGTTGCTGCTGGGCCGGCTGTTCGACGTGGTCGGCCGGCGCATCATGATCAGCTCGACCTTCTTTCTGTCCGGGGTGCTGCTCACCCTGAGCGGCTACCTGTTCCAGCAGCAGCTGCTCGATGTCACGCAGCAGACCATCGCCTGGATGGTGATCTTCTTCTTCGCCTCGGCTGCCGCCAGCTCCGCCTACCTGACCGTGGCGGAGACCTTCCCGCTGGAAATCCGCGCCCTGGCCATCGCCGTGTTCTATGCCTTCGGCACCGGGCTGGGGGGCATGATCGGCCCGACCCTGTTCGGCGCGCTGATCGAAACCGGTAGCCGCACCAACGTCTTCTATGGCTACGTGATCGGCGCCGCGCTGATGATCATCGCCGCCGTCGTGCAGGCGATCTGGGGCACGGCCGCCGAGCGCAAGTCGCTCGAACATGTGGCCCGGCCCCTTTCCCAGGTGCACGAGCCGGGCGATGCAAGCGTGGCTGGCATGAGCTGAGTCTTGCGAGCGAGGCGGGCTGCGGCCAAGCGCGGCGCCCGCCTCTATGCCACGCTGCAAACGACCATTGCCGGCACGCCAGACTGCGGCGCGTGAAGGCTTCTTGTTACACTTCGATCACCAGAGTTTGTACGTCAGGCCGCCCAGTGGCGATCAGGCCAGGCTAGAAGAAATCAGCCAGCGCAGATCACGGCTGGCAGACAACTGCCAGCCTGTTCCAAACGCAGCCTGACCGCCGCGGCACTTGTCGTACAAACCTACATCACCCCACCTGCCTACAGACTGGTGACAGCATGATCGAGGTAACCGAGGTTTCCATTGCAACATTGCGCGAGGCGCTGGCCTCTGGCCGCACGACCGCGGTCGAGCTGGTCAAGGCCTACCTGGCCCGCATCGATGCCTACGATGGAACCGATACCGCCACCGCCCTCAACGCCGTGGTGGTGCGCAATCCAGCAGCGCTCCAGGAGGCCGAAGCGTCCGACGCCCGCAGGGCGCGAGGCGAGTGCCTCGGGCCGCTCGACGGCATTCCCTATACCGCCAAGGACAGCTACCTGGTCAAGGGCCTGACTGCCGCCTCGGGCAGCCCGGCCTTCGCCGAGCTGGTCGCGCAGCGCGACGCCTTCACCATCGAGCGCCTGCGTGCCGCCGGGGCCATCTGCCTGGGCAAGACCAACATGCCGCCGATGGCCAACGGTGGCATGCAGCGCGGCGTCTACGGTCGCGCCGAAAGCCCGTACAACGCTGCCTACCTCACCGCGCCCTTCGCCTCTGGTTCGTCCAATGGCGCCGGTACCGCCACCGCGGCCAGCTTCTCGGCGTTCGGCCTGGCCGAAGAAACCTGGTCGAGCGGCCGGGGCCCTGCATCGAACAATGGGCTGTGCGCCTACACGCCATCGCGCGGGGTGATCTCGGTGCGTGGCAACTGGCCACTGACCCCGACCATGGACGTGGTCGTGCCTTATGCGCGGACCATGGCCGACCTGCTGCAAGTGCTCGATGTGGTGGTCGCCGACGACCCCGATACCCGTGGCGACCTCTGGCGTCTGCAACCTTGGGTGCCGATTCCCTCGGCATCCTCGGTGCGCCCGGCTTGCTACCTTGACCTGGCGGCCGATGCCGGTGCGCTGCGCGGCAAGCGCTTCGGCGTGCCGCGCATGTACATCAATGCCGACCCGCAGGCAGGCAGCGCCGAAAAGCCTGGTATCGGCGGCCCGACCGGCCAGCGCATCCACACCCGTGCCAGCGTCATCGAATTGTGGAAGCAGGCCCGCCAGGCACTCGAGGGCGCCGGCGCCGAGGTGGTCGAAGTGGATTTCCCCCTGGTGTCCAATTGCGAAGGCGACCGCCCGGGCGCGCCAACCGTGTTCAACCGTGGCATCGTCTCGCCCGAGTTCCTGCATGACGAGCTGTGGGAACTGTCCGGCTGGGCTTTCGACGACTTCCTGCGCGCCAACGACGACCCCAGGCTCAATCGCCTGGCCGATGTCGACGGGCCACGGATCTTCCCGCATGACCCAGGCACTCTGCCCAACCGCGAGGACGACCTGGCCGCGGGCATGGACGAATATGTGAACATGGCCCGCCGCGGACTCAAGTCCTGGGACCAGATCCCGACCCTGCCCGATGGCTTGCGCGGCCTGGAGCGCACCCGCAAGCTCGATCTGGAGGATTGGATGGACGCGCTCGGCCTGGATGCGGTGGTCTTTCCCACCGTGGCCGACGTGGGGCCCGCGGATGCTGATGTCAACCCGGTTTCCGCGGACATCGCCTGGAGCAACGGGGTCTGGGTAGCCAATGGCAACCTGGCCATCCGGCACCTGGGCGTGCCGACCGTGACCGTGCCGATGGGGGTGATGGCGGACATCGGCATGCCGGTGGGCCTGACCATCGCGGGTCGGGCCTACGACGACTCGGCGCTGCTGCGCTATGGCGCCGCATTCGAGGCCACCGGCAACCGTCGCATGGTCCCGCCACGCACGCCACCGCTGGCAGGTTGAAAAGCAGACGCCAGGGAGCGTCTCGGACGGCTTCGGCAACCCCGCTCGGCCAAGGGTGGCCGGACGAACCTGCCGTGAGGATGAAATGAAGCGCAGGCTCGTGCGGGGGCGCGAGCTATCGGCTTGACGCTCGCCTGGAATTTCAACATCATGTAGCAATTCTACATGGTGTTGAATTCCACCAATGACTGTTCCCGATCATTTCCACGAGCGCCAGCTGGTCTTCACTACCCTCAAGGCCACCCTCCAGGCCTTGGAAAGCGTCATCGGACGCAACGTCGAGATCCTCCTGCACGACCTGGACGACCCGGAGCATTCGGTGGTCGCCATCGTCAATGGTCATGTCTCGGGGCGCGCCGTAGGCAGCCCGATCCTCGCCGCGCCAGAACAGGACCAGGGTTTCCAGGCCCTGATGCGTGCCTGCGAGCGACAGGACGACTGCCAGCCAGTGGTCGTTCCCGACTACCCGACCCACCTCAAGGGACGCACGCTGCGAAGCGCCACTGCCTTGTTCCGAGATAGCCACGGACGCCCCTTCGCCAGCCTGTGCATCAACACCGACCTCGGGGGCCTGCAAGCCGCGCTGGACCTTCTGCACGGTCTGCAGCCACTAGGCGCAACGTCCGCCCGAATAGCGGCGTTCGACCAGGCAGGCGCCGAGCCAGGCAACCTGGCCGCGCTGATGAACCAGATCATCGCCGATGCCCTGCAGCGCTGCGGCCAGGGTCGCATGAACAAGGCCGCCAAGCGCGAGGCAGTGCGCGTCATGCAGGAGCGCGGCCTGTTCATCGTCAAGGGCGGTGTGGAAAAAGCAGCCTCGGCCCTGGGGGTGACCCGCTATACCGTCTACAACTACCTCGAGCAACTGCGCGGCGCCGACAGCGCCGCCCGAGACTGATCCCTTGCGCCTGCCACCGGAGCTTCGCATGCCCTTGCATATCCACACGCCCTTGATCGAATCCCGTCCATTGACGCTGGCTGCAGGGCGTCAGACCTGGCTCAAGCTCGATGCCCTGCAACCCTGCGGCTCGTTCAAGCTGCGCGGCGTCGGCCACGCCTGTCAGGTCCACCACCAGCATGGCGCCAGGCACTTCGTTTCGTCTTCCGGCGGCAACGCTGGCCTGGCCGTGGCGTATGCCGGTCGGCACCTGGACGTCGCGGTCACCGTGGTCGTCCCGCAGACCACCACCGAGCGGGCCAAGGCACTGCTGCAACTGGAAGGTGCCAAGGTGATCGTCCATGGCAGCTCCTGGCAAGAAGCCAACGAGCTGGCGCAGAGCCTGGTAGGCCCGGACGACGCCTTCATCCATCCATTCGACGATCCGCTGCTCTGGGCCGGCCATGCCAGCCTGATCGACGAGGTCGCCGAAAGCTCCTTCAAGCCTGATGCCGTGGTGTTGTCGGTCGGCGGTGGCGGCCTGCTCAGCGGCGTGGTCGAAGGTTTGCAGCGCAATGGCTGGAACGAGGTGCCGGTGGTGGCGGTGGAAACCCATGGCGCAGCTTCGTTGCGCGCGGCGATGGAGGCCGACGATCTGGTCGAACTGGAGCGGATCGACTCGATCGCCACCTCGCTCGGTGCCAAGCGCGTGGCGCGTCAGGCCCTGGAATGCACCAGGCGCCATCCGGTCGTCAGCCGCCTGGTCAGTGACCGCGAAGCCCTCGAGGCTTGCGAGCGCTTCCTGCTCGACCACCGGCTGCTGGTCGAGCCCGCCTGTGGTGCTGCCCTGGCGGTGGCCTATCAGAGCGGCGCGCTCAAGGACTATCGACAGCCCTTGGTGATCGTCTGCGGAGGCGCTACCGCGACCCTGCCACAGATTCACGCCTGGCTAGCGGCGCAGGCCGGCTAGTGCGCAGGGCCATCGGGCCAGTCCCGCCACGTCGATGGGCCACGACGTCCGGGCCCGCCAGCCCTGGCGGCATAGCGCTCATGAACTGCGCGGTGGCGCAGAGACTGGTATCGTATTGGCTGCCAGCCTCTGGGGCCGCCAGGCGGAGTTGTCCATGGTCAACGCGTTGCGTACATCGTTCAAGCGTCGCTGGCTGAGCTGGTCGATCGCGATTGTGCTGGTAGTGGGGCTACCGGCGGGCTGTGGCGTGCTGCAGCACAAGGAGCGCGAACTGGTATTCCGTATCGAACCTGGCCCGGCCAGCTGGTTCCATGGGCTGCCGGCAGGTGTCCAGGAGTTGGACTTGCGCCCGCGCAGCTTCGACAAAGGGCAGAGCCTGCATGCCTGGTGGTGGCCAGCCAGGCGCAGCGATGCACCGGCGGTGCTCTACCTGCACGGCGTGCGCTGGAATCTCACCGGCCAGCTGTTGCGTATCGAGCAGCTGCACGCCATGGGCTACTCGGTCCTGGCCATCGACTATCGCGGCTTCGGCCAGAGCCGTGGCGGCCTGCCATCGGAAGCCTCGGTCTATGAAGACGCGCGCATTGCCTGGGAGCGCTTCGCCGAACTCCAGCCTTCCCCAGCCAAGCGCCTGATCTTCGGCCATTCCCTAGGCGGCGCGATCGCCGTGGACCTCGCCGCGGAGCTTTCGCGCCAGGCACGCAAAGCAGGCAAGGCGGTGCCGGTACGCGGCTTGATCCTCGAATCGACTTTCACCTCGCTGGGCGATGTCGCCGCCGCGGTGGCCGATACCAGCCTGCCGATCCGCTGGTTGCTGTCGCAGAAATTCGATTCGCTGGACAAGATCCAGGACATCGGCATGCCCTTGCTGCTGGTGCATGGCCTGGACGACCGCTACGTGCCGCCACGCTTCAGCCAGACCCTGTTCGATGCCGCGCCGCAGCCCAAGACCTTGCTGCTGGTCCCTGGCGCCAGCCACAACAACAGCATGCGCGTGGCGGGCCGGCAGTACCGCCAGGCCATCGATGCCTTGCTGTAAGCGTCACTGCACGGGCAGGAAATTCATGAACAGCAGGCTCTGGGCGTAGTTCAGACCGATACGCCGGTAGCGCTCGTCGAGCATCTGGGCAATCAGGTCGAGCCGCGCGACGATCTTGCCGAACTCCACGGCGAAGCTCAGGTTGCTGCCCTCTTCCGAGATTTCGTTGGAAAACAGCAGCAGCACGCCGTTGGCATCCTGGCGCTGGCCGAGCATCCAGGTGGCCTTCTCGATATTGCGCGCCGCATTGTTGACGAACAGCGGGTCGATGGTATCGGTCATGAAGAACTCGGTGCGGCCGCCATGGGCGGTGATCAGCATGCTGCCGATCGCGTAGATGAACGCGCCGACCCGATCACCGCGAAATTGCGGATCGAGCGCATAGCTCAAGGCAGCCAGGTCGCGGCGCTGGCCTAGCTGCGGCAGCGGCCGGCTCTGCTCGATGGCAAGACGAATCTGCCGCTCGGCCGTGGCCGCATCGACGAAGCCCGACCGCTGCAACTGGTTGGGATTGCGCAGATAGAGCTTGTCCATCAGCACGTACAGGCTTTGCAGGTTGTCCTGCATGGCCAGCGTGGCCATGCGGTCGACGCTGGTCTGGAACAGTTCGCGTGGCGTGCCTGCACCCAGCTGGTTGACGATGTCCCGGCCTTGCTGCTGGGTACAGCCGGCCAGGCAGAGCAGCAGGCCTGGCAGTAGCAGGCGACGGACGCGGTAAGAGGCACGGACAGGCATGAGACAAGGTCGACGATCGGTGGCCAAGCCGGGAATCGGCTAGGCCTTGCCCTGCATAGAGCCTCGCATCGGCAAAAAGTGCAGTATCGCGTGGCGCTTGCCGGCATCATCATCATGCACCAAGCGCAATCGCCACGATGGCTCACGAAGGAGAACACCGATGTACAAGGCAATCCTGATCGACAAGCACGAACACGAGCAGAAGGTCGAACTTGCCGAGCTGGAAGACGCCCGCCTGCCCGACGGCGATGTCACCGTCCGGGTCGCCTACAGCACGCTGAACTACAAGGATGGCCTGGCCATCAGCGGCAAGAGCCCGGTGGTCCGGCAGTTTCCCATGGTGCCAGGCATCGACCTGGCCGGTACGGTCGAGCACAGCAGCCATCCCGCCTACCAGGCTGGCGACCGCGTGTTGCTCAATGGCTGGGGGGTCGGCGAGAGTCACTGGGGCGGCCTGGCGCAGCGGGCGCGGCTCAAAGGCGACTGGCTGATCCCATTGCCGGCTGGGCTGGACGAGCGCCAGTGCATGGCCATCGGCACCGCCGGCTATACCGCCATGCTCTGTCTGATGGCCTTGCAGCACCACGGCCTGCAACCGCAGCACGGGCCAATCCTGGTCACCGGGGCCAGTGGCGGCGTCGGCAGCTTCGCCATCAGCCTGCTGGCGCGGGCCGGTTACGAAGTGATCGCTGCTACCGGCCGGATGCAAGAAGCCGGCTACCTCGAGCAGCTGGGTGCCAGCCGCATCATCGAACGCTCGGAACTGTCCTCGCCCGGTCGCCCGCTGAGCAAGGAGCGTTGGGCCGGCGCCATCGATTCGGTCGGCAGCCATACCCTGGCCAACGTCTGCGCCGGCACCCAGGCCGAAGGCGCTGTCGCCGCCTGCGGATTGGCCCAGGGCATGGATTTCCCGGCGTCGGTGGCGCCCTTCATCCTGCGCGGTGTCAGCCTGCTGGGCATCAACAGCGTGACTCAGCCCTACCAGCGTCGCATCGAGGCCTGGCAGCGCCTGGCCGATGCCCTGGACCTGCCCCAGCTGGACCTCATCACCGAGGAGATTGGCCTGGATGAGGTCATCGCAACGGCCAACCGTCTGCTTGCCGGGCAGGTGCGGGGGCGGATCGTCGTCGACGTCGATCGGTGAGCCGTGGGCTGCAAGCAAGAGCGAGACCGCGACGCCGGTCTGCTTTTGCCTGTGGCTTGAGCCAGTGGCTTGCGACTATGACCAAAGTGTTACCGCCCCCGCACCCCGGCAGGGCGCAAGCGGGTAACAGGGAAACAAAATGAATCGAAGCAGAAGCGCGACGAAGTGGATAAAAATTTTAAACCGCTGATTTAAAAGAGTTTTTTGAAGTTGGCACGGCATCTGCTTTCTCTCTGGCATAACAAAAACAAAAACGTGATACCCAACAAGAACAACAGATGGCGACTCTGACATAACAAGAACAACACGGCAGAGACGTAGCAAGCAGATTTTTTTGGAGTCGACACGCGTCCCGGAGGGTAACCCTCGCGGCCTGGCACAGAACAACAAGACTACCTCGAGGTAGTGGCGGTCAGGATCGGATCCGCGGATGGATGCAGGTCAGCGCTCAAAAAAATACGTTTGCTCTTGGTCCCGAATGGGGGCCGCATGCGATACCGAGGCAAGGCTGACAAGAACAACAATGGGCCGTCTCAACAATAATAAAGAGCAGGCAACAACGCTTTGAGGGGGGCTTCGGCTCCCCTCAGTGCTTTGCGTCCTCTTCCTTTTTCTTCTCTTCGGTCTGTGCGGCCACCTTCTCCACCAGTACCGGCATGCTGCCAAGCACCAGCAGCGCCAGCAGGGTGCTGGCCAGCGCCGTCGCCTCGCGGCCCATGCCAGCAGCGGTGCCGATGGCGGCCGTCATCCACAGGCCCGCCGCGGTGGTCAGTCCCTTCACATGGCTGGTGTCGATGCCGTTGCCCTTGAGAATGGTCCCGGCACCCAGGAAGCCGATCCCTGCGACGATGCCCTGGATGACCCGGCTGAGCGCCTCCTCGTCGGCGCCAGCCATGCTCGGCGCGAGCACGAACAAGGCCGCGCCCAGCGAGACCAGCATGTGCGTACGGACACCAGCCGACTTGCCACGGCTTTCGCGCTCGAAACCGAGCACGGCACCAAGCAAGGCCGCCATGAGCAGGCGAACGATGATACGTGTCACCTCCCCCACGTCGGCAAGATCGGCGAATTCGGCCTGCAGCACTTCCCAGACAGATTCCTGCCAAGACGCCATCGTGCCCTCCCGGACTGTTCCATGTAGAACATGGACCGTCACGCACGAAGGGAGTGCCCTCCCTGGCGAGACGGCCATGGCAAGCGAGCCCGCCAGCCTTGGCGCAGGCCAGGCGGATGAGCGCAGGACAATCTGATATGGTTTCGTTCGCGCCAAGTGAGTCTGTGCCGCAAGCGTCGCACGGCGCTACCATCGCCACAGCGAGCGGCCGAGGCGATCGCCCGTGCCTTGATCGTTCAGGCACCGCGCCGCCTCCCTTCTTCCAGCCGCCGAGTCCAGATGAAACGCTACGAACGCTTTGCCGACGATATTGCCGAACTGATCCGCTCCGGCGTGCTGGGGCCTGGACAGCGTGTCCCGTCGGTGCGCTATGCCAGCCAGACCCATGGCGTGAGCCCATCGACGGTGTTCCAGGCGTACTACCTGCTGGAGCGACGCGGCCTGATCAGGGCCAGGCCGCGCTCGGGCTACTATGTCAACAATCACGTCACCCAGCCATTCAGCGAGCCGGTACAACTGCAACCGGCCAGCCAGTCCACCGAGGTGGACGTCAGCAGCCTGGTCTTTTCCATCCTCGACTCGATCAAGGACCCGCACACGGTACCGTTCGGCTCGGCGTTCCCAAGTCCGACCCTGTTCCCGTTGCAGCGGTTGGCGCGTTCGCTGGCCAGCGCCAGTCGCAACATGGACCCGCGCATGGTGGTCAGCGACCTGTCGCCGGGCAATCCCCAGCTGCGCCGGCAGATCGCCCTGCGCTACATGGTCGCTGGCCTGGTACTACCGATGGATGAACTGCTGATCACCAATGGCGCCCTCGAAGCGCTGAACCTGTGCCTGCAAGCGGTCACCGGTCCGGGGGACCTGGTAGCGATCGAGGCGCCGGCCTTCTATGCCTGCCTGCAGATCCTCGAGCGTCTCAAGCTCAAGGCCGTGGAGATTCCGGTGCATCCACGCCAGGGCATGGACCTGGCGGTGCTGGCACAGACCTTGGAACGCCACCCGGTCAAGGCCGTATGGTGCATGACCAGCTTCCAGAACCCGGTCGGCGCCAGCATGCCCGACGCCAGCAAGCAGGCGCTGGTGGAGCTGCTGCGTCGGCATCAGGTGCCGCTGATCGAGGACGATGTCTATGCCGAGCTGTATTACTCGCAACAGGCACCGAAGCCGGCCAAGGCCTTCGATACCGATGGCCTGGTGCTGCATTGCGGGTCTTTCGCCAAGAGCCTGGCGCCCGGCTACCGTGTCGGCTGGGTGGCGGCCGGACGTTTCGCGCAGAAAGTCGAGCGACTCAAGCTGATGACCTCGCTGTGCGCCTCCATGCCAGCCCAGGCCGCGATCGCCGACTACCTCCAGCACGGAGGCTACGATCGGCACTTGCGGCGCCTGCGCTATGCGCTGGAGAGCCAGCAGGCCAGCATGCTGGCAGCGATCGGCCGACACTTCCCGGCGCAGACCCGAGTCAGCCAACCGTCAGGCGGCTATTTCCTCTGGCTCGAGCTGCCGGAGCAGGTCGATTCGCTGCAACTGTTCAAGATCGCCCTGGCCCAGGGCATCAGCGTGGCGCCAGGGCCGATCTTCTCGCCGACCCGCGGCTTCGCCAACTGTATCCGCCTGAACTACGGCAGCCCCTGGGGGGCCAGTGAAGAGCAGGCGATCGAGACCTTGGGCAGGATCATCCACTCGCTGCCAGCCAAGGGCTGAGGCACCGGCTTCAGTGGCCGCCGGAGCCTGGCGCAGGCTTGGCCGAGAACGGTGGCCGGGCGAACCAGACCAGCAGGATCAGACCGGCGAAGACCCAGGTCATCAAGGTGAAGTAGTCGACGGTCGACATCATGTAGGCCTGGCCGTTGATGATCTGCTCGAGCTGGGCATAGCTGTGCAGGTTGGCCCCGCCGAGCGTGTCCAGGGCATGCCGGGTCGCCGGCTCGTACAGACTGACATGCTCGCCCAGGTAGGCATGGTGCTGGTCGGCGCGACGAATCCAGATCCAGGTGGTCAGGGAAGCCGCGAAACTGCCGCCCAAGGTTCGCAAAAAGGTGGCCAGGCCCGAGCCGTCGGCGATCTGCTGCGGCGGCAGGTCGGACAGCAGGATGCTTAGCGTCGGCATGAAGAACAGCGCCACGCCGATGCCCATGAACAACTGCACCAGCGCGATATGCTGGAAGTCGACCTGGCTGGTGAAGCCCGCCCGCATGTAGCAGCTGCCGCCGATCGCCAGGAACGCCAGCGCTGCCAGCACGCGCAGGTCGAAGCGATGCGCGTACTTGCCGACGAAGGGCGACATGATCACTGGCAGCAGGCCGATGGGCGCCACCGCCAGGCCAGCCCAGGTCGGGGTATAGCCCATCTGGGTCTGCAGCCATTGCGGCAGGATCAGGTTGATGCCGAAGAAGCCGGCGTACCCGCCAACCAGCACCAGGGTGCCGATGCGGAAATTGCGGTGCACGAACAGCCGCAGGTTGACCACCGGATGGCGGTCGGTCAGCTCCCAGATCACGAAGATCGCCAGGAACACCAGTGACACCAGGCTACCGCCAATGATGAACGGCGACTCGAACCAGTCCAGGTCATTACCCTTGTCCAGCACCACCTGCAAGGCACCGACCCCGACGATCAGCGTGAGCAGGCCGATGTAGTCCATCGGCTGGCGGCTGGTGACCACTGGACGGCTACGCATCTGCTGGCGCACCACCGCGGCGGCGAACAGGCCGATCGGCACATTGATGAAGAAGATCCAGGGCCAGCTGTAGCTATCGGTGATCCAGCCGCCGAGGATCGGCCCGGCGATCGGCGCGACCACCGTGACCATGGCCAGCAAGGCCAGGGCCATGCCGCGCTTGGCCGGGGGATAGATCGCAATCAGCAAGGTCTGGGTCATCGGATACAATGGCCCCGCCACGACGCCCTGCAAGACCCGGAAACCGACCAGCTCCGGCATCGACTGGGCAATGCCGCACAGGAACGAGGCGAGCACGAACAGCAGCGTCGCCCAGACGAACAGCCTGACCTCGCCGAAACGGCGGCTCAGCCAGCCGGTCAACGGCAAGGCGATGGCATTGCTCACGGCGAACGAAGTGATGACCCAGGTGCCCTGCTCGTAGCTGACCCCAAGGTTGCCGGAAATGGTCGGCAAGGCCACGTTGGCGATAGTGGTGTCGAGCACCTGCATGAAGGTCGCCAGCGACAGGCCTATGGTGCTCAGCAGCAGGCTCGGAGGCGTGAACTGCGCCGGTGCCTGATCGCTCATCGTTGCGCCGTCTTGCCGCTGGCGGCGCTGTTGTCATGGATCAGCTGGGCGATCAGTTCGTCAGCCTCGGCCAGCTGGCGATCGTAGACTTGCGTGGTGAAGGTCGGGTGCCGCGGTGGCTGCTGGGCCAGGACCGGGCCGCTCTGGTCATGCAAGTCGACTTGCACGTCGGTGGACAGGCCGATGCGCAGTGGATGTTCCTTGAGCTCGCGGGCGTCCAGATGGATACGCACCGGTACCCGCTGGACGATCTTGATCCAGTTTCCCGTGGCATTCTGCGCCGGCAGCAAGGCAAAGGCACTGCCCGTGCCCGCCCCCAGGCTGTCGACCGTGCCATGGTAGTGCACGTCACCGCCATAGAGATCGGCGCTGATCTCGACGGGCTGGCCGATGCGCATGTCACGCAACTGGGTTTCCTTGAAGTTGGCATCGATCCATACCTGGTCCAGCGGGATCACCGCCATGGTCGCCGTGCCCGGTTGCAGGCGCTGGCCGAGTTGCACCGTGCGCTTGGCCACATGCCCGGTCACTGGCGCCAGCAAGGTCGTGCGCGCATGCGCCAGGAAAGCCTGACGCACATCCGCCGCCGCGGCCATCACCTCGGGGTGGGAAGACACCACGGTATCGTCGACCAGCGCCGTGCTGGTAGCCAACTGCTGGCGCGCGCTGTCGAGCGCACTCTGCGCCGCGGCCAGGTCGTCACGGGCGTGCGAGAGCTCTTCGGCGGCGATCGCTCCGCTGTCGGCCAGGACCTTGCGCCGGTTGTAATTCTCGCGCGCCTTCTTGAACTCTGCCTGGCGGCTCTGCACTTGCGCCTTGAGCGCATCGACATTGCTGTACAGCCCGCGTACCTGGCGCACGGTACGCGCCAGGCTGGCCTTGGCCGCCTGCAGCGCGACTTCGCTGTCGCTGGGGTCGAAGCGCAGCAGTACCTGGCCGGCCTGGACCAGATCGCCGTCATCGGCACCGATACTGGTTACCGTCCCGGTCACCAGCGGCGTGATCTCCACCACGTTGCCGTTGACGTAGGCATCATCGGTACTTTCGTACCAGCGCCCGTACAGGGCATGCCAGGCCCAGGCGCCTAGGGCCCCAAGCACGACCAGCAAGAGCAAGCCGAGCAACAGGGGCTTGCGCTTGCGTGAGGGTCCGGGCGCCGGGGATTGGGTGGTGGTGTCCGCGGGAGTGGCCATGGGAAATACCTTGGATGATCTGGGTCAGGATTCAGCGATCGCCGAAACGGCGAATCGTCAGGGGGTCACCGGCCTTGAGCAGCAGCTTGGCCAGCAAGCCTTCGAGGGTGCGCAGCTCATCCAGCTCGAGCGCGCCGACAAGGTCATTCATCGCCGCCGCGCCGATCTGTGGCAGGCGATTGGCCAGTCGCTGTCCCTCCTCGGTCAACACCAGGCGCACTTGGCGACGGTCGTCCGGACGACGCTGCCGCTGGACCAGCCCCTTGTGCTCCAGGCGGTCGAGCATGCGGGTCATCGAGCCGCTGTCCAGTCCAAGGTAGCGGCACAGCTCTGCCGGGGTATCCACCTGGTACTGGGTGACGATGATCAGCACCTTGAACTGCGCGGCAGTGACGCCATGCGCCTCCAGGTGGCCGTCGAGGATGCGGTCCTTGACGATCGCCGCGCGCCCAAGCAGCAAGCCGATGGCGCAACTGTGAAAGTTGTCCGGTGTGAAATGGGACATGAAAGGCTCACTGAGAATTTGTATTTTAATATTACTGCCTAGGCAGCGATTGTCAAAGACTTCGTTAGCTCGCTACGTTTCCCTTCCGCCAGCGTTGCCGTCAATGGCCTGGCCATGGAAAGAGAATGCCATGGTGACTCGCCATCGCCCTGCCCTTCCAGTCAACCGGCTGCCTATCCGTTCTTGCGCCATACCGGCAAGGACCGGCGCGAACGCGCCGCCCTCTCAACGCCTCGACCGAAGTTCCCCGGCACCGGCCCGCCGCTGAAACGCAGGCGGTGGAAGCGGACTCAGAGCACCATCGCCGCCAGCCAGCCGAAGGCGAGCAAGGGCAGGTTGTAGTGGATGAAGGTCGGCACCACGGTATCCCAGATATGATGGTGCTGGCCGTCGACATTGAGGCCGGAGGTCGGTCCCAGGGTCGAGTCCGAGGCCGGCGAACCCGCGTCTCCCAAGGCACCTGCGGTGCCGACGATGCACACGGTGGCCAACGGATCGAAGCCCAGCTGCACGCACAGCGGCACGAAGATCGCTGCCAGGATCGGGACCGTGGAGAACGACGAACCGATGCCCATGGTCACCAGCAGCCCTACCAGCAGCATGAGCAAGGCGCCCACGCCCTTGCTGTGGTCGATCCACTCGGCCGCGGTCAGCACCAGCGCCTTGACCTCCCCAGTCGCCTTCATCACCTCGGCGAAGCCGGACGCGGCGATCAGGATGAAGCCGATCATGGCCATCATCTTCATGCCTTCGGTGAACAGGTCATCGGTATCTTTCCAGCGCACGATGCCCGACAGCGAGAAGATCAGGAAACCGACCATGGCGCCGATGATCATCGAGTCGAGCCACAACTGCACGACGAACGCGCAGACGATGGCCAGGCCCGCCACCAGCAAGGTCATCGGGTTGTAGCGGATGGCAACCTGTTCGACTTTCTCGATGCGCGCCATGTCGTACTCACGCTTGCGCCGGTAGCTGACGAATACCGCCAGCAACAGCCCGGCCAGCATGCCAGCAGCCGGGATGGCCATGGCATGGGTGACGTTCACGCCGCTGACATCGACCCCGGCACGGCTCACGTTGGCCAGCAGGATCTGGTTGAGGAAGATGTTGCCGAAGCCTACCGGGAGGAAGATGTAGGGCGTGATCAGGCCGAAGGTGATCACACAGGCGACCAGACGACGGTCGATCTTCAGGCGGCTCAGCACGTACAGCAATGGCGGTACCAGCAACGGAATGAAGGCAATGTGGATCGGCAACAGATTCTGCGAGGAAATGGCCACCACCAGCATCAGGCCGATCAGCAGCCATTTGACCTTGCCGCCCTCGCCCTGCCCTTGCCTCTGGACCATGCCCAAGGCCCGGTCAGCCAAGGCATGCGCCAACCCGGACTTGGCGATCGCCACGGCGAACGCGCCGAGCAGCGCGTAGGACAGCGCCACCGAGGCGCCTCCCCCCAGGCCGGCATTGAACGCCGCCAGCGTGCCCTCGACACCTAGCCCACCGACCAGGCCTCCAACCAGCGCCCCGACGATCAGCGCGATGACCACATGCACGCGGGACAGGCTCAGTATCAGCATGACGCCAACCGCGGCAATGACTGCATTCATGGGAATGATCTACCTCTTGCAACAGACGAAAAGCCAAGGCTCCGACAATGCGTGCCGACAGGCAGCAGTCGGGCCTGGAAGATGGATTTGCGAAGGGCGCACACTCTGAAGCACAGCGGCGGGGTTGTCAAAGCGCCGGCCCGCCCCGGCGTGCACCCGGTCGGGTCGATAGGCGCAGCCAGCGCAATGCCAGCATCAAGAAAAACCAGCCAGCGCCGATAGGCCGTACATACACGACCCTAGCGCAATCGGGAGTTTCCATGCTGTCGCGTCAACTTTCCATCCAGTGGAAGATCACCCTGCTGGCGGGCCTGTGCCTGGCCGCCATCGTCACTCTGCTCGTCGGCCTGTCGCTGTACCGCATGCAGCACAGCTCGGAGATGGTCAAGTCGAGCAGCATGCGCATGCTCTCCGAAGTGGCCCAGGCCCGCCTCGAGTCACAGGGCGAGGCGCAGGCGCTGAAGATTCGTCGTCAGTTCATGGATGCCTATCAGTATGGCGCTGGCCTAACCCGCCAAGTGCTGTTCATGCGCGAGCAGGCCGGCAAGGGGCTGCTGGGCGCGCAGGCACTGCGCCAGGAAATGACCCGTCAGGTAGGCGGTGCGCTGAAGGACAACCCAGACTTGCTCGGCCTGTCGCTGGTCTTCGAGCCCGATGCGCTGGACAGCCAGGACGCGCTGTTCACTGGCCAGGCCGCGATGGGCAGCAACGAGCGCGGCCGTTTCGCCCTGTACTGGTCGCAGCCACGTGCCGGCCAGCTGAGCGCCACGGCGCTGCCGGAACGCGACATCGCCGACAGCAGCATCGGACCCAGCGGCGAGCCGGCCAATACCTGGTGGGCCTGCCCCCATACCACCGGCCAGGTGTGCGTGACCGAACCCTACTTCTACCCGATCGAAGGCCAGCAGGTGTTGATGACCAGCATCGTCTCGCCACTGATGGTCGACGGCAAGGTGATCGCCACGCTTTCCGTGGACATCAGTCTCGACAGCCTGCAAGCGCTTAGCAAGCAGGCCAGTGCCAGCCTCTACCAAGGCCGCACCCAGGTCGGCATCCTCAGCCCAACCGGCCTGCTGGCCGGCTACAGCGCCGACCCGGCCCGGCTGGGCCAGCGCCTGGAGCAGGTCGACCCGGCCCAGGGCGCCGAGCTGGTTCGCCTGCTGGGCGAGCGCAAGCCGCTGAACATCCTCGATGGCGACCAGCGCCTGAAAGTGCTCGCGGCCTTCGCCCCGGTCCCTGGCGGCAAGCCGTGGGGCGTGTTGCTCGATGCTCCGCACAGCGCCCTGACCGGTCCTGCCGAGGTACTCCAGCAGGAACTCGATCAGCTCAATACCCGCGCGACCCTCATGGAACTGGCCCTGGGCCTGGCCGCGGCGCTACTTGGACTGCTGCTGGTATGGCTGCTGGCACGTGGCGTGACGCGCCCGATCCTTGGCGTGGCGGCCATGCTCGAGGACATCGCCAGCGGCGAAGGCGACCTGACGCGCCGTCTGCATTACGACAAGCGCGACGAGCTAGGCACCTTGGCCGGCTGGTTCAACCGCTTCCTCGACAAGTTGCAGCCGACCATCGCCGAAGTGAAGCAGTCGGTGCAGGCGGCCCGTGGCACCGCCGACCAGTCCGCCGCCATCGCCAGCCAGACCAGCGCCGGCATGGAGCAGCAGTACCGTCAGGTCGACCAGGCTGCCACTGCCTCGAACGAAATGAGCGCCACCGCCCAGGACGTGGCGCGTAGCGCCGCGCAGGCGGCGCAGGCCGCGCGTGATGCCGACCAGGCGACCCGCGAGGGGCTCGAGGTGATCGACCGCACGACCCATGACATCGATGCCCTGGCCGCCGAGATCAGCAGTGCCATGACCCAGGTAACCGGCCTGGCGCACAGCAGCGAAAAGATCGGCACGGTACTGGAAGTGATCCGCTCGATCGCCGAACAGACCAACCTGCTGGCGCTCAACGCGGCCATCGAGGCGGCACGTGCCGGCGAAGCCGGGCGAGGCTTCGCGGTCGTCGCCGACGAGGTGCGCAACCTGGCGCGCCGGACCCAGGAATCGGTGGAGGAAACCCGCCAGGTGATCGAGACCCTGCAAGCCGGGACTCGCGAGGTGGTCGAGGCCATGGACGGCAACCAGCGCCAGGCCCAGGGCAGCGTCGAACAAGTCGGCCAGGCAGTCACCGCCTTGCAGCGCATTGGCCAGGCGGTGAGCGTGATCACCGACATGAACCTGCAGATCGCCAGCGCCGCAGAGGAACAATCGGCGGTCGCCGAGGAAATCAACCACAACATTGCCAGCATCCGCGACGTCACCGAGTCGCTGTCCGGACAGGCCAGCGAGGCAGCACGGGTCAGCCAGTCGCTCAACAGCCTGGCCAACCAGCAACAGGGCCTGATGGATCAGTTCCGGGCCTGATCCTGGCAGGCCTTCGCGCCCCGGCCGCGGCCGCTCGGATCCGCCTGTGCAAACCCCATCGATGGCGCTGGAGGCACGGTTCGGAAACCTGGGAGCGGCCGCCGCCGGGACGCCGGACCGGCCGCGATGGTCCGCAACCCGGACCCAGGATCGGTCAGACCGCCACCGTTCCGCCTCGCTGGCACAACCTGCGCAGGAACCATCATTTTTCAACCTGCCAAGCTGACCAGGGCTGGCATGTGATGACATGGCTTCTGGCCAGGGGCCTCTCACGCGGTCTACGAAGAAACCCAAGTTGCCGCAGCATCTCTTAAAGAAACGTCCTACACGATCTTAGGAATCGGTCGAGTTGTCGTCCCCTCTCCGCCTGCACATCATCCAGCCCTGCCAGACGCCAGGCATCCGGCGCATTCCACCATCCGGAAGAGAACTTGCCATGAATCCCTTCGAGCAGCCCATGCGGGAACTGCGCCAGGCCTTGCGCCAGCTCATGGCGCAGGAAACACCGAACCCTGACGACGATCCGCACCTGAGCGGGGTGATGTTCTTCTGCGCCACCGATGAACCGACGCGCCAGCTGGTCGAGCGCATCGAGCTGCTGGCGCACCAGGTCCTATTCGACGCCACCGGCAGGCCGATTCACGCACGGATGCGCGCGCTGGGTGTGGAGGGGGTGCGGATCAAGCTCAAGCAGAAGGTTTCCAGCGAGGAGACAGTGATCCAGCTCGTCGTGGCGGGCAAGGGCTACGTCACGGTAAAGACGGCCGTGCTGTGAGCGTGCCCCATGACGTGCCACGGCGCTGCATGGGACAGCGGATGCCCCGGGCAGGGCATCCGCCGTGGCGCACTCAGGCGATCGCGGCGTCCACCAGCTGCTGCGCCTCGGCCACCAGGCGCTGCAGATGCGCTTCGTCGATGAAGCTTTCCGCGTAGATCTTGTAGATATCCTCGGTGCCGGACGGGCGGGCGGCGAACCAGCCGTTGGCGGTCATGACCTTGAGCCCGCCGATGGCCTGGCCGTTGCCGGGGGCGTGACTGAGGATCCGCTCGATGGGCTCGCCGGCCAGTTCGGTGGACTTGACCTGCTCCGGTGCCAGCTTGCTCAACAGCGCTTTCTGGCGCGCATCGGCCGTGGCTTCGACGCGCGTGGCGTACGGCTTGCCCAGCGCCTGGGTGAGCTCGGCATAGGCCTGGCTCGGATTGCGCCCGGTGCGCGCGGTCATCTCGGCGGCCAGCAGGGCCGGGATCAGGCCGTCCTTGTCGGTGGCCCAGACACTGCCATCGATACGCAGGAACGAAGCCCCGGCGCTTTCCTCGCCGCCAAAGCCGAGCGAGCCGTCGAACAACCCTTGGGCGAAGTACTTGAAGCCCACCGGGACTTCGTGGAGCTGGCGCCCCAGACGCGCGGTGACCCGGTCGATCAGCCCGCTGCTGACCACGGTCTTGCCGACCGCCGCGTCCTGGCGCCACCGTGGGCGATGACGGAACAGGTAGTCGATCGCCACGGCCAGGTAGTTGTTGGGCTGCAGCAGGCCATCGGCGGTGACGATGCCATGGCGGTCATGATCGGGGTCGCAGGCGAAGGCCACGTCGAAGCGTTCACGCAAGCCGATCAGGCCCTGCATGGCATACGGCGAGGAAGGGTCCATGCGGATCTGTCCATCCCAGTCCACGCTCATGAAGCGGAAGGTCGGGTCGACTTCCTGGTTGACCACCTCGAGATCGAGCTGGTAACGCTCGGCGATGGCCTGCCAGTAGCGGACCCCGGCGCCCCCCAGCGGATCGACGCCCAGGCGCAGGCCAGCCTTGCGGATCACCTCGAAGTCGATGACGTTCCGCAGGTCGTCCACGTAGTGCTTGAGGTAGTCGTGACGCTGGGTGGTCGGGGCGCGCAGTGCCTGGGCGTGCGCCATGCGCTTGACCCCCTCCAGGCCCGCGGCCAGCAGTTCGTTGGCCTTGGTCTCGATCCACTTGGTCACGTCACTGTCGGCGGGTCCCCCGTTGGGCGGGTTGTACTTGAAGCCGCCACTGTGCGGCGGGTTGTGCGATGGCGTGATGACGATGCCATCGGCCAGCCCCTGGCTGCGGTCGCGGTTGTAGCAGAGGATGGCGTGGGAGACTGCCGGGGTCGGCGTGTATTCATCATCCTTGGAGAGCATCACCTGCACGCCGTTGGCCGCCAGCACCTCCAGCGCGCTGGCGGCGGCCGGCGCGGACAGCGCATGGGTATCGGCCCCGATGAACAGCGGCCCGTCGATGCCCTTTTCCTGGCGGTACAGGCAGATGGCCTGGGTGATGGCCAGCACATGATGTTCGTTGAAGCTCGATTCCAGGGATGTACCGCGGTGGCCCGAGGTGCCGAAGGCTACCCGCTGGGAGGCCACGCCGGCATCGGGACGGCCGGTATAGTAAGCGGTCAACAGGCGGGGAATGTCGACCAGCACACTGGCTGGTGCCGGCTTGCCTGCCAAAGGACTGAGCGTCATGAAAACCTCGTGGTCTGGGAGTGTGGGGGGTTGGAACACGCAGTGTACTGGGAGTTTCCAACCGGCGCGACGACCACGATCAGCCTGCCTGGCCGTCGCTTCCAGGATACTGCCACCAACTCGGGAACATCTGGCGGACCCTAGCCTCGGCGAAGCGTTCGTCGATCAGCACCAGCACGCCGCTGTCCTGGTCGCCACGAATCACCCGGCCGGCGGCCTGGATCACCTTGCGCACGCCGGGGTACAGGTAGGCATAATCGAACCCTGCGCCGAACTGCTGCCCCAGCCGCTGCTTGAACTGCTCGTTGACCGGGTTGACCTGCGGCAGTCCCAAGGTCGCCACGAACGCACCGATCAGCCGTGAACCGGGCAGGTCCACGCCTTCGCCGAAGGCTCCACCGAGCACCGCGAAACCGACCCCGCGCCCCTCGGGCACGAAGCGCGCCAGGAATGATTCCCGAGCGGCCTCGTCCATGCCCGGCGCCTGCTCCCAGCAGGGGATCAGCGGATAGCGCTGCGCGAGCAGGCGCGCGACCTGGTCGAGATACTCGAAGCTGCTGAAAAACGCCAGGTAGTTGCCAGGCTGGCGCTGGTACTGCTCGGCGATCAGCTCGACGATCGGGGCGAGCGAGGCCCGGCGCTGGTGGTAGCGGGTCGAGATCCGGCTGACGATGCGCACCTGCAACTGCTCTGCCTTGAATGGCGCGGCCACTTCCAGCCAGGCTGTGTCCGTCGGCATGCCCAGCAGGTCGGCATAGAAGTGCCGCGGCCCCAGTGTCGCGGAGAACAGGGTCACGCTACGCGCCGCCGTCATGCGGGGCGCCAGCAGGCGCGCCGGTACCACGTTGCGCAGGCAGAGCGTGGCCAGCCGACGCTTGCGCGGCCCGTTGCGCACGCTCACATCGAACAGGAAATGCTCGTCGAACAGCTCGGCCACGCGGGTGAACTGCAGGGCCTGGAAATAGAACCGCAGGACGTCCGGCTCGATGGTGTCCGGCGCCTGGTTCATGCGTTCCTGGACCAGGCCGATGAACTGCTGCAGCGCGCGCAGGATCTCTTCGGGCAACTGCTGGCTGGCCTGATAGGGTGCCAGCTGGGTCTTGTACAGCGCGTTCCAGGCACGGTTGAGCCGCTCCAGCGTGCTGGCCAGGCCGGCCGGCTTGGCCTGGCGCAAGGCGAGCAACTGCCCCTGGTCGAGGCTGGCGCTGTACATCTGCCGGCCCCGTTCGACCAGGTTGTGCGCTTCGTCGACCAGCACCGCGGTACGCCATTGGTTGGCCTGGGCCAGACCGAACAGCAACGCATGGGCATCGAAGTAGTAGTTGTAGTCGGCGACCAGCACATCGACCCAGCGCGCCATTTCCTGGGCGAGATAGTACGGGCACACCTGGTGTGCCAGGGCGACCTCGCGCAGGCCCCGCTGGTCGAGCAGCCCTGCCCGGCCGGCCGCTACCCGCGCCGCTGGCAGACGATCGTAGAAGCCTTGCGCCAGTGGGCAGGACTCGCCATGGCAGGCCTTGTCGGGATGCTCGCAAGCCTTGTCCCGGGCGATCAGCTCCAGCACGCGCAGCGCCGGCTGCGGCGCATGCCGGGTGATCTGGCGCAGGGCATCGAGCGCCAGCGCCCGGCCTGGCGTCTTGGCCGTCAGGAAGAAGATCTTGTCGAGCCGCTGCGGTACCGTCGCCTTGAGCAGCGGGAACAAGGTACCCAGGGTCTTGCCGATGCCTGTACTGGCCTGAGCCATCAGGCAGCGCCCGGTGCTGACGGCCTTGTACAGGGTCTCGGCCAGTTGGCGCTGGCCCTGGCGAAAGGCCGGATATGGAAAGCCCAGGGCCTGCAAGCCCTGGTTGCGTTCGCCCAGACGTTGCTCCTGGGCCTGCGCCCAGGCCAGGAAGCGCTCGCAGGTCGCGGCGAAGAACCGTTCCAGGTCCAGGGCCTGCCAGCTTTCGCTGATCAGCGTCTGGCGGTCGCTGTCGACATCCAGGTAGACCAGCGCCACCTCGATGCGCTCCAGCTCGCGCGCCTGGCAGAGCAGCCAGGCATAGACCTTGGCCTGCGCCCAATGCAACTGTCGATGGTTGGCCGGCTGGCGGGTCAGGTCGCCGCGATGGGTCTTGATCTCTTCCAGGCGGTTGCGCGCCGGATCGTAGCCATCGGCGCGACCCCGTACGCGCAAACCTTGGTAGTGGCCCTCCAGGGCCACCTCCGACTCGTAGCCAGGATCGCGCCTGGCCACCACTCGCCGATGCCCGAGGATGCCTTCCTGGGCGGTGGGCGATGGCGTGAAGCGCAAGTCCAGGTCGCCCTCCTTGGCGCTGAATTCGCACAAGGCGCGTACCGCGACGGTATAGCTCATGGAGCCGGCGTGTCCCAGCGCACATGACAGACTTCGACCGGCAGGCCGTGCTCGCGGCAGAACTCCAGCCAGCGCAGCTGGTTGTCCTGCAACCGATCCCCCGGTCCCTTGACCTCGATCATGCGGTAACGGCCTTCGTCCGGCCAGAACTGGATCAGGTCCGGCATCCCGGTGCGGTTGTTGCGGATGTCCTGCAGCAGGCGCACGAAGCACGCCTTCAGGTGCGCCGCCGGCACGCACGCCAGCGCTTGCTCGAGCAGTGCCGGCGACAATGCCGACCAGGCCACAAAAGGCGATTGCAAGCCCTGCTTGGCCTGATAGCAGGCCCGAATGGCCGCGCCATGGGCACCTTGCTCGAGCAAGGCGAAGCAGGCGTCGAAGGCGGCCGCGCGGCGCAGCTGGAAGTCGGCTTCATGCAGATCCTGGGGCGCGCCCTGGAAGGGGTGGAAGAATGCCCCCGGTACCGGCGAGAAGATCACTTCCCAGCACAGCAGCCCGAACAGGCTGTTGAACAGGGTGTTCTCGACGTAGTGCACCTCGCCGCCCTCCTCCTGCTGCAGATGCTGGCGAACCGCGCGCTCGACCCCGAGCTGCGCCTGTTCGGCAGGCAGTACCAGTTCGATGAGCCTGGCCGGTAGCGTACGCCGGCGCGAACGCGGCGCGCCACCGAGCTTGCGCGACAGGCGGGGCAACATGCGTTCGAGGGCCTGCGCCTCGAGGGCATTGGCAGGCGCCTCGGCCATGCGCGCGGCCATGGCGTGCGCCTCGGCCCAACGCTCGCTGCGCTCGAGCACGCGGACCTGGCGGATACGTGCCTGCGGATGCTGGCAGTCGGCATAGATCGCCTGGGCCTGCTGCCACTGTGCCAGGCGTTCAGCCTGTTGACCCAGGGCGAACAGCAGCCGCGACCGGCGTCGCGCCAGCCAGGGATTGTCGCCAGACAGGCCGGGCAGCGCCTCGAGCACCACCGCCAGCGGTTCGCCCTGGTCCAGGCGCTCGGCACAACGATGCAGCGCCATTGCCAGCTCGAGGTCAGCCCGGCTGCGCAAGGCCCGCGAATCGGCGCTGAAGGCGACCTGCTCGTAACGCAGCAGGCCCAGGTCCGCCAGGACGAATTCGGACCAGTCCTGGTACAGATTGCCAAAGAACAACAGGCGCAGACGGTCGCACAGCGCTTGCAGGCGCCACTGCACGACGCGCTCGGCAAACTCTGGGTACCAGGCCTGCATGGGCCGGGCGGCCAACTGCAGCGCTTGCAGCTCGGCCAGCAGCTCGCCCTTGAGGCCACGCGGCCGGCTCAGCCGGGCGGCGAAGCAGCGGGTCAGCTCTTGCTTGCGCAACAAGCCGAACAGCTGTTCAAGGTCGAGTTCGACCTGGTCGCAGACCCAGCCGGCCGCCAGCAACGGCTCGAGGGCGGCATGCGGGCAGCCGATTTCCGGGTAGACCAGCTTGTCGGTACGAAACAGTTCACCCTTGCGCATCACCATGCGCACCAGCAGGGCCTGCGCCGCTTGTGGCAACTGGCCGAAACCGGCGATGAAGGCACGCTCCTCGGGGTCGAGCAGGTCGGCGTAACGGAGCTCGACCCAGCCAAGCACCTGTCGGAAGTTGTGCAGATAGTAGAAAGGATCTTCGACGGAATGAGCGATCACGAAAGTGCAGGCAGGCAGGGAAACGTGTCACTGGTTATACATACAGAGGACGACGGCTGCAAGCGCCCTGGATCAACGGTCACCCGGCCCGCAGCGAGCCAGGATCTCGGCGAGCCGGGCCAGTGCTCGGCGTAGCTGCTCGAGGTCCCCACCCTCCCAGGCCAGCGACAGATGTTCGCGGTAGCGACCCTGCAGGCTGAAGCATTCGCCAGGGATCATGCGCAGCCCCGCAACAGGCGGTAGCGCCAGGATGCGCTGCGCGTCGACCGCATGGGCCAGCCGTACCCACAGACCCCGCCCGCCTTCTGGCGCCTCGAAGGCCAGCGCGCCGCCGAAGCGGTCGATCAGTTGGGCACCCAGGATAGCCGCGCGGGCTGCCAGCTCCTCGCGCAGCCGGCGCAGATGACCATCGACCTGCCCCTTGGCCAGCAACCGGGCCAGCGCCTGCTGACGCAGCGGCGGCAGACGAAAGTCGCGCAAGGCCATCGCTGCATGCAGGTCTGCCTGCTGCCCGAGCAGGTAGGCGTAGGGCATCTCGGCGCCGGCATACGCTTCCAACGAGCCCAGCACCAGCAACCGGCCAGGATCCACAGCGTCGCGCAGGCGCGCCTCGGGCGGCTCCTCGAAGCAATGCTCGCTGTCCAGGTCGTTCTCCAGCAACCAGATGCCATGTCGCTCGAGCAACGTGGCGACCGCCAATTGCTCCTGCGCCGGGACCCGGCGACCGGGAGGGGCGGCCAGGCACGACGGCAACGATGCCAGGCGCACCGGCTCGCTCGCCAGCAACTGCGACAGCGCCTGGAGGTCGGCGCGGCCATGCGGGTCGAGCGGCATTTCGATCAGCTTGCCGCCGGCGCATTGCAACAGGCGCAACCATCGCCAGCTGCATGGCGACGCCACCAGCACGGTGGCCCCCGCGAAGCCCAGCACGGCAAAGACGGTCTCCAGCAAGGCCTGCAGGTCGGTGGCCAGGCACACATCGCCAGCGCTCCAGCAGTGGCGGGACGCGCGGGTATAGCGCGCGGCCAGGGCATTGCGCAGCATGACGTCGCCGGCCAGGCGCTGGTCGCCCCCCGGCCCGCGCCAGCTGGCGCGCCAGACGTCGCTCCTCGGCCAGCAGGGCATGCTCCAGCGCGGGCAGGTCCGGCAGCGGCAGGTCGCTCGGCAGCTGCCCCAGGGAGCCGGCGCGCAACGGCCCGACAGATCGGTTCACATAATAGCCGGACCTTGGCACCGAGCGGATCCGCCCTTCATGCTCCAGCCGAGCATAGGCATGCTGCACGGTCGAAAGCGACACGTCCAGCCGCTGCGCCAGGTCGCGCAGCGATGGCAGACGCTGGTCGCCACACGGCCTGGGCTGCTCGATCAGCTCCACCAGGTAGCGGTACACCGCCTGATGGGCGAACACCCGCCCGCAGGTCTTGCCCATCAAGGCCGCCGACCCGCAGCGCCGCGTGAGCCACCGCGGCGCTGCGGCGCGACATAGCGCAAGCCGCAGTCGCGGCGCGCCAGCGATGCCAGCAGGGCACTGTTCGCTTGTCGCGCGCCGTACGCATAGAGCGCCTGCAGCCTGGACAGCGGCAGGCCACTGGCGGTCGTCAGCCACTGCGCGACAGCTTCCGGGCAACGCTGTCCTTGCAGTGCCAAGTGCAGATAGGGCAAGGCCACGTGCATTTCCGGATAGCAAAGCTCGACGAACGCCTCCAGGCGCGCACCCTGGTCGGTGAACGGCGCACACAGCAGACACTTGAGCTGCGGCGTGGTGATCGCATGGGTCATCATCAAGGCCCGTTCGGCCTGCTTGCGCCAGCTCTGCGCCTGCTGCGCCGAAAGCCGCTCGGACAAGCCCGCTTCGGCCAGGCCCTGGGCGTAGTCGGTCCATTCGTGCAATTCGGCATGCAGCCCATGGACATGGGCCGCCAGCAACGGGTCGAAGCAGACGGACAAGGCGCCACCGGCCGGTGTCGCTGCCGCCCAGGGCGCATCGGGCACTTCGCTCGGCTGTCTCGCTGATGGCGGCTGCATCAGGTCATCGATGACGATCACTCGCAGGAACGCCCCGGACCAGCTGTCCCAGGCCTCCAGGCAGCTTCGCGAAGCGCCATCGAGGCACTGCCCGACCATTTGCGCATGCAAGGTGGCCAAGCCTTCGATCAGGCTGCGTGCGCATTGCTCGGGCGGCAGGATCGAAGCCAGGTCGGCCAGGCGCAGGCAACGTCGAGCCCAGGCCAGCAAGCGCTGGCGCTGGCGCAAGGGCATGCCGGTGACCAGCGCATCCACGCCGCCTCTCCAGTCCAGCACCCGGCGGCAGGTCTCGGCCTGCGCGAGCAGCTGCCAACAGCCAAGCAGGCTTTGCGGCTGCCCTTCGCAGAGGTGCCCGAAAGCCAGCAGCATTTCCCGCTCGGCGGGCTGTACCCGCAGCGACATCAGCCGGCGGGAGCAGAACGGCACCACGCCGTGCCCTTCCACCATCAGCAGTTCCACTCGCGGGTCATCCTGCAGGAACAAGGTATCCAGGCAACGTCCATGCTGGCTTGCAGCCTCCCCGAACCCGCCAATGCGCGGCGCCACCAGCACGCGCATGGCGAAGGTCGCTGGCGAGCGGCTGGCAATGCTCAGCTGCGCCGCTCGAAGCCAACTCAGCACATTGCAGCTGTGCGGATCACCGCTGTAAAGAACCAGCAAGCGGAAGGAGCCGATCCGCTCCGGCCCTCCGGCGGCGATCATTAGCCGCTGGATGAGCAGTTGCAAGGAGGCTCGCTGCGCCTGGCTCATGCCATCGAGCAGCCGCTCCAGCACTTGCTTGAAGATGTATTGCATGGCTTGGTCGTGGATAGCGCTGGTCATCTCATTCGATCTCCTCGAGGGTTGCTGTGCGTCCTGCCACCGGCGAATGTCCGGAAAGGTGTTTGGTATATCTGAAGACTTTTCCTACAAGTGCCTAGGAAGTTTCGAAACGAATGATGCTCACGACTCGACCTTTCGCCACAGTGCATCGCGCGCGCCAGGCCTCGTGGCCTGGAACATTCGGTTTTCGCGCCCAAGCCTTTCATCCCCAGGCTCCTAGAACGGACTATCATCGCGCCATTATCAATTCCTGCCGAACGAATAACAGATACAGATCCCGATAAAAAAACCATTCAGAAACTCCCAAGCCGTGGCATTTGTCTTACCACTTCCGAGAACTTTCCTCTTGTCGAAGATTAAATGACCACGCACGCATCAGCCGCGGCATCTGTTATCAGCCGATACTTAAATTCATGTAGGAAAAATCGAAGAACCCGAGAAGATGCTCGGGTTCTGGGTCAGTCGTGACTCAGTCGCGGGCCAGGTCCAGCACTACACGACCGCCGCACGGGCAAGCGTCCATGTAGCGGTGGGCATCGACTGCTCGTTCGAAGGGATAAACCTTGATGATCTGCGGGGTCAGCAGCTGGTCGGCGGTGAACTGGTTGATCTCGTGCAGGGCGCGCTGCAGGGCGGCCTGGTCCTGGCAGATGCCCAGTTCCGGCTTGCCGAGGAAGTTGCCGATGCAGTGCACGTGGAAGCGGATGTTCTTCTGGAATGCCGCGCACGCCGGGAACGGCGTCTGGTTGCCGCCCTGCAGCCCGTACAGCACCAGGCTGCCGCGCGGCGCCAGGACATCGCCGAGCAGGGACATCTGCGGCCCGCCCAGACCATCGAGGACCATGTCCACGCCACGGTTGTCGGTGTACTTGGCCACCTGCATGAGCAGGTCCTGCTCCTCGGTGACGATGACCTTGTCGGCGCCAAGCTCGAGCAGATAGTCGCGCTGTTCCGGCTGCTTGGTCACCGCCAGTACCTTGAGCCCGAGGGCCTTGCCGAGTTGCACGAAGGCAGGCCCGGCGCAGTGGCTGGCGTCGGTTACCAGCGCGGTCTGCCCGGCCACGGCCTTGGCCAGGTCGACATAGGCGAAGTAGGCGATCAGCAACGGCGTGTAGTGCACGCTCGCCTCGATGGGCGTGAGCGTATCCGGGTAGCGGGTGATGGCATTGCGCGGCAGCACGATGACCTCGCCATACACCGGGTGTTCGTTGGCGCTGGCCGCCGGAAAGCTGGCGACCCGGTCACCGACCGCGATGTCGTCGACCCCCTCGCCCACCGCCGTGACCATGCCAGCCATCTCATGGCCGATGCCGGCCGGCAGGCGGGCCTGGGACGGCGCCAGGTTCTGCCGCCAGAGCACGTCGTACCAGCTGATACCGATGGCCTGCACGCGCACCTGCACTTCGCCGGCCGCCGGGGTCGGCTCGGGGCGCTCCTCGAAGCGGAGCACCTCGGCGGCGCCGAACTTGTGGAAACGGATCATGCGTGACATCGCATACCTCGCCTGTCTGAACCTCATATTGCCACCGACTGTATCCGGGCTTGCACCGGCGCACCATCGGTGATCGTCGATAGTCGTCATGCCTGGCATCGATCGTAATGCTGGCGATGCGACACACCGTGACCCGCAAAGTCGTGCAGGTTAACAGCCTTTGGTCGTAAGATTCACCCCTGCCCTCCTCACCAGGCAAACAGGCCAAGCGACTGATGAACCGGAACGACCTGCGTCGTGTAGACCTCAACCTGCTGATCGTGTTCGAGACCCTGATGCACGAGCGCAGCGTGACCCGGGCGGCCGAGAAGCTGTTTCTCGGCCAGCCGGCGATCAGTGCCTCGCTGGCACGCCTGCGCAGCCTGTTCGACGACCCGCTGTTCGTGCGCACCGGCCGAAGCATGGAGCCATCGGCGCGCGCCCATGAGATCTTCGCCCTGCTGTCACCGGCGCTGGATTCGATCTCCACGGCGGTCAGCCGGGCGGCCGAGTTCGACCCGGCCACCAGCAAGGCGGTGTTTCGCATCGGCCTGTCGGACGACGCCGAGTTCGCCCTGCTGCCGCTGCTGCTCAAGCGCATCCGTGCCGAGGCTCCCGGGATCGTGCTGGTGATACGCCGGGTCAACTACTTGCTGATGCCGGCCTTGCTGGCCTCTGGCGAGATTTCGGTCGGCGTCAGCTACACCAGCGAACTGCCGGCCAATGCCAAGCGCAAGATCCTGCGCCGCAGCCTGCCCAAGCTGCTGCGGGCCGACAGCGTGCCGGGGCCGATCAGCCTGGACGACTTCTGTGCCCGGCCGCACGCCCTGGTGTCCTTCGCCGGCGACCTGTCCGGCATCATCGACGAAGCCCTCGAGCGCATAGGACGTCAGCGCCATGTGGTGCTGGCGGTGCCGCAGTTCAACGGGCTTGGCAGCCTGCTGGCCGGGACCGACATCCTGGCCACGGTACCCGACTACACCGCCGAGCCACTGACCGCCGCCGGCGGCCTGCGCGCCGAGGACCCACCGATCGAGGTACCGAGCTTCGAGCTGCACATGGCCTGGCGCGGGGCACAGGACAATGATCCGGGGGAGCGGTGGTTACGATCGCGGATACAGATGTTCTTTGGGGATCCGGATAGCTTGTGACTGACTTCCATCTAGATCCACAAACACCAATAAAATCAGTGTCTTAATAAGGTTTTACGTCCAAGGCCGTCCGTCGTATTCCGCTCATTTCCAATGCACCTGCGGGTATATTTTGGGGTACTTTTTCCGCTTCGAAAAAAAGTACCCGCATATGACGACCTCCCTCCCTACGCCTGCATTGCGGCGTAAACTCAGCGACGCCTTCTTGCGTGCCATTGCTGAACCCGGCAAGTACGCCGACGGCGAGGTACCCGGTCTTTACTTACATGTTCAGGCCTCGCAGAAGTCGAACAAGCCTGCCGCAAAATACTGGCGGATGAGGTATCGGCTGAACGGCAAGGAAAATGTGTACGCGATCGGCCGGTATCCCGACATTGGCTTGAAAGACGCGCGCGACTTGGCCCGAGCCGCGCGCCAGAACGTGGCTCATCACGTCGCCCCGCTGAAGGCCAAACGCAAGAAAATCGCCGATCAGCTACTTAATGAGGAACGCACATTCAGATACGTCGCCGAACAGTGGCTGGCCTTCAAATCGCACGACCTCGTGAGCAAATCCCTCGCGGGCTTTCGCGGCGCTTTGAACAATCACATCCTGCCCACCATCGGCAGCATTCCCGTCAGCGAGATCAAACTGGACCACATCATCGAGATCATCGCTAGCCTGCGCCGAGCACGCACACTGGCCATGGCCAAGCGCGTGCGTACCATCATCCGTGCCGTGCTCGGTTTCGCTGAGGGTCGTGGCTGGGTGGAACGTAACGTGGCCCTGAGCAACACCGAAGAGCTCAAGGTTCGCCATGTGGTGACCAGTAATCCAGCGATCGAACGACCAGCCGATTTGGGTCACCTTTTGCTTCGTCTGGATGAGCTCAGCCCGAGCAGCGTGAGCACTGCGATGCGCTTGCTGGTCATGCTGCCGGTTCGCCCCGGCGAGCTGGTAAAAATGCGTTGGGAAGACGTCGACCTGGTCAGCGCCGACTGGCGCTATGTAGTAGGGAAAACCCGCCATCTGGATAAGAGCAAACACATCGTGCCACTGCCGGAGCAAGCCCTTGTGCTGTTGCGTGAACTACATGAACGGCGGGTGGTGGATGAAGCGGGGAATGGCTGGGTCTTTGTATCGCCGGTCTACCCAGGCTATCCAGTTGACGCCACATCCCTGGCCAAGGCCTACCAGCGGATCTGGCCGGAATACCGCATCACTGCGCACGGTTTCCGCGCCACCTACCGTACTATCGCCCACGAGCATTTGGGCATCGATCCGATTGTGCTGGAGTTGTCGCTTTCTCACCGTATGCCAGGCGCTCTGGGCGCAGTGTATGCGCGCGCGCAGTTGCTGCCGCAGCGACGAGAAGCGGCGCAGCATTGGGCGGATTATCTCGATCGGCTTCGAAAAAATTCCAAACATGCAATAGCAGAATAGTTATCGGGAAAGTACAGATCCTACTTGCAGTTCCTTCCTGCCACGACCGCAACAACTGCCCTTTCAGGAAGAGGCAATTCAATTTCGTGAGTATGGCGGAGCACTCGAAATTCAAACTCACGCGCTTTAGCCAGGCCGATGAAAATAAAGTTATAACAATCAATGAGATAAAAAATTGAGTTCGAATGCAGCGTAGTCATTATCAATGAGTTTTCCACTCCCGACCACCGGTATCCACTGACTGACGTCCGGCCGCTCTAAAACATATTTTTGGGCGTATTTTAAAGCTTGGAACAAGCTGCCCTATTCCACTACGTTCCTTCCACATCCGCGTTGTGAGTGGGGGACCGGATGGGGGACCAGATTTCAGTTTGGAGCTTTCGCCATGCCCAAGCTCACCGCGAAACTGGTTGAAAATCTTACCGACTTCGGCAAGTACGACGATGGTGACGGCCTTCGCTTAGTTATCCGAAAATCCGAGAAAGCATGGATTCTGCGTTACCAGCTATCGGGCAAACGTAAGGAAATCGGCCTAGGCCCCTATCCTCGCTACGGGTTAAAGGAGGCTCGCTCTCGCGCTGATACCACAGGGCACTGATCCGCGAAGGTATCGACCCACTAGTGCGGAAAGCCGAGACACGTCAGGAGGCCGAAGCTGCCCGGGTTGCTCAAGAGAAAGGCCTTGAGAACACCTTCGGCATCGTTCCGGTAAAGCCACCGGTCCCGCCAAGCGCTCCACCGACCAGCCCTACCGCACCATCGGCGAAGCGGTTGCCGGAAAGCCTTGGCAAGCGTGGCGCCGACAGCATCAGCGGACACCACAGTACCAGCAACATGCCGCACACGGCCTTAAACCAGAGCATGTCCAGGTAGGGCAGAATCCACACGCCCAGCGGAATACCGGCTAGGCCACCGAGCACGAAGGTCCACAGCAGCGGCGAGCTTAAGCCGCGTCTGAGGCTGAAGACGGCAATGAGTTGACCGGTAAGGCTACCGAACACGGTCAGGGACGCGGCCGGACGCGGTTCAGGCCCCCACACCCAAACGACAAGGCGACCATGCCGAAGGCAAACCCTGAGAGGGCCTGGACGATACCGGCGACCATGGCGCCAAGTGTGATGAGGTAGGACGCTGACATGTTGGTCCTTCGGGTAACGGCTAGACCGGTATTCTAGAGGGCATGCCTTGCTCCAATACAAGCACGCCGTGGCGAAACTGTGCTATGCCACGGCGTGTATGCACCCGATAGTGTTACTGCTTGCCGATGCTGGTCAGATAGTCCAGGCAGCTGTCGACGGTTTCCACATCGGCGAACTTGGCATCGATGTCGAACAGGTTCCAGGCCACCGCACCCGGCACACGGTCACCGATGCACTCTTTGACCGCGATGGTACGGAAGCCCTCGGCCAGGCCGTCGCACAGCGTGGTACGCACGCAAGCCGAGGCGGTCACACCGGTGACCAGGATAGTGTCGACCCCTGCCGAACGCAGGTAGCCCGCCAGCGAGGTGCCGCTGAACGAGCTGGCGCGCTTCTTGACCAGCACGAACTCGCCATCGATCGGGGCAATGCGCGAGTCGATCGCCCAGAGGTTCTCGTCGGCCTGGTTGACCACATCAACCGGGATCTTGTTGTGCCACTGGCCCATGTCGGTGTTAGGGTCCTGGCGGTCGGTGTTCTGGTAGCAGGTGGTGACGTGGACGATGGGGAAACGGTTGGCGCGGAACACCTTCATCAGGCGCTGCACGCCGGGGATGATCTCGTCGTCGATCTTCTCGCAGGTGAACGGATTACCGGGTCGGGTCCAGGCGTTGGCCAGGTCGACGTTGATCAGCGCCGGGCGCTTGCCGAAGCCTATACGGCGCTGGAAGCCACGCTCTTTGTAGAGCTTGGTCGATTCTTCGAAGGCGCGTTCGAGCATGGTCATCAGGTCTTGCGACATAGTGAATCTCTCCAGTGGGTCGTTGTGAGCGGTTCGGCAAGGAAGGTTTGCCTTGACCTGGAACTCACGATAACCTCGCTAACTGATAACATCTAATTCATTATTGGCGAGTATTGATACCAATATGAGCAACAATATCCGGTTCGATCTCAAGCAGATGAAAGCGTTCGTCACGGTCGCCGAACTGCTGCATTTCAAGCGTGCCGCCGACGCACTGTTCATCACCCAACCCGCCTTGAGCCGGCTGATCAAGGCCCTGGAAAGCGAGCTGGGGGCGGAGCTGTTCATGCGCACCACGCGCCATGTGGCGCTGACCGAAGCCGGCCGGTTGTTCCTGCAGGAATGCCGCCAGGTGTTCCGCCACATCGAGCGCGGCATCGACCTGGCGCGAAGCGCTGCGGCGGGCGACATCGGCCACCTGACCGTGGCCTACAACGACTTCGCCATAAACGGCGCGCTGCCCGGCATCCTCGAACGCTTCAAGGACCTGCATCCGGAAGTGACGGTGGAGCTGCTGTACATGCCCTCGCACGAGCAGTACAAGGCGATTCGCGATTGCCTGATCGACGTGGGCTTTTTGCTGGGGCCGATGACCGAACCGGACATCGCCTCGATGCCGGTAGACCAAGAGAAGATGGTGGCGGTGTTGCCGTCACGGCACCCGCTGGCCGGGCAGCAGAGCATCCGTATCGAACAGTTGCGCAACGAGCGCTTCATCTTCGGCTCGCCCAGTGGCTGGAGCATGTTCCGCGACCAGGCGTTCCAGTTGTGCCAGCGTGCCGGGTTCAGCCCGAACATCCACCAGGAGGCCACCACCAGCATCGGCATTCTCGGGCTGGTGGCGGCCAACATGGGGGTGTCGCTGTACTCCGAATGCGCCTACAGAATTCAGCGCGAGGACGTGGTGATCGTGCCGCTGGACAATGCCCAGGCACGGGTGCAGACCATTGCGGCGTGGAACGAGGCGTACGAGAGCCCTACGGCTGCGCGGTTCAAGGCACTGCTCAGGGATCTGACGAGCTGAGGCCTACCCTCCAGGCGTGCGCCGGAAGCTGTCGCTGTCGGCGTCATAGCTCCAGTCCTGTCCTACGCTGGTGGCCAGCCACGGCTCGGCACTTTCACTGACGATCTCCTGCTGGGGGTAGCGCTTGACGATCCACAGCTTCATCAGCAGCCCATGAATCACCAACCCGCTGACAAACCCGACCACGAACGCCCAGTCGCCGGAGAAGAACGCCAGCACGCTGGACGTCGCCCAGGCCAGCAACCCTGCCGGGTTGAACCCGCGCCAGTAATGGAACTGCCCCTGCAACGCGTACAGTTGCGGCACGTTCAAGCGACGGCGGCGAATCAGGTAGTAATCGGCAACCATGATGCCGCCAATCGCCGAGAGGAATGAGCCGTACGAAAACAGGAAGGCGAACAGGTTGTCGAGAATCGCCCAGGGCATCGACAACGTGCCGATGACGCCGGCGATGACCACCGCCGTCGGGTACTTCACCCGGGGTGCGCCGGCATTGACGAAGGTCAGCGCCGCCGGAATCAGGTTGGCGGCGGTGTTGGTCGACCACTGCGCCAGCACCACCAGGACCATCAGCAGGATCAGGCTGAACCCGGTGCTTTGCCCCTGGATGACGTTGATCGGGTTCCAGTCCCCCGCCGCGATGAATGATGCCGCGCCGATCACCGCGATCCAGGTCTGGGTCAGCGGCAGCGCCACAAGCTGGGCCAGGAAAATGTGGCTGTTGCGGGAAAAGAAGCCCATGGCGTCGACGGGCGTGCGCACGTAGCGGGTGATGTTGGGAATGTCGATGGCCAAGGTCGACCAGAACGCCACGTTGGCCAGGAACAGGGTCATGATGGTCAACGGCTTGTCGCCGACGAAGGTCCAGATGTTCACGCCCTTGGTCACCGCCAGCACATCGAGGGTCATGTACATCCACACCGAGATGGCGATGATCGCCGGCGCGGCGATCGACGAGAGAAACTCCACGGCCTTGATGCCCAGGGCGGTATTGATCACCTGCACGACGGCGAAGATCACGTACCACAGCGCCCAGTTGTCGAACCCGGTGAGGTACTCGACGATGCCGCTCAGGGCCAGGGCGCCGAGGTAGGTCTGGATGCCGAACCAGATCGCCGCCACCAGCCCGCGGAACAACGACGGGATATGGGTGCCGTGCACGCCGAACGGTGCGCGCAGGTACACCGCGAACGACAGGCCGTGTTCGGTGCCGATGTCGGCGGTGAGGGTCATCAGCAGGGCCAGCACGAAGTTTGCCAGCAGGATGACCACCACCACCTGCAGCAGCGGCAGGCCGGAAACGCCGGTGGCGCCGAGCTGGAAGGTGGCGATCATGAAGGCGATGCCGATCCAGATCCAGGTGAAGCCGAGGGTGCCGATGGAGCGCTGCTGGCGTTTTATCGGGAGGATCGAAGGTTCCAGCAGGTTGTGGCGGGTGACGCTGGGTGCATCGGAGTCGGAAGTGAGTTCTGGGGTGGTCATGGAAGCACCTGTGCAGAAAATGTTGGGCACAAGCGGGCCTTGCCATCGGGGGCCGGCGGCTTGGGTCTTGAGTTATCCAGGAGATTGAAAGTCTTTGTTGCCAGTGCCGGCCTCTTCGCGGGCAAACCCGCTCCCACAGAGCCCGACTGTTCTCATGGAAAGTACCGAACCTGTAGGAGTGGGTTTGCCCGCGAAGAGGCCGGCACTGGCTCAGCGAGGTCAGGCCTGCATCTGCGCCCGTCGCGAGCGGGTGGCCTCGACATCCAGGCGTACCTGCTCGTCGAGCACTACTCCATACACCTCATAGGCCTGTTCAAGGGTGCAGAAGTCATCCAGCACATCCTCGCGCACCTGCTCGGCGCTGCGCTCCAACGGGTGGCCGTAGCCCCCCCCGCACGGCGAGTAGTAGGCCATCACATCCCCCGCCTTCGAGGCGTAGCCCGAGAACTTCGATGGCATCGACGTCACGTCACCAGGCGTGGCGACGTTGTAGATCTCGGTCTTGCCCACCACCCCGTCCTGGCCACCGAACAGCCCCCACGGCACATCGAAATGCCGCTCGCTCTCGTGGGTAATAAACCCCGGTGTCAGCACTCGCTGGGCTTTGACCACGCCAATGCCTCCGCGGTACTTGCCGGCTCCCGGCATCACGTCGTCGCGCAGTTCGTAGCGGTCGCAGATCATCGGCAGGTGCATGCCCAAATCTTCGATGGGGTTGTTGCGGGTGTTGGCCATGAGGTTGTCGATGGCGTCCGGGCCGTCGGACTTCGGTCGCCCGCCATAGGCCCCCTCGTTGACTTCGAGGAACACCCAATAGTCGCCATCGGCCTTGACCCCGGAGTAGGCCGCGAACGAGATCGACGCCGAACTGCCAGCGATGACCCGCTCCGGCAGCACCGGGGCCAGCGCCCTGATGATCAGGTCGATCATGCGGTTGCATTGGGTGAAACGGGCTTCGGCAGCCGCCGGGAACACCGGGTTGAAGATCGTGCCCAAGGGTGCCACCACGCTGATCGGGCGGAACGACCCCTCGTTGGACGGCACCGGGCTGGGCAGCGTGGCAGCGTCGAGCAGCAGCTTGCGGAAGGCGGCGTAGGCGGCCACCTTGCACGAACCTTCGAACGGCACGTTATAGGCGGTTTCGGTTTGCAACGCCGAACCGGTCAGGTCCACCTCCAGGGCATCACCGCTCACTTTTACCGTGACCACCACCGGCAGGCGCCGCTCGCGGTTGCGGCCGTCGTCGTCGAGGAAGCCTTCGGCGCGGTAGTCGCCATCGGGAATCTGCGCGATCTGCTGGCGCATGATGGTTTCGGCGTAGTCGATCAACTGGTTGATCGCGGTGAAGCTGAAATCCTTGCCGTAGCGGGTCAGTAGTTCCTTGAAGCGCCGGGCGCCCAGCTGCGCCGAGGCCACCTGGGCTTCGATGTCGCGAATCAGCTGGTCGGATGCACGGCTGTTGTAACGGAACATCTGCACCAGCGCTTCGTTGCGCACACCGCGCTCATAGAGCTTGAGCCCGGCCATCAGCATGCCTTCGGCGTACACGTCGCCTACGTCGATGATCAACCCCGGCGTAGCTGCGCCGATGTCGATGTGGTGCGCGGTGTTGCCGGAAAAGCCCACCAGCTCGCCTTCATGGAAAATCGGCACGATCACCGCCAGGTCCGGGCTGTGGCTGGAGCCGTGATAGGGATGGTTGTGCACCACCACATCGCCCTCGTGCCAGGCGCCACCTTGCAGGGTGGCCTCGATGCCGCGCAGGTAGGCCGGGATCGAGCCGATGTGCATCGGCGTGGATTCGGACTCGCAGATGGTCTGGTAGCGGGTGTCGAACAGCCCGGCGCCCATGTCCTGGGACTCGCGGATGATCGATGAGAACGACATGCGGTACAGCACGTGGCCCATCTCTTCGGCGATGGTCTTCAAGGCGCCGCTGATGACTTGCAGGGTGATCGGATCGACCGGTTGCGTATTCATGGCTGTGTCCTCTGGCGTTACTGGCGGGAGATGATCAGGTTGCCGTGGGCGCTCACCCTGGCCACCCAACCCGGCGGCACCAGCGAGGTGGAGTCGTGCTGCATGAGCATGGCCGGGCCTTCGATATACTGGCCGGCGTGCAGCTTGCTGCGGTCATAGCGTGGCGTGGGCAGGCAGTGGCCATCGTCGAACCAGGTGTCGCGCTCGTAGAGGAAGGCCTGGCTGGTGTCGCTGTCGAGCGCCGCCGGTAGCGGCTGCCAGGCGAGCTTCTCGGACTGGGAGTGACCGATGACGCGCAGGCTGACCACTTCCACTGGGGCATCGGCATAGCAATAGCCGTAGTCCTGCTCATGCACCTGGTGGAAATGCGCCATGACCTGGGCAATGGCCTGGTGGTCCACCTTGCCGCCAGGGATCAGGGCACGCAGCTCGAAGCCCTGACCGTCGTAGCGGCATTCGGCGATGCGGGTCAGCTGCATGCAGGCATCGTCCACGCCATCGTTGCGCAGTTGTTGCCGAACATTGGCTTCCAGTTCTTGCAAGGCGCTTTCGAGCCGCTGCAATTGCGTGTCGTCGATGGTGTTCAGGGTGCACAGCAACGAGCGCAGGGCCTCGTACTGCAGGTCGGTGGTTAGCAGGCCGGCGGCGGCGGTGATGCCCGGCGCTGGCGGGATGAGCACCGACTTGGCATTGACCTCATCGGCCAGCGCCGGGCCATGCACCGGCCCTGCCCCGCCAAACGGCATCAGCACGAAATCGCGGGGGTCGATACCACGGGCCACCGAGTTGGAACGAATGGCCAGGGCCATGTTGTTGTTGACCACCCGCAGGATGCCCAGGGCCGCCTCGTGCACGCTAAGGCCCAACGGCTTGGCGATCTTCGCCTCGATGGCCTGGAACGACAGCGCCGGGTCGATCTTCAGGTCGCCGCCCAGCATCTGGTCCGGGTCCAGACGGCCCAACACGATGTTGGCGTCGGTCACGGTGGGCTCCTCGCCACCGCGGCCGTAACAGGCCGGGCCGGGGTTGGAACCGGCCGAGCGTGGGCCGACCTGGAAGCCACCGGCCGGGTCGATGAAGGCCACCGATCCGCCACCGGCACCGATGGTGATCAGGTCGATCATCGGCACCAGCACCGGGTGCCCGGACACGTAGGAGTCGCGCGGGTTCATCACCTTGATCTGGCCATCGACCAAGGTCGAGATGTCCGCCGAGGTACCACCAATGTCGACGGTGATGATGTTGCGCTCACCGTCGAGCCCAGCGAAGTAATGCCCGCCCATCACGCCACCGGCGGGGCCGGACATGAGGATGTTCACCGGCCGCTCGCAGCAGCTTTCAACGGTGGCCACACCGCCGTTGGACTGCATGATGCGCAGGTCGGCCTGGATGCCGTTTTCACGCAGCTGGCTGGCCAGGTGGGTCAGGTAGTGGGCGGTGCGCGGTCCGACGTAGGCGTTCATGGCCGTGGTGGAAAAGCGCTCGTACTCGCGCATCACGTCCACCACATCGGTGGAGCAGCAGACGAACGCCTCGGGCATCACCTTCTGCACGATGGCCTTGGCGCGCAGCTCATGGGAGCGGTCGAGGAAGGCGTACATGAAGCCGATGATTACGGCCTGCACGCCACGGGCCTTGAGCAACTGCGCGGCCTCGCGGACTTCCTGCTCGTCCAGCGGCGTCTCGACCTGGCCATGGGGCGGTAGGATGCGCTCGTTGATGGCGATGCGGTTACGCCGACGCACCAGCGGTGTGCTCTGCCATGGCACATCGAACTGCAGCGAGAAGTTGTAGGGCCGTTTGTGCCGGCCAATGTGCAGAATGTCGCGGAAGCCCCTGGTGGTGAGCATGCCCACCTCGGCGCCATTGTGTTCGATGGAAATGTTGGTCGCCACCGTAGTGCCATGGACGATCAGGTCCACTTCTTCGGCGCCGATTCCGGCCTTGGCACACAGCTCGAGAATCCCGCGCATCACAGCGATGGACTGGTCTTCGAGGGTGCTGGGGACCTTGTGGGAAAAGATCCGCCGGCCGATGGAGTCGCGCTCCGTGGTTTCCAGGATCAGGTCTGTGTTGGTACCGCCGACATCTACGCCTATACGGGCCATTCTGCGTCACTCCTGGTGATCGCGAATGCACTCGGCAACTGCGCCGCCGAGCCGATTCGCACGTGGGTCTTATGGTTGTTGTTGAGGTGCGGGGGCCCCAAGCGGGGCCTGTTTTTTTTATGCCAAGGGGTTGGCGGGTTGATCGGCGGCGTGGCTCAAGGGGCGCCCCGCCGTCTCCGGCAACGACAGCCCGCCCGCCAGGGCGAACAGGGCGATACCGGCCAGGTAATAGGCCGGCGACAGCGGGTCACCGCTGCGCTCGATCAGCCAGGTGGCGATCAGCGGCGCGGTACCGCCGAACAGCGTGTAGGCCATGTTGTAGGTGATGGCCGAGGCGGTGTAGCGACTGCGGGTGGGGAACACTTCCGACAACAGCACGGCCGTGACCACACCGCACAGCACCGCGCCGATGGCCAACAGGAATGCCCCCGCCAATGCTGGGTAGAACAACCCGGAGCGCGCCAGCAGAAACGCCGGGTAAATGGTCAGCACCAGCCAGGCGGCAGCCGTGACCATGGTCGGGCGCCGGCCAACGCGGTCGGAAAAGCGTCCGGCAAAGGGGCAGCAGGCTGCGGCGAACAGCAAGGTCAGCAAAGAGATCAACAGCGCTGTGGGCTGCGGCTGGCCGCCTTGCAGTTGCAGGTAGGTCACGAAGTAGGTGGTGCACATGTAGAACGACAGCGCGGTCAGCGAGATGAACGCCGCCAGGCAGCACATCGCCCCGCCCTGCTCGCGCAATGTCTGGCCCAGCGGTGCATGCACGGCACGCTCGGCGCTAGCCAGCGCCTTGAACGCCGGCGTCTCGTCCAGGCGCCAGCGCAGGTACAGGCCCACCAGCCCGAGGGGCGCGGCGATCAGAAAGGGCAGGCGCCAACCGAAGGTTGCCATCTGCTCGGCTGTCAGCCAGCGGTTCAGGGCATAGGTGACGATGGCGGCGGCCGCGAACGAGGCGAAGGTCGACACCAGCGCGGCACTGCCATAGCGGGCGCGCTGCCCGGCCGGGGCGTGCTCGATGAGGTAAATGCAGGCACCGGCGTATTCGCCACCGGCGGAAAAACCCTGCACACAGCGGATCAGCGTCAACAGCAACGGGGCGGCCAGGCCGATGCTGGCATAGGTCGGCAGCAGCCCGATCAGGGTGGTGGCTGCGGCCATCAGCAGGATCGTGATCGACAACACCCGGCGCCGCCCGAAATGGTCCCCCAGCATGCCGAACACCAGCCCGCCGAGCGGGCGGAAAGCAAAGGCAACGGCGAACACGGCAAAGGTCTTGAGCAGCGCCGTGGTGCTGTCACCCGAGGGGAAGAACAACTGGGCGATGGTGGTCGCCAGAAAACCATACAGGGCAAAGTCGAACCACTCGACGAAGTTGCCGATGGACGCGGCCCAGACCACGCGTTTCAATTGCTCCGGCGCGACCGGCTGCTGCGACGTACCCGACATATCCACCTCACTGTCTGTTGGAGAACAAGCGATTGGCAGTTCGAAACCTTCACGCAGCGAGTGGGCTGCAGGCGCAGCCCTCAAGCTCAGTCCGGGCGGGCCTCTGGTGGGCCGTCACCGTCAATGTGCGCCCTGCGCCTCCAGCCCCCGACGGCTGAACACCAGCGAGGCATTGGCCCCGCCGAAACCGAAGCTGTTGGACATCACGCAATTCACCTGCTGCCCTTCGCGCACGCTGCGTACCAAGGGCAGCCCCTCGACCTGCGGGTCGAGCTGTTCGATGTTGTGCGAAGCCGCCATGAAACCGTGGCGCATCATCAGCAACGCATAGATCGCCTCGTGCACCCCGGCCGCCCCCAGCGCGTGCCCGCTCAGCGACTTGGTCGAGCTGAACGGCGGCAGTTCACCGTCGAAGGCAGCCAGTGCCGCCTGCAGTTCCACCAGGTCGCCGGCCTGGGTGCTGGTGCCATGGGTATTGAGGTAATCCACCGGTTCGGCGCAACTGGCCAGGGCCATCTGCATGGCGCGCAGTGCGCCGTCGCCGCTGGGGGAAACCATGTCCTGGCCATCGGAGGCAGTGCCATAGCCGATCACTTCGGCGAGGATGGTCGCCCCGCGCGCCTGGGCATGCTCCAGCGCCTCCAGCACCAGCACCCCTGCCCCGCCGCTGATAACGAAGCCATCACGGGCCACGTCATAAGGGCGGCTGGCAGTGGCCGGCCGGTCGTTGTAGCCGGTGGAAAACGCGCCCATGGCGTCGAACATGCAGCTCTGGCTGAAGTGCTCGGCTTCGGCACCGCCAGCAAACACCACATCCTGTTTGCCGAACTGGATCTGCTCGAAGGCGTGGCCGATGCAATGGGCGCTGGTGGCGCAGGCCGAGGCGATGGAATAGTTGAGGCCCTTGATGCCGAAGAAACTGGCCAGGCATGCTGAGACCGTACTGGTCATGGTACGGGGTACACGGTACGGCCCCACCTTGCGTACGCCCTGGCTGTGCAGCAGCTGGTTGGCCTCGACGATGTCTTCGCTGGAGCCGCCACCCGAGCCCATCACGCAGCCGGTGCGGGTGTCGGCCACCTGCTCGGGCGTCAGCCGTGCATCGGCGATGGCATCGGCCATGGCCAGGTAGCCATAGGCTGCGGCATCGCCCATGAAGCGCCGGTGGCGCCGGTCGATGCGCTGAAAGTCGACCTCCAGCCGGCCGCTGACATGGCTGCGCAGCCCCGCTTGCGCATAGGCCAGGTTGAAGGCGATTCCCGAGCGCCCCTGGCGCAATGCCTGGAGGACCTGCGCAGGGCTGTTGCCCAGACATGAGACGATGCCCATGCCGGTCACGACCACGCGGCGTAGCCCGATTGTCTGCTTCGATAACATGCACTGACTCCACAGGTTCAGAACTGTCCGGGCAACCTGGCTGGGTTGCCATGGACTCGAGTCTAAGGGGCGGCTTTGATTCTGATAATTCGTATTTCGTTAGCCATTGATACCGAATTTGGCATCAGTAATTATCCTGCGCCCATGGCAAAGCACCCCGCCCGGCCAAAGCCGGCGGGGCATGATGAATGCCGTTGCTAGAGGGTGGCGTCAGGCAAAGCGTTCGACCTGCGCCGACGTGCGGCGCATCAACACCTTGCCGTTGCGCACCGAAACCAGTGCGTGGCCCTGGCTGCGGACCATCTCGTAATCATCCGGCGCCGACAGCAGCAGCAAGTTGGCCGGCCGCCCGACCTCGATGCCATAACGCTCCCCAAGGTTGAGGGTGCGGGCACTGTTGTCGGTGATCAGATCCAGGCTGCGTTGCAGGTCTTCGTAGCCGAGCATGTGGCAGATGTGCAGCCCGGCTTCGAGAATGCGCAGGATGTTGCCGTTGCCCAGCGGGTACCACGGGTCGACGATGGAGTCCTGGCCGAAGCACACGTTCATCCCGGCGCGGTCGATCTCGGCCACGCGGGTCAGCCCGCGGCGCTTGGGGTAAGTGTCGAAGCGCCCTTGCAGGTGAATGCTCTCGGTCGGGCACGAGATGAAGTTGATGCCCGACATTTTCAGCAGGCGGAACAGCTTGTAGCAGTAAGCGTTGTCATAAGAGCCCATGGCCGTGGTGTGGCTCGCCGTGACCCGAGCGCCCATGCCACGTACCCGGGCCTCTTCGGCCAGCACCTCGAGGAAGCGCGACTGTGGGTCGTCGGTTTCGTCACAGTGCACGTCCACCAGGCAACCGGTGCGCTCAGCCAGCTCCATCAGGAACTTCACCGACGACACACCCTGATCGCGAGTGTTCTCGAAATGCGGAATGCCACCGACCACATCGGCGCCCATGGCCACCGCTTCGGTCATCAGGGCCCGGCCATTGGCGAACGACTCGATGCCCTCCTGGGGGAAGGCGACGATTTGCAGGTCAACCAGGTGGCGTACTTCCTCGCGCACCTCGACCATGGCCTTGAGCGCGGTGAGCTTGGGGTCGGTCACATCCACATGGGTTCGCACGTGCTGAATGCCATGGTCCACCAGCATGTCGATGGTCTTCTTCGAGCGCTGCTTGATGTCGTCGTGGGTGGTGATTTCCTTGCGCTCGGCCCAGCGTTCGATGCCTTCGAACAAGGTGCCGCTCATGTTCCACTTCGGCTCGCCGGCGGTGAGGGTGGCGTCCAGGTGAATGTGCGGCTCGACGAAGGGCGCCACCACCAGGTTCTGTTGGGCGTCCAGGTCGTCGGGGTTGGCCAGCACCGCCACATCGGCCTGGGGCTCGATGGCGGCGATACGGTCGCCGTTCAGTTCGATACGAAACAGGCCCGACTTGCCACGCAGACGGGCGTTGATGATGTTCATGCTGTTACTCCTTGCATTGGGCTTCGCTCATGCGCCATACCAGCATGGCGACCGAAGCGTTCATACGAAATAGCGGGTCGTCGAGTGACTGCCCGCTCAGTTGTTCGATACGTTGAATACGTTGGTTGATGGTGTTGCGGTGCAGGCCCAGACGCTGGGCGGCCTTCAGGCCATTGCCGTTTTCCTTGAGCAGGGCGTCGAGGGTATGCACCAGCACATGGGGGTGCTTGCGGCCGGGCGCGATCAGTGGGCCAAGGGTTTCGGCGACGAAGTCGTCGATCAGCGAGCGATCGACGATGCCTTGCAGCAGGCGCAGCACGCCCAACTCGCTGAAGTCGCAGAAACCGGTGGCCGGGCGCAGGTTCTGCGCCACTTCCAAGGCCTGGCGCGCTTCATTGAGCGCCTGGCGGTAGTGGGCGCAATCCTCGGCCAGGCTCGACAGGCCCATGAACAGGCCCAGTTCACCGACCACGCCCGCCAACTGCCGGTGCAGCGCGGCCAGGGTGGCGTGCAGGCCGTGGGCATCGGCCAGTAACAACACGAACAGGTCACCCGGCAATTGCGCGGTCACAGTCCCCGGCCTGCCACGACACCAGGCCTCAAGCTGATCTTCCAGCGCCTGGCGAATGCCCTGCCACACGCGCTCGCCCTGGGCCAGCCCATGGCGCTCGAACAATCCATCGACGCCAGACAGCCGCAGTGTCACCAGGCGCCGTGGCTCGTCCAGCGCCAGCTCAAGGTGCGCGGCCCGCTGCCGAGCGATGGCCAGGCTCGGGTAGTCGCCGGTCAGCAACTGGCCGAGGATGTCATTGCGCGAGCGCCGCACCTGGGTCATCTGCACCAGGGCCGTACCGATCAGGTGAGTGACGACCACCATTTTCAGCGTATACGGCTGCTCGATCAGCGGCAGCCCCAGTTGCTCGGCGCGCTCGATCACTACAGGCGGAATGCCGTGGATGAACGTGCCGCCGGTGAGGATCACCATGCCGGCAATGCCCACGGCGTCGCCATCTTCCACCAGGCTCAGCAGGTTGGCCTCGCCGCGTGGGTGGTTGATGCCGGTGACGAACACCAGCTCGCCGCCCATCACCCACTCGGCAATGCCTTCGTTCTCGGCCACATACGACCAGCGCACCCGCCGCTGCAGGTTGCGCGCGCCGGCCCGGACGGTCATGTCCTGCAGGCCGGGCAGGTGCAGGATTTCGTCCAGCGCCAGGCTCACGGTTCGACACCCGCCTGGCCCAGCGCCCGGCGCCGGCCGCTCAGTTCAAGCATGACGATGTAGCACAGGGCCGAGGCGCCAATGCCCACCAGCGGCGCGACCCACGGCGAGGCGTAGGCCAGCACCGCACCCAGCGCATAGGACCCGAGGCCCAAGAAGTTGTAGCGCGGCAGCTGCACCGAGGCCAGCGCCGGGTACTTGCCGCGGTGGCGGTACCAGAAGTCGGCCATGATCACCCCACCCACTGGCGGAATGATCGAGCCCAGCAGCACCAGGAACGGGATCAGCATTTCATACATCCCGCCAATCGCCAGCACGATGCCCACCGCTGCCGCGACCAGCGTGGCGATGCGTCGACGCTCGCTGCGCAGCAAGTGGCAGGCCGCTGCCGAGACGTTGTAGATGGTCGGTCCCTGGATGGTCCAGAGGTTCAGGCAGAGCATCACCACCGCCGCGAACGACAGGCCTTGCAGCATCATCACTTCGACGATGTCGGCCTGCTGGTAGACCATCGCGCACCAGGCCCCGGCCACCACCATCAGGCCGTTGCCGAGCAGGAAGGCGACGATGCTGGCCACCACCGCCACCCGCCCGCTGCTCGACAACCGGGTCCAGTTGGTGGCCTGGGTGGCACCGCTGGCGAAGGTGCCGAAGACCATGGTCACCGCTGCCGAGAAGGTCATGGTTTCATGCGGCACCACCGCCGCCAGGCCGGCAAAACCCCCGGCATCGGCGGTGGCGATATACATCGAAACCAGCAGCAGCGCGAACATCAGCGGCACCGACACCCGCGACAGCAGGTCCAGGCCCTTGAAGCCGATGATCGCGGTAATGCTGAAACCCAGGCCGAACAGCACCATCAGCGGCACGGTGAAACCACCCGCCAGGCCCAGCAACTTGACCAGCACGATCGCCACGGTCGCGGTGCCCCAGGCGTACCAGCCAAGTTCGGCGAAGCCCAGGATGAAGTCGGAAAGCCGGCTGCCCGCCTCGCCGAAACAGAAGCGCCCCATCAGCACGCTGTTCAAGCCGCTGCGCGAGGCGATGAAGGCCAAGGCCGCCGCGTACAACGCCAGCAGCGTGTTGCCGATGGCGGCGACCCACAGCATGTCGACGAAGTTGAAGGCCATGCCCAGCTTGCCACCGGCGAACATGGTGCCGGTGAAGAAGGTAAAGCTGAACAACACCATGGCAATGGGCAGCAGCCCTTTGCGCGAGGATGGCGGGGCTTCGCAAAGCGGGAATTCGGTAGGTGAGCTCATGGCACGGTGCTCCGGGTTGTCGTTGCGACTAGGGGAGCAATATGCGGGCCGCTTTTGCCAAGCGCGAAAAACAGGAAATTTGCGGGCAATCGGCACAACTTTACCTGTTCACCTTGCACACTATTTTGCCGAATTGATGAATTAAACCTGTGCGTTAAGACCTGTTTTGATGCGGGCGCGCACCAACGCGGAACAGCACTGGATAGTTTCCACGCAGCCTGCCGTCGGCGGTGCGCGCCGGCCGTCATTCGCTGGCGCTGACATCCACCTCTTCCAGCTGTCATCCGGATCGAAGCGTTTCATGGCCTTGGCAATCTTGTCGCCCTGTGGCCCCAGATCCTTCTCGAACACCTGGTCGTCGTGGCTGATCATGAAGCTCATGACACCGCTATCGTTGTATTTCGCCGGCCAGGCGACCAGGGCGAAGCCGCGGCTCATCTGGTTGCCGATCAGGTAGCTGTAGGCGCCGCCCGGGGCCGACGAGCCTTGGCCATCAAGGATGCGGAAGTGGTAGCCGTACCAGGCATCGCCCACCACATCCTTGCCGAACAGCGGCCCCAGCGGGCTGATCTCGCCGCCCTCTTCGTCCTCCCAGAACAGGCCGTCATGCTTGCCGGGCGTGCTGAAGATCTGCTGGGCATATTCCAGCGCGCCGTTGCCGTTGCGGTCCTTCGAGGCGTAGTCCATCTGCGCGTCGTGATAGGCTAGGACCGACTGCAATGCAGCCAGCTCGTTACGGCCGATGCGCCGGGCGTGGATTTCGGCGCTGCCGGCCTTGCGGTCGAAGCGCCAGCCGTTGGTAGCCTTGGTCAGCCGAACCAGTTCTGCATCAGATGCACGCTCAGCTAGCTTCCCGACCGTAGCATCCAGTAGCGGCCGAATGCGGCCGACAGTACTTGCCTCAGCGCGAATCGTCTCCAATGACCGTTTCAAAGCGAGTGCAGCCACTGTCCCAGCATCTGTGTCGGACACCTTGCGCATGTCGCGACCATTTAGGCCAGGGTTCAGGTTGGTTTCGCTGAACGGGTGATCGGCCGGCAGGCTGGGCTCATCGACATGTTTGTTCGGCACCTCGCAGGGGAATGGATCGATTAGGAATCCCGGAAACCTTCCTTGCCTGCCCCTTGCGCAAGCAACGAGCTCCTACCGGTTTGAGCCGCAGATGTTGATCATTCTTGACCAGGTAACGCATGGCGCAAAGCACGTTAGCCCGCCCATTCAGGTCCCGCCTGTGGATCAGGCCAAGCCCCAGCCTGTCTTGGTATTTATCTCTTTCGAGGTTGCAGTTGTGGAAGTAGCCCTGACCACGGGTAATACGCTCCCATAGCTCACCGATCCGCTGAGCCCTGTAGATATCGGCACTCACTTCAGCACCGTTAAAGAAGAACGCTGCATGGATGTGATAGCCCCGGTCCTCGCCTTGCTCGACGCTGCAAATGTAGCCAATTTCATGGTCGAAAATTAGGTTGCGTTCACGCTCAGCTATCAGCCGATTCAGATCGTCGAATACGCGCTCCACACGCAACCTCGCCTGGACCTCTGCACGGTAATACAGATCAACCCTGATCACGCAGATCCGGGCGTAGCGATCAAACATGGCATCAACGTAGCGATCGACTTCGACCTCTTGCTGAATCGCCTGGTAGCGCTGATCGTGCTCCCTACGCTTGAATCTCTTTTGGGCAAGGAGTGTACGGATGCACTTGGTCAGCTCGTTCAGCGTCTCACTGGTGCTCAGATAGCGCGTTTCACCCTCGTTCAAGCAGGTGATGCCAAAGGGGCTGCGCTCAATCCCAATGGCCTGGCAGGCTTCCTGAAGAAGGCTCAAGTGCCAGCTGTACTGATACGCCACATCTCCGTCGAGCAGCGCGACCATCTGCACGATCCCATCGAAGTATTTTGAAAGCATGGTTTCTCTGACCTGTTCATCTCCATGCTTTGAATATGAGATTCGGCAGGCCTGGCTATCTGTACGCTGGATGGCGTTGATGAGGCGCTCAATTCGAATTGCGATATCGGACTGGGATTGGAGGGTGTTGGCGTTTTGTTTGGTCATGGCTCTGTACCTGGTGAGTGGTTTCGCATACCAGGTACGGGATGTGTATTTATTAACCGATGACCTAACCCGGAGGCAGGGTGATAGTGCCGGTGTGGTTACTAAAAACTCAGCCTATCGAGTATTGACACGGTGATAGCCTAGAACTATATAACTAGATCCCGCTCCAAGACTCAGCGATCACCCCAGGCTGGCCTGGCAATGGGGAGCAACATTACCGAGCCTGCCGAGAGATTCACCCAATCGCATCCTGGGAGAGTTAGCTGAGAGCGCTGGACTTTCCAAGCGGCATAAACGCCATGACCAGCCTTAGCCGGTCATGGCGTAGGTGATAGTTCTAGCTAGCCATACTCAGGTGGCCGGTGGGGCGCACCGCAGCCCCCTCTGCCAGGTCCCGCTCCTCGATCCTTGCCAGGATCCAGTCATGCACCTCGCTATCGACCCAGCCGACACAGCGGTCGCCCAGCGAGACCGGCTTCGGGAAGGTACCTTCCGAGATGTGTTTGTAGATGGTCGATCGGGCAAGACCAGTCGAATCGATGACTTCTTTCAGGCGAATGATCCTCATGAACGGGGCTCCTCATATTCGTTCAGAGGATCTGCAGGAGCAGTAAGAAATAACCTGAAGCCCCGTCACCTACTCGGTTAGCAAGCCAAACTCATAGCGGTTCCACACATCCAGGTCAGCCTCGCTGTCGAACTCACGAAGAAACCCGCCCCGGACATCCTTGTACACAATGCAGCAGTTCTGATTCTCGGGAGCCGGATAGACGATCAGAGAAACGACCTCCAAGGCATCATCGCGCCCTTCTGGCTTTGGCACAGGTATCAGCCTAATCACCTGGGGTTGGTACCCCGACCATGCCTTGCCATTGAACTTCTGCTTCAAATGCTCGGCCCACTCAAACGCCACCTCAAAAAAGTGATCGAGCACTCCAGGCCAGTAGTAGCCAGCCTCGTCCTGCCCCGGCTTACCGACCTTCAGTTGATCTAACTCTCGACCAATCATGCCCTCCAGAGAAGCAGGAATTTCGCCGTACCTTTCGCCTGGCCTTCCCCATGTCAGGGACAGCAGATGCGACGTGTACCAGGCCAGCTTGTGATAGAGGACATCCAGCGCAGCAGGTCCCAAAGCGAGAAGAGCTCTTGCTACATCAGGCTGCGTAAGCCCGCTGGTCAACCGTTCATAACGGGACTGCTTAGCTTCCGCGTAAACCAGCACTGCGCAATGAGGGCGCCGCGCCCCCATCTGCGTGTGGTCAAGGTTCAGGTAGTAGGTACTGGGAACCTTGGCTCCAACGAAGAAACCATTGATCGTGTCCCAGGAAGTGGTGTAACTCATCATGGCTCTGGCCACTGAGTTTGCCGTTTAGTTGATCACGGCCGACAGCTTGGCCTGTGGATTATCGCTGACTGCTTCAAAGGCCTCCAACTGCATGTAACGTCGTTGCAGGCACCACTCGTCGTTCTGCTCCAGCAGCATTGCGCCTACCAGACGCGTGATGGCCGGATCGTTGGGAAAAATCCCTACAACATCGGTGCGGCGTTTGATCTCGGCGTTGAGCCGTTCGAGTGGGTTGGTGCTGTGCAACTGCTGGCGGTGTGCCTTTGGAAATGCCATGTGCGCCAATACTTCATCCTCACAGCCATCCATGAGCGTCGCGATCTTGGGATATTTTTCGCGCAGCTGATCAGCGACCAAACGCCATTGCTGATGGCATTCGGCACGGCTGTCTTGGGCGAAAACCGTACGTAGCAGCGCCGCGACCATGGTGCGCTGACCTTTGCCGACGTGGGCCATGGCGTTTCGCATGAAGTGCACGCGACAGCGTTGCCAGGTTGCATTGAAGACCTTGGAAACGGCCGCCTTCAGACCTTCGTGGGCGTCGGAGATGACCAGTTTCACGCCCCGCAATCCACGTCGCATGAGGCTACGCAGGAAGTCTGTCCAGAACGGCTCGGCCTCCGATGGCCCAACCCGCATGCCCAGGACTTCGCGGCCACCGTCAGTGTTCACGGCCACGGCGATTATTACGGCGACCGAGACGATGCGCCCGGCCTCCCGCACCTTGACGTAGGTGGCATCAATCCAGAGATAGGGCCAGTCACCTTCAAGCGGGCGATCAAGGAACGCGTGAACGCGTTCATCGATCTCGCCTGCCAACCGTGACACCTGGCTTTTGGAAATGCCGATCATGCCCATGGCCTTCACCAGCTCGTCGACCGAGCGTGTAGAAACGCCTTGGATGTAGGCCTCCTGAATGACCGCCGCCATGGCCTTCTCGGCGGTGCGTCGAGGTTCGAGGAAGCCAGGAAAGTAGCTGCCTTGGCGCAGCTTGGGGATCTTCAGGTCGACGTCGCCGGCGCGGGTCTGCCACAGGCGGTCACGGTAGCCATTGCGGCTGTTTGTCCGGTCGGGGCTTTTGACATCGAAGCCGGCACCGCACAGGCCTTCGACATCGAACTCCATCATGCGCTGGGCAACGAACTGGATCATTTGCTTGAGCAGATCAGCATCTGCCCCTTTCTCAACCAACTCGGTCAATGCGATAGTGGGCTTGGTCATCGTGGTTTCTCTGGTGAAGGTTAAGTCCGCAAACTCAACGTTAGCCAAGAACCACGATGACCATCCTCTTTCGCCCGCAGGGCGCCTTCGGCTGGTTCAGTTACACCACTTCCCGGGACACGATCGCAACCATCGCAGGTTCCGCAAAATTACATTGCACGCATTGTATCCCAGTACCGTCTCTCTTCGCGGTCCCAATCATACAGCTCGAACACAAACTCCACAGCTTGCTTACCATGATCTGCACATTTACGAATCGCTTTAGAACGCCGTTGACCTGAGCTTCCGCAGAAGCACCTCCTCCTCCCATTAGCAACCTTTCCCTCCCCCTCGTAAGCCGACCCTGACGTACACTAAAAGCCGTGGACGGCCACCCTGCTCCGCGTCAGAAATCTCCAATCTCGATCACCCGCGCGCCCAGCGCGATTGGGGGCAAAAATGGGGGCATAGCCTCAATATTCCGCCACAAAACCAGCGTACTAGAGCCACGTCAAAATGTTCTTCGGGGTTCCCGATAGTGTTTGAAAGTAAGGGATCCATCATCCCCGCAGTGCTGCATCGGTCGCCAGTAACGAAGCCTGCCGCTCCTCAAGCAGTTGAAAAGTTGCCTCGACAAGACGCACCAGGCTTGCGGTAGGTGGGGTTCATGGATCAAATACCTTGGACCCGGCTCAAAGGCACGTTCTAAACCGGGGCTTTATCTCAGTCAGTTATGAAGCCAAGGGCTATTTCCTTTGCAATGGAGGCGAAGCTGCAAAGTGCTGCGGATGGGATTTCGTCTTTCCACACCAGGTAGAGTTCGCTGCCTACGTGCTGTTCTTGCAGGGGTCGATAGACGACATTATTTAGCTGAGTTCCTTGTACGGATGCCGGAACGAGTGTGACGCCAAAACCGCAGCTAACCAGCCCAAGCGAGGCATAAATCTGCCCCATCTCATATTCGGGAGAGGGCTGAAAACCTGCCATCGTGCAAAGTTCATTAATCATGTCGTGATAATCAGGAGCCACATCACGCCTATAGTTGATTACCCTTAGCTCCCGACAATCCTTTATCGATATATTTTGCTGATTCGCCAAAGGATGATCTGCAGCGATAGCCACGTAGAAGGGTTCCTGCATCACCAGCTTTTTCTGATAGCCATGACCATTGGGCACCTGGCGCACGAAAGAAATGTCGATGTCCCCTCTGTCGAGCGCGCTCAACTGTTCTGCCGACGTGAACCAGCGAAGCTCTACAGCTACCGAAGGATGCCGCGACTTATACTCACGCAGCAGCGGTGGAAGCAGTGTATAGGCTATGTGCTCGAAGAAACCCACGGCAATATGCCCGATCTCGCCCCGCGCCGCCCGTTGGGAATCGATAACAGCCAAATCAGTAGCTGCAAGGATTTTTCGAGCGCGATCAGCAAACACCTCGCCCGCTGGAGACAGATAGACGCGCCTGGCCCTGCGCTCAAATAACGCGAGCCCGATCTCCTCCTCAAGCTCTCTGATCTGACGGCTCAACGGGGGCTGCGCCATGTGAAGTTCTTCGGCTGCCCTCGTAAAATTTAGATGCTTCACAACAGTTAAAAAATAGCGAAGATGGCGAAGCTCCATGACGGTACCTCCTGGGTATGGGTGAGCGACTTTTTTAATATTTTACTTTCAGTTTTCATGGGCTTACGGTTTGGCATCATACCAACAACAGGAAAAATAGGTCATGAAATTAACCACCGCTCAACTGGACGAATACAGAATCAACGGCTTCGTGATGCTTCCATCGCTATTTAGCGAGAAAGAAGTTCAAACGATGAAGTCTGAACTCCGCAGAATCCAGGGAATAGACACAGACCACCTTGTTCGCGAAAAGAACGGTGGTATCGCTAAAACCATTTATAAAGTTCATGACCCCGAAAGCCCTACATACTCCAACGTTTTCAATGCTGCGGTGGCGTGTGGGCGGCTGCTGGAACCCGCACAGCAGTTGACCGATAGCTCCCAACTTTATATCTATCACACCAAATGCAATCTCAAGACGGCTATCGACGGCTCGGTGTGGCAGTGGCATCAGGATTTTGGCACCTGGCACATTGACGGCGTTTCAGAGCCACAGATGACGACCGCCCTGATTATGCTCGACGAGCCAACCGAAATGGGCGGATGCCTGTATTTCATCCCTGGCAGCCACAAGTTGGGACCTCTGGAGCCAGCATTGGATGAGGCTACTGGCTACCGTTTCTATGTCGTACCGAAGCCGACCATGCTGGACATCCTGGCGTCCCATCAGCCAGCAGTTCCTATCATCGGCCAGCCGGGAACGGTGGTGTTCTTCGATGCGAACATCGTGCACGCATCGGGTCACAACCTCTCTGGCGAGGATCGGTGGCAAGCATACGTCGTTTATAACGCATCGGCAAACAAGCCCCACGATGTCGAAAACCCACGGCCCGATTACGTTCGAGCCAGAAACTTCGCACCATTGAAGCTTGGCTCAGACAATATCTTGAGCTAGTCCGCCATGCAAGACTAGGCCTGACCATGCTTCAATTTTTTGAGGCAGCGCCCAAATACAACGCACGCATTGATCGTCGCATTTCGGATTGAGGTTCCCTCTTTACGTCCGAACTTGTGCCAAGGAAGGCTGATTATAAGACACCTCGTGAAATGCCGAGTGCGGCACTTTTTCATGTCCAAACCAAGAACAAAGGAACTGACATGACTGTTAAAACAAAAAGATTATCGCGAATACAAATAGCGGCGATATCTCTTTTGCTGATAGCCGGCGTCGTAAATTATCTCGATAGAAGCACGCTCTCTATCGCAAACCATTCCGTATCGCAGGAACTGGGATTATCGGCGTCAGAAATGGGACTGCTGTTGTCCGCGTTCTCGTTCGCTTACGCCTTCTCACAGTTACCTGTAGGAATACTTTTAGACAAGCTAGGTGCCAGGCTGATGCTTGGGCTCGGAATGTTCATTTGGTCCACAGCCCAGTTCTGTGGAGGACTGGTTTCTAACCTTACGCAGTTCGTGATTGCGCGGATTGCGCTCGGTATTGGGGAAGCACCTAACTTTCCAGCAGGCATGAAGGTCGTGAGCGAGTGGTTTGGTACCCACGAAAGAGGCCGACCTACAGGCATATTCATCGCGTCAAGCACGATTGGCCCAGCTTTGGCTCCGCCGATACTCACCGCCCTACTTCTCACCTTCGGCTGGCGAGAAATGTTCATGATCATGGGTGCATTTGGTATCGCTGTGTCCATCGGCTGGTACATCATCTATCGGGACAGGAACAGTGTAGATCTCACCCCAGAGGAGCTGGAGTATCTCGACGACAAACGGCCAGGTATCTCAAATGAACAAAAGCTGACCATGGCAGAGTGGCGGCGTTTATTCAGTTCTGGTACGACCTGGGGGATGGTCATCGGGAATGCCGGCATCATTTACATGCTCTGGCTTTACCTGACGTGGCTCCCGGCGTATCTGGAACGGGAACGTCACCTTTCACTTGCCGACACTGGCTGGCTCGTCTCCATCCCTTATCTGATCGGCACAATTGGAATGGTACTCAGCGGTTTTATCGCTGATAGCCTCCACGCACGGGGCAGTTCGCCTATCAACAGCCGCAAATGGCCTGTTTGCTTGGGGCTCTTAGGAGGTGCCGTATTTACAGTGCCCGCTGCCTTTACGGAAAGCCTGGTAATGGCAATGACCTACCTTTCCCTGGCCATGTTTTTTGTGCAGATGGCTTGCGGCGCCAGCTGGGCACTGGTCACGGTAATTGCCCCTCGTCACCAGTCTGCCTCCCTTGCAAGCATTCAGAATTTTGGCGGCTACTTCGGAGGATCGTTTGCACCGTATATCACAGGAGTGGTGGTAGATAAGACTCACTCGTTTGTCATGGCGTTTCTGATCAGCGCAGGTATCGCAGTGCTAGCGGCGGCGATATATGCCGTGGTGGTACGTAGAAGCGTCCCTACTCCAAGTGAAGAGCGACATTTAGAGATCGGGCCCACCCCTCAAGGTTCCTAGCACAACAATTGTCGGGCCGCAAACCCTGAAACAATCCCGGCCGCGTAGCAATACGCCCCATATGCTGACAGCCGCACCCGCTTGGAAACTTGATCTTGGTGCCCTGTTGCCCTGTGGGCGTAAAGCGGCTACTTCACGGAGCAGTGCAATGCAAAACAATCATATTGCAGGTGAATGGATCAGTGGCGTAGATGTCAATTTGAACATCAACCCATCAAACATCACAGACATCATCGGTGAATACGCGCGTGCTGATGCCTTCCAAGCTCAGATGGCAGTGGACGCAGCGTACGATGCACTACCCGCCTGGCGTAGGCTCACCGCTGAACAGCGCTCGGATGCCTTGGACCGGATCGGCTCGGAAATTCTGGCCCGCAAGGATGACCTGGCCAGGCTTCTTGCGCGTGAAGAAGGGAAGACGCTTCCAGAGGCGACGGTCGAGGTCGTCCGCGCCGGGCGCGTGTTCAAATTTTTCGCGGGCGAAGCATTACGTCTGGGGGGGGAGCGGCTGGCTTGCATTCGCGCAGGAGTAGAGGTTGACGTGCGCCGCGAACCAGAAGGCGTGGTAGGTATCATCACCCCTTGGAACTTCCCGATCGCGATTCCGGCCTGGAAAATCGCACCGGCATTGGCCTATGGAAACACCGTGGTATTCAAACCGGCTGATCTAGTGCCCGCAAGCGCCTGGGCGCTTGCGGAAATCATTGTCCGCGCAGGCGCGCTGCCAGCTGGGGTCTTCAATCTGGTCATGGGTTCAGGGACAACGATTGGGGACGTGTTTGTGCGCTCGCCAAAGGTACGTGCCGTCACCTTTACCGGGTCGACCGAGACCGGTCGCCAGGTAGGCCTGGCTTGCATGGAACGCGGCGCGAAGGTACAGCTGGAAATGGGTGGTAAGAACCCTTTGATCGTGCTCGACGATGCGGATCTTCAACAGGCAGTCGAAGTGGCTGTCTCAGGATCGTACTTCTCCACGGGTCAACGCTGTACCGCATCGAGTCGATTGATCGTTCAGGAAGGAATACATGATCGCTTCGTCGCGGCGGTCACCCGACGGCTTGCATCACTCAGGGTCGACAATGCACTGGCGGCAGGCTGCGACATGGGCCCCGTGGTTTCGAAGGCACAACTCAAGCGAGACTGCGACTACATCGAAATCGCTAAACGCGAGGGCGGAGAGCTCGTATGGGGTGGCGAGTTGCTCACCCGTGAAACGGAAGGCTTTTATCTATCCCCGGCACTTTTCACCGAAACTACCAGTGCCATGCGCATCAACCGTGAGGAAGTCTTCGGGCCAGTAGCAAGTGTCATTCGCGTCACTAATTACGAAGAGGCAGTTGCCGTAGCCAACGATACTGCATTCGGCCTTTCCTCGGGGATATGCACCACCTCCCTCAAGCATGCCTCGGACTTCAAGCAGCGCTCTGCGGCGGGAATGGTAATGGTCAATGTGGCGACGGCCGGCGTCGACTACCACGCGCCGTTTGGCGGTCGTAAAGCTTCCAGTTATGGTCCTCGCGAGCAGGGCAGTTACGCCCGCGAGTTCTACACCGGCGTCAAAACCGCCTATACACTGGCCTGACACTATGACCGCCATCAGACAAGGCATGAACGACGCGCATGCCGCTTCGGGGGTGCTTAGTTTGTAAGCGTCCGGCGAACTCACCTTCCGAACTCCAGCTTTAAGGGCGATGGTGTCCGCGTATTTTGATCTGACCCCGAAATGTTGGACGCCTTCTATGCCCGCCGGGCCTGAGTCCTGTATTTCACAGGGCTCAGGCCACTCAGCTTTAGCCTGATTCTCGAGTTATTGTAGTAGTGTATGTAGCTTGCTATGAATCGCCCCTGGTTTCCTAGACACTCTCCAAGCTCAGGAAATAGCGTTTCTCATACTCTATTGGAGACAGCTGCATAGCACTGCTGTGTCGGCGTTTAGGGTTATAGAACATTTCGATGTAATCGAAAATATCACTTCGGGCTTCTTCACGGGTTGTGTAGATCTTTCGTCGGATGCGCTCCCGCTTCAAAAGTTGGAAAAAGCTCTCGGCTACGGCATTGTCGTGGCAGTTTCCCCGCCGACTCATGCTGCTGATTACATTGCTAGCCTTCAAGAAGCTTTGCCAATCTGAGCTACTGAACTGACTACCTTGATCTGAGTGAATCATCACTTGCTGCTGTGGCTTGCGTCGCCACACAGCCATCAACATTGCGTCGATAGCCAGGTCGCTGCACATCCTTGGCTTCATTGACCAACCAATTACTTGGCGTGAGAACAGATCCAGCACTACCGCTAGATAGAGCCATCCTTCATAGGTGCGGATGTAAGTGATATCTGTCACCCAGACCTTGTTCGGCTCACTGACCTTGAACTGCCGCGCGAGGTGGTTGGGCGAGGCCACTGTTGGTTTTCCACCGTAAAACCCTGGACGCCGCCGATAGCCCGTTTGCGAACGCAGCCCCTCCGCCTGCATCAAGCGCCCGACTCGATTTCGTCCGCATTCCTCTCCCAGCTCACGTAGGTCATCGTGAATTTTGCGGTAGCCGTATACACCTCCGCTTTCTAGCCAAGCGTGCTTGATCAAGCCAAGCAGACGTTGATCTTCTTTTGCTCGGGCAGATTGAGGCTCGGCCAGCCAGGCGTAGTAGCCGCTGGGGTGCACCTTGAGGGTTTGGCAAAGGCGCCGCACCGGGTAATCAGTCGAGTGCTTCTTGATGAAGGCGTACTTCAGCCGCACTCCTTGGCAAAGTACGCGGCGGCCTTTTTTAAGATGTCTCGCTCTTCAGTCACGCGCTTGAGTTCAGCGCGTAGCTTGCGCAATTCGGCCTGCTGATCGTCGTCTTGCTGACGCTGCTCTTGGGGCTTGGTGTAGACCTTGATCCAGGCGTAAAGGCTATGTACGGACATGCCCAGGCGCTGGGCGACATCGGCGACGGGTTTGCCTTTCTCGGTCACTTGCTTGACCGCTTCGATCTTGAACTCTTCGGGGTAACGCTGACGACTCATGGCACCTCCTATTTGGGCCTCATTATGAGGCTTGGAGGTGTCTACGAAACCAGGGGCGATTCAAAGAGAGGCTTCGCTATCCTACCAGATTCTACAATCAATTCTTGATTGAGCGTATGAGAGCGTATGACCTTGGTCGAGGTTGCACTCAATAACGCTAAATATACCGCTAAGTTACGCAGTGGGGTCACTTTCAGTTTGGTGACCACACCACTCGTGCCTTAATCGAGAATCATGGACGAAGATGAGGCCTTATCTGTCTTTACCTGAGCAGGCTCGTCATCGACGGCCTGGTCGCGGGTGAAGGTGCCATCGTTCTCGCCTTTGAAGAAATTCTTCCCGTAGATCAGCAGGCAAAGCGCGACTCCCACGGCGAACGCCCAGCTGGCACCCTTGATGGCGAGCACGGCACCGATCACGCCTGCGATGCCAAGGTCACGCTGACTCTTCGCTTCCAGAACACCGAGACGAACGCTCACATAACCCTGGATCAGCAGAGTGAGGGCCAAGGCCACACCCAGGATGGGTTGAACAAGCGTAACGACTGGCAGCAACAACAAGCCTGTGTTCGTGCCCCAGCGGAAAGAGCCGACGCCACCGATGATGGACTGCATGGCACGTGGGCCACCTTTGAACCGCTCGATGATGACCACAAGCATTGCCGCCCATTTAGGCCCGCACATTGCCACATCTGGGCCGAAGATACTCATGAATGCATTCCGTCCACCGAAGATCAGGTGAGCGCGATCAGGGTTGTAGTCCACCTTTTCATCGGTACGCACCTGCTCAGCCTCATCCAGCAGAACCTTGGCGCTAAGCACGTCGCCGAAAACGACGATGTACACCGCAAGCACCATTGGAATGGCTGAGATGAACATCGAGAGAGGTGGCATGCCCAGGCCGAAGACTGTGTAGTTGTTCCAGAGCCCCATAAAGTCAGGCGTGCTGATACCCCACTTGATGGTTGGCCAGGATGCTTCGTTCACCAGCGGCGCAATCACGACGGCAAGCAGGATGATGGGCAGAATTCCAAGCTTGGCGAAATTCCACCAGAAACGATTCCGTTTTTTCAGCTGTGCGAAATGCTGGGAGAAAATCAGATAGAACGCCAGGCCTACGGTGATGCTGATAGTGATCGGCAGCACATCGAATTTACCGCCAATCTGGAACACAGAAATCACGGCACTGAAACCCGCGCCGACAATGATGCCCGACTTGATGGCTGAGGGAACGTAGGTGAAGACCTTCTTGGCCATTCCCGTTGCGCCGAGCGTTATCGAGAACACTCCTAACAATAGCTGGAAGGCAATGAGTGCATGAACGCGCTCTGGCCCCTCAGGGAATGTCGCGCAGTAAGCCATCAGCAGTGGGACTGCTGGCGTGATCCATCCTGGAACGGTTGGATCTCCAAGGAGATGGTGAGTGAGGTAAAGCAGACCATTGAGCATGACGACAGCGAGGGCCACTTCGAATGGCATTCCGAGAAGCTCGGTCATCAGGGGGATCGCCGCGAGATCCACGGCGCACATCAAGAGGCCTTGGAGGAAGTCTGGTAGCTCAAGGCGATAGTGCAGAAATGGCAGTCGAACCTTGAACGGGCCAAGGGGAATGTATGGAGTTTCATGTGCTGAATTTGACATCAGTGCACCTGTATTATTGGTCTTGTAGGCATGGCACCCAGCCAGGGGTGCCAGATTCATCAGGCTGCTACCAGGCTGCTCGGTAGATCTCCTCAATGTCTGCCGGCGAAAGTTTGCGAGGGTTGTTGCGCATCAGGCGGTCGATCTTGCTGGCCTCTTCAGCCATTGATGCCAATGCGTCATGGGGGACACTGAATGCTCGAAGCCCGGTTGGAATACCGACTGCTGAACACAGCTCGGCCATCGCGGTAACTGCAGCATCAGCTGCTTGAAGGTCGCTCAGCCCGTCGACGCTGATACCCATTGCCTGGGCAACATCTTTGAGGCGCTCAGCACATGCGAGCTTGTTCCAGCGCATGACGTAAGGAAGCAAGAGTGCGTTGCTGACACCGTGAGCGATGTTGAAGCGTCCGCCAAGTGGATAGGCCAGGGCATGTACCGCACCGACACCAGCGTTGCCAAACGCCATGCCACCCATGAGGCTCGCCGTGGCCATTTCTTCGCGAGCAACCAGATCATCAGGGTTCGCATAGGCCTTTGGCAAGGCACGTGCGATAAGTCGGATTGCGCCCAGCGCGATGGCATCGGTGATAGGTGAGCGGTTTACAGAAATGTACGATTCGATGGCGTGTACAAGCGCATCTACCCCGCTTGCAGCAGTGACGCTACGTGGGCAGGTAAGGGTCATTACCGGACTTACCAAGGCGACGTCTGGCAAGAGGTAGTCGCTCACAATCCCTTTCTTCAACTGCGCCTTTTTGTCCGAAAAAATAGCCACGTTGGTGACCTCGGAACCGGTGCCGGCAGTGGTTGGGATTGCGATCAGTGGAGGGCCTTTACGGGCTACCTGATTTACTCCGAAAAGATCGGCCAGAGCTCCCTCATGCCCAGCAAAGGCAGCAACACCTTTGGCGATATCAATCGCGCTGCCACCGCCCAGGCCGATTAGTCCGTCATGACCGCCTTCACGGTAAGCACGAGTGCAATCTTCAACCAAGCCGATTTCCGGCTCTGGTTGAACTCGGTCATAGAGGCCGTAGTTGCGGCCAGCCAGCTCGGCCAAGGCGAGCTCAACGGTGCCGGTTTTCACCAGGATCGCATCGGTCACGATGAGGGGATTATTGACCTTCAAACGTGTTAGTTCGGCATCGAGTTGGTTAATCGCGCCGGCGCCAGTAAGGAGTTTGTTAGCTATCTGAAAGGCAGAAACACTCACGGGCTCATCCTCTTTGTTTTCTTGTGATGAGCTGGTGGGTAACAAAAGCTATGCCAAAGCTTTGAAAAGCCCGCCGTTGCTGGCCTTCACAGCGTTCTGGTGAATGTCGGGAGGCGTTCAGCGAGCAAGAATTAAATCAAAAAGCTGGTCTCCGATTAGGAACCTAATCAGACCTTTCCCAACGTTTCATCTTTTGGACAATGGTGGCTTGGCTGACGCCCAGGGCTTTTGCCGCAAGGCGGGTGGTTTTGTGAATACGCATCGCGGACATGATGGCGCTGCGTTCTGCATTCTCAATGATCCTGCGCAAGGGGAGTCGGCTCAGGTTTTCGCCCTCTGCATGCAGGTTCAGCATCTCCTCCGGTAGGTCTAGCGCTTCAATCGTTTCAGACTCGCAGGTAACGACCAAGCGCTCGACCAGATTTATTAGTTCGCGGATATTTCCTGGCCAAGCATACTCACAGAGCAGATCGACCGCCTCGAGACTCCATTTCATGTTTTGCTCATATCTGCCGTTGAAATGAGCAAGGTAGTGTTCCAGGAGCGTGGGTATCTCATTGCCACGTTCCCTCAGGGCAGGGATTTTGATCGGAACGACATTGAGTCTGTAATACAGATCCGCCCGGAACAAGCCATCAGCAACCCGCTGTCGAAGATCATGGTGGGTCGCGCTGATGATGCGGACGTCGACCTCCTTTAGCTCTAGGCCTCCAACAGGGATGAAGCGATTTTCCTCGATGACCTTGAGAAGCTTGACCTGAAGGGATAGGGGGAGATCACCAATCTCATCGAGGAACAAGGTGCCATGGTTGGCGAGCTCCAATAGCCCTCTCTTCCCTTTTGCAGCGGCCCCTGTGAAAGCTCCTGGCGCATATCCGAACAATTCCGCTTCTATGAGGTTTTCCGGCATTGCTCCGCAATTGAGAGGTATGAAAGGCTCATTTGCCCGAGCGCTTGCATTGTGGATGTACTGGGCGACGAGGCTTTTGCCTACCCCGGTCTCTCCGAGAAGCAGAACCTTCACATCGCTACTGGCCACTCGTCGAGCTTGGGCAAAGAGCTGTCCAGTCTGTGCCTGGTCGTAAACCATTGGAGACTTTGCGAGCTTCATGTATTCGCCAGCGTGCAGTTGCGCGGTGCTGCTACGAAGCTTTTTGAGCCCAGCTAGTTCATCACGCTCGTGCTTCATACGCAGAAGCTCGGTCATGTCCCGAACTGCGCTGACGACGTAGCTGATGCGGCGATCTTCAAAAATCGGCGTAGCGCTTACCAAAAGCTTTTTGCCGTTGCTTAGGCTTTGCATCACTGATACTGGAGCGCCTTGCTGGAGCACGCGCAATGATGCTGACTGTGATAAGACACCATCGCGTACCAGGTCATGCATGCTACGCCCGATGATTTGCTCACCTTCAAGCCCTGTCAGTCGCTCGTATGCAGTGTTCACCTTCACGGTGATACCGGCGCCGTCGGTGATATAGACGCCGTCATGCAACGCATTCAAGAACGTGTCAAAGGTTTGGTCGTTGAAGTCCACGATCAGGATCTGCCACAGAAAAGGATAGTGTAAGTGGTTTGGCCACTGACAGGAGCAAACCTGTGGAGTCACCAGCCTGGCTGTGCGATCTCAGCCCTGTGGTAGCGCTGACGAACCTCGACATTGATCGTCGAGCGAGGCATACCAGTCTGCGTAGGGCGTATTTACAACCATTTTTCGGTTGTAGTCCGGGCTACCGTCCTTCCACCATGGCGCCCCTCGTTCACCGAGCTTTACCTTGGCGTCATTGACAAGCTCCCTTGCGACACGAAGCTCAGTGGCGTCTCCGGAAGACTTGGATTTCTTAACTGCGCGCCGGGCGTTCATCAACTCCTTAACCAATCGACCTCGCTCATCCTCGGAAAGCGACGGATCGCTGCAGCGCCACAGTCGACCTTTGACCACAAAGTATCGCCCGTCAGAAGTCACGGCGTAGTTGCTCATGTGATCACTCTTTAGGCAGCAGCAATGGAAAACTTGGCTGTATCACTCAGGAAGATCATTCGAGTAACTCCTCCAGCACGAGGCGCTATGGTAAATCTGCGCGTCCAGTTGAGCCTGGTCGTCTGCGGATCTCGGAGAATTACTCGGGGTGAGGTGAGCGAGCACTGGCTCAATCGCCACATGGCCAGCAAAGCCACCCTCTAGGAGCGTCCGGTGATGCGTCCTGAAATTGATGTGTCCGGTTCCAATTCCGCCTCGGCCTGAATCGGAGATGTGATAGATCTCGAGTAAGTCCAAATTGGCCCGTATAGCCTGCAAGGGATCCTGCTCATTGATGTTCATGTGAAAGCTGTCCAAGATCATGCCCATGTTTCCCTCACCGACAGCTTCGATAAGCTCCCGGCACTCCTGAGCGGTGTGTATCAGGGGTACTTCGTAATGGTTGCATACCTCGTAAAGCGTTCGGACGCCGCGTTCATGAGCGTATCGGTTAACCGCCTCGCAACAGGTTAGGAGTTGATCCTTGGCATCGTTCCTGTTGTCACAGTTCTTCGTCCACAGCGAGAGGCCTTGAAGCGTAACCGGCACCGTCCCGAGAATCTCGGCAAAATCGATCACGCGTTTGTAGTAGGCGACAGCTCCGGCTGCACTGGCAACAACTAATAAGTTGCCCGTTACAGAGCTGCTGAGTATTTGATCGATTGGATGCCAGCAGCCACGGCTGCATGTGACTGCTGGCATTTGTTGCTCTAGCCTTTCGGAGCAGTGGTTTTTCCGTCTACCAGGCGCCAGATATTCAAAGGGTTGTTTTGCTTCAATGCCTCAGGGAGGAGGACATTTGGCAAATTTTGATAGCAAACAGGACGAAGGAAGCGGTCGATTGCAGTCGAACCAACCGACGTTGTGCGGCTGTCAGAGGTAGCAGGGAAAGCACCGCCGTGTACCATGGAGTCACATACCTCCACGCCAGTTGGGAAGCCGTTGACCAATACGCGGCCAGCCTTCTTCTCCATGGCTTGCACCAAACCTTGAGCAATCGCCAAGTCCTCATCTTCAAGATGAAGTGTCGCCGTCAGCTGACCCTCGATGGACTTGGCGAACGCGAGCATTTCGTTGACGTTTTGGCAACGGATGACGATGGCTGCAGGGCCAAACACTTCCTCCAAGAGTTGTGCATTGGCTGCGACGCTTTCAAAGGTCGTTTGATAGAGATGCCCCTGTGCCTGTGTGGCTCCGAGATCAGGCTGGCCTGAAGCAACGGCCTGAACGCAGGACTGACTGGTGATGCGATCAATCCCTTGCGAATAGGCAGAATGAATGCCGGGAGTCAGCATGGTTTGCGGAGCCTTGTCGCCCAGATGCGCTCCGGCCTTGTCCAAGAAGGCTTCCAGGTCAAGGCCATCGACTGCAAGCACGATGCCTGGGTTGGTGCAGAACTGGCCTGCGCCCATTACCAGAGCGTCGATGAAGCCGGTGGCGATGGACTCTGCCCGAGCTGACAGTGCACCCGGCAGGAGGAATACCGGGTTGATGCTGCTCATTTCGGCGTAGACCGGGATGGGTTCAGGCCGCGCTGCTGCTGCCCGCATCAATGCCAGGCCACCGCTACGTGAGCCGGTGAAACCTACGGCTTTGATAGCCGGGTGCGATACCAACTGCTGTCCTACATCGTTGCCATCACCGACAATCAGCGAGAACGTTCCCTCAGGCAATTCAAGGCGCTTCGAAGCTTCCTGGATCACTCGCCCTACGAGCTCGGAGGTTCCCAGGTGAGCGCGGTGTGCTTTCACGACAACAGGGCAACCTGCGGCCAGTGCGGAAGCGGTATCGCCACCTGCGACAGAGAAAGCGAGCGGGAAATTACTTGCACCGAAGACGGTGACAGGCCCCAGCGCAATTTTGCACATGCGCAGGTCGGGGCGTGGAAGCGGCTGACGATCTGGCAGAGCCGAGTCGAGTGTCGCATCCTGCCAACGGCCTTGGCGAAGAACAGATGCGAAAAGCCGCAGCTGACCGACGGTGCGTCCCCGCTCGCCTTCAAGTCGAGCCATGGGCAGCCCGGTTTCGAGGTGAGCACGCTCAGTCAATGTCGAGCCCAGGCCTACGATCCCTTCCGCAATCTCTTCGAGAAAACGGGCACGCAATTCAGGTGCAGCGGAGCGGAACGAGTCGAACGCCTGTTCGGCCAGCTCGCAGGCCTCGTTAACCAGAGCTGCGCTTGCGCAGTTGAACACAGGGCTTGGAATAGACTGTTGGTCATTAGGATTGATCGCAAGGAGTTCACGGCCTTCGCCGCGCACCGCTCGATAACCGATTAGTTGTTCACCTGTGAGTTGCATATATCTACTCCGAAAACTTGTTACTTGTCAGTGGAAATGGGCTGCTTCAGAAGAAGCACGTAAGCCATTGCTGCCACCGATGCCACGGCAGCACTGATCAAAAATGCGGAAGCGAATGAGCCGGATTGCTGGATGCTGAAGCCAGTGACAATGGGTGCCACCGATCCCGCCAGGTAACCGCCGAAGTTCTGGATAGAGCCGAAGGAAGCAACCCGTCGACTATCCACGACTGTGTTAGCGATCATCCAAGCAGTTGAGCTGGCCATGTTGACGCTGAACAATGCACCGCACAGCAACACCACGCTGAGGATGAAGCCACTGCCGAACGACAGAGGGATGGTGAATGCAGCAGCTGAGAACAGTGCGCAGACAACTACGAGCTTCCGGCTACCCAGTACGGTGGCCCCATTCTTCACCAGTCGGTCACAGAAACGGCCAGCGACGATGGTGCCCAAGGCGCCAAATACATAGGCCAAGGAAACGATCCAGGCAGTTTGATACAGGCTGAGACCGTGCTCACGCTCGAAATAACCTGGCAACCAGGTGAGGTGCAGCCATAGCATGTAGATCACGCCCATGAACCCCAGGACTGCACCCCAAGTGCTTTTGTGCTGGAACAGCTCAGCCCACGCGCTCAACTGAGCTTTCACGCTGGGCCTTGCTGTAATTGCTGCCTGCCTCTGTGCTTGCGTAGCCAGTAGACGTTCGCGTTCCTCTGCAGGAAGCTCAGCCAAAAAACGCTCTTTGCTCTTGTAGAAGGCGAACCAGCAGGCAGCGATCAAGATTCCAAAAACGCCGGTGGCAATGAACATGCCACGCCATCCCCAATTGACCATCAGCAGGGTCAAGAGTGGTGGCGCGATGCAAGGCCCTATGCATGTCGACGACATCACGATCCCAGTGGGCGTCCCACGCTTCTCAGCTTCGAACCACTCTGAAAGTGCCTTAGCAGCTGAAGGAAACATTGGTGCTTCACCGATACCCAGCACGATCCGCAAACCGATGAACGCAGAGAATGTGTTGATCAAGCCAGAAGCAGTTTGAGCAACAGACCAGCCAAGAAGCGCTGCGCCCAGTGAAATCTTGCTGCCCAGGCGATCAATGATCACACCCAGTGGAAGCTGAGCCAGGGCATATGCCAACGAGAACGCTGACAGGAGGATGCCCATCTGGGAAGGCGTAATCCCCATATCCCGCTGGATAGAGGTGTTTGCAATCGACAGAGCGCTCCGATCCACATAGTTGATGATGCCGATCACCAGCAGCAGGCTGACGGTGATGACCTGGTACTTCTTGAAGGGGTTTGAGCTCGCCACCGTTTCAGGCTTACGGTTGAGCTCCGCTTCCGCATATTTGGTGTTCATAGGCGTTCACTTTCTTGTTATTGGATGAGGGCAGGATTTCGAGGCTTACATGGAGGCCTCGAGAATCCACTGGTAATCCTCTGCAGAAGCTTCACGCGGGTTTGTGCGATGGCTGTGATCTGCGAGAGCGCCTTTGATGATTTTGGGGAACATGTCTTCAGTGACTTCCAGCTCCCGCAGGCCGGTTGGCAGGCCGAGTGCTCGGGTCATGTCCCGGATCGCATCTTCGATTTGGCTTTCGTCAGCCAACCCCATCGCTTGAGCAATACGCGCTGTCTTGTGCTCGTTGACCATGGTCGCTGCCTTGCGGTTGAACTGGATCACAGCCGGCAGGAAGATTGCGTTGAGAGTGCCGTGGTGCAGGCGAGGATTGATGCCGCCCAGCGAGTGGCTCAGGCTATGAACGCAACCCAGACCTTTCTGGAACGCGAGAGCGCCTTGCAGGGAAGCACTCATCATGTTGGTGCGACCTTCCAGATTTTTCGGATCTTGGGTAGCGGTTTCGATGAAGCGCCAGGCACGCCACAGGCCGTCCAATGCAATACCGTCTGCAGGAGGGTTGAACGACGGAGCCATGAAGGTTTCGAGGCAGTGGGCAATCGCATCCATCCCGGTAGCAGCAGTCAAAACTGCAGGCAGACCAAGAGTCAGTTCCGGGTCACAGATGGCAGATTTTGGAACAACGTGGGGGGAGATCACGCCAACCTTACGGCCATCGTCCAAGATGAGAATGGCGCCACGACCAACCTCGCTGCCGGTGCCGGCAGTGGTCGGTACAGCGATAACAGGTGCCGTTGCTGGAGTGATGCGAGCCAGGCCACCTTCGATGACGGCGAAGCTTTTCAGCGGGCCTTCGTGCTTGGCGCATACGGCTACACCTTTGGCAAGGTCGATAGCGGAACCGCCGCCGATGGCGATGATGCCGTCGCAACCGCATTCCTTGAACATGGCCACTGCTTCACGAACAGCATTTTCGTTTGGGTTGGGTGGCGTGCCGTCATAGATCGGCAACTGAACAGTGGAGTCGGTGAATTTGCTCAGAGCTACATCGACAATACCTGCCGCACGGACACCACGGTCAGTGACGATCAAAGGGCGGGTTATACCAATGCGCTGACATTCTGCAGGCAGGAGCGAAATAGCTCCGACTTCAAACTGGATCTGGGTGATGTAATTGATCAGGGACATGGGGTCTCCTCGAGCCTACTGGCTTTGTTATTTTGGGCCGATCTCAGGCCAATCCGCCGCACCGAGTGCGACATCGTGCCGCGCCAGTATAGAAATCTGAATTCAGCCGTGGTATTGAGAACAATCCATACAGGTATAACTAGGATTCATACCAAATGACCCCGTCCCTCAACTCGATCATGTCCAGGCTCCACGCTAGACACCTGCGATTGCTCATCGAGCTGGACGAGCATCGCTCTCTTCTCGGAGCCGCAAATAGCGTGGGGCTGACACAACCTGGGGCAAGCAAGGCCCTTCAGGAGATCGAGACGACTTTGGGTACGACGCTTTTTAATCGCAACAACCGTGGGCTTGAACCAACGGCTGCCGGCTATTGCGCCATCAGGTACGCCAGGGTGGTGCAGACTGATATCTCGAACCTGCGGCACGATTTGGATGCGATCCTGAGAGGGGTCGGGGGACGCCTTGCGGTGGGGGCGATCATGGGGGCAGTGCCGCTGTTGATGAAGGCGGTCTCCCAGCTGACTGCCATACAGCCGGAAATGTCATTCGAGATCATTGAGGACACCAGCCAATCGCTCTTAACCCAGATCGAGAGCGGGCGTCTGGACATGGCCCTGTGCCGGACGAGTGTGAGCAGTTCGCCGCATCTTTTCTCGAGTGCGTTTGTTCAGGACGAGACTCTGGCGGTCATTGCCAACATCGACCACCCCCTCCAGGCCGCTGGAGCACTTCGCTTGGAGGAGTTGGCTGAAAGTCGGTGGATCGTCTACCGGGCCAACATGCCTATGCGGGTGCAGCTTGAGCGAGAGTTCCATGATGCGGGCATCCGCTTCCCTCTGCACCTGGTGGAGACCACGTCGATTCTGGCAACGCTGTCACTGCTGCAGAACCAGCCCGAATTCGTTGCGCTTGTGTCAATCGATGTGGCCAAGCAGTGCGTCCAGCACAACCGCGTATGCATCTTGCCCTTGGCCATCAAGTCCGTAAGCGACCCCTACGAGTTGGTAACACGCAGAGGTAGCCAGGCCACGCCTGCTATGGAGCAATTGAGGGGGTTGCTGATACCAATCGGGCTCGACGATGCAGGCAGCCCTGAATCGCTTTAATCAGGAGGTGGTCGAGCGCTGCGACCTATCGTAGATTGCTTGCCTGGCTGAACAGAGGTTCTGCCTTTGACTTCAAGGATACGTTTTGATGCGGCCCAAACACGAATGGGAAGTTCAGCTAGCCGGCGGCGATGCCATGCTGTTGCACGAGATTGCGTCCCATAACGAAAACACTGGACATTTTTGGATTTGGGGCGGTATCGACCATTACCTCGACTGTCAAAACGACCACTTCAGCTTTTGCTCTGCCTACCTTCACGATATCGAAGGTGACGACGATCTGGCCTGGCAAGTCGCGCATGAACTGCTTTCCCTGTTCAACGGCGCAGTTTCCATGATCATGCCTCATGAGCATCGCTTCAGGCTGCTGGCAGTTCTGAAGGACGGCTATAACACCAGCTATGTCGAAAAGCGCCATGCCTCGGCTGTCCTGGGGCCCTTGCCGCCATCGGCGATTCGTGGGAAAGACTACGGTGATAGCTCGATCATATTCACTATCCAGGCACTAGCATGTGAGCACCAAGACGCCTACCACCTCGTCAAATTGTTCGAGCAGGATGGTGGTTGGGTGAGTTATTACAAGATTCTCGAGACCATCGAGTCCTACACCACCAAGTATAAATTGACGGTGCCTGTAGACGAGAAGATCAAGAAGCGTTTGGAGCTGACGGCCAACAATTTCTCGCTGAGTGGTTTTGACTCAAGACATGGTTTCAAACAGCTAGTTAAAGAGATCAAGACTCCGCCTCTTACTATCAGCGAGGCTTACCGCTTCATCAGTAGATATGCACAGCAATACCTCTTCACGAGATATGGCAAAACGCTCAAAGATAAGCCAGCCTCTGATCGTGTCCCAGGAAGTGGTGTAACTCATCATGGCTCTGGCCACTGAGTTTGCCGTTTAGTTGATCACGGCCGACAGCTTGGCCTGTGGATTATCGCTGACTGCT
>NZ_JADNYP010000007.1 GCF_015680705.1 Pseudomonas fulva | reverse complement strand
AGCGCAGCGAACTCCTGTCTTTGCCTATGCAATCCCCTGGTGCATGGCTATGATGCCAGCCTTATTCCAAGTCGAGACTGGCATGCTGAAGTTGTTGAATCTCCTCAAGGATGGCCGGTTTCATTCCGGGCAGGCTCTGGGGGCTGCTCTAGGGGTGAGTCGCAGCGCTGTCTGGAAGCAGCTGCAGCACCTGGAAAGCGAGTTGAATCTAACCGTTCACAAGGTACGAGGGCGCGGCTATCAGCTCGCGGCTCCATTGAGCTTGCTTGAGCGGGAAGCGATAGATCGATATGCGCAAGGCGAAGCCTGGCCAATTTTCATCCACGACACGATCGATTCGACCAATGCCCAGGCACTGCGAGACGTGGCCCGGGGCGAGCTGGCTCCGTTCCTGGTGCTGGCCGAGCGTCAGAGTGCAGGGCGCGGGCGTCGTGGTCGCCATTGGATAAGTCCGTTCGGTGAAAATCTCTATTACAGTCTGGTACTGCGTATCGATGGTGGGATGCGCCAGCTGGAGGGTCTGAGCCTGGTGGTGGGCCTTGCGGTGATGCGTGTCCTTCAGGCCTTGGGTGTGTCGCATGCTGGGCTCAAATGGCCTAACGATGTGCTGGTCGGCCAGCGCAAGATAGCCGGCATTCTCCTCGAGTTGGTAGGCGATCCGGCTGATGTATGTCATGTAGTGCTGGGAATCGGTATCAACGTGAATATGCAGCACAACGACCAGGTCGACCAGCAATGGACCTCCATGAAACGCGAAGCCAGCATGACAGTGGATCGCAATCGGCTGGTCGCCATGCTCAATCAACAGTTGCGACACGAGCTGGAGCGCCATCGCCGCTATGGCTTCGCAGCTTTCCAGGAAGAGTGGGAGCAAGCCAATCTCTGGCAGGATCAGGCGGTCACGCTCATTGCGGGAAGCAACCGTATCGACGGAATCGTGCTGGGCGTCGATGGGCAAGGCGGGCTGCGCCTGGATATCGATGGCGTTGAAAAGAGCTTTAGCGGTGGTGAGCTCAGTCTGAGGTTGCGAAATGATACTTGAGCTCGATTGCGGCAACAGCTTCATCAAGTGGCGCGTCATCAGCGTCAAGCATGCGCTCGTCGAAGCAGGCGGCTTCGTCGATTCGGACCAGGCGCTTCTGGATGCAGTGAGGGAGCTGGAGGTCGAGCTGAAGGCGTGCCGCCTGGTCAGCGTGCGTAGCGAGGAAGAAACCGAGTCGTTGTGCGGCTTGTTGAAAGAAGCATTTCAAGTGACAGCGCACGTGGCGCAGCCTTCGCTCGAAATGGGCGGAGTGCGCAACGGCTATGACGACTTCCAGCGCCTGGGCATGGATCGCTGGCTGGCTGCCATTGGGGCGTATCATCTGGCCGGCGGGGCATGCCTTGTGCTGGATTTCGGAACGGCCGCCAAGGCTGACTTCGTGTCGGCGGAGGGTGAGCATCTCGGTGGTTATATCTGTCCCGGCATGCCATTGATGCGCAGGCAGCTGCGAACGCATACCCGGCGAATCCGCTATGACGATGACTCTGCCGAGCGGGCCCTGGCAAGCCTGGCCCCGGGGCGTTCGACGGTCGAAGCGGTAGAGCGTGGTTGCGTGCTGATGATGCAGGGGTTTGCAGCTGTGCAGGTGGAGCAGGCGCGCCGCCTGCTTGGGGACGACTTCGCGGTCTTCCTGACCGGCGGGGATGCGCCGCTTGTGCGCGATGCAACTGTGCCTGCGCGAGTCGTGCCTGATCTGGTCTTCGTTGGTCTGGCCATCGCCTGCCCGTTGGATTGAGGTGATTATGCGTTGGTTGTTCCTGCTTTTGCTCGTGCTGAATGTCGTCTACTACATATGGAGCCAGCAGCAGGCGCCGGTGAAAGCAAAGGAAGTGGCCTCCCTGTCCTTGTACAAGGGAAGCCAGCAAGAGATCCGACTGCTGCGTGAGCTGGGCGGCACTCCCAAGCGGCGTGGTGACGAGTGCCTGGTGCTTGGTGGTTTGCAGCAGCCTGAGCGTCTTGAGGCGCTCAGGCAACGATTACTGGCGCTGGATATCAATGCCTCTGCGGCCGTGCTTTCCCAGCTGGATGCAGAGGGGGCGTGGCTGTTAGTGGCGCGCGACAGCGAGCGCCTGTTGGATGAAGCCGTGCTAGCAAGTCTTTCGAGAGATTTCAAAGACTTAAAACACAAAATTATTTTATGCGAGGGTATTGCAACTGGCGAATAGCTTGATAGAATGGCGCCCGCTTCACAGGGAACATCACTTAGGTGGCAACCCAGAAGCAGCTGTCGAACTAAGCTAACCTCAAGATTTTAATGAGAAAAAGCTTGACAGCAGGACGGCAAGAGTTGAAAATGCCGCCCACGCTCAGGAGGGGTTCCCGAGCGGCCAAAGGGATCAGACTGTAAATCTGACGTCTTCGACTTCGAAGGTTCGAATCCTTCCCCCTCCACCATTTTAGCGAGAGCTGCAGGCTCCGCGGGTATAGTTTAGTGGTAGAACCTCAGCCTTCCAAGCTGATGATGCGGGTTCGATTCCCGCTACCCGCTCCAAGTTTGCTGTTTTTGCAAGGTGTTACGCTCTTGTAGCTCAGTTGGTAGAGCACACCCTTGGTAAGGGTGAGGTCAGCGGTTCAAGTCCGCTCAAGAGCTCCATATGACAAGGCAGATATGAAAATATCTGCCTTTGTTTTAATGGCGGTAGTGACTTGCTCATTTCTTCTGCGGAGGATTGTCTCGATGGCTAAGGAAAAGTTCGAACGTAACAAGCCGCACGTCAACGTCGGCACCATCGGTCACGTCGACCATGGCAAGACCACGCTGACCGCAGCTCTGACTCGCGTCTGCTCCGAAGTCTTCGGTTCGGCCAAGGTCGACTTCGACAAGATCGACTCCGCTCCGGAAGAGAAGGCTCGTGGTATCACCATCAACACCGCGCACGTAGAGTACGATTCCAACATTCGTCACTACGCGCACGTTGACTGCCCAGGCCACGCCGACTACGTCAAGAACATGATCACCGGTGCTGCCCAGATGGACGGCGCGATCCTGGTCTGCTCGGCCGCCGATGGTCCGATGCCTCAGACTCGCGAGCACATCCTGCTGTCCCGTCAGGTTGGCGTTCCGTACATCGTTGTCTTCCTGAACAAGGCTGACATGGTTGACGACGCCGAGCTGCTGGAACTGGTCGAGATGGAAGTTCGCGACCTGCTGTCGACTTACGACTTCCCAGGCGACGACACCCCGATCATCGTTGGTTCGGCTCTGATGGCCCTGAACGGCCAGGACGACAACGAGATGGGCACCACTGCCGTCAAGAAGCTGGTCGAGACCCTGGACAGCTACATCCCCGAGCCAGAGCGCGCGATCGACAAGCCGTTCCTGATGCCGATCGAAGACGTGTTCTCGATCTCCGGTCGCGGTACCGTGGTAACCGGTCGTGTCGAGCGTGGCATCGTCCGTATCCAGGAAGAAGTCGAGATCGTCGGCCTGCGTCCGACCACCAAGACTACCTGCACCGGCGTCGAGATGTTCCGCAAGCTGCTGGACGAAGGTCGTGCTGGCGAGAACTGCGGCGTGCTGCTGCGTGGCACCAAGCGTGACGACGTCGAGCGTGGTCAGGTTCTGGCCAAGCCGGGCTCGGTCAAGCCGCACACCAAGTTCACCGCGGAAGTCTACGTACTGTCCAAGGAAGAAGGCGGCCGTCACACTCCGTTCTTCAAGGGCTACCGTCCTCAGTTCTACTTCCGTACCACTGACGTGACCGGTTCGTGCGAACTGCCGGAAGGCGTGGAAATGGTAATGCCAGGTGACAACATCCAGATGGAAGTCACCCTGATCAAGACCATCGCCATGGAAGACGGTCTGCGCTTCGCCATCCGTGAAGGCGGTCGTACCGTCGGCGCCGGCGTCGTAGCAAAAATTATTGAATAAGTAGTTGATTTATCTCGATCAGGCCGGCATAATGGCCGGCCTGATACAGCGTTAAAGGTCAGTAGCTCAATTGGCAGAGCGACGGTCTCCAAAACCGTAGGTTGGGGGTTCGATTCCCTCCTGACCTGCCATTCACCTCGGTGTGATTGGCTTTCTTCTCACAGGATCCTCCCCGATGACTCCCAAGACTGAAGCCCAAGAATCGCGTTTTGATCTTTTCAAGTGGCTGGCTGTTGTTGCGTTGGTCGTCGTAGGCGTCGTAGGCAATCAGTATTACTCTACCGCTCCGATCCTGTATCGTGTGCTCGCCCTGTTGGCCCTTGCTGCTGTCGCTGGCTTCGTTGCCCTGCAGACCGCGAAGGGTAGGTCGTTCTTCACGCTGGCGAAGGAAGCTCGTGCCGAGATCCGTAAAGTCGTGTGGCCAACCCGCCAGGAAACAACCCAGACCACGCTCATCGTCGTGGTTGTCGTGTTGGTCATGGCGTTGCTGTTGTGGGGTCTGGATTCCCTGCTCGGCTGGTTGGTTTCCTTGATTGTTGGCTAAGGGTGTCCCGTGGCTAAGCGTTGGTACGTTGTGCATGCTTACTCGGGTTACGAGAAGCATGTCATGCGCTCGCTGATCGAGCGCGTTAAGCTGGCTGGCATGGAAGATGGCTTTGGCGAAATTCTGGTCCCGACCGAAGAAGTGGTCGAGATGCGTAATGGCCAGAAGCGCAAGAGCGAACGCAAGTTCTTCCCTGGCTATGTCCTGGTTCAAATGGAAATGAACGAGGGTACTTGGCACCTGGTCAAGGATACTCCTCGCGTCATGGGTTTCATTGGTGGTACCGCAGACAAACCTGCGCCGATCACCGACAAGGAAGCCGAGGCCATCCTGCGTCGCGTTGCCGACGGCAGCGATAAGCCAAAGCCGAAGACATTGTTCGAGCCGGGCGAAGTGGTCCGCGTCATCGACGGTCCGTTCGCGGACTTCAATGGCAATGTCGAAGAGGTCAACTACGAAAAGAGCCGGCTCCAGGTGGCAGTGCTCATTTTCGGACGCTCCACTCCGGTGGAGCTCGAGTTCAGCCAGGTCGAAAAGGTCTAGCCGAACGCAGTATCCCATTACCCCGCAGCCCATAGTGCTGCGGGGTTTTGTCGTCACCGGGATAAAACGCAAGTCATCCGGGGAGCCATCAGGCGTTCGTACCCGATATTGGAGTAGCTCATGGCTAAGAAGATTCAGGCTTACATCAAGCTGCAAGTTAAGGCCGGCCAGGCCAACCCAAGCCCACCCGTCGGCCCAGCACTGGGTCAGCACGGCGTGAACATCATGGAATTCTGCAAGGCCTTCAACGCCCGTACCCAGGGCCAGGAACCAGGCCTGCCGACTCCAGTGATCATCACCGTCTACAGCGACCGCAGCTTCACCTTCGAGACCAAGAGCACCCCTGCCTCGGTTCTGCTGAAGAAAGCAGCTGGCCTGAGCAGCGGTTCGGCGCGTCCGAACACTGTCAAGGTCGGTACCGTGACCCGTGCGCAGCTGGAAGAGATCGCCAAGACCAAGCAGGCCGATCTGACTTCCGCTGACCTGGAAGCGGCCGTGCGTACCATCGCCGGTTCCGCTCGCAGCATGGGCCTCAACGTGGAGGGTGTGTAAATGGCTAAGCTGACCAAGCGCCAAAAGGCCATCGCTTCGAAAGTCGAAGCAGGCAAGGCTTACAACTTCGAAGAGGCAGCGAACCTGCTGGCTGAACTGTCCGCCGTGAAGTTCACCGAATCCTTCGACGTTGCCGTCAACCTCGGCGTTGACCCGCGTAAATCCGACCAGGTCGTACGTAGCGCTACCGTGCTGCCGCATGGCACTGGCAAGACCGTGCGCGTTGCCGTCTTCACCCAGGGCCCGGCTGCCGAGGCCGCTCTGGCTGCTGGCGCCGACCGCGTGGGCATGGACGACCTGGCTGCCGAAATGAAAGGTGGCGACCTGAACTATGACGTCGTCATCGCCTCTCCGGATGCCATGCGCGTCGTCGGCCAGCTGGGCCAGGTACTGGGCCCTCGTGGCCTGATGCCGAACCCGAAGGTCGGTACCGTTACGCCTGACGTCGCCAACGCCGTCAAGAACGCCAAGGCCGGTCAGGTTCGCTACCGTACCGACAAGAACGGTATCATCCACACCTCCGTCGGCAAGGTTGGCTTCGAAGCCGACAAGCTGAAGGAAAACGTCGAGGCCCTGATCGCCGATCTGAAGCGTATCAAGCCGGCTTCCTCGAAAGGTATCTACGTCAAGCGCGTCACCCTGAGCACCACCATGGGCCCAGGTCTGGTCATCGATCAGAGCTCGCTGAACGTGTAACACCATGCTGGCGCGATGTGTTCGCGCCGGTAGCAAGAGATTGGGGTCCCTGCCTGGCGGGGGCTGTCCAAGACCGTAGGCGGCGCAAGCCTTAAACCTTCAGCCTACGCAGATGGTGCTCCCGATTCGTTACCGAATCAGACACCAAAACGACATCCGGCTTCGGCCAGATGAAACGGTAGAAACCAGGAGTAAACCCGTGGCAATTAAACTCGAAGACAAGAAGGCCATCGTCGCTGAAGTCAACGAGGCTGCCAAAGTCGCTCTGTCCGCTGTCGTGGCCGATGCCCGTGGTGTGACTGTAGGCGCAATGACCGGACTCCGTAAAGAGGCCCGCGAAGCTGGCGTTTACGTACGTGTCGTACGTAACACCCTGCTCAAGCGCGCCGTTGAAGGCACCGATTACTCGGTCCTCAACGACGCCTTCAAAGGCCCGACCCTGATCGCCTTCTCCAACCAGCACCCGGGCGCCGCCGCCCGTCTGTTCAAGGAGTTCGCCAAGGGTCAGGACAAGTTCGAGATCAAGGCAGCTGCGTTCGAGGGCAAGTTCCTCGCAGCCAACCAGATCGACGTACTGGCAAGCCTGCCGACTCGCGAAGAGGGCATCGCCCAGCTGATGAGCGTTATCCAAGGCGCCACCAGCAAGCTCGCTCGCACCCTGGCAGCTATTCGCGACCAGAAAGAAGCTGCTGCTGCCTGAGGCGGCGTAAGCACTTTCGAAATCACATGTTTAATTTGATGGCTGCGTAGGCTGTCACCCCAATACAGGAATTCATAGTCATGTCTCTGACTAACGAGCAAATCATCGAAGCGATCGGCCAGAAATCCGTCATGGAAATCGTCGAGCTGATCAAGGCGATGGAAGAAACCTTCGGCGTTACCGCTGCCGCCGCCGTTGCCGCTGGCCCAGCTGCTGGCGCTGCTGCCGCTGCCGAAGAGCAGACCGAGTTCAACGTTGTCCTGAAAGCCGCTGGCGACAAGAAGGTCAACGTGATCAAGGCTGTTCGCGAACTGACCGGCCTGGGCCTGAAGGAAGCCAAAGAGAAAGTCGACGGCGCTCCTCAGACCCTGCTGGAAGGCGTTTCGAAAGAAGCTGCTGAAGACGCGAAGAAGAAGCTGGAAGAAGCAGGCGCTGAAGTCGAAGTCAAGTAACTATCGACTTTGCGTCTCCAGCCCGAGCGTCGAGCAGACGGCTGATGGCTGGTGGCTTTTGCCACCGGCCTTTTTCCGTTATTGGTTGGCCGATCCAGTCGGCCCCGATGACGAGCTCCAACCACCACAAGGGTGGCGCAAACCAAGGGGTTTGCACGATTTTCTGGCTGCTCCCGCCGGGAGAAGCCAAATAAGCAGGTGACCAAGCTGGGGAACGCTGATGGCTTACTCATACACTGAGAAAAAACGTATCCGCAAGGACTTTAGCAAGTTGCCGGACGTCATGGATGTGCCATACCTCCTGGCCATCCAGCTGGATTCCTATCGTGAATTCCTGCAGGCGGGAGCGTCCAAGGACCAATTCCGCGACATCGGTCTGCATGCGGCCTTCAAGTCGGTATTTCCGATCATCAGCTACTCCGGCAATGCTGCCCTGGAGTACGTTGGCTATCGTCTGGGCGAGCCGGCCTTCGACGTGAAGGAATGCGTCCTGCGTGGCGTGACCTTCGCCGTCCCGCTGCGGGTAAAAGTCCGGCTGATCATCTTCGACAAGGAATCGTCGAACAAAGCGATCAAGGACATCAAAGAGCAAGAAGTCTACATGGGTGAAATCCCCCTGATGACTGAAAACGGTACCTTCGTTATCAACGGTACCGAGCGTGTGATCGTTTCCCAGCTGCACCGTTCGCCAGGCGTGTTCTTCGACCACGATCGTGGCAAGACGCACAGCTCCGGCAAGCTGCTGTACTCCGCTCGCATCATTCCCTACCGCGGCTCCTGGCTGGACTTCGAGTTCGACCCGAAGGACTGCGTGTTCGTGCGTATCGACCGTCGCCGCAAGCTGCCGGCCTCGGTGCTCCTGCGTGCGCTGGGCTACAGCACCGAGGAAGTCCTCGATGCCTTCTACACCACCAACGTATTCCACATCTCCGGCGAGAAGCTCAGCCTGGAGTTGGTACCGCAGCGCCTGCGTGGCGAAGTCGCGGTCATGGACATCCTCGACGACAGCGGCAAGGTCATCGTCGAGCAAGGCCGTCGCATCACCGCTCGTCACATCAACCAGATCGAGAAGGCTGGCGTGCGCGAGCTGGACGTGCCCATGGAGTACGTCCTGGGCCGGACCACCGCCAAGGCCATCGTGCACCCGGCGACCGGCGAGATCCTGGCCGAGTGCAACACCGAGCTGACCACCGAGCTGCTGATCAAGATCGCCAAGGCACAGGTCGTCCGCATCGAGACCCTGTACACCAACGACATCGACTGCGGCCCGTTCATTTCCGATACCCTGAAGATCGATACCACCAGCAACCAGCTGGAAGCCCTGGTCGAGATCTATCGCATGATGCGTCCGGGCGAGCCGCCAACCAAGGATGCCGCCGAGACCCTGTTCAACAACCTGTTCTTCAGCGCCGAGCGCTACGACCTGTCTGCGGTCGGCCGCATGAAGTTCAACCGTCGTATCGGTCGTACCGAGATCGAAGGTTCGGGCGTGCTGAGCAAGGAAGACATCGTCGAGGTCCTCAAGACCCTGGTCGACATCCGTAACGGCAAGGGCATCGTCGACGACATCGACCACCTGGGCAACCGTCGCGTGCGTTGCGTCGGCGAAATGGCGGAAAACCAGTTCCGTGTCGGTCTCGTGCGTGTCGAGCGTGCCGTCAAGGAACGCCTGTCGATGGCCGAGAGCGAAGGCCTGATGCCACAGGACCTGATCAACGCCAAGCCGGTGGCGGCGGCGGTGAAGGAGTTCTTCGGCTCCAGCCAGCTTTCCCAGTTCATGGACCAGAACAACCCGCTGTCCGAGATCACCCACAAGCGTCGTGTCTCGGCGCTCGGCCCAGGCGGCCTGACCCGCGAGCGCGCCGGCTTCGAAGTCCGTGACGTACACCCGACCCACTATGGCCGCGTGTGCCCGATCGAGACGCCTGAAGGTCCGAACATCGGCCTGATCAACTCGTTGGCGGCCTACGCCCGCACCAACCAGTACGGCTTCCTGGAAAGCCCGTACCGTGTGGTGAAGGAAGGCGTGGTCAGCGACGAGATCGTGTTCCTGTCGGCGATCGAGGAAGCCGACCACGTCATCGCCCAGGCTTCGGCCGCGATGAACGAGCAGAACCAGCTGGTCGACGAACTGGTAGCCGTGCGCCACCTGAACGAATTCACCGTCAAGGCACCAGAAGACGTGACCCTGATGGACGTATCGCCGAAGCAGGTCGTTTCCGTCGCTGCCTCGCTGATTCCGTTCCTCGAGCACGACGACGCCAACCGTGCACTGATGGGCTCGAACATGCAGCGTCAGGCGGTCCCGACCCTGCGTGCCGACAAGCCGCTGGTGGGTACCGGCATGGAGCGCAACGTCGCCCGTGACTCTGGCGTCTGCGTGGTCGCTCGTCGCGGTGGCGTGATCGACTCGGTCGATGCCAGCCGTATCGTGGTCCGCGTGGCGGACGACGAGGTCGAGACCGGCGAGGCAGGTGTGGATATCTACAACCTGACCAAGTACACCCGCTCCAACCAGAACACCTGCATCAACCAGCGCCCGCTGGTCAGCAAGGGTGACGTGGTTCGTCGCGGCGACATCATGGCCGATGGTCCATCCACCGACATGGGTGAGCTGGCGCTGGGCCAGAACATGCGTATCGCTTTCATGGCGTGGAACGGCTTCAACTTCGAAGACTCCATCTGCCTGTCCGAGCGCGTGGTCCAGGAAGATCGCTTCACCACGATCCACATCCAGGAACTGACCTGCGTGGCCCGTGACACCAAGCTCGGTCCAGAGGAAATCACCGCGGACATCCCGAACGTGGGTGAGGCCGCGCTGAACAAGCTGGACGAAGCCGGTATCGTCTATGTAGGTGCCGAAGTGGGCGCTGGCGACATCCTGGTCGGCAAGGTCACGCCGAAAGGCGAAACCCAGCTGACCCCGGAGGAGAAGCTGCTGCGCGCCATCTTCGGCGAGAAGGCCAGCGACGTGAAGGATACTTCCCTGCGCGTGCCGACCGGTACCAAGGGTACCGTCATCGACGTTCAGGTCTTCACCCGTGACGGAGTGGAGCGCGACAGCCGTGCGCTGTCCATCGAGAAGATGCAGCTCGACGAGATCCGCAAGGACCTCAACGAAGAGTTCCGTATCGTCGAAGGGGCGACCTTCGAGCGTCTGCGCGTGGCCCTCAATGGCCAGGTGGTCGACGGCGGCGCGGGCCTGAAGAAAGGCACCGTGATCAGCGATGAAGTTCTGGACGGCCTCGAGCACGGCCAGTGGTTCAAGCTGCGCATGGCTGAAGATGCGCTCAACGAGCAGCTGGAAAAGGCTCAGCAGTACATCGTCGATCGCCGTCGTCTGCTGGACGACAAGTTCGAAGACAAGAAGCGCAAGCTGCAGCAGGGCGATGACCTGGCACCTGGCGTACTGAAGATCGTCAAGGTGTACCTGGCCATCCGTCGTCGCATCCAGCCGGGTGACAAGATGGCGGGTCGTCACGGTAACAAGGGTGTGGTCTCGGTGATCATGCCGGTCGAAGACATGCCGCACGATGCCAACGGTACTCCGGTCGACGTGGTCCTCAACCCGCTGGGCGTACCTTCGCGCATGAACGTCGGGCAGATTCTCGAAACCCACCTGGGCCTCGCGGCCAAGGGTCTGGGCGAGAAGATCGACCGCATGATCGAGGAGCAGCGCAAGGCAGCCGAACTGCGTGCCTTCCTGACCGAGATCTACAACGAGATCGGCGGACGCCAGGAAAACCTGGACGAGTTCTCCGACGCGGAGATCCTCGCCCTGGCGCACAACCTGAAGAAAGGCGTGCCGATGGCCACTCCGGTCTTCGACGGTGCCAAGGAGCGCGAGATCAAGGCCATGCTCAAGCTGGCCGACATGCCCGAGAGCGGCCAGATGGAGCTGTTCGATGGCCGTACCGGCAACAAGTTCGAGCGTCCTGTGACCGTTGGTTACATGTACATGCTCAAGCTGAACCACTTGGTGGACGACAAGATGCACGCGCGTTCCACTGGTTCCTACAGCCTGGTCACCCAGCAGCCGCTGGGTGGCAAGGCGCAGTTCGGTGGTCAGCGTTTCGGGGAGATGGAAGTGTGGGCGCTGGAAGCATACGGCGCGGCTTACACCCTGCAAGAAATGCTCACAGTGAAGTCGGACGACGTGAACGGCCGTACCAAGATGTACAAGAACATCGTGGATGGCGATCACCGTATGGAGCCGGGCATGCCCGAGTCCTTCAACGTGTTGATCAAAGAGATCCGTTCGCTCGGTATCGATATCGATCTGGAAACCGAATAACACGTGACGCGAAGGGGAGCGGGGCAGGTACTGCCCGCTTCCTGCTCCGCCAGGAGGAAAGGCCTTGAAAGACCTACTGAATCTGCTGAAAAACCAGGGTCAAGTCGAAGAGTTCGACGCCATCCGCATCGGTCTGGCGTCGCCTGAAATGATCCGTTCGTGGTCGTTCGGTGAAGTCAAGAAACCGGAAACCATCAACTACCGTACGTTCAAGCCCGAGCGCGACGGCCTGTTCTGCGCCAAGATCTTTGGTCCAGTCAAGGACTACGAGTGCCTGTGCGGCAAGTACAAGCGCCTCAAGCACCGTGGCGTGATCTGCGAGAAGTGCGGCGTCGAAGTCGCCCTGGCGAAAGTTCGTCGTGAGCGCATGGCGCACATCGAACTGGCTTCGCCAGTCGCCCATATCTGGTTCCTGAAGTCGCTGCCGTCCCGTATCGGCCTGCTGATGGACATGACCCTGCGCGACATCGAGCGTGTGCTCTATTTCGAGAGCTACGTCGTGATCGATCCGGGCATGACCACGCTCGAGAAAGGTCAGCTGCTCAACGATGAGCAATACTTCGAAGCGCTCGAAGAGTTCGGTGACGACTTCGACGCCCGCATGGGTGCCGAGGCCGTTCGCGAACTGCTGCACGCCATTGACCTGGAGCACGAGATCGGTCGCCTGCGCGAAGAGATTCCGCAGACCAATTCGGAAACCAAGATCAAGAAGCTGTCCAAGCGCCTGAAGCTGATGGAAGCCTTCCAGGGCTCCGGCAACCTGCCGGAGTGGATGGTCCTGACCGTTCTGCCGGTTCTGCCGCCAGACCTGCGTCCGCTCGTCCCGCTGGACGGTGGCCGCTTCGCGACCTCCGACCTGAACGACCTGTATCGTCGGGTGATCAACCGTAACAACCGTCTCAAGCGCCTGCTCGATCTGTCGGCGCCGGACATCATCGTGCGCAACGAAAAGCGCATGCTGCAGGAAGCGGTCGATGCCCTGCTGGACAACGGCCGTCGCGGTCGCGCCATCACCGGCTCGAACAAGCGCCCGCTGAAATCGCTGGCCGACATGATCAAGGGCAAGCAGGGTCGCTTCCGTCAGAACCTGCTCGGCAAGCGTGTGGACTACTCCGGTCGTTCGGTGATCACCGTGGGCCCGACCCTGCGCCTGCACCAGTGCGGTCTGCCGAAGAAGATGGCTCTGGAACTGTTCAAGCCGTTCATTTTCGGCAAGCTGGAAATGCGTGGTCTGGCGACCACCATCAAGGCCGCCAAGAAGATGGTCGAGCGCGAGCTGCCGGAGGTCTGGGACGTTCTCGCCGAGGTGATCCGCGAACACCCCGTGCTGCTCAACCGCGCCCCGACCCTGCACCGTCTGGGCATCCAGGCGTTCGAGCCCGTGCTGATCGAAGGCAAGGCGATCCAGCTGCACCCGCTGGTCTGTGCCGCGTACAACGCCGACTTCGACGGTGACCAGATGGCCGTTCACGTGCCGCTGACCCTCGAAGCCCAGCTCGAAGCGCGTGCGCTGATGATGTCGACCAACAACATCCTGTCGCCAGCCAACGGTGAGCCGATCATCGTGCCGTCGCAGGACGTGGTACTGGGTCTGTACTACATGACCCGCGAAGCCATCAATGCCAAGGGTGAAGGTCGCGTGTTCGCCGACCTGCAGGAAGTCGACCGCGTGTTCCGCGCGGGCGAGGCTGCGCTGCACGCCAAGATCAAGGTTCGTATCAGCGAGACCGTGAAGGATCGTGACGGCGGCATCACCGAGAACACTCGTATCGTCGACACCACTGTCGGTCGTGCGCTGCTGTTCCAGGTCGTGCCGGCAGGTCTGCCGTTCGACGTCGTCAACCAGCCGATGAAGAAGAAGGCCATCTCCAAGCTGATCAACCAGTGCTATCGCGTGGTGGGTCTGAAGGAAACCGTCATCTTCGCCGACCAGCTGATGTACACCGGCTTCGCCTATTCCACCATTTCCGGTGTCTCCATCGGCGTGAACGACTTCGTCATTCCGGAAGAGAAGGCCCGCATTATCGGTACCGCTACCGAGGAAGTGAAGGAAATCGAGAGCCAGTATGCTTCGGGCCTGGTAACCCAGGGCGAGAAGTACAACAAGGTGATCGACCTCTGGTCCAAGGCCAACGACGAAGTGTCCAAGGCGATGATGGCAAACCTCTCGAAAGAGAAGGTCATCGATCGCGAGGGCAACGAGGTCGACCAGGAGTCCTTCAACTCCATGTACATGATGGCGGACTCGGGCGCGCGAGGTTCCGCTGCGCAGATTCGTCAGCTGGCCGGTATGCGTGGCCTGATGGCCAAGCCGGACGGCTCGATCATCGAGACGCCGATCACCGCGAACTTCCGTGAAGGCTTGAGCGTACTGCAGTACTTCATCTCGACCCACGGTGCTCGTAAGGGTCTGGCGGATACCGCGCTGAAAACCGCGAACTCCGGTTACCTGACGCGTCGTCTGGTCGACGTCGCCCAGGACCTGGTTGTGACCGAGATCGACTGCGGTACCGACCAGGGTCTGCTGATGACCCCGCACATCGAAGGCGGTGACGTGGTCGAGCCGCTCGGCGAGCGCGTGCTGGGCCGTGTGGTCGCCCGCGACGTGTTCAAGCCGGGCACCGACGAGGTGGCCGTTCCGGCCGGTACCCTGGTCGACGAGAAGTGGGTCGAATTCATCGAGCTCAACAGCATCGACGAAGTCGTCGTGCGTTCGCCGATCAGCTGCGAAACCCGCTACGGCATCTGCGCCAAGTGCTACGGCCGCGATCTTGCCCGTGGTCATCAGGTCAACATCGGTGAGGCAGTCGGTGTCATCGCCGCCCAGTCGATCGGTGAGCCTGGTACCCAGTTGACCATGCGTACGTTCCACATCGGTGGCGCGGCTAGCCGGACCTCGGCAGCCGACAGCGTCCAGGTGAAGAACGGCGGCATGGTTCGCCTGCACAACCTGAAGCAGGTCGAGCGTGCCGATGGCAATCTGGTCGCGGTATCGCGTTCCGGCGAGCTGGCGATTGCCGACGAGTTCGGTCGCGAGCGCGAGCGCTACAAGCTGCCGTATGGTGCGGTGATCTCGGTCAAGGAAGGTGATAAGGTCGATGCCGGCGCAATCGTCGCCAAGTGGGACCCGCACACTCACCCGATCGTCACCGAGCTCAAGGGTACCGTGACCTTCGTGGGCATGGAGGAAAACATCACCATCAAGCGTCAGACCGACGAATTGACCGGGCTGACCAACATCGAAGTGATGGACGTCAAGGATCGTCCTGCCGCGGGCAAGGAAATCCGTCCGGCGATCAAGATGGTCGACGCCAATGGCAAGGATCTGATGCTGCCGGGTACCGACGTGCCTGCACAGTACTTCCTGCCGGCGAACGCCCTGGTGGGTGTGGCTGATGGTGCGCAGATCGGTGTCGGTGACGTCATCGCGCGTATTCCGCAGGAAACTTCGAAGACCCGTGACATCACCGGTGGTCTGCCTCGGGTTGCCGACCTGTTCGAAGCCCGTCGTCCGAAGGAAGCTTCGATCCTGGCGGAAGTCAGCGGTACCATCGCCTTCGGCAAGGAAACCAAGGGCAAGCGCCGTCTGGTGATCACGCCGAACGATGGTAGCGAGCCGTACGAGGAGCTGATTCCGAAGTGGCGTCACCTGAACGTCTTCGAAGGCGAGCAGGTCAACCGCGGCGAAGTGATCTCGGACGGTCCGAGCGATCCGCACGATATCCTGCGCCTGCTGGGCGTCAGCGCGCTGGCCAAGTACATCGTCAACGAGATCCAGGACGTCTATCGTCTGCAAGGCGTGAAGATCAACGACAAGCACATCGAGACCATCCTGCGTCAGATGCTGCGCAAGGTCGAGATCACCGAAGCGGGCGATTCGAGCTTCATCAAGGGCGACCAGATGGAGTTGACCCAGGTGCTGGTGGAAAACGAGCGTCTGGCCGCCGAAGACAAGTTCGTCTCGAAGTTCTCGCGTGTGCTGCTGGGTATCACCAAGGCCTCGCTGTCGACCGAGTCGTTCATCTCCGCGGCCTCGTTCCAGGAAACCACCCGTGTCCTGACCGAGGCAGCCGTGACCGGCAAGCGCGACTACCTGCGTGGCCTGAAGGAGAACGTGGTCGTCGGTCGTCTGATCCCGGCGGGTACCGGTCTGGCCTACCACAGCGAGCGCAAGCGTCGCCGTGATGCCGACAAGCCGCTGCGCGTGAGCGCGAGCGAGGTCGAAGCTGCACTGACCGAAGCGCTGAACTCCAGCGGCAACTAAGGAACAGGGCAGGCCCCGGCGCAGCTGCGTGGCCATTGGCGACATGAAATGTTGTCGATGACCGGGCAGTGAGGGCCGGGGCCTCGTCTTGACTGGGTGCAAGATCCTCTTTAGACTTTTGTACCCTTAAATTTGGTGAGGCTCTGTCTCGCCATTTTTTGGCTTTTCTTGCAAGACAATAGCGTCGCAAGACAAACAGTGGAGCTAGTAGATGGCAACTATCAACCAGCTGGTACGTCAGCCGCGCAAGCGTATCGTCGAGAAATCCGACGTTCCTGCGCTGCAGAACTGCCCGCAGCGTCGTGGCGTGTGCACCCGCGTGTACACCACCACGCCGAAGAAACCTAACTCGGCACTGCGTAAGGTGTGCCGTGTGCGTCTGACCAACGGTTTCGAGGTTTCCTCGTACATCGGTGGTGAAGGCCACAACCTGCAAGAGCACAGCGTCGTCCTGATCCGTGGCGGTCGTGTAAAGGACTTGCCAGGTGTTCGTTACCACACCGTTCGCGGTTCTCTGGATACCTCCGGCGTCAAGGGCCGTAACCAGGGCCGTTCCAAGTACGGTACCAAGCGTCCGAAGTAATCGGCCGTTTGCAGACATCCATTTATTTGAGTCGATAAGAGTAAGGTCGGGCAGCGGTCGAGAGACCTGGTCCCGGGCTAACCTGAAGACCGTTTGAGGGCTTATCATGCCAAGACGTCGTGTAGCAGCAAAGCGTGAGATCCTGGACGATCCTAAGTACGGATCCCAGATTCTCGCCAAGTTCATGAACCACGTGATGGAAAGCGGCAAGAAGGCCGTGGCAGAGCGCATCGTCTACGGCGCACTGGATACCGTCAAAGCACGCAAGAACAGCGACCCCCTGGAAATCTTCGAGAAAGCTCTCGACGCCATCGCTCCGCTGGTCGAAGTCAAGTCCCGCCGTGTAGGCGGTGCTACCTACCAGGTTCCGGTCGAAGTTCGTCCGTCCCGTCGTAATGCGCTGGCAATGCGCTGGCTCGTAGACTACGCCCGCAAGCGCGGCGAGAAGTCCATGGCGCTGCGCCTGGCTGGCGAGCTGCTGGATGCTGCTGAAGGCAAGGGTGCTGCAGTCAAGAAGCGTGAAGACGTGCACCGTATGGCCGAAGCCAACAAGGCCTTCTCGCACTACCGCTTCTAAATCAGGCAACAATCTTTTTGCGAGGGCTTTATGGCTCGTACTACAGCAATCAACCGCTACCGTAATATCGGTATCTGTGCTCACGTTGACGCGGGCAAGACTACCACTACCGAGCGGATCCTGTTCTACACAGGTCTGAGCCACAAGATGGGCGAGGTGCATGATGGCGCCGCGACCACCGACTGGATGGTGCAGGAGCAGGAGCGCGGTATCACCATTACCTCCGCTGCCGTTACCACCTTCTGGAAAGGCTCCCGTGGTCAGTACGACAACTACCGCGTAAACGTCATCGATACTCCCGGCCACGTTGACTTCACCATCGAAGTGGAACGTTCGCTGCGCGTACTCGACGGCGCGGTCGTCGTGTTCTGCGGTACCTCCGGCGTCGAGCCGCAGTCCGAGACCGTATGGCGTCAGGCCAACAAGTACGGCGTTCCGCGTATCGTCTACGTGAACAAGATGGACCGCGCCGGTGCCAACTTCCTGCGCGTCGTCGGCCAGATCAAGAACCGCCTGGGTCACACCCCGGTTCCGATCCAGCTGGCCATCGGTGCCGAGGACAACTTCCAGGGTCAGGTCGACCTGATCAAGATGAAAGCCATCTACTGGAACGAAGACGACAAGGGCACCAGCTATCGCGAGGAAGAGATTCCTGCCGAGCTCGTCGACCAAGCCAACGAATGGCGCAGCAACATGGTCGAGGCCGCTGCCGAAGCCAACGAAGAGCTGATGAACAAGTACCTCGAAGAAGGTGACCTGTCCGTCGAAGACATCAAGGCTGGTCTGCGCGCCCGTACCCTGGCGAGCGAGATCGTGCCTGCCGTCTGCGGCTCCTCGTTCAAGAACAAGGGCGTTCCCCTGGTTCTCGATGCCGTCATCGACTTCCTGCCGGCTCCGACCGAGATCCCTGCGATCCAGGGCATCAACCCGGACGACAAGGACCTGGCCAAGGACGATCCGGCTGTTCGTCACGACGAGCGTCACGCCGACGACAACGAGCCGTTCTCGGCTCTGGCGTTCAAGATCGCTACCGACCCGTTCGTCGGTACCCTGACCTTCGTTCGCGTCTACTCGGGCGTGCTGAGCTCCGGTGACTCGGTCATCAACTCGGTGAAGGGCAAGAAAGAGCGCGTTGGTCGTATGGTGCAGATGCACGCCAACCAGCGTGAAGAGATCAAGGAAGTTCGCGCTGGCGACATCGCAGCCCTGATCGGCATGAAGGACGTCACCACCGGCGAAACCCTGTGCGACGGCGACAAGCCAATCATCCTCGAGCGCATGGACTTCCCCGAGCCGGTCATCTCCCTGTCCGTCGAGCCGAAGACCAAGCAGGACCAGGAAAAGATGGGCATCGCCCTGGGCAAGCTGGCCCAGGAAGACCCGTCGTTCCGCGTCAAGACCGACGAAGAGACTGGCCAGACCATCATCTCGGGCATGGGCGAGCTGCACCTGGACATCATCGTTGACCGCATGAAGCGCGAGTTCAACGTCGAGGCCAACATCGGCAAGCCGCAGGTTTCGTACCGCGAGAAGATCACCAAGTCCAACGTCGAGATCGAAGGCAAGTTCGTTCGTCAGTCGGGCGGCCGTGGTCAGTTCGGTCACTGCTGGATCCGCTTCTCCGAGCCGGATCAGGACGAAAAGGGCAACATCACCGAAGGGCTGGTCTTCACCAACGAAGTCGTGGGTGGTGTGGTTCCGAAGGAATACATCCCGGCGATCCAGAAGGGCATCGAAGAGCAGATGAAGAACGGCGTCGTTGCCGGCTATCCGCTGATCGGTCTGAAGGCTACCGTGTTCGATGGTTCGTACCACGACGTCGACTCCAACGAGATGGCGTTCAAGATCGCTGCCTCCATGGCGACCAAGCAGCTGGCCCAGAAGGGCGGTGGTGTCGTGCTTGAGCCGATCATGAAGGTAGAGGTAGTGACCCCTGAGGACTACATGGGCGATGTGATGGGTGACCTGAACCGTCGTCGTGGTCTGATCCAGGGTATGGATGACTCGGTTTCCGGCAAGGTTATCCGTGCAGAAGTTCCGCTCGGAGAAATGTTCGGTTACGCAACCGACGTTCGTTCCATGTCCCAGGGTCGCGCGAGCTACTCCATGGAATTCTCCAAATACTCCGAAGCTCCGTCGAACATCGTCGAAGCACTCGTTAAAAAACAAGGCTAATCCAGCCCTTTAGGCAAGAGGTTCACTGTCGTGGCTAAAGAAAAATTCGAACGTAACAAACCGCACGTCAACGTCGGCACCATCGGTCACGTTGACCACGGTAAAACCACTCTGACCGCAGCTCTGACTCGCGTCTGCTCCGAAGTCTTCGGTTCGGCCAAGGTCGACTTCGACAAGATCGACTCCGCTCCGGAAGAGAAGGCTCGTGGTATCACCATCAACACCGCGCACGTAGAGTACGATTCCAACATTCGTCACTACGCGCACGTTGACTGCCCAGGCCACGCCGACTACGTCAAGAACATGATCACCGGTGCTGCCCAGATGGACGGCGCGATCCTGGTCTGCTCGGCCGCCGATGGTCCGATGCCTCAGACTCGCGAGCACATCCTGCTGTCCCGTCAGGTTGGCGTTCCGTACATCGTTGTCTTCCTGAACAAGGCTGACATGGTTGACGACGCCGAGCTGCTGGAACTGGTCGAGATGGAAGTTCGCGACCTGCTGTCGACTTACGACTTCCCAGGCGACGACACCCCGATCATCGTTGGTTCGGCTCTGATGGCCCTGAACGGCCAGGACGACAACGAGATGGGCACCACTGCCGTCAAGAAGCTGGTCGAGACCCTGGACAGCTACATCCCCGAGCCAGAGCGCGCGATCGACAAGCCGTTCCTGATGCCGATCGAAGACGTGTTCTCGATCTCCGGTCGCGGTACCGTGGTAACCGGTCGTGTCGAGCGTGGCATCGTCCGTATCCAGGAAGAAGTCGAGATCGTCGGCCTGCGTCCGACCACCAAGACTACCTGCACCGGCGTCGAGATGTTCCGCAAGCTGCTGGACGAAGGTCGTGCTGGCGAGAACTGCGGCGTGCTGCTGCGTGGCACCAAGCGTGACGACGTCGAGCGTGGTCAGGTTCTGGCCAAGCCGGGCTCGGTCAAGCCGCACACCAAGTTCACCGCGGAAGTCTACGTACTGTCCAAGGAAGAAGGCGGCCGTCACACTCCGTTCTTCAAGGGCTACCGTCCTCAGTTCTACTTCCGTACCACTGACGTGACCGGTTCGTGCGAACTGCCGGAAGGCGTGGAAATGGTAATGCCAGGTGACAACATCCAGATGGAAGTCACCCTGATCAAGACCATCGCCATGGAAGACGGTCTGCGCTTCGCCATCCGTGAAGGCGGTCGTACCGTCGGCGCCGGCGTCGTAGCCAAAATCATCGAGTAATTTCTCGCTTGATTGAAAAGGCCCCCGCTCAGCGGGGGCTTTTTTTATTGGGTTGACACCCAATAGGGCCGTCTATAGAATCACGCCTCCTTTTAACGGGCGTAGTGCGCCCGATGGGAACAGCCTGGAGTCTGAAATCCAATGCAAAATCAGCAAATCCGTATCAGGTTGAAGGCTTTCGACCATCGCCTGATCGACCAATCCACCCAGGAAATCGTGGAAACCGCGAAACGTACTGGGGCACAAGTGCGTGGTCCTATTCCACTGCCTACCCGCAAAGAGCGCTTTACCGTTCTGGTTTCCCCGCACGTCAACAAGGACGCGCGTGACCAGTACGAGATCCGCACTCACAAGCGTGTTCTGGACATCGTCCAGCCAACGGACAAAACCGTTGACGCGCTGATGAAGCTCGACCTCGCGGCCGGCGTGGAAGTACAGATCAGCCTCGGCTAAGACTTCGGTCTAGTCGTGTAACGCTCTGAAATGGGCGGCCATAGCGGGTGAAAGCCCCGTACACTCATGAGGTTTACAACATGACTATTGGTGTAATCGGTCGCAAGTGCGGTATGACCCGCATTTTCACCGAAGAAGGTGTCTCCGTTCCGGTCACGGTCATCGAGATCGAGCCGAATCGCGTCACCCAGTTCAAAACTGAAGAAACCGATGGCTACCGTGCAGTGCAAGTCACTGTCGGCGAGCGTCGTGCTTCGCGCGTGACTGCCGCTCAGGCAGGTCACTTCGCCAAGGCTAACGTTGCCGCTGGTCGCGGTGTCTGGGAGTTCCGTCTTGAAGAAGGCGATTTCCAGGCTGGCGATCTGATCAAAGCTGAACTCTTCACTGCAGGCCAGCTGGTAGACGTTACTGGTCAGTCCAAAGGTAAAGGCTTCGCCGGTACCATCAAGCGCTGGAACTTCCGTGGCCAGGACAACACCCACGGTAACTCCGTGTCGCACCGTGTCCCAGGTTCCATCGGCCAGTGCCAGACTCCTGGTCGTGTGTTCAAGGGCAAGAAGATGTCCGGTCACATGGGCGCCGAGCGCGTGACTGTTCAGTCCCTGGAAGTAGTACGCGTAGACGCTGAGCGCAACCTGCTGCTGGTCAAGGGTGCCGTTCCTGGCGCTACTGGCGGCGACGTGGTTGTACGTCCGGCTGTCAAGGCTCGCGGTTAAGGGGAAACTGACATGCAACTCAATGTAAATGACGCTCAGGCGATCGAAGTTTCCGAACTGACTTTCGGTGGCGAATTCAACGAGACGCTGGTTCACCAAGCAGTCGTGGCCTACATGGCCGGCGGCCGTCAGGGCACCAAGCAGCAAAAGACCCGTTCCGACGTGGCCGGTGGCGGCAAGCGCCCATGGCGTCAGAAGGGTACTGGCCGAGCTCGTGCCGGTACCACTCGTGGTCCGATCTGGCGTGGCGGTGGTGTCACCTTCGCAGCTCGCCCTCAAGATCACTCGCAGAAGCTCAACAAGAAGATGTATCGCGCAGCCCTGCGCTCCATCCTCTCCGAGCTGGTGCGTAGCGATCGTCTGGTCGTGGTTCAGGACTTCGCCGTCGAAGCACCGAAAACCAAGGATCTGCTGAACAAGCTGAACGGCATGGGTCTGAACGATGTACTGATCGTTTCCGACGCTGTCGATCAGAACCTGTACCTGGCTGCTCGCAACCTGCCGCACGTCGACGTACGTGACGTGCAAGGTTCCGATCCGGTCAGTCTGATCGCATACGAGAAAGTGTTGATCACTGTCTCGGCCGTGAAGAAATTCGAGGAGCTGCTGGGATGAACCAGGAACGCGTATTCAAAGTCCTCCTTGGCCCGCACGTTTCCGAGAAGGCTACCGTTCTGGCTGAGAAGAAAGGCCAGTTCGTATTCAAGGTTGCTACCGATGCAACCAAGCTGGAAATCAAGAAAGCTGTCGAAGGCCTGTTCAACGTGAAAGTTGAAAACGTGTCGACCGTAAACGTCCTGGGTAAAACCAAGCGTACCGCACGTGGTCTGGGCAAGCGCAATGACTGGAAGAAGGCGATCGTCTCGCTTCAGCCAGGCCAAGATCTCGATTTCAGCAGCAGTGCTGAGTAAGGAAGGGGTGCATCATGGCAATCGTTAAATGCAAACCGACTTCCCCTGGCCGCCGTTTCGTGGTCAAGGTGGTCAACCAGGGGCTGCACAAAGGCGCTCCTCACGCACCGCTGATCGAGAAGAAATCGAAGTCTGGTGGTCGTAACAACAATGGTCGCATCACCACTCGTCACGTTGGTGGCGGCCACAAGCAGAACTATCGTCTGGTCGATTTCCGTCGCAACGACAAGGATGGCATTCCGGCCACCGTCGAGCGCATCGAATACGACCCGAACCGTACTGCTCACATTGCCCTGCTTTGCTACGCAGACGGCGAGCGTCGCTACATCATCGCGCCCAAGGGCGTGAGCGCTGGCGACCAGCTGATCGCAGGTGCCCTGGCTCCGATCAAGGCCGGCAACTCCCTGCAGCTGCGCAACATTCCAGTTGGTAGCACCGTTCACGGCATCGAGCTGAAGCCGGGCAAGGGTGCACAGATCGCTCGTTCCGCTGGTGCTTCGGCTCAGCTGATCGCTCGCGAAGGCGTCTACGTGACCCTGCGTCTGCGCTCTGGTGAGATGCGTAAAGTGCTGGCCGAGTGCCGTGCGACCCTGGGCGAAGTCTCGAACTCCGAGCACAGCCTGCGTTCGCTGGGTAAAGCTGGTGCAAAACGCTGGCGTGGCGTTCGCCCAACCGTTCGTGGTGTTGCCATGAACCCGGTTGACCACCCGCACGGTGGTGGTGAAGGTCGTACCTCCGGTGGTCGTCATCCGGTATCGCCATGGGGCTTCCCGACCAAGGGTGCGAAGACTCGTGGTAATAAGCGTACCGACAACATGATCGTCCGTCGTCGCAAGTAAATAGAGGGATACGACAGTGCCACGTTCTCTGAAAAAAGGTCCTTTTATTGATCTTCACCTACTGAAGAAGATCGAAGTGGCGGTGGAAAAGAACGATCGCAAGCCAGTCAAGACCTGGTCGCGCCGTTCCATGATCCTGCCACAGATGGTCGGTCTGACCATCGCCGTACACAACGGTCGCCAGCACGTCCCGGTTCTCGTGAACGAAGACATGGTCGGCCATAAACTGGGCGAGTTCGCCGCCACCCGCACCTATCGCGGGCACGTGGCCGACAAGAAAGCCAAGCGTTAAGGGGTAGGGAAATGGAAGTAGCCGCTAAGTTGTCGGGCGCTCGCATCTCCGCCCAGAAAGCCCGCTTGGTCGCCGACCAGATCCGCGGGAAGAAGGTGGGCGACGCGCTCAACCTGTTGGCCTTCAGCAGCAAGAAAGCCGCTGAAATCATGAAGAAAGTCCTCGAGTCGGCCGTAGCCAACGCCGAACACAACGAAGGCGCGGACGTTGATGACCTGAAGGTCTCCACCGTCTTCGTCAACGAAGGGCGTTCGCTGAAGCGCATCATGCCGCGTGCCAAAGGCCGCGCTGATCGCATCGTCAAGCGGTCTTGCCATATCACTGTCAAGGTTGCGGACAAGTAACGGAGTCGATCAGATGGGTCAGAAAGTACATCCCACTGGCATTCGCCTGGGAATCGTCAAGGAGCACACCTCCGTCTGGTATGCAGACGGCGCTACTTACGCAGATTACCTGTTGAAGGATCTGAAAACGCGTGAGTACCTCCAAGACAAACTAAAAAGCGCGTCCGTAAGCCGCATCGATATTCATCGTCCGGCTCAAACTGCACGCATCACCATCCACACCGCTCGTCCCGGTATCGTTATCGGCAAGAAGGGTGAGGATGTCGAGAAGCTGCGTCAGGACCTGACCAAGCAGATGGGTGTGCCTGTGCACATCAACATCGAAGAGATCCGCAAGCCGGAACTCGACGCCATGCTGGTTGCGCAAAGCGTAGCTCAGCAGCTGGAGCGCCGCGTGATGTTCCGTCGCGCCATGAAGCGCGCCGTGCAGAACGCCATGCGTATTGGTGCCAAGGGCATCAAGATCCAGGTGAGCGGTCGTCTCGGCGGTGCCGAGATCGCACGTACTGAATGGTATCGCGAAGGTCGTGTGCCACTGCACACCCTGCGTGCCGATATCGACTATGCCACCTACGAAGCTCACACCACCTACGGTGTGATCGGTGTCAAGGTTTGGATCTTCAAGGGCGAAGTGATTGGTGGTCGCCAGGAAGAACTCAAGCCGCAAGCACCAGCGCCTCGTAAAAAAGCTGCTAAGTAAGGGGTACGCCAAATGTTGCAACCAAAGCGTACAAAATTCCGCAAGCAGATGACCGGCCACAACCGTGGTCTGGCCCTGCGCGGTAGCAAGGTCAGCTTCGGCGAATTCGCCCTGAAAGCTGTTGCCCGCGGTCGTCTCACCGCCCGCCAGATCGAGTCGGCACGTCGTGCTCTGACCCGTCACGTCAAGCGTGGCGGCAAGATCTGGATCCGTGTATTCCCGGACAAGCCGGTTACCAAGAAGCCTCTCGAGGTTCGTATGGGTAAAGGTAAGGGTTCCGTGGAATACTGGGTTGCCCAGATCCAGCCAGGCAAGGTCTTGTACGAGATCGAGGGTGTTTCTGAAGAGCTGGCGCGCGAGGCCTTCGCCCTGGCTGCTGCAAAGCTGCCACTCGCCACCTCCTTTGTTAAGCGGACGGTGATGTGATGAAAGCGAATGAACTTCGTGAAAAATCGGCACAGCAGCTGAACGAGCAACTGCTCGGCCTGCTGCGCGACCAGTTCAATCTGCGCATGCAGAAGGCAACTGGCCAGTTGGGGCAGTCGCACCTGCTCTCGCAAGTTAAGCGTGACATCGCTCGCGTGAAAACTGTGCTCAACCAGCAGGCAGGTAAGTGATCATGGCTGAAGCTGAAAAAACCGTCCGTACGCTGACTGGCCGTGTCGTCAGCGACAAAATGGACAAGACCATCACCGTTCTGATCGAGCGTCGCGTCAAGCACCCGATCTACGGTAAATACGTTAAGCGTTCGACCAAGCTGCACGCGCACGACGAGACCAACCAGTGCAAGATCGGCGACAAGGTTTCCATCCGTGAAACCCGTCCGCTGGCCAAGACCAAGTCCTGGGCCCTGGTTGAAGTCATCGAACGCGCTGTTGAAGTCTAAGGGCGAAGGGTCGGAGAAATTTTATGATTCAGACTCAATCCATGCTCGATGTGGCCGATAACAGCGGCGCTCGTCGCGTCATGTGCATCAAGGTGCTCGGCGGTTCCCACCGCCGCTACGCCGGCATCGGCGACATCATCAAGGTCACCGTGAAGGAAGCGATTCCGCGCGGCAAGGTCAAGAAAGGCCAGGTGATGACCGCGGTCGTCGTGCGCACCCGTCACGGTGTCCGTCGCGCCGACGGTTCCATCATTCGTTTCGACGGCAACGCTGCTGTTCTGCTGAACAACAAGCAGGAGCCGATCGGCACTCGTATCTTCGGGCCAGTGACCCGTGAACTTCGTTCCGAGAAGTTCATGAAGATCGTCTCGCTCGCCCCTGAAGTGCTCTAAGGAGATCCGACATGCAAAAGATTCGTCGTGACGACGAGATCATCGTGATCGCCGGCAAAGACAAGGGTAAGCGCGGTAAGGTGCTGAAGGTCCTCGCTGACGACCGTCTGGTCGTCGGTGGTGTGAACCTGGTCAAGCGTCATACCAAGCCTAACCCGATGGCGGGCGTACAGGGCGGTATCGTCGAGAAAGAAGCGCCTCTGCACGCTTCCAACGTTGCCATCTTCAACAGCGAAACCAACAAGGCTGACCGTGTTGGGTTCAAAGTCGAAGACGGCAAGAAAATTCGTGTCTTCAAGTCGACCCAGAAAGCGGTTGATGCTTGAACACTGCTAGGTAGAAGACAATGGCACGACTGAAAGAGATTTATCGGAACGAAATCGCTCCCAAGCTTAAGGAAGAGCTTAAGCTGTCGAACGTGATGGAAGTTCCGCGCGTAACCAAGATCACCCTGAACATGGGTCTGGGCGAAGCGATCGGTGACAAGAAAGTCATCGAGCACGCTGTGGCCGACCTGGAAAAGATCACCGGCCAGAAGCCGGTCGTGACTTTCGCTCGTAAATCCATCGCGGGCTTCAAGGTCCGTGAAGGCTGGCCGATCGGTGTCAAGGTGACCCTGCGTCGCGACAAGATGTACGAATTCCTGGACCGCCTGCTGGCGATCTCCCTGCCTCGGGTCCGCGACTTCCGCGGCCTGAATGCCAAGTCCTTCGATGGTCGTGGCAACTACAGCATGGGCGTGAAAGAGCAGATCATCTTCCCGGAAATCGATTACGACAAGATCGATGCTCTGCGCGGTTTGGACATCACCCTGACCACCACTGCTCGTTCGGATGACGAAGGCCGCGCCCTGCTGCGCGCTTTCAAATTCCCGTTCCGCAACTGACTGGAGTAGGATAATGGCCAAGAAGAGCATGAAGAACCGCGAGCTGAAGCGTCAGCTCACGGTAGCCAAGTACGCCAAGAAGCGTGCCGAGCTGAAAGCGACCATCGTCAACCTGAACGCCTCTCCTGAAGAGCGTTTCGCCGCGGTCGTCGCACTGCAGAAGCAGCCTCGCGATGCCAGCCCTGCGCGCATGCGCAACCGCTGCCGCCTGACCGGTCGTCCGCACGGCGTTTACCGCAAGTTCGGCCTGGCCCGCAACATGCTGCGTGCCGCTGCAATGCGTGGTGACGTTCCAGGTCTGGTCAAGGCCAGCTGGTAAGTCCCGGTCGCGTGTCGCCGGCAGCCGGAGGAGCGATCTTCCGACCGCCGGCGGTCTCGCAACGAAACAAGCCCCTATACGGGGCTTGTTTCGTTTCTGGCTTGTGTCTAGAATGACCGGCTCACCTGAGCCTGGGTTTTTGCCCTGCGCGATCGGGTGGTTGTGATAGCCGAGAGGCTAATATTTCTTGTATCAGGAGCATCTAGCCCATGAGTATGCAGGACCCGTTAGCGGACATGCTAACTCGCATCCGTAATGCCCAGATGGCTGAAAAGTCCGTCGTAAGCATGCCTTCCTCGTCCCTGAAGGTTGCGGTAGCCAAAGTTCTCAAAGATGAAGGCTACATCGCCGACTATCAGGTCACCAGCGAAGTCAAGCCCTCCCTGTCGATCGAGCTGAAGTACTTCGAAGGCCGTCCGGTCATCGAGGAACTCAAGCGCGCCAGCCGTCCAGGCCTGCGCCAGTACAAGTCCGTCGCAGACCTGCCGAAAGTACGTGGCGGCCTGGGCGTGTCCATCGTCTCCACCAACAAGGGTGTGATGACTGATCGTGCTGCGCGCGCTGCCGGTGTCGGCGGCGAAGTTCTGTGCACAGTGTTCTAAGGGGGGATAGGCATGTCTCGCGTCGCTAAGAACCCCGTTAAGCTGCCAGCCGGTGTCGAAATCAAGTTCGCCGGCCAACAGCTTTCGGTGAAAGGTGCCAAGGGCACCCTCGAACTGAACGTTCACTCCTCTGTTGAAGTTACCGAAGAAAGCGGCGAGCTGCGTTTCGCTGCCCGCAATGGTGACCAGCAAGCTCGTGCCATGGCCGGTACCACCCGCGCTCTGGTCAACAACATGGTCCAGGGCGTGAGCCAAGGCTTCGAGCGCAAGCTCCAGCTGGTCGGTGTTGGTTACAAGGCGCAGGCCAAGGGCAATGTCCTGAACCTGGCTCTGGGCTTCTCGCATCCAGTGGATTACGAACTGCCAGCCGGTATCACCGCTGAAACACCTAGCCAGACCGACATCCTCATCAAGGGTATCGACAAGCAGCTGGTAGGTCAGGTGGCCGCTGAAATCCGCGACTTCCGTCCGCCAGAGCCTTACAAGGGCAAGGGTGTGCGTTACGCGGACGAAGTAGTCCGTCGTAAAGAAGCCAAGAAGAAGTAGGGCCTAGCAAATGACCGACAAAAAAGTTACTCGACTGCGTCGCGCTCGCAAGGCACGCCTGAAAATGCACGAGCTCGAAGCCGTGCGTCTGTGCGTGTTCCGCTCCTCGCAGCACATCTACGCCCAGGTCATTTCGGCCGACGGCAGCAAGGTTCTGGCAAGCGCCTCGACCTTGGACAAAGAACTGCGTGATGGCGCCACCGGCAACATCGACGCGGCCACTAAGGTTGGCAAGCTGGTAGCCGAGCGCGCGAAAGCCGCTGGCGTTTCTCAAGTTGCTTTCGACCGTTCTGGCTTCAAGTACCACGGCCGCGTCAAGGCGCTGGCTGATGCTGCTCGTGAAGGCGGGCTGGAGTTCTAAGTTATGGCAAATAACGACCAAAAGCGCGACGAAGGCTACATCGAGAAGCTGGTTCAAGTTAACCGCGTTGCAAAAACCGTCAAGGGCGGCCGTATCTTCACCTTCACCGCGCTGACCGTGGTAGGTGATGGCAAGGGCCGCGTAGGCTTCGGCCGTGGCAAGTCGCGCGAAGTTCCGGCCGCGATCCAGAAAGCCATGGAAGCTGCCCGTCGCAACATGATCCAGGTCGACCTGAAGGGTACCACCCTGCAGTACGCCACCAAGGCTGCCCATGGCGCCTCGAAGGTCTACATGCAGCCGGCTTCCGAAGGTACCGGTATCATCGCGGGCGGCGCAATGCGTGCTGTCCTGGAAGTTGCTGGCGTCCAGAACGTCCTGGCCAAGTGCTACGGTTCGACCAACCCGGTGAACGTGGTCTATGCCACCTTCAAGGGTCTGAAGGCCATGCAATCTCCTGAATCCATTGCTGCCAAGCGTGGCAAGAGCGTCGAGGAGATCATCTGATCATGGCAACCGTTAAAGTAACGCTGATCAAAAGCACCGCCGGCCGCCTGCCCAACCACAAACTGTGCGTGAAGGGTCTGGGTCTGCGTCGCATCGGTCACACCGTAGAAGTCCAGGATACTCCCGAGAACCGCGGGATGATCAACAAGGCTTACTACATGCTGCGCGTCGAGGGTTAATCGATGAAACTCAATGATCTGAGTCCAGCGCCGGGTTCCCGTCGCGAAAAGCATCGTCCGGGCCGTGGTATCGGTAGCGGCTTGGGCAAGACCGGTGGCCGCGGCCACAAGGGTCAGACCTCCCGTTCCGGTGGCTCCATCGCTCCGGGCTTCGAAGGCGGTCAACAGCCGCTGCATCGTCGCCTGCCGAAATTCGGCTTCGTTTCCCTGAAGGCCATGGACCGCGCAGAAGTGCGTCTGTCCGAGCTGGCCAAGGTGGAAGGCGACCTGATCACCGTTCAGTCCCTCAAGGACGCCAACGTGATCAACCAGAACGTGCAGCGTGTGAAGATCATGCTGTCGGGCGAAGTCACTCGCGCAGTCACCATCAAGGGTATCGCCGTCACCAAGGGTGCACGTGCGGCTATCGAAGCAGCTGGCGGCAAGTTCGAGGAATAAATGGCTAAGCAAGGTGCTCTCTCTTCGCTCGGCAAGGGCGGGATGTCGGAACTCTGGGCTCGTCTGCGTTTCCTGTTCCTGGCGATCATCGTCTACCGGATAGGCGCTCACATCCCAGTACCAGGCATCAACCCGGACCGGCTGGCGGAACTGTTCCGACAGAATGAGGGGACCATTCTTAGCTTGTTCAACATGTTTTCCGGCGGTGCGCTGGAGCGCATGAGCATCTTTGCGCTGGGGATCATGCCGTATATCTCGGCATCGATCATCATGCAGCTCATGACCGCGGTCAGCCCGCAGCTGGAGCAGTTGAAGAAGGAAGGTGAAGCTGGCCGTCGCAAGATCAGCCAGTACACCCGCTACGGCACCGTGGTGCTCGCGCTGGTTCAGGCCATTGGCATGTCCATTGGCCTGGCCAACCAGGGCGTGGCGTTTTCTGCAAGCTTCGGCTTCCATTTCGTCGCTGTCGCCACCTTCGTGGCGGGCGCGATGTTCATGATGTGGCTGGGCGAGCAGATTACCGAGCGCGGTGTGGGCAACGGTATCTCGATGTTGATCTTCGCGGGTATCGTGGCCGGTCTTCCGAGAGCGATCGGGCAGTCCTTCGAGTCTGCACGCACGGGCGATATCAACATCTTCGCCCTGGTCGCGATCGGATTGCTCGCAGTAGCGATCATCGGTTTCGTGGTGTTCATCGAGCGTGGTCAGCGTCGTATCGCCGTTCATTACGCCAAGCGTCAGCAGGGCCGCAAGGTCTTCGCCGCGCAGACGAGCCACTTGCCGCTCAAGGTGAACATGGCAGGGGTCATCCCGGCCATCTTCGCCAGCAGCATTCTGCTGTTCCCGGCTTCGCTGGGTGCCTGGTTCGGTCAGTCCGAAGGTATGGGCTGGTTGCAGGACATCTCGCAGTCGATCGCTCCTGGTCAGCCGTTGAACATTCTGCTGTTTAGTGCAGGGATCATCTTCTTCTGCTATTTCTACACAGCGTTGATGTTCAACCCGAAAGACGTAGCGGAAAACCTGAAGAAGTCCGGTGCCTTTATTCCGGGCATCCGTCCTGGTGAGCAGTCGGCGCGCTACATTGATGGCGTTCTGACCCGTCTGACCATGTTCGGTGCTCTTTACATGACGGCCGTCTGCCTACTGCCCCAGTTCCTGGTGGTGGCAGCAAACGTTCCGTTCTACCTTGGCGGGACCTCGTTGCTAATCGTGGTGGTGGTTGTGATGGACTTCATGTCCCAAGTACAATCGCACCTCGTTTCGCACCAGTACGAATCCCTGATGAAGAAAGCCAACCTGAAAGGCTACGGTGGCAGCGGTCTGCTGCGCTGATAGTCCCCTAAGGTTCGAGGAGTTGGTGATGAAAGTTCGTGCATCGGTGAAAAAGCTGTGCCGCAACTGCAAGATTATTCGCCGCGAAGGTGTCGTGCGAGTTATCTGCAGCGCGGAACCGCGTCACAAGCAGCGCCAAGGCTGAGTGTGATCTGCGCTTCAAACCCAGCAGCTAGTGCGCTGCTGGGTTGATTATTCGTTTCTACAGCGATATTATCTCGCGCCCTATTTCTTGGCTTCCGGGGCGTAGGTAGCTGTCAATTGGAGTCCCACTGAATGGCCCGTATTGCAGGCGTAAACATTCCAGATAACAAGCACACTGTTATCTCGCTGACCTACATCTATGGTGTCGGTCGCACCACCGCGCAGAAAATCTGTGCGGACGCTGGCGTCAACCCAGCCGCAAAGATCAAGGATCTGAGCGACGAGCAAATCGAAACCCTGCGTGGCGAAGTCGCCAAGTTCACCACCGAAGGTGATCTGCGTCGCGACGTCAACATGAAGATCAAGCGCTTGATGGACCTGGGTTGCTACCGCGGCCTGCGTCATCGTAAAGGTCTGCCGGTCCGCGGTCAGCGTACCAAGACCAACGCACGCACCCGCAAGGGCCCGCGTAAGCCGATCCGCAAGTAATCGCCCAGGAATATAGACATGGCAAAACCTGCTGCTCGTCCTCGTAAGAAAGTCAAAAAGACAGTGGTTGATGGCATCGCCCACATCCATGCGTCTTTCAACAACACCATCGTGACCATCACCGACCGTCAGGGCAACGCTTTGTCCTGGGCGACTTCCGGTGGTTCCGGTTTCCGTGGTTCGCGCAAATCCACCCCGTTCGCAGCCCAGATCGCTGCCGAGCGCGCTGGTCAAGCTGCGCTGGAATACGGTCTGAAAAACCTCGACGTGAACGTCAAGGGTCCAGGTCCAGGTCGTGAGTCGGCTGTTCGTGCTCTGAACGGCTGTGGCTACAAGATCGCCAGCATCACCGACGTGACGCCAATCCCGCACAACGGGTGCCGTCCGCCGAAGAAGCGTCGCGTGTAATCAGGAGACAGATAAATGGCACGTTACATTGGTCCAAAATGCAAACTGTCTCGTCGTGAAGGCACTGACCTGTTCCTGAAGAGCGGCGTTCGCGCTCTGGAATCGAAGTGCAACATCGAAGCAGCTCCGGGTATCCACGGTCAGCGCCGTGGCCGTCAGTCCGACTACGGTACCCAGCTGCGCGAGAAACAGAAAGTCCGTCGTATCTACGGTGTTCTGGAGCGTCAATTCAGCGGTTACTACAAGCTGGCTGCCTCGAAGAAAGGCGCCACTGGCGAGAACCTGCTGCAACTGCTCGAGTGCCGTCTGGACAACGTCGTCTACCGTATGGGCTTCGGTTCGACTCGCGCCGAATCGCGTCAGCTGGTTTCGCACAAGGCAATCAGCGTCAACGGCAAGACCGTAAACATTCCATCCTACCAAGTTCGTCCGGGTGACGTGGTCGCGGTTCGCGAGAAGTCGTCGAACCAGCTGCGCATTGTTCAAGCCCTTGAACTGTGCGCCCAGCGTGGCCGCGTTGAGTGGGTAGACGTGGATGCTGCCAAGAAGTCGGGCGTTTTCAAGAACGTTCCTGCTCGCAGCGACCTGTCCGCCGACATCAACGAAAACCTGATTGTCGAGCTCTACTCCAAGTAAGGGCTAGAAAATAGGTGCATCCATGCAGATTTCGGTAAATGAGTTCCTGACACCCCGCCATATCGATGTGCAGGTTGTCAGTCCGACCCGCGCCAAGATCACGCTCGAGCCTCTCGAGCGTGGTTTCGGCCATACCCTGGGCAACGCGCTGCGCCGCATCCTGTTGTCCTCCATGCCTGGCTGTGCAGTAGTCGAGGCCGAGATCGACGGCGTACTCCACGAGTACTCCGCGATCGAAGGTGTACAGGAAGACGTCATTGAAATCCTGTTGAACCTGAAAGGCCTGGCTATCAAGCTGCACGGTCGTGACGAAGTTACGCTGACCTTGTCGAAAAAGGGTTCGGGGGTGGTTACCGCTGCCGATATTCAGCTGGATCACGATGTCGAGATCGTCAATCCCGATCACGTAATCGCGAACCTGGCGTCCAACGGCGCCCTGAACATGAAGCTCACCGTAGCTCGTGGTCGTGGTTACGAGCCGGCCGACTCCCGTCAGACCGACGAGGACGAAAGCCGCAGCATCGGTCGCCTCCAGTTGGACGCTTCGTTCAGCCCGGTCCGTCGTATCGCCTACGTGGTCGAGAACGCCCGTGTTGAACAGCGTACCAACCTGGACAAGCTGGTCCTCGATCTGGAGACCAACGGCACCCTGGACCCTGAAGAGGCGATCCGTCGTGCCGCTACCATCCTGCAGCAGCAACTGGCTGCGTTCGTCGACCTCAAGGGCGACAGCGAGCCGGTCGTCGTCGAGCAGGAAGACGAGATCGATCCGATCCTGCTTCGTCCGGTAGACGATCTGGAACTGACCGTACGTTCGGCCAACTGCCTGAAGGCGGAGAACATCTACTATATCGGCGACCTGATTCAGCGTACCGAAGTAGAGCTGTTGAAGACTCCGAACCTCGGCAAGAAGTCCCTGACCGAGATCAAGGACGTCCTGGCCTCCCGTGGTCTGTCTCTCGGCATGCGCCTCGACAACTGGCCGCCCGCAAGCCTTAAGAAAGACGACAAGGCGACTGCCTGATCGTCGTAATCACCGAACGTAGTGTTTGGTAAGGAATGAATCATGCGTCATCGTAAAAGTGGACGTCACCTGAGCCGTACCAGCTCTCACCGCAAGGCCATGTTCCAGAACATGGCGGTGTCGCTGTTCGAGCACGAGCTGATCAAGACTACCCTGCCGAAAGCCAAGGAGCTGCGTCGCGTTGCCGAGCCGCTGATCACCCTGGCCAAGGAAGACAGCGTTGCCAATCGTCGTCTGGCCTTCGACCGTACCCGTTCGAAGTCTGCCGTTGGCAAACTGTTCAACGATCTGGGCAAGCGCTATGCAACCCGTCAGGGCGGCTACCTGCGCATCCTGAAGTGCGGTTTCCGCGCTGGCGACAACGCGCCCATGGCGTACGTCGAGCTGGTTGATCGTCCGGTCGGCAGTGCTGTAGAAGCTGCCGAGTAAGACATCGTCTGCTACAAGAAACCGGGCTTCTGCCCGGTTTTTTGTATGCGGTGTAATTGTCTAAAGCTATTAACTTATCAGAATCAATGCATTGGTTCTCTTCGAACGCCTCATCGATACTGTTTCCAGAGCCGATTAGACGGTATTCAGAGCAAGCGGAGCGTCCATGAGCAAGATTCTAACCACCGCCAGCGGTGCCCCTGTAGCAGACAATCAGAATTCGCGTTCAGCCGGTCCTCGTGGCCCGTTGCTGCTCGACGATTTTCATCTGATCGAGAAGCTGGCGCACTTCAATCGCGAGAACATTCCGGAGCGGCGTGTCCATGCCAAGGGCTCGGGTGCCTACGGTACGTTCACCGTTACCCAAGACATCACCCGATACACCAGTGCCCGTCTGTTCGAGCGGCTCGGCAAGCAGACCGAGACCTTCCTGCGTTTCTCGACCGTCGGAGGCGAGCGTGGCTCGGCCGATACCGAGCGCGACCCACGTGGGTTCGCGGTCAAGTTCTATACCGAGGAAGGCAACTGGGATATCGTGGGCAACAACACGCCCGTGTTCTTCATCCGTGATCCGCTAAAGTTTCCGGATTTCATCCACACCCAGAAACGTCATCCACAGACCAACCTGAAGAATGCCCAGATGATGTGGGACTTCTGGTCGCACTCGCCCGAAGCGCTGCACCAGGTCACCATCCTGTTCTCGGATCGCGGCATCCCTGACGGCTACCGCCACATGCACGGCTTTGGCAGCCATACCTACAGCCTGGTCAACAGTGCCGGTGAGCGTACCTGGGTAAAGTGGCACTTCAAGACCCAGCAGGGCATCAAGAACCTCTTGCCGGCCGAAGCGGCCCGCCTCGCGGGTACCGATCCGGACTACGCCCAGCGCGACCTTTTCCAGGCCATCGAGCGTGGCGACTTCCCGCGCTGGACGGTCTGCATGCAGGTCATGAGCGAAGCCCAAGCCAATAGCCGTTCGGAAAACCCTTTCGACGTGACCAAGACCTGGTCGCAGAAGACGTTCCCGCTCATCGAGGTTGGTGTGCTGGAACTCAACCGCAACCCGCTCAACTACTTCGCCGAGGTCGAGCAGGCTACCTTTGGACCGAGCAATATGGTCCCCGGCGTCGGTCTTTCGCCCGACCGGATGCTGCAGGGGCGTGTGTTCGCCTATGCCGATGCCCATCGCTACCGCGTTGGCACCAATCACCAGCAACTGCCGGTCAATGCGCCGCGTAGCCCGATGCACAGCTACCAGCGCGACGGAGCGATGGCCTTTGGCGGCAATGGTGGCGCGGCCCCCAACTACGAGCCCAACAGCTATGCCGATGCACCGAAGCAGTCGCCACGTCACGCCGAGCCGGCGTTGGCATTGACCGGTGCCGCGGATCGTCATGATCATCGCGAGGACGGCGACTACTACAGCCACGCGGGTGCCTTGTTCCGCCTGATGAGCGAGGAGCAGCGCAGGCTGCTGATCGAGAACATTGCCGCAGCGATGGCGGGCGTCAGCCAAGAGGTGGTGCAACGGCAGCTGCAGCATTTCTTCAAGGCTGATCCAGCCTATGGACAAGGCATTGCCCAGGCGCTCGGCGTGGATCTTGCCTGAGTCGAAGTGATAAGGAGAACCGCCCTCATCTGGGCGGTTTTCAATGAATATCACTACCGTTTACCGACTTATTTCTACTCTTTTGCCTCTTTTTCAGTGACCTGAAAGCCAACCTGGTTCACACTATGGCCATCGGCTTTTACAGGAGAAGCAGGGCGATGCAAGGTCACCCGGACGTAATCGACTACCTCAACACGTTGCTGACGGGCGAACTGGCAGCACGCGACCAATACTTCATTCATTCACGGATGTACGAGGACTGGGGCCTGACCAAGCTCTACGAACGTATCAACCACGAAATGGAAGAAGAAACGCAGCACGCCGACGCGCTGATGCGGCGTATCCTCATGCTCGAGGGTACGCCACGCATGCGTGCCGACGACCTCGACGTCGGCAGTACCGTGCCCGAGATGATCGCGGCCGACCTGCGCCTGGAATACAAGGTGCGTGCGGCCTTGTGCAAGGGGATCGAGTTGTGCGAGCTGCACAAGGACTATGTCAGCCGCGACATCCTGCGACTGCAACTGGCCGACACCGAAGAAGACCACGCCTACTGGTTGGAGAAGCAGCAGGGCCTGATCAAGTCGATCGGCTTGCAGAACTACCTGCAGTCGCAGATGTAGAATCACCAGGGACCCCGCTCACCGAGCGGGGTTTTTCCTGTTCAGGCCTTGTCGCGTTCTAGCAGCGGCTTGAGGTAGTGGCCGGTATAGGACTGTTTCATCTTCGCCAATTCCTCGGGCGTGCCGCAGGCGATGATCTGTCCACCCTTGGAACCACCTTCCGGACCCAGGTCCACGAGCCAGTCAGCCGTCTTGATCACGTCCAGATTGTGCTCGATGACCACCACGGTGTTGCCATGGTCACGCAAGCGATGCAGCACATCGAGCAGTTGCTGGATGTCGGCGAAGTGCAGACCCGTGGTCGGTTCGTCGAGGATGTACAGCGTCTTGCCGGTATCGCGCTTGGACAGCTCGCGCGACAGCTTGACCCGCTGGGCCTCGCCGCCGGATAGCGTGGTCGCCGACTGCCCCAGCTTGATGTACGACAGGCCCACGTCCATGAGTGTCTGCAGCTTGCGCGCCAGCGCAGGTACCGCATCGAAGAATTCGCGGGCATCCTCGATGGTCATCTCCAGCACATCGTGGATGTTCTTGCCCTTGTACTTGATTTCCAGGGTCTCGCGGTTGTAGCGCTTGCTCTTGCACACGTCGCAAGGCACGTAGATGTCCGGCAGGAAGTGCATCTCGACCTTGATCAGGCCGTCGCCCTGGCAAGCCTCGCAGCGACCGCCCTTGACGTTGAACGAGAACCGGCCCGGGCCGTAGCCACGCGAGCGCGACTCCGGCACGCCGGCGAACAGTTCGCGGATCGGCGTGAAGATGCCGGTATAGGTCGCCGGATTGGAGCGTGGCGTACGGCCGATGGGGCTCTGGTCGATGTCCACTACCTTGTCAAGGTGCTGCAGACCGTCCATGCTGGCGTGCGCTGCGGCTTCCAGGCTGCTGGCGCCGTTGAGCGCGGTGGCGGCCAACGGGTACAAGGTATTGTTGATCAGCGTCGACTTGCCTGAGCCTGATACACCCGTCACGCACGTCAGCAGGCCGATGGGCACTTCCAGATCGACGTTGCGCAGATTGTTGCCGCGGGCACCCTTGAGCTTGAGCGACAGTTTCTTGTTGCGAGGGGTGCGCTTGGCCGGAACGACGATCTTCTTGCGTCCGGAAAGGTACTTGCCGGTCAGCGAGTCGGGGTTTTCCATGACCTGCTGGGGCGTGCCCTCGGCGACGATCTGGCCGCCATGCACGCCGGCGCCAGGGCCGATGTCCACCACGTAGTCGGCCAGGCGAATGGCGTCTTCGTCGTGTTCGACCACGATGACCGTGTTGCCCAGGTCACGCAGGTGGTTCAGGGTCGCAAGCAGGCGATCGTTGTCCCGCTGGTGCAGGCCGATCGACGGCTCGTCGAGGATGTACATCACCCCGACCAGGCCTGCGCCGATCTGGCTCGCCAGGCGAATGCGCTGCGCTTCGCCGCCGGACAAGGTATCGGCGCTGCGGTCCAGGGTCAGGTAGTCGAGGCCGACGTTGACCAGGAACTGCAGGCGCTCGCAGATCTCCTTGAGGATCTTGGCCGCGATCTCGCCACGGCGGCCGGTCAGGGTGAGCTCGCCGAAGTAATCGCTGGCCTCGCCGATCGGCAGGCTGGTGACGGCCGGCAGGGTCTTCTCACCGACCCACACATGCCGCGCTTCGCGGCGCAGGCGCGTGCCACGGCAATCGGGGCAAGGTTGGGTGCCGAGATACTTGGCCAGCTCTTCGCGCACCGTGGCCGACTCGGTTTCACGATAGCGCCGCTCCAGGTTCGGAATGATGCCTTCGAACGGATGCGAACGCTTGACGATGTCGCCACGGTCGTTGAGGTACTTGAAGTCGACGCTTTGCTTGCCGCTGCCGTGCAGGATCAGCTTCTGGTGGTCTGCCGACAGCTGGCCGAACGGTTCGTCGAGGCTGAAGCGGTAATGGCTCGCCAGCGAGCCGAGCATCTGGAAGTAGTAGACGTTGCGCCGGTCCCAACCGCGGATCGCGCCCTCGGCCAGGGTCAGCTCGCTGTTGACCAGGCGTCGCGTGTCGAAGAACTGCTTGACCCCCAGGCCGTCGCAGGTCGGGCAGGCGCCGGCCGGGTTGTTGAAGGAGAACAGCTTGGGTTCCAGTTCGCTGATGGCATGACCGCAGACCGGGCAGGCGAAGCGCGCGGAGAAGATCATTTCCTCGCCGCCTTCATCCTCCATGGGCGCGACCAGCGCGATGCCGTCGGCCAGCTTCAAGGCCGTCTCGAACGATTCCGCCAGGCGCTGCTGCAGGTCGGCACGTACCTTGAAACGGTCGACCACCACATCGATGCTGTGCTTTTTCTGCTTGTCCAGCTTCGGCAACTCATCGAGCTCATGCAGCTTGCCATTGATGCGGGCGCGAACGAAACCCTGGGCCCGCAGTTCGTCGAACACCGCCAGGTGTTCGCCCTTGCGCTCGCGCACCACCGGTGCCAGCAGCATAAGCCGGCTGCCTTCGGGTTGCTCGAGCACTAGGTCGACCATCTGGCTGACGGTCTGCGCCTCCAGCGGGATGTCGTGGTCAGGGCAGCGGGGTGTACCGACGCGGGCGTAGAGCAGGCGCAGGTAGTCGTAGATTTCGGTGATGGTGCCGACGGTGGAGCGGGGGTTGTGCGACGTCGACTTCTGTTCGATCGAAATGGCCGGAGAGAGCCCCTCGATGGTGTCGACATCGGGTTTTTCCATCATCGACAGGAACTGCCGGGCATAGGCGGACAGCGATTCCACATAGCGCCGCTGGCCTTCGGCATACAGCGTGTCGAACGCCAGGGAAGACTTGCCGGAGCCCGACAGGCCGGTGATCACGATCAGCTTGTCGCGCGGCAGGGTCAGGTCGATGTTCTTCAGGTTGTGGGTGCGTGCCCCACGGATCAGGATCTTGTCCACTGCGGCCTCGCTTGGCGGGCATAAACGACGAAGTATACGGCGCACGGCCATCACGCGGCAAAGCGTCGCGCAGATGCCGTCAAGCTGTCGGACTGATAGAATTCCTGCCGGTTCACACGAGGTTACTCCATGCAAGATACTCACCATGAGCGCATGAGCGGCAGCGAAACCCGCGCCGCCAGCGGCCTGGCCCTGGTCTTCGCCTTCCGTATGCTGGGCATGTTCATGGTCCTGCCGGTGCTGGCCACGTATGGCATGGACCTGGCAGGCGCCACCCCCGCGCTGATTGGCCTGGCCATCGGTGCCTATGGTCTTACTCAGGCCGTGCTGCAGATTCCGTTCGGGGTGATCTCGGACCGCATCGGTCGACGCCCGGTCATCTACGTCGGCCTGGTCGTGTTCGCCCTCGGCAGTCTCCTGGCGGCCCAGGCCGATACGATCTGGGGCGTCATCGCCGGGCGCATCCTGCAAGGCGCCGGAGCCATCTCGGCGGCGGTGATGGCGCTGCTCTCCGATCTGACCCGCGAGCAGCACCGGACCAAGGCCATGGCCATGATCGGCATGAGCATCGGCCTGTCCTTCGCCGTGGCCATGGTGGTCGGCCCGTTGCTGACCCGTGCCTTCGGCCTGTCCGGACTGTTCCTCGCCACGGCAGGGCTGGCGCTGGTAGGCGTCGCCCTGGTCGCCCTGGTCGTGCCCAAGGCCCACAGCGTGATGCAGCACCGCGAGTCCGGGGTGGCGCGCCAGGCGCTCGGCCCGACCTTGCGCAACCCGGATCTGCTACGCCTGGACATCAGCATCTTCATCCTGCATGCCATCCTGATGGCCAGCTTCGTCGCCTTGCCGCTGGCGTTCGTCGAGCGCGGCGGGCTGCCGAAGGAAGAGCACTGGTGGGTCTACCTGACCGCCTTGCTGGTCTCATTTTTTGCAATGATACCGTTCATCATCTATGGCGAAAAAAAGCGCAAGATGAAGCGTGTCCTGCTCGGCGCGGTCAGCGTACTGCTCCTGGTCGAGGTATTCTTCTGGCAGTGGGCTGACAACTTGCGCGGACTGGTGACCGGCACCGTGATATTCTTCACAGCCTTCAATCTGCTGGAGGCCTCGCTGCCTTCGCTGGTCAGCAAGGTGTCGCCGGCGGGCGGCAAGGGAACGGCCATGGGGGTCTATTCCACCAGCCAGTTCCTCGGTGCCGCCCTCGGAGGGATCATCGGTGGCTGGTTGTTCCAGCATGGTGGCCTGGGCATGGTGTTTCTCGGTTGTGCCGGGTTGTGCGTCCTGTGGCTGATCGCCGCCCTGGGCATGAACGAGCCGCCCTACGTGACCAGCCTGCGCATGCCGCTGTCGCCGACCGCCTTGCGCGAGTCGGGGCTGGCCACGCGCCTAATGGCCGTGCCGGGTGTGACCGACGCCGTGGTGGTGGAGGAGGAAGCCGCCATCTATATCAAACTGGATACGAAAATTTTGGATCGTGCGACCCTCGAGCGTCTGGTCAACCCAGCCTCTGCGGCGTGCGAAGCCTAGGAGAACGTTATGGCCCGTGGGGTTAACAAAGTCATTCTGGTCGGCACCTGCGGTCAGGATCCCGAAGTCCGCTATCTGCCCAACGGTAATGCCGTGACCAACCTGAGCCTGGCCACCAGCGAGCAGTGGACGGACAAGCAGTCCGGGCAGAAGGTCGAGCGCACCGAGTGGCACCGTGTCGCCCTGTTCGGGCGCCTGGCCGAAATCGCCGGCGAATACCTGCGCAAGGGTTCCCAGGTCTACATCGAGGGCAAGCTGCAGACCCGCGAGTGGGAAAAGGACGGAATCAAGCGCTACACCACTGAAATCATCGTCGACATGCAGGGCACCATGCAGCTGCTCGGTGGCCGTCCACAAAACCAGGAAGGTGGTGGCAACTACAACCAGGGTGGCGGCAACTACAACCAGAACCAGAACCAGGGCGGCGGCAACTACAACCAGGCGCCACCACGCCAGCAGGCGCCACGCCCGCAGCAGGCGCCCCAGCGTCCAGCGCCGCAGCAGCCGTCCCAGCAGCCAGCGGCTGATTTCGACAGCTTCGATGACGATATTCCGTTCTAGGACTTACCTGATACATTTTTGTAAAGATCAGGTCTGGAGCCCCCGCATTGCGGGGGTTTCGTTTTTTGCCATGCCCCGCTTCTCGCAGTTCCATGACGCCTCGCATTCCTGCCTCTGCTGATCCACATCCCCCCTTCCTGAAAATCTTGGCTATAGTAGCCCCTGATAGCCAGCCATTGGCCATTACCGTGACATCCCCGAGGCGCCCGGCAACGTCCCGAGCGCCCGAACACCTGATCAGGAGTGCACGATGGACCTTAACCGTCGGCAGTTCTTCAAGGTCGCCGCAGTCGGCCTTGGGGGCTCGAGCCTGGCGGCGTTGGGCATGGCCCCGACACCTGCCTTTGCCGAACAGGTACGCCACTTCAAGCTGGCGCATACCAAGGAAACCCGCAACACCTGTCCCTACTGCTCGGTCGGCTGCGGGCTGATCCTGTACAGCCAGGGCGATGCAGGAAAGAACGTTGCCCAGAACATCATCCACATCGAGGGCGACGCGGACCATCCGGTCAATCGCGGCACCCTGTGTCCGAAAGGCGCGGGCCTGCTGGACTTCATCCACAGTCCCAGCCGGCTGCTTTACCCCCAGGTACGCAAGGCCGGCAGCAACGAATGGACCCGCGTGTCCTGGGACGAGGCGCTCGACCGCATCGCCGAGCTGGTCAAGCAGGATCGCGATGCCAACTTCATCGAGAAGAATGACCAGGGCCAGACGGTCAATCGCTGGCTCACCACCGGTTTCCTCGCCGCTTCCGCTGCGTCCAGCGAAGCCGGCTACCTGACCCACAAGGTCGTCCGTTCGCTCGGCATGCTGGGGTTCGATAACCAGGCGCGTGTCTGACACGGCCCGACGGTGGCAAGTCTTGCCCCGACGTACGGCCGTGGCGCCATGACCAATCACTGGTCGGATATCGCCAACGCGAACCTGATCCTGGTGATGGGTGGCAACGCAGCGGAAGCCCATCCGTGCGGCTTCAAATGGGTAACCGAAGCCAAGGCCCACAACCAGGCGCGGCTGATCGTGGTCGATCCACGGTTCACCCGTACCGCCTCGGTGGCCGACTACTATGCGCCGATCCGCACCGGCAGCGACATCGCCTTCATGGGCGGGCTGATCAACTACCTGCTGGAAAAGGACCGGATCCAGCACGAATACGTGCGCAACTACACCGACGTCTCGTTCATCGTCAAGGAAGGCTATGGCTTCGAGGACGGCCTGTTCAGCGGCTACGACGCGGCCAAGCGCAGCTACGTCGACAAGTCCGGCTGGGGCTACGAGATAGGCGAGGATGGCTTCGTCAAGGTCGACCCGACCTTGCAGCACCCGCGTTGCGTGTTCCAGCTGATGAAGCAGCACTACAGTCGTTACACCGCCGACGTGGCGAGCATGACTTGTGGCATGCCTCAGGACCGCATGCTCAGGATCTGGGAAGAGATCGCCACCTGCTCGCAGCCTGGCAAGACCATGACCATCCTGTATGCGCTGGGCTGGACGCAGCATTCGATCGGCGCGCAGATCATCCGCAGCGCGGCGATGGTGCAGTTGCTGCTGGGCAACGTCGGCATGCCAGGCGGTGGGGTCAATGCCTTGCGCGGTCACTCCAACATCCAGGGCCTGACCGACCTGGGCCTGCTGTCCAACTCGCTGCCAGGCTATCTGACCCTGCCTGGCGACGCCGAGCAGGACTACGCCGCCTATATCGACAAGCGCGCACCCAAGGCGCTGCGCCCTGGCCAGCTGTCCTACTGGCAGAACTACGGCAAGTTCCATGTCAGCCTGATGAAAGCCTGGTACGGTGCCAATGCCACCGCCGAGAACGACTGGGGCTACCATTGGCTACCAAAGCTCGACGTGCCGGCCTATGACGTGCTGCGCATGTTCGAGCTGATGGGGCAGGGCAAGGTCAACGGCTACATGTGCCAGGGTTTCAACCCGATCGCCGCGTTGCCGGACAAGAATCGCGTCACCGCAGCGCTGGCCAAGTTGAAGTGGCTGGTGGTCATGGACCCGTTGGCCACCGAGACCTCGGAGTTCTGGCGCAACGCCGGGCCATTCAACGACGTCGACACGGCCAGCATCCAGACCGAGGTCATCCGCCTGCCCACCACCTGCTTCGCCGAGGAAGACGGTTCGCTGGTCAACAGCAGCCGCTGGCTGCAATGGCACTGGAAGGCCGCCGACGGACCTGGCCAGACGCGCACCGACGTGCAGATCATGAGCGAGCTGTTCCTGCGCCTGCGCGAACGCTACCGCACCGAGGGCGGCAGTTTCCCCGACCCGCTGCTCAACCTCGACTGGCCGTACAAGGTGCCGGCCGAGCCTTCGCCTGCCGAACTGGCAAAGGAAATGAACGGCACCGCACTTACCGACCTGACCGACATCACCGGTACCGTGGTCAAGGCCGGCCAGCAGCTGTCGGGCTTCGGCCAGCTCAAGGACGACGGCAGCACCGCCTCGGGCTGCTGGATCTTCTCCGGCAGCTGGACCGAGCAGGGCAACCAGATGGCTCGTCGCGACAACAGCGACCCATACGGCATGAAGCAGGCAGGGGGCTGGGCCTGGGCCTGGCCGGCCAACCGGCGCATCCTCTACAACCGTGCTTCGTCCGACCCCCAGGGCAAGCCCTGGGATGCCAGCAAGCGCCTGGTATGGTGGAACGGCAAGGTCTGGAGCGGCACCGATGTCCCGGATTTCAAGATCGATTCGCCCCCTGAGCAGGGCATGAATCCGTTCATCATGAACCCGGAAGGCGTGGCGCGTTTCTTCGCGCTCGACAAGATGGCCGAGGGGCCATTCCCCGAGCACTACGAGCCGTTCGAGACACCGATCGGGATCAACCCGCTGCATCCGGGCAACAAGAAGGCGGTGAGCAATCCGGCGGGGCGTATCTTCGATTCGGTATGGGCCACATTGGGGCAGGCCAAGGACTTCCCCTACGCCGCGACCACCTACCGGCTGACCGAGCATTTCCATTTCTGGAGCAAGCACTGCCAACTCAACGCGATCGCCCAGCCCGAGCAGTTCGTCGAGATCGGCGAAGTGCTCGCCAAGGAAAAAGGCATCGTGGCCGGCGATCGGGTGCGGGTGTCGAGCAAGCGCGGGCACATCGAGGCCGTCGCGGTGGTGACCAAGCGGATCCGCCCACTGATGGTCAACAACCAGACCGTGCACCAGGTTGGCATCCCGCTGCACTGGGGCTTCACCGGTTCGGCACGGCATGGCTACCTGACCAACACCCTGGTGCCGTTCCTGGGTGACGGCAACACCCAGACGCCGGAATCGAAGTCGTTCCTCGTCAACGTGGAGAAGATCTGATGGCCAGTCAGGATATCATCGCCCGTTCGGCGACCACGACCGTGCCACCTTCGGCGCGCCACCAGCAGGAAGTCGCCAAGCTGATCGATACCACCAAGTGCATCGGTTGCAAGGCATGCCAGGTCGCCTGTTCGGAATGGAACGAACTGCGTGACGAAGTCGGTCACAACCATGGCACCTACGACAACCCCCAGGACCTGACGGCACAGACCTGGACGTTGATGCGCTTCACCGAGCACGAGAAGGCCGATGGCGACCTGGAGTGGCTGATCCGCAAGGACGGCTGCATGCACTGTGCCGAGCCGGGCTGCCTTAAGGCCTGTCCAAGTCCAGGCGCGATCATCAAGCATGCCAACGGCATCGTCGACTTCAACCAGGATCACTGCATCGGCTGCGGCTACTGCATCACCGGTTGTCCGTTCAACATCCCGAGGATCTCGCAAAAGGACAACAAGGCCTACAAGTGCAGCCTGTGTTCGGATCGGGTGAGCGTGGGGCTGGAGCCGGCCTGCGTGAAGACCTGTCCTACCGGGGCCATCGTCTTCGGCACCAAGGAGGCGATGAAGGAACATGCCGCCGAGCGGGTGGTCGACCTCAAGTCGCGTGGCTACGAGCAGGCAGGGCTGTACGACCCGGAGGGTGTCGGCGGTACCCATGTGATGTACGTACTGCATCATGCCGACACGCCGCGCCTGTACGCCGGCTTGCCGGACCAACCGACGATCAGCCCGCTGGTCAGCCTATGGAAGGGCGTGACCAAGCCCCTGGCATTGCTGGCCATGGGCGCGGCGGTGGTGGCCGGCTTCTTCCATTACGTGCGGGTCGGGCCGCAGCGGGTCGAGGAACAAGAGCAGCCCGCCACCGCGGATCCCGCGGTGCGCCAGGTGGATCCGGCAGTGCATACCTATGACCCGCGCCAGCCAGGCGCAGAGGGAGGGCCGCGGCCATGAAGGATGACAAACCGATCCTGCGCTATACCGCCAACGAGCGCAGCAACCACTGGCTGGTGGCGATCCTGTTCGTGATGGCGGGCCTCTCGGGGCTTGCGCTGTTCCATCCGGCGCTGTTCTGGCTCAGCCACCTGTTCGGTGGCGGTCCCTGGACACGGATCCTGCATCCGTTCATGGGAGTAGCCATGTTCGTGTTCTTCCTCGGTCTGGTGATGCGCTTCTGGCGGTCCAACTTCCTGAACCGCAACGATCGGCTGTGGTTGCGGCGCATCGATCGGGTCCTGCGCAACCAGGAAGAAGGCGTGCCGCCGATCGGCAAGTACAACGCCGGTCAGAAGCTACTGTTCTGGACCTTGCTGGCATGCATGCTGGTTCTGCTGCTCAGCGGCGTGGTGATCTGGCGCGCCTGGTTCAGCCATTTGTTCGACATCGGCACCATCCGCCTGGCCAGCCTGGCCCATGCGGCAGCAGGGTTCGTCCTGGTGCTGTCGATCATCGTGCATGTCTACGCCGGCATCTGGATCAAGGGGTCGGTCGGTGCCATGCTGCATGGCTGGGTCAGTCGCGCCTGGGCGCGCAAGCATCATGAGCTGTGGTATCGCGAAGTGACCGGCGAGCAGACGCCGACCCATTCCGGCAGAAAGAAAGGATGAACCCTTGAGCACGATACTCGAACCCGGCCAGATCGAAGCATCGGCCAGCGCACCCCCGTTCCTGCATCTGCCCGAGGGCGATCTTTTCGCACGGCGTGCCGAACGTCTCGAGCATCTGGCCCAGGGCCATGCCCTGGGCGACTACCTGCGTCTGGTCGCGCGCCTGTCGCGCGGCCAGCAGCAGCTGTTCGACCAGCCGCCGAGCGAGATGCCGGTGGCCGAGGAGCGCCAGCGGCTGAGCCTGGACCATGGCCTGCCGCCGCTGGCGGTCGACAGCCTGGTGCGCCAGGATGCCTGGCTGCCGTGGTTGCAGGGGCTGCTGGAGACCTTCGAGACGCAGGGCAACCTGCCTTTGCAGGCAGCCTTGCAGACGTTGCACGAAGCTGACCAGAACCGTCGCAAGGGCTGGGCCATCGCCTTGACCAGTGGCCAGTACAGTGCCGTGCCGGCCGCGCTGGTGCCGCTGCTCGGCGCGGCCTTGCAGGCCGCCTGGAGCTATTGGCTGAGCAGGCTGGATGGTACCCGGCTGGCGCCGACCAGCAGCCTGTCGCAGTGCCCGGCCTGTGGCTCGCCAGCGATGGCCGGCGTGGTGCGCAATCGAGGCAAGCACAACGGCCTACGTTACCTGGCCTGCTCGCTGTGCGCCTGCCAATGGCACGTGGTGCGGGTCAAGTGCGTGTACTGCGAGTCGAGCAAGGACCTGCGCTACAGCAGTCTCGAGGACGATCGTCATGCGCCCGGCAAGGCGCCGCTGCGTGCCGAATGCTGCCCAGGCTGCAACAGTTATCTCAAGCACAGCTACCTGGAAAACGATGCGGGCGCCGAGCCGCTGGCCGATGATCTGGCGAGTCTTGCCCTGGATCTGCGGCTGGACGAGGAGGGCTTCGCGCGCCTGGCACCCAACCTGATGCTGGCCCCTGGCGGGAACTGACAGTCTACACTGCACCTCCAAGCCTCTCGTCTGCCCTCGACCGAAACGGACTTCAAGGTAATCCCAATGCCCTCGAGCCTTGCCAGTGACAACCCGGCACGCCTGCCATCGGTCGACAAGCTGCTGCGCCAGCCTGCCTGCCAGCCACTGCTCGAGCGCCACGGGCGCGAGCTGGTGCTGGCCGAGCTCCGCCTGTTGCTCGACGAACTGCGCCAGCCGGCCTTGCTTGGTCAGCTCAGCGCCGTGGAACTCTGCCCGCCAGTGTTGCTGGGGCGAGCCGGCGAGCGCCTGGCCAGCCGCCAGCGCAGCCAGGTTCGCCGGGTATTCAACCTCACCGGTACCGTACTGCATACCAACCTGGGACGCGCACTGCTGCCCGAGGAGGCGGTGGTGGCGGTGCAGGCCGCGGCGCGCCATCCGCTCAATCTCGAACTGGACCTGGCCACCGGCAAGCGCGGCGACCGTGACGACCTGATCGAGGGCTTGCTGCGAGAGCTGACTGGGGCCGAGGCCGTCACGGTGGTCAACAACAACGCTGCCGCCGTGCTGCTGGCGCTCAACAGCCTCGGCGCGCGCAAACAGGGGGTCATCTCGCGTGGCGAACTGATCGAGATCGGCGGCGCCTTCCGCATACCTGACATCATGGCCCGCGCCGGTGTGCGCCTGCACGAGGTCGGCACCACCAACCGCACCCATGCCCGCGATTACGAACAGGCCATCAACCCGCGAACCGGCTTGCTGATGCGCGTGCATTGCAGCAACTACAGCATCCAGGGTTTCACCACTCAGGTGCCGACCCGGGAGCTGGCCGAGATTGCCCATCGGCATGGTCTGCCCTTGCTCGAAGACCTTGGCAGCGGCAGCCTGCTGGACCTGAGCCGCTGGGGCCTGCCCGCCGAGCCGACCGTGCGCCAGGCGCTCGCCGACGGCGCCGACATCGTCACCTTCAGCGGCGACAAGCTGCTCGGTGGCCCACAGGCCGGGATCATCGTCGGCAGCAAGGCGCTGATCGCGCGAATCAAGAAAAACCCGCTCAAGCGCGCCCTGCGCGTCGACAAACTGACCCTGGCCGCCCTCGAGGCCGTGCTGGCGCTGTACCGCGATCCAGACCGACTGGCCGAGCGTTTGCCCAGCCTGAGGCTGCTGACTCGATCCCAGGCCGACATCATGGCCCAGGCCGAGCGACTCGCGCCGGGGCTGGCTGCCGTGGTCGGGGCGCCCTGGTCGGTCAACGTCGAGCCGGTGCTGGGCATGATCGGCAGTGGCAGCCAACCGGTGGCCCGTTTGCCAAGCGCAGCGCTGTGCCTGCGCGCGCAGGTTTCGAAGAAGCTCCGTGGGCGTAGCCTGCATGCTCTGGAGCGAGCCTTGCGCGACCTGCCGGTGCCGGTGCTGGGGCGTATCGACGACGATGCCCTCTGGCTCGATCTCAGGCAGCTCGACGACGAAGCCTGCTGGCTGGCCCAGTTGCCCACGCTTGGCCTGGAGCCGATCCGGTGATCGTCGGTACCGCCGGGCATATCGATCATGGCAAGACCGCCTTGCTGCAGGCGCTGACCGGACAGACCGGCGACCGCCGCCAGGAGGAGCGGGCCCGTGGCATGACCATCGACCTTGGCTACCGCTACGCGTCGTTGCGCCAGGGCGCGCCGCTGGTCGGGTTCATCGACGTGCCCGGGCATGAGCGCTTCATCCACAACATGCTCGCTGGCGCCCATGGCATCGACCTGGTACTGCTGGTGGTGGCTGCCGACGATGGCGTGATGCCCCAAACCCGCGAGCACCTGGCGATCATCGAGCTGCTGGGCATCCCCCAGGCCATAGTGGCCATCAGCAAATGCGACCGGGTCGAGCCTGGGCGCGTGGCGCAAGTCCAGGCGCAGGTCGCCAGCCTGCTGGCAGCCGGACCTCATGCCGGCGCGCCGCAGTTCGCGCTATCCAGCGTCACCGGGGAGGGCCTGGAAGCCTTGCGCGAAGCCTTGTGGCAGGCGCAGGGCCAAGTGCGCGGGCGCAGCGTGCGAGGCGGTTTTCGCCTGGCCGTCGACCGGGCGTTCTCGGTGGCCGGGACCGGTATCGTGGTGACCGGCACGGCCCTGGCGGGGCAAGCCGAGGTCGGCGAGAGCCTGGTGCTGGGCAAGGCTGGCAGGCCCGTGCGCGTGCGCGGCCTGCACGCCCAGAATCGACCTGCCCAGCAGGCCGAGGCCGGCCAGCGCGTGGCCTTGAACATTACTGGCGAGCGCCTGGCGCTGGAGCAGATCCGTCGTGGCGACTGGCTATTGCCGGCATGGCTGCATGCGCCCAGCCAGCGGGTGGATATCGAATGCTACCTGCTGCCAGGCGAGTCACGACCGTTCGAACATTTCAGTGCCGTGCATGTGCACCTCGGCACCCAGGACGTCACCGCCCGGGTAGCCCTGCTGGAAGCCGACAAGCTGCAGCCCGGCCGGCGCATGTTCGCCCAGTTGCTGCTCGATGCGCCCCTGCAGGCGGTGCATGGCGATCGCCTGGTGTTGCGCGACCAGCGCGCACAGCGCACGCTCGGCGGCGGCCGCGTCCTTGACCCGTTCGGGCCGAGCCGCCATCGGCGCAGCGAGGCGCGCCTGCGGCAGCTTGGCGTGCTGGCCGGCTGCGCGAGCCTGGAGGACGCCTTGCCGGGACTGCTGCAGAGCGCGCCATCGGGGCTCGATCCGCAGCGCCTGGAACGACAGTTCAACCGCCCGCGCGACAGCTGGCAGCTGCCCGAGGACGTACAGGTGGTGGTCACCCGGCAAGGGCCGCTGCTGTTCGCCGGCCAACGCTGGCATGCCTTGAAGGCCGAGCTGCTCGAGCGCCTGTCGCTGTTTCACGCGCGCGAGCCCGACCAGTTGGGGCCGGATCGTGACCGCCTGCGTCGCTTTGCCGCCATGCCCCTGGAGCGGCCTGCGTTCATCGCCTTGCTCGAGGCGCTGATCGCCGAGGCGAAGATCGACAACAGCGGGCCGTGGCTGCACCTGCCGGACCATCAGGTCCGCCTTGGCGACGCCGATGCCGCGTTGTGGGAACGTCTCAAACCCTCGCTGCTGCAAGGCCAGTTCGACCCGCCGTGGGTCCGCACGCTGGCAGCGGCCCAGCAGCATGACGAGGCCGAGGTGCGCCTGTTGCTGCGCAAGCTGGCACGCGCAGGCGTGGTGCACCAGGTGGTGCGCGACCTGTTCTATCCGCAGGAAATGATTCAGCGAATGGCCGATCTGCTCTTGCAGCAGGCGGCTCGATCCCCGATAGTACAGGTCGCCGCGTATCGTGACCTGCTCGGCATCGGACGCAAGCGCACGGTCCAGATACTGGAGTACTTCGATCGCCTGGGCCTTACCCGCCGGGTGGCCGACCAGCGTTACATCCGTACCGACAGCGCCCTGGCCCAGCACCATGGGTCATGAATTCAAGGAAGGCAATCGCGCCCGGTGGCGCGGCCGGGCTTCAAACCCGGTTGGGGACGGCAGCCGTTCCCGGGCAGGTTCGACTCCCGCTGCCTTCCGCCACCTTCCTCCGCTCAGGCCCGCTCGCCGCACAGATCCAGCGCGAACCAGCGCTCGGCGTCCTGGATGTCCAGGCCGGCACCGAGCAGGGCGAACATCTTGCCCAGCGCTGCCTCGCGGGTCATGCCGCCACCGCTGACCAGGCCGGCATCACGCAGCCGACTGCCGGCGGCATAGGTTGCGAACTGCACCGCGCCTTCCGGGCACTGGCTGATCGCAACGAGCAGTACGCCATCCCGACGAGCCTCCCGCAGCACCTCGAGCAGGGCCTGGTCATCCGATGGGCCAGTACCGCTGCCATAGCATTCGAGCAACAGGCCACGCACGCCGCTGGCCAGCACGCCGCGTACCTGCCCGGCCGACAGGCCGGGGAACATCGGCATCACGGCCAGGCTGACCGGCTGGCGCGGTCGACGGTAGTCCAGCTCGGTCGGCACGCCATCGGCACGTTCGTCCTGGCGCTGGCGGGGCAGGGCGGCAAAGGCGTCGAAAGCCTCGCTGCGCAGCTTCGACGCGCGGCAGCCATGCAGCAGCTGGCCATTGAAGTACAGCTGTACAGCGGCCGGCAAGCCTTGCTCGAACAGGCCCAGGGCACCTGCGAGATTGTCCCAGGCATCGCTGTCCGGCGCCCCGGCCGGCAGCATCGAGCCGGTCAGCAGCACCGGCACCGGCAACCCGAGCAGCAGGAACGACAACGCCGCGGCGCTGTAGGCCAGGGTATCGGTGCCATGCAGCACCAGCACGCCGTCATGGCCGTCGCGCTGCACCGCCTCGACGATGGCGCCGCGCATCGCCAGCCAGTTGGCCTGCTGCATGTTGGCGCTGTCGATCAGCGGGTCCAGCTCGCGCAGGGTCCAGCTCAAGCGTGGCGCATCGGCACGTTGGGCCAGGTGCTCGCGCATGCGGGCTTCGAAGCCGCCGGCCGGCGCGAGACCGGAAGGGGTCTGCAGCATGCCGATGGTGCCACCGGTATAGAGGACGAGGAGATTCTTGACTTCACGCATGGCGCATTCCGTAGCGAGGAGCGGAGAACGGCAGCCGCCCACGGACGGGGCGGCTGGCAGCAGTACTGTCAGCGTTGGGCCTGGGCCTGGACGTGAGCCGGGCCGGCAGCCTGCTCGTCGGTCGCTGCGACCTGCGGATTGGCCGGCCAGGCGGCACGGTCCAGGTCCAGGTCCTGGAACTTCGAGGCATCGAACACGGGCTGCTTGATGCCGGCCCGGCGCTGCTCGTCATAGTCGCGCATCACCCGCAGGCCGACCTTGAACAGCAAGGCCAGGGCGACCAGGTTGACGAAGGCCAGGCAGGTCATGGTGATGTCGGCAAAGGCGAACACGGTCGACAGGTCCTGTACCGACCCCCATACCACCAGCACCAGCACCAGGGCGCGGAAACCGAACAGCACCATGCGGTTGCGGCTGAGGAACTGCAGGCTGTTCTCGCCCAGATAGTAGTTGTAGAGGATGCAGGTGAAGACGAACAGCGACAGCGCGACGCTGACGAACAGGCGGCCCCAGTCACCAACCACGGCGGCCAGTGAGTTCTGGGTCAGGACGATGCCGTCACCTTCGAAGCCAGGGGTATAGAAGCCCGACAGCAGGATCAGCAGTGCGGTGCAGGTGCAGATCACGAACGTGTCGAGGAACACGCTGAAAGCCTGGACCACGCCTTGGGCACCAGGATGCTTGACCGCCGCCACGGCAGCGACGTTGGGCGCACTGCCCAGGCCCGCTTCGTTGGCGAACACGCCGCGCTTGACGCCCATGACGATGGCGCTGCCGAGCAGCCCGCCAAACGCCGGGTCAAGGCCGAAAGCGCTCTTGAAGATGGTTTCCAGCATGGCCGGCACGTGTTCGATCTGAGTGCCGATCACATACAGGGTCACGCCGATGTAGGCCAGGGTCTTGATCGGTACCAGCAGGTCGGACACTGCGGCGATCCGCTTGATGCCACCCAAGAACACGACCGCCAGCAGCACGGCCAGGGCGATACCGGTGTGGCTCGGATCGAAGCCGAAGGCGTTTTGCAGCGAGTGGGTCACGGTGTACGACTGCAGACCCATGAAGGCGAAGCCGTAGGTCACCAGCAGCAGGATCGAGAACACCACTGCCATGCTCTTGAGCTTCAGGCCGTGCTGGATGTAGTAGGCCGGGCCGCCCCGGTACAGACCGTCGCCATCGGCGCGCTTGTAGACCTGCGCCAGGGTGCATTCGAAGAAGCTGCTGGCCATGCCGACCAGCGCCGTGACCCACATCCAGAACACCGCGCCTGGCCCGCCCAGGGTCACGGCGATGCCGACACCGGCGATGTTGCCCGCGCCGACACGGCCTGCCAGGCTCAGCATCAGGGCCTGGAACGAACTCAACTGGCCGGCCTGGCCACGCAGCGATTCGCGGAACACCGCGAACATGTGGCCAAAGTGGCGGAACTGGACGAACCGCGAGCGGATGGTGAAGTAACCGCCGAGTCCGACGATCAGCACGATGAGGAGTTTCCCCGAGAGGAAATCGTTGAGTGCTTCGAGCATGGAAGAACCTCGATTCTTATTCTTTGCGATGAAAGATGTCGGCCAACGCTGGGCGCGCTGGAGCCATGGGGCGCATGGTTGGCCATGACAAGTGAGGTTACAATTTCGCGGGTTGTGCCGAATTGATGCGACTTGATGCTATAGTGGCGCCTGATGCATCACCGGGACCGGATCCATGAGCGAACATTTCGCTGCCAACCTGAAGCTTGCCTGCAGTCATTACCGCTCTATTTCAGAGGTTTGCCGACAGCTGTCGATCAACCGCGGGCAGTTCAACAAGTACCTCAGCGGGCACAGCCGTCCCACGGCCTACAACCTCAAGCGCATCGGTGACTTCTTCGGCGTCGAGGACTACGAGCTGGGCCTTCCTCCGGAACAGTTTGCCCGGTTGATCGGGGCGCGAAGTCACCTGGCCGATACGGCGCGGCAGGGCGATCCGCTCAGCGAGCTGTTCAAGCCCCTGCATGAGCACACCGGCAACCTCTCGCGCTATTGCGGCTACTACTTCGAGTATTCCAACTGCATCTCCGTCCCTGGCTCGATCCTGCTCTCGCTCGTGCACCTGCGAGAAGAGCGTGGGGCGTTCATGTTCGAGCGCCAGGAGCGCCAGGAGCGTACCAGCAGCGCCGATGTCCAGGCCGAGGACTGGGTGCGTTGTCGCTACCTCGGCGCGGCCTTCCAGCTGCAGGACCGGCTGTTTCTCATCGACTACGAGTCGCTGACTTTCAACGAGATGAGCCAGACCATCCTCATCCCCAGCTTCAAGAGCCGCATCACTCGGCTCAACGGCCTGAAGACCGGCGTGTCCAGCGCCGACCGACGCAACCCGGCCTGTACCCGGGTGGTGTGGGAATACCTGGGCGCCGAGATCAACCGCATCAATGCCTATCGGCAGGTGCGGCTGTACCGTCCCGATGACCCGCGTATCGATGACGACATTCGCGAGCGGCTGAGCGTGGGGCCGATCAGCAACGGGTTGTTCGAGACCGAGTGAGTGGCAGCCCGGCATGCGCCGCCTGGCACGGCCCTGGCACAGGCCGTGCCAGGGTTGCGCTTGTGCGAAAAGAACCCGCAGAATGCTCGCTTTCCCTAATCAACCTGTTCGGATCTGCTGACTTTATGCGAATGCGCCTGATGCTGTTGGGTGGTGGAAGTGCCCTGGGGCAAGCGCTGATTCGCCTGGGAGCCGAGGAAGACATCGGGTTCTTGGCCCCGAGGCCGCCCGAGCACGGCTGGGATGTCGCCAGCCTGACGCAATTGCTCGACGACCATCGCCCCGACGCGCTGGTAAACCTGGCCTACTATTTCGACTGGTTCCAGGCCGAGTCGGTCAGCGAGCAGCGCCTGGCCTTGCAGGAGCGAGCGGTGGAGCGCCTGGCCGAACTCTGCCAGCATCACCAGATCACCCTGCTGCAACCTTCCAGCTATCGCGTGTTCGATGGCTCGCGCGCCACGGCCTACAGCGAGAAGGACGAGCCGGTGCCGCTCGGCCTGCGTGGCCAGGCGCTCTGGCGCATGGAACAGAGCGTGCGGGCGGCCTGCCCACAGCATGTGCTGCTGCGCTTCGGCTGGCTGCTCGACGACAGCCGCGACGGCCTGCTGGGCCGTTTCCTCACGCGGGCCGAGCAACCACACGAGCTGTTCCTGGCCGATGACCGGCGCGGCAATCCGACGCCAGTGGACGATGCCGCCCGGGTAATCCTCTCGGTGCTCAAGCAGCTCGACTGCGCGGCGCCGCTGTGGGGTACCTATCATTACGCGGGCAATGAGGCGACCACGCCGCTTGCGCTGGGACAGGCTATCCTGAGCGAAGCGGCGCAGTGGCAGAAGCTGGCGATCCAGGCACCGACCGCGCAGGCCCATGCCGCACGCTCGGATGCCAGCGAAGAACCGCAGAATGCCGTGCTGGCCTGCAAGAAAATCCTTCATACCTTCGGTATCAAGCCCCGTGCCTGGCGCGCCGGCTTGCCACCTCTACTGGACCGGTTCTATCGACATGGCTGATGCTCCCATCCTGATTACCGGCGGCGCCGGATTCATTGGTTCGCACCTGTGCGATGCGCTGCTGGGCAAGGGCCACGCAGTGCGTATCCTGGACGATCTTTCCACTGGCAAGCGCGAGAATCTACAGCTGCGGCATCCGCGGCTCGAACTCTTGGAGGGCGACGTGGCCGACGCGGCGCTGGTGGCGCGTGCCGCCGAGGGCTGCCAGGCGATCGTCCACCTGGCCGCGGTGGCTTCGGTGCAGGCTTCGGTGGATGATCCGGTACGCACCCACCAGAGCAATTTCATCGGCACTCTCAACGTCTGCGAAGCCATGCGTGTCCATGGCATCCGGCGGGTGCTGTTCGCTTCCAGTGCCGCCGTCTACGGCAACAACGGCGAGGGCCAGGCGATCGTCGAGGACACGCCCAAGGCGCCGCTGACGCCGTATGCCGTGGACAAGCTGGCCAGCGAGCAGTACCTGGACTTCTATCGTCGGCAGCACGGCCTGGAGCCGGTGGTCTTCCGGTTCTTCAACATCTTCGGTCCGCGCCAGGATCCCTCCTCGCCGTATTCCGGGGTGATCAGCATCTTTGCCGAGCGCGCTTCGAAGGGGCTGCCCATTACCGTGTTCGGCGACGGCGAACAGACCCGCGACTTCTTCTATGTCGGGGACCTGGTCAAGCTGCTGGTGCAGGGACTCGAGCTGCAGCAGGTGCCGCTGGGGGCGATGAATGTCGGGCTGAACAAGGCGACTTCGTTGAACCAGCTGCTCGATGCGCTGGGGGATGTGCTGGGCGGTTTGCCGGCCATCAGCAATGGCCCGGCGCGGCCGGGTGACATTCGTCATTCGCGTGCCGACAACGCCCGGCTGTCGTCGCGCTTGCGGCTCGAGACGCCGACCACTCTGGTCGATGGCCTGTCTCGCCTGCTCGGTCAGGATCGCCAGTTGCGCTGACGAACCGTGGCAACGCGCGGCGCAACGCTGCGCCGCGCGCTTGGTGTATCAGAACTTGTAGCCGATACCGACCATGTAGACCCAGGGGTCGACTTCCACATCGACCTTGGTCTTGCCTACGCCCAAGGCGCTCGGGCCATCGATGCTGGCCTTGGTGTTGATGTCCGCATACCAGACCGAAGCATTGATCAGCAGGTTGTCAGTGAGCATGTAGTCCATGCCGAGCTGGCCGGCCAGGCCGATCGAGTCCTGCAGCTTCATGTTGCTGAACCCCTGCCGCTTGCGTGCGCTGCTGAGTTCCTCGTCGAAGAACAGCGTGTAGTTGATGCCGATGCCGGCGTACGGCTGGAACTTCGACGAGGCGTCCATCGGGTAGTACTGCAGCGACAGGGTCGGAGGCAGTTGCTTGACGTCGGCCAGCTTGCCGTCCAGGCCGCCACCCAGACCCTTGACGCCTACCTTGTGCTTGAACGGCGTGGCAGCCAGCAGTTCGACGCCGACATGCTCGGTCAGCATGTAGGCGAACGTCAGGCCGAGCTGGGTATCGCTGGACAAGGTGGCCTTGGTGCCCGATACCTTGGCGCCGTCGAGTTTCAGGTTGCCGCTGTCTTCGTTCGGCGCGGTGACGATGGCGCCGGCGCGCACGATGAAATCACCCGGCTGGTAGGCGTGGGCAGCCGGGGCCGCTAGCGCCAGGGCAACGAGCGAGGCGCCAAGCAAGGACTTGTTCATGGGAGCTCCCAAAGGACGTGAGTAATCGAGGAGCCCAATGGTAAGGAGACGTTTCAACGAAAAGTTTGACCCAGCTCAAGGAAGCGTGTCATCGAGCGTCAAGGACGGTCATTTCAGCTCGTAGGCGTAGATTTTTTCTGCTTCCATCCGATAGCCCGCCTGCGCCAGTTCGCTGCTGGTCGGTCTGACCCGCATGCGTCCTTCTATCCAGTAGGGCTGGTAGAGATCCTGGACGCGCACGCCCATTTCGCTGAAGACATGCACGATCTGGTTCGCCGGCGGCGGTGGCACGTGGATGCAGGCGCCGTAGTAGGGCACCAGCAGAAACTCCGTGGCGCGCCCTTCCTCGCTGACCTCCAGCGGCACGATGTAGCCAGGCAGCTTGACCGCCTGGCCGTCGAGCGCCTTCACCACCGGAGCATCCGGCGCTGGCTGGCGCGCGGCCGGTGCCGCTTCGCCGGCCAGCGCATCGCCCAACTGCGACAGGTCATGCAGCGGCGCCAGTTGTGGTTCGATCAGCGGTGCCCCTTCGGGAATCAACGCTTGCCAATCCAGCTCGCGCGGTTCACCGGCCCATAGGGGCATAACGACGAGCAATAGCGAAAGCAGCAGTATCCGCGACATGGCAAGGGCTCACAGGTGGATGGACAAACCATCGGCCAGGGATTGTCGATAGGCGCGCCAGGCCGGCACGCTACCGATCGACAGCGCAGCGCCGAGGATGATCGCCAGCAAGGTCCATTCGTGCAGGCTGGGCCAGGACAGCGGCAGATACAGACCATAGTTGACTTGTACGTGATCCTGGGCCAGGGCAATGCCCGCATAGAGCAAGCCGAGGCCGGCGGCGATCCCGGTGCTTGCCAGGGCCAGGGCCTCGAGCACCAGCAGCCCCGCGATGTGCCACGGGCGGGCGCCCACCGAGCGCAGGATGGCCATTTCCCGGCGCCGTTCGTTGAGGCTGGTGAGGATCGCCGTGAGCATACCGATCAGGCCCGTCAGCACCACGAACAGCGAGACCACGAACAGTGCCTGCTCGGCGGTACCCATCAGGCTCCACAGCTCCTGCAGCGCAACGCCGGGCAGGATCGCCAGCAAGGGCTCGCCACGGAACTCGTTGATCTCCCGTTGCAGGCTGAAGGTGGCGATCTTGCTGTTCAGGCCAAGCATGAAGGCCGTGATGGCGGTCGGCTGCAAATCCATGGCACGGGCCTGGTCGGCGCTGATGCGACCCGCGCCACGGGCCGGCACGCCGTTGTGCCAGTCGACATGGATCGCCTCCATGCCGGCGAGGCTGATATGCAGGGTACGGTCCACGGGCGTGCCGGTGGGCTGCAGGATGCCGACCACGGTGAACGGCTTATCGTCATGCTTGACCAGGCTCACGGCGGCCACGCCATGGGCCAGCACCAGCTTGTCGCCAAGTTGGTAGTGCAGGGTTCTGGCCACTTCGGCGCCGAGCACCACTTCGAAAGGATCATCGGCGAAGGGCCGGCCCTGGCCGAGTTGCAAGGGCTGCTGGCGGCCGAAGCGGTAGTGGCTGAAATAGTCCCCGGTGGTGCCCATCACCCGGTAGCCGCGGTGAGAGTCGCCAAGGGAGATCGGGATCGACCATTTCACCCGCGGGTCCTTGGCGTAGTGCTGGTAGCTGTCCCAACGGATGTTGTTGGTCGCGTTGCCGATACGGAACACCGAATACAGCAGCAGGTTCACCGACCCCGAGCGGGCGCCGACGATCAGGTCGGTGCCACTGATGGTACTGGCGAAGCTGGCACGCGCTTCGGTACGCACGCGCTCGACGGCCAGCAGCAGGCAGACCGACAAGGCGATGGCGAAGGCCGTGAGCAACGCAGTGAAGCGACGATTGGCCAGGCTGGCCAAGGCAAGGCGGAGCAGGTACATCAAGCTTCCTCGGGCTGGGCTGGCCGGGCGGCGCGATTGAGATCGGCCAGCGACAGGGCACGGTCGAACAAAGGCGCCAGGCTCTGGTCATGGCTGACGAACAGCAGGCTGGCACCGGCGGCGCGGCATTCCGCGAACAACAGGCGGATGAACACCTCGCGGGTATCGGCATCGAGCGCTGAGGTCGGCTCGTCGGCGATCACCAGCTCCGGCTGGCCGATCAGGGCACGCGCGGCGGCGACGCGTTGCTGCTGGCCGATCGACAGGCTGTCGGCCCGCCGCGTCAGCAGCTCCGGAGCGCCCAGGCCCAGGTGCGCCAGCAGCGCGGCGGCCGCCTGGTCGATGCTGCCGTGACGCTGTGCGGCGCGCTCGGCACGGCTGCGAGAGAAGCGGCAGGGCAGCTCGACGTTCTCCCGGACCGAAATAAACGGCAGCAGGTTGAACTGCTGGAAGATATAGCCGGTGTGATCGACCCGGAAGCGGTCACGTGCCGCCTGGCTCAAGGTGGCCAGGTCCTGGCCGAGCAACCGGACGGTGCCACGGTCAGGACGGTTCACCCCGCCCAGCAGGCCGAGCAGGGTGGTCTTGCCGCTACCGCTGGGGCCCTTGAGGAAGAGGGTTTCGCCTGCATGCAGCCGGAACTCGGGGATCTCCAGCAACGGGCGCTGACCTGGCCAGGCGAAGCTCAGGTCATGCAGTTCGATCAGCGGCTGGCTCATTCAGAACGCGACCATGGCCTTGGCGGGGGTGCTTTCCACGCCTTTCTGGCCGTTCGGGCCGATCAGCTGCACGTTGATCGTGCGGGTTGCCGGAAACGCCTGGAACAGTGGTGTCAGGTCGATCCCGGCCAGCTTGCCAGGCGCCGTGCAGGTGAGCTGGTAGTGAGCGTGGATGTCGCTGTGCTGGTGTTCGCTTTCATGTGCGTGCTCGTGCTCGTGCTCAGGGGCCGGCTGGTCGGCGAACAACGGGCTTTCCAGCTCCTGCGCGGTCTCGCTGCAACCGGCGGCCTGAGGCAAGCCGAACAGCTTGGTGGGCTGGACCAGCTGCTGGCGCACGGCGGCGACCTTGGCCTTGTCCGCATCGCTGCTGGCCAGGTGCTCGAAGCCGACCAGGTTCATCGCCGGGCTTTCCAGCTCCAGTTCCAGGTTCTTGCCGTCGAGCACGACGTTGAGCTGGGCGACACCATGCTCATGGGCACCCAGGCTGCCATGGGCATGTTCGTGTTGGTGTTCATGATCATGAGCTTCGTGAGCCTGGGCCATGGCCAGGGGAAGCAGAGCGAAGGGCAGGGCGAGCAGCGAGCGACGCATGAGGGAAACTCCAGGGCTAGGCGATTTTTGGTAATGTTATAACAGCTTTTAAGCGATATACCAGCACGCTTGGCTTTGCCCGGAGGCCATGGGAGCATGTTTCATCTTTGGCTTGCATCGAGGAGCAGGGGCGTGCGAATTCGCGGACAAGTCGGTCCATGGCCAGTGGATCTGACCATCGAGCTGGATCCGGAGGAATGGGCGCAGCTAGGACGTCGGCTGGAGCTGCCCGCGGCGGCCCAGCCCAGCCAGCCGGCATCGGCACCGACGAGCGCGGTGCGCGAGCAAGACGGGCAGTGGCAGGCGGCCTGCGAGGTGCTGCGCCAGGCCAGGCAGATGGATGGCCCGGCCTTGCTCGAAGCCCTCGAAGGCCTGGCTGGCAGTACCGCAGCCGGCAAGCGCTTGCTGGTGCGGCTTCGGCACAGTGCCCATGTGCGGGTGGAAAGCGGCGTGGATGCGCCGGTGTATCACTGGCTTGGCTGAGCCAGGCGCTGCCCGGGCAGGCCCGGACGCACCGTGACGACCCTTCAGTACAACGCGGCGAACAGCTTGCGGCGATAGTTGCCGACCAATGGATGATCGTTGCCCAGCAGCTCGAACACTTGCAGCAATGCCTTGTGCGGCAGGCCGTTTTCGTAGCCGCGGTTGCGCTGGAACAGCTTGAGCAGGCCGTCGAGCGCCGCTTCGTACTGCTGACGCGCCAGCTGCTGGATGCACAACTGGTAGGCTGCTTCGTCATCCGCCGGGTCCTGGGCCAGGCGGCTCTTGAGTTCGGCCGCCTCGGGCAGGCTGGCGGCCTGGCGCAGGAAGGTCAGCTGGGCCTTGGCGCCGGCCAGCGCGGCCTTGTGCTCATCGCTCTTGACCGCCTCGAGCACCGTCTGCGCCTCGTCCAGCTCGCCACGCTCGGCCAGGCAGCGGGCATAGAAGATCAGCGCCTCGGCATTGCTGTTGTCCTCGCCGAGCAGGGCTACCAGGATGGACTCCGCTTCGCCGAAGCGGTTCTCGGCGAACAGCGCCTTGGCCTGTTCCAGTGGCGAGGCGGCTGGCGGCGCCGGCAGTTGCACGTGCGGCTCGAGCATGGCACGGATCGCCGACTCCGGTTGCGCCCCGGCGAAGCCGTCCACCGGCTGCCCATCCTTGAACAGCACGACGGTCGGCAGGCTGCGAATACCGAACTGGGCGACGACCTGCTGCTCGACGTCGCAGTTGATCTTGGCCAGCAGCAACTCGCCCTGGTAGCCCTCGGCGATCTTGGCCAGCAAGGGCATCAGGGCCTTGCACGGCGCGCACCAATCGGCCCAGAAATCCACCAGCACCGGCTTGTGGAAAGAGTTCTCGATGACCAGCTGCTGGAAGTTGGCGTCGGTGGCATCGAAGATGTACGGCGTGTCTTGGCTCATCGCGATTCTCGCAAATCCTTGGATGACACCACTATAAAGGCTCGCGACTGGCATGGTACAGGCTGACCCGGCGGAATTCGCGTGGCTCGGCCAGATCCGGCAAGGTCAAGGCATCCAGTATGCCCAGATGTCGATAGCGCGGGTGGTCGAAGTCGCGTACCCGGGAGTCGGCCACCAGGACCTGGCGGCCACGCTCGAGAAAGCGATCGAGCAACGGCAGGTTGGCCCGGTCGTAGAGCACGTCGGCCACCAGGATCAGGTCGAAGCGGTCGTGCTCGGCAAAGAAGTCCTGGCTGTAGCCTAGCTCGACCTGATTGAGCGCTGCGTTGGCCCGGCACGCTTGCAGTGCCAGCGGATCGAGGTCGCAGGCCACCACTTCGCGCGCGCCAGCCCGCGCGGCGGCGATGCCGACGACACCCGAACCGGCCCCGAAGTCCAGGATCCGCTTGCCGCGGACCCATTCGGGCCGTTCGGCCAGGTAGCGGGCCATGGCCAGGCCGCTGGCCCAGCAGAAGCTCCAGTACGGCGGCTCGTCGAGAATTCGTCGTGTCTCCTCGGGACTGAAGGCGCGGTCCATGTTGCGCGCATCGATCAGCCAGAGCTTCAGCTCGCTTCCGGGCAGCGAGCTTTCGACCAACCGGGCCTGGGCGATCACGCCGTCGAGTGCCTGTTGCAGGTGCTCCAGCGCCACTCAGGGCGCCCGCTCGAAGCGCAGCGGGCCGGTCGTCTGAGTCTGCGCCTGGGTGATCGGCAACGAAGGCAGGTGCAGGATCAGTTGCCCCGACTGGCTGGCGCGCCCACGCAGCTCGACCCGGGCACCTGCCGGAAAGGCTTCGGGATTGAAGCGCAACTGGTAGGGCAAGGGCTGGCCGTTGCCAGTCAGGGTGTCGCTGGCGAGCAGGCGCTGCGGGCGGCCGCGTCCATCGATCACCAGCAGCGCCAGTTCGACCTCGGCGCCGGGCGGTACTTCCAGCAAGGTACCGCTCAGCTCTCGCTGGTAGGCCGGCAACGGGCCTGGGCCTTTGGCTTTTTCGACGACCTTGGGCGGTACCGCCACCGGTACCTGCTCGGTCTGCGGTCGATCGCTGCCGCAAGCGGCGAGCAGGCTGGCGAGGCTGAGCACGACAAGCGCGCGCTGATGCATGGGGAGATCCTTCACGGGCAGATTTGCCTGGATGGTAACCCCTTTGGTTTGTCTTGCCAGTGGGATGCGCTAACATGGCCTTCCCTTTTTTTGTTGCCTGCCACCATGCACTGTCCATTTTGCGGTGCCAACGACACCAAGGTGATCGATTCGCGCCTGGTTGCCGAAGGCGAACAGGTACGTCGGCGACGCGAGTGCGTCGCCTGCGGCGAGCGTTTCACCACTTTCGAGACCGCCGAACTGGTCCTGCCGCGACTGATCAAGCAGGACGGCTCCCGCCAGCCGTTCGACGAGGACAAGTTGCGCGCCGGCATGCAGCGTGCGCTGGAGAAGCGTCCGGTCAGCGTCGAGCGCCTGGAGGCGGCGCTGGCCCACATCAAGCACAGGCTGCGCGCCACAGGCGAGCGCGAAGTCAAGTCGCTGGTGGTCGGGGAGCTGGTGATGGCCGAGTTGCGCAAGCTCGACGAGGTGGCCTATATCCGCTTCGCGTCGGTCTACCGCAGCTTCCGCGACCTGGAAGAATTCCGCGAGGAAATCGATCGCCTGGCCCGTGAGCCGGCCAAAGAGTGAGCATGACCCAGCAGACCGCCATCCTCGACGCCCACTACATGGCGCGAGCCCTCGAGCTGGCACGCAAGGGCCAGTACAGCACCCATCCCAATCCCCGTGTCGGCTGTGTGATCGTGCGTGACGGCGAAGTGGTCGGCGAAGGCTGGCACGTGCGTGCCGGCGAGCCCCATGCCGAAGTCCATGCCCTGCGCCAGGCGGGCGAGCGTGCGCGTGGCGCTTGCGCCTACGTGACCCTCGAACCGTGCAGCCATCATGGGCGCACGCCGCCGTGCGCCGAGGCGCTGGTCCAGGCCGGCGTGGGCCGGGTCGTCGCGGCCATGCAGGACCCGAACCCCCAGGTCGCGGGCCGCGGGCTGCGGCGCCTGGCCCAGGCGGGCATCGAGGTGAGCAGCGGCGTGCTGGAGAGCGAGGCCCGCGCGCTCAACCCTGGTTTTCTCAAGCGCATGGAACAGGGGCTGCCCTATGTGCGGGCCAAGCTGGCCATGAGCCTGGACGGGCGCACGGCCATGGCCAGCGGCGAAAGCCAGTGGATCACCGGGCCCGCCGCACGCGCCGCGGTGCAGCGCCTGCGCGCCCGCTCCAGCGTGGTGCTGACCAGCGCGACGAGCGTGCTGGCCGACTCGGCCAGGATGACCGTGCGCGCCGCCGAGCTCGGGCTGGATCCTGAGACCACCGCCCTGGCCATGTCGCGTCCTGTGCTGCGGGTGCTGGTCGACAGCCGCCTGCGGCTGCCGCTCGAGGCGCCGTTCTTCCAGGCCGGGCCGGCGCTGGTGGCGACCGCCGAAGATGGCGACCCGCGCTACGCCGAAGCCGGTCACGAGCTGCTCAGCCTGCCAGACGCCGAGGGCCGGGTAGACCTGTCGGCACTGTTGCGCACGCTGGCGGCGCGCGGCGTCAACGAGGTATTGCTCGAGGCCGGTGCCGGGCTGGCCGGTGCCTTCGCCCGCCTGGGGCTGGTCGACGAATACCAGCTGTTCGTGGCCGGTACCTTCCTCGGCTCCCAGGCCCGGCCGCTGCTCGACTGGCCTTTGCAGCGGATGAGCGAGGCGCCGAGGTTGAAGATCACCCAGATGCGTGCCGTCGGCGATGACTGGCGGATCACGGCCATTCCCTTGCCAGCCCGCACGGTATAATCGCAGACTTGCGGCACGCCGCCCTGCTTTCGAGGAAGACTCATGTTCACAGGCATCATCGAATCCATCGGCACCATCGGCAGCTTGAACCCCAAGGGCGGGGACTTCCGTGTGCATGTCCAGACCGGCAAGCTCGACCTGGGCGACGTCAAGCTGGGCGACAGCATCGCCGTCAATGGCGTCTGTCTGACCGCGGTCGAGCTGCCAGGCGACGGCTTCTGGGCCGATGTCAGCCGCGAGACCTTGGCGCGTACCGCCTTCGACGATCTGCGAAGCGGCAGCCGGGTGAACCTGGAGAAGGCGCTGACGCCCAATACCCGCCTGGGCGGGCACCTGGTCAGTGGCCATGTCGATGGCGTCGGCGAAATCATCTCGCGCAGCGATAATGCGCGCGCCATCCAGTTCCGCGTGCGTGCGCCCAGGGAACTGGCCAAGTACATCGCCCACAAGGGCTCTATCACCGTCGATGGCACCAGCCTGACGGTCAACCAGGTCGATGGCGCCGAGTTCGAGCTGACCATCGTCCCGCACACCCTGTCCGAAACCATCATGGCCGACTATCGTCCAGGGCGTCGGATCAACCTCGAGGTCGACTTGCTGGCCCGTTACCTGGAGCGCCTGCTGCTGGGCGACAAGGCCGCCGAGCCGAGCAAGGGCAGCGGCATCACCGAAAGCTTCCTGGCCGCCAACGGCTACCTGAAATCCTGATTGAGAAGGGGGTGCCGCGTGGCGCTCGATAGTATCGAAGAGCTGGTGGAAGACATCCGCCAGGGCAAGATGGTCATCCTCATGGATGACGAAGACCGCGAGAACGAAGGCGACATCATCATGGCGGCCGAATGCTGCCAGGCCGAGCACATCAACTTCATGGCCAAGCATGCCCGTGGCCTGATCTGCATGCCGATGACCCGCGAGCGCTGCGAAACGCTCAGGCTGCCGCTGATGGCACCGCGCAATGGCTCGGGCTTCGGCACCAAGTTCACCGTGTCGATCGAGGCCGCCGAAGGCGTGACCACCGGCATCTCCGCGGCCGACCGCGCGCGCACCGTGCAGGCCGCCACCGCCCGGGACGCCAAGGCCGAGGACATCGTCAGCCCTGGGCATATCTTCCCGCTGATGGCCCAGCCCGGCGGCGTGCTGGCCCGCGCAGGCCACACCGAGGCTGCCTGCGACCTGGCGCGCATGGCCGGCTTCGAGCCCAGCGGCGTGATCTGCGAGGTCATGAACGACGACGGCACCATGGCGCGTCGCCCTGAGCTGGAAGCCTTCGCCGCCGAGCACGGCATCCGCATCGGCACCATCGCCGACCTGATCCACTACCGCATGATCCACGAGCGCACCGTGCAGCGCGTGAGCGAGCAGTCGCTGGACACCGAGCTCGGCCAGTTCAACCTGGTCACCTACCGCGACGCGGTGGAAGGCGACGTGCACATGGCGCTGACCCTTGGCGAGATCCGTACCGAGGAACCGACGCTGGTGCGCGTGCACAACATGGACCCGCTGCGCGACCTGCTGCTGGTCAAGAGCCCGGGGCGCTGGAGCCTGCGCGCGGCGATGTCGGCCGTGGCCGAGGCCGGCAGTGGCGTGGTGCTGCTGCTGGGGCACCCGCTCGATGGCGACGCCCTGCTGGCGCACATTCGCGAGACGACTGGCCAGGCCCAGCCCAAGACCCCGACCACCTACAGCACCGTCGGTGCCGGCTCGCAGATCCTGCGCGACCTGGGCGTGCGCAAGATGCGCCTGATGAGTTCGCCGATGAAGTTCAACGCGATATCCGGATTCGATCTGGAAGTTGTAGAATACCTGCCCTCCGAGTGACGGCGGCGCCCTGGCGCCATTGCATGCTCGTGTCGAAACCTTTCGCAGGCCGCTCGCTGGCGGCCTCGCTCTTTAAAGATGAGAACACCGGAATGACCCTGAAGACCATCGAAGGTACCTTCATCGCCCCCAAAGGTCGCTATGCCTTGGTGGTTGGCCGCTTCAACAGCTTCGTCGTCGAAAGCCTGGTGAGCGGTGCCGTGGACGCCCTGGTTCGCCATGGCGTGAACGAAAGCGAGATCACCATCATCCGCGCACCGGGCGCCTTCGAGATCCCGCTGGTGGCCCAGAAGGTCGCCCAGCAAGGCGAATATGACGCCATCATCGCCCTGGGCGCGGTGATCCGTGGCGGCACCCCGCACTTCGAATACGTGGCGGGCGAATGCACCAAGGGCCTGGCCCAGGTGTCCATGGAGTTCGGCGTTCCGGTGGCGTTCGGCGTCCTGACCGTCGACTCCATCGAGCAGGCCATCGAGCGATCCGGCACCAAGGCTGGCAACAAAGGCGCCGAAGCGGCCCTGTCCGCCCTGGAAATGGTCAGCCTGCTGGCGCAGTTGGAGGCCAAGTGATTAGCGACGAAAGTGATCGTTTCAACCCGCGCGATCCGAAACCTGCGGATGCCGGCAAGCCGTCCAAGAGCGCCAAGCGTCGCGAAGCCCGCAAGCTCGCCACCCAGGCGCTCTACCAATGGCACATGGCCAAGCATTCGCTGAACGAGATCGAAGCGCAGTTCCGGGTCGACAACGATTTTTCCGATATCGATGGCGCCTACTTCCGCGAGATCCTGCACGGCGTGCCGGCGAGCAAGGGTGAAATCGACAGTGCCCTGGCGCCTTGCCTGGACCTGGCCCTGGACGAGCTGGACCCGGTCGAGCTGGCGGTCCTGCGCCTGTCCACCTGGGAGCTGCTCAAGCGCATCGACGTTCCCTACCGCGTGGTCATCAACGAAGGCGTGGAACTGGCCAAGGTCTTCGGTGCCACCGATGGCCACAAGTTCGTCAACGGCGTGCTGGACAAGCTCGCACCGCGCCTGCGCGAAGTCGAAGTCAAGGCTGCGCGGCGCTGAGCTGGCGCTGACCAGGCATGGGTGAGTTCGAGCTGATCAGCCGCTTCTTCGCCGCCGCGCCTTGCGCGCAAGGCGGCGAGGGGGTGGAGCTGGGCATCGGCGATGATTGCGCACTGCTCCAATTGCCCGCCGGCGAACGGCTGGCGGTCTCCACCGATACCCTGGTCGCCGGCATCCATTTTCCCGAGCGCTGCGATCCGCTGCTGCTTGGCCAGCGCTCGCTCGCCGTCGCGGCCAGCGATCTTGCCGCCATGGGCGCGACGCCCATCGGTTTCACCCTGGCGCTGACCTTGCCGGAGGTCGCCAGCGACTGGCTGCGGCGCTATGCCGATGGCCTGAACCGCATGGCCCGGCGCTGCGACCTGCGCCTGGTCGGTGGCGATACCACGCGCGGCCCCTTGAGCATCACCATGACCGTGTTCGGTCGCGTCCCGGCAGGGCAGGCATTGCTGCGCAGCGGCGCCCGGGTCGGCGACCTGCTGTGCGTGGGTGGCGAACTGGGCAACGCCGCTGGCGCCTTGCCGCTGGTGCTCGGGCAACGGCAAGCCGAGCCAGTGCTGGCCGATCCGCTGCTCGCCCACTACTGGTCGCCCACGCCGCAACTGGCGCTGGGCCAGGTGCTGCGGGGACAGGCGACGGCGGCTCTGGACATTTCCGACGGCCTGCTGGCCGACTGCGCGCACATCGCCAAGGCTTCCGGCGTGTGTCTGGAGGTGAACGCCGACCAGGTGCCGCTGTCTGCTGCCCTGCAAGGGTTGCTGGGGCAGGCCGGCGCCCTGCAGGCGGCGCTCAGCGGCGGCGACGACTACGTGCTGGCCTTCAGCCTGCCGCCGGCCCGGCTATCCTTGCTACGCGACGGCGGTTGGCCGGTGCATGTCATCGGTCGTGTCCTCGACGGGCAGGGTGTCTGCCTGCGCGACCATCAGGGCCAGGACATCACCCCCAGGCAACGGGGCTATCAACATTTCAGGGAGACACCATGACCGACCACCCCAACCAGGTGCCCGCGGAATTCGTCCCGCCTTCGGTCTGGCGCAACCCGTGGCATTTCATTGCCTTCGGGTTCGGCTCCGGCACCATTCCCAAGGCGCCCGGCACCTGGGGCTCGCTGGTGGCGCTGCCGTTCGTGCCGTTGTGGCAGATGCTGCCCGACTGGGGCTACTGGCTGCTGCTGGGGCTGACCATGCTGTTCGGCTTCTGGCTGTGCGGCAAGGTGGCCACCGACCTGCGCGTGCATGACCATGAAGGCATCGTCTGGGACGAGATGGTCGGCATGTGGATCACCTTGTGGCTGGTTCCCGAAGGCTGGCTCTGGCTGCTGGCGGGCTTTCTCATGTTTCGTTTCTTCGACATCCTCAAGCCTTGGCCGATCCGCTGGATCGACCGGCATGTACACGGTGGGGTAGGCATCATGCTCGACGATGTGCTGGCTGGCGTGTTCGCCTGGCTCGGCATGCAGGTCCTGGTCTGGATGCTTGCCTGAGCCAAGGAGCGACCCATGTTCATCAGGGGGCTGCTGCTCATCGTCGCGGTACTGACTGGCAGCAGCGTCCTGGCTGAACCTCGGGCATTGCACGAGCAGGTCCGCCTGGCCAGCGAAGCGTGGCTGGACTACACCAACGCCGATGGCACCGGCCTGGCCTGGGATGTGCTGCGCAAGGTCTTCGAGCCGGCCGGAGTGAACGTCAGCGTGCAGAGTGCGCCCTACAGCCGCGCCATCGGCCTGGTCAGGCGCGGCGAGGTGGATGCCTGGGTGGGCTCCTACAGACAAGAGAATGCCGACAACCTGTATCCTCGATGGCACTTCGACGTGGACCATATCTATGCCCTGGGCCTTGCCAGTCGGCCCGAGCCGACCTTGGAAACCCTCGGGCAGTACCGTCTGGCCTGGGTGCGGGGCTACGAATACGACAAGTACCTGCCCAACGTTCGGGAGTTTCGCGAGATCCAGCGGCGCGACGGTATCGTGTCGATGCTCCGGCACGGCCGGGCGGACTACTACATCGATGCCTTGACCGAAGTGGACCATGTCCTCGGGCTGGCGCCCGACAAATCGATGTTCCGCCGCAGCCACGTCGCCGAGCTGCCGCTGTACCTGGCTTTCGGCCACAATGCAAAAGGCCGGGCGCTGCGCGACTTGTTCGACCAACGGATGGAAGCGCTGGTGCGCAGCGGCGAGCTCAGACCGATCTTCGAACGCTGGCGACAGCCTTATCCATTCACGCTCGACAGCCAGCCATACTGACGGCCATCGCCGCGTATCCTGGACGGCACGGCATGACTATCGAATCTTTCGATAAGATGCTCCGGTATTCAGGCCGCGCACGGGTCGCAACCTGCTGATACAATCGCCCCACGTGAAATTCCAAGTTATCAATCAGGAGCACAACGTGCCCGTCGTCTTCGTCGCCGCCTCCAAACTACCGACCCCCTTCGCGACCTTCACCATGCACGGTTTCCTCGACGAGGCGACTGGCCGCGAGCACGTAGCGCTCAGCCTGGGTGACGTGGCCGATGGCGAGCCGGTACTGGGGCGGCTGCACTCCGAATGCCTGACCGGCGATGCCCTGTTCAGCCAGCGCTGCGACTGCGGTTCGCAGCTCGAGGCGGCGTTGCAGGCGATCGCCCGCGAAGGTCGAGGCGTGCTGCTGTACCTGCGCCAGGAAGGCCGCGGCATCGGCCTGCTGAACAAGATCCGCGCCTACGAGCTGCAAGATGGCGGCGCCGATACCGTCGAGGCCAACGAGCGGCTGGGCTTCGCCGCCGATCAGCGGGACTATGGCATCTGCCTGCCGATGCTCGAGCACCTCGGAGTGAAATCCCTGCGCCTGATGACCAACAACCCACGCAAGGTCAAGGCCTTGGGCGGCATGGGCATCGCCGTGGCCGAGCGCGTGCCGCTGCATACCGGGCACAACCCGCACAACCGCCACTACCTGGCGACCAAGGCCGGCAAGCTCGGCCACATGATGGGCAACGAACATCAGGGCGAGGTGCCGCGGGCGTGACTAGCGGCGGGGCTGCGCTGGACCAGCCTCGCGGCCTGGCGAGCCTTGCATCTTGATCCGCCTGTCGCTGCTGCTGGCCGCTCTTTTCTGTGCCACCGTGGCCAGCGCCGCGCCCCGGGTGGTGAGCCTGGCGCCATCGATGACCGAGATCGTCCTCGAACTGGGCGCCGCCGACCTGCTGGTAGGCGTGCTCGATGCCGGGCCGCGACCCTCTTCGGTGAGCGAGCTGCCTTCGGTGGGCCAGTACGGTCAGCTCGATCTAGAGCGTCTGCTCAGTCTCCAGCCCGACCTGCTGCTGCTATGGCCCGACAGCGTGACGCCCGCCCAGCGCGATCAATTGAGGCGCCTGGGCATTGCCGTGTTCAGCGCCGAGCCGCACGACCTGGAGCAGTTGATCGAGCAGATCGGTGCGATCGCCAGCCGCATCGGCCGGGAGGAACAAGGCCGACGGTACACCGCACAGCTGCGCGAGCGGCTGGCTCACTTGCGCCAGCGCTTTGCCCGCGCGCAGCCCTTGCAGGTCTTCTATCAGGTCTGGGACCAGCCCCTGTATACCCTCGGTGGCCGGCAGATCGTCAGCGATGCCCTGGCGGTGTGTGGCGCCCGAAACGTGTTTGCCGACCTGCGCCAGCCGGCACCGCAAGTCAACGTGGAAACCGTCCTGCAGCGTGATCCGGACATCATCCTCGCCGGCGAAGCCAGGCAGCTCGAAGCCTGGAACGCCTGGCCAAGCCTGAAGGCCGTGGCAAATGGGCATTTGCTGGTGGTGCCTGACAAGGGGCTGGAGCGTCCGAGTGGGCAGATGATCGATGCCACGGCGCGCCTGTGCGCCCTGCTGGAGGCTACAGTGCCGGCGTCCAGGTAAGGCTCAGCAGCCAGCTGCGGCGTTCTTCGCGATAACCGTGGTCGTCGCCGTCATGGCTGTAGAGTGCGCGTTGGTAAGCCTTGTCCAGCAGGTTGTCGAGCTTCAGGTCCAGCCGTACGTCCTCATTGGCCTTCCAGCTGCCACGCAGGCCCAGCAAACCATGGCCACCGATGCGCTTGCGATTGGCCTCGTCGTCATGGCTGCTGCTGACTGCCTGCCAGCCGATACCTGCGCCGAAACGACCGAACTGCCGGTCCAGGTCCAGGCTCACCGTGCGTCGGGCCCTGCGCGCCAAGGTGTGGCCGCTGTCGCGGTCCCGTGGATCGATCACCGCCAGGCCCAATTGCCCTTGCCAGCCGGCCCATTGCCCGCTCGCGGCCAGCTCGAAGCCGTCGATCCGCGCCGAGGCGACATTGCGCGGGATCGAGCCCTCACCGAAGACGATCGCGTCGCGCAGGTCGGTCCGGTACAACGAGGCCTCGAGACGGCTGTTGGCGCCAAGCTGGCTGCGCCATTGCAGCTCGTAGCTTCTGGAGCGCTCCGGGTCCAGCTGCGGGTTGCTGTATGAGGGGTAGTACAGGTCATTGAAGGTTGGCGCGCGAAAGCCTTCGCTGTAGGAAAGCAGCAGGTCGTTGGCCGCGTCCAGGGGCACGCTGAAGCTGCCGCTCCAGGTGGTCTGGCCGCCGAATTGCTGGTTCTGGTCGCGGCGCAGGCCGAGTTCGGTAGAGAAGCCATCGCCCGTGAAGCGATGCTGGATGAACGCGGCGCGGTTCCAGCGACTGGCTTGGTCGAATGCCGTGGTCCCGCGTACACGGTCCTGGTACCAGTCGAGCCCCAGCAGCACCGAATGGCGCTCATCCACGAGCAGATCGTTTTGCCAGGTCGCCTGGTCGCGATAGGTGTCGAACACGCTGTTTTCCTCGCTCAGCTTGTCCCGTTTGCGGTCACGGTTCTCGCTGTGGCCCAGCTCCAGGCGGGAGTGCCACTGCTCACTGAACTGGCCATCGAGGTAAGTGCCGATGCTGCTGACCGTGAAATCGGTGTAGGGCTTGCGCCCGAAGCTTTCGAAGGTGACCGGATCGAAGCCGCCGAACGGGTTGTCGTATTCCCTGCGACCATGACTGTCGAGCAGGTTGAGCCCGGTTTCGAAGCGTTCGGCGAAGCGATGGCTAACACTGAGGCTCACCGACTTGTTGCGGTAGGCATCGTGGTCGGCATCACTGGCGAAAGACGGCCCGCTGTCGTCGATGCCCGCCGTTTCATCGAGGCTGGCGCCCAGGTTGAAGCGGGTCTGTCCATTCCCGCCGGACAAGCCCAGGCTGCGCTGCCAAGTCCGCTGGCTGCCGGCAGCGACCCGCAGCCGGGGTTGCAACCCGTTGCCGTTGCCGCGCCGGGTGAAGATCTGGATCACCCCACCGATCGCATCGCTGCCGTACACCGCTGAGCGCGAGCCACGCAGGACTTCCACCCGCTCGATCTGGTCGACCCCGAGAAACTGCAGGCCGCTGTCGGCGGAGGTGGCGTTGGCGATACGCACGCCATCGACCAGTACCAGGCTCTGCGCGGTCTTGGTGCCACGGATGAATATCCCTGGCAAGCTGCCGCGTCCGCCGGTAGCGGCGACCTGGACACCAGGCACCCGCGTCAGCAGCGCGGCAAGGCTGCTCGGCTGCAAGCGTTCGATGTCGGTGCGGGTGAAGACGGTGCTGGCGGCGCTGCTGGCATTGCGCTGCTCGACCTGGCGACTGGCGCTGACCAGCATGTCGGGAAGCTTGAGCGCTTCGTCACGGCTGGCTTCGGCAGCCAGGAGCGGCGAGGGCAGACAGAGCAGGGCGGTGACCAGGTGACGACGGTGCATGGCAAGTCCGTTGTGGGAGTCAGGTGGAAGGAGCACCGGACCCGCCGCGACAGGGCACGCAGTGGCCTCGAAACCTGGCCGGCCTGCAAGACAGTTGCCCCTGCGCGGGTCGTGCCAGGGAAATGGAGCAGTGGTCGCCTGGCGAGTATCGGGCCCGCTGTGCGGGCCATCGTGGCCGGTCCGGCGCCCCGGCGGCCGCTCTTACAGGCTGCGGCAGAATCTGCCAGGCTGAAAGCCTGCCTCAGATCCCCAGCGCCACCATCCGCGCTCGAACCGCCGCCTCGATGCCCGCTGCGTCCAGCCCGCATTCGGCGAGCATCTGCGCAGGCTTGGCGTGCTCGACATAGAGGTCCGGCAAGCCCAGGTGCAGCAATGGCTTGAGCAGTGCTTCGCGGGCTAGGAACTCGCCCACCGCGGCGCCGGCGCCACCCATGATGGCGTTTTCCTCGATGGTCACCAGCAGTTCGTGACTGGCCGCCAGTTCGCGTACCAGGGCCTCGTCCAAGGGCTTGACGAAGCGCATGTCGACGACCGTGGCATCGAATGTCTCGGCAACCTTGAGCGCTTCGGCCAGCTGCACGCCGAACACCAGCAACGCCACGCCCCGGCCTTGCCGCCGCACCACGCCCTTGCCGATCTCCAGCGGTTCCAAGTCGCCGCTGATCGGTGCGTTCGGCCCGCTGCCGCGCGGGTAGCGCACGGCAGCCGGGCCTTCATGCAGGTAACCGGTGCTGAGCATCTTGCGCAGCTCGTTCTCGTCGCTCGGGGCCATGATCAGCATGCCCGGGATGCAGCGCAGGTAGGACAGGTCGAAGCTGCCGGCATGGGTCGGGCCATCCTCGCCGACCAGGCCGGCGCGGTCGATGGCGAACAGCACGTCGAGGTTCTGCACGGCCACGTCGTGGATCAGCTGGTCATAGGCCCGCTGCAGGAAGGTCGAATAGATCGCCACTACCGGCTTGGAGCCCTCGCAGGCCATGCCGGCGGCCAAGGTCACCGCATGCTGCTCGGCGATCGCCACATCGAAGTAGCGCTCCGGATAGCGCTCGCTGAACGCCACCAGGTCCGAGCCTTCCTTCATCGCCGGGGTGATGCCGACCAGGCGCCCATCGGCGGCCGCCATGTCGCACAGCCACTGGCCGAACACCGCCGAGTATTTCGGACCGCTGGCCTTCTTCGCTACCGTGGCCGGCGCGTTGGCAGGCTCGAGCTTGGTGATGGCGTGGTAGCCGATCGGGTCGAGCTCGGCGGGTGCGAAGCCCTTGCCCTTCTTGGTCACCACGTGAAGGAACTGCGGGCCCTTGAGGTCGCGCATGTTGCGCAAGGTAGCGATCAGGGTCGGCAGGTCGTGGCCATCGATCGGCCCGATGTAGTTCCAGCCCAGTTCCTCGAACAGCGTGCCGGGCACCAGCATGCCCTTGGCGTACTCCTCGGTGCGGCGGGCGATTTCCCAGGCGCCGGGCAGGCGCGAGAGGACCTTCTTGCTGCCTTCGCGCATGCTCGTGTAGGTGCGGCTGGAAAGGATCTTGGCAAGGTAGTTGGACAAGCCGCCGACATTGCGCGAGATCGACATGTCGTTGTCGTTGAGGATCACCAGCATGTCGGCGTTGACTTCCTGGGCATGGTTCAGTGCCTCGAAGGCCATGCCGGCGGTCAGCGCGCCGTCGCCGATCACCGCGATCGACTTGCGCGGATCGTTGTTCAGCCGGGCGGCGATGGCCATGCCCAGGGCGGCGCTGATGGACGTGCTGGAGTGACCGACGCCGAAGGTGTCGTATTCGCTTTCGCTACGGCGCGGGAACGCCGCGACCCCGTCCTTCTGGCGCAGGGTATGCATGCGCTGGCGACGACCGGTCAGGATCTTGTGCGGGTAGGCCTGGTGGCCGACATCCCACACCAGGCGATCGGCCGGTGTGTCGAAGACATAGTGCAGGGCGATGGTCAGTTCGATCACGCCCAGGCCGGCGCCAAAGTGCCCACCGGTCTCGCCGACGGTATAGAGCAGCTCCTGGCGCAACTCGTCGGCCAGGGTCTCCAGGTCGGCTTCGGCCAGCCGGCGCAGGCCGGCGGGCGTGTCGGCGCGGTCCAGCAGAGGCGTGACCGGGCGTTCGCGGGGAATCTCTTGAAACGTCGTGGGCATCAGGCGAATCGTTATAGGTTTGAAGTGGCGGCAGTTTAACCCATTGGAGGGAAACTGCCCATTTGCCGACCATCAGCGACCGGTTTTCGCCTGCTGGCGTTCGACCGGCGCGAGGATCAGTTGCGCCGTTCGACGATGTAGCGCGCCAGCGCTCTCAATGGTTCGGCCGATTCACCGAAGCCTTCCAGTGCCGCCAGGGCTTGGTCCCGCAGTTCGATCGCATAGCCCTTGGCCGCCTCCAGCCCGAGCAGGGCCGGGTAGGTCGGCTTGTCGCGCGCCAGGTCGGCGCCCTGACGCTTGCCCAGGGTCGCGGTATCGCTCTCGATGTCGAGAATGTCGTCCTGCACCTGGAACGCCAGGCCGACCGCCTGGGCGTAGACCTGCAGGGCTTCGAGCCGGGCCGGGTCGGCATGCCCGCTGGCCAGCGCGCCGAGCCGCACGCTGGCCTCGATCAGGGCACCGGTCTTGTGCCGGTGCATGTACTCCAGGGCCTGCTGGTCGAGCCGCAGACCCACCGAGCCGAGGTCGATGGCCTGGCCGCCGACCATGCCGGCCGGCCCGGCGGCGGTCGCCAGCGCCTGGACCATGGCCAGGCGCAGCTCGGCAGGCTGGGGGCTCAGGCGCGGATCGAGCAAGGCACCGAAGGCCAGGCTCTGCAGGCCATCGCCGGCGAGGATCGCCGAGGCTTCGTCGAACGCCTTGTGGGTGGTCGGCTGGCCCCGGCGCAGATCGTCATCGTCCATGGCCGGCAGGTCATCGTGCACCAGCGAGTAGGCATGGATCAGCTCTACCGCGCAGGCCGCGCCGTTGGCCTGCGCGGGTGGCGCGCCGAGCGCCTCGCAGGCCGCATACGCCAGCAGCGGGCGAACCCGCTTGCCGCCATTCATCACGCTGTAGCGCATCGCCGCGTACAGCCGCTGGAGTTTTTCCGATGGCGCCTGGAACAGCGGTTCCAGGGCCGCGTCCACGCGCGCCTGGCAACTGGCCTGATAGGCGGCGATCATGCGGCGGGGTCCGTGTCGAAGGGCTCGGCGGCCAGCTCGCCGTCACGCTCGAGCAGTACCTGGACCTTCTGCTCGGCCTGAGCCAGTGCGTTCTGGCAGTCGCGGGTCAGGCTGATGCCTTGCTCGAACGCAGCCAGCGAGTCCTCCAGCGACAGCTCGCCGTTCTCCAGGCGCTCGACCAGGGCCTGCAGCTCGGCGAGGGATTGCTCGAAATCGATGGACGCTTTTTTACGGGCCATGGCGGCTGTCTCGGTAACCATTATGAACGGCGCGACACTAGCAGAGCGGGGCGAGGTGAGCAAACGCGCGGGGCGATACGCCGGGCTCGGCCGGCCAAGGCATCCATTTCAAGGCCTCGGCTAGCCAAAACCCGGGCCTGCCGGACGGGCGCCCGGGCAGGCCATGGAAGGAGGGGTCGCTGGCATCGGTTCGATGGGCGGCCCGGTCAGGCCGGCTGCGGTTCCAGCATGGCCTGGCGATAGCGCGCCAGTTCCTCGATGGTCAGCACCGGCAGATTGTACTGCCGGGCATAGACCGCCACCTGCTCGCCGCGAGCCATGCTGCCATCAGGGTTCATCAGCTCGCAGAGCACCGCCGCAGGGCGCAGACCGGCCAGGCGAGCGAGGTCCACCGAGCCTTCGGTGTGACCACGGCGGGTCAGCACGCCGCCATTGCGCGCGCGCAGCGGGAACACATGCCCCGGGCTGACGATGTGCCGCTCGTCGGCGGTGGAGCGCAGGGCGGCCTGGATGGTGGTGATGCGGTCCTGGGCCGAGACGCCGGTACTGATGCCTTCGGCGGCCTCGATGGTCACGGTGAAGCCGGTCCCGTGGCGGGCCTGGTTGTTCTGCACCATCGGCGCCAGCTGCAGGGCGTCGACGGTCGCTTCGTCCAGGCACAGACAGACGATGCCGCTGCAGTCGCGGATCATCATGGCCATGGTTTGCAGCGTGATGTTTTCGGCGGCGGCGATGATGTCCGCCTCGTCCTCACGGTCGTCGTCGTCGAGCAAAAGTACGGGCCGGCCGGCGCGGAAGGCGGCGATGGCGGCGGTCACGTTGGGGAATTGCGGGTGGTGCGAAGTGGACATGAAACGCTCCTCGTGGAAGATGAACGTCTCGGGGCGAACAAAATGCGCGCGCAAGGGTACCGGATGGTCCCTGCCTGACGCCTTCTTTCATCCGGACTGTGACCGTCGGCCCTGGGATCTCACCAGGTCTGCTGACCCTTGGCATGGCCAAGGCGCTCGCGGGCTCATCTTTCGATTTACCGCCGGTGGGGAGTTTCACCCCGCCCTGAAGACCGCGCAAGGATACTCCACCGGACCACCCCGATGGCAAGTCGCCTGTGTACGACCTATGGCGAGTATGATGGCCTCAGGCACCTTGGAGGAGGCACCATGAACAAGCTCGAAGTCGCCGGCGCCAAGCCGATCAAGCTATGGACCGAGGGCGTGCCGGTCGAGGACGAGGCCCGGCGCCAGCTCATCAACACCGCGCGCATGCCGTTCATCTTCAAGCACCTGGCGGTCATGCCCGATGTCCACCTAGGCAAGGGTTCGACCATCGGCAGCGTGATTCCCACGGTGGGCGCGATCATCCCGGCGGCGGTTGGCGTCGACATTGGCTGCGGCATGATCGCCGCGCTGACCTCGTTGCACGGCCATGACCTGCCGGACAACCTGCATGGCTTGCGCAGCGCCATCGAGCAGGCCGTGCCGCACGGCAAGACCTTCGGTCGTCACGACCGGGGCGCCTGGGACCACATACCGCGCCAGGCCGACCAGGCCTGGGGGCGGCTGGCGGCACGCTTCAAGGCCATCACCGACAAGTACCCCCGCCTGGAGAAGAGCAACCACCGCCAGCACCTGGGTACCCTGGGTGGCGGCAACCATTTCATCGAGGTCTGCCTGGATGAGGCCGACCGGGTCTGGTTCATGCTGCACAGCGGTTCGCGAGGCGTTGGCAATGCCATTGGCAACCTGTTCATCGAGCTGGCCCAGGCCGACATGCGTCAGCACCTGGCCAACTTGCCGGACAAGGACCTGGCCTATTTCGAGGAAGGCAGCAGACACTTCGCCGACTATGTCGAGGCGGTCGAGTGGGCCCAGGACTTCGCCCGGCACAACCGCGAGCTGATGATGCAGGCGGTGGTCGCCGCCGCCCGCAGGGTCATCGACAAACCCTTCGAAGCCAGCCTGGAAGCGGTCAACTGCCACCACAACTACGTGCAGCGCGAACGGCATTTCGGACGCGAAGTGCTGGTCACCCGCAAGGGCGCGGTTTCCGCGCACGCAGGTGAACTGGGCATCATCCCTGGCTCCATGGGCGCGCGCAGCTTCATCGTCCGCGGCCTGGGCAATGCCGAGTCGTTCTGCTCCTGCAGCCATGGCGCCGGGCGAGTGATGAGCCGCAGCAAGGCCAAGAGCCGCTTCACCCTGGACGACCAGAAGCGCGCCACGGCGCACGTGGAATGCCGCAAGGACAAGGACGTGATCGACGAGATCCCCATGGCCTACAAGGACATCGACGCGGTCATGCGCGCCCAGCGCGACCTGGTCGAGGTGGTGCATACCCTGCGCCAGGTAGTGTGCGTCAAGGGCTGAACTTGGGGCTCGCTGCCCATGCGGCGTTATCGCAGGCAGCGAGCGACTTGTTCATCGGGACATTTGCTCGACCACGAAGCGCAACGAGGCCGGCAGCATGGGCCCATGACCCAGCCCCTCGAAGCGTTGGAAGCGAACGTCCAGCCCTGGTACCTTGGCCAGGTCTTCGCTCAGCTGGCGCGCGGGCCCCTGGCTATCTCCTTTCGACGGTCCGCGTGGGCGAGCGGCTTCCTCGCCACCGTGCATCAGCAGCAGATGTGGCCGCGTTTCACCCAGGCGCTCCTGCAAGCCTGTCGCTTCGCGAACGATAGCGCCGTCATGCCACCACAGCGAAGGACTGGCGGCGGCGTAGTGGCTGAACATGCCGGGACGGGTAAACAGCGTGTGCAGCACGGCCAAGCCGCCGTAGGAGTGCCCCCAGAGGGTCTGGCGCTCAGGATCGATGGGCGCGACGCCAGCCACCATCGGCCGCATGCGCTGGGCCAGCAGGTCGAGGAACAGATCAACGCCGCCGCTGGGCTGGCCGGTCAGCGGGTCGAGCTGTTCGGCCTGGCCAAGTAACGCGGGGGTGTAATCATAGGTGCGCCCGGCACGCTCGATACGCTGCTCGGTCTGATAACCTACAGCCACCAGCAGCGGCGCCTGGCCAGCGGCGAGTTGGTTCAGCTGTGCGCTGTCCAGGGCGCCCAGCGCGGCATTGCCATCGAGCATCCATAGCACCGGATAACCTGCCGCGGGCGCGGGACGGTCCGGCTTGCCGATCCACAGGCGATAATGGCGCCGGCCATCGACCGAGTCCAGGTCGAGCTGGCTGAAACGGTAGGTCAGGTCCTGGCGGTACAGCAACGAGGTGTCCATTTTCTGCTCGTGCTTGGGCTGGGCCAGGGCAACGGGGGCCGCGAGGACCAGCGCCAAAGCCAAGGACAGGATCATCTTGCTCATCAGGAGTCTCATCAGGGCTTTGTAAGGTGTGCACGGCTGAACAGTCGAGATGATAATCAGGACCCTGTGGGCGTAAAGCGCATTAACCTTCTAAACATTCCCGGGCGACAGGTAGCAGGAGATGCAGGCACAGGCCGGGATGGCCATTGCTGGCCCACAACCGACCACCCTGCAGCACGATTGCGCGGCGGGCGATGGCCAGCCCCAGGCCGAAGCCTGCTCCGCTGTCGGGTAGGCGCTGGTAGGGTTCGAAGATGCGTTCAAGGTCAGCCTGGGGTACGCCAGGGCCCTGGTCGCTCAGGCGCAGGTGCCAACAGTCGCCCTCACGCCAGCCCTCCAGGCTGACCCGGCCTTCGGCGGGCGAATGACGAATGGCATTGCGCATCAGGTTTTCCAGCGCCTGGGCCAGGCTGTCCAGATGGGCCTGCACCCGGCAATCGGTACCGAGCGAGCAATGCAGGCGAGCTCGATCCCAGCCGCTTTCGAAACAGGCATCCTGGGACAATGCTTCCCAGACTGAAACCATCATTACAGGTTCGGTAGATAGTTGTGGCTGCTCGGTGTCCATCCAGGCAAGGTCCAACGTGTCCTCGAGCAACTTCTGCATATCGTTCACCTCCCGCTCCAGGCGTGCGCGCAACTGCTCGGGTGTGAGCACGCTGTCATGGGCGATGCGTAGCCGCGCCAGCGGGGTACGCAGTTCGTGGGATAACGTGCGCAGCAGCAGGCGTTGTTGTTCAAGGCTTTGGCGAAGGCGCGCGGCCATGTGTTCGAAAGCCTGCGCCAGTTCGCCCAGCTCATCGCGCCGTTCCTGCAGGAGAAGGCCGGAGTCGTCCAGATTGTCGGCGCGCAAGGCGTCGGCGCGGTCGCGCAGGCGGTTGAGTGGCACGACCAGGTGTCGATAGATGGCCAGGCACAACAGCAGTGCCATCAGCGAGGGCGCGACGCCGTGGGTGATGACGTGAGTCCACGGCGTCAGGCCCGTGGGCAGCAGGCGCTCGGGCAGTTGCATCACCAGGCGGCCTTGCTCGGGATGTTGCGGGAACTCGATGCTGACGTAGGGAAGTTCGTCCTGCAGGCGCCGGCTCATCGGCCACTCGAGCTTGCGCATGAACGTCAGGTGACTGGCTTCTTGGGCATTCAGCGGCGTAGTGCCAAGGCTTTGTAGTTGCGGACCGATCACCGCTGCCCAGATGCCCTCGGCTTGTTCCAGTTCCCTGCGAAAGGCTTCGGCGCCGGCTGCGCCCCCATGCTGCCAGGCCTGCTCAGCCTGTTGCGCATGGCGCGCTAGATAATGCTGATCGGCCTGGGAGAGAAAATAGGTACTGCGCTGTACCGACAACCCCCAGGTCCACATAAGCCAGGTCAGCAGCAGACAGAAGCTGACCTGCAAGGCCGCCAGTTTCCACAGCAAGGGATGGCGGCGCATCAATGTCGTTCCGTGTCGACCAGAATGTATCCCTGACTGCGCACTGCCTGGATTTGCCAACGCTGTACACCGATATCGGCCAACTTGCGGCGCAGGTTGCATACATGGACATCGAGGCCCCGGTCCAGGCGGGTATAAGCGCGATACAGCACTGTCTGATAAAGAAAGGCCTTGCTCAGGGCTTCGCCAGGGTGAGCTTTGAGCGTAGCGAGCAAGCGAAATTCGGAGGCCGTAAGCCCGGCTACCTGGCCATGGTGAATGACATCCTGATGCTCATGGTCGATCCTTACCGGTCCGGTTTCAGTCTGTCGTACCGTGACCCGGTCAAAGGCCACACGGCGCAGAAGTGCATCGACCCGGGCGTCCAGCTCAGCCAGGCTGAAAGGCTTGGGCAGGTAGTCGTCCGCGCCCCGGGTAAAGCCACTGATGCGATCTTGCTCGGCGCCCAACGCCGACATCAACATCACCGGTACTGCCTGTTGGCGGCGTAATTCGTCGAGCAGACTGAGACCGTCGAGCCCTGGAAGCATGATGTCCAGCAACACCAGGTCGAAGTGGTTGTGCTGGGCTGCTTTCAACGCCTGGGCACCGGAAGCACACGCGTCGACCAGAAAGCTGCGGTTGAGAAAGTGGCGCTCAAGGTCCTCACGCAGACGCGAATCATCTTCGACGAGCAAGAGAGAGGTGGGCATGACTAGCCTTGAATAAGAATTTCTATCAGTTACACATCATCCCATTGCGGCGGGGATGGGGCAATCGCACCGTGTCGGTTCTTGTCTGCCCGGGCCTGTCTGGCACAGCCTGTGTTAAGAAGGTTAATCCTGCTGCACCCCTGTTTGTCGTCCGGTATCGTTCGCAAAAAGCAACTGGTTTCGTTTGCGATTGACTGTCATTCAGGTCTTTCTGCCGTCATCCTTGCCCAGTCCCAACACCGCCCAACGTCTGGCATGAGCCAGGACACAGGCTGCTGCGCTCAAGAAAGTGGCTTGAGCCACTCGTAGCGGCGCGGACGGACCCAGTGCTGTTCTGTCCACAAATCCAACAGAAGGGTGTGTCATGAGCGCTGTCAAGGGGAAGGGGAGTCCAGAACGGATTCGGGGATGGCTGGTTCTAGGGCTATTGGCGCCGTTCTCATTGTCGGCACTGGCCGAGACGGTGGCGAACCAGACGGCGGCGGACAGTTCGCTTGATCTGCCGGCACTGACCATCGAAGGCAACCGTCTCTACGACATGCTGTCTTCGGAAGAAACCGGTGGCTACAGCGTCGACGCTGCGACCGTGGGTACCAAGACCCCGGCGTCGCTCAAGGAAATCCCGCAGTCGGTCACCGTCTACACCCAGGACTACATCAAGGATCGCCAGTTCGTGCATCTGGATGACCTGGCCAAATACACCGCTGGTCTGCGTACCCTGACCAACGATAGCGGTCGTTCGTCGATCTATGCCCGCGGCTATGAGTACAGCGAGTTCAACATCGACGGCTTGCCGGCACCCATGGCCAGTATCTTCGGCACCGTGCCTGGGTTGGCGGCCTTCGATCGTGTCGAGATCATGCGTGGCCCGGCCGGGTTGTTCAGCAGCACCAGCGAGCTGGGCGGCATCGTGAACATGGTGCGCAAGCGTCCGACCGCCGAGTTCCAGGGCCATGTCGAAGCCAGCTACGGTACATGGGACACCAACCACGAAGAAATCGACCTGGGCGGGCCGCTGGATGCTGCTGGTCGGGTGCGCGGACGTTTCGTCGCTTCGCGTGACGATACCAATGGCGAAGTCGACTACAACGCCAACACCAGCAACAGCTACTACGGTGCGTTGGATATCGATCTGGACGATGCCACCCTGTTGTCGTTCGGCCTGATCCACGAAGTGAAGAACATCACCCCGCACAACGGCTACCCGGCAACGCTTTCCGGTGAGGTTCCCGACTTCAGCCATTCCAGGTTCCTTGGCGCCGACTGGAACTACTTCGATGGAAAGACCACCGACCTGGTCGCCGAGCTGACCCACCGCTTCGATAACGGTGGCTATGGCCGTATCGCCGCCCGTGGTTCGCACCGCGACACCAACTACCTGTATGCCTTCACCGCGACCAACGGTACCAGCGGTGCCAACTCCGAGCGCGCCAGCGCCCGAGACTTCACCCAAGACACCTACTCGTTGGACGCAAGCTACAGCCAGCCCTTCGAAACCTTTGGCCAGATCAGCGAATTCGTGGTCGGCACCGACTACAAGAACTACGACACCGAGTACCTCAACGGCTCGACCACCCTGGGGAACATCGACGTCAATAGCTACTCGCCGAAGCGGTTCGCCAAGCCCTCGCCGAACTACAGCACCGAAACCGGCATGCAAGAGCAAGAGTACGGCCTGTACTCCAAGGTCACCTTCCGTCCGATCGAGCGCCTGGCGCTGATCGCCGGTGGACGCTTTAGCTGGTATCGCGGCGATTTCTACACGACTACCCTGAGCAGCGGCTCGACCGCCGAAGACGACAAGCGTGTCGATGGTCGTTTTACGCCCTATGCAGGGTTGGTCTACGACCTCACCGACAACCATGCGCTGTACGCCAGCTACTCGCAGGTGTTCAAGCCGCAGTCGGATACCGATAGCAACGGCCGGGTCCTAAAGCCACGCGAAGGCGATCAGTATGAGTTCGGGCTCAAGAGCAGTTACTTCGGTGGCGACCTCAACGCTCGTGTCTCGGTATTCCACTTGACCGACAAGAACCGCGCCAGCACCGAATACGATGCCGATGGCGTGGACACTGGCTTCTCCGTTGCCTCCGGCAAGACGCGCGTCAAGGGTGCCGAAGTGGAAGTCAGCGGCAAGCTGACGCCTAACTGGGAATTGCTGGCAGGGTACACCTGGATGGAAACGGAAACGGTCGACGGTGACACCGAGGCCACCTTCTTCATCATGCCGCGCAATCAGGCGTCGCTCTGGAGCAAATACACCATCAGCCAAGGTCCGCTGTCTGGACTGGCCATCGGTGGTGGCGTCTCGGCAATGAGCAACTTCTACTCCGAGAACGGCGGCGTGCGCATCGATGCACCGGGCTATGCCACCGTCGATGCGATGCTGTCATACCCCGTCACCTCGAAGCTCACGGCGACCCTCAACGTCAACAACCTGTTTGACCGGGACTATCTGTCGCGGGTGGGCTCCACGTCGACGTTCAACTTCCAGGGGCCCTCGCGCAGCATGACGGTTGGCGCTCGGTACGACTTCTAACCTGTGTAAAGCCTGGATGCGTGCTCGACCATCAAGCGCTGAGTTCATGATTGCCGGCTCCTAGGAGTTGCTTCATGAGCTCAGCTTGGTGCTGGTACGAAGACGTCTGAGCGACGCACTGCCGCGATCGATGTGGAGGTGACGGACAAGTCAGGTCCGAGCAGGGCAATGATGGTAAAGCGGATGCCGACATGACCTGGCTGCTCTATTTGCCATTTCCCATCGGCAGGACCTGCGGCTGGATGGCTGGCTTGCGTCGGTCGATGAAAAGGACACGCAGCCACTGGGTCATCGGCAGTTCCACCAGGCGATAAATGCAGATTGCCACAAGGCAGCACAAGCCAATGCTCACGGGTGTCATGACATAGGCGAGCAAGCCCGGGGCGTCGAACACATGGAAGACCTTGTTGAAGACTTTCAGCACATACGGGTGGAACAGGTACAGCGAATAGCTGGCATCGCCGAGCAATACCAGCAGGCTGGGCAAGCGCAGCCCGGCGCAGCCATGCACCAGCGCCAGAAATGCCACCGCTGCCGGTATGCCCCACACCACCCAGCGTTGCGCTGTCTCGGTCAGGTCCCCGTAGAGCGCCATGTACAGCAGCGCGGCGCTGCCGGTCAGTATCAGCAGCGCACGGGCGCCGTTGCCTGGCGTTGTCCGACGCCAGTTGGCCGTGCGAACGTAGACTGCGTAGCAACCCATGCCCAGGACGAAATCCAGGAGGATCTGGTCGGTGTAGAAGCGCGCCGGCACGCTGTCGAAGCTTACCAGGCGACCCAGCAGCACCAAGGCCAGGATCAGGCTCGAACAGACCAGCAGGCGATGACGATGACTGATCGCCATGGACAGGGCGAACAAGGCATAGAAGAACATCTCGAAGTTCAAGGTCCAGCCAAGAAAGAGCAGGGGTTGCACATACTCGCCCTTCTGGTAGGGGATGAAGAGCAACGACTTGACCAGGCCTGTCGCATCGGCGGTCGTGTTGTCCAGCAGGTTCGACATCACCAGGGCGATGCCGAATACCCCCAGTGTGCCGAGCCAGTACAAGGGAACGACACGGATCAGCCGCTTGGTGAAGAAGTGGCTAGCGGACTGGACGGTAACCAGCGCCATGATGAAGCCACTGATCACGAAGAAGATGTCCACGCCCCACTCGCCGTTGCGGAACAACGGTATGTGAAAGAACACTACGGCAAGCGCGGCGATGGCACGCAGCATCTGGACACTTTCCAGCTTGTCGGCTGGTGCTTGGGATGAAGAAGGCATGGTGTGGTCCTTTCAGGCCGGTTCGGGCAGGACGGAGGGAGGCTCGGCATGACAGGGCGGGAATGGCGGCCGTTGGACGTCATGTTCGAAATAATTGGTATTACATTAGCAGCCGGCGTGCTTGGCGAAGTTAGAATTATTTTATGGGGGCGGAGGATGTTGGCGGGCAAATGACGTCAATAAAAATACCTGGGCGTGACTCGCAGCCAACTTAGGTTGTACAGCCCGGTATGCTTTCGATAGACCGAAGTATCAAGTCTCTGCGCATTCTAAGTTGTGCCTCGAACAACTTGCCGCCCGTGCGGAATTACTTCATCTGCAACAGGCATGCCGGCGTTCGTCGACGCGTGACAGCTTTGCTGAGTGGCTCGAAAAATGGGCAGGGTGGAGCGGTGAGGCGCCGGACCGGTCGCGATAGGGCCGCGCAGCGGCCCTCGAAGCACAAATGTCCATCTTTCGAGCATTAAAAAGCCGGCTTGTGGCCGGCTTCTCGGGGACGGTCCTGGCTCATTTTTGGTAAGCCACAACCGCCTGCAAACGATGATCGGCCATGGAGGCCTCAGGGGACGAATGGCTGTTTGAGCCAGCGTCCGGCCTCTGCGATGCGGCAACGGCCGGCAGAGGCGAAAGTGCTGGCAAGGATACCTGCCAGCGACGGGGTTGCCCAGCAAAAAATCCCTTTGGCTGTCATCGCGGACGGGCAGGACGCAGGTGCGACCACCAGAATACCCAACCGATGATCTCCATCGCCTGGGCCGCGCGCTGCTCGGCCGTGTAGCGTTCGCTTGGGTAGCGGTCGGTGTCCTGGCTGTGCAGATACCAGGCGCCGCTGGGGCCTTGGCTGAGCTGGTGAACGCGCAGGTAGCCCTTGTGCAGCAGGGCGTAGGCTTCGCCGTCGACGATGCGGGTCATGCCGCGATCGATGGCCAGAGTGGCGCCTTGGGGCAACTGCGGCTCCATGTTGTCGCTGGGCATGCTGACACTCAGGGCGGCGGCCGGCTCGACGCCGCAGCCGGCCAGCGCCTGGGCCGGCAACGTCAGGCCGCGCTCCGGCACTGCCAGTAACCTGCCATCGCGGGCCTGGTGGTAGGGCAGGCGGATCAGCCTGGCGTCGCTGCCAGCCAGTTCGGCGCTGATGGCCGCCGAGTCTGTCTGGGTGCTGATCGGCAAGGGGCGAAGGATCGGCTTGGCGTACTTGCGGCCCTGGCCGGTCAGCAACCAGCGGCGGTTCACGCACAGCAGCTCGGCCAGTTCATCGACGCGCGCCAGCGGGATGCCACGGTTGAACCAGTTGTTGACGTGCTGGGGCGCGACATTGCGCTGCGCGGCGAGGTCGGACGCGGTCAGGTTGCATTCTTTCAGGAGGGCCTTGAGGCGGTCGCCGGATGTCTTCATGCGACCGAGTCTAGCGGGTAGCGGGAGGGCGGAAAATAAACGCGAAGTTTGGCCACTGCCGTAGGAAAGACTACAGGGCGCGTCGCTCGCGCGGTTTTCGGCAGGCATGAAAAAGCCCCGCCGAAGCGAGGCTCCTTGCAGGCACTGGAGCGGATCAGCCCTTGTAGGCCGCGACCGACTTGGTGATCTCGGCGCGGGCGGCGTCTGCGCCTTCCCAGCCCTTGATCTTGACCCATTTGCCCTTCTCCAGATCCTTGTAGTTCTCGAAGAAGTGCTTGATCTGCTCGAGCAGCAGCGCCGGCAGGTCGGTGTATTCCTTGATGTCGACGTACAGCTGGGTCAGCTTGTCGTGCGGCACGGCCAGGATCTTGGCGTCGCCGCCGCTTTCGTCGTCCATGTGCAGGACGCCGACCGGACGGGCGCGGATGACCGAGCCTGGCGCGACCGGGTAGGGGGTCACGACCAGCACGTCGAGCGGATCACCGTCATCGGCCAGGGTGTTGGGGATGTAGCCATAGTTGGCGGGGTAGAACATCGGGGTAGCCATGAAGCGGTCGACGAACAGGGCGTCGCTGTCCTTGTCGATCTCGTACTTGATCGGCGCGTGGTTGGCCGGGATCTCGATGGCGACGTAGATGTCGTTCGGCAGGTCCTTGCCTGCCGGAATCTTGCTGTAGCTCATTGGGCAGTGCCCCCATGTTTGACCAGGAAAATTGGTCGCGATTATAGGCACATTCCGCCAGCGCATGCCACGTCGCCAGGCGTTGCGGCAGGTTCAGGCCGGGTGTTCGCGGTAGGCCGGGTGCTCGGCTTGCAGACGTGCCAGGCGCTCGAGCGGATCCTGCCGATAGAACCGGCGCAGCTGCTGGTACACCGCCGGATACGCCTCATGCAGAAGGTCGGGCGCGCTGAAGAAATACTCGCTGGTGACGGCGAAGAACTCGGCCGGGTTTTCCGCCGCGTAGGGGTCGATCGCGGTCTGCGCGTCCGGGTCGGCGTCCAGTTGCCGGTTGAGGTCGTCGAAGGCGCCTTGCATGGCCGTGGCCCAATCGCTCACACGCATGTCGCGATGCAGTGGAGGCAGGCCGTTGGCGTCACCACCGAGCATGTCGAGCTTGTGCGCCAACTCGTGGATCACCAGGTTGTAGCCGTCCCAGCCGCCGCTGGCCTGCACCCCAGGCCAGGCCATGATCACCGGCCCCTGCAGCCAGGCTTCGCCACTGTGCTCGGCGTTCCAGGCATGCTCGACGCCGCTGGCGTCGCGATAGCGCTGCGGGCTGAGGAAGTCGTCCGGGTAGAGGATCAGCTCATGGAAACCCCGGTACCAGTCGAGTTGGCCGAGGTACAGCAACGGTAGCTGGGCCTGAGCGGCGAGGAACAACCGCTGGCCCGGATCGAGTTCGAGACCGGACAGGGTGGTCAGGTGCTTGTCATGCAGGAACAGCACGCTGGCTTCGCGCAGCCAGCGATCTTCATCCTCGCTCAGGCCATCGAGCAGTGGCAGGCGTTCGCGGACCGCCTGCCACTGCTGCGATTCGACAGGATAGCGAGCCAGCGTTCGCTGGCGCCGCCAGGCGCGCAAGGACCACATCCGCGGGGTCAGTGCGCCTTGGCTGCCCGGCCACCACGGCCGCGCGACAGACCGATGAGCATCGGCACCAGGGAAAGCAGGATGATCGCCACGATCATCAGCGACAGGTGCTGCTTGATCAATGGCACGTTACCGAAGAAGTAGCCGAGCGTGACCAGGCTACCGACCCACAGTACCGAGCCTGCGACGCTGAAGCCGAGGAAGCGCGGGTAGTGCATGCGAGCGATGCCGGCGACGAAGGGCGCGAAGGTGCGTAGGATCGGCAGGAAGCGCGCCAGGGTGACGGTCTTGCCGCCATGGCGTTGGTAGAATTCATGGGTCTGTCGCAGATGGTCGCGACGGAAGATCTTCGAGTTGGGGTTGCGGAACAACCGTTCTCCCGCCGTGCGGCCTATGACGTAGTTGGTGCTGTCACCAAGGATCGCCGCCGCCATCAGCAGGCCGCCGAGCAGGACCGGGTCCATGCCGCCACCGGCGGCCACGGCTCCGGCGATGAACAGCAGCGAGTCGCCTGGCAGGAACGGCATGACCACCAGCCCGGTTTCGCAGAAGATCACGGTGAAGAGGATCGCATAGATCCAGGGCCCATAATTGCTGACCAGCAGATCTAGGTAGGCATCGAGATGCAGGATGAGGTCCAGCGGGTTGAAATCCATGTACAGCACCTGTGTTCTTGAGCGGCGAGGGCTCGCGATAGCGGACGATGCCAAGGGCGTAGCCAGGCTTTTTTGTACGAAAAGTCCTAGCAAGAACGTTCGTACCAGCCTGAATTCACCGGGTAAAAGGTAAAATTTCACACATGGCAGCTAGGCATTATACGGCGAAGATCGCTTTATGCCCGGAGAGTTTGTAGCGGCGGGTTACCGTGGGCCAGGCCTGTGCCGACAGGCAGACTGATTGCGCAATCTGCCTTGCCATCGGCCCTATTCCCTGGGCAGCAGGAAGTTTCCGGTCGTGTCCGGCTGGTCGTGCTGTTCGAGGGCATGGACCTGTGCCTCGTCCTTGAGCCTGACGCCGGACAGCTGGCGCCTGCAAGCCTCGCGCATGAGATACAGCAGGCGGTGGGCGGCCATGCCGTAGCTCAGGCCTTCGAGCCGCACGTTGGAAATGCAGTTGCGATACGCATCGGTCAGGCCGACCCGCGGGCCATAGGTGAAATACACGCCAAGGCTGTCCGGCGAGCTGAGCCCTGGCCTCTCGCCGATCAGCATCACCGTCATGCGCGCACCGAGCAGCTCGCCGATTTCGTCGGCCACCGCGACCCGGCCCTGCTCGACCAGCGTGACCGGCGCCACCGACCAGCCGTCCGCCGTTGCCTGCTCCTTGAAGCGGGCCAGCAGCGGCAGAGCGTGGCGATGCACGGCCAGCGCCGACAGCCCGTCGGCGATCACGATCGCCAGGTCGACCCCGCCAGGTTGCTCGTCGACGTGTTCGCGCAGGGTCTGGATCGACGCCTGGTCCAGCCGGCGACCCAGATCCGGGCGCTGCAGGTACTGGTCACGGTCGCTGGCCGCGCTGTGCAGCAGCAACGCGGCATGGCCGAGCTGGGCGAGCCCGTCGCCCAGGCTGGCTCGGTCGAACGGCAGGTGCACCGCGTCACGAGCCTGCGCATGGGCGAACTGGAAGTCGAGCTGGGCGCGGGTCGGCAGGCTGGTGCCGGCCCGACCCAGGGCGATGCGTGCCGAGGTCAGGGTGCGCAGGGCGTGCCAGGGGTTTTCGGTACTCGGAGTGGTTTTTTCCATGGTCTTCTATCCCAGTTGTGCCAGTGCCTGGCGGAAAGCCGCTGGCAAGCTCTCGGCCAAGCGCACCTGGCCATCGGCCTGGGTGAGGATGCCGGTACGGGCCAGCCACTGCTCGAATTCCGGTGCCGGGCGTAGACCAAGGGCCTGGCGCGCATACAAGGCATCATGGAACGAGGTGGTCTGGTAGTTGAGCATGATGTCGTCGGACCCCGGGATCCCCATGATGAAGTTGATCCCGGCCACGCTCAGCAGGGTGAGCAGGCTGTCCATGTCGTCCTGGTCGGCCTCGGCGTGGTTGGTATAGCAGATGTCGCAGCCCATCGGCACGCCCAGCAGCTTGCCGCAGAAATGGTCCTCCAGGCCGGCACGAATGATCTGCTTGCCGTTGTAGAGGTACTCGGGACCGATGAAACCGACCACGGTATTGACCAGGAACGGCTTGAAGTGCCGGGCCACGGCATAGGCGCGTGCTTCGCAGGTCTGCTGGTCGACGCCATGGTGGGCGTTGGCCGACAGCGCGCTGCCCTGGCCGGTCTCGAAGTACATCAGGTTCTGTCCCAGGCTGCCGCGCTTGAGGCTCAGGCCAGCCTCGTAGCCTTCCTGCAGCAGGTTCAGGTTGATACCGAAGCCGGCATTGGCCGCTTCGGTGCCGGCGATGGACTGGAACACCAGGTCCAGCGGCACGCCGCGCTCGATGGCCGCGATCGAAGTCGTCACATGGGTCAGCACGCAGGCCTGGGTCGGGATGTCGTAGCGCTGGATGATGGCATCGAGCATTTCCAGCAGGGCGCAGATCGAGGCCGTGCTGTCGGTGGCCGGGTTGATGCCGATCATGGCGTCGCCGTTGCCGTACAGCAGGCCGTCGAGGATGCTGGCGGCGATCCCGGCGGGATCGTCGGTCGGGTGGTTCGGCTGCAGGCGCGTCGATAGCCGTCCACGCAGGCCCATGGTGCCGCGAAAGCGCGTCACCACGCGGATCTTCTGGGCGACCAGCACCAGGTCCTGGATACGCATGATCTTCGACACTGCCGCAGCCATTTCCGGGGTCAGGCCGGGCGCCAGGGCACGCAAGGCGGCTTCGTCGGCCTGCTCGCCGAGCAGCCAGTCGCGCAAGCCACCCACGGTCAGGTGACTGACCGGCGCGAAGGCCTCGGCGTCATGGGTATCGATGACCAGCCGGGTGATTTCGTCATCTTCGTAAGGGACCAGCGCCTCGTCGAGAAACTGCCGGAGCGGGATGTCCGCCAGCGCCATCTGCGCCGCGACCCGCTCGGCGTCGCTGCTGGCGGCCACGCCAGCGAGAACGTCACCGGAGCGGGCCGGGCTGGCCTTGGCCATCACTTCCCTGAGACTGTCGAAACGGTGGATCTGATTACCGACCGTATGTACGAAACTTGCCATTCACAACCTCCACGGCGCCGAGGCGGTCACGGCGCAGGTCAGCCAGGCGCGCGGCAGCGATGCCCCTGGCCTGTTCAGGATCAGTGCAGCGCCTGTTCGGCTTTCTGGATGGCGGCGAACTCCTCCTCCGGGGTGCCAGCCACCAGATGATGCCGACTGTAGAGCGCAAAGTAGGCGATCAGCACCGCATAGATCAGCGCCGCGCCGATCACCACCCGTGGGTCGACCAGGAAGCCGGCGACCACGGCCAGGCAGGCCAGCACCAGCGCCACGCCGGAGGTCAGAATGCCGCCGGGGGTGCGGTAGGGGCGCTCCATCTTCGGACGACGAATGCGCAGGGTGATATGGGCAGCCATCATCAGTACGTAGGACAGCGTCGCGCCGAATACCGCCACCAGGATCAGCAAGTCGCCCTGGCCGGTCAGCGACAAGGCGAAGCCGATGATGCCGGGGATCACCAGGGCCAGCACCGGCGCCTTGCTCTTGTTGGTCTGGGACAATTTGCGCGGCAGGTAGCCGGCCCTCGACAGGGCGAAGATCTGCCGCGAATAGGCATAGATGATCGAGAAGAAGCTGGCGATCAAGCCTGCCAGCCCCACCAGGTTGACGAAGCCGCCCATCCAGGTCGAGCCGCCGTAGGCCTTGGCCAGTGCCTCGACCAGCGGGTTGCCCGAGGCCTTGAGCGCGTCGGCTCCGGCTCCGCCAGGGCCGATCACCAGGATCAGCAAGGCGAAGCTGAGCAGCACCAGCATGGCGCCGATCAGGCCCCGTGGCAGGTCGCGACGCGGGTTCTTGGTTTCCTCGGCGGCCAGCGGCACGCCTTCGACGGCCAGGAAGAACCAGATCGCGTAGGGGATCGCCGCCCAGACCCCGACATAGCCGAACGGCAGGAAGGCGCTGGCGCCGGCTGCACTGGTCTGGGGAATGTCGAACAGGTTGGCTGCATCGAAATGGGGCAGCATGCCAAGCAGGAAGACCGCCAGGGCGATGGCCGCGACCGCGGTGATGATGAACATCAGCTTCAAGGCTTCGCCAACGCCAAAGATATGGATGCCGATGAACACGATGTAGAACGCCAGGTAGATCATCCAGCCGCCGATGCCGAACAGCGACTGGCAGTAGGCACCGATGAACACGGCAATCGCCGCCGGCGCGATGGCGTATTCGATGAGAATGGCCGTACCGGTCAGGAAACCGCCCCACGGCCCGAAGGCGCTGCGCGCGAAGCCGTAGCCGCCGCCGGCGGTGGGAATCATCGAGGACAGTTCGGCCAGGGAGAAGCACATGCACAGGTACATGGTGGCCATCAGCAAGGTCGCCAGGAACATCCCGCCCCAGCCTCCCTGGGCCAGGCCGAAGTTCCAGCCGGCGTAGTCGCCGGAAATGACGTAGGCCACGCCCAGGCCCACCAGCAGGACCCAGCCGGCGGCGCCTTTCTTCAGTTCACGTTGCTCGAAGTAGTCGGCCCCGACCTTCTCGAAGTCGACCGAAGCACCTGCCGGTGCATTTGCGGAATGATCGCTAGGCATCGTGTTCACCTTTGTTGTTCTTGGTGGCCGGCAGGAGATGCCGGCCCTTGGTGATCGGTCCTGCATGAAGCGCGCCATCTCCATTCAAGCCACGAGCCGCAAGAGAAAGCAGGCCGTGCACGCTCTGCTTTTTCTTGCAGCTTGCAGCTTGCAGCTTGCAGCTTAGAAGAACCCCAGCGGATTGATGTCGTAGCTGACCAACAGGTTTTTGGTCTGCTGGTAATGATCGAGCATCATCTTGTGGGTCTCGCGACCGACGCCGGACTTCTTGTAGCCACCGAAGGCCGCGTGCGCCGGGTACAGATGATAGCAGTTGGTCCAGACGCGACCGGCCTTGATGCCGCGACCCATGCGGTAGGCGCGGTTGATGTCGCGGGTCCAGACACCGGCGCCGAGGCCGAACTCGGTATCGTTGGCGATCGCCAGGGCCTCGGCTTCGTCCTTGAAGGTCGTGACGCTGACCACCGGGCCGAAGATCTCTTCCTGGAACACGCGCATCTTGTTGCTGCCCTTGAGCAGGGTCGGCTGGATGTAGTAGCCGGTGGCCAGGTTGCCTTCGAGCCTTTCCACCTGGCCGCCGGCCAGCAGCTCGGCGCCTTCCTGCTCGGCGATCTGCAGGTAGGAGAGGATCTTGTCGAATTGCTGCTGCGAGGCCTGGGCGCCGACCATGGTCTCGGTGTCCAGCGGGTCGCCGCGCTTGATCTTCTTGACCTTTTCCAACACCACTTCCATGAACTGCGGGTAGATCGACTCCTGAACCAGCGCGCGCGATGGGCAGGTGCACACTTCGCCCTGGTTGAAGAAGGCCAGCACCAGGCCTTCGGCTGCCTTGTCGATGAACGACGCTTCGGCCTGCATGACATCTTCGAAGTAGATGTTCGGCGACTTGCCGCCCAGCTCCACGGTGGACGGGATGATGTTCTCGGCGGCGCACTTCATGATATGCGAGCCGACCGGAGTGGAGCCGGTGAAGGCGATCTTGGCGATGCGCTTGCTGGTGGCCAGCGCCTCGCCGGCTTCGCGGCCATAGCCTTGCACGATGTTGAGCACGCCAGGTGGCAACAGGTCGCCGATCAGCTCGGCCAGCACGCTGATGCCCAGCGGGGTCTGCTCGGCTGGCTTGAGCACCACGCAGTTGCCGGCAGCCAGGGCCGGGGCGAGTTTCCAGGCAGCCATCAGCAGTGGGAAGTTCCATGGGATGATCTGGCCGACCACGCCGAGCGGCTCATGGATGTGATAGGCCACGGTGCTGTCGTTGATCTCGGCTGCAGAACCTTCCTGGGCACGAATGCAGCCGGCGAAGTAGCGGAAGTGATCGGCCGCCAGCGGAATGTCGGCATTGAGGGTCTCGCGGATCGGCTTGCCGTTGTCCCAGGTCTCGGTGATCGCCAGCAGTTCGAGGTTCTGTTCGATGCGGTCGGCGATCCGCAGCAGGGTGTTGGAGCGATCCTGGACCGAGGTACGGCCCCAGGCATCGGCGGCGGCATGGGCGGCATCGAGGGCTTTTTCGATGTCTTCGGCAGACGAGCGGGGGAATTCGGCGATCGGCTTGCCGTTCACCGGGGAGGTATTGGTGAAGTATTCACCTTTGCTCGGAGGCACGAACTCACCGCCGATATAGTTGCCGTAACGTGCCTTGAACGACACTTTCGCGCCTTCGGTGCCGGGATGTGCGTAACGCATGGTGTGTCTCCTGTCTGTGGTTTTGTTGTGGAGTCTGCAAAGCGTAGAGCAAACCTCGGGCCATTGTCGCAAACCGCTCTGGCTAGCGGCCTTTGGCCGGGGCAGGTGATCTGCCGCAGGCTTTCGTACCCGCTTTGCGACACTCGCCGATGACACTTTGTACCGTTTCCGACACGCTGCGCCTGGTCGGAGGCTGGGGATCGTTGCAAAGCACCGGGAGGTGGAGGATGCTGGGCAGACTCTATCTGCGGGGCACAACAACAATGCAGAGCAATCCCTTCATCCAGCATGCCGACCAGGTGGTGACGGTCGCCCGCGGCAAGGCCAGCGGGCCGGGCAGCGACCCTTCGATCGCCCGTTCCTGGCTGCGCTGCCTGAACGACTACCATCTCGACCCGAGCGTCGCCCAGGCTCCCGTGGTGCTGGAGCAGGCCCGCCTGCGGGAAAGCCGCGAGCGCCTGCGCCAGGTGCTGCGGATCGCCCATGACGAGATGCACAGCCTGCACCGCCAGCTATGCGGTGCAGGCCACGCCGTGTTGCTGACCGACGCCCGCGGCATCATCCTCGACTGCGTCACGACGCCCAGCGAGCAGCAGGTCTTCGAACGTGCCGGGCTGTGGCTTGGCGCGGACTGGAGCGAGGCCCGCGAGGGCACCAACGGCATCGGTACCTGTGTCATCGAACGCCAGGCGCTGACCATCCACCGCGACGAGCATTTCCGTGGGCGGCACACCGGGCTGACCTGCTCGGCGAGCCCGGTGTTCGATCCCCATGGCGAGCTGCTGGCCGTGCTCGATGTTTCCTCGGCGCGCCTCGACGTGTCGCGCCAGAGCCAGTTCCACACCATGGCGCTGGTCAGCCTGTCGGCCAGGATGATCGAAAGCTGCTGCTTCCTGCGCCAGTTCGAAGACCAGTGGCTGCTGCGCTTGCATCTGCAGGCCGAGTCCGTCGGCTCGTTCAGTGAAGCGCTGCTGGCGTTCGATGCCCAGGGGCGTATCCGCGCCGCCAACCAGGGCGCTCTGAACCTGCTCGATAGCGCTCGCGGCGCGTTGCTCGGCGAACCGCTGGAGCGCTTCCTGGCCTGCCGTACCGAGGACCTGCTCGGGCGTGCCATGCCCCAGGGCAGCACTGTCTGGCCGTTGCGCCTGGGTGATGGTCGGCAGGCCTACGCCAGCGTGCGCGGCCGCGCATCGACGCCAGCCTGGTCGATACCCCTGGCGTCGCCCTCGTCGGCAGCCGGGCCCAGTAGCGGCATCTGCCTGCTCGATCCGGCGCTGGGCAACGATTTTCGCCGCGCCGTGCGGGTCTTCGAGCGCGATGTGCCGTTGTTGCTGCAAGGCGAGACCGGCACGGGCAAGGAAGCGTTCGCCCAGGCCGTGCACCAGGCCAGCCGGCGCCGCGACAAGCCCTTCGTGGCGATCAATTGCGCTTCGATCCCGGAACACCTCATCGAGAGCGAGCTGTTCGGCTATCGCGGCGGCAGCTTCACCGGGGCACGCAAGGAAGGCATGCGTGGCAAGCTGCTGCAGGCCGATGGCGGAACCCTGCTGCTCGACGAGATCGGCGACATGCCGCTGGCCCTGCAGACCCGACTGCTGCGCGTGCTCGAAGAGCGCCAGGTGGTGCCGATCGGAGGCGAGCCCCAAGCCGTGGACGTGCGAATCATCAGTGCCACGCACCAGGCATTGCTCGAGCGGGTGGAGCAGGGCAGCTTCCGTGAAGACCTCTACTACCGCCTGAGCGGCCTGGAAATCGCTCTGCCTGCCTTGCGTGAGCGCAGCGACAAGGGGCAGCTCCTGGACCTGCTGATGCAGCAGGAGGCCAACGGCCAGCCCGTCAGAATCGAGCCAGGCGCGCGCCAGGCCCTGCTGGATTTCGCCTGGCCAGGCAACGTGCGCCAGCTGCGCAATGTGCTGCGCACCTTGGTGGCGCTTTGCGAAACCGGCTGGATCGGCCTCGATGACCTGCCGCCACCGATTCGCCGCAAGGGAGCGCCACCAGCGCCGGTGGCGATCACGCCTGCCACCGGCCGTCTCGAGGATGCCGAGCGCGGCGTGCTGCTGACCATGCTCGAAGAGCATCGTTGGCACATGACCCAGGTGGCCGAGCAGCTGGGGATCAGCCGCAACACCCTGTATCGCAAGCTCCGCCGGCATGGCATCGGGCGCAACCGCTGAGCCAAACAGCGGGTGCGATTTGCCGCGGCCTGGGCTACCCTGCCTCGACGTTTTGCGAGGTCGACCATGCATATTCACATTCTCGGTATTTGCGGCACTTTCATGGGCTCACTGGCGGTGTTGGCCAAGGAGCTCGGCCATCGGGTGACGGGCTCGGACGCCAACGTCTACCCACCGATGAGCACCCAGCTTCAGGCCCAGGGCATCGAGCTGACCCAGGGCTACGACCCTGTCCAGCTCGAGCCGGCGCCTGACCTGGTGGTGATCGGCAATGCCCTGTCGCGGGGCAACCCGGCGGTCGAGCATGTACTGGACAAGGGCCTGCCGTACGTATCCGGTCCCCAATGGCTGGCCGACCATGTGCTGCAAGGACGCTGGGTCCTGGCGGTGGCCGGCACCCACGGCAAGACCACCACCAGCAGCATGCTGGCCTGGGTACTGGAGCATGCCGGCATGAGCCCCGGCTTTCTCATCGGCGGCGTGCCGCAGAACTTCTCGGTGTCGGCCCGCCTGGGCGAAACGCCGTTCTTCGTGGTCGAGGCCGACGAGTATGACAGTGCCTTCTTCGACAAGCGTTCGAAGTTCGTCCACTACCGCCCGCGTACCGCCATCCTCAACAATCTCGAGTACGATCATGCTGATATCTTCCCGGACCTGGCCTCGATCGAGCGGCAGTTCCATCATCTGGTACGCACCATTCCCAGCCAGGGCCTGATCGTTCATCCCACCACCGAGCAAGCCCTGGAGCGAGTGATCGGCATGGGCTGCTGGACTCCGGTGCAGACCACCGGCGACGGTGGCCAATGGCAGGCGCGCCTGCTCAGTGCCGATGGCTCACGTTTCGAAGTGCTGTTCGATGGCCAGTTGCAAGGCGTGGTCGAATGGTCGCTGACCGGCCAGCACAACGTGGCCAATGCCCTGGCCACGCTGGCCGCCGCGCGGCACGTAGGCGTGGTGCCATCCATGGCGATCGAGGGGCTCGGCGCCTTCAAGAGCGTCAAGCGCAGGATGGAGCAGGTCGCCGAGGTCAATGGCATCACCATCTACGATGATTTCGCCCATCATCCGACCGCCATCGCCACCACCCTGGACGGTTTGCGCAAGCGCGTCGGCGACACGCCGGTGATCGCGGTGATCGAGCCACGTTCCAACTCCATGAAGCTGGGCGCTCACCGCGATGGCCTACCGCAGAGCGTATCCGCCGCCGACCAGGTCATCTGGTACGCACCAGCGAACCTTGGCTGGGACCTGGCAGCCACCGCGGCGCAGTGCCAAGTGCCAGCGGTGGTGGCCGACAGCCTCGAAGCGATCATCGAGCGCGTCAAGGGCCAGGCGCGTCCTGGCACCCAAGTGGTGATCATGAGCAACGGCGGCTTTGGCGGCCTGCATGGCAAGCTGGCCGAGGCGCTGCGGTGAGCGGGCCAGAGCGCATCACGCTGGCGATGACCGGGGCCTCGGGGGCGCAGTATGGCCTGCGCCTGCTCGACTGCCTGGTACGCGAGGACCGCGAAGTCCACTTTCTGATCTCCAAGGCCGCGCAGCTGGTGATGTCGACCGAGACCGACGTGATCCTGCCGGCCAAGCCCCAGGCGATGCAGGCGTTTCTCACCGAGTACACCGGTGCCGCGGCTGGCCAGATCCGCGTGTACGGCAAGGAAGACTGGATGTCGCCCGTGGCGTCCGGCTCCGGCGCGCCGGCCGCCATGGTCGTGGTGCCGTGCTCCACCGGCACCCTGTCGGCGATCGCCACCGGCGCGTGCAACAACCTGATCGAGCGGGCGGCCGACGTCACCCTCAAGGAGCGCCGCCAGCTGATCCTGGTGCCGCGCGAGGCGCCGCTGTCGACCATCCATTTGGAGAACATGCTCAAGCTCTCGCGGATGGGCGCAGTGATCCTGCCGGCCGCGCCAGGCTTCTATCATCAGCCGCAGACCATCGACGACCTGGTCGACTTCGTCGTCGCTCGCATCCTCAACCTGCTGGACATCCCCCAGGACATGCTGCCGCGCTGGGGCGAGCATCATCTGGGGGCGCAAGAGTGAGGGGGCGCCTGGCCGCCAGCCTGGCCGGGCTGCTGGCGCTGTCCAGCGGCTGCGCGACGGTACGCACGCTGGATGCGGCCAGGCCAGGGGCGCCAGTGGTCTACGCCGGGACCCGGCTGGACCTGTACGCCATCGGTGGCGGCTGCTGCGCCATGGACCGCTTCGGCGCGCCAGCCCCGGCCCACCCAAGACTGGACCTTCCCGGCAGCCTGGTGCTCGACACGCTGCTATTGCCGTTGTCGGTGCTGACGGTGCTGGGCGTGGGGTTCCAGGCCAGCGGCGGGTTGTAACGGGCGAGGGGGCTGGCAGCGGCCTGACCATCAATTGCCCGGAGCCCCATCATCGCACCGCGTGCCACCTGGCTACTTGCCCAGTCGGCGTAGTTCATCCGACTCCACGATCCTCACCCCATCCTGCTCTTCCAGCGCCAGGCGCCAGAGGGCTCGGGCCAGGGCACAGGCTTCGATCCCCCGGTACTTGCCTGGCACCAGCTTGGACAGCGGCGCGGCGATGCGCTCGGCCAGGCGCTGCTCGAGTCGCTCACCGATCAGCAGCGAGGGCCGCACGATGGTCAACTGCGGCCAGTCCTGCGCCTTGAGCGCTTCTTCCATCTCGCCCTTGACCCGGTTGTAGAAAATCGACGAATGCGGATCGGCACCGATCGCGCTGACCACCAGCAGGTGCCTGGCGCCCAGCTCCCGGGCGCGCTTGCCGAACGCCACGACCATGTCCAGATCCACGGCGCGGAAGGCCGCTTCGGAGCCGGCCTGCTTGAGGGTAGTGCCCAGGCAGCAGAAGGCGATGTCGACGCGCCCGGCCAGGCTCGGCAGGAACACGGCCGGATCACCGACCGGATTTTCCAGGTGAGGATGTTCGGCCAGCGGCCGGCGGGTCGGCGCCAGTACCCGGGTGATGGTCGGCTCGTTGAGCAGCCGGTCCAGCAGGTGTTCCCCCGTCAATCCGGTCGCTCCGGCAAGCAGGACATGCTGAGGAGTCAAGTACATGCTGTTTCTCCTTTTTTTCCAGTCAGCTTAGTGGCTGTCCGCTTTCTGCGCCTGTCTGGCAGCAGGCGGCGGTGCCACGTCCCGCAAGGCATCCTGGGCCTGCTGACGGCGCAGGCGTTGCCAGTGCGCGAGCACGGGCGCAGGTGCCCAGATCTGTGGTTCGGAGGCTTCGAAGCCTTCTTGTCGTTCTCGTTCGGCAACCGTGGCGCGCGCCAGTTCGAACGCTTGTTCGAGATCGTCGGTGTGGTTCAGCGCCTGGCCGAACAGGGCGTCGCCAAAGTAGGTGAAATCCGCTTCTTCCGAGCAGCCGAACGATACCCGGTCCGCCTGCGAAGCGGTCATGACCAGCGTGTGTTCGTCCTTGAGCGGAGCGATGTAGCCACCGGAATAGCAGGCCGACACGACGATCACCTTGTTGCGCTGCTTGAGCGGGGCCAGGGCGCTGGCCAGTTCGTCGGCGGACAGGTCGGCCAGTTGCAGGCGCGGCTGGTCGAGGACCAGGTGATGATCCTGGCTGCCATGGCTGGTCAGGTAGATGAAGATCAGGTCTTCCGGGCCGCTGCGCTGCGCCAGGGCCTGCGCGCTGCGGGCCAGGTTCTCGCGAGTCGCCATGGGGCGATCGGCCAGGTGGTCGCGATGGTTGGCCAGGGTCACCTGGCCGTGGGCGCCGAAGCGGACCTTGAGCAGCTGCGTGACATAGTCGGCTTCACGCAGGAACACGCTCTGCTGGCCATCCCCGGCCACCACCAGGCTGTACAGCTCGATGGCGGGCCTTGACGGCCTGAGCGCCGCCAGGGCCTGATCGAGCAACCTGCCCTGGTTGAGCAAGGCCAGCTCCAGCGGGTCGGGCAGCAACCTGCCATGCTCATCACGTACGCGGACACCGTTGGCCCACTGGCCAGCCTCGACCCGCCCATCGGGCAGCGACAGGCGCCCTTGGCCATGGTAGGCATCGTTTTCGAAGCCGCCGACGTAATGGCTGCCGTCGGCCAGCTGCAGGCGGCCCTGGCCGCTGAAGCGCCAATCACGGAAACCGCCCTTGTAGCGGCTGCCATCGCTGCCGAGCAACTCGCCTTCGCCGCTGAGCGAGCCGTTGCGGAATTCGCCGATCCAGACATCACCGTCGACGTTTTCGTAGCGGCCACGGCCCTCGAGGCGGTTGTCCTTGAACTCGCCGGTGTACTGCTCGCCGTCGACACTGGTGAAGGTGCCGCTGCCTTGCAGCAAGCCGTCGACGAACAGGCCGCTGAACTGGTTGCCGTCAGGGTCGCTGCGCACCCCGGCGCCGTTTGGCTTGCCATTGGCGAACAGACCCTGGTAGCGGCTGCCGTCGGCTAGTTCGAGCTGGCCGGCACCGGAATACTGGTCATCCTTGAATTCGCCGCGATAGACCGCGTCGCGCTCCTTGAGCGTGCCTTCGCCGTCGCGGCGACCATGCTTGAAGGTGCCGCTGTAGCGGCTGCCGGGCGTGACCAGCTCGCCCAGCCCATGGAACAGGCCCTGGGCGAACTCGCCGCGATAGGATTCGCCATTGCTGCCATGCCATTGGCCCTGGCCGTGCCACTGGCCGTCGACGAAGCCACCGGCATACCAGCTGCCGTTGGGGTAGTCGATGCGCCCCTGGCCTTGCAGCAGCCCGTCGACCACCTCGCCACGGTAGCGGCCGCCGTCCGGCAGGCGCGCATCCGGTGGCAGCAAGGACTCGCCGTCGCCACATGCGGCGAGCAGCAGGGTCAGGGCGAGGGGCAGCAGCGGGCGCATGATCGATTCCAGGCGAGAGACGGGCGCAAGTATGCCGTAGAATGCCAGCGCTGAAACAGCTGCGCCCGCCGTGCAACATGCCCGAATATCGGAGTGGATCAGCGCTTGCCGATCCGTTGGCGGTTTCGCCGGCTGCATGGCTATCGGGCCGTGACGGACAGCATGCTTATAATGGCCGTGTCGCTCGAAGGAGATGTCTATGCTGTTGCGAGGTTTGACCTGGCTGGTGTTGTTCCAGCTGCTGGGCACGGCGCTCAATCACCTGCTGCTGCCCATCCTCCCGGGCCCGATCATCGGGCTGTTGTTGTTGCTGGTGTTCCTGATGCTGCGGGGCGAGGTCGGCAAGCCGTTGACCGAAGCCTCCAGCAGCCTGTTGCGCTACCTGCCGCTGTTGCTCGTCCCGCCCGCGGTGGGCGTGATGGTCTATGCCAGGGATATCGCGGCCGATTTCTGGGCCATCGTCGGCGCCTTGGTCATTTCCTGCCTGTTCACCCTGGCGTTCGTCGGCGTGCTGATGCACAAGCTCATCCAGCGCCAGGGCAAGCGCGAGGAACAGCCATGATCCTCGACTGGCAAGGAGCGGGCAGCGCGGTGGTGCATCATCCGCTGTTCGGCATCGGCATCACCCTGGGCGCCTACCAGCTGGCGCTGGCGCTGTACGAACGAACGCGCTGGATCTTCCTGCAGCCGGTGCTGCTGTCGATGCTGCTGGTGATCGGCATGCTGCTGGCATGCGGGATCGGCTACGGCGAATACCGCACGAGCACCGAGATCCTCAACATTCTTCTCGGCCCGGCCACCGTGGCCCTGGCCGTGCCGCTCTATCTCAACCTGCGGCGCATCCGCCAGCTGTTCTGGCCGACATTGACTACGCTGGTACTCGGCGGAATGTTCGCCACCGGATCCTGTCTGTTGCTAGGTAGCTGGTTCGGCGCCGAGCACATGATCCTCATGACCATGGCGCCCAAGTCGGTCACCTCGCCGATCGCCATGCTGGTAGCCGAACAGATCGGCGGGGTCGCCGCGCTGGCGGCTGTGTTCGTGCTGATCACCGGGGTGCTGGGGGCGATCCTCGGCCCGGCGCTGCTGTCGCGCTTCGGCGTGCGCAGCCCCGAGGCGCGGGGCATGGCGCTCGGCGTGACGGCGCATGCGGTGGGCACTTCGGTGGCGCTGCAGGAAAGCGATGAATGTGGTGCCTTCGCCGCGCTGGCGATGAGCCTGATGGGAGTGGCCACGGCGGTATTCCTGCCGTTGGCGGTGAGTCTGCTGGCCTGAGGATCTATGATGACGTTACCGCTGTTTCCCCTCGATACCGTGCTGTTTCCCGGCTGCATGCTCGACCTGCAGATCTTCGAGGCGCGTTACCTGGACATGATCGGCCGCTGCATGAAGCAGGGCGAGGGCTTCGGCGTGGTCTGCATCCTCGAGGGCGAGCAGGTCGGCAAGGCACCGCCAGTGGTCGCCTCGATCGGCTGCGAGGCGCTGATCCGCGATTTCAGCCAGCAGGACAATGGCCTGCTCGGCATTCGTGTCGAGGGCGTGCGCCGCTTCGAGCTCGAACGCACCGAAGTGTCGAAGGACCAGCTCCTGCTCGGCGAGGTTCGCTGGCTGGAAGAGCTGGCCGACAGCCCGCTGTCCGAACGTGACGATGACCTTCTGGCCTTGCTCCAGGCCCTGGGCGAACATCCGATGGTCGAAGCCCTGGACATGCCACGCCCGGTGGCTGGCCAGCAGGCCCTGGCCAACCAGCTGGCCTACCTGTTGCCGCTGATGGACGAAGACAAGCTCGACCTGCTGGCGATGGACTCCCCGCCACAGCGGCTGGACATGATCCAGACCCTGCTGGAACGGATGCAAGGCGAGCTGTTCGCCTGAGCGGCCACTCGCCACCCTGTCGCTGGATGGGCGCTTTCAGTACCGGGTGTTTGCAGGGCCACTCGGGGCTAGGGCAATGGCGCATCTACCAACTGGTACTGATAGCGCGAGATGGCCTCGGGCAGGGCGTATAGCGCGAAGAACGACAACAGCGCCACGCAGGCTGGCAGGATCAGCCACCAGACCCGTGGTGCCAGCGCCTCCAGCGGCTGGCGGCGTTGCACCACCGCCAGGCTGGCGGCGCACAGGCAACAGGCCAGCAACGAACCGGCCAGCACGTCGGTCGGCCAGTGCGCGCCGAGATAGACCCGTGACATCGCGATGGCCAGGGCCGGCAGGCAACCCAGGGTGATCCAGGTGAGTCGCATGCGGGCCGGCTGGGCGCGGCCGGCGAGCACGGCCAAGGTCAGGAAGAAGGCGAAGGACGCCGAGCTGTGACCGCTGGGCATGCTGTAGCTGGTCAGCGGGTCGGTCAGCACCTCCGGACGGGCCCTGGCGAACAGCCACTTGAGCGTGCCATTGGCCACTGCCGTGCCCAGCAGCGCGGCGCAGGCGAACGTGGCATGGCGCCACTGGCGGGCGACCAGCAGCAGCACGGTCAGCAGGAGGCCCAGGATCAGCTGGGTTCGAAAATCCCCGAGGCGGGTGACCACCACCACCGCGCTGTCCAGGGCCTGGCGGCGATGTTCCTGGATCAGCGTCATCACGCCCTGGTCGAACTCATGCAGGTAGGGCCAGCCGAAGAACACCGCCAGCAGCGCCAGGAAGCTGACCGCCGCGATCAGGCGTGTGCCGTGGCGCTGGCTGCGCAGGCTGCTGTTGATGCTCAGGCCGATCAGCACGGCCAGGGTTGCGGCGATGATTCCGGCATCCAGCCAGAAGCCTTCCGGCAAGGGCAGGCGCATCGCCGCACCGGTCGCCCAGCCAGGCAGCAGGTAGGCGACCGACCAGCCGGCGGCGGCGACCATGCTCACGCCGATGAAGCGTGGCAGTGGCATGTCGAACATGCCGGCGACCATTGGCAGCATGGGGCGCAGCGGGCCGATGAAGCGGCCCACCAGCAGGCTGGCGATACCATAGCGCTGGAAGTAGGTCTCGGCGCCACCGATCCACTCGGGATGCTGGCGCAACAGCGGCAGGCGACGGATGTTCTGATGAAAGCGTCTGCCCAGGGCATAGGACAGGGCGTCGCCGAGCAGTCCCCCGGCGAAGCCCAGCAGTAGCGTCTCGCCCAGCGAGAACGCGCCGCTGCCGGCCAGTACCGCGACGGCGAACAGCAATACCGTGCCGGGCACGATCACGCCGGCGATGGCCAGGCATTCCACGCAGGCGACCAGAAAGATCGCCACACCAAGCCATTGCGGATTGGCGCCAAGCCATCCGGTCAGGCTGTCGAGCCATTGGCCCATATCAGCTTCCTTGTTCGATGATGAAGAAATCCCGGCCCTCGACCTGACCCCTGCGCAGCGGGTTGCGTGTGCAGTGGCGCGCATGCTCGGCATCGACGAAACGGTAGGGCAAGTGTTCATCACGTCCCTGGGGAATGCCGAGGCGGGTGGTCTGAATAATGTGTTTCACTTTGATACCGCAATCTTCCACATAAAAACGTTCAGGATCGAAACGCTTGGCGTCCCATTGCGGTACCTTCAGGCCCAGGGCCCGGCACAGCAAGGTCTGCCCTGCGCACAAGCGCTCGGGTGGGCGCATCGCGCCACTGGCGTCGGGGTTGTTGATCTGCATTTGCGCCAGGCTGTTCTCGTTCGAGCGTGCGTCCACCCAAGGGTAGGCCGACTTGATCAGCACGGCGTTGCCAGGGCCATGGGCACTGAAGTTCAGCGAGTCGCCGCCACGAGCGTAGTACATGTAGATATGCCCGCCATCGAGGAACAGCGCGCGACGCTTCTCGGTGTAGCCCAGCGAAGCATGGCTGCCTCTGTCGGTGAGGTAGTAGGCTTCGGTCTCGATGATCCGCGCGGCCAGCCACAGGTCGCCATGGCGGTGCCGGATCACCTTGCCCAACAGTGCCTGGGCCAAGGTCTGGGCATCGCGGTCGAAGAAGCTGTCCGGCAAGGCCAAGGCCGGTCGGGAAGACGGATCGGGCATCTCATGGGCTCGTGGTGCGGGGGGCTGGATCATAGCAGTCGGTCGCCTGGTCGGAGAAAGGGTGGTTGGCCTCTCAGACGGCCGCGCAGCCAGATAATTCGACGACGCTTGCCAGCAGCGCGGGTCGCGAGCGCGCACTGTGCGGGTTGATTTCCAGCGGCATCCGTCAATGGCGGTTACATCTTTCCTGCAGATTATTCCTACGCAATGACTACCATCTGCCAGCCACCGCTGGGCGTATATCCGCGCGGCAGTTATAATCAGCCGATTTCCCCTTCGCCAAGACACAGAGCCCATGACTGAGTCCGTTTCTGACTACATGACCCGCCTCGGTCGAGCCGCCCGCGAGGCCTCCCGGGTGATCGGCCGGGCCAGCACCGCGCAGAAGAACCGTGCCCTGCTGGCCGCCGCCGATGCGCTGGATGCCGCGCGCGAAGAGCTGACCACGGCCAACCGGCGCGACCTCGAAGGCGGCCGTGCCAATGGCCTGGAGCCGGCGCTGCTCGATCGCCTGGCCCTGACCCCGGCGCGCATCGATGGCATGATCGCCGGCCTGCGCCAGGTCGCCGGCCTGCCGGACCCGGTGGGGGCGATCCGCGACATGAGCCATCGTCCGTCGGGCATCCAGATCGGCAAGATGCGGGTACCGCTGGGAGTGATCGGGATCATCTACGAGTCGCGCCCCAACGTGACCATCGATGCCGCCAGCCTGTGCCTGAAGTCGGGCAATGCGACCATCCTGCGTGGCGGCTCCGAGGCCATCCACTCCAACCGCGCGATCGCCGCCTGCATCCAGCGTGGCCTGGCCGAGGCTGGCCTGCCGCCGGCGGTGGTGCAGGTGGTGGAAACCATCGACCGCGAAGCGGTGGGGGCGCTGATCAGCATGCCGGAGTTCGTCGACGTGATCGTCCCGCGTGGCGGCCGTGGCCTGATCGAGCGCATCAGCCGCGACGCCCGCGTCCCGGTGATCAAGCATCTCGACGGTATCTGCCATGTCTACGTCGCCGAGCACGCCGAGCTGGAGAAGGCCTGGCGCATCGCGTTCAACGCCAAGACCTACCGCTACGGGATCTGCGGCGCCATGGAAACCCTGCTGGTCGACCAGCGCATCGCCGCCGACTTCCTGCCGGAAATGGCCCGTCGCCTGCGCGACAAGGGCGTCGAGCTGCGTGGCTGCGAACGCACCCGCCAGATCATCGAGGCGCTGCCCGCCAGCGAAGAGGACTGGCGCACCGAGTACCTGGCGGCCATCCTCTCGATCCGCGTGGTCGACGGCCTGGATGCCGCCATCGAGCACATCAATCACTATGGCTCGCACCATACCGATGCGATCGTCACCGAGCACCAGGGCCAGTCCCGGCGTTTCCTCGCCGAGGTCGATTCGGCGTCGGTCATGCTCAACGCCCCGACCTGTTTCGCCGATGGCTTCGAATATGGCCTGGGTGCCGAGATCGGCATCTCCACGGACAAGCTGCACGCCCGTGGCCCGGTCGGCCTGGAAGGGCTGACCTGCGAGAAGTACGTGGTGATCGGCGACGGCCAGCTGCGTGGCCAGGAGTCCTGCTGACTTGAGCCAGGCAGTGCGTCGCGTCGGCATTCTCGGCGGTACCTTCGACCCGGTGCATATCGGTCACCTGCGCAGCGCGCTGGAGGTTGCCGAGTTCATGGAGCTGGACGAGCTGCGCCTGCTGCCCAATGCGCGCCCGCCACACCGGGACACGCCGCAGGTGACCGCCGCCGATCGCCTGGCGATGGTCAGGCACGCGGTGCAGGACGAGCCGCGGCTGGGCGTCGATGCCCGGGAGCTGGCGCGCGACAAGCCTTCGTATACCATCGATACCCTGGAATCGGTTCGCGCCGAACTGGGTGCCGACGACCAGCTGTTCCTGTTGCTGGGCTGGGATGCCTTCTGTGGCCTGCCTGGCTGGCATCGCTGGCAGGAGCTGCTGCAACATTGTCACATCCTGGTGCTGCAACGCCCGGATGCCGACGTCGAACCACCAGACGAGCTACGCAACCTTCTGGCGGCGCGCTCGCAGAACGATCCCGCCGCCTTGCCAGGCCCGGCGGGGCACATTTCGTTCATCTGGCAGACACCGCTCGCGGTCTCGGCCACACAGATCCGACAGCTGCTGGCCAGCGGCAAGTCGGTACGGTTCCTGGTGCCGGACGCAGTACTGGCCTACATCGAGGCGCATGACCTTTACCGTGCGCCGAACTGAAGGCGCCTGAGCGCGCCTATCCAACGAGTTGAACGAGTTCTCTATGACCAAGCAGAAAATTTCCGGCGAAGAGCTGGTCCAGTTGGCCACCTCGGCCCTGGAAGACGTCAAGGCCCAGGACATCCAGGTCATCGACGTGCGCGACAAGCACAGCCTGACCGACTACATGATCATCGCCACCGGTACTTCCAATCGCCAGATCAACGCGATGCTCGAGAAGGTCCGCGAAATCGTCAAGCACAAAGGTGTCCAGCCCCTGGGCGAGGAAGGCAAGGGCGACAGCGACTGGGTGCTGCTCGACCTCAACGACGTCATCGTGCACATGATGACCGCCGCGGCCCGCCAGTTCTACGACCTCGAGCGGCTGTGGCTGGGTGCCGAGCAGAGCCGTGCCTCCGATGGCAAGCACCATAGCCCGGAAAACACCCACAGCTACGCCGACAACCTCAAGGATCGGGGCTGAGCAAGGGTCGTGCGTCTACGTCTGATCGCGGTCGGTTCGCGCATGCCTCGCTGGGTGGAGGAGGGCTGGCACGAATATGCCAAGCGTCTGCCGCCCGAACTGGCGCTGGAACTGGTGGAGATTCCGCTCCACACCCGTGGCAAGAACGCCGATGTCACCCGGCTGATCCGCCAGGAGGGCGAAGCCATGCTGGCCAAGGTCCAGCCTGGGGAACGGATCGTCACACTGGAAGTCCATGGCAAGCCATGGAGTACCGAGCAACTGGCCACCGAGCTGGATCGCTGGCGCCTCGATGCGCGTACGGTGAACCTGATGGTCGGTGGTCCCGAAGGGCTCGCGCCGCAAGTCTGTGCCCGTAGCGAACAGCGCTGGTCGCTGTCGCCGCTGACCCTGCCGCACCCCCTGGTAAGGATACTGATCGGCGAACAGCTGTACCGCGCCTGGACCGTGCTGTCCGGGCACCCTTATCACAAATGAGCCAGTAAGCCTTCCCGATGTCGCAACCGATTCGTCTCAAGGACCACGAGAAAGACGCCCGCCTGGTGCGCAATCGTGTCGTGGTCGGCGCGGTTGCGGTCATGTTGCTGGTGTGCGTGCTGATTGCCCGGCTCTATTACCTGCAGGTCATCCAGTACGACTATCACTCGACGCTTTCGGAAAACAACCGGGTGCACGTGCAGCCGATCCCGCCGACCCGCGGGCTGATCTTCGATCGCAACGGCGTGATCATCGCCGACAACCGGCCCAGCTTCAGCCTGACCATGACCCGCGAGCGCACCGGCAACTGGCAACAGGTGCTGGATTCGATCATCGAGGTCCTGGAACTGACCGAGGACGACCGGGCGCTGTTCGAAAAACGCATGAAGCAAGGGCGCCGGCCGTTCGAGCCAGTGCCGATCCTGTTCGAACTGACCGAGGAACAGATTGCCCGCATCGCCGTCAACCAGTTCCGCCTGCCCGGCGTGGAGGTGGTCGCGCAGCTCGTGCGGCATTATCCCCAGGGCGCGCATTTCGCCCATTCGGTCGGTTATGTCGGGCGGATCAACGAGAAGGAACTCAAGACCCTCGACCCTGTTAACTACAGCGGTACCCATCATATCGGCAAGACCGGCATCGAACGCTTCTACGAAGCCGAGCTGCATGGCCAGGTAGGCTACGAGGAAGTCGAGACCAATGCCCGCGGCCGAGTATTGCGGGTGCTCAAGCGCACCGACCCGAAACCGGGCAAGGACATCGTCCTGAGCCTGGACATCAAGTTGCAGGAGGCGGCCGAAGCCGCCCTGGGCGGGCGTCGCGGCGCCATCGTCGCGCTCGACCCGCGCACCGGCGAGGTCCTGGCCATGGTCAGCCAGCCGAGCTTCGACCCCAACCTGTTCGTGACCGGGATCAGTTTCAAGGCGTATGCCGAGCTGCGCGACTCGATCGACCGACCGCTGTTCAACCGGGTGCTGCGCGGGCTCTATCCACCCGGCTCGACGATCAAGCCGGCGGTGGCCATCGCCGGCCTGGATTCGGGCGTGGTGACGGCCTCCAGCCGGGTCTTCGACCCGGGCTACTACCAACTGCCCAACTACGACCACAAGTACCGCAACTGGAACCGCAGCGGCGACGGCTGGGTGGACCTGGACACGGCGATCATGCGCTCCAACGACACCTACTTCTATGATCTGGCGCACAAGATGGGCATCGACCGCCTGTCCAGCTACATGAACCGCTTCGGCATCGGCCAAAGGGTCTCGCTGGACATGTTCGAGGAGTCCGCCGGGCTCATGCCGTCGCGTGAATGGAAGCGCGCCACCCGGCGTCAGGCCTGGTTCCCAGGCGAGACGCTGATCCTCGGCATTGGCCAGGGCTACATGCAGGCCACCCCCTTGCAGCTGGCGCAGGCCACCGCGCTGATCGCCAACAAGGGCAAGTGGAACCGTCCGCACCTGGCCAAGACCATCGAGGGCCAGCCACCGGTGGATGACAATCCCATGCAGGACATCGTGCTGCGCGACAAGTCCGACTGGGCCAAGGTCACCCATGGCATGGAGCAGGTGATGCACAATGCCCGCGGCACCGCGCGCAAGGCTTCGATCGGCGCGCAGTACCGCATCGCCGGCAAGAGCGGCACCGCCCAGGTGGTGGCGATCAAGCAGGGCGAGAGGTACGACCGCAACAAACTCCAGGAGCGCCATCGCGACCATGCCTTGTTCGTCGGCTTCGCCCCGGCCGACGATCCCCGGATCGTGGTGGCGGTGATGGTCGAGAACGGCGAGTCCGGTTCCGGCGTCGCCGCCCCCGTCGTTCGCCAGGTGATGGATGCCTGGCTGCTCGACGAGCAAGGCCGGCTCAAGCCCGAGTTCGCTCCCGCCACCGTCGCCCAGGAAACGGCCCCGTGAAGAACAATTTCGATCGCATGCTCTCGAGCGAGGACGTGATGCGTCGACGCGCCAGCTTCCTGCAGCGCATCCATGTCGACGGTCCCTTGCTGATCATTCTCCTGACCCTGGCCGCCGGCAGCCTGTTCGTGCTGTATTCGGCCAGCGGCAAGAACTGGGACCTGCTGCTCAAGCAGGCCAGCTCCTTCGGCCTCGGGCTGATCTCGATGTTCGTCATCGCTCAGCTCGAGCCACGCTTCATGGCCCGCTGGGTGCCATTGGCGTACCTGGCCGGCGTGCTGCTGCTGATCGTGGTGGACGTGATGGGCCACAACGCCATGGGCGCCACGCGCTGGATCAACATCCCCGGGGTGATCCGCTTCCAGCCGTCGGAGTTCATGAAGATCATCATGCCGGCGACCATCGCCTGGTACCTGTCCAAGCGCACGCTGCCGCCGCATCTCAAGCATGTGCTGATCAGCCTGGTGCTGATCGGCGTGCCGTTCATCCTGATCGTGCGTCAGCCCGACCTGGGCACGGCACTGCTGATCCTGGCCTCCGGTGCGTTCGTGCTGTTCATGGGCGGGCTGCGCTGGCGCTGGATCCTCAGCGTGCTGGCGGCGGCGGTACCGGTGGCCGTGGCCATGTGGTTCTTCGTCATGCACGACTACCAGAAGCAGCGGGTACTGACCTTCCTGGACCCGGAAAGCGATCCGTTGGGCACCGGCTGGAACATCATCCAGTCCAAGGCCGCGATCGGCTCGGGTGGCGTGTTCGGCAAGGGCTGGCTGCTCGGTACCCAGTCGCACCTGGACTTTCTCCCGGAAAGCCATACCGACTTCATCATCGCCGTGCTTGGCGAGGAGTTCGGCCTGGTGGGCATCTGCGCGCTGCTGCTGATCTACCTGCTGCTGATCGGCCGCGGGCTGGTCATCACCGCCCAGGCGCAGACCTTGTTCGGCAAGCTGCTGGCGGGCAGCCTGACCATGACTTTCTTCGTATACGTATTCGTCAATATCGGGATGGTCAGCGGCCTGTTGCCCGTGGTGGGCGTGCCGCTTCCCTTCATCAGCTATGGCGGAACTTCGTTGGTGACGCTGCTGTCAGCGTTTGGCGTTCTGATGTCGATCCACACGCACCGCAAATGGATCGCGCAGGTTTGAATAAGGTGAACAATCACATGCAAGCAGTGCGTGGCTGGACAGCCCGTTGGATGCCGTGGATAGGCGCGATGGGCCTGCTCGGCGCAGTCCAGCAGGCCACGGCCGGCGACTACGACGCCTCGCCCCAGGTGGCCGAGTTCGTCGCTGAAATGACCCGTGACCATGGCTTCGCCAGCGAACAGCTGCAGGGCGTGTTCCGGGAAGTCCAGCGCAAACAGTCGATCCTCGACGCCATCTCGCGTCCGGCGGAACGGGTCAAGCCGTGGAAGGACTATCGCCCGATGTTCATCACCGACGCGCGCATCGCCCGTGGCGTGGATTTCTGGCGCCAGCACGAAGCGACCTTGGCGCGCGCCGAGCAGCAATACGGCGTTGCGGCCGAGGTGATCGTGGCGATCATTGGCGTGGAAACCTTCTTCGGCCGCAATACCGGCAACTACCGGGTCATCGATGCCCTCTCGACCCTGGGCTTCGATTACCCGCCGCGCGCCGAGTTCTTCCGCAAGGAACTGCGCGAATACCTGTTGCTGGCTCGCGCCGAGCAGCTCGACCCGCTCACCCTCAAGGGCTCCTATGCGGGCGCCATGGGTTTGCCACAGTTCATGCCGAGCAGTTTCCGCGCCTATGCCGTGGACTTCGACGGCGACGGCCATATCAACATCTGGACCAACCCGGACGATGCCATCGGTAGTGTCGCCAATTACTTCAAGCAGCACGGCTGGGTGGCCGGCGAGCCTGTGGTCAGCCGCGCGATGGTGCTCGGCGAGCGGGTCGACGAAGGCCTGACGCCAGGCATCGAACCGGTCATGACGGTCGCCCAGTTGCGAGCGCTGGGCTGGTCGAGTCATGATGCGCTGCGCGATGATCTGCCGGTCACGGCCTTCCGCCTGGAAGGTGAACAGGGCCCCGAATACTGGATGGGGCTGAAGAATTTTTATGCCATCACTCGCTACAACCGCAGCGTGATGTATGCAATGGCCGTGCACCAGCTTGCGCAGCAGCTGGTCCAGGCCCGGGGTGTCAAGTAATGCGTGTCTTCTCTGTCGATTCCTTCAAGCTGCTGGCCTGCATCATGGCGGGGCTGGTCCTGGCCAGTTGTTCATCCAGTCGCCCCGTGCCGCACAAGAGCAGTGGCGTGGCGGTACGCGCCCAGCCTGGTCTGGACATCAATCGCGCGCACAAGGATGGCGCCCCCTGGTGGGACGTGGATGTCAGCAAGATTCCAGATGCCACGCCGACCCTGCACACCGGCAACTACAAGGCCAACCCCTATACGGTGCTGGGCAAGACCTACTACCCGATCCAGGATTTTCGCAACTACCGCGCCGAAGGCATCGCCTCCTGGTACGGCACCAAGTTCCACGGCCAGAATACCGCCAACGGCGAGGTCTACGACCTGTACGGCATGAGTGCCGCGCACAAGACCCTGCCATTGCCGGCCTACGTGCGCGTGACCAACCTGGACAACCAGCGCAGCGTGATCCTGCGGGTCAACGATCGTGGGCCGTTTTATTCCGACCGCATCATCGACCTGTCCTACGCGGCGGCGAAGAAGCTCGGCTATGCCGAGACCGGCACGGCGCGGGTCCGCGTGGAAGGCATCGACCCGCAGCAATGGTGGGCCGAGCGTGGGCGTCCGGCACCGCTGGTGCTCAAGCAGCCGCAGGTCGCCCAGGCCAAGCCGCTGCCGGCCAGCACCGGCAAGGTCGAGCAATGGACTCCGCCGCCCCAGCAGCATGCCGCGGCGGTGGTCCCGGTACAGGTCGCCGGCAGCAGCGTGCCGAGCAACAGCGGCGGGCTGTTCCTGCAGGTAGGAGCCTTCGCCAACCCGGACGCGGCCGAGCTGCTGCGCGCCAAGCTCAGCACCATGGTCAGTGCGCCAGTGTTCATCAGTTCGATCGTGCGTAACCAGCAGACGCTGCATCGCGTCCGGCTCGGACCGATGAACAACCCGGGAGAGGTGCAGCAGACCCAGGACAGCGTGCGCCTGGCCAACCTTGGCCAGGCCAAGCTGGTCACCGCGGACTAGCGGCGCGCTGTACGCGGGAGCCGGCCGTGGCGCTATACGCTGTTCGCTTGGGGGCTCTCAGTTTGGAGCTCTCAGTTTGGAGCTTGGAGCTGCCTTTCCATGTACAATGGCGGCTTTTGCCCAGCAGCCGCCGGCCTTTGAACAGGTTGCCCGAAACGGGCAGCGAGACCATTAGCCATTTCGAGAGACGGATGAACATCACCTCTATTGCCAAACGCCTTTGCTTGCCTGTCCTGCTGATGATCGCCCCCGCGACCTTCGCGGCGGAGCAGATGATGCCGGCGCCGCCGCAACTGGCAGCCAAGTCCTACGTGCTCATGGATGCCTCCAGCGGCAACGTGCTGGTCGAGAACAACGGTGACGAGCGCCTGCCTCCAGCCAGCCTGACCAAGCTGATGACCGCCTACATCGCCACGCTGGACATCCGTCGCGGGCAGATCGGCGAGAACGATCCGGTAACGGTCAGCGAGAACGCCTGGCGCACCGGTGGCTCGCGCATGTTCATCAAGGTCGGTAGCCAGGTCACCGTCAGCGACCTGCTGCACGGCATCATCATCCAGTCCGGCAACGATGCCAGCGTCGCCCTGGCCGAACACATCGCCGGGAGCGAAGATGCCTTCGCCGACATGATGAACAAGACGGCCGCCGACCTGGGCATGAGCAACAGCCACTTCATGAACCCGACCGGCCTGCCGCATCCGGAGCACTATTCGTCGGCGCACGACATGGCCGTCCTGGCGCGCGCGATCATCGACGAGGACCCGGCCCACTACGCCATCTATTCGCAGAAGGAATTCTTCTGGAACAACATCAAGCAGCCCAACCGCAACCTGCTGCTATGGCGTGACAAGACCGTCGACGGGCTGAAGACCGGGCACACCGAGGAAGCGGGCTATTGCATGGTCGCTTCGGCGGTGCGCGATGGCATGCGCCTGATCGCCGTGGTCTTCGGCACCAACAGCGAGCAGGCGCGGGCCGCCGAGACGCAGAAGCTGCTGACCTACGGCTTCCGCTTCTTCGAAACCCAGACCTTCTACCAGAAAGGCACCGAGCTGACCCAGGCGCAGGTCTGGAAAGGCGCCACCAGCCAGGTCAAGGCCGGCCTGGCCGACGACCTGACCCTGACCATGCCCAAGGGCCAACTCAAGCGCCTGGTCGCTTCGATGACCTTGAACCCGCAGCTGACCGCGCCCATCGCCAAGGGCGACGTGATCGGCAAGGTCGAGGTCAAGCTGGACGAGAAAGTGGTCCACAGTGCCGACCTCATCGCCCTCGACGGCGTCGAGGAAGCTGGTTTCTTCGGCCGTATGTGGGATAGCATTCGTCTATTCTTCTACGGGTTGTTCAACTGATCCGTGACCGGCAGGCCCCCGCCAACCCGGCGGGGGTGTTGTTGCCACGGCTTGCGAGGCCGTATCCGCCATGAGCGAACAAGATGTCAAGTCGCCCAAGATCGAATTTCCCTGCCCCGACTATGCGATCAAGGTGATCGGTGACACGGTCGTCAATTTCCGCGACACCGTCATCGAAATTCTCAAGAAGCATGCCGAAGTCGATCTCAAGACCCTGGCCGAGCGCCAGAGCAGCAATGGCAAGTACACCACCGTCCAGCTGCATATCGTGGCTACCGGGGAAGACCAGCTGCGCGATATCAACAGCGCGCTGCGCGCCACCGGCATCGTGCACATGGTGCTCTGATGCCCGGTAGCCTCGGCTTTCGCGATCTCGGGCTGGTGCCCTACGAACCGGTGCTGGCGGCCATGCGCCGCTTCACCGCCGAGCGCGATGCCGAAAGCGGCGATCAAGCCTGGCTGGTCGAACATCCTCCAGTGTTCACCCAGGGCCAGGCCGGCAAGGCCGAGCACCTGCTGATGCCTGGCGACATTCCGGTGGTACAGACCGACCGTGGTGGCCAGGTGACCTACCATGGCCCTGGTCAGCTGGTCGCCTATCTGCTGCTCGACGTGCGTCGTCGCGGCATCGGCGTGCGCGAGCTGGTCAGCCGCATCGAGCAGAGCCTGATCGACCTGCTCGCCGGGTATGGCGTGCCAGCGCTGGCCAAGCCCGACGCGCCTGGCGTCTACGTCGGCGGGGCGAAGATCGCCTCGCTCGGCCTGCGCATCCGCAACGGCCGTTCGTTCCACGGGCTGGCGCTCAACGTGGACATGGACCTGGCACCGTTTCGCCGCATCAACCCCTGTGGATATGCGGGGCTGACCATGACCCAGCTGCGCGACCATGCAGGGCCGATCGAATTCTCCGAGGTCAGGACAAGGCTGCGCGACCAGCTGGTCAACCACCTCGACTATGCTGAGCAGACGACCCTTACGGGCGGAATCGACTGAATATGACTATTGTGCAAGAAACCGTGCCGAACCTGATCCAGGCGACCGATGTCACCCCGCGCCCCGCCCCTCGAAAGGTCGAGGCCGGGGTGAAGCTGCGTGGCGCGGAAAAGGTCGCGCGCATCCCGGTGAAGATCATCCCGACCGAGGAGCTGCCGAAGAAGCCGGACTGGATCCGCGTGCGCATCCCGGTTTCCCCGGAAGTCGACCGGATCAAGCAGCTGCTGCGCAAGCACAAGCTGCACAGCGTGTGCGAGGAAGCATCCTGCCCGAACCTGGGCGAATGCTTCTCCGGCGGCACCGCGACCTTCATGATCATGGGCGACATCTGCACCCGCCGTTGTCCGTTCTGCGACGTCGGCCACGGTCGGCCCAAGCCGCTGGACATCGACGAGCCGAAGAACCTGGCCATCGCCATCGCCGACCTGCGCCTGAAGTACGTGGTCATCACCTCGGTCGACCGGGATGACCTGCGCGACGGTGGCGCGCAGCATTTCGCCGACTGCATCCGCGAGATTCGCGCGTTGTCGCCGGGCGTGCAGCTCGAGACCCTGGTGCCCGATTACCGCGGGCGCATGGACGTGGCCCTGGAGATCACCGCCCAGGAGCCGCCGGATGTGTTCAACCACAACCTCGAGACTGTCCCGCGCCTGTACAAGGCCGCGCGTCCGGGTTCGGACTACGACTGGTCGCTGGACCTGCTGCAGAAGTTCAAGCAGCTGGTGCCCCATGTGCCGACCAAATCGGGCCTGATGCTCGGGCTTGGCGAGACCGACGAGGAAGTCATCGAAGTCATGCAGCGCATGCGCGAGCATGACATCGACATGCTGACCCTGGGGCAGTACTTGCAGCCTTCGCGCAGTCACTTGCCGGTGCAGCGCTTCGTGCATCCGGATACCTTTGCCTGGTTCGCCGAGGAAGGCTATCGCATGGGCTTCAAGAACGTCGCCTCCGGGCCGCTGGTACGTTCTTCCTACCATGCCGACCAGCAAGCTCACGAAGCCAAGATCAAGCTCTGAGCAAGGCTTGACCAGTCGAATGCCGATGCGCGCCTGCTGGCGGCATCGGCATTTTCATTCCAGGATGTTCGAGCGCGGCGCAGTGCCGACGTAAGGAGTAGGTTGATGATCGAGGGCGAGCGTAGTGTTTCGACGCTTCCGGCACGTGTGTCGCCAGGCAACTGCTTCGGCATCATCGCTCCGGCCGGCCCGGCCCGGCTGGATGCCGAGCAGGCGCGCCGCTGGTTCATGCAGCGTGGCTACGATTGCCATCTCTATCCCGGTGTCGACGAAGCCCAAGGATACCTGGCCGGTTGCGACGAGCGACGTCTTTCGGACCTGCATGCTGCCTTCGCCGACCCCGCCATCGCGGCGGTCATGTGCATGCGTGGTGGCTACGGCAGCATGCGCCTGCTCGAAGGGCTGGATATCGATCTGCTGCGTGACAACCCCAAGCCGTTCATCGGCTACAGCGACGCGACCGCCTTGCACACAGTGATCCAGCGGCATGCCGGCTTCGTGACCTTTCACGGCGCCATGCTCAATGCCGATCTGCTCGGCCACAAGCAGGAACCGACCGCCAGCTCGCTGCTGCAGCAGCTGCGTGGCGAGCTCGGGGCGGGCGAACAGATTCTCCATCCGCAGGCCCATCCGTTGACGTGCGTGCTACCGGGCAGTGCCAGCGGGCGTTTGGTGGGGGGGAACCTGTCGTTGCTCAACGCAACCTTGGGCACGTTGGCCGAAGTGCAGACCCACGGCAGCATCCTGTTCATCGAGGACGTCAACGAGCCGCTGTATCGTGTCGACCGCCTGCTGACGCAACTGCGCCTGGCCGGCAAGCTGCACGGCGTGCGTGGCGTGCTGGCAGGCGATTTCGCGGGGATCAGCGTGGCGGCGCTGACACCGTTGTTGCTGGAGATCTTCGGCCCGCTGGAGATCCCGGTGCTGGCCGGCTGGCGCAGTGGGCATTGCGATCCGAACATCTGCCTGCCGCTAGGGGCCCAGGTGACGCTCGACAGTCGCCGGCCGGGCCTCAGGCTCGACCAGGCGTTGTTTCGGGAATGAAACCCATGGAGCGGGAACAAGGAACCGGCAGACCGTCCTCACCTCGCTGGCACGGCCCCGCGTAGGAGGGGACGCCCTGCGCAATGGGCTGCCAAGCGGCTCCAGGATGTCGAACCCGCCACTGGCTGTCCGGGACGCCTGAAGCAGGTGCTTCTGGCGCCCCGGCGGCGGCCGCCCCAGCGAGGGCCATCTTCAAGCCATGACCCAGGCCATACGGCGACCGCGCCTCAACGCTGGCGCAAACTATCCAGCAACTGGTGCGTCGGATAACCATCCGCCGGCCAGCCTAGCCCCTGTTGGGCATTGCGGATGGCCTTGCGGGTGTTGGCGCCGATGATGCCATCGGCGTTCCCGGCTTCGTGGCCGCCATCGTTGAGCAGGTTTTGCAGCTCCATGCGCTCGCTGCGACTGAGCGGTCGGTCATCCTTGGGCCAGGCACCGGCGATGAAACCCCAGCCCGAGAAGCGATCGCCCAGCAGGCTGACCGCCAGGGCATAGGACGAGGAATTGTTGTAGCGCAGGATTGCCTTGAAGTTGTCCAGCACCAGGAAGGCCGGGCCGCGTGCTCCGGCCGGCAGCAGCAGCGCGGCAGGGAGCTGGCTACTGCCGTCCGGCAGGCGAGTCCCGGCGGGCAGCTGGAGGCCCAGCTGCAGCCATTCGCTGACTGGCCTGCGCTGGGCGCCATCGGCCAGCCAGTAGTCGAAGCCGGCAGGTATCTGGACTTCGAAGCCCCAGGGCTGGCCTCGCTTCCAGCCCGAGCTTTGCAGGTAGTGCGCGGTGGAGGCCAGCGCATCCGGAACGCTGTTCCAGATGTCGCGTCGCCCATCGCCATCGAAATCCACCGCGTGGGTGTTGTAGGTCGTCGGGATGAACTGGGTCTGGCCCATGGCTCCCGCCCAGGAGCCACGCATGGCGTCCGGCTGGATGTCACCATGTTGCAGGATCTGCAGGGCAGCGATCAACTGGTCGTGGGCGAAGGCTGGCCGGCGCCCCTCGTAGGCCAGGGTCGCCAGCGAACGGATCACCGACTTGCTGCCCTGGAACTGACCGAAGTTGCTTTCCATTCCCCAGACCGAGACCAGGATCTGCCGATCCACGCCATAGCGCTCCTCGAGCTGTTGCAGGAGGGCGGCATGCTGTTGCAGCAGCGCCTTGCCCTTGCGCACGCGCACCGGCGACAGTGCGCCGTCGAGGTATTCCCAGACCGGCCGGGTGAATTCCGGCTGGCTGCGGTCAGCCTTGATCACGTCCATGTCGGGCGTGACGTCGAGGAAGGCGCGGTCGAACGTCGCCGCACTGATACCGGCCTGCAAAGCCTGCTCCCGAAAGCGCGCCTGCCACTGGGCGAAGGATTGCTGCGGTTCGATCTGGATGCTGGCATCGTTCACGGCGCTCGGCTGTGTCGCGGCCACGGCTGGCTGGGCCGGCGCCAGGGGCAAGGCATCCGCGGCGGTGGGTTTCTCGGCGCAGGCGACGAGAAGGACGAGGCTCGAGGCTGCCACGAGGTGACGAGGGTGCCGATCGATGGGAAGACGAAAAAGCATGCACGAATCCAGGAATTGCAGGTTAGGTGAAGACCATATCATGCTCGCGCAGTTCGTGCCTCAAGCAGCCAGAAAGCAAGAAGCCTCCCAATCTTTCGACTGGAAGGCTTCGCGGCGGTAGCTGCCCTTGCCTTTGCTTGCCCGTTCCTGGCGACAACGGAACAGGGGTTGGGCGACGATCGACTTGGCTTTGTTGGGGCCGTGCTTGCTCGGCTTCTTGCTCATGGCAGTGCCTCATGCTGGTTGATTGCGCGGCGAACTGTAGGGTCGACGGCCAGGCGCGGCCAATTGATTGTATGTATCGGCGTGCTCGGCCTGGCCTTACTCTGCTGGCAAGGCCAGGCGCTGCCCGGCCATCAGCAGCACCAGCCGGGTCATGCTGGTCCACGGCGAGCCTTCGGCCTGGCCCTTGATCTGCGCATCGATGCGTTGTGCGTCGAGCAGCAGCTGGTTCCAGCGCTGGGCCGGCAAGCGCTGCACGGCCTTGCCGACCAGTGGCCGGCGCTTGTCCCAAACCGGCGGTCGGGCCTGGCTGAAGGCCTTCTCCAGCGGCACGCCCTGGCTGAACTGCTGGGCGATGCCCGCCAGCAGCCGCAGCTCACGGGCCAGCGCCCAGAGGATCACCGGTGGTTCGACCCCTTCGCCGCGCAGCCCTTCGAACATGCGCAGGGCATGGCCGGCATCGCCCTTGAGGATGGCATCGACCAGGCCGAACACGTCGAATCGAGCGCTGTCGGCCACGGCAGCCTGCACCGTCTCGACCGTCACCTGGCTGGCCTCGGCCAGCAGCTTGAGCTTTTCGATTTCCTGGGCGGCGGCCAGCAGGTTGCCCTCGACCCGGGCAGCGAGCAGCTCGACGGCGTCGCGCCTGGCCGAAAGGCCGGCCTGGGACAGGCGCTGGGCGATCCATTGTGGCAGCTGCTGGGCGTCGATCGGCCAGATCTGGATGAACTGGCACTGCGCGCCCTCCAGCAGCGCCTTGCCCCACTTGCTCTTCTGCGCGCTGGCATCGAGCCGGGGCAGGCTGATCAGCAGCAAGGTATCTTCGGCCGGGTTGGCACAGTATTCGATCAACGCAGCAGCACCCTTGTCGCCTGGCTTGCCGGACGGCAGGCGCAGCTCCAGCAGGCGTCGCTGGGCGAACAGCGAGAGGCTGGCGCCGGCCAACAGCAGGCTGCCCCAGTCGAAATTGGCGTCGGCACTGAATACCTGACGCTCGTCGTAGCCCTGTCGGCGAGCGGCCGCGCGGATCGCATCGGCAGCCTCCTGGCACAGCAGCGGGTCGTCGCCACTGACCACGTAGACAGGCGCAAGCTGGCCTTTGAGGTGTTTGTCGAGTTGAGCAGGAGAGAGCTTCATGGCGAGAGGACGGGGCACCTGGGTGCCCCGTTCGGCATCAGTTGGCCGGGATTTCCAGTGGCGATTGCTGTGGCGTCTCGGCCTGGGCGCGACGTGCCGCCTCGAGTGCCTGCGCCTGCGCCTTGGCGCGCTCGTCGGCCTGCTGCTGGAGCTGGTCCAGTTGGGCAGGCGTCAGCAGCTGCAAGCGGACCAGCATGGCCTGCACCAGGTCGCGACGCATTTCCTTGCGAACCTGGCTGGCCTCCTGGTCGGAACCGGTGACATTGTTGCCGTCATGCACGTAGATCTTGCGCACGGTGACCTTGTCGCTGAGCAGCTCGGCGTTGTTCAGGCCGGCGATGGTGTAGTTCAGCACCGTGGTCAGCTCGTATTCGGCCGAGCGGCTGCCGCCCGAATAGGTGGCCGCGCGCCGGTTTTCCTGCTCGTTGGTCAGGGTCAGCCGGTAAGGCGCGCCGGCATGGACCTGCACGCCGCTGTTGACCAGGGCCTGGCGCAGCTGGGTGACGGTCTCGCCATAGGCGTTGCGCGCGTTGACGTCCAGCTCGCGGATGGACAGCTCGGAAGTGCCGGTGCCGCGCAGCTGGAAGCCGCAGGCGCTGAGCAGGACAGCCAGGCCCATTACCAGCAGATTGCGTTTGATCATGTTGTAGCTCCGTTGTGGGCCGATGCCGCCGGCCGATGCCCAGCACCGACCGGCGTTGCCATCAATTGGCGACGATATTGACCAGTTTGCCTGGCACCACGATGACCTTGCGAATGGTCAGGCCTTCGGTGAAGCGCAGGACATTCTCGTTGCCGCGGGCGGCGGCTTCGATCTCTTCACGGCTGGCGCCGGCCGGCATCTCGACCTGGCCACGCAGCTTGCCGTTGACCTGTACCACCAGAACGATGCTGTCCTGTACCAGGGCGCTTTCGTCGACGCTCGGCCAGGACGCATCGATCACCGCCTGGTCGTGGCCGAGGTGGTTCCACAGCGCGTGGCTGATGTGCGGGGTGATCGGGGCGAGCAGCAGGGTCACGGCCTCCAGGCCCTCCTGAAGCAGCGCGCGGTCTTGCGCGCTGGTCTGCGGCGCTTTCTCCAGCACGTTCATCAGGGTCATCACCTGGGCGATGGCCGTGTTGAACTTGTGGAACTGGCCGACATCGATGCTGGCCTGGCGGATCGCCGTGTGGATGGCTCGGCGCACGGCCTTCTGCGCATCGTCCAGGGCGGCGGTGTCCAACTGGCCGGGCAGGCCCTGGGCGACATGCGCGTGGGCCAGGCGCCAGACGCGACGCAGGAAGCGGCTGGCGCCTTCGACGCCGGAGTCGGACCACTCCAGGCTCATGTCGGGGGGCGAGGCGAACATCATGAACAGGCGGCAGGTGTCGGCACCATAGGCGTCGATCATCGCCTGCGGGTCCACGCCGTTGTTCTTGGACTTGGACATCTTCTCGGTGCCGCCGATCTCCACCGGCAGCCCGTCGGTCTTCAGGCGCGCGCCAATGATCTTGGCCTTGGCATCGCGCTCGACCTCGACATCGGCCGGGTTGAACCAGTCCTTGCCGCCGTTGCTGGCGACGCGGTAGTAGGTTTCGGCGACCACCATGCCCTGGGTCAGCAGGTTCTTGAACGGCTCGTTGGACGTCACCAGGCCTTCGTCGCGCATCAGCTTGTGGAAGAAGCGGGCATAGAGCAGGTGCAGGATCGCGTGTTCGATACCACCGATGTACTGGTCGACCGGCAGCCAGTGGTTGGCCGCCTTCGGATCGACCATGCCACCTTCGTAGTTCGGCGAGGCGTAGCGCGCGAAATACCAGGACGACTCGACGAAGGTGTCCATGGTGTCGGTTTCGCGCTTGGCCGCGGCGCCGCATTTCGGACAGCTGCATTCGTAGAACTCGGGCATGCGCGCCAGGGGCGAGCCGGCACCATCGGGCACCACGTTCTCGGGCAGCACCACCGGCAACTGCTCCTGCGGAACCGGCACGTCGCCGCAGCTCGGGCAGTGGATGATCGGGATCGGGCAGCCCCAGTAGCGCTGGCGGCTGATGCCCCAGTCGCGCAGGCGGAACTGGGTACGCGACTTGCCCAGCGCCTTGCGGATCAGCGCGGCCTCGATGGCATCGAAGGCGCCCTCGAAGTCCAGGCCATCGAACTCGCCGGAGTTGATCAGCTGACCATGCTCGCCGTAGGCGGCCTGCCACTCGCTGCCGACATCGTCGCCAGCACTGGTGCGAACCACGGCCTTGACCGGCAGCTGGTACTTGCGGGCGAACTCGAAATCGCGCTCGTCGTGCGCCGGCACCGCCATGACCGCGCCGTCGCCATAGTGCATCAGCACGTAGTTGGCGACCCACACCGGCAGCTTCTCGCCGGTGAGCGGATGCTCCACGAACAGCGAGGTGGGCATGCCTTTCTTTTCCTGGGTGGCGACGTCGGCTTCGGCGACGCTGCCGCTCTTGCATTCGTCGATGAACGCTTGCAGCCGCGGGTCGCCTTCGGCGGCCTGGGTGGCCAACGGGTGCTCGGCGGCGACCGCGACGTAGGTGGCGCCCATCAAGGTGTCGGGACGCGTGGTGAAGACCTTGAGCGTACCGGCATGGCCGATGCTCGCCTGGTCATAGGGGAACTGCACTTCCATGCCACGCGACTTGCCGATCCAGTTGCGCTGCATGGTCTTGACCTGCTCGGGCCAGCCTGGCAGCTCGTCGAGGCTCTCCAGCAGCTCGTCGGCGTAGTCGGTGATGCGGAAGTAGTACATCGGGATCTCGCGCTTCTCGATCAGCGCGCCCGAGCGCCAGCCACGGCCGTCGATGACCTGCTCGTTGGCCAGCACGGTCTGGTCGACCGGGTCCCAGTTGACCGTGCCGTTCTTGCGGTAGATCACGCCCTTCTCGAACAGACGGGTGAACAGCCATTGCTCCCAGCGGTAGTAGTCCGGCTTGCAGGTGGTGACTTCGCGCGCCCAGTCGATGGCCAGGCCCAGGCTCTTGAGCTGGGACTTCATGTACTCGATGTTCTCGTACGTCCACTTGGCCGGCGCGACGTTGTTCTTCATGGCGGCGTTTTCCGCCGGCATGCCGAACGCATCCCAGCCCATCGGCTGCAGGACGTTCTTGCCGAGCATGCGCTGGTAGCGGGCGATGACGTCGCCGATGGTGTAGTTGCGCACATGCCCCATGTGTAGCTTGCCGCTCGGGTACGGGAACATCGACAGGCAGTAGTAGGTGTCCTTGCCTGGCTGTTCGGTCACAGCGAACGACTGTTGCTCGTCCCAGGACTGCTGGGCGGCGGCTTCGATTTCACGGGGTTGATATTGTTCGTGCATGGCTACTTTGCGCTGAGAAATGGGAACCTTGTCGAGGCAGCACAGGCGCTGCATCCGGCAATCCGGCGTCGATGGAGTGAACGCCGTAGCATACATGAGCGCCGCGCGTCGTGGGAAACCCTGATTGCGTCGGCCCTGGTGCCCGTTGGTCGTGGCGGAACGCTGCCTGCGCCAGCCACGCTAAGCTCAGGTGTGGAAACACCGATTGCCATCAACGAGGTGCAAGGATGGGAGATACACGATTACCCGCAATGAGACCGGAGCTCTACGAACGTCTGATCGATCGTCTGGGACTGGCGCTGGAGGCGGCCCGGACCTCGCACCGCCTGCGCGATGTGATGCCTGTGGAACTGGAGCTGCGCGGCTTGAGCCGTGCCGAATACGACGTCATCCGGCATTATCTGGAAGCCCTTCCGGTGGGGCGCCACGTCAGCCCGGGCACCTTTGTCCAGGGCGAGCCGGTAGCGACTGCCAAGGTCGTCTGGCTGCATGGCAAGAAACGCCGCAACGCCAGGCCGGGCGGACGTAGCCTGCCATTGCGCTGAACGCCGCTTGCGACTTGTCGCCGGACGGCGATACCCCTAGGCTGCGCACACTTGCCGGGAGTGTGCCTGATGCCGATCCGCTTTTTCCTCAAGCAGTGGCTGCTGCCGCCGGGCTTGCTGCTGCTGATGCTGCTCGCTGCCTGGTGGCTACGCCAGCGCTGTCCGGCGCTGGCGCGCCTGTGCTTCGCCGTGGGGCTTGGCGGATTGTGGCTGATGAGCCTGCCAGTGGCGGTGGAACAGGCAGCGCGCTGGCTCGAGACCGAGCCTGCGCTGGCGCTGCAGGACTGGTCCGGGCTGGCGGCGCGAGCCGATGCGATCGTGCTGCTCGGGGCGGGCCGCGAACGGGGCGATCCGGGCTGGGGCGGCCAGGACCAACCCACCGGCATGGCGCTCGAGCGCATGCGCTTTGCCGCACAACTGGCCAAGGCCTCGGGTTTGCCAGTGCTGACCAGCGGCGGGCTGCATTACGGCACGCCACCGAGCGAGGCGCGCCTGATGGCCGAGCGCTTGCGGGCGGATTTCGGCGTGGACGTGACCTGGCAGGAGGGCGAGAGCCGCACGACCTGGGAGAATGCCCGTTTCAGCGCGCGTCTGCTGCAACCGCTGGGCATCCGTCGCGTCGTGCTGGTCACCCAGGCCTGGCACATGCAGCGTTCGCGCTGGAGTTTCGAGCGCAACGGCTTCGAGGTGCTGCCCGCGCCGATGGGCTTTCTTGGCAAGCCCCATGGCCGGCCGTTCGCAGGACTGCTGCCGGAGAGCCGGGCGATCTGGCAGAGTGGCCAGTTGCTCAACGAGGCGGCGGGGCTGCTTGGGTATCGGCTGTTCCATTGAAGGTGGTGCTGGCCTGCGTTCGAGCGCACAGCAAGGGAAAGGCACGCCTGCGCGATCGGCTGTCAGCAGTGTGGATGGTGGGTCCGGCGATCCAACGGGGGCGAATCCATCGGTCGTGATGTCGATGGCTCGCCCCGCAAGCAGTCTCAGCTGCTGGCCGGCGACACGGCTCGCGCCCGTGCCATGCGCCTGCCCAGCAATGCCCAGCCCAGCAGCAACCCGCAAACCACCGTCAGTGGCCAGGAGCGCCATTGCAGGTACGGTGTCAGGCGGTGCATCGGCACCACTTCACCGTACAGCACCGCCTGCTCGAATTGCGGGATCTGCGTGGTGATCCGGCCGAACGGGTCGATCAGCGCGGTCACGCCGTTGTTGGTCGCGCGGATCATCCAGCGCCCGGCTTCCAGCGCGCGCATCTGGGCCATCTGCAGGTGCTGCAAGGGCCCGATGGAGGTACCGAACCAGGTGTCGTTGCTGATGGTCAGGAGCAGCTCGCTGCGTGCGGCAAGGCCTGCGGCGAACTCTGGATAAACCACTTCGTAGCAGATGTACGGGGCGATCTGGTAGCCCTTGGCCTGTAGCAGCGACTGGTCTTGCGGGCCTCGGGCGAAATCCGACATCGGCAGGTTGAAGAACTCGATGAGGCCGCGCAGCATGTCCTGCAGCGGCACGTACTCGCCGAAGGGCACCAGCTTCTGCTTGAGGTAGGTGCCCGCGCCTTCGCCGGTCACGGTGATGCCGTTGTAGTAGCGGCGCTGCTGGTCGACGATCTGGCGCACCGGCACGCCGGTGATCAGCGCCGAATTCCGGTCGGCGGCGAACCTGCCCATCACGTCGATGAAGCCTTGGGCCTGGTCCTTGAGCACCGGTACCGCGGTCTCCGGCCAGACCAGCAGATCGACCGGGCGCGAGGTGAACGTCATGTCGCGATACAGCGCCAGTTGCGCATCGATATGCGCCGGGTCCCATTTCAGGTCCTGCTCGACGTTGCCTTGCAGGGCGGCCACCTTGAGCGGCGCGCCGGCCGGCTGGGTCCAGGCGTGGCCCTTGAGCGCCAGGCCCACGGCCCAGGGCGCCAGCAGCAGCACCAGGCCGCAGGCCAGCAGCGCCGGCCGCTGGCGCAGCCGATGCAGGTTGCACAGCAGCGCGGCGCTCAGCGCCAGCACGAAGGAGATCAGCCAGACCCCACCGAGCGGTGCCAGGCCGGCCAGCGGGCCATCGAGCTGGCTGTAGCCGGCGTACAGCCAGGGGAAGCCGGTCAGGAACCAGCCGCGAAAAGCCTCCTGCAGCAGCCATAGGGCGGCGAAGCCCAGCGCATCGGCCAGCGGCGCCTCGTTGCGGCGAAGCCAACGCGCCCAAAGCCAGGCGGGCAGGGCGAAGAACCAGGCCAGGGCGGCGAAGAACGCGACCAGCAGCACGGTCGCCAGCAGCGGCGAAGCCCCACCGTAGGTGTTCATGCTCACGTAGATCCAGCTGGTGCCGGCACCGTACAGGCCGAAGCCGTAGCACCAGCCGCGCCACAGGGCCTGGCGCGGGCTCAGTTCGCGCAGGCCGAGGTAGAAGACGACGATGACCAGCAAGGCGATCGGCCAGAGACCGAACGGCGCCAGTGCCAGCGAGGTGAGGGCGCCGGCCGCCACGGCCAGCAGGTTACCGGGCCAGCCGGGGCGGGTGATCCAGCGCATGTCTATCCTTGGCGATTGGTCGGGGTCAGGCGCAGCAGATGGATGCGCCGGCTGTCGGCATTGAGCACGCGGAAGCGGTAGGCGCCGATCTCGGTGGTTTCGTTGCGCTTGGGCATGTAGCCGAAGGCTTTCATGACCAGGCCGCCGACCGTGTCGAACTCGTCATCGGAGAACTCGCCGTCGAAGAACTCGTTGAAGTTCTCGATCGGGGTCAGCGCCTTGATCAGGAAATCGCCGCTAGGCAGAGGCTTGATGTAGCTATCTTCCTCGACATCGTGCTCGTCCTCGATGTCGCCGACGATCTGCTCGAGCACGTCCTCGATGGTCACCAGGCCGGCCACGCCGCCGTATTCGTCGATGACGATGGCCATGTGGTTGTGATTGGCGCGGAACTCGCGCAGCAGCACGTTCAGGCGCTTGGATTCGGGCACGAAGGTGGCCGGGCGCAGCAGGTCCTTGATGTTGAAGCTGTCGCCGTTCTCCTTGAGGATCAGCGGCAGCAGGTCCTTGGCCAGCAACACGCCGAGCACGTCGTCATGGCTCTCGCCAATGACCGGGTAGCGCGAGTGAGCCGCGTCGATGATCGACGGCAGGAACTCGCGCGGCGACTGGCTGGCGCGAATGCTGATCATCTGCGAGCGCGGCACCATGATGTCGCGTACCTGCAGGTCGGCGACCTGGATGGCGCCTTCGACGATGGTCAGCGCCTCGCTGTCCAGCAGTTTGTTCTGGTGCGCTTCGCGCAGGAGTTCCAGGAGCTCCTGGCGGTTTTTCGGCTCATGGACAAAAGCCTGGGTAAGTTTGCCCAGCCAGGACTTTTGTCCGTTGCTCGATCGATCTTCGCTCATGGCGGTTACTCGTGATCCTTGCAGGTATCTGAATGTGGCAGGTCGGTTTCATCGAAGGCGTAGGGATCCGGATGACCCAGCTCGGCGAGCAGGGTCCGCTCCAATGCTTCCATTTCCTCGGCTTGCGCGTCTTCGATATGGTCGTAGCCGAGCAGGTGCAGGCAGCCGTGGATGACCAGGTGCGCCCAGTGCGCCTGGAGCAGCTTGCCCTGCTCGGCAGCCTCGCGCTCGACCACCGGGACGCAGATCACCAGGTCGCCCAGCAGTGGTATGTCGAGCAGCTCGTCCGGCACATCGGCAGGAAAGGACAGCACGTTGGTAGCGTAGTCCTTGTGCCGGTAGGTACGGTTCAACTCGCGTCCTTCGTCGAGGCCGACCAGGCGGATGGTCATTTCCGAGTCGGCGCTGCGCTGGCGCAGGGCCAGCTCGCACCAGCGGCGAAAGTCGGCATCGTCCGGGGCAGCCGCATCGGTTGCCCGTTGCAGGTCCAGTTCAAGCATCGCTGGCAGGCGCCTCGGGCTTGGCCTGGCGAGCGTCGAAGCGGTCGTAGGCCTCGACGATGCGCTGCACCAGCGGATGGCGCACGACATCTTTCGGCTGGAAATGGGTGAAGCTGATGCCCGGTACGTCCTTGAGCACCTCGATCACGTGGGCCAGGCCCGACTTGGTGCCGCGTGGCAGGTCGACCTGGGTGATGTCGCCGGTGATCACCGCGGTCGAGCCGAAGCCGATACGGGTGAGGAACATCTTCATCTGCTCGAGCGTGGTGTTCTGGCTTTCGTCGAGGATGATGAAGCTGTTGTTCAAGGTGCGGCCACGCATGTACGCCAGCGGGGCGATCTCGATCACCTGGCGCTCGATCAGCTTGGCCACGTGCTCGAAGCCGAGCATCTCGTACAGCGCGTCGTACAGCGGGCGCAGGTAGGGGTCGATCTTCTGCGCCAGGTCGCCAGGCAGGAAGCCGAGCTTTTCGCCCGCCTCGACCGCCGGGCGGACTAGCAGGATGCGACGTACCTGCTCGCGCTCCAGGGCATCGACCGCGCAGGCCACGGCCAGGTAGGTCTTGCCGGTACCGGCCGGACCGATGCCGAAGTTGATGTCGTTGGCCAGGATTTCCTTGACGTAGCGCTGCTGGTTGACGCCGCGCGGGCGAATGTTGCCCTTTCGCGTGCGCAGCGAGACGCCAACTTCGTTCACCGCCGGTGTATCGAGGTTTTCCACGGTCGACTCCTGCAGGTACAGATGGACCATCTCCGGCGACAGCTCGGTGGCCTTGGCCTCGCGATAGAGCCGGCGCAGCAGCTGTTCAGCGGATGAGGTGGTCTTGGGTTCGCCGATGAGTTCGAACTGGTTGCCGCGATTGCGGATCTCGATGGCCAGGCGCTGTTCGATCAGCCGCAAGTGCTCGTCGAACTGTCCGCACAGGTTGGCGAAACGATGGGCCTCGAAGGGCTCGAGGGTGAAACGATGAGGTTGTATGGGTGCGTTCAAGGTGGTTTTGGGCCGCTCGCCAGCATAGGAATGTGAAACAAGAATAACCCTTGATCGGCAGTGACGAAAGCACCCAGGCGATCAAGGGTCGCAGATGGACCATGCAGCGTGCCGTGGCCGGCGTCGGACGGCCTGCGGTCCGGTCGGCGCCGGTCGCTGGCGCACGTCGCCATGCCGGGCGGTCGATGCTTGTCGGGCACCGCGGTCTGTTATGATCGCGCTCTTTCCATCTTTGCTCGACAGTGCCTTGCGACCATGACCAAGCGCGATACCCCTTTGTACAAAGTGATTTTCCTCAACCAGGGCCAGGTCTTCGAGATGTATGCCCGGCAGATCTACCAGAGCGACCTGTGGGGCTTCCTGGAAGTCGAGGAGTTCGTCTTCGGCGAGCGGACCCAGATGGTGGTCGACCCCAGCGAAGAAAAGCTCAAGGCCCAGTTCGACGGCGTGGTGCGCAGCTTCGTGCCGATGCACTCGATCGTGCGCATCGACGAAGTGGAGCGGGTCGGCGCGGTGAAGATCAGCGAGGCGAAGGGGGGTGGCAACGTGATGCCATTCCCGATGCCGATGCCGGACAAGTAGCCGTTTGCCCGGTCGCCCTGGCGTGGTGTTTCAGAAGCGTCCTTGAAGCACCGCGCTAGGGAAGCGGCGAGAAGGGCGTGCGCCCATCGGCATTCTGCAGCTCGAGCAAGTACTTGCGGAAGATCTGCCCGAGCACCTGCGTGGCGCGCTCGAGTTCGTCGCGCGGCATCTCGGCCGAGACTTCGTCGGCCAGGTCCAGTGCATCCTCGGCACCATTGACGGCGGCCATCTTCAGCAGGATGTAGGCCTGCACGTCGTTGGCCGGTACGCCCTCGCCATGAAAGAACATGCCACCCAGACGATACTGGGCCTGGGCGTGCCCTTGCAGCGAAGCCTGTTCGAAATACTCCAGTGCCTTGCCCAGGTCGCGGGAGGCCTGGTTGCCACTGTAGAAGAACTCACCCAGCTCGTACTGGGCCTGCGCATCGCCCGATGCGGCGGTCTGCTCGCACGCCTGCAACGCCCTGGCCAGGTCCTGCGGCTGGGTATCGAGGGTGCAACGACCCGTGGTCGGGATGAGCAGCGAATTGCCGCTCTCTGCCAGGGCCAGCAGAGGCTGGAGAAGCAACAGGCAGCCCAGGGCAAGGGCGCGGCCGGTGCGGTTCATGGGGATCGACTTACCTCTGCAAAGCTGCGGCCAATGTCTCTGGTGGCACATTATGGGATAAGCAGCGCACACCTTACAAAGATTTACTCGATTTTCCACGCATTGTTTGCGCCGCCTGGCGAGCGCGCCGGCAAAACCCGCAAGCCCGCGCGCGCTGTCGGGCGCAGGTGGCCCGGCAGCGCGGCGCCAGGATCACTTCAACGCGGCGAAGGCTTTTTCCGCGGCGTCCAGGGTGATCTTCAGCTCGGTCTCGCCATGGGCGATGGAGGTGAAGCCCGCCTCGAACGCACTCGGCGCCAGGTAGACCCCGCCGTCGAGCATCAGGTGGAAGAAGCGCTTGAAGCGCTCGACGTCACTGCCCATGACATCCTCGAAGGTGACGATGTCGTCGGCACCGGTGAAGTACAGGCCGAACATGGCGCCGGCCTGGGTCGTGACGAAAGGCACGCCGGCCGCGTCGGCACGCTGCTGCAGGCCATCGAGCATGCGGCTGGTGAAGGCGCTCAGCTCGTCATGGAAGCCCGGGCGGCTGATCAGGCGCAGGGTGGTCAGGCCAGCGGCCATGGCCAGCGGGTTGCCGGACAGGGTACCGGCCTGGTAGACCGGGCCCAACGGCGCGATCTGCTCCATGATCTGGCGCTTGCCACCGAAGCAGCCGACCGGCATGCCGCCACCGACGATCTTGCCGAAGGTGGAGAGGTCCGGGGTGATGCCGTAGTAGGCCTGGGCGCCACCGAGGGAGACGCGAAAACCGGTCATCACTTCGTCGAAGATCAGCACCACGCCATGCTTGTCGCACTGCTCGCGCAGGCCTTCGAGGAAGCCTGGCGCCGGCGGCACGCAGTTCATGTTGCCGGCGACCGGCTCGACGATGATGCAAGCCACGTCCTGGCCGACTTCGGCGAGGGTCTTTGCCACCGCGGCGATGTCGTTGAACGGCAAGGTCAGGGTGTGCCGGGCGAAATCGGCAGGCACGCCGGCCGAACTCGGCACGCCGGAGGTCAGCAGCCCGGAGCCGGCCTTGACCAGCAGGCTGTCGGAATGGCCGTGGTAGCAGCCTTCGAACTTGATGATCGCATCACGGCCGGTGTAGCCACGCGCCAGGCGAATCGCGCTCATGGTCGCCTCGGTGCCGGAGCTGACCATGCGCACCATCTCCATGGACGGCACCAGCGAGCAGACCAGGTCGGCCATTTCGGTTTCCATGGCCGTCGGCGCGCCGTAGGACAGACCATGCTCGAGCTGGCGGCGTACCGAATCCAGCACCTCGGGGTGGCTGTGGCCGAGGATCATCGGGCCCCAGGAACCGACATAGTCGACGTAGCGCTTGTCGTCCTCGTCGATCACGTAGGCGCCTTCGGCATGCTTGAAGAACAGCGGGGTGCCGCCGACGCTGCGGAAGGCACGGACGGGCGAGTTCACGCCGCCTGGAATGTGCTTCTGGGCTTGGGCGAACAGGGACTCTGAGCGGGACATGGGCTTTTCTCTCGAATCAGGAGGTGAACATGGCATTGAAGGCACGGGCGCGGCGGGTGACTTCCTGCGCGCTGTCGGCGCCGAACAGGCCGTGGATCACCGCCAGCAGGTCGGCGCCATGGGCGACCAGCGGGGCGGCATTGTCCAGGGTGATGCCGCCGATCACCGCGATGGGCAGCTTCAGCCGGGAGCGGGCCGCGTCGAGCAAGGCCAGGTCGGCAGCCGCTGCGCCGGGCTTGGTCACGGAGTTGAAGAAACGGCCGAAAGCCACGTAGCTCGCGCCTGCGACGGCTGCCTGAGTGGCCAGGTCAAGGCTGGCATGGCAGGTAGCGCCAAGGATCGTCTGGCGCCCTAGCAGGGCGCGAGCAGGGGCGAGCGGACCATCGCCCTGGCCCAGGTGCACGCCGACACCCAGGCGCGCGGCCAGCTCGGCATCGTCGTTGATCACCAGTTCGGTGGCGTAGCTTTCGCAGAGCCTGAGCAGCGCCTCGGCCTCGCGCAGGCGACGCGAGGCGTCGTCGCTCTTGTCACGGTACTGCAGCAGGCGGACGCCGCCTTCCAGCGCGGCCTCCACGTGCGACAGGAAACGACCGGCCAGCAGCTGGCTATCGGTGATGGCGTACAGACCGCGTAGGTTCATTTCGGGCCTCAGGGGCGAATCAGCAACAGAAATCCAGCGGCAGGCGACGTGGCACGAACTGCCCTTTGCCCAGGCACTCGGCATCGCGCAGGGTCCGCCAGGTATAGTCCAGGGCGCTGCGCACCGCGCTTTGCAACTGCTCGCCCAAGGCCAGGCGACCGGCCAGGGCGCTGGCCAGGGTGCAACCGGAACCGTGATAGCTGCCCGGCAGGCGCGGGCAGGTCCAGGTATGGCGCTGGCCGTCGCGGCTGTAGAGGCGATTGTGGATCTGCTCTTCGTCGCCATGCCCACCGGTGATCAATAGATGCTTGCAGAACGGCAGCAGGCGCTGCGCGCATTCGTCGGGCGAGCCTTCCGGAAGCTCGGCCAGTATGCGCGCTTCGGGAAGGTTGGGCGTGGCGATCAGCGCCAGTGGCAACAACCGCTCACGCAGCGCGTAGCCGACCTCGTCCTTGCCCAGGCGACCGCCGCCGCCGGCGCGCAGCACCGGATCGCAGACCATCGGCAGGTGCGGGTGGGCGCCGAGCAGTTCGGTCACGGTATCGACCATTTCGGTCGAGCCGAGCATGCCGAGCTTGACCGCCGCCACGCTCGAGTCGGCGAGCACGGCGTTGGCCTGGGCCAGTACCCAGTCGCGGTCCAGCACCCGGAAATCGGTGACATTGACGGTATCCTGAACGGTCAGGGCGGTCACCGCGGGCGCGGCATGACAACCTTGGGCGATCAGGGCTTCGATATCTGCCTGCAAGCCGGCACCGCCACTAGGGTCGTGGCCGGAGAGACAGAGGACAACGGGGCGGGAGCTGTAGGTATTCATGGTGCGCGAGCTTACCACCAAATCCTGGCGGTCGCTGCAGCGCCCTGTGCCAGCGCCTTGTCCCGGCGAGCTGAACGGTCAGTCAGGTTGCTTGGCTTCATTTTGCTCTGTAATGCCCGTGCTAGAGCGGTTCGTTGATAATTCAAGAAGGCTGCGCTAGAGACCCTGAAGCTATGCTAGAGTGCGCGCATAATTCGATGAAGGTCCTGCCGGAGCTGTCGACGCGGGGAAAGGGAGGCCAGCGCGACACGAGCGGACAGGCCATGCTGGGGCTCTATGCGCTATTTGCTGATCATTGTGCTGGGCTGGTTGCCCATGCTGGCCATTGCGGTCGACTTCACCGGGCAGACCCGAAGCCTGCCGCTTGGCAGCTACCTGCAAGTCCTCGAAGACCCCGACGGTATCCTCGGCATCGCCCAGGTCGGTTCGCCAGCCTTCGCCCAGCGTTTCCGCGCGCAGGGCCAAGGTACGTTCAATGCCGGCTATTCCAGCTCGGTGTTCTGGCTCAAGGTCGACCTGCGCTACCTGGCGCCGGCGTCCAGCCCGCCGCGCCAGTGGCTGCTGGAACTGGCCTATCCGCCGCTGGATGAGCTGGAACTCTACCTGCCCGATGCCCAGGGCCGATTGCGCCTGGCCCAGCGCACCGGGGACACCCTGCCCTATGCCAGCCGGCCGATCCGCCAGGACAACTACCTGTTCGAACTGCCATTGCGTCCCGGCCAGGCCACTAGCGTCTACCTTCGGTTGCGAAGCCAGGGCTCGCTCCAGGCGCCATTGACGTTGTGGTCGGCCCAGGCCTACCTGGAGGCGCAACCCGCGCGGCTGTATGTGCTGGGCATGATCTACGGCGTGCTGCTGGTGATGCTGGTGTACAACCTGTTCATCTACCTTGGCGTACGCGATATCAGCTACCTGTACTACATCCTCTATATCGCTTCGTTCGGCCTGTACCAGGTTTCGGTCAACGGCGCCGGGGTGGCCTACCTGTGGCCGGACAGCCCGTGGTGGGCCAATGCCGCGACGCCCCTGTTCATTGGTGCCGCGTGCCTGTTCGGCAGCCAGTTCGCCCGGCATTTCCTGCAGACCGCGCGGCTCGGGCGGGGGCTGGATCGCTTGCTGCAGGCCTTGATGGCAGCGGGTGCGCTGGTGGTGGCGCTAGCCGTCACCCTGCCTTATGGCATTGCCCTGCGCATGGCCACGCTGCTGGCGCTGCTGTTCAGCGTGAGCCTCTTCGGTGCGGGCCTCTATGCCTGGCGGCGCGGCGTCCGGGTAGCGCGCTACTTCCTCATCGCCTGGTCGGCCTTCCTGCTGGGCGGGGTGATCAACATCCTGATGGTGCTCGGCTACCTGCCGAATCTGTTCATCACCATGTATGCCAGCCAGATCGGCTCGGCACTCGAGATGGCCTTGCTGTCCCTGGCATTGGCCGACCGGATCAACAGCCTGCGTGAACGGCAGTCGCTCAGCTTGCGCCAGGCCAGTCATGCCCTGGAGCAGCTCAATGACCAGCTGGCCCGCAGCAATCGTCTCAAGGACGATTTCCTCGCCACCGTCACCCATGAACTGCGCACTCCCATGAGTGGCGTGATCGGCTCGCTGGAGCTGATGCGCACCCTGCCGATGAGCGCCGAGCAGGCCCAGTACCATCGCACCGCCAGCGGCTCGGCGCAGGACATGATGGCCATGGTCGAGGACATCCTCATGCTCACCGAACTTCAGGCCGGGCGCCTGCGCGCCCATGTGGCGGCTTTCAGCCTGCGCCGGCTGCTCGAGCAGCTGCGTGCTAGGCATGCCGGGCAGGCCCTCGGCAAAGGCTTGTACCTGAGCCTGGACATACCTGCGCAGCTGCCGGACTGCCTGCTGGGCGATGCAGGCAAGCTCGCGCGCTGCCTGGCTTGCCTGCTCGACAACGCCTTGAAGTTCACCCAGCACGGCGGCGTCCTGCTGCAGGTGCGCGGGCGGCGGGTAGGGCCGGACAGCGTGGCGCTGACCCTCAGCGTGCACGACAGTGGCATCGGCTTCGAAGACCTGGACCAGGCGATTCTCTACCAGCGTTTCTTCCAGGTGGATGGCTCGCTGACGCGCCGCTACGGCGGGCTCGGCATCGGGCTGTCGATCTGCCGCCAGCTGGGCGACCTGATCGGCGCCGCCTTGTCCCATCAGTCCACGCCGGGACAGGGCAGCCGCTTCGACCTGTGCCTGACCTTGCCCGTGGGCCAGGTCAGGACGTTGCCGGTGGGGGGCTGATGCCATGGCTTGCCTGCCAGACGACAAAGCTGAAGAACACAGTTGCGTCTACCTCCAAAGCCCTGCAAATCCACCACGACCTTCGTGTCGGGGCCGGGAGGACACGCCATTCCCGCAACCCCATGCGCCGGATCCGCCGCCCCGACGGACCGTCCTGCCAAGGTCTTGAGCACACCCGTGGGGAGTGCTTCACTGGCCTGACGCACCGGCCCGGGAGCACCGCATGAACCTGCATCAGTACGCCGAAACCCACGAGGTCACCAACCAGCCGCCGTCGCTCGATGGCGCCAACCTCTATCGCCTGGACCTGCCCTTGCAACAATGGTCGCGGCGCTTCGGCGCCGGCTGGGCCGTGGCCCGGATCGACGCCTATGGTGCCCTGGCCGGAGGTCCGCTGATGGAGGCCGGTTTCCTGGCCAACCGCAACAAGCCGCAATTCAGCAGCCATGACCGCCAGGGCCACCGCGTCGACCTGGTGGAATTCCATCCCGCCTACCATACGTTGATGCGCACGGCCATCGAACACGGCCTGCCGTCGCTGCCATGGGCCGAGCCACGCGAAGGCGCGCACGTGGCACGCGCCTCGATGACCTATCTGCATTCCCAGGCCGAGGCCGGCAGTGGCTGCCCGTTGACCATGACCTTCGCCGCCGTGCCGGCGCTTCGCCTGCAACCGGAGCTGGCTGATCATTGGCTGCCCAAGGTCCTGGCCCGTGACTACGACCCGCGCAACATCGGCGATCGGCACAAGACCGGGGTGACCCTGGGCATGGCGATGACCGAAAAGCAGGGCGGCACCGACGTGCGGGCCAACACTACCCGCGCCTGGCCGGTCGGCCAGCCAGGGCCGGGGCAGGCTTATGAGCTGGTCGGGCACAAGTGGTTCTGCTCGGCGCCGATGTGCGATGCCTTCCTCACCCTGGCCCAGACCGACAAAGGCTTGAGCTGCTTCCTGCTGCCCCGGCATCGCCCCGACGACAGTCGCAACCAGTTCTATATCCAGCGGCTCAAGGACAAGCTTGGCAACCATTCCAACGCGTCCAGCGAGGTGGAGCTGCGTGGCGCCCTGGCCTGGATGCTTGGCGAAGAAGGGCGGGGCGTCGCGACCATCATCGAGATGGTGGCGATGACCCGCTTCGATTGCATGGTCGGCTCCAGCGCGCTGATGCGCCAGGCCCTTACCCAGGCCAGCCACCATTGCGCGCACCGCAAGGTTGGCGGTCGCCCGCTGGTCGACTGGCCGCTGATGCAGAACGTGCTGGCCGACCTGGCATTGGAAAGCGAGGCGGCGCTGGCGCTGAGCCTGCGCATGGGACAGGCGCTCGACCACCTGGATGATCCGCGGCAGGCGCATTTCGCCCGCCTGGTGACCGCCGTTGGCAAATACTGGATCTGCAAGCGGGCCCCGGCCATGATCAACGAAGCCGCCGAGTGCCTGGGCGGCGCCGGCTATGTCGAGGACAGCATCCTGCCGCGCCTGTATCGCGAAGCGCCGGTCAACTCCATCTGGGAAGGCTCCGGCAATGTCCAGTGCCTCGACGTGCTGCGCGCCTTGGCGAAGGAACCCGCGACCCTCGAGGCGCTGCGGATGGAGCTGGGCGATGGCCATGGCGATGCGCGCCTGGCCACGCATGTCGCCGGGCTCATGCAGGCCCTGGGCGATCCCGACGACCTGCAGTACCGAGCCCGCCAGGTCACCGAGGACATCGCTCTGGCGCTACAGGCCAGGCTCCTGCTGGAGGCCGGCGACTCGGCGGTCAGCGACGCTTTCATCGCCAGCCGCCTGGGGCCTGGCGGGCGCGCTTATGGCAGCTTGCCGCGCGGGCTCGACGTGCAAGCCCTGCTGGCTCGCTCGACGCCCGTCTGGCCGGGCTGAGAGGGGATGTTTTTAACGTCGAACCTAGGCAAGATGGGTGCCTGCATGTCCAGACAGGAAGCACAGTGTGAGCCAAGCCTTCGTAGTCGTTGATACCCCCGAGCAGGCCGTCGATCGTCTGGCGGCTTTGCATGAGCAGGCAACCGGGGCCCTCAGCCAGGCCCTCAAGCGCTACCTCAAGGATCGCTCCGAGCCGGACGCCGACGAGCGCGCGCTGTTCCGCTACCCGGCCTTGCGCCTGACCTACTACTGCCAGGGCGACGCGCCAGTCACCACGCGGGCCTATGCCAAGGTCCAGGTTGCCGGCACCTACAGCGTCACCATCACCCAGCCGGCTGCCTTCCGCAACTACCTGCTCGAGCAACTGCGGCCTCTGATGAGCGACTTTGCGGTGACCGTCGAAGTCGGTGCCAGCGAGCAGAGCATTCCGTACCCCTACGTGGTCGATCAGGGCGACGAACTGGCCGGCACGGGCGTTACCGCCGCGCAACTGGCCCGGGTGTTCCCCAGTACCGACCTGTCGGCCGCCACCGACGACATCGCCGATGGCCAGTACGACTGGGACGGCGCGCAAACCCTGCCGCTGGCGCTGTTCGACGCGGCGCGCGTGGATTTCTCGCTACGCCGCCTGGTGCACTACACCGGCAGCGACTGGCGGCACGTCCAGCCCTGGATCCTGCTGACCAACTATCACCGCTACGTCGACCAGTTCATCGCCCACGGCCTGGAGCAGCTGCGCGAGGACCCGCGCTTCGTGCGCATGGTCCTGCCCGGCAATGTGGTGATCGACAAGGGCATGGCCGACGACCAGGCCCAGGCCTTGGTAACCGGCGTGGTCTGGCACCGCTACCAGATGCCGGCCTATCACCTGATCGCCGGCGATGGCGACGGCGTCACGCTGGTGAACATTGGCGTCGGCCCATCCAACGCCAAGAACATCACCGACCACCTGGCGGTACTGCGCCCGCACTGCTGGCTGATGATCGGCCACTGCGGCGGCCTGCGCCAGTCGCAGACCATCGGCGACTATGTGCTGGCCCACGCCTACATGCGCCGCGACGGGATCCTCGATCGGCTGGTGCCGCCGAACATCCCCATTCCGGCGCTGGCCGAAGTCCAACTGGCCTTGCAGGAGGCAGCGGCCCAGGTGACCGGCGAGCGTGGCGACGATCTCAAGAAACGCCTGCGCACCGGCACCGTGCTGACCTACGACGATCGCAACTGGGAATTGCGCTGGGCCCAGGAGCGCCCGCTGATCAACCTGTCGCGCGCAGTGGCGGTGGACATGGAAAGCGGCACCATCGCCGCCCAGGGATACCGGCTGCGCGTGCCCTATGGCACCTTGCTGTGCGTCTCGGACAAGCCGCTGCACAGCGAGATCAAGTTGCCTGGCTCGGCCAATGCGTTCTACAACCGCGCCGTCAGCCAGCACCTGAAGATCGGCATCGCCGCCCTCGACCTGCTGCGCACCGAGCTCAATTCGCTGCACTCGCGTAAACTGCGCAGCTTCGATGAGCCGCCGTTCCGCTGAGGTCGCATGCCACTGCCCCCCCGTTCCAAGCCGCGCCGTCCTCCGGCACGGCCTGCCAGTTCGCGCCGCCTGCCCAAGGCGGCGCCAGCCGAGCCGCGACTGATCCTGTTCAACAAGCCGTTCGACGTCCTGACCCAGTTCAGCGATGGCGAAGGACGCACTACGCTCAAGGACTACATCGATGTGCCCGGCGTCTATCCGGCCGGTCGGCTGGACCGTGACAGCGAGGGGCTGCTGCTGCTGACCAACGATGGCCGCCTGCAGGCACGTATCGCCGACCCCCGGCACAAGCTGGCCAAGACCTACTGGGTACAGGTCGAGGGCGAGCCGAGCGAAGAGCAGCTGCAGCGTTTGCGTGATGGCGTGGAGCTGAACGACGGGCCGACGTTGCCAGCGCAGGTGCGTCAGCTGGACGAGCCCGACCTGTGGCCGCGCAACCCGCCGGTGCGTTTTCGCAAGAGCGTGCCGACCGTTTGGCTGGAACTGATCATCCGCGAAGGCCGCAACCGTCAGGTACGACGCATGACCGCCGCGGTCGGTCTGCCGACCCTGCGCCTGGTGCGCGTGCGGATCGGTGACTGGAGCCTGGAAGGTCTGGAACAGGGGGCTTGGCGCGAGGTGCCGGTGAGGGGAGGACAGGTCTGAGGGCGGATCGGCATTGGCCGTGCTTCCAACACCATCGGTGGCCGTTGCAGGGGCCGCGTAGGCACAGCGCCGGCCGAGGCACTGGACTGTCCGCGATGGCCCGCAACGCGGGCCCAGGATCTGCCGGGCGACAGCGCCCTCGACTCGCTGGCGCGGCGCCGCTTCGGCAGTGCCCGTTCAGGCGTACGTACGGCGATAGGTGAAGAGCCCAGGCGGTCAGCGCAGATGTGTCAGCGGCAGCTCGGTACTGGCCAGCACCTGGTTGAGCACGAAGCTCGAGCGCACGCTGGTCACGCCTTCGATACGGGTCAGACTACCCAGCAGCAGCTTCTGGTAATGATCCATGTCCGGCACGACCACCTTGAGCTGGTAGTCGGCATCCATCCCCGTCACCAGGCTGCATTCGAGCACCTGCGGCAGGCTGCGGATGGTGGCTTCGAAGGTCTCGAAACGTTCCGGCGTGTGGCGGTCCATGCCGATCAGTACATAGGCAGTCAGGCTCAGCCCGAGCTTCTTGCGATCGAGCAAGGCGACCTGGCGCGAGATGTAGCCATCGTCCTCAAGCTGCTTGACCCGCCGCGAGCAAGGCGACGGCGACAGGCCGATGCGCTCGGCCAGTTCCTGGTTGGAAATGCGCGCGTCGCGCTGCAGCTCGGCGAGAATGCTCAAGTCGTAACGGTCTAGTTTGCTCACAGGAAAAGCCTTTTCTGTTCGGATTGCGGCGAATTATCGATCTAGGGTGAAAAATTGCGCAAGTCATATTTATACCAGCAATCTTCGCAATCTTCTGCCTGCCCTGGTCCTTTATCTTTAACCACAGAATCACTGCCCGGACATCAGTCCACGGCGGCCGACCCAATCCAGGCGGTCGCGGCCAGGTCATCCAACAGGAGCGGCCAGGCCCCCGGGCTACGCACCGTCCACAAGGCAGTGCGAGGTGAGCCGACGTCACAAGCGTCGAGCACGGACGACAATTCCCGAAGGGAGGCCAACCGGCCTCCCTTTTTTCATGGACGCGAATTTCATCCTTTGCGGTGCATGGCGCTGTAGACTGCACCCCTCACTCTCTGCCGGGAGGCACAGCATGAAGTCACGCATCTGGCCGATGGTCGGTGTCGCCCTGGTCTGCATGGCGATCGGCTTGCCGGCAGCGGCCCAGGCGCCTCATGACGGCCCTGGCGAGCAGGGGCCGCAAGACCCCAACGCTGGCCAGGGCAGTTCACCGCTGCGCTCGCGCGACGAGGTTCGCCAGAGCGAGCCGCCACGCCAAGGCTACTACCAGGACATCCCGCGACGCGGGCCTTGGCAGGCCGGTGGCCCAGCCCAGCGCCACGGCGCGCAATGGCCTGGCGGGCATGGCAATGGCTGGGGCCCCGGGCCTCGCTATCAACCCGGCCAAGCCATCGACCGCTTCCCCGAGCGCTATTGGCGAGTGCCCTACCAAGGTCGGGACTATTTCTACTCGGGAGGCTACTGGTTCCAGCCGCATGGGCCGAGCTACATCGTGGTCAGGCCACCCCATGGCGCCAGGGTCGACTACCTGCCGCCCTACGCCCGCGAGCTCTGGCTCGGTGGCGCCTTGTTCTACCAAGTGGCGGACACCTACTACCAATATCTCCAAGACAGTGGCGGCTATGTGGTGGTGGAGCCGCCGCAGACGGCGCCCATGCCTGCGCCAGTGCAGGGCAGCGGTTACGATGTGATCGCCTACCCAGCGTACGGCCAGACGCCGCAGCAGCTCGAGCAAGACCGCTACCAATGCCATCGCTGGGCCGTCGAGCAATCCGGCTTCGACCCGGCCAGCGCGGCCTCTGCGCCCCCCCAGGAGGTCGCCCGGACCTACCGCCGCGCGCTGGGCGCCTGTCTTGGCGGGCGCGGCTACGGCATCAACTGAACCCCGCGCTTCAGACCGGATCGGCATGCACCAGCACATCGGCCTGCGGATAGCGATCGCGGATGGCTTGCGAGGCTCGCACGCACAAGGCATGCGCCGCATGCAACGGCAACTCGCCGGGCAGCTCCAGATGAACCTGGATGAACCAGCGATTGCCCGACACGCGCGTGCGCAAGTCATGCGCGCCTTGCACGCCGGGTATCGCACAGACCAGCGCGCGCATGCCTTCGCTGATGTCGGTCGGCAGCTCCTTGTCCATCAGGATGGCACTGCTTTCACGGGCGATCTGCCAGGCACTCCAGAGGATGTACACGGCGATGCCCAGGCCGAACAGGGCGTCGAGCTGCGGCCAGCCGAAGCGTGCCAGCAACAGCGCCAGCAGGATGCTGGCGTTGAGCAGCAGGTCGGAGCGGTAGTGCAGCGAATCGGCGCGCACGGCCGTGGAGCCAGTAAGCCGCACGACCCGCCGTTGCAGCATCAGCAGCGCCACGGTGAGCACCAGCGACAGCAGCATCACGGCAATCCCGGCCGTGGTGTCGCCTAGCGGCTGCGGCGATTGCAGGCGTTCGAGCGCCTGGACGCCGATCAGCACCGCGCTGACGCCGATGAACAGCGCCTGGGCCATTCCGGCCATGGCCTCGGCCTTGCCGTGGCCGTAACGATGATCGTCGTCGGCCGGACGCAAGGCATAGTGAACCGCCAGCAGGTTGAGGAACGACGCGACCGCATCCAGGGCCGAGTCGGTCAGGCCAGCCAGCAGGCTCACCGAGCCACTGAGCCACCAGGCCAGGGCCTTGCCCAGCACCAGGATGCTCGCCACCAGCAGCGAGGCCCGCGTGGCCAGGCGCAGCAGGCGCTGGTGTTGCGCTGGCGAAGTCATCTTGGGGCGCGTGCCGGCAGCTTCACGCCGCCGGCACCAGGCCGAAGGCAGCCAGTTGCTCGACACTGCCGCGGTGCTGGATCAGGCGCGGATCGTCGAGCGGTAGGCGCTGGCCCAGCTCGGCCTCGAGAATGGCCTGCAACTTGGCCTTGTCGACCTGGCCATCGCTGCCTACCGCCTGGTGCAGGCGCGCCGGGTCGACCTGGGCGGTGGTCCCGCCTGGGTAGTAGATGGCACCGGTGGCGAAGTCGATGCCGAAGGCGACCAGCCCCGGTATCACGTAGAACAGGATGCCGACCGCGTCGAGGGCCGCCACCACCGGGTCGATCCGCCCTTCGATCTGGCCACGACGGTCGGGGTAGAGCAATGTGCCGCAGGCGGTCAGCTGGGTCAGCAGCGTGGCGACCAGGGCGCCACCGATCAGGCGATTATGGATGCGCATGGGGAGTCTCCGCAGAAAAGCTGCAACGATACAGGCAAACAGCCGTACCCGTTACTGGGACCATCACGAACCAGTCCCGGTTCGCCGTTATACTAGGGCGCTTGCCTGAGGACCCCCATGATTTCATTACCGATCGATGCCGTACTGCCTGCCCTGCGCCAAGCCCTGGGTGAACGCGACGAAGCCGTGCTCGAGGCACCGCCCGGGGCGGGCAAGACTACCCGCGTGCCGCTCGCGCTGCTCGACCAGCCGTGGCTGGCCGGCCAGCGCATCATCATGCTCGAGCCCAGGCGCCTGGCCGCGCGCGCCGCGGCCGAGCGGATGGCCAGCGAGCTGGGCGAACGGGTCGGGGAAACCGTCGGTTACCGCATTCGCCTCGAAAGCAAGGTCGGGCCGGCCACGCGCATCGAAGTGGTCACCGAAGGCGTGCTCACCCGTCGGCTGCAGGAAGACCCGGCGCTCGAGGGCGTCGGCTTGGTGATCTTCGACGAGTTCCATCTCAGGACACTTGAGGCTGACCTAGCTCTCGCCTTGTGCCTGAACGGGCGCGAGCTGCTACGGGATGAAAGTCAGCCCCTGAAGATCCTGTTGATGTCAGCCACTCTTGAGGGAGAGCGGCTTTCCAGATTGCTAAATGATGCCCCCATTGTCACCAGTGAGGGACGAATGTTTCCAGTCACTATGGTCTGGGGTAGGCCTTATCAACCTGGTGAAGCTCTTGAGTCCAGAGTTGTTCAAACTTGCCTACAAGCAATTTATGAGCAGAGCGGTAGCGTATTAGTATTTCTACCAGGCCAGGCTGAAATCCGTCGAGTTCACGAACAACTCATTGAGCATATTGATGGCTGCAACAAGGTCGTGCTTTGTCCGCTGCATGGTGAGTTGGATCTTGCTTCTCAGAGAGCCGCTATCGAGCCAGCGCCGCCCGGCAAGCGTAAGGTAGTACTGGCCACCAATATTGCAGAGACGAGTCTGACCATTGATGGTGTGCGTGTTGTGATTGATGCCGGTATGGCCCGGGTGCCTCGCTTCGATCCTGTCAGCGGTATGACTCGTCTCGACACACAGCGGATTTCTCGCGCGGCAGCGACCCAGCGTGCGGGGCGGGCGGGACGCCTTGAAGCAGGTGTCTGTTATCGCCTCTGGTCAGAGGCTCAACATGATCAACTCGTTGCTCATGATGCCGCTGAAATCCTCCAGGCAGATCTATCTGGGTTGGCACTTCAGCTCTCTCGTTGGGGGGTTAAACCCGAAGAGCTCGCATGGCTTGATTTTCCACCCTCGGCATCATTTGCTCAGGCGTGTGATCTACTTTCGCGTCTTGGGGCGCTCGATGAACGCGGTGTTATTACTGCTCACGGCCAGGCCATGGCCGAGCTGCCAACGCATCCCCGAATAGCTCATCTTCTACTTCGTGGTCAGGCTTTAGGGCTTGCTAGCCGTGCTTGCGATATAGCTGCGCTGCTGGGTGAAAAAGACATCCTTCGAGGCAGTAGCGCTGATCTCCATGACCGCATAACAGCAATGAGAAACGAACTGTCTTCGAAGGCTAACCGCAGTGCAGTTCAGCGTGCTCGCCTTCTTGCACGGCAGTTCCGTGGGCTCCTTAGAGGTTTGGCATCAGCCCCGGTAGCTGATAGCGATGATGCGCACTGGTTGGGTGCTCTTCTAGCTTTCGCGTACCCCGACCGAGTAGCACGGCAGCGCGTTGATGGCGGTGCTGGCTACAGGCTCGCAAATGGACGGGCTGCTCAGTTCGGTGGGCCTGACGCATTAATGAAAGAGCCTTGGCTGGTAATTGCTGATCTTGGTAGTCGTCAGGGGCAACGTGAGGAGCGTATATACCTCGCGGCTGCACTTGCCCCCGAACTTTTCGATACGGTACTCGCTGAACAAGTGGTACAGCGCGACAAGATTGAGTGGGATGAACGTGAAGGTATCCTCAAGGCTGAGAGGCAGCGCTGTGTCGGTGAGCTGGTTCTAAGTTCGGAGGCCTTGCCTGGGCTCAGCGAAGAAACACGCACCAAGGCTGTGACTGAACTGGTTCGTCGCAAGGGACTTGAGTTGCTTCCCTGGACCACCGAGTTGCGCCAGTGGCAAGCACGTGTTGATCTTGTTCGCCAGCTGGATCTTGAGGCGCAAGGCCAAAGTAAATGGCCAGACTTGTCCGATGCTGCTCTGCTTTCATCGTTAGACGAATGGCTGGCTCCGTATTTGGGACGGGTTAGCCGCCTCAGCCATTTCACCAGTCTCGACCTGCAAAGTATCCTTCAGGGGCTGCTGCCCTGGCCACTTCCACAGAAGCTGGATGAGTTGGCACCAAAAGCACTGCAGGTGCCTTCGGGGTCGCGCATTGTTATCGACTATTCAGTGCGTCCTCCTGTACTAGCCGTGAGGTTGCAAGAGCTATTTGGGCTGGCTGAAACACCGCGCATTGTCGGTGGTCGACAGCGTGTATTGCTGCACCTCCTGTCGCCGGCAAGGCGACCGGTGCAGGTAACTCAGGATTTGGCCAGCTTCTGGGCGAATACCTATGGTGAGGTTAAAAAAGACCTGAAAGGCAGGTACCCCAAGCACTGGTGGCCTGATGATCCTATGGACGCAGAGCCAACAGCCAGAACCAAACCGCGATTGTAATTGAAGTGTTGACTATCGCGTAATTGATGAGCTGAAGACGGGGCCGAGCACTCCAATTGGCAATGTCCCTATTTGCTCCTCGATCCGACCGGCCAACAGCATGTCATTCTTGCTTGGGAAATGACGTAGAAGGAAACGAGCATCGCGCCGAACGCGTTATCCTCTAAGAACATCTAAGATTGTCAAGATGCCTGCACACTCACCAGGCAGAACTGGTCATGCTATAGCAACATTATGTTATACCTGATTTCCGAGAGGGAGCAAAACATTCTGAAAAAAACTGGCATTTGAAAGACTGAACGTTCCAGGTAGAGATATCAAACAAGATGAGCTAATCTACTCTGCAGGATAACGTAACCCGCTAGGCAACGGATATGCGAGCACTAGTTCTTAACTCAAGCACCAAAACACTCTCCACAGCATACTTCTTTTCGAAATGTGGAGAGTTCGCTTTTGAGGCCGCGTTTGCTGTCGCGGTCGTTACCTTGGCCGAGGCAAATCTCTTACTGATCGGTCTCGTCTATTTCTTTCGATACCTGCCGAGCGCATTATTTTCTCCTATCGGTGGGTGGCTGGCTGACAACTGCAATAAAAAGCAAACACTAGCAATAGTAGAACTAGCGAAATGCATTGTCGCACTACTATTCTTCGCATTATTCGAGTTCTTACAGGCATCAATCTTAAGCATCATAGCAGTTTCAATGGTTATGACTGCATTTGACTGCCTGTATGTCCCCACATTCCGGGCATACTTTCCCGATATCGTAGAGAAGGACGAATTATCCTCCGTGAATAGCGGCGTTCAGGTTATAGAGGACGCTTCATCCATCATAGGCCCACTTGTTTTTGCGTTGATCGCAATACTACTCACCACTAGTTACACGTTTATATTCTTTGCCCTTTTCCTGCTCATCTCGGCTGCCTGCATATCGATGCTCGTGCCTCCCCCATCCAGGGAAGCAACAGCCTTCAATGGCTTTTTGCTTGTTAAAGAAGCAGCAGGTAGCGTTAAGGAACTTCGAAAATCAAACGCACCGTTATTCAGTGTGGTTCTGTGCACAACCATTTGCGCAATGTTTGCCACATCAATATTGCGATTCATTTTGCCAGCATCCATTCTTGAACAGTTTCAGTCAGAAGCGGCAGTCGGATATGTGATGTCACTTCTTGCTATGGGGACTGTCTTGGGCGGCATGCTATATATTAAATTCAATAAGGAGACCACCGTCAACTCTGTATTCAAGTACTGGGCAGCATATGGTGCGTTGTTTTTCTTGGCAGCGCTAACCCTAGAGCTAAATGTCTGGCTTTTCCTGGTTGTCCTATTCTTCGTAGGATTCATAGGTGCCTTTGTTGATATTGCCATAGTCACCAACATCCAGTGCCTCTCTAGACAAAGCGAAGTAGGTCGAATTTTTTCACTTTACTACTTTACGGCAGTGGTTGGCGATGCCCTCTCCGGACTCATTGCCAGCTTTGTATATTTGATTGTTGGTCCAGCGACATTCGTTGGAATGACGCTGATGCTACTACTCGCCCCCCTTCGCTGGAAAATAAAAGGAGAAAGTCATGAAAGCTCGGATCATGTATAGCTCCTCAATAGCGCTACCGGACCGACATGATCTCTCTATTTTCACTCTAGAAACATCCGGCAGCCTGTTCGCCGCATCCGCTTTTGTCCTCACTCTAGAGGACGCTAAGTCTAGCGCCGTCACGGATGTCGTCGCCCAATGGAGTACACCACTATTTGTAGTCTTAAATGAAAGCGAGATGCACGCTCTCAATGATCTTATCCCGCACGGAGCATACTTTGCGAGCTTTCAGTCGACTCCGAAGCGATTGAGCAAGGCCTGCACTATTTAGTCCCGTGCGAGGTCATCTTTACTACCAAGTGCCGGAAGAGTAGCGCCACCTCCGAGCGATATAGAATTCCCGCAGGAGTCATTACTGCATAATTGGGAGAGAACAATTTTACCCCAGAAAATTCTGATTTCTATAACTTTACACTGCTTATATCTTTTTTATCCGACATCTTAGCCCTTGCACGCCCTAGCTAACTGTCTTGAGAAATATGAACTTCTCCTTGCTGTGGGTGCTCCTGTGCTAGAAGCTTTGCCTTCGCTTCACTCAGTGCCTCTCGCTATAAAGGACTCTCTTTAAGGGCGCTCTGCGATGAGCTAATCTCTTTATACTCTTCAGATAACGTAGATAAGTTACAATCAGGCATATTCAACTCCATCTCTATATCTGGAGCTAAGTACACACCGTTTGAAGCGAACCAACGGTTTATTCGTGGCGAATCGACCACCTGTGGCAAACTCAGTTTGTTAGCCCTTTGAGCATGTAGGAAGGTTCAGTCCGAATGAATGTGTCAATCTCACCAGCAGCCAGCCCGTTTTTTGTCAATCATCGCTGTAGCATTGACTGTCAATCTTCGGGCTACAGATATCGGACATGATCTAGAAGTTCTGGAGCTCAGAGAGGTGTTAATGGTGTGCTTGTCATTTGATGCCGGCCATCACTGGCCGGATGATCCGCTGGTGGCGCAAGCGACGGCGCGGGCGAAGCCTAGGGGGACTTGAGCTCTCGGTGGCCCGGACCTGGCCAATTCTTTCTCACCTGTGGCGAGCTGAAGGCCCACGCCACGACGCGAAGCGGCCTCGGGCAGTTGGCAGGATCGGCGCCATGGCCCGAGGCGATCGAAGCGTTTTGTGACCCAGGCTACGCCACGCGCCTGATCAGGTACTGGTGAATCTCGCCTTCAGCGACCGTCAGCAGGTAGAACACTCCCGGCGCATGGTGCGGGACGTCGCGTTCGGTCTTGACCTGGTGACCAAGGTGGTCGCGCCAGCGGCAGATCAGGTCTTCGCCGGAGACCTCCAGCGGTTCGATCTTCCAGTAGTCGACCACTTCGGCGTGCTGGTACAGGCCCAGGTAGCCGTTTCGGCTGATGCCCAGGCGTTTTCCGGCCTGGCTGCCCGTGCCGCAGATCATGAAGTTCAGCCGGCCTTCGCTCCTGGAGTGATAGGTGAACTGCAGCACTGGCGAGTCCTGGTCGCCGCCGGCCTGCAACCAGTCATCCCCGGGCGTGATGCCCCAGTCGAAGCGGTCGCTGCTGCGGCTGAAGCGCAGGGGAATGGCTTGTCCGTCGTGTAGCAAGTAGATCCTGCCGCGAAACGATTCCACTTCGTCGCTGGTGCCGGTTGGGTCGGGGGTCTGGTTCATGATTCGCTCCTGGTGTGCTGGGCAAGTGCCGGCACACTACGCGTCGACCAGGCGTGAGCGGAGACTGAAGGCCTTCCTGGGGGCGGTCATCCAAGGGCCTGGCAAGGGACCGAAGGCCATTGCCAGGCAGGCTCAACGGCCTTTGTGCTGCTCGAGCAGCATGAACAGGCGGTAGAGCACCACGATGGTGAACAGTTGCAGGAAGTTGACCAGGCTGTCCAAGGCCAGTTCGACGCCTGGCTGCGGGTTCGGGAACAGCGTGAGCAACAGTGCGTCGAGCAGCCACAGCGGCGCCAGCACGGCGAGCATGCACACCAGGATCTGCCAGAAGTGGCCGGTGGTCATCTGCGCGCTCTCGCGCATGGCTTCGACCACGCGGCGGCCGCGCAGCACCAGCAGGTATTCGGCGAACACCAGGTTGACCATGATCCAGATGCCAGGGAAGACCAGCAGGGTCAGGCCGAACAGGATCAGCAGCGAGCTGATCAGTACCTGCAAGGCCAGGGCCGGCCACAGTTGCACGGCGCGGGCCAGCAGGTCGCGCTTGCGTGGTGCCTGGCCGTTGCTGCGGCTATCGAGGTAGAGGATCAGCGCCGCGCTGTACAGCGGGTACACCAGCAGGCTCACCAGCAGGCCATGCAGCGGCTGGGCCTGGTCGCCGAGCTGGCGCAACAGCAGCTGGGTGAGCAGGGTCTCGAGCACCACCAGGGGCAGGCACAGCTGGAGGATGCCCGCCAGATGGCGGCGGGAGAAGTACAAGGAGTCGCGCAGAATGCTCAACGGATTCATCGGTCAACATCGCATGGCAGGAAAAAGCAGGGCGTCACTGTAGCCCAGGCGCTGTCCAAGCTGAAGAAAGTTTCACACCGGCCGAGATTGAATACGCCACGGCGATCCCCCATCTTGGCTGGGTCCGATTCTGGCTCTTGCATGAGGTAGCCCATGAACACTGAAGAACAATCCCTGATCGACGGCCTGTTCGGCCGCATCAAGCAGGCCGAGAACCCCGGCCAGCCACGCGATGCCGAGGCCTTCGCGCGGATTCAGGAGCATGTGCGCCAGCAGCCGGCGGCGCCGTACTACATGGCCCAGGCGATCCTGGTGCAGGAGGCCGCGATCAAGCGGCTGGATGAGCAGAACCGCAAGCTCGAGGATGCGCTCAAGCAGGCCCGCGCCCAGGCCTCCTCGGCACCGGCCCAGCAGCAGGGCGGTGGGTTTCTTTCCAGCCTGTTCGGCTCCAGCTCGCGTCCAGAGCCACAGCGCCCGCAAGGCCAGGCCCCGGCCCCGGCGCCTGGTTCGGCTGGCGGCTGGCGCGAACCGGCCCGCCCGGGCCTGGCAGCGCAGCAATCGGGCTTCAGCGCCGCGCCCGCGGCGCCGCGCATGGGCGGTGCCGGTGGCGGCTTCATGAGCGGCGCGTTGCAGACCGCGGCCGGCGTGGCCGGTGGCGTGCTGCTGGCGCAAGGGATCAGCAGCCTGTTCCACGACAAGCCCGAGGAAGTGGTCGAAGTGATCCGCGAGGAACCGGCCCCAGCCAGCGACACCGGCGGCTGGAACGACCAGGGCGAGCAGCAGCAGGTGGCCGACAACGGCGACTACGGCAGCGACCAGGGCAGCTTCATGGACAGCGACTATGGCAATGACGACGGTGGCTTCTTCGCCGATGACGACGATACCTTCGTCTGACCGGCCCGTCTGTCGATGAGCGTGGCAACCGCAGCAAAAGGAAACCCGGTGAAGAAGATCGCGCTGTTTGCCGATGTGCAGAACCTCTACTACACGGTGCGCCAGGTCTACGGTTGCCATTTCGACTATGCCGCACTGTGGGCCGAAGTCAGCCGTGAAGGCCAGATCGTCGAGGCGATGGCCTACGCCATCGATCGGGGCGACAGCAAGCAGCAGCAGTTCCAGCAGATCTTGCGCAACCTTGGTTTCGAAGTGCGGCTCAAGCCGTTCATCCAGCGCAGCGATGGCTCGGCCAAGGGTGACTGGGACGTCGGCATCACCCTGGATGTGGTCGACGCCGCCGAACGGGTCGACCAGGTGGTGCTGGCCTCGGGCGATGGCGATTTCGACCTGCTGCTGCAACGGGTCATCCAGCGCCACGGCGTCGAGGCGGTGGTCTACGGGGTGCCTGGCCTGACCGCCAACGCCCTGGTGCGAGCCGCCAGCCGTTATGTACCGGTGCAAGGCAGGCTGCTGCTCCGGCGCTAGAGTGCGCCGGGCCTAGGCTTTCCTGCCTGGCTGGCCGAGGTGGCCGAGTGGCACGCGTTGCTCGATTGCGCTGGAGAGAATGATCGAGGTCTTGCTGAAGCCGAACTGGGCGACCTGGTCGATCAGCGTTTCCAGCTCGCTCATCGAGCCGAGCGCGGCCTGCATGATCACGCACGGGTCTCCGGTGACCCGGTGGCACTGGGTCAGCTGCGGGATTCGCGTCAGGGCTTCGTAGGCTTGCTGGTTGCCGTGGCTGGCCAGGCGCAGCTCGATCACGCACTGGATCGGCAGGCCGATCTTGTCCAGGTCGACCTTGGCCGCGTAGCCGGTGATGACTCCGCTGGCCTCCAGCTTGGCCACACGCTCGGCCACGGCCGGTGCCGACAGGTTGACCTGCCGGGCCAATTGCGCGAAGGAGGCTCGGCCGTTTTCCAGCAGGGCCGCAAGGATGATGCGGTCGTATTTGTCCATTGGCTTCCCGGTGCCTTGCATTCGATCGTCAACGCCTTGCATAACCATGCAATCCAAGGCTCGTGTGTACTTGAAGCGTGGTTTGCGACTTAATTTATCGCCATGGCCTTTCTAAACTAAGCCCCTTTCAAATGGATTTCGAGCACTTTCCCAATGCCTGCCTCCTCCCGCCTGCCGTGGCTGCTGATCGGCGCCTTCGTTGCCCTGTATTTCGTCTGGGGGTCGACCTACCTGGTGATCCGGATCGGCGTCGAATCCTGGCCGCCGATGCTGATGGCGGGGGTGCGTTTCCTGGTGGCCGGTGGCTTGCTCTACGGTTTCCTGCGCTGGCGCGGGGTTGCGCCACCGACCTGGCCGCAATGGCGCTCGGCCGGGGCGATCGGCTTCCTGTTGCTCAGTTGCGGCAATGGCGGCGTGACCTTGGCCGAGCACGCTGGTGTCGCCTCGGGTATCGCGGCCCTGGCGATCGCCACGGTGCCGCTGTTCACGCTGTTGTTCGGCTTGCTGTTCGGCTATCGCAATTCGCGCCTTGAATGGGCCGGCATCCTGCTCGGGCTGGCCGGCATTGCGCTGCTCAACCTTGGCTCCAACTTGCAAGCCAGCCCCATGGGCGCGGCGCTGATCGTCTTCGCCGCGGCAGCCTGGGCGTTCGGCTCGGTGTGGAGCAAGCGCCTGCCCTTGCCGCAAGGGGCCATGGCCAGCGCCGCAGAGATGCTGGTCGGTGGCGCCGTGCTGCTGGCTGGCAGCGTCGTGAGCGGCGAGCGCCTGACGCAGATGCCGAACATGGCGGGCTGGGCGGCCCTGGCCTACCTGATACTGTTCGGCTCGATCCTGGCATTCAGCGCCTACATGTACCTGCTCAAGCATGTGCGCCCGGCGGCGGCCACCAGCTATGCCTACGTCAACCCGGCGGTGGCGGTGCTGCTGGGCATCCTCTTCGCGGGTGAGCGGATCGGTATCGAGGAAACCCTGGCGATGGGCGTGATCATCAGCGCCGTGGTGCTCATCGGCCTGCCACAATGGCGCCGTGCGCCACGCGCAAAACCGCTGACGCCAGGCGAAACATGCAAGCCGGGCAAGGTGTTGCGGTAAACTGCCGGCTTCGCTGAACCCTGACGGTATTGCCATGACTTTCGCCAAACTCGGCCTGATCGAACCCCTGTTGCGCACCTTGCAGCAACTGGACTACTCCACCCCGACGCCGATCCAGGCCCAGGCCATTCCCGCCGTGCTGGCCGGTCGCGACCTGATGGCCGCGGCGCAGACCGGCACCGGCAAGACCGCCGGTTTCGCCTTGCCGGTGCTGCAGCGCCTGGCGCTCGAAGGGGGCAAGGTAGCCAGCAACTCGATCCGCGCCTTGGTATTGGTGCCCACCCGCGAGCTGGCCGAGCAGGTCCACGGCAATATCCGCGACTATGCCGCCGATTTGCCGGTCAGCACCTACGCGGTCTATGGCGGTGTCAGCATCAACCCGCAAATGATGCGCCTGCGCCGCGGGGTCGACCTGCTGGTCGCCACGCCTGGGCGGCTGCTTGACCTGTTCCGGCAGAACGCAGTGAAGTTCGGGCAGGTACAGACGCTGGTGCTCGACGAAGCCGATCGCATGCTCGACCTGGGCTTCGCCGAGGAGTTGCAGGCGGTCTACGCGGCGTTGCCACGCAAGCGCCAGACCTTGCTGTTCTCTGCCACCTTTTCCGAGCAGATCCGCCTGCTCGCCGGCCTGGCCCTGAACGACCCGCTGAGCATCGAGGTCAGCCCGCGCAACACCACCGCCAGCACGGTCAGGCAGTGGCTGGTGCCAGTGGACAAGAAGCGCAAGGCCGACCTGTTCTGCCATCTGTTGCGTGAGCAGCGCTGGAAGCATGTGCTGGTCTTCGCCAAGACCCGCAACGGTGTCGACCAGTTGGTCGAGCGCCTGCTCGACGACGGCGTCAAGGCCGACGGCATCCATGGCGACCGGCCCCAGGCTACCCGCCAGCGTGCGCTGGACAGTTTCAAGGCGCGCCAGATCGAGGTGCTGGTGGCCACCGACGTGGCCGCTCGCGGCCTGGATATCGACGACCTGCCGCTGGTGGTCAACCTCGACCTGCCGATCGTCGCCGAGGACTACGTGCACCGGATCGGGCGCACGGGCAGGGCGGGCAACAAGGGCGAGGCGATATCGCTGGTGTGTGCCGACGAAGTGCAGTTGCTGTCGGCCATCGAGACCCTGATTCGTCAGACCCTGCCGCGTCACGAAGAGCCTGGGTTCATTCCCGACCACCGGGTGCCGCTGACCGATGCCAGTGGCCAGGTGCTGAAGAAGCCGAAGAAACCCAAGAAGCCCAAGGAGAACAGTGCCAAGCGGGGCCTGGGACGCTGGATGGACAGTGCCGAGCCAGGCCCTGCCGAGCCGACGGTCAAGGCGGTACGCAAGGTGCCGAGCTTCAACGGCGGGCCGCGCAAGCGCAAGCCCTGAGGGCCGTGCTTGCAGCACCAACGGTGGGTGGTAGAGAGGTCGCCAACAAGGCCTGAGCCCTGATGGGTTGCGGCGCAGCCCATGGTGGCCCAGGCCAGCTCTTCTCTACACCTGCGCGCCACCTCGACCAACCCACGCCGCCGCAGCCCGCCCCGCCCGCAATCCGCTGGCGAAACAGGCGGTCAGCAGGTAGCCCCCGGTCGGCGCCTCCCAGTCGAGCATCTCCCCGGCGCAGAACACCCCGGGCAATCGTTCGAGCATCAGGCTGGCATCCAGCGCCTCGAAACGTACCCCGCCCGCCGTGCTGATCGCCTCGTCCAGCGGACGCGGGCGCAACAGCTCGATGGGCAGCGCCTTGATTGCTCGGGCCAGTCGCTCCGGGTCGGCGAAGGTCGCCTGGTCGGTCAGCTCGCGCAGCAGCGCGGCCTTGATGCCTTCCAGCCCCAATTGACCCTGCAGGTGCCGGGCCATGGATTTCGAGCCGCGTGGCTTGGCCAGTGCCTGGACGATCTTGTCCACAGGTCGGTCAGGTAGCAGGTCCAGCAGCACGGTCGCGCTGCCTTGTCGGTTGATGGTTTCCCGAATGGGCGCCGACAGCGCATACACCAGGCTGCCTTCGAGACCGAGCGCGGTGACGATGCATTCGCCCTTGCGCGGCTGGCTGCCAGGCAAGGCCAGGGCAACGTTCTTCAGCGGGGCCCCGGCGAACTTGTCCTGGAGCAGCTGGCTCCAGCCTTGCACTTCGAAACCGCAGTTGCTGGCCTGCAATGGCGCGATAGCCACGCCTCGCTCGGCCAGCAGAGGCAACCAGGCGCCGTCCGAACCCAGGCGTGCCCAGCTGGCGCCGCCCAGTGCCAGGACTACCGCATCGGCCTGATACTTCAGCTCGCCCTGTGGATAAGCCAGGCGCAGGCTGCCGTCGGCGTTCCAGCCCAACCAGCGATGCCGTGTGTGGATAACCACCCCGGCATCGCGCAGGCGCTTGAGCCAGGCGCGCAGCAGTGGCGCGGCCTTCATGTCGCGTGGAAACACCCGGCCGGAGGTGCCGACGAACGTCTCGATGCCCAGGCCATGGATCCACTGGCGCAAGACAGGTCCGTCGAAATCCTGCAGCAGCGCATCAATCGGCGCGTGGCGCTCGGCGTAACGTGCCACGAACGCCGGATACGGCTCGGAATGGGTGATGTTCATGCCGCCGACACCGGCAAGCAGGAACTTGCGACCCACCGATGGCATGGCATCGAATACCGCCACGGCCACGCCGGCCTGGGCCAGGGCTTCGGCCGCCATCAGGCCGGCAGGGCCGCCACCGATGACAGCGACGAGAGGACGAGAGGAGGTGGGCGACTGGGTCATGGCGATAGGGGCTGTGGAAAAGACGCGCATTCTAGCGCAGGCTCATCTCTGATAGGCTGTACAAAAAATGAGCATGTCTTTGCAGGCCAGGCAGATCAAGGGCCAGGGACGTTTTCGCGCAGGTTATCCACAAGCGGTTCCACAGTGATTGTGCACAAGCGCTTATGCACAGGCCGAATGAACGCGATGCTGTTTGTCCACAGTTCAAGCGATGCCGAGCGACCTGTACAAAAAATGATCAGATCTCTGCAGGCCAGAGAGCCAAAGGCCTCCAGGACTTTTCGCTCAGGTTACCCACAGGCCGTTCCACAGTCATTGTGTACAACCGGCCACGCGCGCCGCGCTGTGATGAAGGATGCCGTGCCGTCGAGCCAGCGCCACGCGATCCTGGTCATAGCCACCCCCAATCACCCCGACCACCGGGATATCGCGCCCCAGGCAGTGACGCAGTACACGTTCGTCACGCATGGCCAGCCCTTGGTCGGTCAGTTGCAGATGGCCCAGCGCGTCGTCCTTGTGCACATCGACGCCTGCGTCATAGAGCACCAGGTCCGGCTGGTACAGTGGCAGCAGGTAGTTGAGCGCCTCGTCCACCACTTGCAGGTAGGCCGCGTCGCCCATGCCGCGTGGCAGTGGAATGTCCCAGTCGCTCTGCGCCTTGCGTGCCGGAAAGTTCTGTTCGCAGTGCAGCGAGACGGTGATCGCTTCCGGCGTGTCTTCGAGCATGCGCGCCGTGCCGTCACCCTGGTGCACGTCGCAATCGAAGATCAGCACCCGCTGCACGCGTCCGGCTGCCAACAGGTAATGGCTGATCACCGCCAGGTCGTTGAAGATGCAGAAGCCGGCCGGGTGGTCGCGATGGGCGTGGTGGGTGCCGCCGGCCAGATGGCAGGCGATGCCATGCTGCAACGCCTGTTCGGCGGCCAGCAACGATCCGCCGACGGCGCGTACGGTGCGTCGGGCCAGGGCTTGGCTCCAGGGCAGGCCGAGACGGCGCTGGTCTTCGCGGGATAGCTCGCCGCCCATGTAGCGCTCGATGTAGTCGCGGTCATGCGCCAGGGCAAGGATATCCACAGGGCAGGTCTGCGGTCGCAGCAGCGCCGCGTCGGTGGTCAGCCCGCTTTCCACCAGGTGGTCGCGCAGCAGCCGGAACTTGTCCATCGGGAAGCGGTGACCGGCGGGAAATTCCGGACTGTAGTCATCGTGATAGATCAGGGGCAGGGGCATGGGATGATCGCGCCAGGAAGTCCGGCCATCTTGCCAGCAAGCTGCCTGGCCGGGCAATCAGGCCGCGCCCGGCTCGCCGATGGTTTTCACGAGGCGCCGGTAAAGCTGGCAGGCCGGCCTACTCTTGAACTGGCGAACCTTTGATGATGGAGCGATGCCATGACCCCGATTCTCCGTCTGGAAAGCGCGCGGCTGATCTTGCGCCAATGGCGTGACGAGGACCTGGGCGAGTTCGCTGCCATGAGCGCCGATCCTCAGGTGATGCGCTATTTCCCCGCACCGTTGACGCGGCTGGAGGCGGCGGCGCTGATTGGCCGCATTCGTGGCCACTTCAACGAGTACGGCTTCGGCCTGTGGGCGCTGGAGCGCATCGACACCGGCGCGTTCATCGGCATGACTGGGCTGCTGCGGGTGAACTTCGAGGCCGCCTTCACCCCGGCGGTGGAGATCGGCTGGCGCCTGGCCCGGGCCCACTGGGGGCTCGGCTTCGCCAGCGAGGCGGCCTGGACGTGCCTGCGCTGCGCCTTCAGCCAGCTGCGCCTGGACCAGGTGGTGTCGTTCACCAGCGAGCTCAACCTGCCTTCGCAGAAGGTCATGCAGGCGATCGGCATGCTCCAGGACACCGCCGGCAGCTTCGAGCACCCGCGCCTGCCGGTCGGCCACCCGTTGCGCCCGCACGTGCTGTACCGCATCGATCGCGCGCGCTGGGAGCGGACCTTGCACGGCTGAGCGATGGATCGGCAGTCAAACCCTGTATCATCCGCCCATGAATTGCCGTGATGCCTTGCCAGGAGACCCTGAATGAGCCATGTGTTGGACGACCTTGTCGACCTGTTGAGCCTCGAGCCTATCGAAGAGAACCTGTTCCGCGGCCGTAGCCAGGACCTGGGCTTCCGCCAGCTCTATGGCGGCCAGGTGCTGGGCCAATCGCTGTCGGCGGCCTGCCAGACGGTCGAGCAGGCGCGCCATGTGCATTCCCTGCATGGCTACTTCCTGCGTCCAGGCGATGCCAGCCTGCCGGTGGTCTACTCGGTCGACCGGGTGCGCGACGGCGGCAGCTTCAGCACGCGACGGGTGACGGCGATCCAGAAAGGCCAGCCGATCTTCACCTGCAGCGCTTCGTTCCAGTACGACGAGGAAGGCTTTGCGCACCAGGCCGACATGCCAGAGGTGGTCGGCCCGGAAAACCTGCCGAGCGAAGTCGAGCTGGCGCGCGCGCATGCCGACTGGCTGCCCGAGCGCCTGCGCGACAAGATCCTGTGCGACAAGCCCATCGAGATCCGTCCGGTCAGCGAGCGCGACCCGTTCAATCCGCGTCCGGGCGATCCGGTCAAGTACGCCTGGTTCCGCGCCGATGGCCATCTCGCCGACAGCCCGGCGCTGCACAAGTACCTGCTGGCCTACGCCTCGGATTTCGGCCTGCTGACCACCTCGCTGCTGCCCCATGGCAAGTCGGTCTGGCAGCGCGACATGCAGATTGCCAGCCTCGACCACGCGTTGTGGTTCCACGGCGATCTGCGCGCCGACGACTGGCTGCTGTATGCCACCGATAGCCCCTGGGCCGGCAATGCCCGTGGCTTCAACCGTGGCAGCATCTACAACCGCGCCGGCCAGCTGGTCGCCTCGTCGTGCCAGGAAGGCTTGATTCGTCAGCGCAAGGACTGGGCATGAAGCTTTCGACGATCCGCAACTGGGTGTTCGACATGGACGGCACCCTGACCATCGCCGTGCACGACTTCGCCGCGATTCGCCGGGCACTGGACATCCCGGCGGACGAGGACATCCTCGGCCATCTGGCAGCCTTGCCGGCCGAGGTGGCCAAGGCCAAGCACGCCTGGCTGCTGGAGCACGAGCGCGAGCTGGCCCTGGCCTCGCGGCCGGCCAGTGGCGCGGTGGAGCTGGTGCGCGAACTGGCCGCCCGCGGCTGCCGCCTTGGCATCCTCACCCGCAATGCCCGCGAGCTGGCGCATGTGACCCTCGAGGCCATTGGCCTGGCCGACTGTTTCCCGGTGGCGCACATCCTCGGACGTGACGAGGCGGCGCCCAAGCCCAGCCCCGACGGCCTGTTGCGGATCGCCTCGGCCTGGGGCGTGGCGCCCACCGAACTGGTGATGGTCGGCGACTACCGCATCGACCTCGATTGTGGCCGCGCCGCCGGCGCACGCACGGTGCTGGTCAACGTGCCGGACAACCCCTGGCCCGGGCTCGCCGACTGGCACGCCAGCGACTGCCGGGCACTACGCGGTCTGCTCGACTGATCGGCTGGGCGGCCAGGCTGTCTGTTCGTTCAACCCTCTTCACTTGCGAAGGAGTTTCGGCAATGAGCAACAAGGCTATCTATGTGCAGCCCGGCGGTGGCTATGACAAGGTCGAGTTCGGCAGTCATGACGCGTCGCCGCCCGAGGCCGGCGAAATCACCGTGCGCCTGCACGCCAACTCGCTCAACTATCATGATTTCGCCGTGGTCAGTGGCATGTGGGGGCCGAGCGAGCGGCGCATCCCCATGGCCGATGGCGCTGGCGAAGTGATCGCGGTGGGCGAGGGCGTCGACGAGTTCAAGGTCGGCGATGCGGTGGTCAGCACCTTTTTTCCCGACTGGATCGACGGCCAGGCGCACGTCGAGGGCTTCACCAGCGTGCCGGGCGATGGTATCGACGGCTATGCGCGCGAGCAGGTGACCGCGCGCGCCACCTCCTTCACCCTGGCGCCCAAGAGCTACAGCCATGCCGAGGCGGCGACGCTGACCACTGCCGGGCTGACCGCCTGGCGCGCACTGATGGCCGATGATCGGCTCAAGCCCGGCGACACGGTACTGGTACAGGGCACGGGCGGCGTCTCGATCTTTGCCTTGCAGTTCGCCAAGCTGGCCGGTGCCACGGTGATCGCCACCTCGTCCAGCGATGCCAAGCTCGAACGCCTCGAAGCGCTCGGCGCCGATCATCTGATCAACTACCGCAGCACGCCCGCCTGGGGCGAGAAAGTGCGCCAGCTCACTGGCGGTCGTGGTGTCGACCACGTGATCGAAGTCGGCGGCCCGGCCACGCTGGAGCAGTCGATGATCGCCGCGCGGATCGGCGGGCATGTCTCGCTGATCGGCATCCTCACCGGCGTGGCCGGACAGTTCCCGCTGGTTCAGGCGCTGGTGCGACAGATTCGCCTGCAAGGCGTGCTGGTCGGCAGCCGTGCCCAGCAACAGGCAATGATCCGCGCCATCGATGCCAACGGTCTGCGGCCGGTGCTGGACAAGCGCTTCGCCCTGGAAGAGATCGTCGAGGCGTTCCGTCATCAGGAAAGCAACCAGCATTTCGGTAAGATCTGCCTGGAGTGGTGACCACTAACCGGGCCGGCGCACCCATGAACCAGGAACGCGCCGGCCTGGGCTGGTCCTGCAATCCCCCATGGCGCTGGAAGCCGCCCCTCGCTTAATGGCATTTCGCCAATCTTTCACCACCCATGACGCAAATCGACATGCCATATGCGACATTTGCCGCGTCCAGGCATTTACTGTCGTGATCGCGCACCTGCGGGACGTTTTCGAACAATTTTTCTGGCCCATCCCCGGCTTAAAGTGGGTCCGAATTTCGCTGGCGCATCGCTCTGCAAACGTGAAAAGGTCAACAACAGAGCGTGAGTGACGCGTCATCCCATTGTTCCTACAGGAGATTCTTTTCGCCTACGCCTGCCTCCTTTCCTTGTGTCAGCAAAAAGAGAACAAGATCGATGAACACCGTGGGATCTGATGGTAGTAACCTTGCGCAAGGGTTCAAGCCACGTCATGTAACGATGCTGTCCATCGCGGGCATCATCGGCGCCGGACTGTTCGTAGGTTCGGGGCACGCCATTGCGGCGGCTGGCCCTGCAACCATAATCGCCTACCTCGTCGCCGGCACCCTCGTGGTCCTGGTGATGCGCATGCTCGGGGAAATGGCCGTCGCCCACCCCGACACCGGCTCGTTTTCCACCTATGCCGACCAGGCCATCGGGCCATGGGCCGGCTATACCATCGGTTGGCTGTACTGGTGGTTCTGGGTGCTGGTCATTCCCATCGAGGCGCTGGCCGCCGGGCATGTATTGAACCTCTGGTTCCCGCAGATCGACAGCTGGCTGTTCGCCCTCGGCTCGATCGTCCTGCTGGCCGCGACCAACCTGTTCAGCGTCGCCAAGTACGGCGAGTTCGAGTTCTGGTTCGCCATTCTCAAGGTCGCCGCGATCATCGGCTTCATCGGGCTGGGCTTCGCCGCGCTGATGGGCTGGCTGCCGGAGCGCGAAGTCGGCGGCCTGGGCTCGCTGATGGAGCAGTACGGCGGTTTCGCGCCCAACGGTGCCTCGGCCGTGGTCGGCGCCTTCATCACGGTCATGTTCAGCTTCATCGGCACCGAGGCGGTGACCATCGCTGCCGCCGAATCGAGCGATCCCTCGCGCAACATCGCCAAGGCCACGCGCTCGGTGATCTGGCGCATCAGCACCTTCTACCTGCTGTCGATCCTGGTGATCATCTCGATCGTACCGTGGAACGATCCGCAGCTGCCGGTCGTCGGCTCCTACCAGCGCGCGCTGGAGCTGATGGACATTCCGTACGCCTCGTTCATGGTCGACTTCGTGGTGCTGGTCGCCGTGGCCAGCTGCATGAACTCCTCGATCTACATCGCCTCGCGCATGCTGTTCTCGCTGGCCCGACGCGGCGACGCGCCGGCCATGCTGAACAAGACCTCCACGGTCGGCGTACCGCGTGCCGCGGTGCTGGGCAGCACGTTGATCGGCGCGGCCATCGCCATTCTCAACTTCTTCGCGCCCAAGGGTGTGTTCGAGTTCCTGCTGGCCAGCTCCGGCGCGATCGCCCTGCTGGTGTACATGGTCATCGCCATCTCGCAGCTGCGCATGCGACGCCGCCTGGAGCGGGAGAACGCCCAGCTGAAGTTCCGCATGTGGCTGTTCCCCTGGCTGACCTGGGCGGTGATCATCTTCATCGCCTGCGCCTTGGGCGTGATGATGTTCAGCGAAGCGCACCGCGCGGAGATCACCGCGACCTTGAGCCTGGCGATCGTGATTTCCTTCCTGGGCATCGTCACCTCGCGCGGTCACTCGCGCGCAGCCAGCGGTCGCGCCGTTGGCGAGGCCAGCTCCTGAGCAGCGACCCCTGGCCTGGCAGGGCAGGTCGTGGCCGATGCTGCAACCACGACCTGCGCCGTAGCTGACTTACAGCTTGAACTGCGCCACCATTGCGTTGAGTTCCACCGCCAGGCGCGAAAGCTCCTGGGCGGCGGCGCTGGTCTGGTTGGCGCCGGTCGAGGTCTGCATCGACAAGTCGCGAATGTTCACCAGGTTGCGATCGACTTCCCGGGCCACCTGGGCTTGCTGCTCCGAAGCGCTGGCGATCACCAGGTTGCGCTGATTGATCGAAGCGATGGCCTCGGCGATGGTCTCCAGCGCCCGACCGGCGCTCTGGGCGATATCCAGGGTGCCACTGGCCCGGCCCTGGCTGCTGTGCATGGCCCCCACCGCGCGCTCGGTACCCGACTGGATGGCGCCGATCATCTGTTCGATCTCCTCGGTGGACTGCTGGGTGCGGTGGGCGAGGGCGCGTACCTCGTCGGCCACCACCGCGAAGCCCCGCCCGGCCTCGCCAGCGCGCGCCGCCTCGATCGCCGCGTTGAGCGCCAGCAGGTTGGTTTGCCCGGCGATCGCGCCGATCACGTCCAGCACCCGGCTGATCTCGTTAGCGCTGCTAGCCAGCTGTTCGATCTCTTGCGAAGTCCCGGTCACGTCCTCGACCAGCAGGCGGATCGAGTCCAGGGCCTGATTGACTTGCTCGCGCCCCTCGCGCGTGGTCTGGTCGGCGTTCTTGGAGGCGTCCGCGGTGCTGACCGCATTGCCGGCGACTTCCTCGACGGCCGCGGTCATCTGGTTCACCGCCGTGGCCGCCTGGTCGATCTCCGCGCTCTGCTGGTGCAGGCCACGGCTGGTGTCCTCGGTGACGCTGTGCAGTTCTTCCGAAGCCGAGGCCAGCTGCTCGGAAGAGGCGGCGATCTGGCGCAGCGTTCCGCGCAGGCTGTCCTGCATGCGCGCGAGCGCGCCGAGCAGCAGCGCCGGCTCGTCGCGACCTTCGACCGGGATGTCCCGGGTCAGATCGCCCGAAGCGACCCGTTCCGCCACGCTTACCGCTTCGGCCAACGGCACGACGATACTGCGGGTGAGCAGCGTGGCGATCGCGACCAAAACCAGCAGGATCAGCAGCAGCGCGCCGATGATCAGCGCAAAGGACTCATCATATGCCTCGGCACTGCGCGTGGAGGCCTTCTCGGCACCCTGGGCGTTGTACCGCACCAGCGCCGTGAGGGTGCCCATCATTGCCTCGGTGCCCTGCGCCAGCGGTCCATTGACCAGTTGTCGGGCATTGTCCAGGCGGTTGGCCAGGACTGCCTCGCGAACGTTGGCCTGCAGCGCTTGGTAACGTTCCTTGGCCGTCATGAAGGCATCGAACAGCGCCCGGTCTTCCGGCTCGTCGATGGTGCCTTCATAGAACGCCAAGCCCTTTTGCAGGCCGCTGTTGATGCCATCCACCTCGGCCAGGGTCGCCTCGCGGGCGCTGGCCTGTTCCTCGAGGATGCTGCGCATGGTCAACGCCCGCGCCCGCCCTACATCCCGCCCGATATCGCCCAGTACGATCACCGCCGGCATCCAGATGGCGCGGATCTCATCGCTGGCGCTGTCCATCCTGCGCGTCTCGTACAGCGCGACCAGCCCGAGCAGCGCCACCAGCAGGCCGATCAGGATGAACATTACGGCAGCGCGAAGGCCGATCTTGATGTGTCTGAATTGCATGAATCGCTCCTGGCCAGGGTAGGAAAAAGGGAAGGCCCTGGTTATTTTCGAGGGATTCGATGATGTTATATTGATATCGTTCCTGGCACGGGGGCGGGTATTCGTGAGGAAATGATTCAAGCGCAGCGATAAATGAGTTGGACAAGTGTACAACTTGACTAAAGAGCCATGCGGCAGTACCGTGAATGCCAGTTCATGCACCGTGATGGAGATACTCATGTCCGCTGCAATGCTTGACGCAGTCGCACCTCGTACGAGCGCGAGAGCTTCGCAAGCCCAGGTCCAATTGATCTATCGCTTCCTGGCAAGAATCGCCACGACTCCAGAGGCCCAACTGCTGCGTGCGGTCACTCTGGAGGATGCCCAGGCCTTCGCCGCCATCGCAGAACTCGCGCCGGTCGAAACGCAACCTGCCGCCAGCCTCTCGAAGCGGGTCCAATACACTGAGGAAAAGAAGCGCAGCATCGCCGTGCGCAATCAGCTAGCCGACGCCAACATGCGCAAGCGTGCCTTCACGCGCGCGCAGCAACGCTGTGATCTGCTCGATGCCAGTGAAGTCTGTGACATCCTTGGCATAAAAAAGCAGGCACTGAGCCAGCGTACCCAAAGCGGCAAGCTGTTGGTCTACAGCGAAGGTCGACGGCGCTATTACCCCGGCTTTCAGTTCGATGGAAATAGGGTGAAGCCGATTTTCGAAAGGCTGATCGAGGAAATGCGGATCGACCCAGCGGATACCTCGCGGATGAACCTGTTCATCCAGTTTCTGCTCGACCGGATCGACCTGGCCGAACCGGACACATCGGCAGATGAAAAGTATCGCCACGAACTGCTAGATACGGCAAAGCGTATCGATCTGTTCAAACGAGACTTTGACAACATGGGGACGATGGGGCATTGACAGCCAGGGTTGCCAGAAACGCTGGCGGATACCTCAGACTATCGTGACGCCCAAGGCATTGAGCAGCTCCTTCGCTGTCTCGCCAGTAGACAGCTCGACTTCCAGTACAGGCAGATAATGCACCGGACGGAGCTGTGCCTGCCGGTTTTCGAACAGCACCAAGTTGCAACCTTCGAACAAACCCGCGGGGCTCAGTACCGCAGAAGGGTAGATCAGGCCATCTATGTCTGTTAATTGCATACAGGCGTGACTGAGCTGGCGGGTCAGTTCGTAACCATTGTCGTATCTGGTCTTCACCATCGCGTACAAAGGACTGTTTGTGCTTCTAGCTGCGAGGACCGTTACGTCTACTACTTTCAGGTCGCGTGCCGCCTGTAGGCAATGGAGCGATTTTTGCGCCATGTCGCTGGCCTGGACGGATCTCTGGTCGCGGTTGTCGCCTTGAAAAGACTCGGCGATGGCCACCATGTCGCTACCTGCCAGGTATTTCACTCCGATTCGTTGCGCAGGATCGGCATAGCGTGAGTCGGAGGCGCGCTCATAATGGATCGGGCTCGAATCGCGTTTCGATTTCTGGACTCGATAGAGTTGTGTGCCTCGCTGGATCGTGCGCAGCACAGACGGAGCGGTGGTGATAACGTTTACGATCAGTTCATTTACATCGTCTTGTGGCGTCTTCTCTATGTTCATTGTTTATGATGTCCTTATTGTTAATTCTGCTCATGGCTAATTCCAAGGCGGATGACCGTGTGGGCTGCCGAAACAGCCGATTAATGATAAGCCGCTGTGTCGTTGGCGGCGGAGCGAATCTTATTCGTGTACCGTCATATCGTGCAAGTACATTTTTTGCGAAGCAAGTCGTGAGGGTGAGTCATAAATTACTTAATGTTTTCTTGAAAAACAAAATTAAGTTTTTGTGGTTTTGAATAAATGATCTATCGCGCTGAAAACAAGAGGTGAAGTGCCTCGAGGGTTCATTCGTCAACTTCGTTTCTCGGTTTGTCTCGATCTGGTGCGGGTGGTCTGGTAGAACACTTGTCCCCCCCCTCCGAAAGTTACAAGTCTTTACAACGCTGTCCATTAAAGGGAAGCTCGAACCTCCGCCACCTCAACAGTGCCTTGGCACGCCACGGAAAAGGCAACCGACATGGCTCGATTCTTTCCATCCCGTACCACCTGCCGCTTCGATACGTCGGGCGAACGCCGGCTAGCTGATCGTCTGGAGAAGAAGCTCGAGGACGACTATCTCTGCTGGTACAACGTCCCGGTGGGGCCGAAAGCCTTGCAGCCGGACTTCGTGTTGCTACACCCGCTGCGCGGGCTGCTGGTGCTGGAAGTGAAGGATTGGAAGCTCGATACCATCCAGAGCATGGACCGTGACCAGGCCAGGATCTACGCCGAAGGCCTGTTGAAAACCCAGAAGAACCCGATGCTGCAAGCGCGGACCTATGCCATGGAAGCCGCAAGCATGCTGCAGAAGGACCCTGCACTGGTACAACCCGCCGGTTCGCCACATGCTGGCAAGTTGCTAATGCCGTTCGGCTGGGGCGTGGTGCTGACCGGCATTACCCGCAAGCAGTTCGAAGGCACGAACCTCGCCGAGGTGCTCAACCCCCAGCAGGTGATGTTCCAGGACGAGATGACCGAGACGGTCGATACCGAGGCCTTCCAGCAGCGACTCTGGGGCATGTTCCACCATGTATTCCCGTGCCATCTGAGCCTGCCGCAAATCGATCGTGTGCGTTATCACCTATACCCCGAAGTGCGAGTGAACGCAGTGCCCGGTCAATTCGGTCTGTTCGCCGAGCAGGACGCGCCGCTGCCAACGCTGATCAAGGTGATGGACCTGCAGCAAGAGCAGCTGGCGCGCTCGCTGGGGGAGGGACACCGGGTGATCCACGGCGCGGCCGGCTCTGGCAAGACCATGATCCTTGGCTACCGCTGCGCCCATTTGGCACAAGTCTCGAGCAAGCCGGTGCTGGTGCTCTGCTACAACAAGTCGCTGGCCGGCCGCTTGCGCCAAGTGCTGCATGAGCGGGGCCTGAGCGACAAGGTCATCGTGCGCAACTTCCATGCCTGGTGCTCGGACATGCTCAGGACCTTCAACGTCAGCGGTCCCGCTCAGTACCTGCCCATGGACGTCAAGATGAAGCAGATGGTCGACAACACGATAGACGGTGTGGATCGTGGCTTCATCCCTCGTGCCCAGTATGCAGCGGTGCTGATCGACGAAGGCCACGACTTCCAGCCAGAATGGTTCAAGCTGGTGGTGCAGATGATCGACCCGCAGAGCAATTCGCTGCTGGTGCTGTATGACGACGCCCAGTCCATCTACCGCGACAAGGGCGGCAAGAGCGGGATGAACTTCAGCTTCGCCAGCGTCGGCATCCAGGCCCAGGGCCGTACTACCATTCTGCGCCTGAACTACCGCAATACCGTCGAGGTGCTCTCAGTGGCACGCGCCTTCGCCACGGAATTGCTCGCCGCTCGCGACGCCGCCGAGGACGGCGTACCGGTGGTCGCCCCGCAGAGTGCCGGACGCCGCGGTGCCTTCCCGGAATTGCTGCGCTGCGAGACCGACTGGCAGGAGTGCAATTGCATCGTCGAACGCATCCGCGACGCCCATGGCCAGGGCCGCGCATTGGATGACATGGCGGTGATCTACCGCAATACCGCCCAGGCCCGCCGTATCGAGCGGGCATTGCAGGTAGCCGGGATTGCCTTCGCCTCCGGACAGTCGTCCGAGGGGCGTGGCCGACTGTATGGCAGCGGGGACTCGGTCAAGATCGTCAGCATGCATTCGAGCAAGGGGTTGGAGTTTGGTCTGGTGCTTATTCCTGGGCTCGGCGAGATGCCACGCAAGGAGGAAGACGAGGCGGACGAGGCGCGTTTGTTGTACGTGGCCATGACGCGGGCGATCGATCGGTTGGTCATGACGTATCGTGAGCCGTCGAGTTTTACCCGAAAGGTGCAGGATTCGATTGGCAGTGTGCGGCGGCAATTGGAGGAGGTGGATGCAGGGCGGGCGGTTGGTTGAGAACAGCATGTTCTCTACAAGACAAGGAACAACATCGGCAAGCGCCTCCTGCGAAGCGGGAGGCGTAGGCATGCACAAGACCATCTTGGATCAGTCGGAGACGGTCGCTGTATCTGATAGGCCTGCTTTTTGAATCTGCTGCGGTTTCCCTGAGGGGGCCTCGTTGCAGTGCCCCGCCCTGGTCAGCCTACGTCAGAAGTCCACCGTCGCCGACAGCTCGTATGTGCGTGGCGCGCCCAGCGCCAGGCTCGAGGTCTGTGGCATGCCCCAGTAGTCCTTGTCGGCCAGGTTGGAGACGTTGGCTCGCAAGACCACGGGCTTGTTGCCGACTTCCAGCGCATAGCGCGCGCCGACGTCGAAGATCGTGTAGCCCGGAATGGACAGGCTGTTGTCGGCGTTGATGTATTGCTTGGACAGCGAGGTGGCATTGGCCGTCAGGGTCAGCCCATCCACGAAGGGCGTGTCCCATTCCACACCTAGCTTGCCTTGGAGCTTGGGCGTGCCGGTGGCTTTCTTGCCTTCCGACGCCGGAAGGCCCTTGGTCACCTTGGGATCGACGTACGCGATGCCACCCATCAGCCGGACATCCATGATTGGCGAGCCGAAGAAGCTCCATTCCACACCGCGGTTGCGTTGTTCGCCGCCGAACGAGTAGATGTTGGTGACCGGATCGGTGTAGCTGTTCGGGCGCTTGATCTCGTAGAAGGCCAGGGTGTGGGTGAAGGTACCCAGGTCGAGCTTGAGGCCGACCTCGCGCTGCTTGGACTCGTAGGGCGCGAACACCTCGCCGGCGTTGGCCGCGGTCAACGGCGCCGATGAGCCTTTGCTCAGGCCTTCGATGTAGTTGCCGTAGAGCGACAGGTTGTCGGTCAGTCGGAACAGGATCGCGGCGGCCGGGCTGGTCGCGTGTTCGTCATAGCCGGGCTTGTTGCGTGCGCCAGTGGCGACGTCATAGGTGTCGGTGACCACCTCCTGGCGGCGCACGCCCAAGGTCAATTGCACGCGGTCGTCCAGGAACGACAGCGTGTCGGCCAGGCCGTAGCTCTTGAGGTCGTTCTCGGTGTGAATGATCAGCGGCCAGGAAGTCGGTGCTTTCGGCCCCCAGACAGGGTGATAAATGTTGCTGATCACCTCGGCACCGTCGATCGAGCGGCGGCCCCAGTCTTTTTCCTTGTCACTGTACTGGGTGGCATTCACCGACCACTGGTGGCCGATGCCGAACGTGTCGAAGTGGCCGCGCAAGCCGACTTCGGCCGAGGTTTTGTGGATCTCGAACTGCAATTGCCCCATGAGCGTCCGGAAATCGCCGGCGTCGTTGAGGACGGTTGCCGACATCGCGCCATTGTACTGGTAGTGGGTCTTGCTGGTACCTATGGCACCGTAGGCCATGACCTGGTCGCTCAGCTCGTATTCGCCCCGCAGGATCACGCCCTTGTCCTTGGTCTGCAAGCGTGCCCAGTCGGGGTTGAGCAGGGTGTCCGAGCTTGGTGGCTTGGGTACGGAGACACCCGCCGCCAGGCCAATGCCACGGTTCTGGCCGTTGATGGTGTCTTCGCTGTCGAACAGGTCGAGCGAGAGCCGCCCACGCTCGCCGCGCCAGTCCAGGGCGAGGGCGTTCAATTGGGTGCGATGGCCTTGGTCATTGGTCGAGGTGTCGCCATCTCGATAGACCGAGTTGAAGCGCACGCCGAACTGGTTGTCGTCGCCGAAGCGGCGGCCGACGTCCAGGTGCCCGCCGAACTGCGAGTCCGATTCGAACGTGCCGGTCAGCCGGGTCAGGGGCGTATCGCCTGCGCGTTTGGGAATCAGGTTGACGGTCCCCCCCACCGAACCATTGGGCGGCATGCCGTTGAGCAGCACCGATGGCCCCTTGAGCACCTCGACGCGCTCGTACATCTCTGGCGAGGCGCGATAGAAGGGCGCCATGCCGAACAGGCCATCGACGGTCATGTCGCTGGGGCTGGTGCTGAAACCACGAATCGAGTAGCTCTCGCTGTGCGAGCCCTTCACGCCATTGGTGAACACCGAAGGATCGGTCGCGGCGATGACATCGGTGATTTCCTTGGCCTGCCGGTCCTGGATGTACTTGTCGGTATAGCTGATCGTGCTGAAGGGCGTTTCCAACAGGTCCTTGTTGCCCAGCAACCCGACCCTGCCGCCCGTGGCGACCTGCCCGCCGGCATACTCGGGCGGCAGGTCGCCGGCAGCGTCCTGGGTGCTCTCGATGGTGGTCTCGGAGAGCACCAGGCTGGCCGGCCCGCTGTCCTGCCCGGTCGACGCGGCGAACACGACGCCGGGCGCCGCGCCCAGGCCGAGCAGCAACGCCATCCTGACGGCCAGGGACGTACGGGTGGGGGCAAGGTGCAGGGCGGCCTGCCGTGCGGCGGGGTGGACGGGCCGGGTGATGCAGCGTTCCGACATGCTTGAGTTCCTTTCGGTTCGGAAAGAGGGAAGGTATGTACTAGGTTTCCGAACCAGCACCACAAATCCGCAATGGAAATCATTACCATATGGCAAAAAAGGCCACTACCGTAGTGGCACTGGCCTTTTCCAGGGTATCGATCGCCGGATTCAGCCCTCGTAGCCCTGGACCACTTCGCTGGCCATGCGGTCCAGGCAGGTCACGCTGGCGGTGCAGAGGTACCAGGTCTGTGCGTCGACGAACACCACTCGACCATTGTTCCAGGCCTTGGTCTTGCGCAGCAGCGGGTTGTCCAGGCTCTGCAGGTTCAGCGCCGGGCGCCGCTCCATCACCGCCGTGCGATCGATCACGTAGAGGATGTCCGGGTCGGCCTGCTGGATGAACTCGTTGGAGATCGGCTGGCCGTGCAGCCCGGCCTCCATGTCGCCGCTGGCCGGTTTCACGCCAAGGGTGTCGAACACGAAGCCATAGCGCGACTTGACCCCGTAGGAGGTAAAGGCGCCATTGTTGTGCAGCACGATCAGAGCTTTTTCCGGGCGGCCTTCGGTTACCTTGCGGGTCTTTTCGATCGTGGCGTCCATGTGCGCGACCTTTTCGCGAGCCAGGTCCTGCTTGTCGAAGATTCGACCCAGGGTCAGCAGGTGGGCCTTGGCGGTGTCGATGAAGTGGCCTTGCCGGTTGCTCAGGTCGACATCGTCGTACAGGGTCGGCGCGATCTGGCTCAGCTCGGCGTAGCTCTGTGCCTGCAGCGGCGAAATGAGGATCAGGTCGGGCTTGAGCGCGTGCAGCCGCTCGAGGTTGGGCTGGATGGTGGTGCCGACGTCGGCGACCTGGGGATCGTCCCGGTACTTGACCAGGAAGTCCGCCACATAGTCCTTGGCCATGCCGACCACGGGGGCCCCGAGCTGGTCGAGGCTGTCCACCTCGCTCATGTCGAAGGCCACCACGCGCTGGGGCAGTTTCTCGATCACCGTGGTACCCAGCGGGTGCTCGACGCTCACCGGCTGGTACGCCGATGCCTGTGGCGTCGGCGGCGCGATGCTCGCCTGCTTGTCCTCGGCCTTGTCGCAGCCCTGCACGGCCAGGGCGATCGCCGCCGCCAGCAGCGCGGCGGCCGCCTTGTTCACGTTGCCAGCCTTCATGTCAGCTCCATTGATGTCGGTGGGTTGAAGTAGTTGCAGACGAACCCCTGTCCGCTGCGCAGAATCTCGAAGTCCAGCTCGAACAGCTCGCGCAGGCAGCGCTCGTCGACCACCTCCGCCACCGGCCCGCAGCAGTGCACCGCGCCGTGCTTCATGGCCACGATGTGATCGGAGTAGTTGGCGGCGAAGTTGATGTCGTGGACCACCAGGATCACCGTGCGACCCTGCTCGTCGCACAGCCGGCGCAAGGCACGCATGATCAGCACGGCGTGCTTCATGTCCAGGTTGTTGAGCGGCTCGTCCAGCAGCAGGTATTCGGTCTGCTGGGCGATGGTCATGGCCAGGAAGGCCATTTGCCGCTGTCCGCCGCTGAGTTCGTCGATGTAGCGCTGGCGCAGGGCCTGTAGCGAGAGGAACTCGATGGCTTCGTCGATGGCCCGTCGGTCCGCGGCGGTGAGGTTGCCCCGGCTGTAGGGGAAGCGGCCGAAGGCGACCAGTTCCTCCACGGTCAGGCGCAGGTTGAAGTCCGGCGCCTGGCGCAAGGTCGCCACGCGCTTGGCGTAGTCGCGCACCGGGATCGAGGCGATGTCCTGGCCACCGAGGGTCAGCTGGCCACCGGTGGCCGTCTGCAACCGTGCGATCAGCATCAGCAGGGTGGTCTTGCCCGCGCCGTTGGGGCCGATCAGCGAAGTGACCTTGCCCGCCGGGAAGCGCACGCTGACGTCGCCCAGTACCTGCTTGTCGCCGTAGGCCTTGTGGACATGGCTGAGCGTGATCATGCGTTACCTCGTGTGCGAACCATCAGCGCGAGGAAGTACACCCCGCACACCAGGTTGATCAGGATGTTGACGGACGTGTTGTAGTTGAACACCTGCTCGACCAGGTACTGGGCAAGGATGAACACGGCGATGGCGATGCCGCTGGCCAGTGGCAGGGTCACCGCGTGGCGGAAGGTCCTGGCCAGGCCGTAGGTGATGTTGGCGACGAACACGCCCATGAACGCGGTCGGCCCCACCAGGCTGGTGGACACGGCCACCAGGATGGCGATCAGGGTCATCTGCACGCCGAGCGCGCGCAGGTGGTCGACCCCCAGGGAAATCGCCTGGTCGCGGCCCAGCGCCAGTACGTCGAGCACCGGCAGGCTGCGACGCATGACCAGGCAGGCGGCCGCCACCAGCGCGCCCGAATAGATGACCTGCGCCGGCTGGGCCTTGTTGAACGAGGCGTAGTTGAAGCCTTGCAGGATCGAGAACTCGCCAGGGCTGACCTTGAGCTGGATGAACTGGGTGAAGGTGGCCATCACCATGCTCAGTACCAGGCCCACTAGCAGCAGCAGGTAGACATTGTTGCGCCTGTCGCGCAGCAGCCAGCGGTGGATCAGCCAGGAATACCCGAGCATCAGCAGGATCGACAGCCAGACGTTGCCATGGCGGCCCAGCAGCACCAGGCTCTGGGTACCCAGCCAGAGGATCAGCAACGCCTGGAACAGCAGGTAGATGGCTTCGTAGCCCATGATCGCCGGCGTCAGGATGCGATTGCCGGCCAAGGTCTGGAAGATCACCGAGGAGCAGGCGATGCTCACCCCGGCAATGACCATCGCGGCCAGGCGGGTGACCCGCTTGGGGATGACGTAGTCGAAGTCCAGCCCCGAGCCCAGCAGCAGGAAGCCCAGCGCCAGGAGCAGGACCACTAGCCAGATGCCATGGCGTGCCAGCGGGCGCTTCATGCGTACTTCCTCACCAGCAGCACCAGGAACAGCACCCCGCCGACACTGCCCGCGGTCAGGCCGATCGGCACTTCGAAGGGGTAGATCAGCAGTCGCCCGAGGATGTCGCAGGCCAGCAGCAGGGAGGCGCCACACAGGGCCACCACTGGCAAGGTCCGCACCAGGTTCTCGCCGAAGTAGATCGCGACCAGGTTGGGGATCACCAGCCCCACGAAGGGGATCGCGCCTACCGTGATCACGGTGACCGACACCGTCACCGCCACCAGCAGCAGGCCCAGCGTGGCATGGGCGGTGTAGTTCAGGCCCAGGCTGCTGGCCATGCCTTCGCCCATGCCGAGCACGGTGAAGCGCTGGGCGAACAGGTAGATGAGCGCCACGATCGGCAGCACCAGGTAGATGATCTCGTAGTTGCCCTGGACGATCCGCGAGAAGTCACCCAGCAGCCAGCCCTGCATGCTCTGCAGGAAGTTGTGGCGGTAGGCATAGAATTCGGCGATGGCGCTGAGCACGCTGCCGTACATCAGGCCCAGCACTGGCACCAGCACGATGCTCTTGAAGCGGATCCGACGTATCAGCGCCACGTAGAGCAGGCTGGCGGCGAAGCAGAAGGCCAGCGCGGTCAGCATCTTGCCGACCGTGCCGGTGGCGGGGGACACGGTCAGCGCGACCAGGATGCCGAGCTTGGCCGCGTCGAGCCCGCCACTGGTGGCCGGCTCGACGAAGCGGTTGCGCACGATCTGTTGCAGGATCACCCCGCACATCGCCAGCCCGACCCCGGTCAGCACCAGCGCGGCCAGGCGTGGCAGGCGGCTGGCGGTCAGGGTCAGCCAGGCGTCCTCGGACAACGCCAGCAGGTCATGCCAGGCCACTTCCTTGACCCCGACCATCAGCGACAGCACGCACAGCACCACGAACAGGAGCGACAGGACTACAGGTCTCAAGCGGGCTCCTCGCACGACGTGTCCCCGGCGATCCGCCAGCCCTTGGCAGCCTGCCGCTGGGCCAGGAAGTGCGCATACAGGCCGGCGCCCTCGCGCAGCTGTGCAGGGCTGCCCTGTTCGCGCACCTGGCCTTGCTCGAGCACCACGACCTGGTCGGCCATGGCCACCGTCGACAGCTGGTGCGCGATCACCACCAGGGTGCGCTTTGTGCGCAGGCGCGCCAGCGTCTCGCTGATGGCCGCCTGGTTCTCGGCGTCCAGCGCGGCGGTGGCCTCGTCGACCAGCAGGATCGGGGCGTCCTTGATCAGCGCGCGGGCGATGGAGATGCGCTGGCGCTCGCCACCGGACAGGCGCGCGCCGCCTTCGCCCACGGGGGTATCCAACCCTTGCGGCAGGCGCTCGATGATCTCCAGCACCCCGGCCTGGCGCGCCGCCTCCAGCACTTCGGCGTCGCTGGCGTCAGCCTTGCCGACCCGGATGTTGTCGGCGATGCTGCCCTGGAACAGGTAGGCATCCTGGAAGATCTGGCTGATCTGCGCGGCCAGCTGGCCACTGGACATCTGCCGTACGTCGACGCCGCCGACCAGGACGCTGCCCTCGCTGGCATCGAAGAAGCGGGCGATCAGGCGCATCAGCGTGGTCTTGCCCGAACCTGACGCGCCGACCAGGGCGGTCATGCTGCCGGCGGGGATGCTCAGGCTGACTTGCCTGAGCACCTCGGGCTGGCCCTCGCCATGGCGCAAGCTCACGTCGCGCAACTCGATCGTGCCATCCCTGGGTGATTGGGGATCGTGCGCCTGGGCCAGCGGTGGCACGGCCAGCAGCTCGTCCACCACCGCCAGCTGGCTGCGCGCCCCGCGCAGCACTTCGCTGTAGCTGGCCACCTCCAGCAACGGATCGATGTAGCGGGTGGTCAGCAGCAGCGCCAGGATCACCGTCACCAGTGAATCCGCCGGCAAGCCATCGCCGGTCAGTTCGCCGAGCGACAGCGTGGCGGCGACCAGCAGCACGGCGAACACCGCCTGCACGGCCCAGCTGTTGAGCACCACCGACATGGCCGACACCTGGATCAGGCGCCTGGCCGCCTGCTGCTGGCTGCCGATGGCCTGTTCCAGGAAGCGCGTGCCGCCCTGCTCGCCATTGAAGGCGCGCAGCACCGACTGCGCCTGGGCGAACTCGACCATGCGCCGGCTGGCCTGGGCGGTCTGCGCATGGTGCCGCGCGTCGGCGCGCAGGCCCAGGCGGGCCGTCATGGCGAATACCAGCAAGAGCATCGGCAGCGCCACCAGGGCGATCAGGCCCATGCGTGGATCGAGCAGCCACAGTGCCACGGTGACCACGGTCGGGGTGATCAGTGCGGTGAGCAGCGGGGTGAAGACGTGGGCCGGCAGCTGCGCCAGGGTCATCATGCCCTGGGTGGTGACGTGGCTCAGCCGCGCGGTGTTGCTGGCGTCGAACCAGCCCAGCGGCACCTGCGCCGCATGGTCGCCCAGCCGATGCCGGCCGCTCTGCAATACCGCGATGCCAACCCGGATGCCCTGTTTCTCGACTTCCCGCCGCAGGGCCCAGCACAGGCCGACGCCGACCAGCAGCAGGCACAGCCAGCCGGCCGCGGCGCCTGGCGCATCGCGCAGCAGGCTGCCGAGCACCGGCACCACGGCGACGATGGCCAGCCCGCAAAGCAGGCCGTAGAGCAGTGTCAGGCCCAGGTAGCGATGCAGGATACGGGCATCCTTGCCCAGCAGCGTGATGAAGGTCTTCAGCATGGCGAGGCTGCCTCCTGGTCGGCCTGTTGGTAGCCGCCCAACGCCCAGAGACGGGCGTAGCGGCCATTGCGCGCGAGCAGCTGGGCGTGGGTGCCCTGTTCCTGGATGCCCCCCTTGTCCAGCAGGATGATCTGGTCGGCGTGCATCACCGTATCGAGCCGGTGCGCAATCACCAGCACGGTGCGGCCGCGGGCGAAGCGCGACAGGGCCCGCTGGATCTGCACTTCGTTCTCGGCATCGGCCGCCGCGGTGGCCTCGTCCAGCACCAGCACCGGTGGGTCGAGCAGCACGGCGCGGGCGATGCTCACCCGTTGCAGTTCACCCCCGGACAGTTGCGCGTCCTCGCCGATCACCGAGTCGTAGCCACGGGGCAGGGCCTGGATGCGCGTGTGGATGTTGGCGGTCCGGGCGGCGGCCTCGATGTCTTCCTGGGTCGCTGAAGGTCGGCCCAGGGCGATGTTGTCGCGCAGGCTGGCGTGGATCAGGCGGACATCCTGCAGCACGAAGCCGACGGCGCGATAGAGCTGCGCGCTGTCCAGTTGGCGCAGGTCCACCCCGCCCAGGGTGATGCACCCGGCGTCGGGGTCGAAGAAGCGCAGCAGCAGGCGCGCCAAGGTCGACTTGCCCGCGCCGGAGGGCCCGACGATGGCGGTGACGGTGCCGGGCCGTAGCGTGAAGCTGACGTCCCGCAGCACCGGCGTATCGCCATAGGCGTAGCTCAACTGCTCGACACGGATCTCGGCATTGGCCGGGGACGCCGCCTGGCCGGGCGCGAGGGTCTCCAGCACTGGCGTATGCAGCAGGGCGTGCACTCGCTGGGCGGCGCCAGTGGCGTTCTGCAAGTCATGGGTGATGTAGCTCAGCAGCAGCAAGGGCGCGCACATGCCAGGGGCGACCAGCGCGAAGGGCAGGATATCCACCGGGCGGATCCAGCCCAGCCAGCTGAACAGCGTGCCGCAGGTCAGCACCACCCCGAGCACGGCGACCGGGGTGAGCAGGGCATGGGCATTGGCCATGGCATTGACCAGCGGGCGGGTGAAGTCGGTGAAGGCCGCGGCGAAGGCATCCACGGCGTCGCGGTAGCTGCCGTGGGCCTTGCCTTCGATGCCGAACGCCTTGACCACCGCCAGGCCGTTGACGAATTCGACCACCGCGTTGTTGATGCGCGCCATGCCGGCACCGAATGCCTGCATGTTGGCGCTGCTGGCCTGGGTGGCGCGCTTGACGAAAAGAAAGAACAGCGGGAAAGGCAGCAGCGATACCAGCGCCATGCGCCAGTCCATCGCGAACAGGTACAGCACCGCGCCGGTCACCGCGCCGGCCGCGCGGCCGAGCGTGGTGTAGAAGTGCGCGGTCAGGCTGTGCAAGGTATCCACATCGTCCTGCATGGCCTGCTTGACCTCACCGGAAGCCCTGCTGGTGAACCAGCCCAGCGGCACCCTGGCCAGGCGTCGGACGATCGCCTGGCGCAGCTGCCCGGTGATCTGGTTGTCGGCCAGGTGAGCCCGTGTTTCCGCCAGCCCGATCAAGGTCATGCCGGCGACCAGGCTGGCCAGGCTGAGGCCGATGGTCTGCCATATGTCGCCGGTCAGTGACGGGGCGCCGACCCTGTCAGCCTGCTCCAGCATCCGTCGGGCGATGTGCGCGATGCCGGCCAGCGGCACCAGGGTCAGCAGGCTGCCGACGGCGGCCATCAGGCCGGCGACGACCAGTCGTCCGCGTATCGGTTGCAGGACCTGCGATACGGTGCCGCTGGGCGAGGGTTTGGCCTCGCTCGCCTCGTTGATGCTCATTGGTTCTCCTGGTAGATGGCTGCAGGTGCCCGAGGGCGGCCTGGTGTCCTTGGCATGCCGGGTTGCCACGGCACTTACTGTGTATTACGAACGGCGCGGCCAGATCCTCAACGATCGGGCCGCGTCGGAAGCGATCTGGAATGCCCGGTGCAGCCCGTACGCCCGGCGTGCCCGCCTGTCTTCGCCTTGCCTGATCGCCGTCCGGCGGCTTTGGTGGCAACCCTCGCGTCTTGGCCCAAGGACTTCAGACATGCGACATGCAGGCACGCACGCCCGAGGCGATGTATTTCTCGACCGAAGAGACCGAGACGTTAAGTTGCGTGGCAATGTCGCGATGCCCCATGCCCTCCAGGCGATGCAGCAGCAGCGCCTCTCGCGCCCTGGGCTGGTCGCGCAGGATGCTGTCGATCCGCGCCAGGCTCTCGGCGGCCAGGGCGCGGGTTTCTTCGGAAGGGGCCAGCGGTTCGTGCTGGTCCTTGAGCGTCTCGAGGTGGCTGGCCTCCAGGCGGCGCCGGCGGTGCAGGTCGACCACCATGCCCTTGGCGATCTGCGTGAGGTGGCAGCGGCACTCGGCGGCCGTAGGTACGCGGCCTTTACCGATCAGCTTGAGGTAGACATCGTGCATGAGGTCGGCGGCATCGGTCGAGTTGCCCAGCTTGCGTCGCAGCAGGCTGGTCAGCCATTTGTGATGATCGAGATACAGCCGCTCCATCTGCTGCCTGAGCGCGAACGATCCCTTGTCCACGGTACGTCTCCCCGGCGCCTGGCTGACGCCAGACTTTTGACTAATGATAATATGTATTATTATCATTAAGATTAATTTGTTTGCAGGTTTTGCGCAATGGACCTGCTCACCCGCGGTGCTCGCCAAAAGGCGGCACCGCTCCCCCGGCCCCTGGATGGGTTCGCCGGCATGCATGTGCCTCTGCTGCTTATCGTCCAGTTCGACAAGGTAGGAATTTCCATGATGGAACTCAATCCGGGCACGCAGACACTGCCCGTCACGTCCCACGAAGAGCAGGCCTGGCTTCTTCAGGCGCAAGATCCCGAACGCGCCATGAAGCATTTCAGCGCCTGGCGCCTGGCCGGCGAGTTCGAGCCGGCCAGGCTGGAGGCCGCGCTCGGCGCGGTCGTCCAGAGCCTGCCGGAGCTCAACGCCCGTTACCTTTTCGATGACGACGGCGAGCTGCTCAAGCTGGTCGGCACGCACTGGCGCGATTGCGTCGGCGTGCTGCAGGTGCGTGACGAGCTCGAGGCCCGCGAGCAACTGCTGGCCCTTCAGGCGCAGCCCTGGGAGCCGCACACCCAGCCGCCGCTGCAAGCGCGGGTCATGCAGCTAGGGCAGGGGTCGATCCTGGCGTTCGTGCTGCATCCGATCCTCGACCAGGTGTGCCGCGAGGATGACCTTTACCGCATGACCCTGGACGCCTGCGCCGGGCGCCCGGTCGGGGTGCCGAACCTGCCCTGGCTGCAGGGTCGTGCGGCCGAGGCCGGGGAGCTGGTCGACGGCATGGGCGCGCCAGCCACGCAGGCCGCCACTGGCAACGCGGTCGAGGCGATCATCCTCGACGAGTTCCGCCAGGCGTTGGCGGAACCTGGCATGACCGCCAACGATGATTTCTTCGATTTCGGCGGCCATTCGCTGCTGGCCACGCGCATCATCGGCCGATTGGCCGAAACCCATGGCGTGGAGGTCCGCTTCAACGACTTCTTCAGTGCCTCCTCGGCCGCCGCCCTGGCCGCCCGCGCGCAGGTGCTGGACGCTACTCTGGCCGGCCGTGGTCGGGAAATCGGCGAAGTGCAGGAGGCACCTTTCGCGCCTGCCCAGGCATCGCTGGGGCGCGCCTACCAAGCCTTCGATTTCGGCACCATCTTCAACCTGCCCTTCGCCATGGACTTCCTCGACCCGGTCGACGAGGCGATCTTCGAACAAGCCTTCACCGACCTGGTGCACCGCCACGCCAGCCTGCGCACCACCTACCATTTCGATGGCCCGGAGCCTCTTCAGCGCCTGGTCCCGCTCGAGCGCCTGTCGCGCTACAAGTGGTTCTGGTCGAGCCAAGAGAGCCAGGGCGCGAGCCTGGCCAGCGAGGCCAGCCACCGTTTCGACCTGTCCCGGGAGCTGCCCATGCGCGTGCGGTTCTTCCGCGATGCGACGCAGCAACGCCAGCGTCTGTCACTGCTGGTGCACCACATGGCCATCGACGAGTGGTCGCTCAACGTGATGATGCAGGAGCTGGCCCAGGCCTACCAGGCACGGGCCAGCGACCGCGCGCCGGCCTGGAAGGCACCGGCGCCGTCGTTCCAGGCATACGCCCTGCAGGCGCGTGCCGAGGGTATCGATCCGCGGCACCTGGCCTACTGGACCGACATGCTGCGTGGCGCTACCCCGGGCCTGGTCCTGCCTGCGCTCGACGACCAGGCCGGCCCTGGCTCGACATCGGCCAGCCAGGGCTCGACCGATGCCCGCTGGTTCGAGATCACGCCCGACCAGGCCACCATCGACCAGCTGTACGGCTTCGCTCGGCAGAACGACTCGTCGCTGTTCGGTGTGCTCTATACCGCCATTGCCCTGGCCCTGCACAAGATGGGCGACCTGCGCGAGCTGGTGATCGGCACTTCGGCCTCCGGGCGCACCGATCCGGCCTACTACGACACGGTCGGCTATTTCACCACCATGGTGGCGCACCGCGTGCGGTTCGAGCCGAACCAGCCGGTCGGCCAGATGATCGAGGGTGTCAGCCGCCTGATCAACGATTCCATGGCCTATGCCGACGTGCCCATGGAGCAGATCCAGCAGGCGTTGGGCATGGCCCCCGAGCAAGGCCTGCTGTTCGATGTCTACATCCAGATCCACGCCAACAATGCCCTCAACGGTGCCTTGGGCGCGCCTGGCGGCGAGCCGATCCGCTACCGGCAGATCGACCCGGACAAGAGCCAGTCGATGTTCGGCATCCAGTTCGAGATCATGGAGAACGTGATCGACGGCAAGCGAGCGCTGCGCCTGGTCGTGACCTACCTCACGGCGCGCTATGGCCAGGCGCAGATGGCCTTGCTGAGCGACACCATCGAACGGGTCATCGGCGCCTTCACCCATGGCCAGACGGCGGCGCTGGAGGTCCGGCGGCTACTGGCGTGAGCCAGGGCATGCCGGCCTTCGTGGCCGGCATGCCGTGTGCGCCGCTCAGGCTTCGTGCATGCCGTAGCGTTGGAACGACGAACGCCTGGGCAGGCGGTAATGGGCGCGGCCCAGCAGCCGGTTGACGATGGTCGCGTTGCGGATGGCGGCCACCCCCAGGTCGGGCGAGCCGACCCCGTGCTGGAAGATCTCGGCGTTCTGCACGAAGATGCGCCCGGCACCGCCGTCGCAACGGCGCGCGGTGAAATCTTCCTGGACGATGCAGTCGCCGTACTCGTCAGTGGCCAGGATCTCGCCCTTGAAGCGTTCGAACCACGCCGGCCAGGCATGGGAGTAACCCGTGGCCGCGACGATGGCGTCCGCTTCGAGGACGCTGGCCTGGCCCAGCTCCCGATGGCGATAGGCGATGCGCAGCGCGCCCCCGACCGTGTCGACCCGTTCCACCTCACAGTTCGACAACAGCGTCAGGCCCGGCTCCACGCCGCCGATCGAGCGTTCGTAGATCAGGTCGTAGATGTCGGCGATGGTCGAGAAGCTGATGCCCTTGTACAGCAGACCCTGGGTGGCGACGATGTCGCGGCGTCGCTCGCGGGGCAGGCTGTGGAAGTACTCCATGTAGGACGGAGTGAAGCATTCCTGACCGAGCTTCGAGTATTCCATCGGATGGAATCCGGGCGAGCGGGTGATCCAGCGGATCGAGGCGCCAGCGGCGACCCGTTCGGGGGTCAGCTCGCTGAACAGCGCCAGCACGCATTCGGCGGCGCTCTGTCCCGAGCCGACCACGGTGACCTGGCGACATTCGGCCAGCTCTGCGCGGCGCTTGCCGAACTCCGCCGAGTGCATGATCGGCGCTGGCGAGCCGGTTTGCGCCCAGCGTGGCAGCCAAGGGGCGGTACCGACTCCGACTGCCAGATGCCTGCTGTGGTACTGCCGCCTGAAGCCGGACAACGACTGGGTCTGGACCAGGAAGTGCTCGGCGCCGGCGTCGTAGCGCACGTCGCTGACCTCTTCGCCGAAGCGGCAGCTGGGCAGCTGTTGCGAGGCCCAGCGGCAGTAATGATCGTACTCGCGGCGCGGAACCTGGAAGTTGTCGTAGTAGTAGAACTGATAGAGCCGTTCGTGCTGGTGCAGGTAGTTCAGGTAGCTCAAGCGGTGTGTCGGGTCGGCCATGGACACCAGGTCGGCCAGGAACGGTACCTGCAGGGTCGTGCCAGGCAACAGCAGACCTTCGTGCCAGCGGAATTCGCTCTTGCGTTCAAGGAACGTGGCGCTCAGGCCGGGGTGGGCCTCGAGCAGTGCGGCCAAGCCCAGGTTGAAGGGGCCCAGGCCGATCCCCGTGATGTCCGCAGTGGGTAGGTCTTTCATCCGATCCCTCTCCTTAGGTGCTGTCTGCATGAGCGCGGCCGCCGGCTGTGGCGCCGCGCTCGGGTGCGTGTGGATGGTGTGTTGGGCTCAGGCGACGGCGGTGGCGAGCAGGCGCTCGACGTCCTGCGCATTGCGACAGCGCAGCAGTTGCGTCGGCGAGAGTTCGACGCCGAATCGCTCGCGCAGGCCGGCGGCGATCGCCTTGAGGTGCTGCGGGCGCAGGCCCAGGCTCAGGAAGCTCGCCGCCGCATCGACCGGGTCCGAAGGTGTCTGGCCGAGCACCTTCAGGTAGATGCCCAGCACCGGGTTGTCAGGTTCGGCACGGGCTGGCGCCGAGGCCGTTGCCTCGAGCAGGCTGCGAGCTTTCTGGCGATCGGGCTTGCCGTTCTGCGAAAGCGGTAGGCCCGTCACGCTCAGCAGGCGGGTCGGTACATGCGACTGCGGCAGCTGCCGACGGGCGTGGGCGCGCAGTTCGGCCACGCTCGGCGCCGCGTCCGGCGTGCCGACGTAAAGCGCGCCGAGACAGGTCTCACCAGCGCGCGGATCGCCGTAGTCGACCACCAGCACCTGGCGTAGCGCCGGATGGCTGGCAAGCGCCATCTCGATGTCCGGTAGCGAGACGCGCACCCCGCGTATCTTCACGTAGCCATTGACCCGGCTGTCGAACAGCAGCACGCCGTCCTCGCGGTAGCGTCCGCAGTCGCCGGTACGGAAAGCCCGCACCGGCTCGCCGTGCTCGTCCTCGACCGTGACGAAGTCGGTCTGCTGCAGTTGACCGTCCAACAGGTAGCCCAGCGCCAGGTTCACCCCTGCGGTGTGGATCCGGCCCACCACGCCGGTCGGACAATGCTCGCCATGCTCGTCGAGCACCAGGTAGCGATTGCCCGGTAGCGGCCGGCCATAGGGGATCGAGCCTTGGTCATCGGGGCCGATGTCGTGCCAGATGCTCCAGATGGTGGTCTCGGTCGGGCCGCCCAGTGAGACCAGGCGCGCCTCTGGCAGCAGCGCGCGCAGTTGGGCAATGGTCGTCGGCCTGATGTAGTCGCCGCCCTGGGCGATCAGCCGCAGGCTCTGCAGGGAGTGCTCGCCACGGCAGGCCAGGAGCATGTCCAGGATGGCCGGGACCGTGCACCACAGGCTCACCTGGTGGCGGGCGATCAGCGCGTGCCAGGCAAGCGCGTCCTTGTCCTCGTCGGCGCCGGGCAGCACCAGCGTGGCACCGGCCGTGAGGCTGCCGAGCACGTCGAACACCGACATGTCGTGGTGCAGCGGCGTGACGGACATGAACACGTCGTCCTCGGTCACTGCCCAGCGGGCCAGGGTGCTGCCGATGACGTTGGCGGTGGCGCGGTTGTCGAGCACCACGCACTTGGGCTTGCCGGTGGTGCCCGAGGTGTACAGGTAATAGGCCGGCGCTTCGCTCAGCGACAGGCGGGGCAGGCTGGCCGGGGCTGGTGCCGGCTCGGCGAGCAGCGCCTCGCAGGTGGCGCTGGGGTGACCGAAGGCCTCGCCTTCGGCCAGCACCACCAGGTCGGGTCGACAGTTGTCGAGCAGGTACTGGCGGCGTTGCGCGGGCGCCCCGGCATCGATCGGCACCCAGATGACCCCGGTCAGGGCGCAGGCCAGGGTCAAGATGGTGTGTGCCGGACTGCGTGGCAGGCACAGCGCCAGCACCTGGCCCTGTTTCACGCCGCGGGCCTCGAGCGCGGCGATCGCCCGCGCCACCTCGGCACCCAGCTCGGCGTAGCTGATGCGTCGATCTCCGCTGATCAGGGCGGTCCTGTGATTGTCGGGGTCGAACAACCGCTCGGCGATGCGTTCGAGGAACGCCTCGTGGCTGGCGTCAGCGACCGGGCTGTTGAGCTGATAGTGGCCGGTGTCGACCACCGTGTTCGGTTCGATGGCGAAGCGATCGCGGTCGACGATCCGGTGTATCGTGCGATCCAGTGCCTGCAGCAGGTCACGCACGCACGCCGGATCGAGCGCCTGGCAGGCATGGTCGATCTCCAGCAGCAAGCTGCCCTCGGCGTCGCTGGAGAAGCGCACGTCCATCGCCACCTGTGGCGTCTGGGTCAGCCCGTCGTGCAGGCGCATCGGGCTGTCGGCCGGCGCCACCGGCCAGGACAACCCATTGGTGACCACCACTGGCAACACCGGCCCGGGGCCGTGGCGCTCGAACAGCTGGCGCGCCAGGTCGACGCCGGAAAACGCCAAGTGCTGCAAGCCTTCGAGCACGTCGGTCTGCAGGCGGGCCGCCCGTTGCGTGAAGCTGCCGCAGGCTCGCGACCAGTTGACCGCGATGAAGCTGGAGTGGTTGGCGAACGCGCTCTGGTTCGGTATGGCGACTGGCATCGCCACGCACAGGTCGCCCTCGCGCACCCAATGCGAAAGCACTTCCAGCACCACCGCTGTCAGGGTCGCATGCTTGAACAGCCGTTGCCGGGCACCCAGCTTGCCCAGCGCGGCGAACACCGGCGCGGGAATGCGCAGGCGCTGACGGGCATAGCGCGAACTGGCGATCTGCTCCAGCGGTTGGGTCCAGAGCAGGCAGGGTGGGCCGGTCACGCCGGCGAGCTTGTGCTCCCAGTAGGCTGCATCGGCCTGGCGCTGCCGGGCGAGTTCGGCCTTGTCGACCGGCTCGGCCTGGCCGGGTTCGGCTTCGCCGGCCGGCTCGCCGAACAGCTCCACCAGCAGCGCGGCGATCGAGCGCCCGTCCAGGATCAGCGCGTCCAGTCGGGCGAAGACTACCCACTGGTCGTCGGCCAGGCGCCACGCGGTGATGTTCCACGGCGCCCGGTCGAGTTCGAAATGTGCATGCGCGTAGGCCTCGCGCCGGCTCTCGATGGCTTGCAGCGCCTGTTCCCTCGACATCCGCGAAAGATCCACCACGTCCAGGTTGACCTGCGGCTCGGGGCTGACGAACTGCACGCGGCGGTGCGCGTCGATCCGCGTGCGCAGGCTCGGGTGCCGGCGCACCATGGCCTCGAGCCGGGCGCGCAGCAGATCGATATCCAGCGTGCCACGGTATTCGCGAAACTCCTGCATGGCCACGCCGCCCAGCGGCATGTGGGTCCCCCGTCCGAGCACATAGGCCTGTTGCAGCGGGTCGAGGGGCCGCTCGCCGGGGCGCTTGGCCAGGGGCTGGTCGAGAACGCCGGGATGCTCGGCGACACTGCGTACCAGCGTCGTGTAGCGCTCGAACAACTGCACGACCCAGCCACGCGGCAGGGCGTCGAGGCGGACGTCCCAGTTGATCAGGATGCCACCATCGGCGCGGGCGACCTGCACATCCAGCGCCACTTGCGGGCCTTGCGAGATGGTCCAGGCCAGCGTGCCGAATACCCGCCGCACACGCTCGGAGAACAGTTCGCCGCCGGGCAGGTCCAGCGCCGCGGTGAATACCACCGGTGCCAGTTGCGTCGAGCCGTGCCGGCGCGACAGCTCGCGCATCAGGTCGACGCCCGACCAGGCGCCGTGCGCCAGCCGCTCGGTCACCTGGTCGGCGAGCTGCGCGCACAAGGCAGCCGGATGCGCGGCGGCATCCAGGTCGACATCCAGCATGAGCACATTGGCGAACTCGCCAACGGTACGCTCGATGCCTTCGACCAGTGGTTCGCGCCAGAAGCTCGGCACGTTCAATCGCAAGCGGCGATCGCCGGTGTGCGCCCCGAGCACCGTGGCGAACAGGCCCAGCATCAGGCTCGAGAGGCTGATCCGGCGGTCGCGCGCCAGGCGTTGCAAGGCCTGGCGCTGGGCCGCATCGAGCCAGGCATGCAGTCGTTCGCTGCGTGCCCGTGCCGGCTGGCCGGCGTGCAAGGGCAGGTTCGGCGCGGGGGCGATGCGCTCCAGCCGTTCGCGCCACCAGTCACGATCGCGCGAACGCGCGGCCTTGAGCGCCGGATCGGCGCGCACCCGGTCCCACCAGTCGAAGAAGTCCGGGGCTGTCGGCAAGGCAGCCTCGGGGGCCTCATACGCGGCGGCGAGGTCTTCCATCAGGATGCGGAAGCTCGAAGGGTCGACGGCGATCATGTCGGCGTCCACGTGCAGGCGCACTCGCTGGTCGGCCAGCAGGCTCAGGCCCAGCCGCACAGGCGGCGCCTGGCGAAGGTCGAGCTGCTGGTGAGTCCACGCCTCGCGCTTGTGCAGCAGACGCTCGCTGGCCTGTTGCGGGCTCGACTGCCGCAGGTCCTCGACTTCCAGCTGGGGAGCTTCTTGCGCCGGCGCGACGTACTGCTGGCCGTCGGCGCTCAGACGCAGGCGCAACATGGGGTGGCGCAGGCTCATGTGCGCCACGGCCCGGCGCAGCCGAGCGGGATCCACGGCCTGCCCGTCGAACTCGGCATAGAGGTGAGCGCCCACCATGCCCAGCGCGTCACGAGCGGCCCGACCGCTCCAGCAGGCGGCCTGCATCGAGGTTAATTCTTTCATGGCCCACTCGTTCCCTGTGATTGACAAGTAAAAAAATATGTCGTCCTCTATTAGAAACGATAACGATTTAGATTCAAACCCTAAATTCATCATTCAGCATGGAGGCTCGACATACCGATGAGCGCGGTTAACCTCAGGACCGACGCGCTGCCAGGCGCGCATGCGGTTGATGCAGAGACGGTCTTTTCCTTCACTTCGGGGGATCGCGAGCTGCTGTGCAGCGGCGCGATGCAGCGCATCGAAACCCCGGCGCTGCAGGGCGACGAGGCCGCCGGCATCTTCCAGCACGCCGTGTCGCAAGCCTTCGAACAGGCCCGCAAGCGCGGCCAGGCCAACCCGGTGCTGGTCGGTGCGATCCCTTTCGACACCGCCGAGGCCTCGTGCCTGTACATTCCCGAGCACGCCAGCTGGCAGGCGCGTACCAGCGCCGCCGACCTCGAGCCGGTAGCGCTGCCTGCCTTGCTCGAACAGCGCAACTTGCCGGAGGCGCACGCCTTCAAGCGCTCGGTGGAGCATGCCATCGTCAACTTCCGCCACAGCGATGTGCGCAAGGCGGTGCTGTCGATCCAGCGCGAGCTGGTGTTCGCCGAGAAGGTCGAGGTGGACAGCCTGCAGCGCAACCTGCGGGCGCAGAACCCGGGCGGTTATCACTTCCGCGTGCCGCTGAGCGATGGCGGCACGCTGCTGGGCGTCAGCCCCGAACTGCTGGTTCGCAAGGAGGGCGCCTGCTTCGTCTCCAATCCGCTGGCCGGCTCGATCCGGCGCATGGCCGATGCCCAGGCCGATCGACGCAACGCCGAGTGGCTGTCCGCTTCGCAGAAGGACCATTACGAGCACGGCTTCGTCACCCAGGACATTGCCGCGCGAGTCGGCGAGCTGTGTACCCGGCTCGATGTCCCGCAACGCCCCTCGCTGATCAGTACGCCTGCGCTCTGGCACCTGTCGACGCGCATCGAAGGCACCCTGGCCGACCCGACGGTATCGGCCTTGCAACTGGCCTGCCGGCTGCATCCGACCCCGGCCGTGTGCGGCTTCCCGACCGAGCGGGCACGACAGCTGATCCGCTTCGTCGAGTCCGGCGAGCGTGGCCTGTTCACCGGCATGGTGGGCTGGTGCGATGCCCAGGGCAACGGTGAGTGGGTGGTGACCATCCGCTGCGGCACGGTGCGCGACAACCGGGTTCGACTGTTCGCTGGCGCCGGCATCGTCGACAGCTCGCAGCCCGACTCCGAATGGGCGGAAGTCCAGGCCAAACTGGGCACCATGTTGCGTGCCTGCGGACTTTCCCACTGATCCAACCTTTTCCGGAACCCCATCATGACGATCGAATTCACCGACTGGCCCCAGGACCGGGCGCAACGCTATCGCGACAGCGGCTACTGGATCGACCAGCCGCTCGGCCAGATCCTGCATGCGCGCAGCCAGGCGCAGCCCAACGCCACCGCGATCATCTGCGGCGAGCGCCGTTTCACCTATGGCGAGCTCGAGCGGCTGTCGTCGAACCTGGCCTCGCGCCTGGCCGAGCAGGGCCTGGGGCAGGGCGACACGGCACTGGTCCAGCTGCCCAACGTGGCCGAGTTCCATATCGTGCTTTTCGCCCTGCTCAAGGCCGGGATCGTGCCGCTCAACGCGCTGTACAGCCATCGCAAGCTGGAGCTCGTGGCCTACGCCCGGCAGATCCAGCCGGCGCTGCTGATCGCCTCGCGCGAGCATGAGTTCTTCCGCGACGACCGCTACCTCGAGGCGTTCGCCGAGGTTGGCGCCAGCCCGCGCATCAGCTTGCTGATCAACGAGCCCGATGCCGAGCACGACCTGGCGCGCTGGATCGAGACGCCTAGCCTGCAACCGGTCGCCTACGCGCCGACCGCGCCGGGGCAGGTGGCCCTGTTCCAGCTGTCCGGCGGCAGCACCGGCACGCCCAAGCTGATCCCGCGCACGCACAACGACTATCACTACAATGCCCGCACCTGCGTCGAGATCTGCGCGCTAGGCCCGCACACCCGGTTCCTCAGCGCGGTGCCGGCGGCGCACAACTTCCTGCTCAGCTCGCCCGGCGCGCTGGGCGTGTTCCATGCCGGCGGCTGCGTGGTCATGGCCGCCAGCCCGGAACCGGCCAGCTGCTTCGAGCTGGTCCAGCGCCACGAGATCAATACCGTCGCGCTGGTGCCGAGCGCCGTGGCCCTCTGGCTCCAGGCCGCGCCGCAGCACCAGCAACAGCTGCGCTCGCTGCAGTACCTGCAGGTCGGTGGCGCGGTCTTCGCCGACTCGCTTGCACGCCAGGTGCCGCAGGTGCTGGGCTGCCAACTGCAACAGGTGTTCGGCATGGCCGAGGGGCTGATCAACTACACCCGGCTGGATGACAGCGACGAGCAGATCTTCACCACCCAGGGCCGCCCCATCAGCCCCGGCGACGAGATCAAGATCGTCGACGAGGCTGGCCAGCCGGTGCCCCCGGGCGAACCCGGCATGCTCGCCACGCGCGGGCCCTACACCTTCTGCGGCTATTACAAGAGCCCTGAACAGAACGCCAGCGCGTTCGACCAGGACGGTTTCTATTATTCCGGCGACCTGGTGCAGCTCACCGCCAGCGGCGACTTGCGGGTGGTCGGGCGGATCAAGGATCAGGTCAATCGCGGCGGCGAGAAGGTCGCCTCCGAAGAGATCGAGAACCTGATCGTGCTGCACCCGGACGTCACCCATGCGGGCCTGGTGGCCATGCCCGACGAGGTACTGGGCGAGAAGAGCTGCGCCTATGTAGTGTCCCGCAACCCAGGCCTCAAGGCCTCGGCGCTCAGGCGCCACCTGCTGGAGCTGGGCATCGCCGAGTACAAGCTGCCTGATCGCATCCGCCTGATCGATGTCATGCCGCTGACGCCGGTGGGCAAGATCGACAAGAAGCGGCTGCGCCAGCTGCTGGCGGTGGAAAACACCCGGGCCTGGCTGCAGAGCCGCCTGCAGCCGCTGGTCGACGACGGCGAGACGCTCGACCCCGAGGAGAACCTGATCTTCTACGGGCTGGACTCCTTGCTGGTGATGAAGTTGGCAGCCGAACTCAAGGCACGTGGCGTGGAGGTGAGCTTCGAGGAGCTGGCCAAGTCGCCGACCTTGGGCAGCTGGTGGTCGCTGGTCGAGTCACGCCAGAAGGCCGCCTGACGCACGACGGCAGGCGCCCCCGGCGGGGCGCGCCTGCCGATCCATTTGAAAGGAGTCGAACATGACGTTGTCTGTCACCGATCAGCGCCAGCTGGATGCGTTCTGGCAACACTGCCTGGAGAACCAGTATTTCAACATCGGCTACCCGGAGAACGCCGATTTCGATTACTCGCACCTGCACCGGTTCTTCCGGTTCTCCATCAACAATTGCGGCGACTGGAGCGAGTCGAGCAACTACCTGCTCAACTCGTTCGATTTCGAGCGGGACGTGATGGCGTATTTCGCCGAGCTGTTCCGCATTGCCCACGAGGACAGCTGGGGCTACGTCACCAATGGCGGGACCGAAGGCAACATGTTCGGCTGCTACCTGGCCCGCGAGCTGTTCCCGGATGGCACGCTCTACTACTCGCGGGACACCCATTATTCGGTCGCCAAGATCGTCAAGCTGCTGCGCATCAAGTGCCGCGCGGTCGAGTCGCTGCCCAACGGCGAGATCGACTACGAGGACCTGCTCGCCCGGATCCAGGCCGATGGCGAGCGGCATCCGATCATCTTCGCCAACATCGGCACCACCATGCGCGGCGCGGTAGACGACATTGGCAAGATCCAGCGCCTGCTCGAGCAGGCCGGCATCGCGCGCGAGGACTACTACCTGCATGCCGACGCCGCGTTGAGTGGCATGATCCTGCCCTTCGTCGACCAGCCGCAACCGTTCACCTTCGCCGATGGCATCGATTCGATCTGCGTTTCCGGGCACAAGATGATCGGCTCGCCCATCCCCTGCGGGATCGTGGTGGCCAAGCGCGACAACGTCGAGCGTATCTCGGTGGAGGTGGACTATATCTCGGCCAACGACAAGACCATCAGCGGCTCGCGCAACGGCCATACGCCGATGATCATGTGGGCGGCCCTGCGCGGTCATTCGCCAGCCCAGTGGCGCCGTCGCATCAAGGACAGCCTGGACGCCGCCCAGTACGCCGTGGACCGGTTGCAGGGCGCCGGCATCGCGGCCTGGCGCAATGACAACTCGATCACCGTGGTGTTTCCCTGCCCCTCGCAGCAGCTCGCCCGCAAGTACTGCCTGGCGACCTCGGGCGACACCGCGCACCTGATCACCACGCCGCATCACTACGACCGGAGCAAGCTCGACGCATTGATCGACGAACTGATCGCCGAGCACCGGCCCGGCACGCAACAGGCCGACCCATCGCCCGCAAAGCGTGCGCGCCTCCACCCGCTGCGCTCGGCACCGGCCCGCTCCTGCGGGGCGCAGTACGATGTCATCTAGCCTGGGCTTCGCCCCTCCTTTCGCCATATCGAGAACCGCTTAATGCCGCACCTGAAAACACCAGACGACTGCACCAGCCTGAGCGACATCCGCGAAGGCATCGACTTTCATGACCGACAGATCTTCGAGGCCCTGCAAAGACGCCTGGGCTACGTCAAGGCCGCGATACGCTTCAAGCCCAACGAACAGGCGATACCAGCGCCGGAGCGGGTCGCGGCGATGCTCGAGGAACGGCTGCGCTGGGCCGCCGAAGCCGACTTCGACGCCGACTTCGTCCGCCAGCTGTATGAACAGATCATTTACTGGAACATCGGTCAGCAGATTGGGCATTGGCGCTTGGTGCAGGGTGAGGGCGGGGAGTGACGGGGGGCCTTTGGCGGGGCTGTTTTGCGGTACATCGTGGTACTGCGGTTGCTTGAAGGCAGGCGGGAGATGATGGGGTGGGGCGGTTTGCAGGATGAGGTTGGGTGAATAGGGTCACGAGCATGTGGTTCGGGCTTGGTCGGTGTTTGGGCGACGCCTGACGAGGCCATGGCAGGCTGTTTCAGGGGAGGTTTTTCGGTCAGTGGTCAGGGAATCGTGGGTACAAAAAAGTCTTTCTTGGGCCGGTGGGTGTCTTTTCATTAGAATTGCTGAGCCGGGGGGATTTGAAACAAGGCTGTAGCTTTCTGTTTTTATTGCCTATTAATTGATCAGATAAATTGCTTGGAATACCAGATGGAATTCAGCATGGTCCGGCTTTCGATGGACGGTACTTTTGAGCTCAGTCAAGCGACTCATCAAGGTAGTCGATGTCGTGCCCTCGGCACCTTGTAATCTGCGAGCTGACACCGACCTCGTGCTCCAACATTAAATTGACCAAGCGTTTACCCTCGACCAGTACCAGCCCTTCGACCGATAGCGCGAATTTGACCGCTTGGGCGGTGAAGCCGGAAGTGGTGATGAATACACCTCGTTTGGCTTTCTGCCCAGCCAAGGCGCCATAAAACGCCTGCACATCGGGGCGGCCGACGGTGCTCTGCCAGCGCTTGGCCTGCACGTAGACCTTTTCCAGCCCCGGTGCGTCCAGCGAGATCACGCCGCCAATGCTGTCGCCACTGCCGCCGACTTGCTGCAGCGCCTGACGGTTCGCGCTGTCGTAGGTCAGGACTGAAATGGCTCTTTTTATACCTGATAAACGCTTAGCCCAACGTAACAGCTCGGCGACCGCGCTTTACCTTAGGTGCGGCGGCGCGTCGTGTTTTGATGCGTTCCAGCAGTACGCCGGCCGGTTCGTCAGTTGGGTTTTGAGGCGCCAGTTCGCCTCGGAATGCCCTAGCTAGGACGCTTTGGGTCAGGAGGTTGATACGTAGTTGAGCAGCTTTGATACGAGCATTTAACTGATCGGCGAAGGCGAAAGTCTGCTCTACGCGGCGGACAATTTCTATTTGTTCTGCGAGTGAGGGCATCGGAAAAACCAGCTCACTTAGTGCCTTTAAATTAATGTTTTTTTGTGCGGTGGCCGGCGCAAAGTCTTCAAGGTTCTGTTTGTTTGCGTCAATCAGATACTTAACGAACTGAGCACAACACTTATCCTCGTTCGCAATGAACCCTACAATGCTATCTGGAAAGCAGGATTCTATATCAAGAATCGCAGTATCGGCGATGTTCGCTGCAATCGTAATACAAAGCGTACCTTTGGGGAATAGCCGGCTCTGTGCTAACCCAAAGTCGCTGTAGAAGACCTTGGCCGTCTTGATTCGGCCTGAGGAGTTAGCAACTTCGCCAGTCTGAATGAATGGATATTCTCCACCGAATAGGCGCTCATCATTCCGGGGGCGGTGCTTAGATTTTCCACGGGCTAACTCCCCCAATTCCGGCAGAGACTTTGGTATCCAGCCAGGTCTTTTGTCTTCGCTAATAAACTCGACATCTCGCATTCGCCAATCTTCCGTTAAATGACCGGATACGGCGGCTGCGAGGACCGATTGGCGGAAGCGCTTGATCAGAGCGGGGATCCCGTCGATACGGGCTTTCACGATGTCGACCTGAGCAAGCAGTTCACCGAGCTTGGCGGCGATGCGGGCTTGTTCGGCTCGGGGCGGGAAGGCAATTTTTGTTTTCTCGAATGTGCCCTTGGTTACATGACGTAGTCCTACCCCGCCTTGAGCTAAACCGATCAGTTCATCTAACTTCTGATTAATCGCATAGCGAAGAAAGTCGCGATCAATTTCAAGGGCCGAAAATTCAATCTTGAAGATATGCTGATTCAGTGCTGCATCACCGCCATGCCAAATATGTGCCCCGAAAGAAGTTCCCGGTGTGCCGGACCAGGCAAAAAGCAGGTCGCCATTACTGACATGGTGCTTCCCATCAAGTGTTCCAGAGTAGTGATTGAACATTGCCTTCGGATTGTTCAAATTCTGAATCCTGATGATCGGCAATCCTGAATCAGCCCACTCCTGCGGTTTGAATGCGCGACCATTGATCAGGCTGCACAGGTCGCCTATTTCGGCATGCGCCCATCCACTTGGCAGCTCACTCATTTCCATTCCCCTCAACTACCGTCAATCCCATCACCTCCGCCATCAACTGCTTCTGCGCCGCTACCTCATCCACCGCGCCCAGCGCTTTCATCAGCTCTTCCAATTCATGGAGGCCTTCGGTCAGTTCGGCCATAGCTTCGCCGGCCAGTGCCTCCGGAGCGGGCAGCTCACTGGCGTCTAGGCTGCTATCGTTCTTCAGCCAGCTGATGTCCAGGGAGTCGCCGCGCTCGCGGATCTGTTCGCGGGTGAACACGCGGAAGCGGCTCAGCTCGCCGATGCCTTCGACGTTCTCGGCGCGCAGGCTTTGGCCGTTGGGGTCATCGCCATAAGCGTCCTCGAAGAGTTTAAGATGCTGGGCGCCAAAGGGAGTGCGCTTACCGAAGTTAGGCATATTGCTGCGCAGGTCATAGATCCACACGCGCTTGGTGCAGCTGTCCTCCTTGCGTGGGTTGTCGACGCTGCCCTTCTGGAAGAACAGCACGTTAGTCTTCACGCCCTGGGCGTAGAAGATGCCAGTAGGCAGACGTAAAATAGTGTGCAGGTTGCACTTGTCCATCAAGTCGCGACGCACCTCAGTACCGATGCCTGCCTCGAACAGCACGTTGTCCGGCAGCACCACGGCTGCTCGGCCACCGGGTTTGAGGCCGCGATAGATGTGTTGCAGGAAGGCGAGCTGCTTGTTGCTGGTTTTGTAGGTCAGGTCGTCACGGGTCGGGCCGCCGCCGCCCTTGGCGGTGCCGAATGGAGGGTTGGAAAGAATTATGTCGACTTTCGGCAGGTTGGCGCCGGTTTGTCCAAGGGCGTTGCCCAGGTGTACTACGCCTTCTTCATCACCTTCCATACCATGCAGCAAGGTGTTCATCAACGCCAGGCGGCGGGTGCCGGACACCAGTTCTACGCCAACAAAGGCGCGATTGCGTTGGAATGCCTGGGCTTTGGCGTCGAGGTCGTAGTGATCGTCGGTTTGGCTTTTGATGTAGGCGTCAGCAGCGATTAAAAAGCCCGCAGTACCTGCGGCCGGGTCTTGAATAGTCTCGCCCGGCTGCGGCTTGATGCAACGAATGATGCTGTCAATCAGCGGGCGCGGGGTGAAGTACTGGCCGGCGCCAGACTTGGTTTCGCTGGCGTTCTTTTCCAGCAGGCCTTCATAAAGATCGCCTAGGCCGTCTTGGCGGGCGCTGAACCAGTCGATGCCATCGAGGCTCTTGATCAACTGCTCAAGGTGGCGCGGTTCCTTGAGGCGAGTCTGAGCGTCGGCGTAGATGGCGGCGATCAGCGGGTCCGGGTTTTTGCCGAGGTCCAGCAGCATCTGCCGGTAGTGGTCGAGCAGGTTGAGGCCGGACTTGCCCGCCAGGTCTGGCCAGCGCGCGCCTTCGGGCAGCTTGTGGCCGAAGCTGTCGTTATTCTGCACCTGTTCGTATTCCATCTTGATGAACAGCAGAAGCACGAGCTCGGTGACGTAGTCGCTGTAGTTGATGCCATCGTCGCGCAGGACGTCGCAGAGGTTCCAGAGTTTCTGGACGATATCGGAGTTGGTCATGGGGTACCTGTGGCGAAGTGTGTAAAGCGCCAGATTGCGCTGGCGCAAAGAAATGGTTGTCTGGGCTCAGTCGTCTGAGGAGCGTTGTTCGGCCTTTAGCGCTCGGCCGGCCGCAGTCAGGCGATAGCGTTGCTTGCTGCTGTTGGGCTTGTCTGGAATGGTCATCTCGACCACGCCAAGCGCCAGTAATGGGGCCAACACCTGCTCGCGGAACTTGCTGCGGTTGCTGCGCCCGACGAAGGTCATTAGCTCTGACGCAGTGTGATCGCCTGTCATCCTGCACAGCAGCGTTACCTGCTCTTGCTGCAAAGACAGGCGAGTTTCGGCTTGTTCTTCTTCGACAGCGGACTCAGTCCCTACTTGGTCCCTACTTGGTCCCGACTTAGTCCCTACTTGGTCCCCACTTGGGCCCGAAAGAGGCCCTTTTTCAACGGCGCGCTGAATCACCACCTTGAACTGATTACTCTGCCGGTCGTCCTCCAGCCGGATCATTGGCCAAGCATCGATAGCGCGCGGGATGCCGGTGCCCAAACCGCGATAGGGGAGAATGTGCACAGCATGGGAGGTGAGCGTCGGGTTACGACGGTTGGACAGCCCTAATCGAATTTTCTCGGTATCGAGCACGTCAGGCAGGTGCCCAGGGCTGATCAGTTCGATGCGATCGGTGAAGATCATGATCCGGATGGAGGCGCTGACAAAGTAGTCGCGGTGGATCAGGGCATTGACCAGCAGTTCTTCAAACACCTCCTCCGGCACTTCCAGCTGGCCGAGGGTATTGAAGCCCTGCTGGCGTTGCACGTGGTGTAGGTTGCGCTTTATGAAGGCAAGGCTGCGTCGGTACTGTTCCTGCAGATTGCCATCGATATCTTCGCTGTCTAGATAGTGGCGGTCATGCAGAACTGTGCCCGGAAACGCTACGGCCTTGATATCGAACGCCGGGCACAGGCGTTGTGGCGTTTGGCAGAAGAGCAGCAAGCCGGCCAAATTGGGGGTGTCGCCACTGGCGAGGCCAAGATTTTCCAGGATGCGGGTGGTTTCCAAACCTGTCTGTTCGGGGCTCTGCCGAAAGCGTCTTTGGAAGTACTCGCCAAGCGCTTTGGCGTCGATATCCGCCACGCTGCTGCCAGTGACCGGTATCGCATCGGCGCACACCAGCCCGGCCTGCTGGAACAAACGCTGCAGTTCTTCACGGGCCGTGACCCGACGCTTGTCGGCGCCGTTCTTTACCCAGATGCGACCCTGGTTGTCGACATAGGGTTTATTCAGCCCTTGTTCGACTGTCACCACCATGACCAGCCCGTGCTCGGTCTGAAGGTTGCTGGACAATGGATTGATCGCCGGACGGACATTCTGTGAGGCTGCGTTGGAGAGCAGTTGATTGAGTCGCGAAATGTCGGCGCTACTCAACCCGCTCACCGCGCCGGAGTCGTCTACGCCAATCAGCAAGTAGCCACCGGACGTATTGGCGAACGCCACCAACTCGGCTGCCAAGGCATCGATATTGCTGAAATCGCGCTTGAACTGATGGCGGCTGTCTTCACCACGGGCAAGAATCTGATGAAGCTCAGCAGGGGTCATGAGGCATCTCTAAGTAGCGCAGCGATAAGTCGTATAGCAGGGGCATTATCCCTTATGAACGAGCACGCTGGCCAATCCGGCGTTCCAGATCGGTCTCATCCCGTTTGTGCCCAAAGGTTGTCATTCAGGGCATCCAGCACCACGCCCAGGTTGCCGCCGAGCATTTTGTCCAGCCGCGTGCTGCCGCCATCGCTCTTGAACGCTTCACCAATCTGCTTCTTGTCAATAACGACCTCGTGCACCAGTTGCTTGGCCAGGCGGTCCAGCCACTTACGCTGAATCTGAGTCCAAGACTGCAGGGTATAAATCGTCTCCATCGCCTTGGTCACGCGCTGCTCGAATGGCAGCAGGGCCTCTCCGAGGGCGGCGCGGCGGATGAACCCGACGATACTGGCAGCGATCTCCTGGTTCGTCTGGTTGCGCCAGGCGCTTTGCAGGTTGACCTCGCTGTAGCCATGCCCGTCGAGCAGCAGGCGTACTTCACGCAATTGTTCACGGGTCAGGTCTTGCGGGCGGTTGACCACTACGCCGAGGGCCACTGACTGGTTCAACTGATTCTTAATGAAGTCGTTGAAGCTTTCCAGATAGTCCGCGGGCTTTTGGTAATCGCCGTAGTTCTGCTCACGCACCATCAGTTCGTCCATGTGAGTGGAGATCACTGGGTAGTTCAGCGATCCCAGCAGGGCATTAACCGTGGCGAGCTGATCGAGCAGTTGGGCATGCTGTTGGATGAACTGGGCAGCTTGCTGTGGGCCGAGCTGGTGCAGATGCTGATGCAGTTTGTCTGGGGCTACGCCCCAGGTGTTTTCAAGTTCGGCGAGCTTGGCTTTTAGGGTTGGCTTTTGCTCGGCCTTATGGCTGGCCTTGCGCAGAATACGCATGACCCGCTGGCTCAACTGGTCCAGGACGTCGTGGGCATGACTAGTGTCTGGCTGGTTACCAGGAGCATCGAGGCTGGCTGGGTTGGTTAGCTCGCTGACCAGCTGTTCGAGGCTGATGTTTGGGTCCTTCACTAGCGGCTTCATTGTATCTACTGGTTCGAGGGCAGCGTACAGGTCAACGGGGTCGTAGATCTTGAATACTGTCTTGCCGATTTCATCGCAGCGGCGAGTCGCGCGGCCCTTCATCTGTTCGTAGAGGATGCGCGAACGCACCCGGCGCATGAACACCAAGTGGCAAATGCGCGGTACGTCGATACCGGTGGTCAACAGGTCGACCGTGATGGCAATGCTCGGGTAGCGCTCGTTCTTGTACTGGCGGATCAGTTGTTTGACCTTGTCACTTTGCCCGGTGATGATCTGTACAGCTGCCTGGTTGTAATCCTCGCCGTGAACGTCCTTGAAGGCTTCGTCGAGAAGGTTTTTGACCCGCTCGGCATGGGCTTGGTTAACGCAAAAAATCATCGTTTTTTCGTCGCCCGACGGGTCGAGCTCTTGCGCCAGTTGCTCGCAGATGACCTTGTCGAAACCGGGCGTAATCACGCGGCGATTGAAGGACTCGATTTCGAAGTCGAGTTCGTCCTCAAGCTCGGCGACATCCACTTCGCCGGTACTCGTATCGATGACGCTGACGCTCTCGCCCTTGGCAAAGTGGATGCCGTTTTGGCTCAGCAGGGTCTGGTAGCGGATTGGAGGTTCGTGATCGATCAGCCAGTCGTCAGCCACGGCTTCACGGTAGCTGTAGGTGTATATTGGAGCCCCGAAGACTTCGCTGGTGTGCTTGGCTGGCGTAGCGGTGAGCCCGACGCGGCAGGCGTCGAAATAGTCGAGCACACGACGATACTGCGATAGATACTGGTTGAAGTCGCGCACTGCCAGCTCGCCTTCAGTCATTTCCTGATCGAGGGTGTAACCGCGGTGGGCTTCGTCGACGACGATGCAGTCGAAGGCATCGATGGGCGGCGGAGTGTCGGACTGGAAGATACGCTTGACCATGGCCTGCACAGTGGCGACCTGAACCCGTGTTTCAGCTTCGGCAGCCATGTCACCTAGTTCTTTGACGTCGTAGATCTGCGCCAGCGTGTGGTTCTGTTCCAGCGTCGCCTCGTTGAAGGCTTCGATGGCCTGTTCCCCCAAGGCGCTGCGATCGACCAGGAAAAGAATACGGCGAAAGCGCTCGGCCTTCAGCAGGCGGTACATCAAGCCAATGATAGTGCGCGTTTTACCGGTTCCGGTCGCCATGGCCAGCAGACAGTTGCGGCGATTTGCGGCTAGGGCCTGTTCGACGGCGCGGATGGCGTTTTCCTGATAGTCACGCAGCTTGAGATAGGCGAAGCCTTCTTGCTGTAGTTTCGCCTCGGCGTCCTCACGGCTGCGTTTGAGCAGGTCGAGTAGGCCGCTCGGCGTGTGGAAGTCCTGCAGCGGCCGGCGCAGGTTGGCCGGGCTGCGCAAGTCACGAAACCAGATGCCAGAAAGCGCGGCGAGCTGCTTAATGAAGGGCCGGCCATTGCAGGCAAAGGCAAACGGGACTTTGAAGTGGCCGCCCTGGCCATCCGCCCAGCCCGTGTTCTGCCCGGCCGGTTGCAGATTATCGGTAACGATCAGTTGGCGTGAATAGCGCTCGGCTTGGGGAATGCGGTCCGCTATGTTGACGCGCTTGCGCTTGGCTTCGACGATGGCGACTGGGATTAGGCCGGCGAACAGCACGTAATCAGCGTTTTCTTTCGGCTTGCTGGTTGGCCATTCGGCGATGGCCTTGTTCTTGCCCTTTTCGGGCCGAGCGCCCTTGCTGTAGGTAAGATCGAGCGAATCGGCTTCCCAGCCGGTATCGTTCAACTGTTGATCGATGAGAATACGGGTGAGGTCTTCATTGAGGTCGAACTGGCTGCTTGCCTGCTGAGTTTTACGCGTGACCTGCTGGGCAGCTTGCGGCTGATCTTCAAGCTGTTGTTGCAGCACTTTCAGCCGTGCCTCGAAATCGACTCGGGCCTTCGATAGTTCTGCCTCGCGTTCAAGGGCAATCTGCTCGTAGACGCGAGCTTCCTCGTTCATCTGCCCAACAAGACTGGCTTGCTCATGCTTTTCTTGCGCCAGTAGCTCGGCTAATTGGTGGTTGTTCTCCAATTGCTGGCGACTGTCGCCCAGCTCTGCGCGAAGTTTTTCGATCTGCCCCTGCAGTTCACGCAGAGGCTCACTCGGATCGGCCGGAACCATGAAAGGCCCAGGTTTGAAGGTGCTACCGCCCGTGCCAAATGACTGGTGATACCAGATCGCCAAGGCGCGTGCGACCCTCAGTCCGTCCAGTGCCTCACGATGCTGGGTGCGGAATTCGTGGGTAGCCTTATTGCCTTCGATGCGCAGCGTATGGAGCAGGTTGCGGATGTTGCCGTCGAGCTGGATTTCACGGCTTAGGCGGAGTAGCAGATCAGCTTGGGAAGTAGTGGCGTCGAACTCAATGCCTGCTCTTACCGCCAAATCCTGGGCGAGCGCTTCGCCCAACTGGCGTAGTTTGATCAGCGTCGTGTTGGGGTCGCTGGAAAATACTCGCTCGGCCGCATTGGCAAGTTGGAAAAAAACCGGATCGTGTTCTTTGAAAAAGGCGAAGTTGCTGTTCTCTGCCATGTTCCATCCCTTGAGTTCGTCACCAGCCATCCCGAGAATGGTGGCGCTATAAGGGCATAATGCCAGACGAAGCGTGGTGCGTGTATAACCATATGCCGTCGGTCCAGCGTGATCAGCTACTGGCCGAGGGCGAGACGTTACGCTTGTATGCGGCGCGATTTGCGCATAACCGGGCTGACTTTAAAAGTCATGATTTCCTCAGCACTGAGGAGGTTGCTAATAGGCGCGTCGACGCCGTGATTTTCCGAGGCGGTGGCGAATACCGATGGTTAGGAACGGGAGCTCCACTCAACGCTTAAAAACCCATGGCCTTTCCAGGCGTCGTGCGAGCAGTTGGACAGTAAGCAAATAGTAATACTGTGTTGCCTCACTGCGGCCGGTGAGGGAATGTTCAAGAAACCAAACCAAATGCTTTCGCTGCCAGGCCCAAGGAGTTGAACGCTGCCAGCGTTTTGCGATTTCAGATTGGATGATTCTTGCCTGCCGCAAATGCCGGTGCCGCGTCGCATGCGACCTTGTCAGCACGGCACTCAAGAACAACGCCATATCAAACGCCTTAGTCATACCCTGCCCCCTATGTAGGCAGCGACCACCTCAATCCGTCCATGCCCCAGCTCATTGCTGATCTGCATGCGAGCCTCAAGATCTAGGCGCCGGTCTATGGCGTAGCACTGACCACCATTTACAGGCGCACGGTGATGTGTGATCTGTTCATAGCGCTCACATGCAAACGCCGCCCGAAGTTCGTGAAAGCCTTTGAGGTCGTGTGCTTTCAGGACCTCTCTCGCTGGCCGGTCTATTTCCTGCAGAACGTTCAGATAGCTCTCGTTTGGAGCAATCAGGTTGCGGCTATCCGCGGGGGATACTTGCAATGCAAATCTAAGTGCGCCACGAATATGGTCATCCACCTCAATCCAGCGGGGTGCAGATGCACCGGCGCGGCCGCCTTTGGTGCCATCCTGGATATTGATTTTGCCGTAGAGCGCGGCTTCACGGCTCAGCCGTGACAGGTCAGCCAGGATGGCCTCGCGCAAACGCATCCCCGTGGCTCGCGTCAACTGAACTATCGCTGCTGCCCGCATCTGATCACGGCTACAAAGCGTCTCGACGATCTGCTGTACCTGTTCGCGGTCTTGGCCTTGCGGCGCCGATTGACGTACACCGGTGCGCTGCATATCCAAGGCCTTGCTCGGACTTGGCAATTTTACATATTGATCACCGCGAAGGGCTGCCATGGTTCGGTTAACGCTGGATAGCCGGTTTTGTGCAGTGCTGATTGCTAGGCCGCTGTGCTCAACCAGGCCGCGAAGGTATGCGGCATAGTTCGACAACACCTCGCGGTCAATCTGCCGCGCATCGTTGACCCCGGGTCCCGCTTCAGACCGGCACCACTTCACGAATGCCCGCCACCGATCGCTGTGCGCCTTGACCGTGCCGTAATGGCCACCACCGAACATATCTTTCAGCGCCTGCTGACCCGCATAGCTCAACTGCCTGCCGTAACCGAAATTGCGGCCATCGCGTCTACCTACCAATGCCATGTCAGTCACCTCATCATCCGATCTCCAACCCTCGCCCCACGTCATCCCGCCAAGAATGCTGAGTGTTATCAGGGATCAAGGCCCCTGCGACCTGTGGGGATGTCCTCTAACGCGGGACTGGCGGCTCCTTACGACCAGGAGCAAGGGCATCTCATGATCTGGCCTCCTGAGCACCGTTACCGGTGGGCGGGTGGAGGCTGCATTGGCTAACGAGACCAGTGCCGCGAGATCCTGAGCCAGGTGCAAGCAGCAATGCGATGACCGGGGCATGCCTGACTGTCAGTCAGGTGCAGTCCATTCCTTGGTCTGCGGCACCATCATCTACATCGCTGGCTGGTGACATCGGCGTTTGTCACGCCGATTGTCACGAGGGGGAATGCCGCAAAGCCATGCGCGATCAGGGCTGCAGCAGTGGTGGAAGTGCCCGTCTCTTTCCAGAAGAAAGAGACGGGCACAGGTTGGCGCAAGATTCGGCCAAGCGGATAGGTTGCTGCAGGGCAGCGAAGTAGGAAGTGTCGTCTGGCGCACGAGGGCCATGATCTGAAGTAGGCATCCATCACCGGGGAGGTGACCGGGCGAGCTGCCGGACGCGAATCGCCATTTGGGGGGAGAACCACCGCAGGAGCGGCGTGGCCTTCAAGGTTCGGACCACCTGGGTTGCTGTCATCGACAGCGGTTGCACGGCCAGTTCTACGCCTGTGGAAAAATCTGGTCAAGGTTCGAAATTCAGCGCCACTTTGGACTTCAAGAGCCGTTATCCACCGGTGGAATTCCGTGGTAAATCCTGGACAACGTCGTGGTTTTAGCTCTTCAAAGTAAGGTCCATCCAAACAGGGCGGCTTTGCAGCCCTGTTTGGATGGACCCGCGCTGACAAGCGGATAAACGAGGCTGCTTTCCCTGATTCCTGAGCGCTCAGTTGCTGTCGCCACCGTTACCGCGCCTGTACAGCGCTAGCGGATCGGCACCACGTTCCTGTCTCTGGCTTGGCCATATGCTGAGGCGAGCAGGCTGCCGGTGGCGGCCTTTTGGATGTACTCGCTCCACCAGGCCATCATCGGGCGTCGGCGCTCAATGTAGTCGGCTCGGTTGTAGGCGCTCCGCACCTCATCCTTGTCGACATGCGCCAGTGCAACTTCAATCAGCTCCGGGTCCCAGCCATGCTCATTTAAGATGGTGCTGGCCATCGAGCGCATGCCGTGGCTGACCAACCGATCCTGGAACCCCATGCGCTTCAACGCCATGTTGGCGGTTTGGCTATTGGCGTGGGTACGTGGATTTCTGTCTGCCGGGAATACGAATTCGCGATGGCCGCTGTGAGTTTTCAGTGACTCCAACAGAGCGACAGCGTGATCACTCAACGGAATGCTGTGAGGGCGGCGCTTTTTCATCCGCTCCGGTGGGATAGTCCAGACACGCCTTTCAAAGTCGATGTCTGCCCAGCGAGTACTCGCCGCCTCGGCGGGGCGAGTCATCGTGTGCAACTGCCATTCGATGAGGCAACGGGTTGTGCGTTTGATGCTGGCGTTAGCGATCTCCAGCATGAGCTCGGGGAGCTCTTCGGGCGGTAGCGCTGCCATGTTTTCTTTCTTGGGCTTTTTGAACATCGCCCTTATACCGGTGAGAGGGTTTGCGAAGATCAGGCCGGAGTTGACGCCGTAGGTCATGATCTCGTTTAGCCGTTGGCTAAGACGTTTGACAGTCTCCAGGCTGCCTTTCGCTTCGATTGGACGAAGCAATGCGATCACCATCGGCGCCGTGATTTTCGTGAGTGGTGTCGTCTTCAAATCGGGGAACACGTGCAGCGTGAGCGACCGCCAAATATCCTCGGCGTAGGCAGGGGTGACCGAGTCCTTCTTGAGTTCGAACCAAGCGGTGGCCACGTTCTCGAAGGTGTGTTCCGTTTCTGCGCGCTTGGCTTCATTCAGCGTATTACGCTGCACCTTCGGATCGATGCCTTGGGCGAGCAGCTCCCGCGCATCGACTGCCATCTTTCGTGCGTTCGCCAACGACAGTTCGGGGTAGGTCCCGAAGCCGATGTTGATGCGCTTCTTGGTCACCGGTTCGCGGTAGTTGAAATTCCACAGCAACGAGCCGTTGCTACGTACACGGAGCTGCAAACCGTCACCGTCGGTGAGGACATAATCCTTGGACGCGGGTTTGACTCCCTTGAGCTGCCGATCGGAGAGGCGGAGAGTTTGAGCAGGCATGAGATTTTCCTCAAGCACTAATTTGGTATTCCAAACATTAGCGCCGGATGGGCTGGAATACCGTTTGGAATACCCAAAAGGCTGGAACTCAAAAGTCCTCTGCGGAGCCTAGTAGCCCTTAAACCCTTGATTTCACTGAATTTCAGGCACAAAAAAAGACGTCCTGGACGTCTTTAGATGTTGAAGTGGTGGAGCCGGGGGGATTTGAACCCCCGTCTATTCCAGTGTGGCCGCGGCTTCCAGAGGGGAAGCTGTCATAACGCTGTCATTTCGGTCGGATGACATCGAAGTACTGGACGCTTTCTAAGCTGCGCGGCTGTCGGCCAGGCATCACCTTTCCGTAGACAGCAACGTGATGGCCGTCTTTCGTATGACATTCCACAGCTTTTTCATAGTCATCAGCATTCAGAAAAGCTCTGGATCGGACCACTGAGCTATCAATCAATAGAGCGATGATTACTTCGCCCGCTCGTCTTCCGTCCGGGCCCATATCGCCATTTAATAGCTCTACAGTCCCTATATACAGGTCTTCACGACCAGTATCTGGATGTTTTAGGGCCTGCTTGATCTCTTCGATTCTTGGGAAATACTCTCGTTGGATACGAATCTTAGAACTTATCTTCCTAGATGTAGGAATGCTCATAGTGGGTGACCAACGGAATAACAACTCCACATCGTTATTTAGATCCTCGTCATGCATCCGGATCAGTGCGTCGCAAAAGTTAGAGGATACGAGTGGCCTTTCAGAGGCTTGCAGATCATCTACAAAACTATCCAGCGAGTCGGTTTCTAAAGCAGCCACTAGGGCTTGTGACCCTTGGTTAATCGTCATTACCGCCTCTCGGCCTAATGAACTGCTATGTTCTCCGCCCATCTCAAGGCTGGGCTGTGCTCCATCGACGGGGCACGAAACATTTATGATGAAACTCCCGTGTTGTGTATGACCAAGCCTGCTCCGCCTGATAAGCTGGGTGGCCTCGCCAAAGGTGAGTCGCTTATGATGAGTCGCGGGTCGAATTACGCTGCAGGCTGATGAGAGTAAAGCGAGCTCTGCAGCAGAAATTAACTCTGATGCGAAGCTAATTGGAAGAGAGTTAAGATCAGCTGAATGGTTTGTTATACGGTAGCTTATCACGTCGTCACGAATATTTAGTATTTGGGCTTTTAAAGCTTCGGGCGTGGTCGAGTGAATTTTGCTCAGATTTTCGATTGCGATTTCGGATGCTTCTACATAGTCTGCTGCATCACTATGTTTGGGGAAAATGATCTGCCTGTTTGGCGCTAGAGGGTTAACGAAGATATAAATATCTTTAGTTACTCCCTGCATAAGCTCCCAGCCAAAAGACTTAGCGATGTCTCGCAAGTCAAGAGGGTTTACGTTATTTGTTTTCATGCCGGCAGCTCGTAATTTAGGTCTTCGAGGCGTGAAAGCTTAGATAAGATGTCGACTAGGCCGGTGCTATTGAACATTTGTGTCTTTGGGATATAAATCGTTTGAGAGGTGCTATTGGTTGAGGGAGGGGCACCCCTGAGGCTCACCCAATAAGCGCATTTCTGCAGCTTTAAGCAATCAGACGAGTGATGAACCCAATCCGCTTCTTCGCGAGGCAGGAAGAGCACAGCTAAAATCCGGGGAACTGATAGCGTTTCGCTACGCAGATCGTTGTACTGATTGATGCCAGACAAGGAGTATGACAGGTGTATACCATCATCAACCGGCAGACCAATAGTCGCTTTGAGCTGCACGTTGATAGTCACCTCGGTCCGGATTCCACCACCAGGGAACGCCCCCCAGGCCGTCAGGGTTGCGTCAATGCCATTGTTGTCTTCATGACGATTACCGATGCGGCAGTTCACTCCCGCATGCGCCGCTACGGCATGGAGGTAGGCGTAGCTGAGCTCGGACTCTCTGTTAGCCGCTGACAGTGCTGCAACCATTTGCTCTTCCCTGACATAATCAAAAAGTCAATCTTGGTTCAAAATCGTCAGTTTGCCTAGCCTTATTACGCTTGACGTTCGGCCTCGTAAGTTCGCCCCTTGCCATGTGCGAACAGCCGCTCGGCCTTATGTCCTGAGTTAGCGTCGGCGCTTGGCATCCACCTGCCATAAACTCTTGCGATCATCGTCCAGTCACTATGTCCCATCTGCCGAGCCACCCACATCGGGTGTTCGCCTGCGGTGAGCATCATCGAAGCGTAGGTATGTCGCGTTTGATAGGGGCGCCTGTACCGAACGCCGGCCTTTTTCATTGCCAGGTGCCACATCGTCTTTCGGATCGGTTGGTCGCCGGCCCAGCGTTCAAGCGTTCGCGGGTTCTGGAAGATCTCATTATCGGCTAGGAATGTATGAGCCTTCTGCGCTACCAGTGCTTCCAAGGCTGGCGCCAACAGCTTGATGCGGCGCTTGCCTGATAGAGTCTTGGTCACCTCGGCTTTGCCTGCAGCAGCCTGGGTCATTGCTCGGGTAACGTAGACCTCACCTTTCAGCCAGTCGATATCGCCCCAGTCTAGGGCGACCAGCTCGCTGGTGCGCATGCCTGTCCAAAGTGCGAACTGCACCAGGTTCTTGGCTTGGCCATCTAGGGCGGCCAGGATGGCGCGCTGTTCCTCTGGGCTGAAAGGATCGACATCATCTTCCTTCACTTGGTCTTTGCGGGAGAATGTCCAGCTCGCCAGCGGGTTGGTGTCGATCAGCTCTTCATTGTCCACAGCATCATTCAGCGCCGAGCGCAGACAGCTCTGGATGTTGCTCAACGTCTTGTTGGAGACTTCCAGCGTGTTCAGCCAGTCGCGCACGGTCTTCCGTTTTAGGTCGATCAGAAGGGTAGGGCCGAGCGCCGGCACCAGGCGCAACTCGACCAGTTTCCTGTACCCCTCGAAGGTGCTGCTGGAAACATGCTGCTTCTTGCCGGCGAGCCACTTGGTCAAGAAGCCCGCGACAGTCTCCTGGCAGGCCTCCGGTGCGAACTTTGCCGCCCTGGGCGAGCCGGGGAAGGTGACAGCATAGTCGAACGTGCCGTTGGCGATCGCGTGTTCGACCGCCGCCTTGTGCTGTTCGGCGCGTTTCAGATTAGAGGCGGTGGGCTTGAGGGCAATCCTCTCCCTGCACCTGGCGCCACGGTACATGAACGTGATTTCGATACTCGACTCGGAGACCGCCCGAACTCCCCGCCCATCTCTACCCACGACTCATATCCCTCCACATCAATTAGTACTCGGCCATCTGGGGCCTTGATCCATATCTCTCCGAGCCGCCAAATCCCGTCGCGGAGCTTCGAGCGGATCGCGTCTTCGGAGTAACCAGACTCGCTGGCGAATTTCCTCACGGTTACGTAGCGCATGCGTCGGTATTCCTGGCTATTCAGGGGTAACGATTGCGCATAGGTCGCGTATCGATTTGGCGTAGAGGGCTTGCTCATGCGAGCAGCGTCTACCAGTTCTGTTGGTCATATCCGACTTCCTTTAACTACTCGGATACAGCCTACGGACGGTTTCCCAGCGTGGGTTTCGCTTTCACGCAACAAAAGCGACGAAATTAGATCTCTGAGAAATTCCCTACCAGGGCATGGGCAAGCCATTCGACGTACTCAGGCTGCTGGTTGCTCTGAAAGACCAAAGCCACCATCAGGTCTGATGCAGTTTTTTCTGCTCGAACGCGATGCGGTTCATTACGCAGATTGGGATTGCGAACCCTTGAATATTTGTTTTGAAGGTATCGCAACCGTCTTCGACGATTCCACAGAGCACACCCCGGCGGAAACGCATTCCCCTGCCGATGTAGTTGCGCAGGATGATTTCCCACGACTCGTCGTCGTAGTAGAAACTTGTGATGTCAGCCCAGTTGGCCTTGATTCCGCTTCCAATGACTCCTCCAGGTGTCAGGCAGAAAATTTCTACCTGGTTTTCTTGGGTGACTGGTACGGCGTAAATCCGGCCGTTCGGTGCTACTGGTGGGAAAGTTCGCCCGTTCCCAATGTCACGAAATTCCATGGTGGTGCTCCGTGTGCATGACGTTGCATGACAAGCTATGCCAGGTCTTGGAAATCCCAAGCCGGCCCTGTCGAAGGGTTATGCCGTTGGGTTTTCTGCAAGCCGCCGTAAGTTGTGTTGATCACAACAGGGAGTAGCACCATGGGTAGTAGATCAACAGTAATTCGAGTCAGCTTGCTGGCTGCGGCAGCAGCTTTACTGGTTGGGTGCTCTGCCACTCAATCGCCGAAGACATTTCAGCTTCCTGAACCAAAGGATGTCCCGAAGGAAAAATGGTCGGATGCAATGCACGTTCTGACTGCCATGGGAATTTCCGGGCAGCGTGACGTCCCAATCGAGATGGTAGGGGGAGCTGATAGAGTGAGCCCCGCCAACAGCTTAGGGGCTGGGCTAGGGGACGCTGGATTAAGTGCGATTGGATATGTGTCACCGCCTTCAGGCATTAGCGGTGGTGCAGCCGCAGGTGTTGGCTTGGGTTTGATGCTACTGGGCGGATCAAGTGATCCGGCTCGAGCAACTCAGGTTGTTGCCTGGGTGCCTTCCGATCAGGCCGGCTCACCAGAGGAGGCATCGGCTCTGGCCCTGCAGAAGGTGGAGGAGGCCCGCAGAAAGATTTTTCCAGGCGGTTTGTCAAAGTTGGGTATGCAGACCGGCCGATCCCCTGATGGTCATTCGCGCTCGTACGCAACGCCAGCCGATATCTTTGCGGAACGTCCCATCCCATTCGCGGATTTACCCGCTGCGTCACCAAGCTTCTTGACGTCGCCTCGCAGCTACGGGCCGATATTTATCCGGCACAACCAGTTCACGCTTGATGCCTACAAAAACGACATGAAGACTTCGGAAGCCATGCTGCAGGCATCGAAGTACCTACCCGAATGGATCTACATCTACCATCCTGGTCAGCGACTGAGGAAGGATTCGATCCCGGCGGCCATCTTCAACCAAGGCCGAGCACTTTACTTCGTAGGAAAATAATCCTGCTGGTCTTTCGCCGCAGGCTTTCGCAAGTCTGCGGCGATTTTTTTGGGTATGCCTAGGCTGATACGGGAAATTTTCGGCTTTGTCAGCCTTTTATATTGAAAAGTAACACCTAAAGTGCAACAGCTTTAGGACAACACCCTAACTGATACAGGTTGTACTATGTTCATTCGTGCTTATCTCCGTGCATCTACCGACAAGCAAGACGCTGGCCGCGCGCGGGTCTCCCTGGAGAAGTTCGCCAGCGACCACAACAAGGTGATCGCCTGCGAGTACCTGGAGAACGCCAGCGGTGCAGCCGCTGATCGGCCTGAATTACTCCGCCTGCTCAAGGATGCTCGCACGGGTGACGTGCTGCTGGTCGAATCCATCGACCGCCTATCCCGGCTCCCCGCCGATGACTGGGCCAAGCTCAGGGGGGCGATCGACTCCAAGGGCTTGCGCATCGTCGCCCTGGATCTGCCCACCAGTCATCAAGGTATGCGCGATACGCAGGGCGACGAGTTCACCCACCGGATGCTGGCCGCCATCAACTCGATGCTAGTAGAGATGATGGCGGCGATCGCCCGGAAGGACTACGAGCAGCGCCGCGAGCGCCAGGCCCAGGGTATCCAGAAGGCAAAACTGGCCGGCAAATATCAGGGCCGCCCAATCGACGAGAATCTACACAATCGCATAAAAGAGCTCCTGGCTGCGGGCCTGGGTATTCGAGCCACCGCGAGGCACGCCAATTGCTCGTCTACCACAGTACTGCGCATCCGAGATTCCAACCTCTAGAAGCCGACTCGATAGCGCCTGGATATGATCCACGGTGCTATTTTGAAAGGCGACTTGCTAGGTGGCACGAGCCCGAATGCGACACCTATTTCACCGATCATTCGTTGGATCAAGGCATCTTGATTCGACTGCCCTAATCCATCCCACCAAGACGGAGAGGCAAAAACATTTTCAAAATGGTCAAAGAAATACGCTACAAGCGTGGAGGACAGATCATCGTCATTGATTTGCTCCAAGCTTTTGATCAGAGCCGTGCAACACCTGTCGTCCTCAGCCATCCATGAAAAAACTATCTGCCCCTTTTCTCCGCCAAAGAAAGAGGTCACGCTCATTGGTTCTGGGACCAGCGCTAGATCAGCCATATCCTGCAGCTGCCTCCCCCAAAAATCGACATTAGGCGCATAGGTACCACTACACATTACAGGTGGTGCACCTTCTAGCTCGATGATGTAGGAGCGCACCGATGAGTAGTCTCCACTCGTCAAACATCTGTCAAAGCGCGCTTTATGAATCTTTATGTCACGCAACGCAGCATCAATTCCTGCGCCGTGGAGGTGGGCGAACGCCTGGATTTCAATCTGTCGATCTGGCGAACGCCCCCTATCTAGGTCCTTGTAAAGCTTGGCCTGCTCCGACGCCGCACGTTTAGTGTAAATCTCTCGTGCATAAGCACGGTACGCCAGGAGGAAGCACTGCTCCTGGCTCCCTACGAATGCATCCTTCTCAATTGGCGCAAAAAGCCCATCATCATGCGTGGAGCAGAAACCGCTGAATGTAGAAGCTCGTCGCACACCCACCCTTTCCGGTTTTAAAACACCATTGTGCTTGATCAGCCCGTCTAGAGACGGCATGAAAGACATAACGTGTCCATCATCTGCGATCTGGTTCAAGCTTCCCGAGCGGGGCACAGTATGCGCAGCAATGATTGACCCCGAGCATTGCGAATGGAAAGAGTCGGGGGCTGAACACAGCTTCTTCGAGAAATGTTTCCTATGGGCAGCGCTAAGATCCCAAGGTTTATGTGGCTGAGCCGACTCGCGACCAAGGTGACATTTCTTAAATTTTTTGCCCGAGCCACACCAGCATTTGTCGTTTCTCCCTAGCTTGTTCATATCCCTTCCCCTGCCGTGCCAGCGAAATTGAGCGCATAAAATAACCCACCGCTTCTTCGCACGTGAGGCCTATGAACCTGCAATCATTTTTTGCACCCACCTGACATCCATGGAAGGCAGCGTGAATCGTTAGCAATGGCTGCAGGCCTTTTAAAAATATGGCGTCCCAGACAGGAATTGAACCTGAAACCTTCACCCTTGGAGGGGCAAACCTTCGGTGCTTAAAAGGGCAGCCTGGAAGGGGGGCTGCGTCAGCGCGTTGGTGAACTGCTCGGAGAGGCATGGGGATTCGGGCTACCGCTCGCCATATAGGGGCCAGTAACACCATAGTACTCATAATCCGTGAGCAAATGACCCAGTAACGACGCAGTTTTACATGCTGTCGGGCAGTAGCGACGTTCGTGCGAATTCTACCCCGGCGGTATTCTCAGCTTAGGTAGCATTCCGGTCGCCTGTGGAGAACTGGCTCGTTTAACGGCCCAGGCGACGGCGCAAGGCTCGAATCATCATGGGGCGCATGAAAACGGTTGCGACTGACACCGCAAGCGCTATACCGCCCGCCAGTTCGCCGAAACGGACGAAGGCAACGATGTTTACTAGGGCGAGAACCATGATGCCGTAGAACTCTGCGTTGGCCCTTCCCGCGGCCAAAGCCTGGCGCTCAGTAAGCATCCACTTTGGCGAAAGGCAGAAGGGGCATACAGATGACTCAGGATCACCACCCCCTAGGGGAACTCCACTCACGTAAAGCGGAGCGCTGGTGATCACTTTCGGAACCATCATCCTCTTACAGCACTGGCATTCTACTTTGCTCACGACGTCATCCTCCTTGACCTGGGCGCATCCTTCGTGACCTGATGGCACCTTGATTCAATTAATCAGCAGTCGAGTTCGGGCGTGTTTCGCTATGTTTGCTGTTGACGTGCTGCTTGTCCAAGTAAGCGGCGATCCTGTAACCAATCGCGGCTGTTACCCCCAAGGCGCAGAGCACGCCGAACACTGAATAGATTAGTAGCTCAAACCGGTCCATGTTCTTCTCCCGTGCTGATGGGCATGCGCTCACTGTGGATGTTGAGACCGTCATGCAGCACGACTGCTTTCCCCTGGGTGGGATGTACCACCGTGGAGTACAGCGGTTTTGGCGGCTGGACGATTGAGGACATCAGGTTGGCAATGGTGGCGAGCAGATCCATGGTAGTGCTCCTCGATATAGGTGAGCACAGTCTCCGCTCGATCTCGCAAAACCCAAATCTCTGACCAGGCGCTTTTGGGTAGCCCTGACATCCGCTTCGCGACACATCATAAAAACCGGGCTCACCTCACATCTATTGCTTATGGGAGTCTGACGCTTCACCTCCCATAGAGAAACTTACCGATTTGCTGGATAGGGTTTCGTGAAGGGGTGTCGTGGCTGCAGCCCGCATGGTTGCTGGATTTATGGCTTTTAACGGGTGTCGCCCCGGCAATTGGCGTTGCGAAGGGGTGTCGTGAAGGGGGGTTGTGGCCGCAAGCCGCATGAATACTGGGTTTGAGCGTTTTCATGGGCTTTAGCCGGGCAATTGGCGTTGCGAAGAGGTGTCGTGAAGGGGTGTTGTGGCTGCAAGCCTCATGAATACTGGGCTTCAGCGTTTTTACGAGGTTTTTCCAGACAATTAGCGTTGTGAAGGGGTGATCCCAGTATGATGTCGTCCCTGAGGGGTTAATCTGTTCGCGGGGAAGACCCAGTGGTAGCGACAAACCAGCGTCAGACGACGATCTGGCATCAAATATATAAATGCTAGGCTCCGGCTGCGACGAGAAACGGACGGCAGATGACGGTGTGTTTTCCTGAGCGCAGGGCCAGTACGGTGAACGGGCAGCAAATGACGACGGTGACGTGTTCAGGATAGTCAGATAGTGATCGGTAGACCGAGCCGGTCGAGAATGGCCGCCGAAGGTGGCTGCTTGCGGCCAAAAGTAGCCATTAAAAAGTGTCTTGGAAAGCTGGGGCGATTCAAGCTTGTGTCCAGAAGGGGCAATACGCAAATCTGCCCAAGGAAATTTTAATAAGGATAACGACATGCCAGATGCCGACCACGTATCCCTAAAGGTCACGGATATCGGAGAGTATATTCGACACCATTCTTGTGCTCGTCGCCTGAAACTCGGAAAGGATGAGCAACAGTTGCGGCGCGATCTGCCCTTCTATAACCGTCTATTTAACCCACTCGATCCAGTCTTGCGTACTGCGGGCGCCGATCGTGAGGACGAAGTTGATGATGGCTTGGTCGGTGAGGGTTTTGTTGACCTGACTCGGTTTCGCGCCCGGCGAGATGCTGGAGAAGACACCAAAACGACTTGGCAGGCGTTTACAAAGATGCTACGAGCGCTGGAGCCGGGGGAGCTGGTGTTTGGACGCGAGCTGGATGTACACGGAATCGTGGGCACCTTCGCGGTACTCGGTCGGATCGATTTCGTGATCGTTGAATGGGACAACCTAGTCCCGCGGATTCGCCTGGTTGAATGTAAAGCGTCGCGGAAGGACAGGACGTACCAGCGAATTCAGGCGGCCGTATACAGATTGCTGGTCCGAAAGCTCGTAGAGGAACATGGGCTTGAGATCGCCGGGGCTGGTGTCGACGCAAACTCGATCGAAGCCGTTGTCGCAAGAATTGACGAAGGCACTGAAGAGGTTCAGGCAGTCCGCGGGTTGCCTGCGCTTGATTTGGAAGTCGAAACCTCCGATGTCATCCGGCTCCTCGAAGAGGGAGGGCAGATGGATGCTGTTCTTTCTAAGGATTTACAGGATCTGCCATATTCGATTGAGTCCAAGTGCGATCACTGCAAGTTCAATGTAGTCTGCCTACCCGAAGCTGGCCGCTCGCGCGCTATGCAGCTGGTCGCAATCGACTCATCTGCAGCTCGGGTCCTCCAGAGCAATGGTATCGAGAATATCGATCATCTAGCGGAGCTGGATCTTGACTCGCAAGCAGCGCATGGATGCCGAACTTCTCCAGGGTTCTCAGGCAATCTGTCCATGCTTAAGGCACTCGCGCGAACTCGCAGGACAACTCTGCCGAACGGAGAGCATGATCCAGAAGACTACCCCGTTGCCCGACTTCCGTGGCGCGTTCAGAGCCAACTGCCGCCATTCGAGGCGCAAGGACGTCCGGTAGTTCGTATCTATCTTGGCGTTCATTATGACTACGTTGAGAACCGGATCGGTTCTTTAGCTGCTCACATCACAACGAGCCGGTGGCAGCTTCATACACCGTTCCGCAACGAGAATGGGCGTTGGGCTCCGGAAGCAACGATAGTCGAACGGCTCAAGACGGGTGCTGTTGGAGAAGATGGAAGGCCCATCTACCAGCAAAGAGACCTTGCTGAGTTCCGAGATGTCATTAGAACACGCGCTGCCCCCTGGTCTAGCAACCATGACGTAGCTACAGGACAAGAAGCAGAGCTACTACAAGGCTTCTTTGATGAAATGATCAACGCGATTACGGACATTGCTCCGGAAAGGCAAGCTTCCATCCATTTCTACGTGTGGTCTCGGGCCGAGATGTCGCAGCTGATTGAGGCGTGCCTCCGGTCAGACACGCGACTCCTGCGGAGTCTTCAGGAGCTGATGGGGTGCAGAGAACCTCTTGATCAGTTGATCTTCTCTTGTGTTGGCGAAGAGGCTGACAAACAGCTCGCATTGGGTTGGACTGGTCGTGGCCTGTCGGTCCTGACTTCATTGAGATGGTACGGCGAGAGGTTTCATTGGACTCGGACAATAAATCGTGCTCCCGTGAAGCTGGACTGGGTTTTCCGCCAAGACCTCTTTGACTTCAAAACTCAGCTCGAGCTTCGGCCCGACAATGAGTGGGCGCGTGATCGCGATCCGGACAAGGTTGCGTATCATTTCGAAATCAGGAGTCGCTTCTTTGATTCTCTAAGCGCCCCATACTGGAGGGCATACTGGCGCACCCTTCCCCGGCCAGAAACTGCAGAAGATGCTCAGCAACGCGGCCAGCTTGAGCGCTACTACGAAGCCGCTCAACCCAATTTTCTACAGGGGCTTCTGCAAGCACGCCTGCATGCCATGCGGTGGGTAGAGTGGTTCCTTCCTCGCAACGACGAAATTTCTAAGCCGCGGCTCGATGTCGTTGCACTGAGGCAATTCAACCTAGGCATCGCAACGCCGGCAGAAGCTGCGTTGGACTTCTTGCGGTTGGATCACCATGTAAAGGTTGCCGAATGGTTGTCAACGCACATGGTTCCGGCCTCAAATCGCGTGGCTAAAGGAATCACTCTCCCCCTGCGAAACTTGCAGGAGTCTGCTGGAGGAAACGAGTTAACAGCCGAGATTGACATTGCAACTTATGGAGCTGATCTGGCCACGCTGCGGAACATTTATAGCGGATCAGAGTTCGCGCGACTGAGTCCTCATTCTGGAGACCCGGAAGTCGGCCAGACAATGAGGCAGTTACTTTTTGGTGGTTCGACCTGCGTAGTGGAAGATATTGATTGGGTGAACGGCATAGTTCGACTTTCCCCACTATATTCGCAAGCTGGCCGGTACATCGCTGCTAGCCAATCGGCCAACAGGGTTGATTTTGCGTTCGCTACGCTGGACGAAAGCATTAGTGATTTCGTGGCGCCTAAGGCCGATGCCAGACTTACCACGATTCCTGCTCATCACACGTATCAGTGGCTGGATACCGCAAATCCCCGCGTACCGACACAGGAAGCTCTAGCAGAGTTATCAACTCAACACCTACTTTCGGCGCTGGACGGCTTCCGCACTTTGCAAGGCCACCAATTGATGCGTGACCAGCAGCGGGCTGTTGTTGAGGGGATTTCTGCACGAATTCAACTCTTGCAGGGGCCTCCAGGTACTGGCAAAACTCAAACTACTGCAGCTAGCGTTTTATCGCGCTGCTGGACCAGCCTTGGTGCTGGCGCTATCGTCTTGATTGGTGCGCAGACGCATACAGCCGTTGATGAACTCATGCTCCGCATTTCGGCAACCATCGACCCTCTGAAACGCGCATTTGAGGCAGCGGGTCTAGCGACATTGCCGGTTCACCTGTTCCGGGTTGACCCAAGAGCAGACTTGGTAGGCATCGCTGAACTCCGCAGCAATGCAGCAGTACGGACACTGAGAGATGCTCAGGCGAATGGCATTGCCATCATCGGTGGAACGACCACTGCACTATTGAAGTTGGCAACAAGTTTAGACGCCTCAGCTGCGTTCGGACGACGAGCCGCGGGATTCCAGAGCAATCTGCTTATCGTCGACGAGGCCAGCATGATGGTGCTCGCTCACTTCCTCGCGCTGACGACCCTTCTCGCTGAAGACGGCCAAATAATGCTCGCGGGAGATCATAGGCAGCTTGCACCAATCGTTGCGCACAATTGGGAGGAGGAGGACAGATATCCAGTTACTGTGTATCAGCCGTATGTCAGTGCTTATGAGGCCGTGCGCGGTATCAAGGTCCGCCGCCGAGTTGCAGACGATCAGGTTGTATTATCTTCACTTACGTTCACCTTCCGACTTCCAGAGGTCGTCCGCCATCTCATCAATCCTGTTTACCAACGTGACGACATTCGATTGGAAGGTAGGGGGCGAGAGGAAGAACTCGCACACGAAGTCGTTACTGGGTCTCCATGGAGCGCAATCTGGACAGACTCTGAGCGTCTGCATCTTGTCGTGCATGACGATCAAAGTTCGGTAAAGGCAAACCCGCTGGAAGTTGAGATAATCGACGGTATTCTTCAGAGCAAGAATGAGCATCATCCACGTAGTGTGGTGGTGATGACGCCGCACCGCGCGCAGCGCAGCCTTTTGACACAGCAACTCGGTATGCGCGATGAAATTCTTCGCATTGATACCGTGGAGAAGATGCAAGGTGGTGAGTGCCCGGTCGTAATCGTGTCGGCCACCGCAAGTGATACGGCCGCCATCACGAAGAATGCTGCTTTCATTTTGGATTTGAATCGCGCTAACGTTGCGTTCTCTCGAACGCAGGAGCGACTCATTGTGGTATGCGCGAAATCTCTTCTGGATAACGTGCCGGCAGATCTAGAAAACTATGAGTCAGCGATGCTTTGGAAAGCTATTAGAGAGTTGTGCAAACGCGTAGTAGGAGAGGTGGACATTGGGGGCTCGCATGCAGTCATTTACTCCCCAGAGGCGCGAGATGAATTCAATGCATAACGGGGGGGCCGCAAAATCGAGAGTGCCGTCCATCCCAGCGCTCTCGTTCTTCACCGGTGCGGGCGGTCTTGACCTCGGAGTGCGAGAAGCTGGATTCGATCCAGCACTGAGCATTGAGGCTGACCCTTACGCGCGACTGACTCTTGCTGCAAATTGGCCTGATCACAAGCTTGCTGAGCCGGGTGATGTTCATGACCTCTCTGTTGAACAGATGGAGGAACAATCTGGTTTGAAGAGAGGAGACGTTGGCTTACTTTTTGGTGGGCCGCCGTGCCAGCCATTTTCTAAGGCCGCTCTGTGGCACGCAGGTAAGGTTTCGCGGCTGAAGGATCCTCGCGCAAAGACGCTCACGGCAATGTTAGATGCTGTAGCGCACTTCTTGCCAGATGCGGTGCTAATCGAGAACGTAAGCGGGTTGGCTGCAGGACGGAGTTCAGGGGCATCTTACGTTAGTCGTAGATTTGCTGCGATTAACCGCGCTCACGGGACGAAATACCGTCCAGTGATGTGCGTGCTGAACGCTTTAGATTTTGGTGTGCCGCAAGCTCGCGAGAGGCTATTTATCGTTGCAGCCCGGTCTGGGGAGCGATTCGTCCCTCCGAGCGCATCTCACTTTGAGGTGGGGTTGGCCGGAGATGAGCGCCCCAGATGGCGGACTAGCTGGGATGCTATTGGCCATCTGAGCGTTGGTCAGGAAGAGCTGGAATATTTGCAACCAAGCGGTAAATGGGCAGGCCTCTTACCTTCGATTCCCGAAGGCCATAACTATCTATGGCACACGGACAGGGGGGGGGGGCATCCAATCTTCGGTTGGCGCCGTCGTTACTGGTCTTTCCTTTTGAAGCTGGCAAAGAACAAACCTGCTTGGACTGTGGCTGCCAGCCCTGGCCCTGCAACCGGGCCGTTTCATTGGGATAGCCGTAGGCTTTCTGTGGCGGAGTTGGCTGCACTCCAGACTTTTCCAGCTAATTATCAATGGCCCGTTGCCTACAGGCTTGCTCAGGGGCAAATAGGAAACGCTGTACCTCCGGCTCTCGCTGCATCAGTTGCAGTGGCGTTGCGTGCTCAATGCTTCGACGGACTGCTACTGGACGCTACGAGATATGTCCCGAAGGAGGGTCTCAATTGCCCTGAGGCTGAGCCGGTTCGGGAAGTCCCGGGCGCTTTCAAAGGAGTTCTGTTAGACAACACTCCTCATCCTGGTGCGGGAAAAGGACCAGGCGCCAAAATTAGGCGCTAATGGAGGTAGAGTTCGGATGGCACGCTCCATATTTCCGCTTTCAGCCGATACCGGCCTGATTCGACAGGTTCAGAGCGGCCGGTTCGCAAGCACTGGCAGCTGCCCCAAGCGCTCAGGTACGTCCATTTGGGCGCTGGTTACTTCTCCCTACCAGGAAAAGAGTGCCTACAAAACCTACAGAACTTAGTTTCGTAGGTTCTGTAGGTTGCCCTACCGGCCTTTAGTAACCGGTTGGGTCGAGGCTACGTTTTTCGCCAAATGTAGCGTGTTGATGGGCGGCCACCTTTTTCTCCGGCCACCTCGTAGCCAATGATCAAGTCGTGCTCAGCCAGAACAGCGAGTGCTTTGCTCACAGCGTCCTGAGATCCCAATCCCATCCAGTCTTTCTGGCGCACCTCGCGTGCGGTAAACGGTTCGGGTAATTTCTGTCTACGTTCCAGGATCAACCTGGCACCGAGTAGTGGGGCGTTTATTGCTGCGCCGTACAGCCGCAGGGCATGGCTCGTCAGGTAGATCGCCCAGTTAATGGCACGGGACGTGGACTCTGTGCCCACGGCTCCCTGTCCACCTTCGACCAGTTCGAACAGTAGGGCCAATCCCGCAATGGTCTGTGGCATCTTCAGATAATGTGATTGCAACGCTGGGTGAAGTTCTTCGCTCCGGCTTTGTTGCATATGACGTGTATACCAGGCGTTAAATATTTCCTGTGCTTCTGGGCTGAACCTGAGCGCAGTACGAGGCTCGGATGGGAGCTGGTCGAGGTGGTCGATAATCTGTTCTACGTTCTTAGCGGCAGCTTGGTTCGGCCAGCGATCGACCAGACGCCACTCACGGATGTCGTCGGGATAGACGGCGAGCTGTAGGCGCTGAATCAGCCCGTCATCCACTTCGCCGCTGATCGCGGCGTTCACGAGGGATGCGATTCGTGAGGGTTGAATTCCGCCAATCAGCGATAAACAACATGACTCGATGAACAGGGTGCCTCGTCCAATACGATCGTAGGTAAATGAGCCGTTGCCATCGAAGCACTCCAAGTAGAAAGCGCGTGCCACTGAGCCGTCCTCACTCTGTATTGTTGCGAGCCAGCCCCCGAGCTCGTCGCGTACTAGCAGCAGGCCGTTTGGGTTTTCGTTGAGCAGCTCACCGAGCTTTTCTACCGTTGAGTCGTTGACGGTGTAACGACGCTGCACTGGAGGCAGCACATCACTCGAAACCTTGGTGAGTTCCTCCCGCGCTCCAAGTTTGTCGCCGCTGCCTACAAGTTTCGTGGCCTTGCTCTTAGCAGCCTTGCGTTCGATGTCGAGCAGCTCACTGTTGGTCCTGTAGTCCTCCAACGCCATGGAGTGCTGATTTCGCTCTCTTGTCTCCAATGCGTCCAAAGGACGAAGCGCTTGCTTGAGCGCTGGTGTTTTCATCGCAGACGGCCGTCCAATGATGACTCCCCATTGGTTGGGAACGACAGTCCAATCATCATGCTGTTTCGGGTGGATGGTGAATTTGCGCCCGACCACGGCGCTGACAGCAACTACAAGCGCGACCCCAACAAAATCCGGCGGGCACTGGGTGCGCTCAGCGACATCCTGAACGTAGTCTTGAAGAACAGCAGGCAGTAGCTCTCCACGCCAGGGCATAACCCTGGCCAACCCACTCGGCAGCGGCTTTGGCAAAATGCTTGGATTCAGATATGAGGCACGTGCTGCCTCGGGCATTTCCGCCAAGAACGACGGTATCTGCTCGTGAGTGGTCATTGCTCATCTCTCTCAGAGAGAGCCCGAGTGACTCCATCACGCTCGCTGATCTTGCTCTCCAGCCAGGCTTCCACCTCCGCGACGACGAAGTAAACGCCAGCCTGTTTGCTCGGGCCAAACTTGATGGGGCGAGGGAAGCTGGGGTCGCTTTCGCGCAGCTTCTCGAGGCCAGAGCGGCTCTTGTCAAAGCAGTGCTGCAGCGAGGCGTGACTGATCAGGTACTTCTTAGGGGCATGTGTCGGCATGTGTGGGTCTCTGTGTGTAAGCCGACACAGATTTAATACCCCTGCCAGACCGCTGTGGCTCGATTTCAAACCGAAAAATCGTCGGAAAACGCAATGACGGTTGATGCGATGGGGGCTTAGCCGCAGATGTGGAATGGGCTAGAAAGGCTGTCATAAAGCTGGCATTACCGAGCCAAAACAACCCATTTAGGCACAAAAAAGGCACTTGCGAAATTCGCTAAGTGCCTGATTTGTAAGGATCATTTGGTGGAGCCGGGGGGATTTGAACCCCCGTCCGCCAGTACTCCGCTGTCGGTCCTACATGCTTAGCCGTGTCTATTGAGTTAACCCGCAGCCGCCCGACGGGCAGGGTGCTTTGGGCGAGTTGTGTAAGTTTTAGCCACTTCGTCCACAACGTACTACGCGGCGATCCTGTTCTGTATGACAATCACTTCGGGTTTACAGGCATCCCCTGGTGATTGCTGGAGCCGAAGCTACCAGGAGAGCGGGCTCGGCTGCTTACGCAGCGAGAGCGTAGCCCTCGTAGTTTTCGTCATTGGCAACTATAGAAAGTTGCAACAGTGGATTTACGAGTTCTGTTACCAACTCGGCATGCACCTAGAGTTTCGCTACCGGCGTCGAATCCTAATCGGCCCCATGGTTCAGCTCTAGCTGTCGTACCTCGCGGTACGTGTGACGGAGTATACGCCATCGGGCGGGCGACGTCGACTGCTGGCCTGTCGCCCGCGCTTGGCACTCAACGCCCGTTGCTGCCTTTCTCGCGGTTTTCCAGGTCTTGCAGGATCTTGCCGGTGATCGAGATGCAGTCCTCAGTGTTGCCCGAAGCCTTGGCTTGCTGGGCTTTCTGGACTTGCTCGTCGATGTTGGCGCCAGGCCCGCCGGTGGCTGCGTCGCCTGCGGTGGTGGCGGTCTGGGTGACCTTCATGTCGTTGATCTTCTGCAGGTTGATCTCGCACAGGTCCTCGGCCGCGAACACCGGCGAAGCCAGCAGCGTGGCTGCGGCGAACAGAGCTGAAAGCGCAGTACCTTTCATGGGTGTCTCCTTGAGGGTGAAGGCCTCGGAAGGTGGGCCTACAGGATGGACTGCGCGGCCTCGACGAGGGTTCAATCGGACAGGAGCAAGCCGTGCCCTGGAAGCGCCGTTCCAGGGAGTCGGCAATATTTCGAATCAAAGTTGCGCTTGTTCAGGCCCGATCCCCGCGCGCAAAGCGCGGCGACCGGCCCTTGGTGCGTTGCAGGCAGCGCAGCGGTTCAGGCGCCAACGGCTTCGCGCTTAGCCAGTGGAAGCGTCACGCGATTCACCAGGTAGACCAGCCCGTGATAGTCGATGCCGCCGTGGGTCGACAGGCCGATTTCGCAGGTGCGGCTGGTGGAGATGCCTTCGCTGCAGTACTGCACGGCGTCCTTGAGGCTGCGCAGGGCGTGGGCATTGAGCTCGGGGGTGGTGAAACCCTTGTCGCCGGCGAAGCCGCAGCAGTGGATGCCTTCGGGGATCACCACCTGCTTGCTGCACAGGCGCGCCAGGTCGATCAGCGCCTGGCTTTCGCCCAGGTGCTGGGTGCTGCAGGTGACGTGTACCGCGATGGGCGCTTCCTGCGGGACGAACTGCAACTTGTCGAGCAGGTGGGTGCGGATGAAGCGCACCGGGTCATGGAGGTCCAGGCGGGTTTCGGCCAGGTCCTGGACCAGGCGCAGGGTGCACGGGCTGGTGTCGCAATAGATCGGGTCGAGCCCGCCACGGCTGGCATGCAGCAGGGCGTTGATCAGCTCCTGGCGCTTGTGTTCGGCCTGCTCGGGGTAGCCCTTGGACGCGAACGGCTGGCCGCAGCAGAGGTTGTCGGCGTCTTCCGGGAAGACCACGTGGTAGCCGGCTTTTTCCAGCAGTGCGCACGTGGTGTCGAGCAGCGACGCCTGCTCCCGATCGCCAGCGGCTGGGCCCATGACGCGGGACACGCAGGCAGCCAGGTAGACCACGCGCGGGCGGTTGTCGTGGGCCGTGCGGGTAGGCAGCGGGGCGCGCAGGGGCTGCGGCATGGCTGGGGTCCATTGCGGCAGGCGGCCTTTGCTGGCTTTGCTCAGCGAGGCGCTGAGCTGGCGCAGGCGCGGGGCGCCAAGCAGCTTGCGCGCGCCGTTGGCGGCGGCGAGGGTCAGGCGGGCGCCACGCAGGGTGGTCTGGAAGTGCTCGGCCAGCCACTCGGCGGTGCGCTCGTGTTCGGCGGCTTCGCTGCGCAGCTTCTTGACCAGTTCGCCCGTGTTGATCCCCACCGGGCAGCGTTGGGCGCACAGCCCGGTAGCGGCGCAGGTGTCGATGCCCTGGTACTGGTAGGCCTGCATCAGTGCCCGGGTATCTTCACCGGCGCGTCGCCGGGCCTGGATGTCACGCCACATGACGATGCGCTGGCGCGGGCTCAGGGTCAGGCCCTTGGACGGGCAGACCGGCTCGCAGAAACCGCATTCGATGCATTTGTCGACGATCTCGTCGGCAGCCGGCAGCGGCTTGAGGTGCTTGAGGTGGATCTGCGGGTCTTCGCTGAGCACCACGTCCGGGTTGAGGATGCCGTTGGGGTCGAGCAGACGCTTGAGCGTCCACATCAGCTGGTAGGCGTCATGCCCCCACTCCAGCTCGACGAATGGCGCCATGTTGCGCCCGGTGCCGTGCTCGGCCTTCAGCGAGCCGCCGAATTCCACGGCTACCAGCTGTGCCACGTCGTCCATGAAGGCCTGGTAACGGGCCACTTCGGCGGCGCTGTTGAAGCCTTGGGTGAACACGAAGTGCAGGTTGCCCTCCAGCGCGTGGCCGAAGATGATCGCTTCGTCGTAGCGGTGCTTTTCGAACAGGCGGATCAGCCGGTTGACGCCTTCGGCCAGCCGCTCGACCGGGAAGGTCACGTCCTCGATGATCACCGTGGTGCCGGTCTGGCGTACCGCACCAACGGCAGGGAAGGTGTCCTTGCGGATCTTCCAGAGCAGGTTGTAGACGCCAGGGTCTTCGCTGAAGTCGACTTTCTGTTCCAGTGGGAAGTGGGCGATGGAGGCGCGAACCTGGTCGAGCTGCTCGTGCAGTAGGGCCTGGCTGGCGGCCCGCGACTCGATCAGCAGGGCGCAGGCGCTGGCGCTCAGGCCCTTGACCCAGGCCGGCATGCCGGCCATGTCCTGGACCGAGCGCAGGCTGCGTCGGTCGAGCAGTTCGACCGCCGAGACGGGCTGTTGCTTGAGCAGGGTGACGGCCTTGCAGCAGCTTTCCACGTCGGGGAAGACGATCAGTGCCGTGGCCTTGTGCGGGTGGTCGGGCACGGTGTCGTAGGTCACCGCGCTGATGAAGCCGAGGGTGCCTTCGGAGCCAACCAGCAGATGGTAGAGAATGTCCAGCGGCTGGTCGTAGTCCACCAGGGCGTTGAGCGACAGGCCAGTGGTGTTCTTCAGGCGGTACTTGTGGCGAATCCTGCTGGCCAGCTCGACGTTGGCGCGGGTTTCGCGGCCCAGGCGGGCGAGTGCTTCGAGCAGGGCACCGTGGCTGCGCTCGAAGGCCGCGACGCTGGCCGGGTCCTCGCTGTCCAGGCGCGTGCCGTCGGCCAGCACCAGGCGCATGCCGGCCAGGGTGTGGTAGGTGTTCTGCGCGGTGCCGCAGCACATGCCGCTGGCGTTGTTGGCGACGATGCCGCCGATCTTGCAGGCGTTGATCGAGGCTGGGTCAGGGCCGATCTTGCGCCCATAGGGGGCCAGCCAGGCGTTGGCCTGGGCACCGATGACGCCAGGCTGCAGGCGGATCTGCTCACCCTGGCGGCGAATCTCGCGACCGTTCCAGTTGTCGCCCAGCACCAGCAGCACCGAGTCGGTGATGGCCTGGCCGGACAGGCTGGTGCCGGCGGCGCGGAAGGTCAGCGACACGCGCTCGCGCTGGGCGAGATGGATCAGGCCGACCACTTCGTCCTCGGATTCGACGCGCAGCACTAGCTTGGGGATCAGTCGATAGAAGCTGGCGTCGGTGCCGAAGGCCAGGGTCGAAGTGGGGTCGTCGAAACGGCGTTCGGCCGGGATCAGGCGCTCGGCATCCCGGAGAAACGCGGCAGGCAGGCTCATGCAGTCTCCTCCCGGGGCCGCGCCGTCTGGCGCGACGCGTGCCCCGGTCAATCAGGCGGTGTTTCGTGCGGGCGCGTTCAGACGCCCAGTTCGCGCACCAGCGAATCGGGGGTGATCTCGCTGATGGATTTGGCGCCGGTCAGCACCATGGCCACACGCATTTCCTTGTCGAACAGCTCGAGCAGGTTCCTCACCCCGGCTTCGCCGTGGGTGGCCAGGGCGTAGATGAAGGCGCGGCCGATCAGCACGCTGTCGGCGCCGAGGGCGATCATGCGCACCACGTCCAGGCCACTGCGCACGCCCGAGTCGGCGAGGATCTTCAGCTCGCCCTTGACCGCATCGGCGATCGCCGGCAAAGCGCGGGCGCTGGACAGCACGCCATCGAGCTGGCGACCGCCGTGGTTGGAGACGACGATGCCGTCGGCGCCGAACCTGACCGCATCGCGCGCGTCGTCGGCATCGAGGATGCCCTTGATCAGCATCGGGCCGTCCCAGAAGTCGCGGATCCACTCCAGGTCCTTCCAGGAAATCGACGGGTCGAAGTTGGCGCCCAGCCAGCCGATGTAGTCGGCCAGGCCGGTCGGGTTGCCACGGTAGGTGGAAATGTTGCCCAGGTCGTGCGGGCGGCCACGCAGGCCGACGTCCAGCGCCCAGCGCGGGTGGGTGATCGCCTGCAATACGCGGCGCATCGGCCCCTTGACGCCGCTCATGCCCGAGTGGGCGTCACGGTAGCGGGCGCCCGGGACCGGCATGTCGACCGTGAACACCAGGGTGCGTACGCCAGCGGCCTTGGCCCGCTCCAGGGCGTTGCGCATGAAACCACGGTCCTTGAGCACGTACAGCTGGAACCACATGGGGCGGTCGATGGACGGGGCGACTTCCTCGATCGGGCACACCGAGACCGTCGACAAGGTGAACGGGATGCCCTTGGCCGCGGCCGCGCGTGCTGCCTGCACTTCACCGCGGCGGGCGTACATGCCGGTCAGGCCGACCGGGGCCAGCGCCACCGGCATGCTCAACGTCTCGCCGAACAGTTCGGTCTGCAGGCTGAGCTCGGACATGTTCTTCAGGACGCGCTGGCGCAGGGCGATGCTGGCCAGGTCTTCGACGTTGCGGCGCAGGGTGTACTCGGCGTAGGCGCCGCCGTCGGCATAGTGGAACAGGAACGGCGGCAGCTTGCGTTGGGCTGCTGCGCGGTAGTCGGTCGAGGCGGATATGATCATGGGATCTCGCAGCGTAGGTGGATAGGACGGCTGCCGGGCGCGGCGTGGCGCACCCGGCTCCTGTCACGCTAGTGGACCAGCATGCCGGTCAGCCAGTAGGCCTGAACCAGGGTGATCAGGCCGACGATGGTGGCGAAGAACAGACTGTGCTTGAGCGTGAAGCGGAACAGGTCCGATTCCTTGCCGACCAGGCCGGTGGCGGCGCAGGCCACGGCGATCGATTGCGGGGAAATCATCTTGCCGGTCACGCCGCCGCTGGTGTTGGCCGCCACCAGCAGAGTGTCGTTGACCCCGATCTGGTGCGCGGTAGTGGCCTGCAGCGAGCTGAACAGGGCGTTGGACGACGTGTCCGAGCCGGTCAGGAACACGCCCAGCCAGCCGAGGAACGGCGAGAAGAACGGGAACGCCGCGCCGGTGCCAGCCAGAACCAGGGCCATGGTCGAGGACATGCCCGAATAGTTGGTGACGAAGGCGAAGGCCAGCACCATGCCGATTGACAGGATCGGCCAGCGCAGCTCGTACAGGGTTTCCTTGAAAGTGGTCAGACCAGTCTTGAAGTTGATCTTCAACACCAGCATCGACAACAGCGCCGAGAGGAAGATCGCGGTGCCGGTGGCCGAAATCGGGTCGAGCTTGAACACCGCCGGGATCGCCGTCGGGGTGGCCACGATCGGTGCGCTCTTGATCACCAACTGGTCAAGGTGCGGCACGGCGAAATTGAACACCCAGCTGTACATCGAGCCACCCGCGGCGAAGGCCGCCTTGAACGGCTTGAGGGTCCAGATGGTGACCAGCACGGTGAGGATCAGGAACGGCGACCAGGCCTTGAAGATCTCGCCCAGGCTGTAGGGCGAAGGCTGGCTGCCGCCACCGTTGGCCACGGCCGCGCCGATGCTGCCCGGGGCGCCGGCGAACGAGCGCTTGGGCTGCCAGACCTTGAGGAACAGGGTCAGGGCAATCAGGCTGGCCAGGGCCGAGGTGATGTCCGGCAGCTCCGGGCCGATGAAGTTGGAAGTGAAGTACTGGGTCACGGCGAAACTCAGGCCGGCCACCAGCGCGGCGGGCCAGGTTTCCTTCACGCCGCGCACGCCATCCATCATGAACACCAGCCAGAACGGCACGAACAGCGACAGCAGTGGCAGCTGGCGGCCAGTCATGGCGCCGATGTGGAAGGCGTCGATGCCGGTCACCTGGCCGGCGACGATGATCGGGATGCCGAGGGCGCCGAAGGCCACCGGCGCGGTGTTGGCGATCAAGCACAGGCCGGCGGCGTACAGCGGGTTGAAGCCGAGGCCGACCAGCAGGGCAGCGGTGATCGCCACTGGCGCGCCAAAGCCGGCCGCGCCTTCGAGGAAGGCACCGAAGCAGAAGCCGATCAGCAGGACCTGCAGGCGCTGGTCGTCGGTGATCGATAGCACCGAGCTGCGGATCACCTCGAACTGGCCGCTCTTGACGGTCAGCTTGTAGAGGAACACGGCGGCGACGATGATCCAGGCGATCGGCCACAGGCCGTAGGCAAAGCCATAGCCGGCCGCGGCCAGGGCCATGTCGGCGGGCATCTGGAAGGCGAAGATCGCCACCAGGATCGACAGTGCCAAGGTGATGCTGCCTGCTACGTGACCCTTGAGGCGAAACACCGCCAGGGCCAGGAAGAAGAACACGATCGGTATGACGGCGGCTAGCGCGGACAGGCCCAGGCTGCCAAGTGGCGAATAAAGTTGTTGCCAGGTTTGCATACGGGGTGGCCCCTAGTTGTTGTTGGTCAGGCGCTGGCATTGGCTAATTGGTAAGACCAATTTACAATGTCTGAACGCTAGGTTAAAACCCGGCCTCTGGTGTGTCAATTTGTCTCGTTCGTGACTTTGGTCGCAGACCGGTCGATGGAACTCTGGACCGTTGCAAAAAGCAGCGACTGGCAAGTGTCGGTCGCCCATGGATGAGCGAGAATAGGCGCCCCGCACACGGGCGGGTTGTGGAGAGTGAATGATGGTTTTTGATCAGGTCCGTCAACGGCGCCTGTCCGACGATATCGTCGAGCGGCTCGAGGGAATGATTCTCGAAGGCACCTTGACCTCGGGCCAGCGACTGCCGGCCGAGCGGGTCCTGGCCGAGCAGTTCGGCGTATCCCGTCCCTCGTTGCGCGAGGCGATCCAGAAACTCGTGGCCAAGGGGCTGCTGGTCAGTCGCCAGGGCGGCGGCAACTATGTCGCCGAGGCGCTGGGCTCGACCTTCAGCGATCCTTTGCTGCAACTGCTCGAGCGCAGCGGCGATGCCCAGCGAGACCTGCTCGAGTTTCGCCATACCCTCGAGGCTTCGTGCGCCTACTATGCCGCCCAGCGGGCTACCGAGCCTGACCGGGCACGGCTCAAGGCGGCCTTCGATGCGCTGCAGGACTGCTATTCACGCGCCGATGAAGTCAGCCGTGCCGAAGAGGGCGCCGCCGACGCGCGCTTTCACCTGGCCATCGCCGAAGCCAGCCACAATGCCGTGCTGCTGCACACCATCCGCGGGCTGTTCGACTTGCTCAAGCGTAACGTGGTGACCAACATCGGCGGCATGTACCAGCAGCGCAGCGAAACCCGCGACATGCTGATCAGCCAGCATCGGCAGCTCTACCAGGCGATTGTCGAGGGGCGCGCCGATGATGCTCGGCAAGTGTCGAGCCGGCATATCCTGTACGTGCAGGAGGTGCTGGAGGAGGCCCAGCAGCAAGCGCAGCGGGTCGCCCGGGCCGAGCGCCGCAGCGGCCACTAGACGCCGCTTCGTCAGGTGCATGCCCAGGCCGCGTCGCCGATGCCCGTGTGGGCCGGTGACGTGGCCAGGCGGGGCGAGCGGCTACTCGTCCTTGCCCTTGTTGCGTACCGCCCGCTGGATCTCGCGGTTGGAGTCGCGCTCGCGCTGGGTATCGCGCTTGTCGAACTCCTTCTTGCCCTTGCCGAGCGCGATCTCGCACTTGATCAGGTGCTTGCTCCAGTACAGCGACAACGCCACGCAGGTGTAGCCCTTCTGCGCGACCGACGCTTCGACGCGTTCGAGCTCGCGCTTGTTGAGCAGCAGCTTGCGGGTGCGCGTGGGGTCGGCGATGACGTGGGTGCTGGCGGTGGTCAGCGGGGTGATGTGGCTGCCGAACAGCCAGGCTTCGCCATCCTTGAGCAGCACGTAGCTGTCGGTCAGGTGCGCCTTGCCGGCCCGCAGGCTCTTTACTTCCCAACCGGACAGGACCAGTCCGGCCTCGAACTTGTGCTCGATGAAGTAATCGTGTCGCGCTTTCTTGTTCTGCGCGATGGTCCCGGTCGGATGTTTCTTTTGCTTAGCCATAGGGACGGCATTATAAGCAGCCGTTCGGCTTGTCGGCTACGGGATTTCTGCATGCTTGAGCCTGTAGGACGAATCCCGGACAATGCAGGACCTGTCTCGTCGATCGGGACAGGTTCCCGATGCGCCGCGAGGCGCTGCCGCCCAAGCTTTGGAAGTGACGCCTTGACTACCCATATCCAACGCTCTGCCCTGCTGCCTTATCCTGCCCAGGCGCTCTACGATCTGGTCAATGATGTGGCCAGCTACCCGAAGTTCCTGCCCTGGTGTTCGGCATCGACCGTGCTCGAGGCGAGCGAGACCCACATGCGCGCCAGTCTGGAAGTGGCCAAGGGCGGCCTCAGCCAGCAGTTCATGACCCGCAACACGTTGGTGCCGGGGCGGTCGATCGAGATGAACCTGGAGGAGGGGCCGTTCACTCAGCTGCATGGCCTGTGGATCTTCAAGCCGCTGGGGGACAAGGCCTGCAAGATCAGTCTGGACATGTCTTTCGACTATGCCGGGTCGCTGGTGCGCGCGACGCTGGGGCCGTTGTTCAACCAGGCCGCCAATACCCTGGTCGATGCATTCTGCCAGCGGGCCAAGCAGCTGTATGGGTGAGAAGTAGGAGCCGCTGGGTGTTCCGGCAGCGACCGCTCCCACACCTTGCCCCCACCGGTGGTGTCGAAAGCACGGTCGCGAACTGGAGCGGCCGCAATGCCGCGACAGGGCGCGCAGCGGCGTCGGGTACCTTCGACAGTCAGTGACGATTTCGAGACCCCGGAGCTGCTTTGCAGCCCCATCGCGGCACGGCGGCCGCTCTTACCTCCAGGCCCTGAAGTCCACCGAGAGCGTTGGAGGCACGGCCCCAACGCTTCTGGAAGACATTCGAGTCAAGGCGAGGTTTCCAGCGGCGCCGGTGTCGGCACCGGGGTGGTCTCGATGGTGTCGATTTCGCGCTGGATCGACTCTTCCAGCGAGCCAGGCTGGGCCGGTTGCTCGGCAGGCTGCTGGCCTGGTTGGGCTTCAGGGCTGACGGTGGTGTCGCCGCTGCCGCCGAGGATTTCCTGATCACGACTCACGCCCGGCATGAAGTCGCCAGAGAGGCTGACCAGCTGGTCGCTGTCATTGAAGAACACGCTGACGCGTTCTTGCTGGCGCTGGCCGCCACCAGGCTGGAGGCTGTAGAGGTAATCCCAGCGATTGGTGTTGAACGTGTCCTGCAACAAGGGGTTGCCCATGATAAACCGTACTTGGCGACGGGTCATTCCGGGACGCAATTGGTCTATCATGTCTTGCGTGACGACATTGCCCTGCTGGATGTCGATTTTGTAAACCCCGGGAAACGAGCAACCGGCGAGTGCGAGCAGTCCCACGAAGGTGAGGCTGGTTAGCAAGAGCTTGGTGTTTTGCATCGGTGGGCGACTTCCACTATCTTGGCTGGACAACGTAAACCCCGATCATACCCGTATTAAGAGAAGCTGCGAAGCAGCATCGGCGAGAAAGCTGACCATGGTTGAAAATAGCGAATTACGCAAAGCGGGTCTCAAGGTAACCCTGCCTCGAGTGAAGATCCTCCAGATGCTCGACTCGGCCGAGCAGCGCCACATGAGCGCGGAAGATGTCTACAAGGCACTGATGGAAGCTGGCGAGGACGTCGGTCTGGCAACCGTCTACCGTGTACTGACCCAGTTCGAAGCCGCGGGTCTGGTGGTTCGCCACAACTTCGACGGCGGTCACGCCGTGTTCGAACTGGCCGACAGCGGCCATCACGACCATATGGTCAACGTGGATTCCGGCGAAGTCATCGAATTCGTCGATACCGAGATCGAAAAGCGCCAGAAGGAAATCGTCGCCGAGCACGGCTACGAACTGGTCGATCACAATCTCGTGCTGTATGTACGCAAGAAGAAGTAACGGTTTCGATCGTCACTGACACAAGAAAGGCGACCTGGGGTCGCCTTTCTTGTGCCTGCGGCTTGAAGCCTGGGGCCGTGAAGCCCGTCATGCGGTAACCGGCGCCCCGGCAACGCACCATATAAGGAAGCGCTGCCCGCGCATGCCCTCACTTGCCGGACACCACCATCTTGCGCGCATGAGCCAGGGATTCCTTGGTCAGGTCGATGCCGCCGAGCATCCTCGCCACCTCTTCGACACGCTCGCGCTTGCCGAGGCTGGCCACGGCGGTATGGGTAGTATCGCTCTGGCGAACCTTGTGCACGAACAGGTGATGATGCCCTTGCGCCGCGACCTGCGGCAGGTGGGTCACGGTCAGGACCTGGCCGCGCTCGCCCAGGCGACGCAGCAGCTGGCCGACGATCTCCGCGGTCGGGCCACCGATGCCCACGTCGACTTCGTCGAAGACCAGGGTCGGGATGCGCGAGGTCTGCGCGGTGATCACCTGGATCGCCAGGCTGATCCGCGACAGCTCGCCACCGGATGCCACCTTCGCCAGGCCCTTGAGCGGCTGACCAGGGTTGGCGCTGACCAGTAGTTCGACCAGCTCCAGGCCGTTTGGCGAAAGCTCGTCGCCAGCGACAGGCGTGAGCGCGATGCGGAAGCGTCCGCCCGGCATGCCCAGGCGCTGGATCTCCTGCTCGACGGCTTCGGCGAGCTGGCTGGCGGCATGCTGGCGCAGGCCGCTGAGTTCGGCAGCCTTTTCCTGGTAATGCTTGGCATAGGCGGCCAGCTCCTCGGCGAGGCGTTCGAGCGACTCGTCGCTGGCGTTGAGCCCTTCGAGCTCATCCATCAGCCGCTGTTGCAGCTGGGGCAGCTCGGCCGGTTGCACGCGATGCTTGCGCGCCAGGGTGTAGAGGGTGTCGAGGCGCTCTTCCAGGGCTTGCAGGCGCATCGGGTCGGCATCGAAATGATCGAGGAAGCGGTTGAGCTCGCCGACCGCTTCTTCCACCTGGATCTGCGCGCTGGCGATCAGGTTGGCTGCCTCGCCCAGGGCGCGCGGCGCGTCGGCGGCGGCGCCGAGGCGGTTGAGGCAGGCGGTCAGAGCGCTGAGCACGTTGCCCGAGTCGCTCTCGCTGCACTGGTCGATGACCTGGCGGCATACGCCGAACAGGGCTTCGGCATTGGTCAGGTTCTTGTGCTCCTGCTCCAGCTGCTCGAGCTCGTTCTCGCCCAGGTTGAGGTTTTCCAGCTCCTCGAGCTGGTAGCTCAGCAGTTGGTGGCGTGCCCGTTGTTCGTCGCTGGAGTTGGACAGCCGCTCCAGCTCCTGGCGGGTCTGCCGCCAGCGCTGGGCCGCCAGCTGGACCTGGCGCGCCAGGTCGCTGGCGCCAGCGTACTCGTCGAGCAGGCGACGATGGGTGTCGGTCTTGAGCAGCGACTGGTGTTCGTGCTGGCTATGGATGTCGATCAGCAGTTCGCCCAGGGCCTTGAGATCGCCGAGCGGGCAGGGCGTGCCATTGATGTAGCCGCGGCTTCGCCCTTCGGCGGTGATCACGCGGCGCAGGATGCACGGGCCGTCCTGCTCGAGGTCGCGCTCGGCCAGCCAGGCGTGGGCTTCGGGGATGTCCGCCAGGTCGAAGGTGGCGAGGATGTCCGCCTTGTCGGCGCCCGGGCGCACCACGCCACTGTCGGCGCGGTCGCCCAATGCCAGGCCGAGCGCGTCGAGCATGATCGACTTGCCAGCACCGGTCTCGCCGGTGATGACGCTCATGCCCCGGGCGAGCTCGAGGTCCAGGTGTTCGACGATGGCGTAGTTGTGGATCGACAGGTGCACCAGCATGGGCGGCTCCCGATTTTTGTTCAGGTCTGTTTATTTATACAGTGTTTGCCGTGGGCCTGACAATGCCCCCTGACGGCAGGCATGCATGGGTCGGCGGCGAGCCTGCCCTTGAAGCTGGGTTTTCAGCCCCCATATATCCGCCAGACCCGGCGAGCACGTCTCGCGCACACCCCATTTGCGAAGGAGAACCCCATGGCTGACGAACAACTGGATGAAAAGAACCTCGACACCGAAGCCGCTGGCACTGAGGATCTCGGCGCCCGCGTGCAGCAGCTCGAGGAGCAGCTGGCAGCCGCCCAGGATCAGTCCCTGCGTGCCGTGGCCGACCTGCAGAACGTCCGTCGCCGTGCCGAGCAGGACGTCGAGAAGGCGCACAAGTTCGCCCTGGAAAAGTTCGCCAGCGATCTGCTGCCGGTCATCGACAGCCTCGAGCGCGGCCTGGAGCTGTCCAGCGCCGATGACGAGGCGATCAGGCCGATGCGCGAAGGCATCGAGCTGACCCTGAAGATGTTCGCCGACACCCTCAAGCGCTACAACCTCGAGGCCGTCGACCCGCATGGCGAGCCGTTCAACGCCGAGCATCACCAGGCCATGGCCATGGAAGAAAGCGCCGAGGTCGAGCCCAACAGCGTGCTCAAGGTGTTCCAGAAGGGCTACCTGCTCAACGGCCGTCTGCTGCGCCCCGCCATGGTGGTGGTCAGCAAGGCGCCGGCAGCGCCGCAACCCTCGATCGATGAACAGGCTTGAAATCTTCCGGGGCAACCCCATCTAGGTGTCAAGCACTCAAGTATTGCCGCAGTTGGCCAACGCGCCCGCTGTAACCCAATTCAAGTTTCGGGAGATTCAACATGGGCAAAATCATCGGTATCGACCTGGGGACCACCAACTCCTGCGTCTCCATCCTCGAGAACGGTAACGTCAAGGTCATCGAGAACGCCGAAGGCGCGCGCACCACGCCATCGATCATCGCCTACGCCAACGACGGCGAGATCCTGGTCGGCCAGTCGGCCAAGCGCCAGGCAGTGACCAACCCGCACAACACCCTGTTCGCGGTCAAGCGCCTGATCGGTCGTCGCTTCGAAGAAGACGTCGTGCAGAAGGACATCAAGCTGGTGCCCTACAAGATCGTCAAGGCCAGCAATGGTGACGCCTGGGTCGAAGCCAATGGCAAGGAAATGGCGCCGCCGCAGATCAGCGCCGAAGTCCTCAAGAAGATGAAGAAGACCGCCGAAGACTATCTCGGCGAGCCGGTCACCGAAGCGGTCATCACCGTTCCGGCCTACTTCAACGACAGCCAGCGCCAGGCCACCAAGGATGCCGGTCGCATCGCCGGCCTGGACGTCAAGCGCATCATCAACGAGCCGACCGCCGCCGCGCTGGCCTATGGCATGGACAAGGCCAAGGGCGACCACACCGTCATCGTCTATGACCTCGGTGGTGGTACCTTCGACGTCTCGGTCATCGAGATCGCCGAAGTCGATGGCGAGCACCAGTTCGAAGTGCTGGCTACCAACGGGGACACCTTCCTCGGTGGCGAAGACTTCGACATGCGCCTGATCGACTACCTCGTCGACGAGTTCAAGAAAGAGTCCGGCATGGACCTGAAGAACGATCCGCTGGCCCTGCAGCGCCTCAAGGAAGCTGCGGAAAAGGCCAAGATCGAGCTGTCCTCGGCCCAGTCGACCGACGTCAACCTGCCGTACATCACCGCGGATGCGACCGGTCCGAAGCACCTGAACGTGAAGATCTCCCGCGCCAAGCTGGAGTCGCTGGTCGAGGACCTGGTGCAGCGCACCATCGAGCCTTGCCGCATCGCCCTGAAGGACGCCGGCATCGATGCCAGCAAGATCAACGACGTGATCCTCGTCGGCGGCCAGACCCGCATGCCGCTGGTGCAGAAAGCCGTTGCCGACTTCTTCGGCAAGGAAGCGCGCAAGGACGTCAACCCGGACGAAGCGGTCGCCATGGGTGCCGCCATCCAGGGCGCGGTCCTGGCCGGTGACGTCAAGGACGTGCTGCTGCTGGACGTCAGCCCGCTGACCCTGGGCATCGAGACCATGGGCGGCGTGATGACTCCGCTGATCGAGAAGAACACCACCATCCCGACCAAGAAGTCGCAGGTGTTCTCGACCGCCGACGACAACCAGAGCGCCGTGACCATCCACGTCCTGCAGGGCGAGCGCAAGCAGGCCGCGCAGAACAAGTCGCTGGGCAAGTTCGACCTGGCCGACATCCCGCCAGCTCCGCGTGGCGTGCCGCAGATCGAAGTGACCTTCGACATCGACGCCAACGGCATCCTGCACGTCGGCGCGAAGGACAAGGCCACCGGCAAGCAGCAGTCGATCGTCATCAAGGCCAACTCCGGCCTGTCGGACGAAGAGATCGAGCGCATGGTGCGTGACGCCGAGGCCAACGCCGAGGAAGACCGCAAGTTCGAGGAGCTGGCCGCGGCCCGCAACCAGGGCGATGCGCTGGTCCACTCGACCCGCAAGATGGTGGCCGACGCCGGCGACAAGGTGAGCGCCGACGAGAAGACCGCGATCGAAGCGGCCGTGGTGGCCCTGGAAGCCGCCATCAAGGGCGACGACAAGGCAGCCATCGACGCCAAGGTCGAGGAGCTGTCCAAGGTCTCCGCGCCGGTGGCCCAGAAGATGTACGCCGAGCAGCAGGGCCAGCAGCCACAGGGCGGCGCCCAGCAGGCCGAACCGGAAGCTCGCCAGGACGACGTGGTGGACGCCGAGTTCGAGGAAGTGAAAGACAACAACAAGCAGTAATCCCTGCAAGTTGTCGGCCGGCTCGTCGTCATCGGGCGTCGAGCTGGTAGGATGTCGCCGCGCGGGGGCTTGCTCCCGCGTTGGCGTGTCTGGGACACACGAAATTCTACGGCATCTGTCGGGGCGCCTGCGGGCCTGGCGACGGGTGTCGACGGCACGGCGCAAGATGCGCAGAGGTTTGCCGAAAGCCCTCAAGAGTGCGAATGACTTATGGCAAAGCGTGATTATTACGAGGTCCTGGGTGTCGAGCGCGGCGCCAGCGAAGGCGACCTCAAGAAAGCCTATCGCCGCCTGGCGATGAAGTACCACCCGGACCGCAACCCCGGTGACAAGGAGTCGGAAGACAAGTTCAAGGAGGCCAACGAGGCCTACGAAGTGCTCTCCGATGCCAGCAAGCGCGCGGCCTACGACCAGTACGGCCATGCCGGCGTCGACCCGAGCATGGGTGGCGGTGGCGCGGGCTTCGGTGGCGCCAACTTCTCCGATATCTTCGGCGATGTCTTCAGCGACTTCTTCGGTGGCGGCCGTGGTGGCGCGCGTGGCGGTGCCCAGCGTGGCAGCGACCTGCGCTATACCCTCGAGCTGAACCTGGAAGAAGCCGTGCGCGGCACCACGGTCAACATCCGCGTGCCGACGCTGGTCAACTGCACCCATTGCGACGGCAGCGGCGCCAAGAAAGGCTCCGCGCCGACCACCTGCTCGACCTGTGGCGGCATTGGCCAGGTGCGCATGCAGCAAGGCTTCTTCTCGGTCCAGCAGACCTGCCCGCGTTGCCACGGCCGTGGGTCGGTCATCACCGATCCGTGCAACGCCTGCCATGGCGAAGGGCGAGTCGAGGAATACAAGACCCTGTCGGTCAAGGTGCCGCCAGGAGTCGACACGGGCGATCGCATCCGCCTGTCGGGCGAGGGCGAAGCTGGGGCGCAAGGTGGGCCCACCGGTGACCTCTATGTGGTCATCAGCGTGCGCGAGCACCCGATTTTCCAGCGCGATGGCAAGCACCTGTATTGCGAGGTGCCGATCAGCTACACCGATGCCGCCCTCGGTGGCGAGCTGGAAGTGCCGACTCTCGACGGCAGGGTCAAGCTGCGCATCCCGGAAGGTACCCAGACCGGCAAGCAGTTCCGTCTGCGCGGCAAGGGTGTGGCCCCGGTCCGTGGTGGCGCCGCGGGCGACCTGATGTGCCGCGTGGCGGTCGAGACGCCGGTCAACCTGAGCCGTCGCCAGCGCGAGCTGCTCGAAGAGCTGCGTGATTCGCTGGAAGTCGACAGCTCCCATTCGCCCAAGGCCAGTGGTTGGTTCGAGGGTGTGAAGCGCTTCTTCGGCGATCTCTGAGAAGGAACTGGTTATGCGACGTATTGCAGTGATGGGAGCCGCTGGGCGCATGGGCAAGACCCTGGTCGAGGCCGTGCAGCAGCAAGCTCCGGTAGCCGGCCTCACGGCAGCCATCGACAAGCCCGACAGTTCGCTGGTGGGCGCCGATGCTGGCGAACTGGCGGCGCTGGGGCGGATCGGCGTGCCGCTGTGTGGCGATCTGGCCAAGGTCGCCGACGAATTCGACGTGCTGATCGATTTCACCCATCCTTCGGTCACCTTGAAGAACCTGGCGTTCTGCCGCAAGGCGGGCAAGGCCATGGTCATCGGGACCACCGGCTTCACTTCGGAAGAAAAAGCGTTGTTGGCCGAGGCGGGCAAGGAAATTCCGATCGTCTTCGCCGCCAACTTCAGCGTCGGCGTCAACCTGTGCCTGAAGCTGCTCGACACGGCGGCGCGGGTCCTGGGTGACGATGTGGACATCGAGATCCTCGAGGCGCATCACCGCCACAAGGTGGATGCTCCGTCGGGGACTGCGCTGCGCATGGGTGAGGTAGTGGCCCAGGCACTGGGGCGTGACCTGCAGCAGGTGGCGGTGTACGGCCGCGAAGGCCAGACCGGCGCCCGCGACCGCCAGACCATCGGCTTTGCCACGGTGAGGGCGGGCGACGTGGTCGGTGACCACACAGTACTGTTCGCCGCCGAAGGCGAGCGCGTGGAGATCACCCACAAGGCCTCCAGCCGCATGACCTTCGCCAAGGGTGCGGTGCGTGCCGCGTTGTGGCTCGATGGGCGCGCGCCCGGGTTGTACGACATGCAGGATGTGTTGGAGCTGCGTTGAAGGTGGGGGAGCGAAGGAGCGGGAACCGAGGGCTGCTGCGCAACCCCGGCAGGCTCGATGCCACCGCTCCCCATGCCTTGCTTTACGAAAACGGCCACCCCACGCTCCCTTCATTGAGCCAATGTCGCAATCCGCTGCTTCCAAGGCACATATCCGGTAGACCCAAAACACCCATTCCTGTAAGCTACAGCTTTAGTGTGTCCACTAAAAGCGCGCAGATGAATCAGCATAGAAAAGCGGAGTGACGTGTCCATACGTCATTCCGCTTTTTTGCAACCTGCGATCGCCCTTTCAGGCTTGATTTACGGGAGGTCTTCTTGACTAAGCCAGCCATACTCGCCCTTGCCGATGGCAGCATTTTTCGCGGTGAAGCCATCGGAGCCGACGGTCAGACCGTTGGTGAGGTGGTGTTCAACACCGCAATGACCGGCTACCAGGAAATTCTTACGGACCCTTCCTACGCCCAGCAGATCGTCACCCTGACCTACCCGCATATCGGCAACACCGGCACCACCGCCGAGGATGCCGAATCCAACCGCGTCTGGTCGGCCGGCCTGGTGATCCGCGACCTGCCGCTGCTGGCCAGTAACTGGCGCAACACCCAGTCGTTGCCTGACTATCTCAAGGCCAACAACGTGGTGGCGATCGCCGGCATCGACACCCGTCGCCTGACCCGTATCCTGCGTGAAAAGGGCGCGCAGAACGGCTGCATCCTGGCAGGCGACGATATCAGCGAAGAAGCCGCGATCGCCGCCGCGCGCGAGTTCCCCGGCCTCAAGGGCATGGACCTGGCCAAGGTGGTCAGCACCAAGGATCGCTACGAGTGGCGCTCCGGTGTCTGGAAGCTGGAGACCGATAGCCATCCGGAGATCGATGCCGCCAAGCTGCCGCATCACGTGGTCGCCTACGACTATGGCGTCAAGGTGAACATCCTGCGCATGCTGGTCGATCGCGGCTGCCGCCTGACCGTGGTGCCGGCGCAGACCCCGGCGAGCGAAGTGCTCGCGCTCAATCCCGACGGCGTGTTCCTGTCCAATGGCCCTGGCGATCCCGAGCCGTGCGACTACGCGATCCAGGCGATCAAGGACATCCTCGAGACCGACATCCCGGTGTTCGGTATCTGTCTGGGCCACCAGCTGCTGGCCCTGGCTTCCGGTGCCAAGACCGTCAAGATGGGCCATGGCCACCATGGCGCCAACCACCCGGTGCAGGACCTTGACTCCGGCGTGGTGATGATCACCAGCCAGAACCACGGTTTCGCCGTCGACGAAGCCACCTTGCCGGGCAATGTCCGCGCCATCCACAAGTCGCTGTTCGACGGTACCCTGCAGGGGATCGAGCGTACCGACAAGAGCGCGTTCAGCTTCCAGGGCCACCCTGAGGCGAGCCCGGGGCCGACCGACGTCGCGCCGCTGTTCGACCGCTTCATCGATGCCATGGCCAAGCGCCGCTAAGCATCCTGCGACAAGGCCCCGGACGTGGCAGGTTGCCGCGTCCGGGCGCGCCTGACCAAGATTGTCCAAGACGGCTTGCCGACTGACCCGCGGATTTGAGTGACAACCCATGCCAAAACGTACAGACATCAAAAGCATCCTGATTCTCGGCGCTGGCCCGATCGTGATCGGCCAGGCCTGCGAGTTCGACTATTCCGGCGCCCAGGCTTGCAAGGCCCTGCGCGAGGAAGGTTTCCGCGTCATCCTGGTGAACTCCAACCCGGCCACCATCATGACCGACCCGGCCATGGCCGATGCCACCTACATCGAGCCGATCAAGTGGCAGTCGGTGGCCAAGATCATCGAGAAGGAGCGTCCTGACGCGCTGCTGCCGACCATGGGTGGCCAGACCGCGCTCAACTGCGCCCTAGACCTCGAGCGCCATGGCGTGCTGGAGCAGTTCGGGGTGGAAATGATCGGCGCCAACGCCGACACCATCGACAAGGCCGAAGACCGTTCGCGCTTCGACAAGGCGATGAAGGCCATCGGCCTGGAGTGCCCGCGCTCCGGCATCGCCCACAGCATGGAAGAAGCCAACGCGGTGCTCGAGCGCCTGGGCTTCCCATGCATCATCCGTCCGTCCTTCACCATGGGCGGTACCGGTGGCGGCATCGCCTACAACCGTGAAGAATTCGAGGAAATCTGCGCCCGCGGCCTGGACCTGTCGCCGACCAAGGAGCTGCTGATCGACGAATCGCTGATCGGCTGGAAGGAATACGAGATGGAGGTGGTCCGCGACAAGAAGGACAACTGCATCATCGTCTGCTCGATCGAGAACTTCGACCCGATGGGCGTCCACACCGGTGACTCGATCACCGTCGCGCCGGCGCAGACCCTGACCGACAAGGAATACCAGATCATGCGCAACGCCTCGCTGGCGGTGCTGCGCGAGATCGGCGTTGAAACCGGTGGTTCCAACGTGCAGTTCGGCATCTGCCCGAACACCGGCCGCATGGTCGTCATCGAGATGAACCCGCGCGTGTCGCGTTCCTCGGCGCTGGCCTCGAAGGCCACCGGCTTCCCGATCGCCAAGATCGCCGCCAAGCTTGCGGTCGGCTACACCCTCGACGAGCTGCAGAACGACATCACCGGTGGTCGTACCCCGGCTTCGTTCGAGCCGTCGATCGACTATGTGGTCACCAAGCTGCCACGCTTCGCCTTCGAGAAATTCCCCAAGGCCGATGCCCGCCTGACCACCCAGATGAAATCCGTTGGCGAAGTCATGGCCATCGGCCGGACCTTCCAGGAGTCGCTGCAAAAGGCCCTGCGCGGCCTGGAAGTCGGCGCCTGCGGCCTCGACCCGAAGGTCGACCTGGCCAGTCCGGAAGCCGCCAACATCCTCAAGCGTGAGCTGACCGTGCCGGGCGCCGAGCGCATCTGGTACGTGGCCGATGCCTTCCGTGCCGGCATGAGCCGCGACGAGATCTTCGCCCTGACCAGCATCGACCACTGGTTCCTGGTGCAGATCGAAGACCTGATCAAGGACGAGGAGAAGGTCAAGACCCTGGGCCTGGCCGACATCGACGCCGCGCTGATGCGCCGCCTCAAGCGCAAGGGCTTCTCCGACCAGCGTCTGGCCAAGCTGCTCGGCATCACCGACAAGAACCTGCGCCGTCACCGCCACAAGCTGGAAGTGCTGCCGGTGTACAAGCGCGTCGACACCTGCGCCGCCGAGTTCGCCACCGACACCGCCTACCTGTATTCGACCTACGAGGAGGAGTGCGAGGCCAACCCGTCCGATCGCGACAAGATCATGATCCTCGGCGGTGGTCCCAACCGTATCGGCCAGGGCATCGAGTTCGACTACTGCTGCGTGCACGCAGCCCTGGCGCTGCGTGACGATGGCTACGAGACCATCATGGTCAACTGCAACCCGGAAACCGTTTCCACCGACTACGACACGTCCGATCGCCTCTACTTCGAGCCGCTGACTCTGGAAGACGTGCTGGAAATCTGCCGCGTCGAGAAGCCCAAGGGCGTCATCGTCCACTACGGCGGCCAGACCCCGCTGAAGCTGGCGCGCGCCTTGGAAGAGGCCGGCGTACCGATCATCGGTACCAGCCCAGACGCCATCGACCGTGCCGAAGACCGCGAGCGCTTCCAGCAGATGGTCCAGCGCCTGAACCTGCTGCAGCCGCCAAACGCTACCGTGCGCAGCGAAGACGAGGCGATCCGTGCCGCGGCCAGCATCGGCTATCCGCTGGTCGTGCGCCCCTCGTACGTACTAGGCGGGCGCGCCATGGAAATCGTCTACGAGCCCGAAGAGCTCAAGCGCTATCTGCGCGAGGCGGTCCAGGTCTCCAACGATAGCCCCGTACTGCTCGACCACTTCCTCAACTGCGCCATCGAGATGGATGTCGACGCGGTCTGCGACGGCACCGACGTGGTGATCGGCGCGATCATGCAGCACATCGAGCAGGCCGGCGTGCACTCCGGCGACTCGGCGTGCTCGCTGCCGCCTTACTCGCTGAGCAAGGAAGTCCAGGACGAAGTGCGCGAGCAAGTGCGCAAGATGGCCCTGGAACTGGGCGTGATCGGCCTGATGAACGTGCAGCTGGCCCTGCAGGGCGACAAGATCTACGTGATCGAAGTCAACCCGCGCGCCTCGCGTACCGTGCCGTTCGTCTCCAAGTGCATCGGCACTTCCCTGGCGATGATCGCGGCCCGCGTGATGGCCGGCAAGTCGCTCAAGGAACTGGGCTTCACCGAGGAAATCATCCCGAACTTCTACAGCGTCAAGGAAGCCGTCTTCCCGTTCGCCAAGTTCCCCGGGGTTGACCCGATCCTCGGTCCTGAGATGAAATCCACGGGTGAAGTCATGGGCGTGGGCGACAGCTTCGGCGAAGCCTTCGCCAAGGCCCAGATGGGCGCCAGCGAAGTGCTGCCGACCGGCGGCACCGCCTTCATCAGTGTGCGCGACGACGACAAGCCGCAGGTGGCTGGCGTCGCCCGCGACCTGATCGCCCTGGGCTTCGAAGTGGTCGCGACCGCCGGGACCGCCAAGGTCATCGAGGCAGCCGGCCTGAAAGTACGCCGTGTGAACAAGGTGACCGAAGGCCGCCCGCACGTGGTCGACATGATCAAGAACGACGAGGTGTCGCTGATCATCAACACCACCGAAGGCCGCCAGTCGATTGCCGATTCCTACTCGATTCGTCGCAATGCGCTGCAGCACAAGATCTACTGCACGACTACCATTGCGGCTGGTGAAGCCATCTGCGAAGCGCTGAAGTTCGGCCCCGAGAAGACCGTTCGCCGCTTGCAGGATCTGCATGCAGGACTCAAAGCATGAGCATGACCAAGTACCCGATGACCGTTCAGGGTGCCCGCGCCCTGGAAGAGGAGCTGTTGTTCCTGAGCAAGACCGAGCGCCCGCGCCTGAGCCAGGCGATCGGCGAAGCGCGTGAGCTCGGCGACCTCAAGGAAAACGCCGAATACCATGCCGCTCGCGAAGAGCAGGGCATGGTCGAGGCGCGGATCCGTGACATCGAAGGGCGCCTGCAGAACTCGGTGGTGATCGATGTAACCACCATCGCCCATACCGGCAAGGTGATCTTCGGTACCACCGTGGACCTCGAGAACACCGAGACCGGCGAGCAGGTGACCTACCAGATCGTCGGCGAGGACGAAGCCGACGTGAAGAAGGGCAAGCTCTCGAACAGTGCACCGATCGCCCGCGCCATCATCGGCAAGGAAGAAGGTGACACCGTGGTGGTCAAGACGCCCAACGGGACGGTCGAGTACGAGATTGTCGAAGTCAAGCACATCTGACCGGCGCTTGCGGGCGCCGTCGCTCGAGGGGATCCTCTGGCAGCTGGCCCAGGTATTCTGGGTTGGCGGCCTGTGGGTATTTCACGTCGGGCTGGTGCCGGCGCTCAAGGTCAGCGGCCTGGCACCCTTGCTGGTACAGGACGTCGCCGCGCAGATCGACCGTTGGCTGGTCGGCGTGGCGTGGCTCGGGCTGATGATCCAGCTGGCGGTGCTGGCGCGGGTCGACGGCCTGTCCGCCTGGTGGCGTCAGTTCCGTGGGCAGATGCTGTTGCTGGGCTTCACCGCCTGCGTGACGTACTACACGCTGCGCTACGGCATCGCCGTGGGTGAGCGGTGGCAGATGTTCTGCTTCCTGGCGCTGGGCTTCGCCGGCATCGTGCTGGTGGCCCAACCGGTCCCCGTCAGGGCGCGCGCGCCGCGCCGCTGAGGGGCTCCACCGGTTACTTGTAACGGTGGACGTTCGACAGCTGCTTGTTCGGTTGCGGGTTCTTGCGGTAGATCAGGGCTTTCTTGCCGATGGTCTGCACCAGCTCGGCGCGGCCGACCTTGCACAGTTCGGCGATGGCCGCCGCACGCTCTTCGCGATCTTCGGAGCGGATCTCCACCTTGATCAGCTCGTGATCAGCCAGGGCGCGCTCCAATTCGGCCACCACGCCTTCGTTCACCCCATTGCCGGCGACGATCAGGACGGGCTTGAGGTCATGACCAATGGACTTGTACTGCTTCTTCTGCTCGTTATTGAGCGGCATAATCTGACCCTTTTCGTCTGATTCTGTAAAATTGACCGGCATTTTACCCGAGGGCCCGTGGCTCCGCCCAGTCAATCCAGACGCATATCATCGAGGTGCCCCGTGGCGCAACGTTCCAAGAGCAGCCATAACTGGCTGAGAGAGCATTTCAACGATCCTTTCGTGAAGCAGGCGCAGAAGGACGGCTACCGTTCGCGCGCCAGCTACAAGCTGCTGGAGATTCAGGAAAAGGACCGCCTCATCCGGCCTGGCATGAGCGTGATCGACCTGGGCGCCGCTCCCGGCGGCTGGTCGCAGGTGACCAGTCGTCTGATCGGTGGGCAAGGCCGGCTGATCGCTTCGGACATCCTGGAGATGGACAGCATTCCCGACGTGACCTTCATCCAGGGCGACTTCACCCAGGACGAGGTGCTCGAGCAGATCCTGCAGGCGGTCGGCGATTCGCATGTGGACCTTGTGATTTCCGACATGGCCCCCAATATGAGTGGAACGCCCGAGGTCGACATGCCGCGCGCCATGTTCCTTTGCGAGCTCGCCCTGGATCTTGCCGGTCGCGTGTTGAAACCTGGAGGCGATTTCCTGATCAAGATCTTCCAGGGGGAAGGCTTCGACCAGTATCTCAAGGATGTCCGCAGCAAGTTCGACAAGGTGCAGATGCGCAAGCCGTCGTCATCGCGCGACCGCTCCCGCGAGCAATACCTCCTGGCCAGGGGCTGGAAAGGCTAGAGCCAGGGCCCCGCAAGGGTTTGGTGATTGGATGATAGTTATTTCCAATCGGCGTTTTCTGACGGGTTTGTCGGATCTTCGTGTAGGCTAGGTTTCACAAAGGGTTACAGACGGTGCCTGCGAATGCGTAGGTAATGTAGTAAGTTAGGTCGGTGAATATCATGCGAGGCACGGCTGCGTCGTGCGCCGGACCTCAGAGGGTAGCTAATTGAACGACATGGCAAAGAACCTGATCCTGTGGTTGATCATCGCGGCGGTCCTCGTGACCGTGATGAACAACTTCTCCAGCCCGAACGAGCCGCAGACCCTCAACTACTCCGACTTCATCCAGCAAGTCAAGGACGGTAAGGTCGAGCGTGTCACGGTCGACGGCGCCGTGATCACCGGCAAGCGCACCGATGGCGATACCTTCAAGACCGTTCGCCCGGCGATCGCCGACAACGGCCTGATCGGCGACCTGGTCGACAATCGCGTGGTGATCGAAGGCAAGCAGCCCGAGCAGCAGAGCATCTGGACCCAGTTGCTGGTGGCCAGCTTCCCGATCCTGGTGATCATCGCCGTCTTCATGTTCTTCATGCGCCAGATGCAGGGCGGTGCCGGCGGCAAGGGCGGCCCGATGAGCTTTGGCAAGAGCAAGGCGCGGCTGCTGTCCGAAGACCAGGTCAAGACCACCCTGGCCGACGTCGCCGGCTGCGACGAAGCCAAGGAAGAGGTCGGCGAGCTGGTCGAGTTCCTGCGCGACCCGGGCAAGTTCCAGCGCCTGGGTGGCCGCATTCCGCGCGGCGTGCTGATGGTCGGCCCGCCCGGTACCGGCAAGACCTTGCTGGCCAAGGCCATCGCTGGTGAGGCCAAGGTGCCGTTCTTCACCATTTCCGGTTCCGACTTCGTCGAGATGTTCGTCGGTGTCGGCGCCAGCCGTGTCCGCGACATGTTCGAGCAGGCCAAGAAGCATGCCCCGTGCATCATCTTCATCGACGAGATCGATGCGGTCGGTCGCCATCGTGGCGCTGGCATGGGCGGTGGCCACGACGAGCGCGAGCAGACGCTCAACCAGCTGCTGGTGGAAATGGACGGCTTCGAGATGAACGATGGCATCATCGTCATCGCCGCCACCAACCGTCCCGACGTGCTCGACCCGGCGCTGCTGCGTCCGGGCCGCTTCGACCGCCAGGTCGTGGTCGGCCTGCCGGACATCCGCGGTCGCGAGCAGATTCTCAAGGTGCACATGCGCAAGGTGCCGATCGGCGAGAACGTCAATGCCGCCGTCATCGCCCGCGGCACGCCGGGTTTCTCCGGCGCCGATCTGGCCAACCTGGTCAACGAGGCCTCGCTGTTCGCCGCGCGTGCTGGCAAGCGCCTGGTCGAGATGAAGGAATTCGAGCTGGCCAAGGACAAGATCATGATGGGCGCCGAGCGCAAGACCATGGTCATGTCGGAGAAGGAAAAGCAGAACACGGCCTATCACGAGGCGGGCCACGCCATCGTCGGGCGCATCGTTCCCGAGCACGACCCGGTCTACAAGGTTTCGATCATTCCCCGTGGCCGCGCCCTGGGCGTGACCATGTTCCTGCCCGAGGAAGACCGCTACAGCCTGTCCAAGCGCGCCCTGATCAGCCAGATCTGCTCGCTCTACGGCGGTCGTATCGCCGAGGAGATGACCCTGGGCTTCGATGGCGTCACCACAGGTGCGTCCAACGACATCATGCGTGCCAGCCAGATCGCCCGCAACATGGTCACCAAGTGGGGCCTCTCCGAAAAGCTCGGCCCGCTGATGTACGCCGAGGAAGAGGGCGAAGTGTTCCTCGGCCGCAGCGCGGCGAGCCAGCACGCCAGCGTTTCGGGCGAGACCGCCAAGCTGATCGACTCGGAAGTGCGCAGCATCATCGACCATTGCTATGCCACGGCCAAGCAGATCCTCACCGACAACCGTGACAAGCTCGATGCCATGGCCGAGGCCCTGATGAAGTACGAAACCATCGATGCCGATCAGATCGACGACATCATGGCAGGCCGCACGCCACGCGAACCTCGTGACTGGGACAACGATGCAGGCCCTTCGGGCACCACCGCGCCTCAGGGTGACCGTCCCGAGTCGCCAATCGGCGGTCCGGCGGCTCAACACTAAGGGCATCTATGACCTCTCAGCAGTACCCGGCCCGGTTGCCTTGCGGCAACCGGGTTCTTGATTTGTCCCGCACCCATGTCATGGGTATCCTCAACGTCACTCCCGACTCCTTCTCCGATGGTGGGCGGTTCGCCGCGCGCGATGCCGCCCTGCGCCATGCCGAGGCCATGGTCGCCGCCGGCGCGACGCTGGTCGACATCGGTGGCGAGTCCACCCGTCCTGGCGCTCGCCCGGTCTCGGTCACCGAAGAGCTCGAACGCGTGGCGCCGATGGTCGAGGCCATCGGCAGCCAGCTGGATGTCATCGTCTCGGTGGATACTTCTACGCCAGCGGTCATGCGCGAGGCGGCCCGCCTGGGCGCGGGGCTGATCAACGACGTGCGTGCCCTGGAGCGCGATGGCGCCCTGGACGCCGCGGCGGCCACTGGCTTGCCGGTGTGCCTGATGCACATGCGCGGCGAGCCGGGCGACATGCAGAATAATCCTCACTACGAGGATGTGACCTTCGAAGTCACGCGCTATCTTGAAGAGCGTATGGCTGCCTGCGCGGCTGCCGGCATCGATGCGGGGCGCATCATCCTCGATCCAGGGTTCGGTTTCGCCAAGACGCTGGCGCACAACCTGAGCCTGTTCAGGCACATGGAAGCCTTGTACCGCCTGGGGCGGCCGTTGCTGGTGGGCGTATCGCGCAAGAGCATGATCGGCCTGACGCTCGATCGTCCGGTCGAACAGCGCCTTCACGGCAGCCTGGCATTGGCGGCATTGGCCATGACCAAGGGCGCGAGCATCCTGCGCGTGCATGACGTGGCCGAGACCGTCGATGTGGTACGCATGATCGCTGCGGTACAGAACGCCGAATAGAAGAATCTGGAGCCCTTATGAGCAGAAAATACTTTGGTACCGACGGTATCCGTGGCCGCGTCGGCGAATATCCCATCACTCCGGACTTCATGCTCAAATTGGGCTGGGCCGCTGGCATGGCGTTTCGCAAGCAGGGCAACTGCCGGGTGCTGGTAGGCAAGGACACCCGCATTTCCGGCTACATGTTCGAATCCGCCCTGGAGGCAGGGCTTTCCGCCGCCGGCGCCGACGTGATGCTGCTAGGGCCGATGCCGACCCCGGCCATCGCCTACCTGACCCGCACCTTCCATGCCGAGGCGGGCATCGTCATCAGTGCCTCGCACAACCCGCATGATGACAATGGCATCAAGTTCTTCTCGGGGCAGGGGGTCAAGCTGCCCGACGAGGTCGAGCAGATGATCGAGGAGCTGCTCGACCAGCCGATGAACGTGGTCGATTCGAGCAAGCTGGGCAAGGTGTCGCGGATCAACGACGCGGCCGGCCGCTACATCGAGTTCTGCAAGAGCAGCGTGCCGAGCAGCACCGACTTCGCCGGCCTCAAGCTGGTGGTCGACTGCGCCCATGGCGCTACCTACAAGGTCGCGCCCAGCGTGTTTCGCGAGCTGGGTGCAGAGGTCACCGTGCTGCACGCCCAGCCCGATGGCCTGAACATCAACGAGAACTGTGGCTCGACCCATATCGAGTCGCTGCAGGCTGCCGTGCTGGTGGGGCATGCCGACCTGGGCATCGCCTTCGACGGCGATGGCGATCGGGTGCTGATGGTCGACCATACCGGGGCGATCGTCGACGGTGACGAACTGCTGTTCATCATCGCCCGCGACCTGAAGGAGCGCGGCAAGCTGCAGGGCGGCGTGGTCGGGACCCTGATGAGCAACCTGGGGCTGGAGCTGGCGCTCGGCGAGCTGGACATCCCCTTCGCTCGCGCCAAGGTCGGCGACCGCTACGTGATGGCCGAGCTGCTCGAGCGCGAATGGCAGCTCGGCGGTGAGAACTCCGGCCACGTGGTCTGCTGCGCCCATACCACCACGGGCGATGCGATCATCGCCGCGCTGCAGGTGCTGATGGCGCTCAAGCGCCGTGGCGAGACCCTCGCCCAGGCGCGCCAGGGCGTGCGCAAGTGTCCGCAGGTGCTGATCAACGTACGCTTCTCCGGCAGCGACGTGGATCCCGTGGAGCATCCGGACGTCAAGCGCGCCTGTGCCGAGGTCACCGAGGCGATGGCTGGTCGTGGCCGCGTGCTGCTGCGCAAGTCCGGCACCGAGCCGCTGGTGCGGGTGATGGTCGAAGGCAATGACGAAAGCCAGGTGCGCGGGCATGCCGAGGCACTGGCCAAGCTGGTGGCGGAAGTTTGTGCGTGAAGGCGCTTGCCAGCGCTTTCAGGGTTGGGTAAGATCTGCGCCCACTTTGATCGACGAGGTAAGGCATGCGTCGCCCCATGGTAGCTGGTAACTGGAAAATGCACGGTACCCGCGCCAGCGTCGCTGAGCTGATCTCGGGCCTGGAAAGGCAGGCGCTTCCAGCCGATGTCGAAGTGGCGGTTTTTCCGCCTGCACTGTTCATCAATCAGGTGATCGATGCGTTGCAGGGCAAGGGGATTGCCGTTGGAGCACAGAATTCTGCAGTACAGCCCGAGCAGGGCGCGCTGACCGGCGAAGTTGCACCGAGTCAGCTGGCTGAAGCAGGCTGCAAGTTGGTGTTGATAGGTCATTCGGAGCGTCGCCAGTTGATCGGCGAAAGTGACGAAGTACTTGGACGCAAGTTTGCAGCTGCCCAGCAAAGCGGTTTGAAGCCAGTGCTCTGTGTCGGCGAAACGCTGACCGAGCGCGAGGCAGGCAAGACGCTGGAAGTTGTCGGGCGTCAGTTGGGCAGTATCATCGAAACATGTGGTGTTACGGCTTTTGCCAATGCGATCATCGCCTATGAGCCTGTATGGGCCATCGGTACTGGCCTGACGGCCACGCCTCAGCAGGCCCAGGATGTGCACGCCGCCATCCGGGGGCAGTTGGCGGCAAAGGATGCCGAGATCGCTTCCGGCGTACGGATCCTGTACGGTGGCAGCGTCAAGGCGGCCAATGCGGCCGAGCTGTTTGGCATGCCGGATATCGATGGGGGGCTCATTGGTGGAGCGTCCCTGAACGCAGACGAATTCGGTGCAATTTGTCGCGCCGCAGGAAACTGAACAAATGCTGGAAACAGTCGTAGTTGTTTTTCATCTGTTGGGCGCCATCGGTGTAATTGTTCTGGTGTTGCTGCAACAAGGTAAAGGCGCGGAAGCAGGGGCTTCCTTCGGTGCGGGTGCTTCGAATACCGTATTCGGTAGCCAGGGTTCCGCGACTTTCCTGAGTAAGATCACTGCTATACTTGCTGCCTCTTTCTTTTTGACAGCGCTTGGGTTAGGATACTTCGCCAAGGAGAAAGCTCAAGAACTGAACCAGGCGGGTCTTCCAGATCCAGCGGTTCTCGAAGTGAAAGAGCAGAAGCCGGCAGTCAATGATGATGTACCGGTGCTCCAGGAACAGAAAAGTGACGTCGCTCCAAAAAGTGATGTTCCTTCCTCGACCGAAGAGCAGAAGTAACGGGTTTCAAGTAGTCGTATTGCCGAGGTGGTGGAATTGGTAGACACGCAACCTTGAGGTGGTTGTGCCCATAGGGTGTAGGGGTTCGAGTCCCCTTCTCGGTACCAATTGAAGCATGAGAGCCCGCTACAGCGGGCTTTCTTGCAGGTGGAAGGTCAGATTGACCCTTGCAGGGTTCGGTCTTATACTTTTGCTCCAGCTTTGACGCGGGGTGGAGCAGTCTGGTAGCTCGTCGGGCTCATAACCCGAAGGTCGTTGGTTCAAATCCAGCCCCCGCAACCAGTTGTCAGCGGAGCCCCTTCAAAAGGGGCTTTTTGTTAGCTGATCAGTTCTCAACGTCGTTGTCCTACGGCGTATCAGGGATGGGCGTTTCGCCCATTTTTTATTTGCACAGCATGCACGAGGGGGTTCAGGTGTCGAGCAAGCTAGAACAGTTGCAGGCCTTGTTGGCCCCGGTTGTCGAGGGTCTTGGCTATCAATGCTGGGGGATCGAGTACATCTCCCAAGGCAAGCATTCGGTACTGCGTATCTACATCGACAAGGAAGGCGGGATCCTGGTGGACGACTGCGAAGTGGTCAGTCGCCAGGTCAGTGGCGTCCTGGATGTAGAAGATCCGATCAGCTCCGAATACACCCTCGAAGTGTCCTCTCCTGGCATGGATCGCCCACTGTTCTCGCTGGAACAGTTCGCTTCGCATGCCGGCGAACAAGTGAAGATAAAGCTGCGTACGCCTTTTGAGGGTCGACGCAACTTCCAGGGCCTTCTCCGCGGTGTGGAGGATCAGGACGTGGTGGTCCAGGTGGACAATCACGAGTTCCTGTTGCCGATCGACTCGATCGACAAGGCCAATATTATTCCCAGTTTTGACTGAGACGTGCCTGGTCCGGAGCGACGTCCGGACCGAATGGCTTGCGCAAGGCGAGGCGTACGATGAGCAAAGAAGTACTGCTGGTTGTTGAATCGGTATCCAACGAAAAGGGCGTCCCGCCCGGCGTCATTTTCGAAGCGCTGGAAGTGGCGCTGGCTACCGCAACCAAGAAACGTTTTGAAGACGAAGTCGACCTGCGTGTCGAGATCAACCGCCATACCGGCAACTACGAGACGTTCCGCCGCTGGACCGTGGTCGAGGAAGACGACCTGGACGATCCGGCCATCGAAACCTGGCCGAGCAAGATCCGGGAGACCCATCCAGAGGCCAAGGTCGGCGACGTGATCGAGGAAAAGATCGAGTCCATCGAGTTCGGTCGTATCGCTGCCCAGACCGCCAAGCAGGTCATCGTGCAGAAAGTCCGCGAAGCCGAGCGCGCCCAGGTGGTCGACGCCTACCGCGAACGTGTGGGCGAGATCATTTCCGGTACCGTCAAGAAGGTCACCCGCGACAACGTCATCGTCGACCTGGGCAACAACGCCGAGGCCCTGCTGGCACGCGAGGACATCATCGCCCGCGAAACCTTCCGGGTCGGCGTGCGCCTGCGTGCGCTGCTCAAGGAGATTCGTACCGAAAACCGTGGTCCGCAGCTGATCCTGTCGCGTACCGCTCCGCAGATGCTGATCGAGCTGTTCCGCATCGAAGTGCCCGAGATCGCCGAGGGCCTGATCGAGGTGATGGCCGCTTCCCGTGATCCGGGCTCGCGCGCCAAGATCGCCGTTCGTTCCAAGGACAAGCGCATCGATCCGCAAGGCGCCTGCATCGGCATGCGTGGTTCGCGTGTGCAGGCGGTGTCCGGCGAGCTGGGTGGTGAGCGCGTGGATATCGTCCTCTGGGACGAGAACCCCGCGCAGTTCGTCATCAACGCCATGTCGCCGGCCGAAGTCGCGGCGATCATCGTCGACGAGGATGCCCACGCGATGGACATCGCCGTGGCCGAGGACAATCTTGCCCAGGCTATCGGGCGCGGCGGTCAGAACGTTCGCCTGGCCAGTCAACTGACTGGCTGGACCCTGAACGTGATGACCGAGAAGGACATCCAGGACAAGCAGCAGGCCGAAACTGGCGACATCCTGCGCAACTTCGTCGAAGAGCTGGAAGTCGACGAAGAACTGGCGCAAGTACTGGTTGACGAAGGTTTTACCAGCCTGGAAGAAATTGCCTACGTACCGTTGGAAGAAATGCTCAACATCGACGGCTTCGACGAGGACATCGTCAACGAGCTTCGCGCTCGTGCCAAGGATCGTTTGTTGACCAAGGCCATCGCTACCGAGGAAAAACTGGCAGACGCACACCCAGCCGAAGACCTGCTCTCGCTCGAGGGCATGGACAAGGACCTGGCGGCGGAACTGGCGGTGCGCGGTGTGGTTAACCGCGAAGACCTGGCCGAGCAGTCGATTGACGACCTGCTCGACATCGACGGCATCGACGAAGAGCGTGCCGGCAAGTTGATCATGGCCGCCCGAGCCCACTGGTTTGAGTAATTGGCGCGGCCTGAGGAGAGAAGTGCATGACGCAAGTCACGGTGAAAGAACTGGCCCAAGAGGTCGAAGCACCGGTAGAGCGCCTGCTGCAGCAGATGCGTGAGGCAGGTCTGCCGCACACCGACGCCGGTCAGGTAGTGACCGACAACGAAAAGCAGGTTCTGCTGAGCCACTTGAAGAGCGGCCACAAGAGCAAGGCGCAGGAGCCGCGCAAGATTACCTTGCAGCGCAAGACCACTAGCACCCTGCGTGTCGCCGGTAGCAAGAGCATCAGCGTAGAAGTACGCAAGAAGAAAGTATTCGTCCAGCGCAGCCCGGAGGAAATCCAGGCCGAGCAGAAGCGTGAGCTCGAAGAGCGCCGCGCGGCGGAGAACGCTGCTCGCGAGAAGGCCGAGGCCGAAGCTCGCCAGCGTGCCGAGGAGCAGGCGCGTCGCGATGCCGCTCAGGCCGCGGCCGCTGCGCCCAAGGCAGCTCCGGCAGCGCCGGCACCGGCAGCCGCGCCAGCCGAGGCACCGGCCGCCGCCGATGCCGCCAATCGTGGCGGCGAGCGCAAGAAGGACGATGCCCGTCGCGGGGATCGTGCCCGTGAGGACGATCGTCGTGGCGAGCGCCGCAACGAAGCGCCGCGCGTGTCGATCAAGGTGAAGGTCAAGGAGAAAGAAAAGGCTCCGACGCCGCGTGCCGCGCCGCGCACCACCGACGAGGAAAGCGATGGTTTCCGTCGCGGTCGCGGTGGCAAGGGCAAGCCCAAGAAGCGCAACCAGCATGGTTTCCAGAACCCGACCGGTCCGGTCATCCGTGACGTGACCATCGGCGAGACCATCACGGTTTCCGAGCTGGCACAGCAGATGTCGGTCAAGGGCGCCGAAGTCGTCAAGTTCATGTTCAAGCTGGGCACGCCGGTCACCATCAACCAGGTGCTCGACCGCGAAACCGCGCAGCTGGTCGCCGAAGAGCTGGGCCACAAGGTCACCCTGGTCAGCGATACCGCCCTGGAAGATTCCCTGGCCGAGTCGCTGAAGTTCGAAGGCGAGACCGAGTCCCGTGCGCCGGTAGTGACCGTCATGGGCCACGTCGACCACGGCAAGACCTCGTTGCTCGACTACATTCGTCGCGCCAAGGTTGCCGCGGGCGAGGCCGGTGGCATCACCCAGCACATCGGTGCCTACCACGTCGAGACCGACCGTGGCATGGTCACCTTCCTGGATACCCCGGGCCACGCCGCGTTCACCGCGATGCGTGCGCGTGGTGCCAAGGCCACCGACATCGTCATCCTGGTGGTGGCGGCGGATGACGGCGTGATGCCGCAGACCCGCGAGGCCGTGCAGCATGCCAAGGCCGCCGGTGTCCCGCTGGTCGTCGCGGTGAACAAGATCGACAAGCCTGGTGCCGACATCGATCGCATCCGCAACGAGCTGGCCGTCGAAGGCGTGACCTCCGAGGACTGGGGTGGCGACACCCCGTTCGTCAAGGTCTCGGCGAAGATGGGTACCGGTGTCGACGAACTGCTCGAAGCCGTCCTGCTGCAGGCCGAGATCCTCGAGCTGACGGCGACCCCGACCGCTCCGGGTCGTGGTGTCGTGGTCGAATCGCGCCTGGACAAGGGCCGTGGCCCGGTGGCGACCATCCTGGTCCAGGACGGTACCCTGCGTCAGGGCGACATGGTCCTGTGCGGCTCCAACTATGGCCGCGTGCGTGCCATGCTCGACGAGAACGGCAAGCCCGTGAAGGAAGCCGGTCCGTCGATTCCGGTCGAGATCCTCGGCCTGGACGGCACGCCTGAAGCCGGTGACGAGCTGTCGGTGGTCGCCGACGAGAAGAAGGCCCGTGAGGTCGCGCTGTTCCGCCAGGGCAAGTACCGCGAGGTCAAGCTGGCCCGCGCCCATGCCGGCAAGCTGGAAAACATCTTCGAGACCATGGGTCAGGAAGAGAAGAAGACCCTCAACATCGTGCTCAAGACCGATGTGCGTGGTTCGCTCGAGGCGCTGCAAGGCTCGCTCGGCGGCCTGGGCAACGACGAAGTGCAGGTGCGCGTGGTCGGTGGCGGCGTCGGTGGTATCACCGAAAGCGACGCCAACCTGGCCCTGGCGTCCAATGCGGTGCTGTTCGGCTTCAACGTGCGTGCCGATGCCGGCGCGCGCAAGATCGTCGAGCAGGAAGGTCTGGACATGCGTTACTACAACGTGATCTACGACATCATCGAGGACGTCAAGAAGGCCCTGACCGGCATGCTCGGCAGCGATGTTCGCGAGAACATCCTGGGCGTCGCCGAGGTGCGTGACGTGTTCCGTTCGCCGAAGTTCGGCGCCATCGCCGGCTGCATGGTCATCGAAGGCACCGTGTATCGCAACCGTCCGATCCGCGTGCTGCGCGAGGACGTGGTGATCTTCGAGGGCGAACTGGAATCGCTGCGTCGCTTCAAGGACGACGCCGCCGAAGTCCGCTCCGGCATGGAGTGCGGTATTGGCGTCAAGAGCTACAACGACGTCAAGGTCGGCGACAAGATCGAAGTCTTCGAGAAGGTCCAGGTGGCCCGTACGCTCTGAGCGACGAGCAGGGGAAGTGGTCATTTCGCGCCTGGCGCCAGGTGACCGCTTCTGGAAACAACGCCCGGTCAGGCATTGCGCCTGGCCGGGCGTTTGCCGCTTTAGTTACAGGTAGCAACAATGGCAAAAGAATATAGCCGTACCCAACGCATTGGCGACCAGATGCAGCGCGAGCTGGCCGAGCTGATTCGTCGTGAAGTCAAGGACCCGCGTGTCGGCCTGGTGACCATCACCGCCGTCGAGGTCAGCCGTGACCTCGGTCATGCCAAGGTATTCATCACCGTCATGGGCGCCGATGGCTCCGATGGCGTCGAGCAGACGCTCAAGGCGCTGGGCAATGCCGCAGGCTTCCTGCGTCTGCAGCTGGGCCGGGTGATGAACCTGCGCAGCGTGCCCCAGCTGCATTTCCATTTCGACGAGAGCATCAGCCGCGGCGCCCATCTGTCGGCGCTGATCGAGCGTGCGGTGGCCGAAGACCGCTTGCACCAGGATGCCGACGAGCCGGACACCAAGGAGTAACGGGTGGCCCAGGTCAAACGTATCCGCCGCAATGTCAGCGGCATCATCCTGCTCGACAAGCCGCTGGGCTTCACTTCCAACGCGGCCCTGCAGAAAGTCCGCTGGCTGCTCAATGCCGAGAAGGCCGGTCATACCGGCAGCCTCGACCCATTGGCCAGCGGAGTCTTGCCGCTGTGCTTCGGCGAGGCGACCAAGTTCTCTCAGTACCTGCTCGATTCAGACAAGGGCTACGAGACGGTCATGCAGTTGGGGCAGACCACTAGCACGGCCGATGCCGAAGGCGAAGTCCTGCAGACCCGCGAGGTGACCGTCGGTCGCGCCGATGTCGAAGCGCTGCTGCCGCGTTTTCGTGGCCAGATCAGCCAGGTACCGCCCATGTACTCGGCGCTCAAGCGCGACGGCCAGCCGTTGTACAAGCTTGCGCGTGCAGGAGAGGTAGTGGAGCGCGAGGCGCGTTCTGTTACTATTGGCCGCCTGGAACTGCTTCAGTTCGAGGGCACTCGCGCCACGCTATCGGTCGGCTGCAGCAAGGGCACCTATATCCGCACCCTGGTGGAGGACATAGGCCAGGCGCTTGGCTGTGGCGCCTATGTCGCGCAGCTGCGCAGAACCCAGGCCGGGCCGTTCGACCTGGCCAGGACAGTGACGCTCGAAGCGCTCGAGCACGCTCATGCCGAAGGTGGCAGCGAGGCGCTCGACCGTTTCCTGCTGCCGTCGGACAGCGGGCTGCTCGACTGGCCGCTGGTCAGGCTGTCCGAGCACAGTGCCTTCTACTGGTTGCATGGGCAGGCAGTACGGGCTCCCGATGCGCCCATGCAGGGCATGGTTCGGGTGCAGGATCACGATGGTCGCTTCATCGGTATCGGTGAGGTGAGCGAGGACGGGCGCGTGGCGCCACGTCGACTGATTCGATCGGAATGATCGAAACCGCGGGCCGGGGCTTTGGCCCAGATCCGCGGATCCGAGGATGGCTGTCAATAGGCACGGTCAGGCCTCTTACATCAATACGGGGATTCGTCCTCGGCCTATTGGAACCCGCTTGCGGGGTCCGTTTACAGGAGAAGCCTCATGGCCCTCAGCGTCGAAGAAAAAGCTCAGATCGTTGCCCAATACCAGCAAGCCGCCGGCGATACCGGTAGCCCGGAAGTGCAGGTTGCTCTGCTGACCGCCAACATCAACAAGCTGCAAGGCCACTTCAAGGCCAACGAAAAAGACCACCACTCCCGTCGTGGCCTGATCCGTATGGTCAACCAGCGTCGCAAGCTGCTGGATTACCTGAAGGGCAAGGACACCACTCGCTACAGCGCCCTGATCGGTCGCCTGGGCCTGCGTCGCTAATAGCGGCCCGGCCAGTGGTGTACATGGCGTGTTGCATGCTTCGGCGCCGCTGCCACGCAGCGGTGCCGATGAACACGCCACGTGTGTCGAAGAGGTTGGCGGCCTGGTCTGGCCGAGCGGTTCCCCGCTCGCTCAGGCCAGGCTTCCAACCTTTCGTTTTGTCTGGACGGTCGACAGGGCCGATACCCTGCGCTGCCCAAGAATTCGCAAGAAACCAGTTCCCCCAGAGCCACTGAAGAAGGTAGGAAACCGTGAACCCGGTAATCAAGCAATTCCAGTTCGGTCAGTCGACCGTCACTCTCGAGACTGGCCGCATCGCGCGCCAGGCATCCGGCGCCGTGCTCGTCACCGTCGACAACGATGTCACCGTGCTGGTGACCGTGGTCGGTGCCAAGCAGGCCGATCCGGGCAAGGGCTTCTTCCCGCTGTCCGTGCACTATCAGGAGAAGACCTACGCAGCCGGCAAGATCCCGGGCGGCTTCTTCAAGCGCGAAGGCCGCCCTTCCGAGAAGGAAACGCTGACCTCGCGCCTGATCGACCGTCCGATCCGCCCGCTGTTCCCCGAAGGGTTCATGAACGAAGTGCAGGTCGTCTGCACCGTGGTTTCCACCAGCAAGAAGACCGACCCGGACATCGCCGCGATGATCGGTACCTCGGCTGCCCTGGCCATTTCCGGCATTCCGTTCGAAGGCCCGATCGGCGCTGCCCGCGTCGCCTTCCACGAGAGCACCGGCTACCTGCTCAACCCGACCTACGAGCAACTGGCCGCCTCGAGCCTCGACATGGTCGTGGCCGGTACCGAGTCGGCCGTGCTGATGGTCGAATCGGAAGCCAAGGAGCTGACCGAGGACCAGATGCTGGGCGCGGTGCTGTTCGCCCATGACGAGTTCCAGGCCGTGATCAAGGCGGTCAAGGAACTGGCTGCCGAAGCTGGCAAGCCGACCTGGGACTGGCAGCCGGCCGCCGCCAACACCGAGCTGCTGGCTGCCGTGCGCGCCGAGTTCGGCGAAGCGATTTCCGAAGCCTACACCATCACCCTCAAGGCGGATCGCTATGCGCGCCTGGGCGAGTTGCGCGACCAGGCCGTGGCCCGCTTCGCCAATGAAGAGGCCGGCCCGGCCGTTGGCGAGGTCAAGGAAATCTTCGGCGAGCTTGAATACCGCACCGTTCGCGAAAACATCGTCAACGGCAAGCCGCGCATCGATGGGCGCGACACGCGCACCGTGCGTCCGCTGAACATCGAAGTCGGTGTCCTGCCCAAGACCCACGGTTCGGCACTGTTCACCCGTGGCGAGACCCAGGCCCTGGTCGTCGCGACCCTCGGTACCGCGCGCGATGCCCAGCTGCTGGACACGCTCGAAGGCGAGAAGAAGGACAGCTTCATGCTGCACTACAACTTCCCGCCGTTCTCGGTGGGCGAGTGCGGCCGCATGGGCGGTGCCGGTCGCCGCGAAATCGGCCATGGCCGTCTGGCTCGTCGTGGCGTGCAAGCCATGCTGCCGAACGAGAGCGAGTTCCCTTACACCATTCGCGTGGTGTCCGAGATCACCGAATCCAACGGCTCGAGCTCCATGGCTTCGGTCTGCGGCGCGTCCCTGGCGCTGATGGATGCTGGCGTGCCGATGAAGGCGCCGGTTGCCGGTATCGCCATGGGCCTGGTCAAGGAAGGCGAGAAGTTCGCGGTCCTGACCGACATCCTCGGTGACGAGGATCACCTGGGCGACATGGACTTCAAGGTCGCCGGTACCGCCAAGGGCGTTACCGCCCTGCAGATGGACATCAAGATCAACGGCATCACCGAAGAGATCATGGAGATCGCCCTGGGCCAGGCCCTGGAAGCGCGCCTGAACATTCTCGGCCAGATGAACCAGATCATCGGCCAGTCGCGCAGCGAGCTGTCGGCCAACGCACCGACCATGCTGGCGATGAAGATCGACACCGACAAGATCCGCGACGTCATCGGCAAGGGCGGCGCCACCATTCGCGCCATCTGCGAAGAAACCAAGGCTTCGATCGACATCGAGGATGATGGCTCGATCAAGATCTTCGGCGAGACCAAGGAGGCGGCGGAAGCAGCGCGCCAGCGCGTACTGAGCATCACTGCCGAGGCCGAGATCGGCAAGATCTACGTCGGCAAGGTCGAGCGTATCGTCGATTTTGGTGCCTTCGTCAACATCCTGCCTGGCAAGGATGGCCTGGTGCACATTTCCATGCTCAGCAACGAGCGCGTGGAGAAGGTCACCGACGTGCTCAAGGAAGGCCAGGAGATCGAAGTGCTGGTACTGGACGTGGACAACCGCGGCCGTATCAAGCTGTCGGTCAAGGACGTGGCGGCAGCCAAGGCTTCCGGCGTCTAAGCCGACGATGAAGACAGAAGAAGGGCCCTGAACAGGGCCCTTTTTCATGGGCGGACAAAAAGCGCCAGCGACTTGCATCTTGCATGCGAAAAATCGCCAGTTTTTGCAATTTGCACGACAAGCGAAACGGTCCTTTTTTCTAACTGACTGATATGTAAGTGTTTTTTGTTTACGGAAAACTGGCACGCGAGCTGCATCCTCCTTGTCACTGACGCCAAACAGCATTCTGGCGCAGACCTTTCGAATAACAGGAGTGTCCCGTATGAAGAAGTTCGCCATTGCTGCCGCTACTGCTACCGCCCTGTCTCTGACCATGGCCAATGCTGCATTTGCACAGCAGTCCGCGCAGGCACCCATGACGCTGGCGGCCAACTCCACCACCCAGGAAGTCAAGCAGGATACTTCCGATACCTGGATCACCACCAAGGTCAAGGCTGACCTGCTGACCGAGAAAGGCATCCCGGGCAGCGACATCAAGGTCGAAACCAACAAAGGCGTGGTTTCCCTGTCCTCCGATGTCGCCGTGAGCGAATCGCAGAAGGAAATGGCCATCGCGATCACCAAGAAGATCAAGGGCGTGCAAGCCGTTTCGGCTGACGGCCTGAAAGCCGAATAAGGATCGTTTCATCGGCCGAGGGACCCGGCCATCCTGAAACAAGCCCCCGCATCGCCGGGGGCTTGCTCATTGCTATACGCTCATTCGACGTCCAGATGCAACGGGGTGACCACGCGGCCATCGGCCTGGGCCTGGCCCAGAGCCGTATCGAGGAAATAGACCCGCTGGTCTTGCAGCTTGCCCTTGTCGACCAGGTAGTCCTTTATGCTGCTGGCGCGGTCTTGTCCAAGCAGGCGCAGCAGCGTGGTATTGGCCGCCCAGAAGTCGATCACGGCAGCATGCAACCTGGCGGTACGCACCGTGCGCTCGAGCTGGTCCCATTCCTTTGGCGGCTGGCGCTTGAGGCGTGTGCGATAGATCGCCTCGAGCATGGCCGGTTTCTCTTCATCGGCGACCTGCAGCTGGGAGGCATCGGCCGGCACCTTCTCGCCGCGCCGCTGCAGCATCTTGTACCACATGGCCTGGTATTCCCGCTCCAGGCGCCGCTGGGCGATCAGCGGCCCATCGCTGGCCGCTGCGCTGGTGCCTTCGATCTCCAGGCGCAAGTCGGGCCGCTCGGCCAGCGCCTTGGCCAGTTGGTCCAGCGCGGCACGGGAGGCTTCGCTCAGTTCGCTGGAGCCGGGGGCAAAAGCGATCGTGCTCAGGTCCTGCGCGCCGCCGCCGTTGACCAGGCCACCAATGAACCTGAACGGTGACTGCGCCGCGCGCGCCAGCAGGTTGCGCAAGGTCTGCCAGACGATCGGCATGACACTGAATTGCGGGTTGTTCAGATCGCCCGCCACGGGCAGCGAAAGCGCTATCCGACCGTCGCTGTCCTTGAGCAAGGCCACCGCCAGCCGAACCGGTAAGTCGATCGCATCGGGGCTTTCGACCCTTTCGCCCAGCTGCAGCTGTTCGATCACCACCTGGTTCTCGGCCTTCAGCTGCCCTTGGCTGATCAGATAGTGCAAGTCGAGGTCTAGCCGGCCCTTGCGAATGCGATAGCCAGCGAACTTGCCGGAGTAGGGAGTCAGGGTGGTCAGCTCGACGCGACGGAAGCTGGCCGCGATGTCGAGACTGGCCATCGGGTCGAGTGGATTGAGCGCGCCGTGGATCACCACCGGCGCGTACCGGTCGACCTTGCCCTGGATGTCGACCTGGGCCGGCTTCGCGGCACGGTTGTCGATGGTGCCGATGGTGCCGTTGAGCGCCTGTGCGGCAGTGGCGAAGAACGGTGTCAAGGTAAGGTCGGCGAAGTTGGCCGAGCCGTCCTGGATGCGCACTTGCCCCACACGCACGCCCAGAGCCGGCCTGGCCCGGTGTGCGGCCGGCCGTACGGGTGCCTCATCGGCGCGGCTGTCCGGCTTGACGACCAGGTCATCGAAGTTGGTCGTGCGGTCTTCGTTGATCATGAATCTTGCGTAGGGTTGCAGCAGGCTCACCCGTTCGATCGACAAGGCATCGCCATGCACATAGGACAGACCCTCTAGGTCCAGTCGCTGCCATTTGAGCAAGTCACGATTGTTGAGCGTATCGAGGGTATGCAACTGGTCGACCTGGGCCTTGCCGGCAACCTGGAAATGCAGCGGTTCGACGCTTTGCAGATCGACGTCCAGGTCGCTGGTCAGCATGCCGCTGCGCAGTTCCAGGCGCAGGTAGGGGCTGAGGTAGGCCTGGGCCATGCGCAGGTCGATGTCGCGTGTGCCGAGCTTGAGCCGAGCACGCATCGGCGCCAGCTCGACCTGGCCGCTGGCCTGCAGGCGGCCTTGCTTGCCGACGCCTGTGTCGAGGCTGAGCGAGAAGGGTGATCGGCCCAGGCTGTCGAAGCCTTGGAGCTTCAGGTCGAGCGGGCCGACATCCAGCGTGACCGGCTCTGGCTGGCGCCGATCGGCCAGGTGCACGAAGGCATTGCCGAGCCGGACATCCTTGAGCAGCACTTGCCAGGGCTTGCCTGGCCCTGGCGAGGCCTTTGCGGTGGCAGGTGGCTTGGCGGTGACGGCCGGGGCGTGCTGCGTGGACGACGGAGCGGGCGTGGCAGGCAGCACTTTCAGCCAGTCCAGTTCGCCGTCGTCGTCCAGGGCCGCCCAGGCCTCGAGCCCGTCGCCATGCACCTTGCCCAGGGTGACCCGCTGGCGGGCCAGGTCGATCGACGCGTCGCTGATTTGCAGGTTGGCCAGGCGCCCGAGTTGGCGCCCATCCACGGTCTTGATCGAGAGTGGAGCGACCTTCAGCGCAGTCTGCTCCAGCGACAGTTCGGTGTGCTTGGCCAGGCTCAAGCGGTAATGGGTGGAAAAGCTCAGCAGGCCATCGTCCAGCGCCAGGGCGACATGGTCCCTTACATAGGGCCACCAGAGCTTCATACGCGCATCGGTGACTTGCAGGGTGCCTTGCGAGGTGAACGGCGCCAGACCCAAGCTGCCTTTCCAGTCCAGGCGGCCTCCGTCCGGACCCTTGGCCACCAGCAGCATGTCGGCGTGGTCATCCGGCAGGGTGCTGAGCCTGTTCAGCTCCAGGTTCAGCGAATCGTAGACGAAGGCGATAGGTTCGCTCGGGCGCAAGTCGCGAAAGCGCAGATAACCCTCGTCCAGCTTGAGACTGTCGATGCGCAGCGGAAAGGGCTTGCGCGCCGGCTCGTCGGGCTTGTCCTGGTCGTCCGGCAGCCGGAACAGTTGGGTAAGGTTGAGCGTGCCATCCTTGGCGAAGGCGATTTCGACCCGTGGCCGGCTCAGCTCGACCGCCGCCAGGTGCAGGACACCGCGCCACAGGCTGTCCAGCTGCAAGTCGGCCTGCAGCCGTTCGAAGCCCAGCTGTTGATCGCCTGGCTCGCCGATGCGCAGTTCGTGCAGCACCAGCTTGAGGTGAAACGGATCGAATTCCACACGTTGCAGCGTGGCAGGGACATTGGCATGGCGCGCCAACTGGTGATTGGCCAGGTGCAAGGCGATGGGCGGAAACACGAAGAAACCCAGCAGGCCATATACGGCAACGATGACCAACAGGGTAGCGGCGGCGCGGATCAGTCCTTTGAGCATGTGGGCGGCGTCTGTCACGAGCGGAAGTGCTTGGAGTATGGCATGACGCAACGGTTCCGGAGGCCGCGCGAAATCCCGCTAGCCGATACCCATGCGCCGCCGCGCCCGATGCTGCGAGCCGTCGCGTACCGCCCAGCGCAGCACTGGCGCGATCGTGCGCACGCCTTGGCGAATCAGCCGCTTTTGCAGCGTGCTCTGATGCAGCTCGAGCATCTGCATGGCCCAGTCTGGCAGCAGGTCGATACCAGCGGCGAACATGAGCTTGCCGACCGGCGCCGCCAGGCGGCTGGGCGCGGGTGCCTCGAGCAGGACGCCGACCACCTCGTGGCTGCGGGCATCACAGTGCAACTGTGGGCGGATCGCCTCGAGATAAGCCTCCACCTCGCGGCAGGAACGCGGCACGGCACGCGCTCCCAGGCGTTCGGCGATCAGGGCGATCTCGGCATAGTAGGCATCCTGGTCAGCCAGCGACAGGTGTGGATCTCGATAGCGCAGGTGGGCCGCCAGAAAACTGCTGACTTCCGCCACATGCACCCAGGTCAGCAGGTCGGGATCGCTGGCCGCGTAAGGCCGGCCGTCTGGCGCGGTACCGACCACCTGCAAGTGAACCTTGCGTACCCGTTCGATCAGCCATTGGGCATCGCCGGTGGAACCGAAGGTGGTTCCCGAGATGAACTGGCCGGTACGGCGCAAGCGCCCGATCAGGTCCTGGCGGAAGTTGGAGTGGTCCCAGACGCCCGCCAGGGCGAGCGGATGCACCACTTGCAGCAGCAGCGCGCCGATGCCACCGATCAGCATGCTGGTGAAGTCGCCATGCACCCGCCAACTGAGGCTCTGCGGCCCGAACAAGCCCGGATCGCCCTTGGGCGACTCGAGGTCGAGCTGGCCGAGGGCCAGCCCGGTCAGGCTGAGGATCTGGGTCTCGATACGGCGGCGAATGGCTTCCATGGCGTCCCGGACAGCCGATGCCGGCTGCCTTCACTGGTTCAGGCGTTGGTCGATCAGCCCCTGTACCACACCCGGATCGGCCAGGGTCGAAGTGTCGCCCAGGCTGTCGAGTTCATTGCAGGCGATCTTGCGCAGTATACGTCGCATGATCTTGCCCGAGCGCGTCTTTGGCAGCGCGGGCGCCCACTGGACCCGCTCGGGCTTGGCGAAGCTGCCGATTTCCTTGCTCACCAGAGCCAGCAGCTCGGCCTTCAAGGCCTCGTCCGGAGTGATCCCGTGCATGGGCGTGACGAAGGCATAGATGCCCTGGCCCTTGAGCTCGTGCGGGTAGCCGACCACCGCGGCCTCGGCGATCGCCTCGTGCAGCACCAGGGCGCTTTCGACCTCGGCCGTGCCGATGCGATGGCCGGAAACGTTGATCACGTCGTCGATGCGCCCGGTGATCCAGTAGTCGCCATCGGCGTCGCGGCGTGCCCCGTCGCCGGTGAAATAGTACCCAGGCATCGGCTTGAAGTAGGTGTCGAGCATGCGCTGGTGGTCGCCATGGACGCTGCGGATCTGGCCCGGCCAGCTGTCCTTGATCGCCAGCAGGCCGGCACCAGCCCCCTCGATCTCCTTGCCTTGCTCATCCAGCAGCACCGGCTGGACACCGAACAGCGGCTGGCTGGCGCAGCCAGGCTTGAGGCGCGGGTTGCCAGGCAGCGGGCTGAGCATGATGCCCCCGGTTTCGGTCTGCCACCAGGTGTCGACGATCGGGCAGCGTTTCTGGCCGACCTCCTCGAAGTACCATTCCCAGGCTTCCGGGTTGATCGGCTCGCCGACACTGCCAAGCAATCTCAGGCTTGCACGCGAAGTGCTTTGCAGGGGAGCATTGCCCTCGCGCATCAGCGCGCGCAGGGCAGTGGGTGCGGTATAGAAGATGTTGACCTGGTGCTTGTCCACCACCTGCCAGAAACGCGAGCAGTCCGGGTGATTCGGTACGCCCTCGTACATCAGGCTGGTTGCGCCGTTGGCCAAGGGCCCATAGACGATGTAGCTGTGGCCAGTGACCCAGCCGACGTCGGCGGTGCACCAGAAGACCTCGCCCTCGCGGTAATCGAACACCACCTTGAAGGTCAACGCCGCCTGCAACAGGTAGCCGGCGGTGCTGTGCAGCACACCCTTGGGCTTGCCGGTGCTACCAGACGTGTAGAGGATGAACAGCGGGTCCTCGGCGCCCATCGGTTCGGCAGGACAGTCCTCCGAGGCGGCGGCGATGGCCTCGTGGTACCAGATGTCACGCTTGTCTTGCCAGGCGATCCGGGCACCGGTGCGGCGCACCACGAACACGTTCTCGACAGCGGGGCAGCTCTCCAGGGCCTTGTCGACGTTCTGCTTGAGCGCGATGCGTCGGCCGCCACGAATGCTCTCGTCGGCGGTAACCAGCGTGCGGCAGTCGGCGTCGCGGATGCGATCACGCAAGGCATCGGGCGAAAAACCGCCGAACACCACCGAGTGGACCGCGCCGATCCGGGCGCAGGCGAGCATGGCGTAGGCCGCCTCGGGAATCATCGGCATGTAGATGCAGACCCGGTCGCCCTTGCCCACCCCTCGTGCTTTCAGCGCGTTGGCCAGGCGGCAGACCTGACGATGCAGTTCGCGGTAGCTGATGGCCTGCGAGTCGCCTGGATCATCGCCTTCCCAGAGCAGCGCCATGCGGTCGCCTCGCCTGGCCAGGTGGCGATCGATGCAGTTGACGCTGACATTGAGCTGGCCGCCGTCGAACCAACGCACATCGCCGTCGGCGAAGCGGCCTTGGCGTACGCTCGACCAGGGGCTGATCCAGTCCAGCAAACGGGCCTGCTCGCTCCAGAACGCGTCGGGACGCTCGACGGACTGGCGGTACATGCGCTGGTAGTCGTCCGCCGACAGCTGCGTGGCATCGATCGTGGACATGGCTTGTGGATACTGGCGGATATCGAACATGGCGGGTGATCCTGCGCTTGTCGTGCCGGCACGCGGCTGGGGACTGCACCGATCCTGGACGCGGGGCAACGATCCGGCTGCCGGCAGGATGAAGTGCAACGGCTGTTCGATAGGGAAGTGTAGCTGGGTTGGGGAGGGGCAATGGCGGGGGCGAGGGCGCATGCCGGTACCGGCGACGCAGCTCAGCCGGCTGAGGAGCCGCCGGCGCCCCGGCGGCGGCCGCCTCTACCGGCGCGGCGGCCCTTCGCTTACCGCCCGTCAACCACGGTGACGGCTACGGAAATAGTTGATCAGGCCTTGGGTGGAACCATCGTCCGCGGCGGCTTCCTGGCTGCCGACCAGGCGCTGGTAGACTTCCTTGCCCAGCTCCTTGCCCAACTCGACGCCCCACTGGTCGAAGGCGTTGATGCCCCAGACCACGCTCTGCACGAACACCTTGTGCTCGTACATGGCGACGAGCGCGCCCAGGCGACGCGGGCTGATGCGCTCGACCACCAGGGTATTGCTCGGGCGGTTGCCCGGGATCACCTTGTGTGGTGCGAGCCGGGCGACGTCCGCCTCGCTCATGCCTTTTTCGCGCAGCTCGGCCTCGGCTTCCTCGCGGGTCTTGCCCAGCATCAGCGCCTGGCTCTGCGACAGGCAGTTGGCATACAGCCACTGGTGATGGTCGGAAACCGGATTGAAGCTCACCACCGGAACGATGAAGTCGGCCGGGATCAGTTGCGTGCCTTGATGCAGCAGCTGGTGATAGGCGTGTTGGCCGTTGCAGCCGACACCGCCCCAGATCACCGGACCGGTCTCGATCTTGGCGGGCGAGCCGTCCTGCAGCACGCTCTTGCCATTGGATTCCATGTCCAACTGCTGGAGGTGCTTGGTGATGTTGCGCAGGTAATGATCGTACGGCAGGATCGCATGGCTTTGCGCGCCCCAGAAATTGCCATACCAGACCCCCAGCAGGGCCAGCAGCACCGGCATGTTCTGTTCGAACGGCGCGGTCTGGAAGTGCTGGTCCATGGTGTAGGCACCGGACAGCAGCTCCTTGAAGTTGGCGGTGCCGATGGCCAGCGCGATCGGCAGGCCGATCGCCGACCATAGCGAATAGCGCCCGCCGACCCAGTCCCACATCGGGAAGATGTTCTCTTCGCGGATACCGAAGGCCACGGCAGCGGTCTTGTTGCTCGACACGGCGATGAAGTGGCGATACAGCTCTGCCTCGGAGCCGCCCTGGGCCAGGTACCAGGTCCGCGCGGCGGTGGCGTTCTTCAGGGTCTCGAGGGTGTTGAAGGACTTCGACGAGACGATGAACAACGTGGTTTCGGCACGCAGCTTGGCCGACAGCTCATGGAATTCGCTGCCGTCGATGTTGGCCAGGTAGTGGCAGCGCACGCCGCGCTGGGCATACGGCAACAGGGCTTCGGAAACCAGCTCCGGCCCCAGGAAGGAACCGCCGATACCGATGTTAACCACGTCGGTGATCGGTTTCTCGCTGTAGCCACGCCACAGCCCGTCGTGGATGCGCCCGACCAGCTCGGTGATCTGGTTGAGGACTTTGTGGACCTCGGGCATCACGTTGACGCCATTGACTTCGAGCTTGTCGCCCACCGGCCTGCGCAAGGCGGTATGCAGCACCGGTCGGCCTTCGGAGGCATTGATGATCTCACCAGCGAACATCGACCTGATGGCCTCTTCAAGACCGACGCTTCTGGCCAGGTCCACCAGCAGTTCGCGGGTCTGTTCGGTAATGAGGTTCTTCGAGTAGTCGAGGAACAGGCCGCAACTGCTCAAGGAGAATTCTTCGAAACGCTTCGGGTCAGCGGCGAACGCTTCGCGCATGCTGAATCCTTGCATGGCGTCGCGGTGTTGCTGGAGCGCCTGCCAGGCGGGCAGCGCCGTCACATCATGGGGGGTACGATAATACGCCATTGCGCATGGGTTCCTTGGTGCGTTGACTTGCCTTGGACACTGGCGCGTGTCGCCAGTTGCAGGCTGGCTTCATTATAGGCACAGCCTGCGTTGCAGCCAGCATGGCGCCGCGTTTGGCTAGCCAGTGGCAAGAACCAGGTGCAAATTGTCGATCAGACGGGTCTGCCCCAGATAGGCGGCGGCAATGATCACCAGGTCATGGTCGTCGGCAATCGCCGGGCGCAGGGTCAGCGCCTGGCGCACTTCGAAGTAGTCGGTACGCAGCCCCGCTGCCTCCAGTCGTGCCTGCGCCTCGCTGGCCAGCACCGGATAGTCACGACGACCCTGGCGAACCGCTTCGGCGACTTGCTGCAGGACTTGGTACAGGACAGGGGCCGTGGCACGCTGCTGCGCGCTCAGATAACCGTTGCGCGATGACAATGCCAGACCATCCTCGGCACGCACGGTCGGCTCGCCAATGATCTGGATCGGCAGGTTCAGGTCGCGCACCAGCGCTCGGATGACCGCCAGCTGCTGGAAATCCTTCTCGCCGAATACCGCCAGGTCGGGCTGGACCATGTTGAACAGCTTGCTGACGACCGTCGCCACGCCTTCGAAATGCCCTGGACGGCTGGCGCCACACAGCCCTTCGGAAAGACGCGGTACGCTGACACGGGTCTGGGCCTCCATGCCGTCGGGGTATATTTCTTCGACGGTGGGCGCGAACAGCAGGTTGCAGCCAGCCTGGAGCAGCTTTTCCTGATCGGCGGCCAAAGTGCGCGGATAGCTGCCAAGGTCCTCGCTGGCCCCGAACTGCAACGGGTTGACGAAGATGCTGGCGACCACGAAGTCGGCACGTTGCGCCGCCTTGGTGACCAGCGCGACGTGCCCGCTGTGCAGGTTGCCCATGGTCGGCACGAAGCCGATGCGCTTGCCTTCGCTGCGCGCGCGTGCCACGGCGGCGCGCAGTTCACGGACGGTCTTGACTGTATTCATGCGCTGAACTCGTGTTCGCTGGCGGGGAAGCTCGCCTCCTTGACTGCCTTGACGTAGGCGGCAAGGGCGCTGGGGATGTCTGGTTGGCCATGCATGAAGTTCTTCACGAAACGCGGGACGCGCCCTGTGAGCGACAAGCCGAGCATGTCATGCAACACCAGGACCTGCCCATCAGTGGCGCTACCGGCGCCGATGCCAATGACCGGGACGCTCACGGAGCGGCTGATCTGGGCGGCCAGCTCGGCTGGCACGCATTCGAGCAGAAGCATCGCCGCGCCGGCCTGCTCGAGCGCGATGGCATCGTCACGCAGCTTGCGGGCCTGGGCCTCCTGACGACCCTGGACCTTGTAGCCACCGAAGACATTGACTGTCTGTGGCGTCAGACCCAGGTGGGCGCACACCGGAACGCCGCGTTCGACCAGGCGGCCTATGGTCTCGGCCAGCCAGGCGGCCCCTTCGATCTTGATCATGTGGGCGCCGGCTTGCATCAGCGTGGCACTGTTGGCCAGGGCCTGCTCGAGCGTGGCATGGGCCATGAACGGCAGGTCGGCGAGGATCAGCGCCCCTTGGTTGCCACGCTTGACGCTAGCGGTGTGATAGGCCATTTCGGCCGTGGTCACTGGCAGCGTGCTGTCGTGGCCTTGCAGGACCATGCCCAGCGAATCCCCGATCAGCAGCACTTCCACGCCGGCCTGGCTGGCGACCTTGGCGAACGTCGCGTCATAGCAGGTCAGCATGGTGATCTTTTCCCCCTTGGCCTTGAGGCCGTTGAGGGTGGTCAGGGTAACGTCAGGCATGTGAAAGAGTCCTCGTTCGGGCACCACGCAGGCCGGGCCGGGCAAGAGGCCGAACGGTCTGCGCGGTGGGCACATCATCGTACGTGATGTTCAGTCGCAGGGCTGGCCGCGGTCGCTCCACGGCATCGGTGGCGGATCGACGCCACGGGCGCCTATAGTCATGAGCGGGATAGGGGAAGTCAATGACTGTGTTACCGCATGTGCGCGACGGGCGATTACGCTGTTACCGCCAACGTAACACCCAGGTTACAGCCTCTCGAGCCCGACGAAGGGGCAGGCCGCGAGCAGGTCGGCCAGTTGCCGTCCATCGGCCAGCCGAAAATCGGCCGGCACCAGCTCGGCCAGCGGATACAGCACGAAGGGGCGCGCCTGCATGTGGTAGTGCGGCACTTTGAGGCGCGGTTCGTCGATCAGCTGGTCGCCATACACCAGGAGGTCGAGGTCCAGCGTCCTGGGACCCCAGCGTTCCTTGCGCTCGCGCCCCTGATCGGTTTCGATGGCTTGCAGGGTATCGAGCAGCGCCAGGGGCGCCAGGTCGGTGTCCAGCGCCGCCACGGCGTTGGTGTAGCGAGGCTGGCCAGGCAGCAGCGAATCGCTGGCATAGAAGCTGGAGACAGCGGCCAGGCGCGCGCCTGCCGCGGCGTCGAGCGCCTGCAAGGCACTGCGCAACTGCTCGGCAGGCTCGGCCAGGTTACTGCCAAGACCGATGTAGGCACGTACCGTCATGCTCAGTCCCAGCTCTCGTCGCCACCTTGCCTGCGCTTGCTACCGCTGCGCTTGCGCTTGCGCGGCGCGGCGCCTTCGTCACGGCTGCCGAGGTCGCGGATCATGTTGCGGCGCTCGCTGTCGTTGGCCTCCTGGTAGTCGGTCCACCACTGGCCCAGTTCGTCGGTCTGCTCGCCAGCGCTCTCGCGCAGCAAAAGGAAATCGTAGCCGGCGCGGAAGCGAGGGTTGTCCAGCAGCAGGTCGGCCCGTTTGCCGCTGCGCCGTGGCAGGCGCTCCTGCATGTCCCAGATCTCGCGGATCGGCAAGGTAAAGCGCTTGGGGATGGCCACGCGCTGGCATTGCTCGACGATCAGGTCATGGGCCGCGCCGCTCATGGCAGGAATCGGCGGCACCCCCTGGCTTTGCAGGTAGAGCGCCCGTGCTGGCAGCGCCGGCCAGAGCAGGGCCGCGAAGAGGAACGCGGGGGTCACCGGCTTGCCTTGGCTGATGCGCAGGTCGGTGTTGCTCAAGGCCTGGCTGATCAGCGTATGGGTATAGGTCGGCCGCTCCTCGAGCGCCTGGGCGCTTGCCGGGAACAAGGGATCGAACAGCTGCAGGTCGACCAGCATCTCGAAAGCCAGCGAGCCGTGGCCGGAAAGGAACAGCTTGAGGCTTTCCTCGAACAATCGGGCTGGCGGGATTTCGCGCAGCATCGGGGACAGCTCGCGAATCGGCTGGACGGTGTGCTTCTCGATGCCGAAGTCGAGCTTGGCGGCGAAGCGCACCGCGCGCAGCATGCGCACGGGGTCTTCCTGATAGCGCTGGACCGGGTCGCCGATCAGGCGCAACAGGCGATTGCGGATGTCATGAACACCGTTGGCGTAGTCGAGGATACGTTCGCTGACCGGGTCGTAGTACAAGGCGTTGATGGTGAAGTCACGACGTTGCGCGTCATCTTCCAGGGTGCCGTATACGTTGTCGCGCAGGATGCGACCGCTGGCATGGTGCGACGAACGGTGACTATCGGACTGGTCTTCATCGGAGTGGTGGGCACGGAAGGTAGCCACCTCGATGATTTCGCGACCGAACTGCACGTGGACCAGCTTGAAGCGACGACCGATGATCCGGGCATTGCGAAATTCGGCGCGGACCTGTTCTGGAGTGGCACTGGTGGCGACGTCGAAGTCCTTGGGGGTGATGCCCAGGAGCAGGTCGCGGACACAGCCGCCGACCAGATAGGCTTGGTAACCCGCGCTTTGCAGGCGCTCGACGATGCTGACCGCGTGGCGGCTGAACTGGCTGCGCTGCAGCGAGTGCTGGCTGCTGTTGATCACCTCGGGCGTGGTACGCCTGTGGTGCTGGCCACGGACAGGAGGACGGAAAGACTGGAACAGCTTCTTCAGCATGGGATGCACTGTTTGAAGGAATGTTCGGCCAAGAATGAGGGAATGGCCGCATGATAGGCGGGGATTCTAGCATTTACTCGTGGGATGGTGTAGGCGGTACGCCAAGGGGCATTGCAGCGAGCGAACCTGGCATCCGGAAACGACATGGGGAGCCGAAGCTCCCCAGGAAAGTCGTTGCGTGCTCTTGTTGTTTTTCTGTCGGGCTCTTGTTTTTGTTGAGTGCCCAGTCCGCAAGCTCTCCCGAGCTTGTGGACGACTCCCAAAACCGGGAGTGAAGAGCAAACGGATTGCTTTGGTCGCTGATGTCATGCTGATCTATCGATCCAACCAGTTCAGGCGCTGCTTTTTAGTGCAGTTTTTGTTGTTCTCTGCCTGGTCATGGGGCAAGCCCCAAGCATCACTCCTCTCCAAAAGAATCAGTTAGCTGCGCCTCCGCCGTCTTGTTCTTGTTATGCGTGAGCCGATTCGTCTTGTTCTTGTTCTGTTTTTGCCGTGCTTGTTATTGTTCTTGTACCAGATACATAGCAGGTGCCGTGCCAACTTTTTAAAACCCAACGAAATCAAGGGGTTGAGACGTTTGGTGCTGCGACAAAGCGTCGCGATCGCAGTAAAATCGTTACCGTATGCCTCGGATTTGTTACGGCTTGAGGGTGGCGGTAACACCCCCCTGGCAAGCCTCGCCTCAAACTGATCACGGTGCCCTGGCGTTCGGCAAACCCTGTCAGGGCTTGCGAGCCACGGCAGGCTGATCGTCAAATCCGCGGGTTAAGTGGCCCAGGCTCGCAGCTCTGCGCTCAGCTGTCGCTGGTGGCGTTGCTTTTGCGCCGAGGGATGCCCAGGCGCTGGCGCCGCTCCCACAAACATTTGCGGCTGACACCCAGCTTGCGCGCCAGCTCGGTTTCGGTCATGTGGTCCTGGTGTTCGAGGACGAAGTGATGGAAATAGTCTTCCAGCGACAGGTCCTCGGTCGGCTCGTGGCTGGTGCTGGCGGTCGAGGAGCTCGCCTGGTTCTCGTCGAAGCTGTCTTCCTCCTCCAGGTCGCTCAGCTCGATGTCGATGCCTAGCAGCTCGGCGGATATTTCCGCGCTCTCGCTGAGAATCACCGATCGCTCGACGGCGTTTTCCAGCTCGCGCACGTTGCCTGGCCAGCTGTAATGGCGAATCGCTTGCTCGGCTTCGACAGAGAAGCGCAGGTCATCCCGTCCCAGCCGCGCGCTGTGTCGGGCCAGGAATGCCTTGGCGATCTCGATGACGTCGTTGCCGCGCTCGCGCAGCGCCGGCAGCTTCAAGGCGATCACGTGCAGCCGGTAGTAGAGGTCTTCGCGAAACTGCCCGGCCTTGGCCAGGCTCTTCAGGTCGCGGTGGGTCGCGGCGATCAGGCGCACGTCGACTTTCTGCGACTGGACCGAACCGACACGGCGGATTTCCCCTTCCTGCAGCACGCGCAGCAGCCTGGCCTGGGCTTCTAGAGGCAGCTCGCCGATTTCATCGAGGAACAGCGTGCCCCCATCGGCCGCCTCGACCAGGCCCGCGCGGCCGGCGCTGGCACCTGTGAAGGCGCCCTTTTCATGACCGAACAGCTCGGACTCGATCAAGGTTTCCGGAATCGCGGCGCAGTTGACCGAGATCATCGGCGCCTTGGCCCGTCGGGACAGGTTGTGCAAGGCCCTGGCCACCAGTTCCTTGCCGGTACCCGACTCGCCTTGCACCAGCACATTCGAATCGGTAGGGGCGACCTTGCGGATCTTGCCGAACAGATCCTGCATCGGCGCGCATGAGCCGATGATGCCGATGTCGCCATTGGCCGCGCCGGTCGCCGCCTTTTCGGTGCCGGCCGGCTTGCTGGTCGGCCGTGCCTCGGCGCCTGGCCCGGGCGCGCGCTGTCGATCGCGCAGGATGCGGGCCACCGCCTGGAGCATCTCGTCATGATCGAACGGCTTGGCGATGTAGTCCACCGCGCCCATCTTCATCGAGTCGACGGCCGAGCGCAGGCTGGCGTAGCTGGTCATGATCAATACCGGCGTGCCTTGCCCGAGCTTGATCAGCTCGGTGCCTGGCGCACCGGGCAGGCGCAGGTCACTGACGATCAGGTCGAACGTGGCGATGCTGAAGCGCTCCTGGGCTTCCTGCACCGAGCCCGCTTCGCTGACCTGATACTGGTTCCGCTCGAGCAATCGGCGCAAGGCCGAGCGGATGATGGTTTCGTCTTCGACGATCAGAATATGCGGCATTGATTCAATTCTCTCGACGGTCTCGATTCTCAGGGGACGTCGCTACGACATGCCTGGGCAGCGTCACGCGGATCCGGGTACCTCGTTGCCGTTCGATATCGGCCGGGCTGTCGATCGTGATTTGCCCATAATGCTCTTCCACGATGGAATAGACCAGAGCCAGCCCCAGGCCAGTCCCTTCGCCGGGATCCTTGGTGGTGAAGAAAGGCTCGAACAGACGGTCCATGATGTTCTTCGGAATGCCAGTGCCCTCGTCTTCGACGATCAGGTCGACGGTGTGTTCGCAGACCGTGCTGCGCACGCGCACGGCGCTGCCGGGCGGCGAGGCGTCGCGGGCATTGGACAGCAGGTTGATCAGCACCTGGGCCAGGCGTTGCGGGTCACCCTCGACCCAGTGTTCGGGATCGCACAGGTTGAAGAACTGCACCTCGAAGTTGCGCCGGTTCAAGGCCAGCAGGCCGATCGCGTCCTGCGCCACTTCGGCCAGGCAGACCGGCTCTTCGCTGTTCTGGTGACTGCCGCCGGCATGGGCGAAGCTCATCAGCGATTGCACGATGCGCGAGACGCGCTTGGTCTGCTCGAGGATCTGGCTCGACAGCTCGGTGATCTCGCCGTCGTCTTCGCGCTCCTCGCGCAGGTTCTGCGCCAGGCAGGCGATGCCGGTGATCGGGTTGCCGATTTCGTGGGCGACGCCGGCAGCGAGGCGGCCGATGCTGGCCAGCCGTTCGGAATGGACCAGCTTGTCTTCCAGGGCCTGGGTCTCGGTCAGGTCCTCGACCAGCAGCACCAGACCGCTGTTGCCAGGCGCCAGCGGCTCGTCGATGGCCGCCTTGTGCAGGTTCAGCCAGCGGGTCTGGCCATCGAGCGCCAGGCGCTGCTTGTGCAGGTGTTCATCGGGCACGTTGATGAACCCCAGCAGCAGGCCGCGCCAGGGTTCACCGATGGTCTTGAGGCGTGAGCCGACCACATGCTTGGCGGCGATGCCGGTCAGCTCCTCCATGGCCTTGTTCCACATCAGGATTTCCTGGTCCTTGGCCAGGGAGCAGACCCCCATCGGCAGTTCCTGCAAGGTCTGGCGATGATAGCGGCGCAAGGCATCGAGCTCGGCGGCCAGACCGGTCAGGCGCGAGTGGTAGTCCTCCAGGCGGCTCTCGATGAAGTGGATGTCCTCGGTCACGTAGTTCTCGCTACCGGACTTGTAGGGCAGGAAGGTCTCGACCATGTCCTGGGCGACACTGGGGCCCATCAGCCCGGAGAGATTGGCCTCGATGCGGTCGCGCAGCCGGCGCAGCGCATAGGGGCGACGCTCGTCGAACGGCAGGTACAGGTCGCGCAGGGCCTGCTCGACTTCCTTCTGCGCGGCCTTGGCGCCTAGTGGCTTGGCCAGCTGGGTGGCGAACTCCTGGGGCGAGGCAGCATGCAGTTCGCGCCGCTGGGGGCGGCGCACATTGTCCACGGCGCAGGCTTCGGCGGCACTGTCTTCTTCGCTGCTGGCGTTGGTGAACAGCGAAATCAGGGTGAACAGCAGCACGTTGGCGGCCAGCGAAGCGATCGCCGCCATGTGCCAGCTGGTGTCGTCGAGCACGTAGATGACGTCCAGCAACGGAATGTAGAAACCCTGCAGATTGCCCAGTAGTGGCAGCAGCATGGTCACTACCCAGACCAGGAAGCCGGCGAGCAGGCCCGCGATGAAGCCGCGCCGGTTGGCTGTCGGCCAGTACAGCACCGAGAGTACCCCCGGGAGGAACTGCAAGGTCGCGACGAAGGCGACGATGCCCAGGTTCGCCAGGCTCTGGTGATTGTTCTGGAGCATGTAGAAGACCAGCCCGGCAGTGATGATCGCGACGATCAGTGCCCGGCGGGTCCATTTCAGCCAGCGGTAGATGTTGCCTTCGGCCGGTGGCTGGTACAGGGGCAGGACCAGGTGATTGAGTGCCATGCCGGACAGTGCCAGGGTGGTCACGATCATCAGGCCACTGGAGGCGGACAGCCCGCCCACGTAGGCCAGCAGGGCCAGGCCCGGATGGTCGGCGGCAATGCCCAGGCCAAGGGTGAAGTATTCCGGATTGGTGCTGGCCCCCAGGCGTAGCCCTGCCCAGAGGATCAACGGCACGGCCAGGCTCATCAGCAGCAGGAACAGCGGCAGGCCCCAGCTGGCGCTGACCAGTGCGCGAGGGTTGAGGTTCTCGGTGAAGGCCATGTGGTACATGTGCGGCATGACGATGGCCGAGGCGAAGAATACCAGCAGCAGCGTCCTCCACGGCCCTTCCTGCAGTGGCGTATGCAGCGCGGCCAGGGCCGTCTGGTTCTGCAACAGCCAGACTTCGAGCTGGTGTGGGCCGCCGAACACGCCATAGAGGGCGTAAAGGCCGACGCCGCCCAGGGCCACCAGCTTGATCACCGACTCGAAGGCGATGGCGAATACCAGCCCCTCGTGTTTCTCCCGGGTGGCGATGTGTCGTGAACCGAAGAAGATGGTGAACAAGGTGATCATCGCGCAGAAGCCGGCCGCGATCGGCGCCTTCACTGGCTCGGCACTGAGGATGCTGATCGAGTCGGTGACCGCCTGGATCTGCAGCGCCAGCAGGGGCAGGACCCCGACCAGCATGAACAATGTGGTCAGCGCGCCAACCCAGGTGCTGCGAAAGCGAAAGGCGAGCAGGTCGGCCAGCGAGGACAGCTGGTAGGTGCGCGTGATCTTGAGGATCGGATAGAGCAGCACCGGCGCCAGCAGGAAGGCACCGGAAACGCCGAGGTAACACGCCAGGAAGCCATAGCCGTACTGGTAGGCCAGGCCTACCGAGCCATAGAAGGCCCAGGCGCTGGCATAGACGCCCAGGGACAAGGTATAGGTCAGCGGGTGGCGGATGACCGAGCGCGGGATCAGGCCGCGTTCGCTGACCCAGGCCACGCCGAACAGCACCAGCAGGTAGGCGGCGCTGACCAGGATCATCTGGGTCAGGCTAAAGCTCATCGGCATCTCGTTGGCTCTGCAGGATGAAGGTCACGACGATCAGGATCAGCCAGAGCAGGTAGGGGCGATACCAGGCTCCGGTGGGTTCGATCCACCAGTCCATGATGGCGGGGGAGAACAGGTAGATCCCGACCACCAGCAGCAGGACCAGACGGTAGATGTACATGTTGGCCTCGAGTCAGGGCGCCAGGATCGGTCGTTTATTATCGGCGCAAATGGCAAGCCGCGGCGCAAGCGCTGTCTGCCTACGGCAAAGGCTTGAATCTATTGGGCTTTCGAGCAATCGGCAAGGCCTGCCTGCATTTATCCGGGCCATACCGCCAGGACCGGCCATGGTGGGGCCTGGGCGATCAGCGCAGCTGCGCCTCGGGCAAGGTGGTCCGGTTGGCGATGGCCTGCGGGCGCCAGCGCTGCGTGGCGATGGCCAGCACCTCGGCGGGGCTGGCAGCGTCCATCGTCGGTTCGGTGGCCTGGCCCAGCGCCCTCAGCGCGCGCAGCAGCAACGGCGTGGCCTGGTCGGCGGCCAGGGGGGGCGAGCGATAGGACTTGCCGAGCTTGTGCCCGTCGGGCTGGGTGATCAGCGGGATATGCAGGTAGCGCGGATGAGGCAGCCCGAGCAGCTCCTGCAGGTACAGTTGGCGGGGCGTGTTGTCGAGCAGGTCGGCGCCGCGCACGACGTCCGTCACTCCCTGCCAGGCATCGTCCAGCACCACCGCCAGTTGATAGGCGTACAGGCCGTCGCGACGCTGGATGACGAAGTCGCCCACCTCGCGTCCCAGATGCTGCTCGAAGCGGCCCTGCACCCGGTCGACGAAATGGTAGTTCAGCTCCGGCACGCGCAGACGAATCGCCGCGCCCTGACGGGGGTGGCCGGCATTGCGGCAGAAACCGGGATAGACGCCGTCGTAGCCTTCGAGCTGCTTGCGCGAGCAGGTGCAGGCATACGCCAGCCCCTGGCGCAACAGGCGTTCGACCACTTCGGCATAGACCGCATGGCGCTGGCTCTGGCAGACCACCTCGCCATCCCACTCCAGCCCGTAGCGCTCGAGGGTCTGCAGGATGGCGTCACGGGCCCCGGGCATCTCGCGGGGCGGGTCGGTGTCTTCCACCCGTAGCAGCCAGCGTCCTCCGGCGGCCCGGGCATCGAGCCAGGAGGCGAGGGCGGCGACCAGCGAACCGAAATGCAGAAAGCCGCTTGGGGTCGGGGCGAAGCGTCCGACGTAGCTGGAGTCGTTCATGGCCGCGGGTCCATCAATGAAGCGGGGCGCCTGAGCGCCCCGTGGTGATCTGTCTGCCGGCAGGCGACAGCGAACTGCAAGCCTGCCTGCGCAGGGTCGCCAACAGGTCAGGCCTTGCCGACCTGCTTCTCCTTCTTTTCCGCCAGCTCCTTGCAATCGAAGCACAGGTCCGCCGTCGGACGGGCCTCCAGCCGACGCAGGCCGATCTCGACGCCGCAGGCCTCGCACCAGCCGTATTCCTCGTCCTGGATCTTCTGGATGGTCTTGTCGATCTTCTTGATCAGCTTGCGCTCGCGATCACGGTTGCGCAGCTCCAGGGCGAACTCCTCTTCCTGGCTGGCACGGTCGGCCGGATCCGGGAAATTGGCGGCTTCGTCCTTCATGTGGTCGACGGTGCGATCCACGCTCTGCATCAGATCTTGCTTCCAGGCATTGAGCAGTTTCGTGAAGTGGGCCCGCATGGGCTCACCCATGTACTCTTCGCCCTGGGTTTCCTCGTAGGACTCTACGCCGTGAAAAAGTTGACTGCTTTTATGCTTTTCTTGGGTGGACATGAATAGACCGCCTCTCACTCATCTGATCCAATGCACAGGCTTGCTCCATCTCCGGCACCCGCCGGCCCTGCGACTGCGAGCCGCCGAACTTACCAGATAGATCAGGGGTATGCTACCCCGCCTGCATCGAGGTATTGACAGCGGCGTGTCACACACGTTCGCAGCCGTGCAAAGGTAGAATCACCAGTCTAGTCCAAATCGAGAAAAGCCCATGGCCCAGTCCTACAGCGAGCGCAGTCGCGCCATCGAACCCTTCCATGTCATGGCCTTGCTGGCGCGGGCCAACGAACTGCAGGCCGCTGGGCACGACGTGATCCACCTGGAGATCGGCGAGCCGGATTTCACCACCGCGGCGCCTATCGTCGAAGCTGGCCAGGCCGCGCTCGCCGCCGGGCATACTCGCTACACCGCGGCGCGTGGGTTGCCGGCATTGCGCGAGGCGATCGCCGGCTTCTATGGCCGGCGGCATGACCTCGATGTCGATCCGCAGCGTATTCTGATTACCCCTGGCGGGTCTGGCGCCTTGCTGCTGGCCAGCAGCCTGCTGGTCGATCCGGGCAAGCATTGGCTGCTCGCCGACCCCGGCTACCCATGCAATCGGCATTTCCTGCGACTGGTGGAAGGCGCGGCGCAGCTGGTGCCGGTGGGGCCACAGGACAATTACCAGCTCAATGCCGAGCTGGTGGCGCGGCACTGGAACCGGCAGACCGTCGGCGCCCTGGTAGCCTCGCCAGCCAACCCGACCGGTACCGTGCTCATGCGCGACGACCTCGCCAGCCTCTCCCAGGCCACCCGCGCGCAGGGCGGGCACCTGGTAGTGGACGAGATCTACCATGGTCTGACCTATGGCATGGATGCGCCAAGCGTGCTCGAAGTGGACCAGGAGGCATTCGTCCTCAACAGTTTTTCCAAGTACTTCGGCATGACTGGCTGGCGACTCGGCTGGCTGGTCGCCCCACCAGCGGCAGTGGCGGACCTGGAAAAGCTGGCGCAGAACCTCTACATCAGCGCGCCGAGCATGGCCCAGCATGCTGCGCTGGCCTGTTTCGAGCCGGCCACCCTGGCGATCCTCGAACAGCGTCGCGCCGAGTTCGCCCGGCGCCGCGACTACCTGCTGCCCGCCCTGCGCGCGCTGGGCTTCCGGATCGCCGTCGAGCCGCAGGGCGCCTTCTATCTATATGCCGACATCAGTGCCTTCGGTGGTGATGCCTTTGCGTTCTGCCAGCATTTCCTGGAAACCGAGCACGTGGCGTTCACGCCCGGGCTGGACTTCGGTCGGCACCTGGCAGGGCACCATGTGCGCTTCGCCTATACCCAAGGGCTGGAGCGTCTGGAAGAGGCGGTACAGCGCATTGCCCGTGGGCTGGAAGGCTGGCGCGGCTGATGCTCTTCTTCCCCTTGCTCGAGCAGGCGCGCCTGCTGCGGCGCTACAAGCGGTTCCTGGCCGATATCGAACTGGCCAGCGGCGAACAGATTACCATCCATTGCCCCAATACCGGCTCGATGCTCAATTGCATGCAGGCAGGCGGACGCGTGTGGTTCAGTCGCTCCAGCGATCCGAAACGCAAGTTGCCAGGCACCTGGGAAATCAGCGAGACGCCGCAGGGGCGCCTGGCCTGCATCAACACCGGGCGAGCCAACGCACTGGTCGAGGAGGCCCTGCGTGCCGGGGTGATCGGCGAGCTGGCCGGGTTCACCGCGCTCAGGCGTGAAGTGGCCTATGGCGAGGAGGGTAGCCGGGTGGACTTTCGCCTGGATTTTCCCGACGGGCCGGCCTATGTCGAGGTCAAGAGCGTCACCCTGGGCTATCCGGACAGCGCCGTGGCGGCTTTCCCCGACGCCGTCACCCAACGCGGCGCCAAGCACTTGCGCGAATTGGGCGCGTTGGCGCGGCAGGGTATCCGCGCGGTGCAGTTGTACTGCGTCAATCTCGCCGGCGTGCAGGCGGTGCGTCCTGCCGGGGAGATCGACGCCGCCTACGCCCAGGCCTTGCGCGCAGCGATGGACGATGGCGTGGAGGTGCTGGCCTACGGTACGCGCCTGGATGCCGAGCAGATCGTCATCGATCGGCCTCTGCCGGTGCTGGTCGATCGCTGAGCCAAATGCCTCGACTGTCTTCCAGGCTGTCGAGTGCCTGTAGTCGCTCGCCTTCGCAGGGACCAGCCACGCATTCGCCTGTCTCGATCAGGAACAGCGCGCCATGGTGGGCACAGCGAACCAGGCTGGCGCTTTCGTCGAGAAAAGCGTCGGTTCGCCATTCCAGGGGTATGCCCCGGTGCGGGCAGCGGTTGCGATAGAGGTAGACCTGGCCTTGGCGGCGAACGCCGAACAGTTGCAGGCCCTCTGTCGTGAACGAACGACTGGTGCCCTCCGGCAGGTCGTTGGAATGGCAAAGAAACTGCATTGCCTGGAAACCTCTTGCGGTGCGCAACGGACTTGCGTGCGATGAGAATAGTTATCAAGATCTGGCGGATCCGAGTGCGCCATGCAGCCATGGTGCGCAATCCTGTCGCTATCGACAAGCGACGTGCGTCTGCCAGAGGAGTCGAACGATGCGCCGTCCTGGATCTTTCATCGGCCTGTGCGCTTGCCTGCTCTTCGCCGCCCAGGCGCTGGCCGACGACCTGCCGCGCAGGTGGGTCAGCGCGGGCGGTGCCTTGAGCGAATGGATCAGCGCCATGGGTGGCGAGTCACGGCTGGTCGGGGTCGATACCACCAGCCAGCACCCGGCATCGCTCAAGTCGCTGCCGAGCATCGGTTACCAACGCGCGCTCTCTGCCGAAGGCATCCTCAGCCTGCGCCCGGATATCCTGGCCGGCACCGAGGAGATGGGCCCGCCGCCGGTGCTGGAACAGCTGCGTGCGGCCGGCGTGCGCGTCGAGCTGTTCTCGAGCAGGGCCGAACTGGCCGCGGTCGAGGATAACCTGCAGCACCTTGGGCGCCTGCTGGGCATGCCCGACAAGGCCGCGGCGCTCGCCGAGGCGTACCGTCAGCGCCTACAGGCGCTGCGCGTCGAGGTCGGCCAGGCGCAGGCCCGCGGGCCGTCGCCTGGCGTGCTGGTGCTGGTCGGTCATGCCGGGGCCAGGCCGCTGGTCGCCGGCAAAGGCACCGCGGGCGACTGGCTGCTACGTCAGGCCGGGGGGCGCAACCTTGCCGAGCACGAGGGGTATCGCGATTTCTCGACGGAAATGCTCGCGGCGCTCGATGCCGATGTCCTGGTATTGGCCGATCGCGTCTTGCAAGGCGAGCAGGCGCTACAGGCCCTGCTCAAGGAAAATCCGGCACTGGCCCGCTCGCGGGCCGTGCGCGACAAGCGCCTGTTCGCGCTCGACCCGACACTGCTGGTTGGTGGTCTGGGCCCGCGAATGCCCGACACCTTGCGTGAACTGGCGGCAGTCTTGCATCCGGCGACCCTCGGGGGCTTGGCCCGATGAGGCGACGGGTGCGGCCACGGATATTGTTCGTCTGCCTGGTCCTGCTATGCATGCTTGCCGCCTGGCTGTCCTTGGCGCTGGGGCCGGTGAGCCTGCCGCTGGCCGATGTGTTGCGGGCCGTACTGCGCCTGTTCGGGGTTCCGGTTGGCGGCGCGGGTCTGCAACAGGCCGAACTGATCATCGGCCAGATCCGCTTGCCGCGTACCTTGCTGGGGCTTTCGGTCGGTGCCGTGCTGGCGCTTTCGGGCGTCGCCATGCAGGGGCTGTTCCGCAACCCCCTGGCTGATCCAGGGCTGGTAGGCGTGGCCAGTGGCGCGGCACTCGGCGCGGCGATCGCGATCGTCGGCGGCAGCTGGCTGGGCGGCATGCCGTCCTGGATCGAACCCTACCTGCTGTCGATCTGCGCCTTCGTCGGTGGCCTGTTGGTGACCGCTCTGGTCTATCGGCTCGGCCGCCGAGACGGCCGGACCCATGTCGCCACCATGTTGCTGGCGGGGATCGCGCTGACCGCGCTGGCCGGCTCGGCGGTGGGACTTTTCACTTATCTGGCCGACGACGCCACCTTGCGCAGCCTCACGTTCTGGAACCTCGGCTCGCTCAATGGCGCCAGCTATCAGCGGTTATGGCCTTTGTTGCTGGTGGCCGCGGCGGTTGCGCTGTGGCTGCCGCGCCGGGCCCGGGCCTTGAATGCACTGCTGCTGGGCGAGTCGGAAGCGCGGCACCTGGGCATCGAGGTGGAGAGGCTCAAGCGCGAACTGGTGTTCTGTACCGCCCTGGGTGTCGGCGCGGCGGTCGCCGCCGCGGGGCTGATCGGCTTCATCGGCCTGGTGGTGCCGCATCTGGTACGTCTGTTGGCGGGGCCGGATCACCGGGTGCTGCTGCCGGCCTCGCTGTTGGCCGGCGCCGCGCTGCTGCTGTTCGCCGACCTGGTTGCGCGCCTGGCCCTGGCACCGGCGGAATTGCCGATCGGCATCGTCACCGCGCTGATCGGCGCACCGTTCTTTCTGGTATTGCTGGTAAGGGGGCGTCACTGATGCTGGAAGTCGACGGGCTTGGTCTATGGCGAGGCAATGCCCAAGTCCTGCATGACATCAGCTTCGAGCTGGTGCCGGGGCAGCTGCTGGGCGTGCTTGGCCCCAACGGTGCGGGCAAGAGCAGCCTGCTGGCGGCGTTGTGCGCGGAACTGGAGCCCAGCCATGGCCAGGTGCGACTGCGTGGGCGAGCGCTGCAGCGCTGGGGCAGCCAGGAACGGGCACGCTGCCTGGCGGTCTTGCCGCAGGTATCGAGCCTGGAATTCGCGTTTCGCGTCGAGGAGGTGGTGGCCATGGGACGCTTGCCGCATGCGTCCGGGCTGCAACAGGATCGCAATATCGTCCGGGTGGCCCTGGAGGCGGTCGATGCCACGCATCTGGCGGGACGCAACTACCTGGCGCTGTCGGGAGGCGAGCGCCAGCGGGTACATCTGGCACGCGTGCTGGCGCAGCTGTGGCCTGGCGAGCAGGGCGCCACGTTGCTGCTCGACGAGCCGACTTCGATGCTCGATCCGTTGCACCAGCACACTACCTTGCAAGCGTTACGCCGTTTCGCCGAGCGGGGCGTGGCGGTTATGGTGATCCTGCACGACCTGAACCTGGCGGCACGTTATTGCGACCGCCTGTTACTGCTGAACCAAGGGCGTTGTCACGCCCTGGGCGCACCGGCAGCGGTTCTCGAACCAGCAAAGCTGAAGGCAGTGTTCGGCCTGGAGGTACTGGTGCAGCCCCATCCGGAGCGTGGCCACCCGTTGATCATCGCTCGCTAGAGCCGGACGCCGAAACACGCCGCGCATGCAAAAAAAGACCCGGCAAAGGAGCCGGGTCAATAACCGTGATTAGCCTGATGAGGAGATAATCTGAGAGTCCGAACCAGGGGCTTTCAGTTTATCCAACCAGTCTCGCGACCAGTTGTGATAATCATAACGATTCTCATTTCTCAGTCAATGCCTTTCGTCGCATTTATTTCCCGGCGCCGCCCAGGCGGGTCTCGGCATGCAGTTGCTGATTGAGTTTCTGCTTGTGTTCGGCAGGCAGGTCGTTCCAGTGCATGTCCAGCAACGCGCCCTCGATCGAGTACAACAGCACCTTGGTGGCACGAAAGCCACGGGTCTTCACCGCCTGATAGGCACCCACCGCGCCTAGCTTGCGCAAATCCGACGCGCTATGGATACCGGCTGCATGCAGCCACTGCGCAGATGTCTTGCCAAGGTTCTTCAGATGCTGCAATTCGTCATTCATCAGGCCTCCTTGCGATGCTGAATGGCCATGGGTAATCGCCGGCAGGTCAGTGGTCAATGCAGTGTAGCGGGCGCTGGCGCCAGCGCAGCGATTGGCCGCTGGCGCCCGACGGGCTGCAATCCCTGGCGTTGCAGCCGATCAAAGCCCCGGCAGACGCTGGCGGATCTGCTCGATCAACTGGTCCATGCTGGTGCTTGCCTGGGTATCGACCTGCTTGCTCGATTGCAGCTCCTGCTCGTCGAGCGGCTCGCGACTGGCCTGCTGGGCCTTGACCACTTCCAGCGTCGCGTCCGACGGGTCGTCGTTCTCGGCACGGCGTTGCTCCAGCCAGCTGGCGATGACCGCCTCGGGAGCATGGCAGTCGAGGATCAGGAAGGGCACGCCGGTTTCGCTGGCTACCGCCGCTGCTGCCTGGCGCTGCTCGCGCTTGAGGTAGGTAGCGTCCAGCACCACCGGGAAGCCGGCGCGCAGGATCCCGGTCGCCAGCCGGTGCAGTCGCTCATAGGTGGCCTGGCTGGCCTGCGCGTCGTAGATCCCGGCCTGCAGCTTGCCGCTCTCGGCCTCTGGCTGCTGGCCATGCAGGCGCTTGCGCTCGACATCCGAGCGCACGCGGATCGCGCCCAGGGCTTCGACCAGGCGCATGGAGACATGGCTCTTGCCAACGGCCGAGACGCCATGGGTAATGGCCAGCAGGCGCGACGGGATGGCGCTGTAGCTTTCGGCCAGGCTGGCATAGTTGCGGTAGGTGCGCAGGGTGGTGGCGCGCTGTACGCCATCGGCGTCCGGCGCCAGGCTGAACAGCGCGACCTTGGCGCGTACCAGGGCGCGATAGGCCTTGTAGAAATTGAGCAGCTCCAACCCCTGGTAGTCACCGGTCAGTTCCAGGTACTGGCTGATGAAGCGTCGTGACAGGCACTTGAGGCCACGATCCTCCAGGTCCATGGCGAGGAAGGCGATATCGGCATAGACATCGGTCAGGCGGAAGGGCTCGTTGAATTCGATGCAGTCGAAGATCACCACCTGGCCATCGATCAGGGTCGCATTGCCCAGATGGATGTCGCCGTGACATTCACGCACGAAGCCGTCGGCCTTGCGCGACTCGAGCAGCGGGCGCAGTCGCTCGAAGCTGCTGCGGGCCCAGGCTTGCAGGCCTTCGAGTTGCTGCAGGTCGGCTTTGTCGGAAAGGAAGGGGCGGATCTGCTCGAAGTTCTGCTCCACCGGAGCCATGACGCTTTCCGGCGTGCCCAGGGGGTGCTCGACGGGTACCCGGGGTGCCTGCAGGTGGAACTCGGCGATCTGTCGGGCCATCTGGTCGATATGCCCGGCGCTCAGCTCGCCATTGGCCTGCAAGGTGGACAGCATCTGGCCAGCCGGAAACTGGCGCATCTTCAGGGCATATTCGATGGCCGGGCCATCGCCGCCCAGGCGCGGGGCCTGCTCGCTACCGGTGATGGGCACTACCTCGAGGTACAGACCTTCGGTCAGGCGCTGGTTCAGGCGCAGCTCTTCGTTGCAGAAATGCTCGCGCCGGCCCAGCTCGGTGAAGTCGAGAAAGCCGAAGTTCATCGGCTTCTTGATCTTGTAGGCATAGTCACCGGTGAGCAGAACCCAGGAGATGTGCGTCTCGATCAGCTGGAAGCCGTCGACTGGGTGAGGGTAGAGCGCTGGGTTCTGCAGCGCGGTGATCAGGGCTTGGCTCACAGGCGATCCTTCAAGGGTCAGGGAATTCGAAACCCACATTATGGTCAATGGTGCCGCCCCTGCAAACCGCCAGAGGGCGCCTGCCCAGCCTTTGTAAAGTGCGTATAATCCGCGACCATGACTCGTACCAAGACCCCCCGCAATTCAAAGAAACGCCCGACCGGCCGCTCGCGCGCCTGGCTGGGCTGGGCGCTCAAGCTCAGCCTGGTCGGCCTGGTGGTGCTCGCCGGCTTCGCGGTTTACCTCGATGCTGTCGTCCAGGAGAAATTCGCCGGCAAGCGCTGGTCGATCCCGGCGAAGGTATATGCCCGGCCGCTCGAGCTGTTCGTCGGGCAGAAACTCAGCCGCAATGACTTCCTGACCGAGCTCGATGCCCTGGGCTATCGCCGCGAGAGCTCGGCCAACGGCCCCGGGGCGGCGTCGGTGAACGGCAATACCGTGGAGCTCAATACCCGCGGTTTCCAGTTCTACGAGGGCATGGAGCCGGCACAGCTGGTGCGCGTGCGGTTCTCCGGCGACTATGTGGCCGGCCTCTCGGGCGCCAACGGCGGCAAGCTCGACGTGGTCCGGCTGGAGCCGCTGCTGATCGGTGGCATCTATCCGAAGAACCTCGAGGACCGCATTCTGATCAAGATCGACCAGGTGCCGCCGTATCTGCTCGAAACCCTGGTAGCGGTGGAAGACCGCGATTTCTATCATCACTTCGGTGTCTCGCCCAAGTCGATCGCGCGCGCGGCATGGGTGAATACCTCGTCCGGCTCGATGCGCCAGGGCGGCAGTACCCTGACCCAGCAGCTGGTGAAGAACTTCTACCTGACCAGCGAGCGCAGCCTGAGTCGCAAGCTCACCGAAGCCATGATGGCCGTGCTGCTGGAAATGCACTATGACAAGCGCGAGATCCTCGAGGCCTACCTCAACGAGGTCTTCGTCGGCCAGGACGGCCAGCGTGCCGTGCATGGCTTCGGCCTGGCCAGCCAGTTCTTCTTCAGCCAACCGCTATCGGAGCTCAAGCTGCACCAGGTGGCCTTGCTGGTAGGCATGGTCAAGGGGCCGTCCTACTACAATCCGCGGCGCTATCCCGAGCGGGCCCTCAATCGTCGCAACCTGGTGCTCGACCTGCTGGCCGAGCAGGGCGTGGCCAGCCAGGAGGCTGTCGATGCAGCGAAGAAGATGCCCTTGGGCGTGACCAAGCGCGGCAGTCTGGCCGACAGTTCGTTCCCGGCGTTCCTCGACCTGGTCAAGCGCCAGCTGCGCCAGGACTATCGCGACGAAGACCTGACCGAAGAAGGCTTGCGCATCTTCACCAGCTTCGACCCGATCCTGCAGCTCAAGGCCGAGACCGCCATGCGCGAGACCTTCAAGCGCCTGGCCGGGCGCAAGGGGGCCGGGGAAGTCGAGTCGGCAATGGTCGTGACCAACCCCGAGACCGGTGAAGTCCAGGCCTTGGTCGGCAGCCGCCAGGCCGGTTTCGCCGGTTTCAACCGGGCGATCGACGCGGTACGGCCGATCGGCTCGCTGGTCAAGCCGGCGGTCTACCTGACCGCGCTGGAGAAGCCGAGCAAGTTCACGCTCACCAGTTGGGTGCAGGACGAGCCTTTCTCGGTCAAGGGTGGCGACGGCCAGGTCTGGCGCCCGCAGAACTACGACCGCCGCTCGCACGGCACCATCTACCTCTACCAGGGGCTGGCCAACTCGTACAACCTGTCCACGGCCAAGATCGGTCTGGAAGTCGGCGTGCCGAACGTGATCAAGACCATTGGCCGTCTGGGCGTGGACGTCGACTGGCCGGCATTCCCGGCCATGTTGCTGGGGGCTGGCGGCATGTCGCCGATGCAGGTGGCGACCATGTACCAGACCATCGCCAACGGCGGCTTCAATACCCCCCTGCGCGGTATCCGCAGCGTGCTGACGGCCGAGGGCGAGCCACTCAAGCGTTATCCGTTCCAGATCCAGCAGACGTTCGATCCCGGCGCCATTTATCTGGTACAGAATGCCATGCAGCGGGTGATGCGCGAGGGCACGGGGCGCTCGGTCTACAATTCCTTGCCCGGCTCGCTGACCTTGGCGGGCAAGACCGGCACCAGCAACGATTCACGCGATAGCTGGTTCTCCGGCTTCAGCCAGGACCTGCTAGCCGTGGTCTGGCTGGGGCGCGACGACAATGGCAAGACGCCGTTCACCGGCGCCACCGGTGCCCTGCAGGTGTGGACCAGCTTCATGCGCAAGGCCGATCCGCTGCCGCTGGACATGCCGCAGCCGGACAACATCGTCCAGGCCTGGATCGACCCCTACTCAGGGCAGGGCTCCGACGCCAGCTGTCCGGGGGCGGTACAGATGCCGTATATTCGTGGCAGCGAGCCACCCGCCGGTGCCGCTTGCGGTGGCCAGTCCAATCCGGACGAGTCGGTCATGGACTGGGTCAAGGGATGGATGAACTAAGCGTGTGGCCTGCCGCCCGGCAGGTCACCTGATGCATAAGAGGGTGTGACGTGAACAAGTGGTGGTTTCCTGCCTTGACGACGCTGGCCATGCTCCATGGCTGCGCCAGTGTGCCGCGTGGTTCGATCCCGGTGGTGGATTCGGGCTCCAGGGTCTCCAATGCCGAGCGTGTCGCGGCCAATCGCCCTGCCGCGGCCAACCCGGTCGCGACCGGAACCAGCCAGGCACAGGCCTTGCCGAGCGACTCTGGGGTGACCGTCATGGTACCGCAGGGCGCCGGTGCCGAGCCGATCCAGACCTTCCCGGCGTCCACCGCTGCGGCGCCGATCAGCACCGGGCCGATCACGCCCAATCCGGTCAGTGACGAACCATTCGACATCGCTTCGATGAACAGTGCGTCCAGCACCGCCAGCGCGCCGGCCCCGACTGGCATCCCACGCAGCAATGCGCCCAGTGGCAGCAGCCTGTCGGCCGACGAACAGCTGGACGGACCGGTGCTGGCGCTGTTGACCACCGCGCGCCAGCAGCAAGGTGGCGGCGATTTCAACGGCGCGTCGTCGAGCCTGGAGCGCGCCCAGCGGATCGCCCCGCGCGAGCCCCAGGTGCTGTTCCGCCTGGCTCAGGTTCGGCTGGCCCAGGGCGATGCGGCTCAGGCCGAGCAACTGGCGCGGCGTGCGTTGACCTATGCCAGTGGTCGCCCCGACCTGCAGTCGGAGTTGTGGAACGTCATTGCCCAGGCCCGCGAAAAGCAGGGCGACAGTGCTGGGGCGGCGCTGGCACGCCAGAAAGCGCAGGTCCGTTCGTGATGGACCGGCGCGTTCCCGAGATCGCCGACCACCTGTTGCTGATAGAGCGCGAACTGCATGTGCAGGGCTGGTGGAGCGAGGCGTCGCCCAGTGCCGCAGCCTTGGCCAGCACGGCGCCGTTCGCTGTCGACAGCATGAGCTTCGAACAGTGGCTGCAATGGATCTTCCTGCCGCGCATGAAGCACATCCTCGAACAGGGCCTGCCGCTTCCCAACGCCTCGGGCATCCTGGTGATGGCCGAAACCGTCTATGGCGACCGACCTGATGAAAGCCGCGAGTTGCGCCGACTGCTGGCAGCATTCGACCAATTGATCAGCCCATCCGCCTGATTTCTTCTTTTTTTCCATCAAGGGCCGCAGATTGTGGCCCTTTTTCTTTCAAAAGTTTATTTTTCTGCTGCCGGTCCGGTTTTTTATGGCGGTGGCAATTCATCTGCGGGAAAAATTGGCAATAATTTTTCTTGACTTGCGGGCCGTGAATAAGAAGAATCCAGTTTCCGCTGTAGGGGGACTGCCAGAAGCAGACCCGCCAAGCCGATCATGAGGCGCACACCCGCGCCGACCTGTAACACCCCGCAACGCGTTACCTCGCGCTGGGTGGGAAAACCCCGCAACACTCTGGGGCGCTCCCAATACTTGCTCAGTCAGTGCTGACGTTCGCTCATGCTCTGCTTGGCAGTAAACCTATCAAGACCCCGCCTTCCGGGCGGTATTCTGGCGTTTTAGAGGTGAACAACGTGGAGCTTTTATCTGGCGCTGAGATGGTCGTCCGCTTCTTGCGCGACGAAGGCGTTAAGCACATCTACGGGTACCCTGGTGGTGCTCTTCTTCATGTTTACGACGCCCTGTTCAAGGAGCCAGAGATCTCGCACATCCTGGTTCGCCATGAGCAGGCCGCTACCCACATGGCCGATGGCTATGCCCGCGCGACCGGCAAGGCCGGCGTGGTGCTGGTGACTTCCGGACCTGGTGCCACCAACGCCATCACCGGTATCGCCACGGCCTACATGGATTCCATTCCGATGGTGATCCTCTCCGGGCAGGTGCCAAGCACCATGGTCGGTACCGATGCCTTCCAGGAAACCGACATGATCGGTATCTCCCGGCCGATCGTGAAGCACAGCTTCATGATCAAGCACGCCTCGGAAATTCCCGAGGTGCTGAAGAAGGCTTTCTATCTGGCCGAGTCGGGACGTCCCGGGCCGGTCGTGGTCGATATCCCCAAGGACATGACCAACCCAGCCGAGAAGTTCGAGTACGTCTATCCCAAGAAGGTCAAGCTGCGCTCCTACAGCCCGGCCGTGCGCGGGCATTCGGGGCAGATCCGCAAGGCTGCCGAAATGCTCCTGGCCGCCAAGCGTCCGATCGTCTACTCCGGCGGCGGCGTGATCCTCGGCGGCGGCTCCGAGGCCCTGACCCAGATCGCGAAGGCGCTGAACCTGCCGGTCACCAACACCTTGATGGGCTTGGGCGGCTACCCAGGCACCGACCGTCAGTTCCTCGGCATGCTCGGCATGCACGGCAGCTTCCCGGCGAACATGGCCATGCACCATGCCGACGTGATCTTCGCGGTCGGCGCCCGCTTCGACGATCGGGTGGTCAACGGCCCGGCCAAGTTCTGCCCGAATGCCAAGATCATCCACATCGACATCGACCCAGCGTCGATTTCCAAGATGATCAAGGCCGATGTGCCGATCGTAGGCCCCGTGGACAGCGTGCTCAACGAAATGCTGGCGATCCTCGGGGAAATCGGCGCCAAGCCTGACCAGGCGGCACTCGATGCCTGGTGGAAGCAGATCGAGGAATGGCGTGGCGACCGCGGCCTGTTCCCTTACGACAAGGGTGATGGCAGCGTGATCAAGCCACAGGCCGTCATCGAGACGCTGTGCGAAGTGACCGGCGGCGAGGCATTCGTGACTTCCGACGTGGGCCAGCACCAGATGTTCGCGGCGCAGTACTACCGTTTCAACAAGCCCAATCGCTGGATCAACTCCGGCGGCCTGGGCACCATGGGCTTCGGCTTCCCCGCCGCGATGGGCGTGAAGCTGAACTTCCCTGACGACGACGTGGCTTGCGTCACCGGCGAAGGCAGTATCCAGATGAACATCCAGGAACTGTCGACCTGCCTGCAATACGGCCTGCCGGTGAAGATCGTCAACCTGAACAACGGTGTGCTGGGCATGGTGCGCCAGTGGCAGGACATGGCCTACAACAGCCGCCACTCGCATTCGTACATGGAGTCGCTGCCTGATTTCATCAAGCTGGTCGAGGCCTACGGCCATGTCGGCATCCGCATCACCAGCCTGAAGGATCTCAAGCCCAAGCTCGAGGAAGCCTTCGCCATGAAGAATCGACTGGTGTTCATCGACATCCAGGTCGACCGGAGCGAGCACGTCTATCCGATGCAGATCAAGGATGGTTCGATGCGCGATATGTGGCTGAGCAAGACGGAGCGTACCTGATATGCGGCACATCATTTCCCTGCTGCTGGAAAACGAACCCGGTGCCCTGTCTCGCGTGGTCGGCCTGTTTTCCCAGCGCAACTACAACATCGAAAGCCTGACCGTCGCACCGACCGAGGATCCGAGCCTGTCGCGCCTGACCCTGACGACCATCGGGCATGACGAGGTGATCGAGCAGATCACCAAGAACCTGAACAAGCTGGTCGAGGTGGTCAAGCTGGTCGACCTGTCGGAAAGCGCCCACATCGAGCGCGAGCTGATGCTGGTCAAGGTCAAGGCCACCGGTGCCCAGCGCGCCGAGATCAAGCGCACCACGGATATCTTCCGCGGCCAGATCGTCGACGTGACGGCCAGCGTGTACACCGTGCAGCTCAGTGGCACCAGCGACAAGCTCGACAGCTTCATCCAGGCGATCGGCACTGCCTCGATTCTCGAAACCGTGCGCAGCGGCGTCACCGGCATTGCCCGTGGCGACAAAGTGCTCAGCATCTAAACAACAGCATTCAGCGATGGCTCCCCAGGAGCCAGATATAACAGGGGTGTTTCATGAAAGTTTACTACGACAAAGACTGCGACCTTTCCATCATCCAGGGCAAGAAGGTCGCCATCATCGGCTACGGCTCCCAAGGTCACGCCCAGGCGTGCAACCTGAAGGACTCCGGTGTGGATGTCACCATCGGTCTGCGTAAAGGTTCGGCCACCGTCGCCAAGGCAGAAGCCCACGGCCTGAAGGTGACCGATGTCGCTTCCGCCGTCGCCGCCGCCGACCTGGTCATGATCCTGACCCCGGACGAGTTCCAGGGCACCCTGTACAAGAACGAAATCGAGCCGAACATCAAGAAAGGCGCTACCCTGGCCTTCTCCCACGGCTTCTCGATCCACTACAACCAGGTCGTGCCACGTGCCGACCTGGACGTGATCATGATCGCGCCGAAGGCTCCTGGCCACACCGTGCGCTCCGAGTTCGTCAAGGGCGGTGGCATCCCTGACCTGATCGCCATCTACCAGGACGCCTCGGGCAATGCCAAGAACGTCGCGCTGTCCTACGCCGCTGGCGTGGGTGGCGGTCGTACCGGCATCATCGAAACCACCTTCAAGGACGAGACCGAAACCGACCTGTTCGGCGAGCAGGCCGTGCTGTGCGGTGGTACCGTCGAGCTGGTCAAGGCTGGTTTCGAAACCCTGGTCGAAGCCGGCTATGCCCCGGAAATGGCCTACTTCGAGTGCCTGCACGAACTCAAGCTGATCGTCGACCTGATGTACGAAGGCGGCATCGCCAACATGAACTACTCGATCTCCAACAACGCCGAGTACGGTGAGTACGTCACTGGCCCCGAGGTCATCAACGAAGAATCCCGCAAGGCCATGCGCAACGCACTCAAGCGCATCCAGGACGGCGAGTACGCGAAGATGTTCATCAGCGAAGGCGCCACCAACTATCCGTCGATGACCGCCAAGCGTCGCAACAACGCTACCCACGGTATCGAGATCATCGGCGAGCAGCTGCGCTCGATGATGCCTTGGATTTCGGCCAACAAGATCGTCGACAAGAGCAAGAACTGATTCTTGTCGTGACGTGACGAAGAACGCGGCCTTGGCCGCGTTTTTTCGTTTGGGCACCAGCTTCTGGTATAAAGCGACCATCGGCCGGCGTCGAACCTCCGTCGCCAGCCTGCGTCGAAAACTTTCCACCCTGTTGCAAGGTAACCTCCATGAGCGAACGTCCCGAAGAGCCGAACAAGCCCTCCGACGCCGAAAGCCTGCTGCCCGTCGATGAGCACATCGAGGAAGGGCATGACGCTGAAGGGCGCAAGGTTCGGCACCGTGGCATCTACCTGCTGCCCAACCTGTTCACCACGGCCAACCTGTTTGCCGGCTTCTACTCGATCATCAGTTCCATCAGCGCGCACGGTTTCCTGAGCGCCGGAGATGCCCGGGAAGGCAGCAAGTACCTGGCCTTTGCCGCCATCGCCATCTTCGTCGCCATGGTGCTGGACAGCCTCGACGGTCGGGTGGCGCGCATGACCAACACCCAGAGCGCCTTCGGCGCCGAATATGACTCGCTGTCCGACATGGTTGCCTTTGGCGTGGCGCCGGCACTGCTGGCCTTCGTCTGGGCGCTGGGCGACATGGGCAAGGTCGGCTGGATGGTGGCCTTCATCTATGTCGCTGGCGCGGCGCTGCGCCTGGCACGTTTCAACACCCAGGTCGGTACCGCCGACAAGCGTTACTTCATCGGCCTGGCGAGCCCGGCCGCCGCCGGTGTGGTCGCCGGTACCGTATGGGCTTTCAGCGACTACGGTATCCAGGGCTCGAAGCTGTCGTTCGTGGTCGCCTTGCTGGTCGCCGCCGCGGGCATGCTGATGGTCAGCAACATCAAGTACAACAGCTTCAAGGAGCTGGACCTCAAGGGGCGCGTGCCGTTCGTGGCCATCCTGGCCGTGGTGCTGGTATTCGCCGTGGTATTCAGCGACCCGCCACGCATCTTGCTGCTCATCTTCCTCGGCTACGCTGTCTCCGGCCCGGTGCAGTACCTGCTGCGTACCCGCCGTCGCAAGCCGTGAAAATCGTTTAATCGTGGAATAACCTTGCGGCCCCATAGTCTACTGGTACATCACCCAACCAGTGTCGCGGGGCCGTCATGCTCATCAAGCTTCCTCGATCCTCCGAGTGCAAGTCGTCGGAGATCACGAGTCAATCCTGCTATCTCTCGCGGCGCAGCCTGCTCGGCGGAGCGTTCGCCGGCGCTGCCATGGCGGGCTTGCCGCGCATCGGCCGCGCAGCCCAGGCCAGCCGTTACGCCGATGCCGAGGCGGGCAGCCCGCCCGACTGGTTGCGCGACAAGCTCCAATCGACCCGCTGGGAGGCCGTGACCGTAAAGGGCGAGCCCATCACCCCGTTTCGCGACGCGACCCACTACAACAACTTCTATGAATTCGGTCCCGACAAGGGCGATCCGGCGGCCAATGCCGGCAGCTTGCCGACGGAGCCCTGGAGCGTCGTGGTCGACGGGGAAGTAGGCAAGCCGGGGCGCTATGCATTGGAAGATTTCGTCAAGCCCTGCCAGCTCGAAGAAAGGATCTACCGGTTGCGTTGCGTCGAGGCCTGGTCGATGGTCATTCCCTGGCTGGGGTTTCCTTTGGCCAGTGTACTCAAACAGGTCGAGCCGACTTCCCGGGCGCGTTACGTCCGCTTCGAAACCCTGCACGATCCCAAGCACATGCCGGGGCAGCGTTCAGGCTTCGCCCTGATCGACTGGCCCTATGTAGAGGGGCTGCGGCTGGACGAGGCGATGAATCCGCTGACGATCCTGGCGGTTGGCATGTATGGCCGAGAGCTGCCCAGCCAGAACGGCGCGCCTTTGCGCCTGGTCGTGCCTTGGAAGTACGGGTTCAAGAGCATCAAGTCGATCGTGCGCGTCAGCCTGGTGACCGAACAGCCTGGCACGACCTGGCAGGACCTGGCGCCGGAAGAATATGGTTTCTATGCCAACGTCAACCCGCAGGTGGATCACCCTCGCTGGAGCCAGGCTCGAGAGCGACGCCTGCCTAGCGGGCTGTTCAGTCCGAACGTGCGCGAGACCCTCATGTTCAACGGTTATGCCGAGGAAGTCGGCTCGTTGTATGCCGGGCTGGACCTGCGGAAGCACTACTGATGCATTACCCGTGGTTTCGCCTGGCTATCTTCCTCTGTGGCTGCGCCTTTCCCACCTGGTGGCTCTATCAGGCATCGGCTGGCCTGCTCGGGCCGGACCCTGGAAAGATCCTGGTGGATCGGCTGGGACTGGGTGGGCTGACCATACTGCTGATCACGCTCTGCATGACGCCCTTGCAACGGGTGAGCGGCTGGGCAGGGTGGATCATCGTGCGCAGGCAGGTGGGATTATGGTCATTTGCCTATATCGTTCTGCACATGCTGGCTTATCTGTTCTTCATCCTGGGGCTGGACTGGAGGCAACTGGGGGTGGAGTTGAGCAAGCGACCCTATATCATCGTCGGTGCGCTCGGGTTCGCCGGGTTGCTGATGCTGGCCGCCACATCCAATCGGGCAAGCCAGCGGCGCTTGGGGGCGCGGTGGAAGAAATTGCACAAGCTGATCTATGTGATCCTGGGGCTGGGGTTGCTGCATTTTTTGTGGATCGTTCGCTCCGATCTCAAGGAATGGGCGATATATGCGAGTCTGGCTGCAGGATTGCTGGTCTTGCGCATACCGCGAGTGTGGAAGCATCTGCCTCGGCTGGGAAAACGGCGGGCAAAAGAAATATGAGATTTTTCGAATAAAG
>NZ_JADNYP010000006.1 GCF_015680705.1 Pseudomonas fulva | reverse complement strand
CCGCGCCCCCCCGCCCCCCCCCCCGCCCCCCCCCCCCCCCCGCCCCCCCCCGCCCCCCCCCCCCCGCCGAGGTCATCAACGGCAAGGCCGGCATGCAGATCATGGGTGACTGGGCCAAGAGCGAATGGACCGCCGCCGGCAAGGTCGCGGGCAAGGACTACCAGTGCGTTCCGTTCCCTGGCACCCAGGGCAGCTTCACTTACAACATCGACTCCCTGGCCATGTTCAGGCTCAAGGCGCCCAAGGACATCGCGGCACAGAACGACCTGGCCAAGGTCGCCCTGGAACCGGCGTTCCAGACGGCCTTCAACCAGGCCAAGGGTTCGCTTCCGGTGCGCCAGGACATGGCCATGGACGCGTTCGATGCCTGCACCCGGAAGTCCGCCGACGATTTTCGTCAGGCCGAGCAGGGTGAAGGCCTGCAGCCAAGCATGGCGCACAACATGGCCTCGTCCCTGGCGGTGCAGGGGGCGATCTTCGATGTGGTCAGCAACTTCCTCAACGACCCGAAGGCCGATCCGGTCAAGGCGGCGCGGCAGCTCGGCGCCGCGGTCAAGGCAGCCCGGTAGGGCGTGCATGCGTCCCAGCCCTTGTCTGCCATTCCTGATCCGCGGAGCACCTTCGACATGACCACCGTCACCGCCCGGCTGCGGGCCTCCCCCCTGGATACGCTACAGCGCTGGCTGCCCAAGCTGGTGCTGGCGCCCAGCATGCTCGTCGTGCTGGTGGCGTTCTATGGCTACATCCTCTGGACGCTCGTGTTGTCCTTCACCCGGTCGAGCTTCATGCCCGACTACCGATGGGCCGGGCTGGACCAGTACCTGAAGTTGCTGGGCAACGACCGCTGGTGGGTGGCGAGCCAGAATCTGCTGCTCTTCGGCGGCCTGTTCATCGGCATCAGCCTGGTCATCGGCGTGTCGCTGGCAGTCTTGCTGGACCAGCGCATTCGCCGTGAAGGCTTCATCCGCACCATCTACCTGTACCCCATGGCCTTGTCGATGATCGTCACCGGCACGGCCTGGAAATGGCTGCTCAATCCGGGGCTGGGCCTGGACAAGCTGCTGCGCGACTGGGGCTGGGAGGGCTTTCGCTTCGACTGGCTGGTCGATCCGCAGCGGGTGGTGTACTGCCTGGTGATCGCCGCCGTCTGGCAGTCGTCCGGATTCGTCATGGCGCTGTTCCTCGCCGGCTTGCGTGGCGTCGATCCGTCGATCATGCGCGCGGCGCAGGTCGATGGCGCCAGCCTGCCACGCATCTATCTGCGGATCATCCTGCCCAGCCTGCGCCCGGTGTTCTTCAGCGCGCTGATGATCCTCGCGCACATCGCCATCAAGAGCTTCGACCTGGTGGCTGCGATGACCGCCGGTGGGCCTGGCTATGCCTCGGATCTTCCGGCCATGTTCATGTACTCGTTCACCTTCAGTCGCGGCCAGATGGGCATGGGGTCGGCCAGCGCCATCCTGATGCTCGGCGCCATCCTGGCGATCCTGGTGCCGTACCTGTATTCCGAATTGCGAGGCAAGCGCCATGACTAGCCGACGCGGATGCTCGCCGGCACGCCTGGCGATCCATGCCACCTTGCTGGCAGCCTGCGCCCTGTACCTCATACCGCTGGTGGTCATGCTGCTGACCAGCTTCAAGTCCGCGCAAGACATCCGCGCCGGCAACCTGCTCAGCTGGCCGGACGTGGTCACCGGCATCGGCTGGCTGAAGGCCTGGGACACGGTGGGCGGACACTTCTGGAACTCGGTGAAGATCACCGTGCCCGCTGTGCTGTTGTCGACGCTCATTGGCGCGCTCAACGGCTATGTCCTGTCGATGTGGCGCTTCAGAGGCTCGCAGCTGTTCTTCGGCCTCTTGCTGCTGGGGTGCTTCCTGCCGTTCCAGAGCGTCCTGCTGCCAGCCTCCTTCACCCTAGGCAAGCTCGGCCTGGCCAGCAGCACCACCGGACTGGTGCTGGTCCATGTGGTCTATGGCCTGGCCTTCACCACGCTGTTCTTCCGCAACTACTTCTGCAGCGTGCCCCATGCCCTGGTGCAGGCGGCCCGACTGGATGGGGCAGGGTTCTTCACCATCTTCGCGCGGATCCTGCTGCCGATGTCGGTGCCGATCATCATGGTCTGCCTGATCTGGCAGTTCACCCAGATCTGGAACGACTTCCTGTTCGGCGTGGTGTTCTCCAGCGGCGATGCCCAGCCGATCACCGTGGCGCTGAACAACCTGGTCAACACCAGCACCGGCGTCAAGCAATACAACGTGGACATGGCAGCGGCACTGATCGCCGGGTTACCGACCCTGCTGGTCTATGTCGTGGCCGGCAAATACTTCGTGCGCGGCCTGACCGCCGGCGCGGTCAAGGGATAACACATGGCACGGCTCGAACTACGCAACGTCAACAAACGCTACGGCAGCGGCCTGCCGGACACGCTCAAAGCCATCGACCTGGCCATCGAGTCCGGCGAGTTCCTGATCCTGGTCGGCCCGTCCGGTTGCGGCAAGTCGACCCTGATGAACTGCATCGCCGGACTGGATGACATCAGTGGCGGCGAAATCCTGGTCGACGGCGCCGACATCAGCGGCATGAGCCCCAAGGATCGCGACATCGCCATGGTCTTCCAGTCCTATGCGCTGTATCCGACCATGAGCGTGCGCGACAACATCGCCTTCGGGCTGAAGATCCGCAAGCTGTCCAAGGCTGCGATCGACCAGGAGGTCCAGCGAGTGGCCCGGCTGCTGCAGATCGAACACCTGCTGGCACGCAAGCCGGGCCAGCTGTCCGGCGGGCAGCAGCAGCGGGTCGCCATGGGGCGGGCACTGGCGCGACGTCCGAAGATCTACCTGTTCGACGAGCCGTTGTCGAACCTCGACGCCAAGCTGCGCGTGGAGATGCGCACCGAGATCAAGCTGATGCACCAGCGCCTGAAGACCACCACGGTCTACGTCACCCATGACCAGATCGAGGCGATGACCCTCGGGGACAAGGTCGCGGTGATGAAGGACGGGGTCATCCAGCAGTTCGGCACGCCACGGCAGATCTATTCGGATCCGGCCAACCTGTTCGTCGCGAGCTTCATCGGCTCGCCGCCGATGAATTTCATTCCGGTCGAACTGTTGCAACGCGAGGGCTACCTGGTGGCGCTGCTCGACAGCGGGCAGTCGCGCTACGAGCTGCCCCTTGGGTCATGCGCGGGCGCCCTGGCGAGTCGCCAAGTCATCCTTGGCGTGCGGCCGGAGCAAATAGGCACTGGCGCGGAACAGGGCAGCTCGTTGGCGCACATCCGCGCCACGGTCGAGATCACCGAGCCTACCGGGCCGGACCTGCTGGCGTTCGTGACGCTCAACCAGACCAAGGTCTGCTGCCGTCTGGCCCCGGATATCGCCTGTCAGGCCGGGGATGCACTCGATCTGCAGCTCGATCCAGGCAAGGTCCTGTTGTTCGATGCCGACAGCGGCGAGCGCCTGCGGCTGCCAGCCGATCAGCCTGGCAAGCAGGGCGAAACGAGCCGCCAGGCTGAGCGCTGAATTGCCGTGGAGCAAAATAACAAGAAGAGGAAAGTAACGATGCACTATTGCAAACGCATGGGGATCCTGGGATGTGCGGGTCTGCTGGCCCTGGCGGCCGGCGGCACGCAGGCGCACGAAGCGTTTTCCGCGCAGTCCAGGTGGATGAGCGGGGACTGGGGAGGGGCACGCACCGAGTTGCTGGACAAGGGCTACGACTTCGGCCTGGACTATGTGGGCGAGGTGGCGAGCAATCTGCGTGGTGGCTACAACCATGACCGCACGGCGCGCTACAGCGACCAGTTCGCCTTGGGCATGCACCTGGACCTGCAGAAGATCCTGGGCTGGCAGGCCGCTGAATTCAAGCTGTCAGTGACCGAGCGCAGCGGACGCAACCTGTCCAATGACCGTATCGCTGATCCGCGGGCAGGGCATCTGAGCTCCGTGCAGGAAGTCTGGGGTCGAGGGCAGACCTGGCGGCTGACGCAGATGTGGTTCAGGCAGCGATACTTCGATGGCGCCCTGGACGTGAAGCTCGGTCGGTTCGGCCCGGGCGAGGAGTTCAATGCTTTCCCCTGCGATTTCCAGAACCTGGCGTTCTGCGGCTCGCAGGTGGGCAACTGGGTCGGTGGCATCTGGTACAACTGGCCGGTCAGTCAGTGGGCGCTGAGGCTCAAGTACGACCTGACCCCGCAACTCTTCGCCCAGGTAGGCGCGTTCGAGCAGAACCCTTCGAACCTCGAGACCGGCAATGGCTTCAAGCTCAGCGGCAGTGGCACCAGGGGTACCATCGTGCCGGTGGAACTGGTCTGGTCGCCCAGGCTTGCCGGCCTGCCAGGCGAGTACCGGTTGGGCTATTACCACAGCAGCGCCTCGGCCGATGACCTGTACCAGGACATCGATGGGCAGCCCCAGGCGTTGACCGGCAAGCCGTTCAAGTCCCGCTCCGGCAAGCATGGCTGGTGGGTCGTCGCGCAGCAGCAGGTCACCGCGCATGCTTCGGACGCCAGCCGCGGCCTGAGCCTGTTCGCCAACTTCACGCGGCACGACAAGACCACCAATGTGGTCGACAGCTATCAGCAGGTCGGCCTGGTATACAAGGGCGCCTTCGATGCCCGACCCAAGGACGCGATCGGGTTTGGCATCGCCCGCATCCATGTCAATGACGACGTACGCAAGCGGGCTGGACTGCTCAATGCGCGCGACGGCCTCGAGGACTACCACGATCCTCGGTTCCGGCCGCTACAGCGCAGCGAGTACAACGCCGAGCTGTACTACGGCTTCCATGTGACCGACTGGCTGACGGTGCGGCCGAACCTGCAATACATCAAGAGTCCAGGCGCTGTCGATGAGGTGGATAACGCACTGGTCGCGGGCCTGAAGGTTTCGTCCTCGTTCTAGCTAGGGCACTACAGAAGGCCTGGACGGCGCGGGCCTTCAGTTCGCATCGTCGTCTTCGACCGGATAGCGGCTGGCATTGAGGCTTTCCTTGATCTTGCGCAGATGCGGCTGGAAGTCCACGCCGCGACGCAAGGTCATGCCGGTGGCCAGCACATCGAGCACGGTGAGCTGGATGATTCGCGAGGTCATTGGCATGTAGATGTCGGTGTCTTCCGGCAGCGGGATGTGCAGGCTCAGGCTGCAGGCCCGGGCCAGGGGCGAGCCGGCGGCGGTCAGGCCGAGCACCGAGGCGCCGTTTTCCCGTGCCAGGCGGGCCACCTCCACTAGTTCGCGGGTGCGGCCGGTATAGGAAATGATCACGAACAGATCGCCGGTATGCGCGACCGAGGCCAGCATGCGCTGCATCAGCACGTCGGCATGGGCCGACACCGCCAGGTTGAAGCGGAAGAACTTGTGCTGGGCATCGAGCGCCACGGGGGCCGAGGCACCGAGGCCGAAAAAGTGGATCTGGCGCGCCTGGATCATCATGTCCACGGCGCGACTGACCTGCTGGGCGTCGAGCTGCTGGCAGGCGCTGTCGAGCGAGGCGATGGCGCTGCCGAAGATCTTGCGGGTGTAGTCGGCCGGATCATCGTCGGCGGCTACCGCACGGCTGACGTAGGCGGCGCCGCTGGCCAGGCTCTGCGCCAGTTGCAGCTTGAGTTCGGGATAGCCGCTGACTCCAAAGGAGCGGCAGAAGCGGTTGACGGTCGGTTCGCTGACCTTTGCCGCCTGCGCCAGGGCTGCGATGCTGAAACGGGTGGCTTGCTGTGGATTGAGCAGGATGACTTCGGCGACCTTGCGTTCTGCCTTGTTCAGCTCGTCGAGACGTCCCTGGATCTGTTCCAGGAGATTTCGCACGCGGTCCATGGTGTTTCCTTGGGTCGATGGACGGCCGGCTCGTGAAGCGGCCGGCTATTTGCACGGTCTATCGTACTTGCAGGCATCGCTGGCGCACCACTCGTATGTAAGGCGTACAGGTTCATGTTGTAGTTTTACTACATTATTCTTGAAAAGCCCGGTCTTAACCGGTATTCCTAGGTAAAAATCATGAAAGAACCCACATCATGGCTGCGATCAGTGTAGAACCTTGCACCTTTGCCCTCTTCGGTGCCCTGGGTGACCTGGCCTTGCGCAAGCTGTTCCCGGCACTTTACCAGCTCGATCGGGCCGACCTGCTGCACGCCGACACCCGCCTGATCGCCCTGGCGCGTGAATCCGGCACGGCGGCTGAGCACCTGGCCAGCATCGAAGCCCATCTGCGCCGCCAGGTACCACCCGGCGATCTCGACGCGCCTGCGCTGCAGCGCTTCATCGCGCGTCTGGATTACCTGCACCTGGACTTCACGGAGCCTGATGGCTACCAGGCGCTGGCCGCGCAAGTGGCCGATGGGCCGCCGCTGATCGCCTATTTCGCCACGGCCGCGGCCGTCTATGGCGTCATCTGCCAGCACCTGGAGGATGTCGGGCTGGCCCGCGGCTGTCGGGTAGTGCTGGAGAAACCCATCGGTCACGACCTGGAGTCCTCGCGGCGGGTCAACGATGCCGTGGCTCGTTATTTTCCCGAGGACCGGGTCTATCGCATCGACCACTACCTCGGCAAGGAAACCGTGCAGAACCTCATTGCCTTGCGTTTCGCCAACAGCCTGTTCGAGACGCAGTGGAACCAGAACTTCATTTCCCACGTGGAAATCACCGTGGCCGAGAAGGTTGGCATCGAGGGACGCTGGGGCTACTTCGACAAGGCTGGCCAACTGCGCGACATGGTGCAAAATCATCTGTTGCAACTGCTTTGCCTGATTGCCATGGATCCGCCTGGCGACCTTTCGGCCGACAGCATCCGTGACGAGAAGGTCAAGGTGCTCAAGGCACTGGCGCCGATCACTGGCGAGAACCTCGGCGCCCGGGTGGTTCGCGGGCAGTACATCGCCGGCCACCAGGATGGGCGGCCGGTACCCGGTTATCTGGGTGAGGAGAATGCCAACAGCCAGAGCGACACGGAAACCTTCGTCGCCCTGCGCGCCGATATCCGCAACTGGCGCTGGGCTGGCGTACCTTTCTACCTGCGTACCGGCAAGCGGATGCCACACAAGCTGTCGCAGATCGTCATTCACTTCAAGGAGCCGCCACACTATATCTTCGCGCCGGAGCAGCGCATGCAGATCGGCAACAAGCTGATCATCCGCCTGCAACCGGACGAAGGCATCTCCTTGCGGGTGATGACCAAGGAGCAAGGGCTGGACAAGGGCATGCACTTGCGCAGTGGTCCGCTGCAACTGAATTTTTCCGATGCCTGGCGCAGTGCACGGATTCCGGATGCCTACGAGCGCCTGCTGCTGGAAGTGATGCGCGGCAACCAGAACCTGTTCGTGCGCAAGGATGAAATCGAGCATGCCTGGAAATGGTGCGATCAGCTGATCGCCGGCTGGAAGCAGGCCGGTGATGCCCCCAGGCCATATGCGGCAGGCTCATGGGGGCCGATGAGCTCGATCGCCTTGATCACACGTGACGGGAGGTCGTGGTATGGCGATATCTGAACTGCAATTGCCGGACGCCGTGCAGGGGTACGAGCTGGATGATGCCGAGGCGCTCGCGGCGACCTTGGCCAACGATGTGGCCGGGCACCTGCGCCAGGCCATCGAGCAGGCTGGGCGAGCTAGCCTGGTGCTGTCCGGAGGGCGCAGCCCGGTGCCGTTCCTCGAGCGCCTGGGGCAGGCATCGCTGGACTGGTCGAAGGTGGTGGTCAGCCTCGCCGACGAGCGCTGGGTACCGGTCGAGCATGCCGACAGCAACGCCGGACTGTTGCGCCGTCATCTGTTCCAGGGTGAGGCGGCCAAGGCCCGCTTCATTGGCTTGTACCGGCCGGCCGCGAGCCTGGAGCAGGCGGCCGACGCGGCCGACGAAGCCTTGGCCGAGCTACCGCCGATCGATGTATTGATCCTCGGCATGGGCGACGATGGTCACACCGCGTCTCTGTTTCCGGCCAGCCCGAACCTGCGCGCTGGCCTGCAGCGAACCGGTGACCGGCGTTGTCTGCCGATGATCGCGCCGAGCGTGCCGCACCAGCGCTTGAGCATGACCTTCGCGCTGCTGGCCAGTGCCCGGTTCATTGCGCTGTCCGTGCAAGGTCGCGGCAAACTCGCTACCCTGCGTGCCGCGCTGGCAGGCGATGACCCGGCACAGATGCCGATCCGCGCGTTTCTCCATGCCCCTCTGCACATCTACTGGTGCCCATGAGCCAAAGGATTTCCGTCATGCCCACGCTTGAACGCCCTCAGCCGCTGCTCACCATGGCCGAGAAAACCGCAAGGATCGACGGCATTTGCGCTCGGGCGCGTATTTTGCCGGTCATCACCATCGCTCGCGAACAGGACATTCTGCCGCTGGCCGATGCCTTGGCTGCCGGTGGTATTCGTACGCTGGAAGTGACCCTGCGTTCGGAGCATGGGCTCAAGGCCATCGAAGTCCTGCGCGAGCAGCGTCCCGAACTTTGCATCGGCGCCGGCACGGTGCTCGATTGTCGGATGTTCGCCGCGGTGCAAGCGGCTGGCGCGCAGTTCGTCGTTACGCCCGGGATCACTGCGGAGATCCTCCGGGCGGGAGTCGAGGGCGACGTGCCGCTATTGCCTGGTGTCAGCACGCCTTCGGAAATCATGATGGGGTATGCGCTGGGATATCGACGTTTCAAGCTGTTCCCGGCGGAGATTTCGGGTGGCGTGGCCGCAATCAAGGCGTTTGCCGGGCCATTTGGCGACATCCGTTTCTGCCCCACAGGTGGCGTCAATGCGAGTAACGTGCGCAACTACATGGCCTTGCCGAACGTGATGTGCGTAGGCGGGACCTGGATGCTCGACAGCAGCTGGATCAGGAACGGGGATTGGGCACGGATCGAGGCTTGCAGCGCGGAGGCACTGGCGTTGTTCGATTGAGGTGATCAAGGAAGTCCCGCAGGTGTAGGAAGCGCCCCGGCGGCGGCCGCTCCTGTGCGGGTCGTGCCAGCGAGGTGAGAGCGATGATCGTCTGGCGAATCCTGGGCCCGCAAAGCAGGCCCCATCCCGGAGCCTGCCCGCCACGCGCCAGTTCGATCGGTTTTGGCGCTGCTGCTGCGCGGCTTGCTTAGGCCGCCTTCGCCGCCTGCTGGCTCAGCGAACGGTTCAGTGCACTGAACAGGGCCTTGAAGCTCGCGGTGGTGAAGTTCTCGTCGATGCCCACGCCGTGTACCGGGCGCTCGCCGGCCACGCGCAGCTCGATGTAAGCAGCAGCCTTGGCATTGGTGCCGGCACCGATGGCGTGCTCGTTGTAGTCCATGATTTCCACCGCGACCGGCAGACCGGCGACCAGTGCTTCGAGCGCGCCGTTGCCCTTGCCGCGCCAGTGCAGCGTGGTCTCGCCCTCACCGGCGACTTCCACCTCGACGGCGCTGTGGCCGTTCTCTTCGCGCAGGCGATGGCTGACCAGCGCATAGGGCGAGTTGGCCTGCAGGTATTCCTTGTGCAACAGGGCATGGATCTGCTGGGCGGTCATCTCCAGGCCGAGGCGATCGGTTTCGCCCTGGACTACCTGGCTGAACTCGATCTGCATGCGACGTGGCAGGCTGATGCCGTACTCCTGCTCGAGCAGGTAGGTGATGCCACCCTTGCCGGACTGGCTGTTCACGCGAATGACCGCTTCGTAGCTGCGCCCGATGTCGGCAGGGTCGATCGGCAGGTAGGGCACTTCCCACAGCTCGCCTTCCTGCTGCTTGGTGAAGCCCTTGCGGATGGCATCCTGGTGGGAGCCGGAGAACGCCGTGTGGACCAGGTCGCCGACATACGGATGGCGCGGATGGACCGGTAACTGGTTGCACTCCTCGACGACCTTGCGCACGCCGTCGATGTCGGAGAAGTCCAGCTTCGGGTCGATCCCCTGGGTATAGAGGTTCAAGGCCAGGGTCACCAGGTCGACATTGCCGGTGCGCTCGCCGTTGCCGAACAGGCAGCCCTCGGCACGATCGGCGCCGGCCATCAGGCCCAGCTCGGTGGCCGCGATGCCAGTGCCACGGTCGTTGTGGGTATGCAGGCTGATGATCACGCTGTCGCGACGGTTGACGTTGCGGCAGAACCATTCGATCTGGTCGGCGTAGACGTTCGGGGTCGCCACTTCGACGGTAGCCGGCAGGTTGAGGATGATCTTGTGCTCGGGGGTCGGGTTCCACACCTCGATCACCGCATCGCAAACTTCCTTGGCGAACTCCAGCTCGGTGGCGCTGAAGGTTTCCGGGGAATACTGGAACGTCCAGCGGGTTTCCGGCTGCTGCGCGGCATACTTGACGAACAGCTTGGCGGCGTTGACTGCAATCTCCTTGACCCCTTCCTTGTCCTGGTTGAAGACGATGCGCCGGAAGGACGGGCAGGTAGCGTTGTACAGGTGGACGATCGCCTGCTTGGCCCCGCGCAGCGACTCGAAGGTACGCGCGATCAGGTCTTCGCGGGCCTGGGTCAGTACCTGGATGGTGGTGTCATCCGGGATGTGGCCATCCTCGATCAGGGTACGCACGAAATCGAAGTCGGTCTGCGAGGCCGAGGGGAAGGCGGCCTCGATCTCCTTCACGCCCACTTGCACCAAGGTCTTCCAGAAGCGCAGCTTCTTTGCTGAGTCCATCGGCTCGATCAGCGACTGGTTACCGTCACGCAGGTCCGAACTGCACCAGATCGGTGCCTGGGTGATGGCCCTGGAAGGCCAGGTGCGATCGGGCAGGTCGATGGTCGGGAAGGCGCGGTACTTCTTCGAAGGGTCTTTGAGCATGGTCATGGAGGCAATCCTTGTATGTGCGGCCCTGGTCGGGCCTGCCAACGATAACGAGATGAAAAGGCGAGGCGACGCGATTCACCCTGGTAGTCGTGCACTGACCAGGCAGAGGCTGCGATGTTGGCGAAGCAAAATGAGGGTCGTGGAGGTTTTCATGCGCTCAACCCTACCCAGTCAGACTGGGGTAAGGCAAGCGCTTGGAAAACTTTGAGAGAAGTGCTCAAAAAAAGCGCTTTTACGCGATTTCCTAGCGCTTTGATTGGGCGGATTTATATTTGCTTGCGCATTGAATTCTTCCTGCGCAACTTGCAGGTCGATGGCGCGAGCCGTCGAGCCCTCAGGGTTGGAATGCGCCGATGAAGATCGCCGGGTCGACCCGCGCATCGTTCAGGCTGACATTCCAATGCATGTGTGGGCCGGTCGCCCGCCCGGTCGAGCCGACCCGCCCGACCACTTCGCCACGACGCAAGGCCTGGCCTGGCTGCACGTCGATCCTCGACATGTGGCAGAACATGCTGATGAAACCCTGCCCATGGTCGACGAACACGGTTTTGCCATTGAAGAAGTAGTCGCCGACCAGGATCACCTGGCCGTTGGCCGGCGTCTTGATCGGTGTGCCGGCTGGCACCGCGAAGTCCAGGCCGGCATGTGGATTGCGCTCCTCGCCGTTGAAGAAACGGCGCACGCCGAACCTGCTCGACAATCGCCCATCGACCGGCTTGTCGAGGATCAGGTTGCTCGGCAGCGCAGGGCTGAAGCTGCGGTAGGCCCTGGTCTGCTCGGCCAGCTCCCGTTCGATGCGCCTGAGATCGTCAGGGTTGGGATTGACCTGCCGCTTGTTCTTCAGGGTGATGCGCTGCTCGGGGTACTGCTTGCTACCGACCGTGAAGGGCAAGCTGCGGCTGCCCTGCGTCACTACCGCGGTGCCAGGCTTCTGGGTCAGCGCAAGGCCGACGATGGCCAGCCAGTGGTCCTGTTCCCTGACCACCAGCACCGGCTTGCCGTCGAAGCGCGCGCGAGGTGCGCTGTTGGCGGGGCCGAGGTCGACCACCGCGACGCCGCCGGGCACCGGCTTGTTCAGCATGCGAGTGATGTAGCTGGCCTGGGCAACGCTGGCCAGCAGCGACAGGGACAGCGCGAGCAGCAGGGTGGGAAGGCGAGGCATATTCAATCCAGTAGCGAGAGGGTGACCGGCGTCAGGTGGTTGTCCTCGACCCGTACCTGGAGCTCGCCTTCATCCAGGCGGGCAGTCAGGCGCTGGCCAGTGTGCGTTTGCGCAGCACTGCGCACGGCATGGCCATGCTGGTCGAGCAGAATGCTGTAGCCACGTGCCAGGGTCGCCAGCGGGCTGACGACCTGCAAGGTCTGCAGCTGCGCCTGGAAGCGCTGGCGCCGTTCCTTGAGCACATCGCGCATGGCGCGCGGCAGGCGCTCGGCCAGGCTGTCCAGGCGCTGGCCGAGCAATGTGAGCGTGCGCCCCGGGTGCTGCGCCGCCAGGCGCATGTCCAGGCGCCCCAGTTGTTCATGACGCTGGTTCAGGCGCAGCGTGAACGCCCGGCGCAGGCGCATGTCCAGGTCATCCAGGCGTTGAGCCTGCTGGCGCAGTCGCTCGCCGGGATGGCGCAGGCGCCGGGCCAGGCCATCCAGGCGCAGGCGATCATGCACCAGGCGGTTGCGCATGCGTAGCAGCAGGCGGCGCTGCAGGCTGTCCAGGCTCTGGCGCAGGCCACTGCTGTCCGGTGCCAGCAGTTCGGCGGCGGCCGATGGGGTAGGGGCGCGGACATCGGCGACGAAGTCGCTGATCGAGACATCGGTCTCATGCCCGACGGCGCTGATGATCGGCGTTTTGCAGGCCGCCACCGCGCGGGCTACGGCTTCCTCGTTGAAGCACCAGAGGTCTTCCAGCGAGCCGCCCCCTCGGGCCAGGATCAGCGCGTCGAAGCCCAGGCCGTCGGCCGTTTGCAGTGCGCGCACGATCTGCCCGATGGCCTCGCGGCCTTGCACGGCGGTCGGGATCAGGGTCAGCTCGACCTGCGGCGCGCGCCGCCGGAACACGCTGATGATGTCGCGGATCACCGCTCCGGTGGGCGAACTGACGATGCCGATGCGCCGTGGATGGGCGGGCAGGGATTGCTTGCGCTCGGCACTGAACAGGCCTTCGGCGCCAAGCTTTTCCTTCAGCGCCTCGAAAGCCAGGCGCAAGGCACCATCGCCAGCCGGCTCGAGCGTATCGAGGATCAGCTGGTAGTCGCCGCGCCCCTCGAATAGCGAAACCTTGCCGCGAGCCCGCACCGCCAGGCCGTCACGCAGCGCCTGGCGGACCCGCGTGGCGTTCTGCCTGAATAGCGCGCAGCGCACCTGGGCGCCGCTGTCCTTGAGGGTGAAATAGATGTGGCCGGAGGCAGGCCGGGCAAGGTTGGAGATCTCGCCCTCCACCCAGACGCTGCGGAACACGTCCTCGAGCAGCACGCGCGCGCGGCCGTTGAGCTGGCTGACGGTGAGGACCTCGCGGTCCAGGCCGAGTCGTTCGAAAGGGTCTCTGATCATGCCGGGCATCATAGCGCCTCGGACGATGGGCCGGAACAGGCAAGACTCAAGCAGGTGCGCCGAGGGGCAAGCTATCGGTCAGCCCCTCATGGCCTCGACGAACTGCCGCAGCAGTGGTCCGGGATCGCTTGCGCAGGCCAGCGCCACGGTACTGCTGCAGCCGGCGTCCGCCAGCGTCACGAAGCGTACCGACTCCGGGGCTATCGCGCGCATGCAGGTCGGCAGCAGGCCAATGCCGAAGCCGGCCTGAATGAGCTGCAGTTGCGTGGTCTTGCGCGATATTGCCTGGGCGGCACGTGGAAAGAAGCCGGCCTTCATGCACAGCGAAGCCGCCAGGTAGCTCAATCCGCCGCGCTGGGGATGGGGCACGGAAACGAAGCGCTCGTCGCGCAGCTGCGCCAACGGCACCAGGCTCGCGTCGGCCAGCGGGTGAGATGCTGCGACAGCCAGCGCCAGGGGTTCGTCGAACAGTGGATGAATCTCGATGCCTGGGTGCTGGCGCAGGATGGGCAGACGCAACAGGCCAACCTCCAGGCGACCGCCGGCAATATCCTGCAGCTGCGCTTCCGAGGATTGCTGGGCGATTTCCAGGGACACTCCAGGGTTGGCCTGCAGATAACGGCCCAGCCGTTGCATCAGCACTCCTTGCAGCGGCACCGTGCTCGAGTGATTCAGGCGCAGGCTGCCACGCAGCCCTTGACCGATCTCGCGAGTCAGGCGCTCGGTCTTTTCCAGGTCGACCAGCAGCTGCCGGGCCCGCACCAGCAATGCCTGCCCGGCGGCGGTCAGTCGCGGCTGCCGGGCGGTGCGCTCGAACAAGCGTGTGTCCAGGTGCTGCTCGAGCTCCTTGACCTGGCGGCTGAGCGCCGACTGGGCGATGAACAGTCGCTCGGCGGCGGCACTGAAGCTGCCGGTCTCGGCGATTTCCACGAAATAGCGCAACTGGCGAATCGACGTCATGTCTGCCATGCCTTTTCCAGATGAGTGACAGCGAAAACGGATATTAGTCGGCAGGGGCTGGTGCTGGCTAACCTGAAGCGAACCCTCCAGGAAGCCTGCATATGCTCGATCTGTTGAACTTGGCCGGTGCGCACTGGCTGCCCATGCTGCTTGGCATTGGCGCGGCCTATGTGGTTTTCGGTCTCGCCGGGTTCGGTACCGCGCTGGTCGCCGGGCCGGTGCTGATCCATTTCATGCCGCTGTCGCGGGTCATCCCGCTGCTGGTGCTGCTGGACTTCGTCGCCGCCTTCGGCAACTGGCTGCCTGCGCGCACGGCCGTGGTGCGCGGCGAGCTGCTGCGATTGCTGCCCTGCATGGCCGTGGGCTGTACGCTGGGGGTGCTGTTTCTGTTGCAGCTCAAGTCCGACCTGCTGTTGTTGCTGATGGGGCTGTTCGTCACCGGCTACGCCCTGTACAGCCTGCTGGTAAAAGTCCGGCCGGCGCGCCTGTCCGCTGCCTGGGCACTGCCAATGGGCACCATTGGCGGCCTGTTCGGCGCGCTGTTCGGCAGTGGTGGCTTTCTCTATGCGCTCTATCTCAACGCCCGGCTCGATGGCAAGGAGCAGGCGCGCGCGACCCAGGGCGTGCTGATCAGTTGCAGCACGCTGGTGCGCCTGGGGCTTTTTTTGCTGGCCGGTGTCTATGGCGATGCCGATCTGCTGCTTCTGGCCGTATGCCTGTCGCCGGTGATGCTGGCCGGACTCTGGCTCGGTCGCCGGCTGGCGACGCGGCTGTCCCGCGAAGCCTTCGTGCGCCTGGTCACCTGGCTGGTGCTCGCCAGTGGCCTGGCCCTCATCGGCCGCTACCTCGCCGGCTGAGCAGGCGGTAGAATCCCTCGAACATCGCAGCTCGCAGGCATTCCAGGCCCATGAATCAGCAACGCATCATCGTTCCCAGACAATCGACCATCGTCGCGCACGAGGCCCGAGCCCGTGCGATCCTGCGCTGGCTGGTACGCGAGCAGATCGTCGAGCAGGCATTGAGTACCTGCGCCAGCACCGGCAGTCGCATGGGGCATGCGCTGGCCGAAGGCGCCAGGAAGATCGCCCTGCATCCGCACAAGTTGCCCTTCGACCAGCAGACCAACGGCCTGGAAGTGGTGCTCAAGCGCTGCATCTATACACCGACCGAGGATTTTCTCGAGCAAGCCGGTTGCCCGCAATGCCGCCGCGAGGTTGGCGAGCCGCTGTTCGAAAGCCTCGAAGAGTGGATGCCCGGCATCACCGACAACTTCACCTGCCCGCTATGCGGCTTCGAGGACGACATCAACGGCTTCCTGTTCCTGCAGCCCTGCGCCTTCTCCAACCTGGGCTTCATCTTCAACAACTGGGGCGACGCGGGTTTCACCCCGGCCTTCCTCGACAGCTTCGCCGACTGGCTCGACCAGCCGGTGGCCGTGGTCGGAGTCGAGGGGTAGCGGCAAGCAAAAGTCGATCGCGGCGCCGGTACGCTCTTGCCCTTGCTTGCAGCTTTTTGCATTGAGCGAGACGGGCTGCATGAGTATAATGGCGCGCTTCCATTTTTCCCGCCCGGGAGCATCCGCGATGCTGCGTATCAGCCAAGAAGCCCTGACCTTCGACGACATCCTCCTTGTACCTGGCTATTCCGAGGTACTGCCCAATGAAGTCAGTCTCAAGACCCGTTTGACCCGCGGCATCGAGCTGAACATCCCGCTGGTTTCCGCCGCCATGGATACCGTGACCGAAGCCCGCCTGGCCATCGCCATGGCCCAGGAAGGCGGCATCGGCATCATCCACAAGAACATGACCATCGACCAGCAGGCCGGTGAAGTGCGCAAGGTCAAGAAGTTCGAAGCCGGCGTGGTCAAGGATCCGATCACCATCGAGGCCGATGCCACCGTGCGCGACCTGTTCGAGCTGACCCGGCTGAACAACATCTCCGGTGTTCCGGTGCTGGAGAACGGCGACCTGGTCGGTATCGTCACCTCCCGCGACGTGCGTTTCGAAAGCCGCCTGGAAGCTACCGTGCGTGAAGTCATGACGCCCAGGGAGCGCCTGGTCACCGTGCGCGAGGGCGCCGACAAGAACGAAGTCCGCGACTTGCTGCACAAGCACCGTCTGGAAAAGGTGCTGATCGTCGACGACAACTTCAACCTCAAGGGCATGATGACCGTCAAGGACATCGAGAAGGCCAAGGCCTACCCGCTGGCCAGCAAGGATGACCAGGGTCGCCTGCGCGTCGGCGCGGCGGTCGGCACCGGCAAGGATACCGGCGAGCGCGTCGCCGCCCTGGTTGCCGCTGGCGTCGATGTGGTGGTGGTCGATACCGCTCACGGCCATTCCAAGGGTGTGATCGATCGCGTTCGCTGGGTCAAGCAAAACTACCCGCACGTCCAGGTGATCGGCGGCAACATCGCCACCGGCGCCGCCGCCAAGGCCCTGGCCGAGGCCGGTGCCGACGCGGTCAAGGTCGGTATCGGCCCGGGCTCGATCTGCACCACCCGTATCGTCGCGGGTGTCGGGGTGCCGCAGATCAGCGCCATCGCCAACGTCGCCGAGGCGCTCGAAGGCACTGGCGTGCCGCTGATCGCCGATGGCGGCATTCGTTTCTCGGGTGACCTGTCCAAGGCCATCGTCGCGGGTGCATCCTGCGTGATGATGGGCTCGATGTTCGCCGGTACCGAAGAAGCTCCGGGCGAGGTCGAGCTGTTCCAGGGTCGCTCCTACAAGGCTTATCGCGGCATGGGTTCGCTGGGCGCCATGGCGCAGGCCCAGGGGTCTTCCGACCGCTACTTCCAGGATTCCTCGGCCGGTGCCGAGAAGCTGGTTCCGGAAGGCATCGAAGGCCGCGTACCGTACAAGGGCGCCCTGGCGGCGATCATCCACCAGCTGATGGGTGGCCTGCGTTCTTCCATGGGCTATACCGGCAGCGCGACCATCGAAGAGATGCGCACCCGTCCGGAGTTCGTGCGCATCACCGGCGCCGGCATGGCCGAGTCGCACGTGCATGACGTACAGATCACCAAGGAAGCGCCTAACTACCGCGTAGGTTGAGGTATCGAGCCTCGAGCCTCAGATTGCAAGCCCCAGGCCGACCCGTGAACAGGGTCGATGCCGCCATTGCACAGCTTGTAGCTTGCGGCTCGCGGTTCGCAGTTTCGAACCCAGGCGGTAGCCGCACTGCAGCGGCTACCGTGTATTTCCCCGATCAACTTGCAGCTTGCGGCTCGACGCTTGCGACTGCACCAGAGATTGAGTCATGGCTCTCGACATTCACGCTCACCGAATCCTGATCCTCGATTTCGGTTCCCAGTACACCCAGCTGATCGCCCGCCGCGTGCGCGAGATCGGTGTCTACTGCGAACTGCATCCGTTCGACATGGACGATGAAGCGATCCGCGCCTTCAATCCGCGCGGCATCATCCTTGCCGGCGGTCCCGAGTCGGTTCACGAAGCCGACAGCCCGCGCGCGCCGCAGGCGGTGTTCGACCTGAACGTGCCGGTACTGGGGATCTGCTACGGCATGCAGACCATGGCCGAACAGATGGGCGGCAAGGTCGAGGGTTCCGAGCTGCGCGAGTTCGGCTACGCCCGTGTCGATGTGGTCGGCAAGAGCCGCCTGCTCGACGGCATCGAGGACCATGTCGACGCCGATGGCGTGCTGGGCCTGGACGTGTGGATGAGCCACGGTGACAAGGTCACCCGCCTGCCGGAAGACTTCCACGTGCTGGCCAGCACCCCGAGCTGCCCGATCGCCGGCATGTTCGACGACAACCGCCGCTACTATGGCGTGCAGTTCCATCCTGAGGTGACCCACACCAAGCAGGGCGGCCGCATGCTGTCGCGCTTCATCCTCGACATCTGCGGCTGCGAAGCCTTGTGGACCGCCTCGAACATCGTCGAGGACGCCATCGCTCAGGTCCGTGCACAGGTCGGTTCGGCCAATGTGCTGCTCGGGCTGTCCGGCGGCGTCGACTCCTCGGTGGTCGCCGCGCTGCTGCACCGCGCCATCGGCGACCAGCTGACCTGCGTGTTCGTCGACAACGGCCTGCTGCGCCTGCACGAGGGTAACCAGGTCATGGCCATGTTCGCCGAAAACATGGGCGTCAAGGTCATCCGCGCCGACGCCGAGGCCCAGTTCCTGGCCAACCTGGCCGGCGAGAGCGACCCGGAGAAGAAGCGCAAGATCATCGGTCGCACCTTCATCGACGTGTTCGATGCCGAGGCCAGCAAGCTGGACAACATCCGGTTCCTCGCCCAAGGCACCATCTACCCCGACGTGATCGAGTCGGCCGGCGCCAAGAGCGGCAAGGCCCACGTGATCAAGTCGCACCACAACGTCGGTGGCCTGCCGGAGGAAATGAACCTCAAGCTGGTCGAGCCGCTGCGCGAACTGTTCAAGGACGAAGTGCGCAAGATCGGCCTGGAGCTGGGCCTGCCGTACGACATGGTCTACCGCCACCCCTTCCCGGGGCCGGGCCTGGGCGTGCGGATCCTTGGCGAAGTGAAGAAGGAATACGCCGACCTGCTGCGTCGTGCCGACCACATCTTCATCGAGGAACTGCGCAAGGCCGACTGGTACCACAAGACCAGCCAGGCGTTCGTGGTGTTCCAGCCGGTGAAGTCGGTCGGCGTGGTCGGCGACGGCCGTCGCTACGCCTGGGTCGTCGCCCTGCGCGCCGTCGAGACCGTGGACTTCATGACCGCTCGCTGGGCGCACCTGCCGTACGAGCTGCTGGAAACGGTCAGTGGACGCATCATCAACGAGATCGAAGGGATTTCGCGGGTGACCTACGACGTGTCGAGCAAGCCGCCGGCGACGATCGAGTGGGAATGATCCCCACTCTGTTAGCGTAATCAAGAAGCCCGCATCATTGCGGGCTTCTTGCATTTTTGCGTCTGGCATTTTCTGGCAGCGCCAAGCAGCTCTTTTACGTGGTGCGATGGGCTGCTCAATCTCTGGTTAACCGATGACACAAGAGCACTTCGCTAGGGGCGTCAGCAATCCGCGCATTATGAGGTCGACCAAGAACTAACCCATGGCTTGATGAGTGAGGTTGTCATGCCAAAAAACGAACCGCTGAGCGGTGGTGTCCTGATCTTGCTAGGATGACTGCATTATTGTATTTTGACGTCATTGAATGCGTTTTTGGGGATGTGACTATGGCAATCCTAACGGTAAGAAATGTGCCTGATGAGGTGCATCGCGCCATTCGCGTTCGGGCCGCTCAGCATGGCCGTAGTGCAGAAGCAGAGGTTCGGGAAATCTTGGCTAATGCGGTGAAGCCCGATCAGCGTTTGCGTCTCGGTGATGCCCTGGCAGAGCTGGGTAAGAAAGTAGGCCTGACCAATGAAGATTTTGCAGTGCTTGGCCAGGTGCGCGACACGACCCCAGCTGAACCGATGAGGTTTGAATGATCGTCCTGGACACCAATGTCGTATCCGAGGCGATGAAGCCAGCACCAGACCCAAGGATTCGGAATTGGCTAAACGAACAAGCAGCAGACACGCTTTACCTTTCCAGCGTGAGCATTGCTGAATTGACGTTCGGAATTGCTGCACTGCCAGCCGGTAAGCGTAAAAACATGCTGGACAAGGCCTTTGAAGGTCTTCTGGGCTTGTTCGAAGGGCGAGTGCTGAACTTCGATACAGGTGCTGCACGTTGCTATGCAGGATTGGCTGTAACTGCCAGAAGCCGTGGAAGAGGGTTCCCAACGCCTGATGGTTATATTGCAGCGATTGCAGCATCACGTGGGTTTATCGTGGCGTCACGTAATATCGCTCCCTATGAGGCAGCGGGTGTTACAGTCATAAATCCTTGGGAAGAAAGCTGAGAAAACTTGAATGGCGGCGTTAAGATCGATGCAGAGAAACTGAGTTTCGAGATCATTATTCTGCCATGGTTCTTTTCATGGTATGAAATTTACACTTTCCTGTAGGTTCCTGTTTTTAAATGGTTTATGGTTTTCGTTGATAACAGGGTGAGAATGATCCCGCGTCCGGCATTGCCCGGCACCGCCTAGCAAATCCGAAGCCCGCTTGACCGCGGGCTTCTTGCATCCCTGCCATGCTCAGGTCCCGCAGCCAGCGCTTCCTTATCGCGCAAGCTTTGGGACTGGAAGGCATCTGCATTCAGCCACTCGACACCTCCTGACAGTTCTGCCAGTTGCGCGGCGCAGGCACAAGCCAGAAGACTGCCAGCCTGTCCCGGCCGTCTTCCTTCGGCGTACCGGGCAGAAGAGTCGAGACACCAGCGAAGCCGAGGAGGCTGCATGGGCAGGCGAATGCATTTCCATCTTCATACCCAGCCAAGGCATGAGATCGAACAGACGCGAACCTGGACGTTCATGCATGGCCATGACCAGCCACTTGTCGAGTTTAGGCGTATGGGCGCAGCTTCCGATAGCTATGTACTGCAGACCGATGCTTGTGGTTCGGTGCTGCGTACGTGCAGTCGAACGGGTGGGATCGACCTGGTCTATACCCCATACGGCCATGTCCCCTGCACTGGCCAACAAGCCTCTCGACTGGGCTTCAATGGCGCGCGCTACGACTTGTTGGCACAGGCGTACGCGCTGGGCCAGGGGTATCGCTTCTACAGTCCCGCATTGATGCGTTTCCTGGCCCCCGACAGCCTCAGTCCCTTTGGGCAGGGTGGTTTGAACGTCTATTGTTTTTGTGCCAATGATCCCGTCAATCGCTCGGATCCGTCAGGCCATGCACCGACCCCGGCCCAGTTGCAGGCGCGAATGAGGGCCATGGGGTTGAAAACAGTGCCATCCTCTTCGTCGCCGACGCGTCCACGGCCTGTTTCGCCAAAACGTCAGGGACATCTGCAAGCCCCCCGGGTTGTACGCGAGACCGATTTCGCCAAGCCCCGAAAGTCGGTCTCGATCAACGAAATCACGCAAGTTTTCAGCTTCGATAAACATGAGGCGCCACGTGAGATTGCCAAGAACCTGATATCGGCGCGTGCGCGCTACAACGAGCGCAAGTCGTTATCGAAGCATGCAGGCGAATTGTTCGAGTTTTACCTGAGCCGGCAACGCCAATACATCGAGACCATGCGTTATTCCCGAAGCAGCTTGAGTATCGGATTCCAAAGGGATCCATACTTTGCCAGGCAGCTGGCTGCCCTCAATCAGGAAATGATTCAGACACGCCAGTACCTGATCGATGTGCAACAAGCCATTGCGCGCTTGCGGGCCTGATTGCGCCCGTGCTCGATAGCAGGTTGGCTGCCAGTTGCTTTGTACTCCAAAAGCTAGGCGTATCTCTCAGGCGAACCCGCCGCCAGCGTCATCGTCGTTTCATCGGGCGTTCTCGAGGGCTCGACAGCCGAATGTCGTGAAGACAGCAGGCGCCTGTCTGGCATTTCTGCCAGTTGCGTCTCGACAGGGAACCCCGAGACACTCGGGCGTGTTTTCAAGATCACCATCGCTTCGCATGCAACCGTGCGTAGCAGAAGCGTCCAGCAGCGTTCAAGAGGGTAGGGTATGGCCAGGCGCATGTCCTTCTACCTGCATAAGCAGTTGAAGAATGAGATCGAGAACGTCCAGGGCCGGACATTCTTGCACGGGGGCGATCAGGCGCTTGCCGAGCTGCGCTATGGCGGCGCAGGAGCGCAGACTTGTACATTGGCGGTCGATGCCTTGAATTCAGTGCTGCGTACCAGCAGGCGGTCCGATGCAATCGACCGGGTCTATGCTGCATATGGTAATGCGGTCCTCGATGAGGGTTCTGGCCTGGGTTTCAATGGCGAACGCTACCAGCGGCTGACGAAAACGTATGCCTTGGGCCAGGGGTATCGCTTCTACAGCCCGAACCTGATGCGTTTTCTGACACCAGACAGCTTGAGCCCGTTCGGCCAGGGCGGTCTGAACAGCTATGTCTATTGCTCTGGCGACCCAGTGAACCGAATGGACCCTGACGGGCATGCGGATTTCAGCCAGATGCGCCGGGTCGCGAGAGGATTGCGCAGTCAGGCGCAGGCTCTTGAGGCGCGGCAGGCAGGGCGAATGACCGCTCAGCAGCGGGTCGAGGCGTTACGTCAGCGCTTGCGCCAGCGTCAGGCCGCCGTGCCTGATGCGCAACTGACCAGAAACCCTCTTGCCCGGCCAGGCGGCCAGCACGTCTATGGACAACGAGGCGTGGGCAACACGGTCGCCTCGCCTGATCCAGGCAGGCGACGTCATGCCGGGGCGGTCCATCTGCAGGCGCCGCCTGGGCCAGCTGCAATCGGCGCCGAGGAGGCGGCGCGGCTGTATGAAGAGCTGTTGACCGCCCATCGACATGAGCAGCGTTTCAACCAAAGCCAGCCCTATCTGGCACGGGGAAACGAAGTTACCGAGGAGTACCGTGCGGTCATCGATCGTATCCGCGGGCACGCCGACGACATCCGGCGTCAGCTTGGCGTGGATCGGCTCAGTTGGTTTCACTTCTGAACCTCGACCTGGCGCAGGCAGTGAGACGCCTGGTTCGTATCGAGACATCCCGCATGTTTCTGGAAAAGCACAATCGCGGCGCAGCGCCTTGTCGGTGACGCGAACAGTCTTGCAGGTTGGCCCTTCGGCGCACCTGGGTTCGGCCGCAGCGGTACTTTCGAGGTGCCGTCCATGTTACCTTCGGTCTTCGAACGTACCTTAACGACGGTCGCCGAGGTTTACCTGGCGCCGCTTCCAATTGCCGAAATGCCGACACGCCCTTTATCGCAACGCAGGCTTGGCCTGTTCAGCCTGCGCCAACTGTTGCAGTACTACGGCCTGGCCATGCTTTGCATCGCCTCGTTCGCCGTGGCGCCGTTGCTGTGCGCGCTCGGCGCGGGCTGGGTGGCAGGCCTGGCCGGCTGCCCGCTGGACGAGGGCAGCGTGCATGCTTGTCCGATCATGGGCTGGGATGCCGGTCCCCTGCTGTACCGCCTCGGCGTCATGGGCTGGTTCATGCTGCTCACGCTGCCCTCGGGAGCGGTGCTCATGCTGGCGGCCACCGTGATGCTGCTGGTACAGCTGGTGTCTCGCTTGCGCCACCGGCGCGTGGGTGACGATGCCAGGAGCCCCGGCCCCCGGTGAGTACCACGGATTCGTTGCGCTATCGCCCGCGTGATGTGATCAACGCACCGCAACTGCGCGACGCGCTGGTGCAGCGCAGCCGTCGACGCGGCGACCCCGCGGCAGTCAGCCAATGGCTCGGCAATCATTTCTGGCGCGCGATGATCGGCAGCTTTCCCAATGCGCTGCCGGTAACCGGCGCCGCCGGCTGGCGCAGCTGCTTCCCCGGCAGCCCGATGCCTGACTGGTTCGCCCTTGTCGATAGCGAGCAGTGGTACATCGATCCGCAACATCCGCGGCTGCTGGAAATCGAGCAGCGGATCGTCGAGTTCCTGCGGTTCAAGGTGCAGCAGGGGGAGGCACGCAAGCTGCCACGGATCAGCTGCGAGCAGGCACTGCGTGCCTGGCAGCAGGTCCATGCGCGTTTGCAGCAGGCCCGGCTGCAAGGGCAATGTCAGAGCCAGCCAGGCAATTTGCGCGAGGTGTTGCGCACAGCCAACGGGCGGATCGTGGAGATCCACGGCCAGGGCGATGCCTTACGCATGGAGCTGGCTTATGAGTCGTCTTGCATGCAGCACTGCCTGGGCCAGTTCGCCGATCGTGCCCGCCTGCGCGGCGGCTATGGCGAGCAATACGCCCAGCGGATCGCCCAGCGCGAAAGTCGCGTGTTCTCGTTGCGCGATCCGGCCAATCGGCCGCATGTGACGATCAGTCTGGAGCGAGTCAAGGGGAGCTTGTGCCTGGGCCAGGTCAAGGGCAAGCAGAACCGTCCGCCAGTGCCTCGTTATCGCGCCGATGTGCTGGCAGCGCTCGATCATCTGAAGCTTTCCAGTCACGACAACGCCGACTGCCTGCGTGCTGGCCTGATCGACCTTGGCGAGCCGGGTCAGCCTCGCAACGTGCACTACAGCGATGCCGTCGACACACCCCAGGCCAGGATGCTGCTGGTGCAGGCGCCCTGGCTGGCCTTCGAGCAGCCTCGGCCGAGCCGGGCCGGCCTGTGGCTGGCGCTGGCAGGCGACGAGAGCGCCATCATCGAGGCCCGCGACCCGCCCATGGCATTGCTGGCGGCGGTGTTGCTGCCGGCCGGGCACTGGCGGCGCGAGGACTATGAAGGACCGGATAGCCCAGCGTGGCTCGCCAGGCTCCAGGCCCTGGGAGGCCCTGCGCCACGGGTCGTCGATTGGCGTTACAGGTCCCTGGGCCATCCGCTGCTGCGTTGGCTGAACCGCCTGATGCGTCCAAGCCGGCTGCGTGAGGCCATGCGCTGGGCCTTGGCCACGACCGACCTGAAAAGCCGCGCCCTGGGGATTTTTCGCCAGGCCAACGACGTGCCTGGTGGCGCGTTGGGCCAGGCGCGCGCATGCGCATTGCTGCAAACCACGGAGAAGGAGCAGGGGAGCAGCCTGCAAGCCATGGTGCGCTCGCAGTTCCGGGCTTCGCGCCTGAAGGACCGGGCGTTATGCGTCTGGCTGCGAGCCGAGCGCTTCGATCCGCTGGACATCATCGCCTACGAAGCGATCGAAGGCATGCATCTGCTGCGCCTTGGCCTGGCCGCCGGCCGCCTGGCACCTTCGCCAGGCCTGCCGTTGCTGCTCTTGCAGGCCCAACGCTTGCGTGATTGCTTCGACAGCTGGGAAAGCATGGCGCGAGCCTATAGCCGAGGCCGCCATGCGATCTTCAGCCGGCAATCGCCAGGTATCGAACGCAACTACCGCATCGATCGCGAGATCGACGCCTACCTTCAGGATCGCCAATGCAACTGGCAGCGCCTGGCCTGGGACCGGCCTGCGCTGCTCGAGTGCGAGCAGCTGGCGCGGATCCTGATGCAGCATTGTCGTCCATCCCATTTCAGCCACGAGGAACCGCATGATAGCCAGTCACTCCGTTGAGCAGTCTCGCTCTGAACTGTTGCCACAGGTCGTGCGTGACCTGGTCGAGGGGCGCTTCGACGCGGTCGATGGATGTCTGCAAGGCCTGTTGCTGGCAGGTGATGGCGCAGGCGAGCAGGCACTGGGCGATCACTGCGCCTCGTTGCAGGCCTTTGCCCGGCAGCACGAGGACTATCGGGGCCTGCTGCCCGCCTGGAAGCAGCAGTTTCCGATGAGTGCCTGGCCCGACGTGCTGGCCTGCCTGCTGTGGGAGAACGCCGCCAACCGGGCGCGAGGGGAAAAGCTCGCCGAGGAAGTGGCCCAGGCACAGTGGCAGCGAGCCCATCTGGCGCGGGATGCCCTGTTCATCCAGGCCATGGACCTGGCCCAGCGGCACGGCATGCCGTGGGTCGTCGCCGTGACCCTGATGCGCAACGTGCTGATCTTCGATGAACCGGATTGGCTGGAGCCCTGGTTGAAGGGCGCGGCAACCCCGGCCGAGCTGGCGCCACTGTCCCGTGTTCGGCAGGCCGTGGCCGAATCCTGGCCGAATGCGCAAGCGTTGCCGGAGCTGCCGGCGTCGCCTGCGCGCGACCTGGCCGGCGCGATGACCGCACACCCACGCGGCGAAGATGAACCCGAAGCCTTCTTCTGGCTGCGCCAGGCGCTGCAGGCCTCGCCAGTCGGGCACCAGGCCCTGCAAACCTATGCCTTCCTGCGCACGCCACGCTGGGGTGGCAGCCATGAGGAGATCATCTGGCTGGCCGACTCGCCGCTGGCCGGCCGTCTGGACGAACAGCAGCGCAACGCGGTGCGGCTGATCGCCTGGCTCGACGACATCGACTCCGACAACGTCGATGTCGAGGATGAAGAGGAGCTCCAGGCTGCCTTCCTGCGTGGCCAGCAGATCCTCGCGCGGCCGCTGCCGGCACTGGCGCGGGCCAGGGTCAATCTGGCGCTGGGCGAACTGGCTTGCATGGCCGATCGCGACCAGCAGGCCATGGCCTACCATGCGCAGGCCGTGGCCGAGGCACCTAGCCTGAAGGTCCCGGAAGACGTGCTTTACCGCATGCTCTGTGTCGGTGTGCTGACCGGCATGGGCGAGTGGCTTGGCCAGGTGACGAGCCAGTCGCGCATGCAGTCGGCCTTCGCCGCCGTGCTGTACGGAGTATTGTGCGACACCGGCTGGTGTGGGGTGCAACGCGATGCCGAGGTGGCGGCGCAGTGGTATCGGCATGCGCTGAGCCACGGTCCGCTACCGGTCCCGGAAGGCGAGTGCCCGTTCAACGACGTGTACTACGCCTTCGACGAGAGCCTGCATGCCACGGCGCTGCGACACATGGTCGAATGCGCAGCCGCGCTTGGCGTGCCGGAAATGCAGTTCGCCCTGGCCTATCTGCATGAGGAACACGATCCAGCCACGGCCTTGCACTGGTATCGACAAGCTGGCGCACACGGTTTCGGGCGCGCCTTGTACAACCTGAGCCTGGTCTGTGATCGAGGGGTCGAGCAGGGCGGCCTGCCGGGCTTCGATGTGGCTGCGCTACGCCAGCTGGGCAACGATTGCGAGGTACGTTGCCTGGAGCTGCTGGCCGACCAGCAGCAGTGCACGCCGCGCGAGCTGGAGCGCATTGCGAACTGTTTCATCGGCATGAACGACTATCTCGCTGATCACAAGGTCGACTCCGAGCAGGCCCGGCGCAACCTGGCCGTGCTGCGGCACTATGCCAAGCAGGGCTGGCCCGAAGCGATGCGCATACTGTCACGCCATTACCGGGCCGAGGATTGCCCGCAAGGCCACGATTACCCGCGCGCGGTCTATTGGTGCGAGCAAGCGTGCCAGTTGCAGCCGGACGATGAGCAGAACATCCAGCTGCGCCAATCCTTGAGCCAGGGACTACTGGGCGCAATGCGCTACCGCCGCGCCCTGGCCAAGGTCGAAATGCCCTGAAAACGACCGGGTCGAACGGTGCTGTCGATCGATGGACCAGGCACCACGACTCGTTCCGGCCGCTCAGTCGCGAGGCTGGGCGACTGGCACCCGCAACAGCAGGTCGTTCTTGACGAATGCCTGCCTGCCATCGGTCTCGCCCCAGCGGCCAGGGTCGATCCCGATCCAGCCTCGCTCGCCCATGTCGATGTCTTCGAGGCGCATGCCGATGCCCCCTTCGAGTTCCGCCACCCCTGGCACGCCCTGGAAGTCGTTGGCATGCGTATTGCCAACGAAGGCGACCCACTTGCTCGCGCCACGGCGCGCCTGGTCGGCCTCGATGATCTGGTGCGCATAGTAGTTCATCATCCGCTGCCGGGTGGTCATCGAGGGCGTTTCGTACCAGGCCTGGCGATAGGAGGCCATGCAATCGATGCCTTGCAGTCGAATTCCATATCGATGGGCTTGGTACAGCATCTTCTTGATGGTATAGGGGGTTGAGCGGCCCAGGGTCGATTGGAAGTCGTAATCCTCGACATAGACCTTGAGTTCGTCGGTCAAGGTGCCGGTGCGGTTGAACAGGTCCAGGTCGGCCTGCTGGAAGTCGGTCATGAAGTGTTCCAGATAAAGGACCCTGACGCCCTGGTTCTTCAGGTGACGCATGTTGTCGACCAGGAACTTCTTGGCGCTGCGCTGGAAATGGTTTTCACCCAGCACCAGCCCGTCGGTGCTGGCATACAAGGCACGAATGATCTGCTTGTGGCTCGCCTCGCTGGCGATGTCCGGGACGGCGGGGCGGGCGGGCAAGCGCACGCTGGAGAAGAAGCGCTGCGCATCGGCATCCAGCCTATCGCGCAGTTGCCGGTAGCGTTCGTACGGCATGCCGCTGTCCGGATCGCTCAAGGCCCGATCCTGGTCGCCGTTGGCGGCGCGCCGCAAGGCCTGGCGCTCATCTGGCGGAACCTCGTAGGGGGTGGCGTCCAGTGCGGCGAGCGCGGGTCGCGGGCGCAGGCGGCCCCATGCCTTGAGCAGGAATCGTGGCGTGCCACCCTTGAGACCCAGGCGCTCGATCGGCTGCCAGTGGCCTTCGGCGTCCTGGATGATGGGGATGCTGCCGGAGAAAGCATAAGGGTTGCGCGGGTCGATGATGACCCATGTGTCCAGTTCGCCGACATGCCGGACCTGGTAGACCTGGTTGCCGACCATCGCATAGTGCTTGCCGTCTTGCAGCACGATACCTTTGAAGTCGCCACTGGCCGCCGCATCGGACAGGATGTCGTTGCTGGCCAGGTCCTGCAATTGCAGGTCGAGCGCGCTTGGCCTGAAGGTTTCCGGTACCCAGGCATGGATTTCCTCCACGCTGGCAGCTTCCAGTTCCTCGGCAGCGTCGAATGACCATGTGCTGTCGACAGGTGATGGCTCATTGTCCAGAGGCGCCTCGCCAAGCTCCATTTCGCCGGCGGCATTCACTCGCGCGCTGGCGAGCAGGGCCACGTCGAACAAGGTATCGACCGCAGCCAGCATGGCCTGGATGAAACCCCTCTGGCGCTCGGCGGTGGTGTGTCCATTGACTGCCTGGTCGATAGCCAGCCCCGTCTGCGCAAGGCCCGCGCCCACGCAGGCCAGGGCCACTGGCCAGTCCAGCGCGGCCAGCGGGCCGATCGTCCTGTCGAAGGCGCCCAGATAACCAAGCCACATCTGCTTGCGCAGGTCGGCGTTGGAGCGCAGCGCGAAATGCGCATCGGCGTTCATTCGCTGTCGAGCCGCATCGCGCAGGTGGCTGAAGGCATCTTCCTGGAGCGTGACATTCAGCCGGTTCAGGCCGTCGGGGTGGGCCGCGTCCCATTGGCTGCGCAGCACCTCGAGCAGATGCTCGAGCCCGATGCCAGCGGCATGCTCGGCATGGCTGGACAGCGGGAAATGGCTCATGAATCGAGCGCGATCGTGTGCGTCGCGGGTACTGGCCAAGACCCAGGCATGCAGGTCACGCGGGGTGACGAACAGCCGCAGCGCCTCGTGCTCGCCAGGCAGGTAGAGCAGTTGCTGGCCATCATCGAGTTCGATACGCAGGATATCGCTGGCGACATGCCCGCCGATATCGAAGGGGTGCAAACGGATGTTCGTGGCCGGCCTGACTTCTTCTCGCAGTTGCTCGAGCGAGGCGGGCCAGCTATTGCGTCCGGTCAGGGCCAGGGCGGCTTGCACGCAGCGCCTGGAAAGCGGGTTGTCGCCCAGCGCCCTGAGCTCCAGTACCTTGGCCAGAAACGCGGCCTTGGCCAATATCCGATAGGCATCGGCATAGCGTGTCCAGAACGTGTCCAGCCGACGCTGGTACTGGCTGGCGAAATCGTACGCCCAGAGTTCCTCCAGCACCGCGCCAGGCGCGAGCGCCACTTCATTGCGCTCATCGAAGACATCCTTGTCGGGCCCTTCGCGATAGAAGCCACCGTACAGGCCAAGCAGGTCGGCATTGTCCTGGTCATTGGCATCGAACCGGTGGATGACCAGTTGCGGCAAGGTCATCGACTGATAGGGCCGCTCCAGATGCTGCCAGCCGCTGAAGGTCCGCGGGCTGCTCGATGCGCCATGGAAACGGTGAAAATACACCTGGTCCGGCTCCAGTGAGGCCAGCTGATGGCGCTCGAGTAGGGTCTTGGCGAACTGGCGCGCCTGCTCGCGCAGATCGGGACAACTGGCGCTGACTTCGCTGGCCAGGGCTTGCAGTGCCTGCAGATCGTTTCGCTGCTGTTCGTTGAGAGTCATCGCACCTTCTCCTCGTGGTCGAGGCGCCAGCCTAGGGCGCACGCACCCCGTGGCTGCGGTAGTTAAAGCTGTCGGCATGTCAACTCGCGCAGCGGGCTGGAGGTTCATGAGCAAGACTTCACTTAATATTTCTCAATCGCAGGTGTATGGTATTCGCCCTTCGTTGCCAGGGCTGCTGGCAGACTGTTTCCCGCATCATGAGGTACCCGCACCGATGTCCCTTACCCGTCGACAAATGCTCAAGGGCCTGACCGGCCTGGCCGTGGTCGGACTTGGCGCCGGCGGCGCGGCGCGCTACTGGCTGGGCAAGGTGGAAGACGCCAACGCAGGTCACGACTACGAGCTGATCGCGGCGCCCCTGGATGTCGAGCTGGTGCCTGGCCACACCACCCAGGCCTGGGCATTCGGTCCGTCCGCGCCGGGCACCGAGCTGCGGGTTCGGCAGGGTACCTGGCTGCGGGTGCGCTTCATCAATCACCTGCCGGTGGAAACCACCATCCACTGGCATGGCATCCGTCTGCCGCTGGAGATGGATGGCGTTCCCTATGTGTCGCAATTGCCGGTCAAGCCCGGCGAGTTCTTCGACTACCAGTTCAGGGTGCCCGATGCGGGCAGCTACTGGTACCACCCCCATGTGGCCAGCTCCGAGGAGCTCGGTCGCGGCCTGGTCGGCCCACTGATCGTCGACGAGCGCGAGCCTACCGGCTTTCGCCACGAGCGGGTGCTCAATCTCAAGACCTGGCACGTGGACGACCAGGGCCGCTTCACCCCGTTCAGCATTGCGCGCGAGGCCGCGCGCAATGGCACCGCCGGCCGACTGATCACCATCAACGGCCACGCCGATTCGGTCACCGAGCTGCCGGCCGGGCAAGTGGTGCGGGTACGTTTGCTCAACCTGGACAATACCTGGACCTATCGGATCAACCTCAAGGGCAACTGCGAGGCGATGATCTATGCCCTCGATGGCAACCCGATAACGCCCAGGCCGCTCGGCAAGGATTACTGGCTCGGCCCGGGCATGCGCATCTGCCTTGCCATCCGGATTCCCCAGCCAGGCGAGGAAGTTTCCCTGCGCGATGGCTTCGTGCGCCTCGGCACCCTGCGCTCGGTGGCCAGCAGCGAGGCGCCAGGCGACTGGCCCGAGGCCCTGCCGCCCAACCCGATCGCCGAACCTGATTTGAAAAACGCCGAAAAGCTCAACTTCAACTTCGAATGGGCCGGCAAGGTCTCGGTGGGTGTGGAAGACGGCCGGCCGCCAAGCCTCTGGCAGATCAACGGCCAGGCCTGGGACATCACCGACGTCACCTGCGCCGACCGCCCGATCGCCACGCTGAAGAAAGGCAACAGCTATATCTTCGAACTGAAGAACATGACCCAGTACCAGCACCCGATCCATCTGCACGGCATGAGCTTCAAGGTGATCGCCTCCAGTCGCCACAAGATCGTCGAGCCGTGGTTCACCGACACCTACCTGCTCGGGCGCAACGAGCGCGCCCAAGTGGCGCTGGTTGCGGATAACCCCGGCACCTGGATGTTCCACTGCCACGTCATCGACCACATGGAAACCGGCCTAATGGCCGCGATCGCGGTGGTCTGATGCGCGCGCAAGTCATCGATCGCAGTGGCGACCAGCAGTTCATGCGCCTGGCCCTGGCCCTGGCCGCCGAGGGCGCTGCCATGGGCGAGGTGCCGGTTGGCGCGGTGCTGGTGCAGCATGGGCAGGTGATCGGGCAGGGCTTCAACCGGCCGATCAGCGACAGCGATCCGAGCGCCCATGCCGAAATGGTCGCCATTCGTGCGGCCGCTCGAGCGGCCAGCAACTACCGCCTGCCTGGCAGCACGCTCTATGTCACCCTCGAGCCTTGCAGCATGTGCGCCGGGCTGATCGTCCATTCGCGGATCGCGCGGGTGGTGTATGGCGCGCTCGAACCCAAGGCGGGCGTGGTACAGAGCCAGGGGCAGTTCTTTACCCAAGGGTTCCTCAACCATCGGGTGCTCTACGAGGGTGGGGTGCTGGCCCAGGAGTGCGGGCAGATCCTCAGCGAATTCTTCATGGCCAGGCGCGCACGGGGCTGAGGAGGCCTTGGGTCGGCGAGTGCCCCTGGTCCCAGCGCTGGCGACCAGCGCGCTGCCAGACGTCGCTCACATCGGTGACGTCTGCTCCGCCGGTTTCTCCTTGTTGACGCCCGGCACATGCAGGTTGCCCTCGGCCATCTGGCCTTCCAGCTGCGGCTGGGTCACCCAGGTCAGGATGTCGTAGTAGCGACGAATGTTGGCGACGAAATGCACCGGTTCCCCGCCACGCGCATAACCGTAGCGAGTCTTGCGGTACCACTGTTTCTGCGAGAGGCGTGGCAGCATCTTCTTCACGTCAAGCCACTTGTCGGGATCGAGGCCTTCGCGCTTGGCCAGCAGGCGGGCATCCTCCAGATGGCCGCTGCCGACGTTGTAGGCGGCCAGGGCGAACCAGGTACGGTCCGGTTCCTTGATGCTGTCGTCGAGCTGCTGCTTGACCAGCATGAAGTACTTGGCGCCACCCTCGATGCTCTGGCGTGGGTCCAGGCGGTTGGATACGCCCATGGCCTGGGCGGTACGCTGGGTCAGCATCATCAGGCCACGAACCCCGGTCTTGGACGTGACTTGCGGCTGCCACATGGATTCCTGGTAGCCGATCGCCGCCAGCAGGCGCCAGTCCACGCCTTCCTTCTTGGCCGAGACCTTGAAGTGCTTTTCGTACTTGGGCAGGCGCTGCTGCAGGTGCTGGGCGAAGGTGTAGGCGCCGACGTAGCCGAGTACGTCGACATGCCCGTAGTAGCGATCCTTGAGTCGCTGCAGGGTCCCGTTGCGCTCGGCTTCGTCGAGGAACTCGTTGATCTCGTCGAGCAGGCTGTTGTCCTCGCCCGGTGCCACGGCCCAACGCTGCTTGCGCGCGTCGCCCAGGTCGAAGGCCACGCGCACGTTGGGGAAGTACACCTGGTTCATGGCCAGCTCGTTGGAATCCACCAGGGTCAGGTCGATCTGCCCTTCGTCGACCATGCGCAGCAGGTCGACCACCTCCACGGCGTCGGATTCTTCGTATTCCAGCTTCGGATACTGCTTCTTCAAGACCGCCAGCTGTTCGGCGTGGCTGCTGCCCTTGAGCACCAGGATCTTCTTGCCCACCAGGCCCCTCGGGTCGGTCGGTCGCGAGCGGCCGTTGCGGTAGATGACCTGGGGCGTGACCTCCAGGTACGGATGGGAAAAGCGCGCCTGGGTCGCTCGCTGCTCGCTGCCGACCAGCCCCGCGGCTGCCAGCACCGGACCCGCCGGCTTGCCCAGCTGCTCGAAGATCTCGTCGAGGTTGTCGGCGGTCTCGATCTGCAATTCCACGCCCAGGTCATCGGCGAAACGCTTGACCAGCTCGTACTCGAAACCGGTCTCTCCGTTGCGATCCTGGAAGTAGGTGGCCGGGCTGTTGCGAGTGACCACGCGCAGCACACCGTCCTCCTTGATGCGCTCGAGCGTGCTGGGTTTTTCAACACAGGCACCGAGCATCAGGAAGAGTCCGGTTGCGAAGAGCCATCTGGCGCAGCGCTGGCGCAAAGCAGTGTGGGCGAACATAGCGTGCAGTATACGCAAAGGACCGTTCGTGCCATATCTCGACAACCGAAAGCTTGTCTGCTAGCTGCTCTGCAAGCCTCGCGCCTCAAGCGGCAAGCTGATCGCCTTGAGCTGTAACGGGCGCGCACGACACAAAGGCGGCGCGCATCGGCGTGGGCCTGGGGCTTGAGGGCCCGTCTGGCAGCAGCAGGTGCCGCACGCGCACGTTTTGCGATAGAATGCGCGGCCTCCAAGCACACCCTTTCCTGAGGCTGTCCCGACGATGTTGATCCTGCGCGGCGCTCCTGCCCTTTCTGCCTTTCGCCACGGTAAGCTACTCGAGCAATTGAGTCAGAAAGTCCCCGCTGTTACTGGTTTGTATGCCGAATTCGCCCACTTCGCCGAGGTCGACGGCGAGCTGACCGCCGACCAGCAGCAGGTGCTGGGGCGTCTGCTCGAGTACGGCCCTAGCGTACCGGTGCAGGAGCCTGCCGGGCGGCTGTTCCTGGTCGTGCCGCGCCTTGGCACCATCTCGCCCTGGGCGAGCAAGGCCACCGACATCGCCCACAACTGTGGTCTGGGCAACATCCAGCGCCTGGAGCGCGGGATCGCCTATCACGTCACCGGCGAGCTGTCCGAGGCCGAGGCGGCGCAGGTCGCCGCCGAGCTGCACGACCGCATGACCCAGCGGGTGCTGGGCCAGCTGGAACAGGCCGCCGACCTGTTCAGCCATGCCCAGCCGCGGCCGATGACCTGCGTGGACATCCTCGGCGGTGGCCGCGCGGCGCTGGCCCAGGCCAACGTCGACCTTGGCCTGGCCCTGGCCGAAGACGAGATCGATTACCTGGTCAAGGCCTTCCAGGGCTTGCAGCGCAACCCGAACGACATCGAGCTGATGATGTTCGCCCAGGCCAACTCCGAGCATTGCCGGCACAAGATCTTCAACGCCAGTTGGGACATCGACGGCCAGGCACAGGAAAAGAGCCTGTTCGGGATGATCAAGAACACCTACCAGATGCACAGCGAAGGCGTGCTGTCGGCCTACAAGGACAACGCCTCGGTGATCGTCGGCAACGTCGCCGGTCGCTTCTTCCCGAACCCTGAAACCCGCCAGTATGGCGCGGTGCAGGAGCCGGTGCACATCCTGATGAAGGTCGAGACGCACAACCACCCGACCGCCATCGCCCCGTTCTCCGGTGCCTCCACCGGCTCCGGCGGCGAGATCCGCGACGAGGGCGCCACCGGGCGCGGTGCCAAGCCCAAGGCCGGCCTGACCGGCTTCACCGTGTCCAACCTGCGCATCCCTGGCTTCGAGCAGCCGTGGGAGCAGGCCTACGGCAAGCCGGAGCGCATCGTCGACGCCCTCGACATCATGGTCGAAGGCCCGTTGGGCGGCGCCGCCTTCAACAACGAGTTCGGCCGTCCCGCGCTGACTGGCTACTTCCGTACCTTCGAGCAGGCCATCGAGACGCCGCGTGGCGAGGAAGTGCGCGGCTACCACAAGCCGATCATGCTGGCCGGTGGCATGGGTAACATCCGCCAGGAGCATGTGCAGAAGGGCGAGATCACCGTCGGCGCCAAGCTGATCGTGCTCGGTGGCCCGGCCATGCTGATCGGCCTGGGCGGCGGCGCTGCCTCGTCGGTGGCCACCGGCGCCAGCTCGGCGGACCTGGACTTCGCCTCGGTGCAGCGCGAGAACCCGGAAATGGAACGCCGTTGCCAAGAGGTCATCGACCGTTGCTGGCAGCTGGGCGAGCAGAACCCGATCGCCTTCATTCATGACGTTGGTGCTGGCGGCATCTCCAATGCCTTCCCCGAACTGGTCAACGACGGCGGCCGCGGCGGTCGCTTCGAGCTGCGCAACGTGCCCAACGACGAGCCGGGCATGGCCCCGCACGAGATCTGGAGCAACGAGTCGCAGGAACGCTACGTGCTGGCGGTCAGTGCCGTCGACTTCGAGCGCTTCAAGGCCATCTGCGAGCGTGAGCGCTGCCCGTTCGCGGTAGTCGGCGAGGCCACCGAGGAACCGCACCTGACCGTCACCGACAGCCATTTCGACAACACCCCGGTGGACATGCCGCTCGACGTGCTGCTGGGCAAGCCGCCACGCATGCACCGCTCGGTCACCCGCGAAGCCGAGCTGGGCGATGACTTCGACCCGAGCGGGCTGGACCTGGACAACGCCGTGCAGCGCGTGCTGAGCCACCCGGCGGTGGCCAGCAAGAGCTTCCTGATCACCATTGGCGACCGCACCATCACCGGCCTGGTGGCCCGCGACCAGATGGTCGGCCCTTGGCAGGTCCCGGTGGCCGACTGCGCCGTCACCGCCACCAGTTTCGACGTCTACACCGGTGAAGCCATGGCCATGGGCGAGCGTACCCCGCTGGCGCTGCTGGACGCCCCGGCATCCGGCCGCATGGCCATCGGCGAAACCCTGACCAACCTGGCTGCCGCGCGCATCGACAAGCTGTCCGACATCAAGTTGTCGGCCAACTGGATGTCCGCCGCCGGCCACCCGGGTGAAGACGCCCGTCTGTACGACACTGTCAAGGCGGTCGGCATGGAGCTGTGCCCGGAGCTGGGCCTGACCATCCCGGTCGGCAAGGACTCCATGTCGATGAAGACCCAGTGGAGCGAACAGGGCGTGCAGAAGAGCGTCACCGCGCCGATGTCGCTGATCGTCAGCGGCTTCGCCCCGGTCGTCGACATTCGCCAGACCCTGACTGCGCAACTGCGCATGGACAAGGGTGAGACCGACCTGATCCTGATCGACCTGGGCCGCGGCAAGAACCGCATGGGTGCCTCGATCCTTGCCCAGACCTATGGCAAGCTCGGCGCGCAGGCCCCGGACGTCGACGATGCCGAGGACCTCAAGGCGTTCTTCGCGGTGATCCAGGGCCTCAATGCCGATGGCCACCTGCTGGCCTACCATGACCGTTCCGACGGTGGCCTGCTGACCACCGTGCTGGAAATGGCCTTCGCCGGCCATTGCGGCCTCGACCTGCACCTCGACCCGTTGACCGACAGTCAGGGCGAAGTGCCGGCCATCCTGTTCAACGAGGAACTGGGCGCGGTCATCCAGGTTCGCCAGGACGCGACCCCGAGCGTGCTGGCGCAGTTCAGCGCCGCTGGCCTGGGCGAGCAGTGCGTCGCGGTGATCGGCAAGCCGGTCAACAACGGCGAGATTGCCATCAGCCTCAATGGCCAGGTGCTGTTCGACGACCAGCGCCGTCTGCTGCAGCGCCAGTGGGCCGAGACCAGCTATCAGATCCAGCGCTTGCGCGACAACGCCGACTGCGCCGAGCAGGAGTTCGATGCGCTGCTGGAGGAAGACAATCCGGGCCTGAGCGTCAAGCTGGGCTTCGATGTCAACGAGGACATCGCCGCGCCGTACATCAGGAAGGGTATCCGTCCGAAGGTGGCGATCCTGCGCGAGCAGGGCGTCAACGGCCAGGTCGAGATGGCTGCCGCCTTCGATCGCGCCGGCTTCGCCGCCATCGACGTGCACATGAGCGACATCCTGGCCGGGCGGGTCGATTTCGCCGAGTTCAAGGGGCTGGTCGCCTGTGGCGGCTTCTCCTATGGCGACGTGCTCGGTGCCGGCGAGGGCTGGGCCAAGTCGGCGCTGTTCAACGCCCGGGCCCGGGACGCGTTCCAGGCCTTCTTCGAGCGCACCGACAGTTTCGCCCTGGGTGTTTGCAACGGTTGCCAGATGATGTCCAACCTGCACGAGCTCATTCCGGGCAGCGAATACTGGCCGCACTTCGTGCGCAACCGCTCGGAGCAGTTCGAGGCACGCGTGGCCATGGTCGAAGTGCAGAAGTCCAACTCGATCTTCCTCGAAGGCATGGCCGGCTCGCGCATGCCGATCGCCATCGCCCACGGTGAAGGTCATGCCGAGTTCGCCAGCGAGCAGGCCCTGCTCGAGGCCGACCTGTCCGGCTGCGTGGCCCTGCGCTACGTCGACAACCACGGCAAGGTCACCGAGGCCTATCCGGCCAACCCGAACGGCTCGCCACGCGGGATCACCGGCCTGACCAGCCGCGACGGCCGGGTGACCATCATGATGCCGCATCCGGAGCGGATGTTCCGTGCCGTGCAGAACTCCTGGCGGCCTGACGAGTGGCAGGAGGATGGCGCATTGATGCGCATGTTCCGCAATGCCCGGGTCTGGGTGAACTGATGCACAAGCTCGCCTTCTTCGTCCCCTCGAGCCATGTGGAAGTGGTCAAGGCCGCCGTGTTTGCCGCAGGCGGCGGACGTATCGGTGACTACGACCAATGTGCCTGGCAGACGCTCGGCCAGGGCCAGTTTCGTCCGTTGGATGGCAGCCAGCCGTTCATCGGGCAGACCGGGCAGGTAGAGTTCGTCGAGGAGTGGAAGGTGGAGCTGGTGGTGGCTGACGACCTGCTCGCCCAGGTCGTCGATGCACTCAAGCAGAGCCATCCCTATGAGACGCCTGCTTACGAGCTATGGCGATTGGCCGATTTCTGACCTTTCGCGCCGTGGCGATGCCTTCGTCGGGCTTCGCCACAGGCCTTTGTTGCTGATCAGATCGGTATCGGCCCGATATCGGCTCCGTAGGTGACTTCCAGGAAACTCACACCTGTCAGTTGCTCGATCTGTTCGATGTGCCGTTCCGTTGCCTCCAGCGCCTGCGCAAGCTCCTGGCGTACCTTGTCCAGCTCGGCGCTTTGCAAGGCCCTGAGCGCCTCGATCGACTTGCCTTGTTCGACCTGTTCCGGGTGTTCCCGTGCCCAGCGCGTGACGGGCGCCAGCCACCAATCCGAATCGTTGGGATGGACGATGAAGCGCTTGGCCAGTTCAGCGGGGTCGTCGGCCCCTTCGCCGCCTTTGCTCCAGTGATCGAACATCGCCTGGCCCACTTGACCTACGGCTAGCCTGGCAAGCTCCACGGCCAGCGTGTGGAACGGATGGGTATCGTGATCCTTGGACAATTGCGAGTGCGTGACATGGGCCTCGGGATCATGGTTGGGGTCCTCGTCCAGATGGACCTGCAGTGTGGCGATATGGTCGCCAGCCCATTTGAGCAAGGGTTTCCTGATCAGGCCACCGGCGTATTGGAGGATGTTGACTGGCACTTCGACGGTATTGCGCACCGAAGCATAGAGCTGGTAGATCCAGTTTTCTGCCAACTGGTCGCGGGCCTTGAGATACACCTCGTATGAGCCGCGCAGCCATGGCAACTGTTGGTCCTCCAGCAGGATCAGCATGATTTCGTCGAAAGCGTCCCGCTCGCCCGGCTTGAGCGCCTTGGTACTCTGGATCGCTCCAGGGTAGAGATGCTTGGCCAGGGGATCGAGCACGCTGCTGACGACATCCAGCGTGCCGAACATGCCGGTCACCAGTGGCCATTCATGTTTCGACCGAGCTCTCGATTCGATCTTCGTGGTCCATGTCAGTATCTCGTCGTGACCGATCCGCTTGAGACACAGCTCGACGAAGTTCGAATGCGCGAAATAGTCCTCCAGCACATGCAGCGCTTCGCCGAAGTAGCGCATGCCCGCCGGGGTCGGTCCGTCCTTGCGCGCCGCGAGGAGCTTCTTCTGCATGTAGGCCATGGACCTGCGCAGGTAGCGCTTCATCGAACGTTTGGGCAGCAGGCTGTTGCGCGGGTCCCCGGGAAGCATCAATGGCGCGAAGGCGGGGTCTATCTTTCTGGGATCGATGGCATTGCTGTCGAGGGTGACCGGATTGTCCATGTGTTCGTGGGCGCAGTAGACTCCCAGCATCTGCGGAGTCACCCTGTAGGCCTCACGTGCCTGCGGGGTGCGCTGCAGGTCATGGAAGGCCTTTAGCGCCAACAGGTCGACGACAGCGGTGAGCCTGGCGCGCGGCAGGCGTGGCAAGCCACCCTCGAGCAGGCGCTGGAGGTTTTCTGCGTCGAGCACGGTATCTTGAGCGGGGCGAACGATCTTCGGGTCGATCAGCTGCGAATAGTCGCGCAGCCAGTTGCCAAAATAGATCGCCCGGCATTGGGCTTGGTCGAACCCGACCTCCTTCAACGTGTCCGTGATCGAAGCATGGCCGAACGAAGCGCGCGCATGTTCATCACCGTGGCCGGCGGCGAAGCGTTTCTTTCGCTGGTGTTGTTCTTCGTCCGCGCCACTGTCCTGCTGCGCCGCCACGCTCGGTTCAGGCGCGGCGAGGCACACCTGCACGGGGTCATCGTTCGCCGAACGGGCATAGGTCGCAAAGACGGTACCGACCCCGACCGGGTCGTTGTAGAACAGCAGCGTCCTGGCGAAGCGGACTTGCGCATCCTGTGCAAGGTGTGTCGCCAGCGTAGGCGCATCCTCGGCCGAGCGGTCGGCAGCGGGGCGCCGCAGCAGATTGTCCAGGTACGAAGCGAATGCCTCGATCAAGGCCATCAGCAGGTTGAAACTGGCTTCAGGTTGCTCGAGGGCCTTGTCGATGGCCTGGCGACTGACGACGATGACGTCTTCGGTGGGCTCATAGGTCGCGACAGGAGGGCTTTCGGCACTGACCCGATAGCGAGGCGCTACCAGGGTATCCTGCGCCAATGCCGTTCTGAGCTCGAGGAAGTCGGACTGGGCATGACCGGTACCGATCGAAGATTGCAGCAGCACGGCAAAATGTTGCTCGCTGACGCGCGCAGCCATTTTTTTCAGCAGTTGCACAGCGAAGGTGCTGTGCAGTGACGGCGTGGTTTGCGGGGTGGAGGCTTGCTGGTCGTTCATAAGGCAGTCTCTGCGTTCAGGGAACGACCAGCATGGACAGTGATGCGCGCCGGTTTAATCGCGGAGCGTTACCTTCGTGGGAAGTGGGTCCTGCCGGGCTGTCGCGCCGGGGCGAGCCCACAGGCAGGCCAGCAGACCGAGTTCGAAGAGCAGCCACATCGGCACGGCCAGCATGGTTTGCGAGAAGACATCCGGCGGCGTCAGAATCATCCCTACCACGAAGCATCCGACGACCACGTACGGTCGGCTGCGGCGCAGCGTCGCCACGTCGGCGAGCCCGGCCCAGACCACGATGAAGGTCGCCACCGGGATCTCGAATGCCAGGCCGAAAGCCAGAAACAGCGCGAGGATGAAATCCAGGTACGAACCCATGTCGGTCATCATCGCCACGCCGTCGGGAGTGACGCTGGCGAAGAAGCCGAACATCATCGGAAACACCAGGAAGAACGCGAAAGCCATGCCGCCATAGAACAGCATGATGCTCGAAACCAACAGCCACAGGGCGATGCGCCGTTCGCGACGGTACAGGCCCGGGGCCATGAAGCCCCAGGCCTGGTGCAGCAACAAGGGCATGGCGAGGAACAACGCGCACATCGCCGTCAGCTTGAACGGCGTGAGAAACGGCGAAGTCACGCTGGTGGCGATCATGCTGGTGCCTTCCGGCAGGAACCGGCGCAACGGCTCGGAGACCAGGGTATAAAGGGGCTGGGCGAAGGGGAACAGGCCGGCGAACAGCACGCTGACCGCCAGTAGGCAGCGCACCAGGCGCTTGCGCAGCTCGCGCAGATGTTCGGTCAGCGGCATCCGCGCCGCCGAGTCCAGGGCAATGCTCATCGCAAGTGCTCCCGGGCTTGGCCGACACCGATCGGCTCATTGGCCGGCCGCGCGACCGGGTCGATCCCCTGGCGCAGCTCCTGCTCGAGCCGTGGCAGCGCAGCGGCATCCAGTGCTGGCAGGTCGATCTCCCGTTCCACCTGGGCACGCAGTGCGTTCATCGTCCGGCGTGCCTGGCCCAGCGTGCGGCCCAGCGCGCGCAAGGCGACCGGCAAGCGTTCGGGGCCCAGCACCAGCAGGGCGACAATGCCCACCAGGATCATTTCGGTGAAGCCTATCTCGAACATCAGGCCTGCCGATCCATCTGGGTGGGTTGGGCGGCCTGGCTGGTCAGTGGCGGCTGTTGGGCCTGGACCGTGCCGGAAGGAACATCGGCGTCGCCGCCCATGGACTTGCGAAAGCCCTGGATCGCTTCGCCGACGTCGCTGCCCAGCCCCTTGAGACGCTTGGTGCCGAACAGCAGGAACACGATCATCAATACGATGAGCAACTGCCAGATACCGATACCACCCATGGAAATACTCCGAAGTCATTGAAAGAACGGCAATCCTGCCTGCCGCAGATGACGGGCGCGTGACCGTCACCGCATTGCAATCTTGCTGCAACAGGTGCGGTGTTGACTGATCGCTCGAGAGATGAAGGAGGGCAGGAGATGGCAGGCAGGCAACAGCGGGGCGCTGCCTTGCTCATGGTCATGGTGGTGCTGGGCCTGCTGGCAGCCGGGCTCGCCTGGCTGGTGGAGGATGGTCGCCGCCAGGTCGACGATGTTCGCCTGCAGCAGCAGCGGGTCCAGGTGCGCGCCATGGAGCAGGCCGGCCTGGCCTATGCCGAACAGGCTTTGCGCGATCCGGCCTGGCGTGCCAGCCCGCTGTTCTGGCAAGCCCTGCGTGGCCAGCCGCTACGCTATGACTTCGGCGACGGCACGGCGCAGCTTCGGGTGCGCGACCAGCACACCTGCTTCAATGTCAACGCGCTGCTGGGCGAGGATGGCGAGCGGGCCGAGCGCCAGCTGCGCCTGCTGCTGGGCGACGACATGGCTGCCTCGCGCCTGGTCAATGCGCTGGCCGACTGGCTGGACAGTGACGGCCAGGCGCGCCTGGACAGCGCCGACAGCGACCAGTACCTGCGCCAGGTGCCGGCGCGGCTCGCGGCCAACCAGCCGATGATAGATACCAGCGAACTCAACCTCCTGTTGCAGCCCGATCCGGCCCGGCAGGCGCGCCACCCCCTGCTCTGCGCCTTGCCCCAGACGACCCGCTGGCAACTCAACGCCAACGCCCTGGGTCTGGAGCACCTGCCGCTGCTCGAGGCACTGTACGAAGGACGGTATCCACGTTCGTTGCTCAGCCGCATCATCACTGGACGTCCGGCGTCTGGATACACCGACGCCGCGGCGCTGCGCCAGGCGCTAGGTGCGGTGGATGACGAAACCTTCGCGCGTCTTGGCCAGAGCCTGCTGCTCAATGGTGGGCACTATCGGCTGGAGCTGTCGTTCGAACAGGACGGCCGGACGATGCGCAGCGTTTTTCAGGTGCAAGCCCTGGGCGTGGTGCAATGGCACGCTAGAGTGCCGGCGCAACAGGTGCGGGTCAGCAGCCGCGAACCGATGCCGTTCTAGTGGGGTGTTTCAGAAGTACCGCTGAATATCCTTTTAGGAGAGACCAGCAGTGATAGGGCTGCCTGGGCCATGCATCCAGCGTCATCGGTGGGCGTTCGGGTCGGCTGGCCTTTGTTTCCAGCACCGTCGGTGATGTTGCAGGCCCAGTGGCCGTGCTCACAGCACCGACGGTGGGGCAGGGCAGAGCGATCAGGCGATGCCGATCTCGCCACCATCGTCACGCTGGATCACCACCGTCGAGGCCCGTGGCCGAACCTTGCTGCCGGCAGGCGTGGCATCGGTGGCCTTGTCGGTGTATGGCCAGTTCTCCGGGTGCTGGATGTTGACGAACAGGGTCTTGTTGTCCGGCGTGAAGGCGATGCCGGTCACCTCGCAACCATTGGGCCCGACGAAGAAGCGTCGCAGGTCGACCTGGTTCTGCGCGTTGATCGGGACCTGATTGCCGGCGGCATCCACCAGTTCGCTGGGGATGACCGCCAGCAGCTGGTCGTTGGTATAGCTGGTCACGCTCGATTCGCCGTTGTCTGTCTCGAACCAGAGCACCCCGCGGCTATCGAAGCTCATGCCGTCCGGGCTGGCGAACTGGTTCAGTTCGGTCAGGCCGGAGCGGTTGATGTCCGCGGTGCCCGAGGCGTTGGCGCCGAACACGAAGATGTCCCAGGTGAAGCTCAGCTGATCGTCGCTGTCGTGCCAGCGGATGATGTGGCCGTGGCGGTTCGGACCGCGCGGGTTGGCGGCATCGACCTTGTCCGGGGTGCGCGCGCTGTTGTTGGTCAGCGTCAGGTAGACATCGCCATTGAGCGGGTTCACCGCCGTCCATTCGGGGCGGTCCATGGGCGTCGCGCCGACGGCATCGCCAGCGCCACGGGTATGCAGGATGATGCCTGGCAGGTCGCCGTACAGGGCACCCAGGGTGCTGCCGTCACGGGTCACGGTGCCGACGTCCAGCAACAGCCAGACCCCTGTGCCATCGGCATTGAAGCGCGCCACATAGAGCTTACCCTGGTCCAGGTACTTGGCGCCGGTGGCCAGGCGGTCGGACGGGGTGGCGTCGGCCGGGTCCCAGACTGCGTCGGAGACGAACTTGTACAGGTACTCGTTGTTGGAGTCGTCGCCCATGTACCAGACCAGCGGCTTGCCGGCTACCGGCAGGCCCGGGCAGCAACCCTCGTGACGGAAGCGGCCCATGGCGGTGCGCTTGGTCGCCAGGGTGCTGGCGTCGTAGGGATCGATCTCGACGATGTAGCCGTAGGTGCTGGCCTCGTTGCGGTAGTCCTCGGTGGCGCTGGCGCCGCGCGGTGTCACGTCGAAGCGGGCGAATTCGTCATCCACTTCGCTGGCATCGCCTGCGGCGGTTTCCCAGCGGTACTGGCCCTTGGAGGTGCCGACACCGATGCGGCTCTGGTCGGCCGGTCGGGTGCCGGTATTGAAGAAGATGCCTGGCCAGTTCTCTTCGCAGGTCAGGTACGTCCCCCACGGCGTATAGCCGTTGCCGCAGTTGTTGTTGGTGCCGCGTGCCCGGGTGCCGTCCGGCGAGAAACGTGTCTTGACGTGCTCGGAACCACGCAGTGGGCCGGCGATGTCCATCAGCGTGGCGGTGGTGAAGCGTCGGTTGAGCGGATCGTTGTCGATCACTTGCCAGCGGCCGTTGACCTTGCTCAGGCGGACCACGCCGGCACCGTGGGCATTGATTTCCTTGCGCACTTCCTCGACCGGGCGGTTGCCGTTGGCGTCGGTGGTCGGACCGTCCGGGTGCAGGGCGTCGGCATCGATGTATTCGAAGTTGATCGCTAGCAGGCCGTCCTCCGCGCTGCCGTTGATGGGGAAGAAATGCATGCCGTCATGGTGCATGCCCATGGCATTGGCCTGGTCGGTGGAGGTGTTGCTGCCATCGGCCTTCCATGGGCTGCCATTGCTGTTGATCGGCGTTCCCCACGGCGCCAGGACATAGGCGCTGTAGCCGGCGGCGACGACGCAGGCATCGGTGCGCGAGCCGGGAATCGAATCGAAGCCCAGGCGCAGCGCCGGCTCTTGCGGTTCGGTCACCGGAGGCTCGGTGACCGGATCATCGTGATCGGAACCGCCACCGCCATCGAAACAGGCGGTCAGGCCGGTACCGGCGATCATGGCGATGGCCGCGCCCAGGCTGCCGCGCATCACCGAGCGGCGGCTGAGGTAGGCGTCCATCACGCTGGCCATCGCCAGGTTGCCGCTCAGGTTGCGATCCAGGTTATCGCCGGTTTCTCGACTCATCAGGGTGTCCTTGTTGGTTGGCTGAGTTGGAAGAAACCGCGACTTTAGAGCGCAAGTATGATGATTGATTGGCAGAAATGTTAAAGCGTCTTTAAAACAAGCGGTTCTTACAGCTTTTATGTAAAGACCCATTTGGAATGGTTGTCGGATATCCGCCATCAAACTGTAATACCCGCGCCGCAATATCCGGGCCCACAGTGATTCGGATAGGGATGGCGGGGCAATGGCAAGCAACATGCGCAGGCGGGATGTAATCGGTTGGCTGGGTATCGGTGCGATGGCGCCGCTGCTCGGCGCCTGTTCCGCGCTGCCCAGGCCAGGCGCTGGCGATGGCGCACCGCTGGACCTGCTGTATATCGCCGATACCCTCGATGCGCGCTTGCCTGGCCAGGCGGTGGTGCCCGCCACTCGGCTCGGGCCGGTCAGTCGTCTGGGTCGGGCGCCCTGGATGACCGGTAGCGCCGCCAGTGCCGGGCATCCAGCCCTGGCTCCCTTGCTCGATGTCGCCCAGTCAGGCTCGGCCAGACTGGGCGGCTATGCGGTCCTGGCGGCGCTGACCGAACAGTTGCGTGGCGAGGCAGGAGCCGGCAACTGCCTGACCCTGGAAAACGGCCAGGGCTGGAACGGCAGCGGCCTGGCCTACCTGACCCAGGGCGACAGCGGTGTGCAGGGCAGCCAGCTGCTAGGCAGCGAAGTGCGCGTCAGCAGCGACGAGCGCGTGCTTTGGCCACAGCGTTGCGCGGGCCTGTATCGCCAGGCCACGGCCGTGACCCTCGGGGCCGGCCTCGCTGCGCAGCAGGCCAGGGCGCTAGGCATCGAAGGCCTGCGGATCTTCGAGCGCGCCGGGATCCGCATTGCCGTGGTCGGTGTGACAGACCCCTACGCCCAGGACCAGCGCGCCTCGCTCAAGCAGTGGTATCAAGCGTTGCTGCCAGTGTTCCAGCAGGCGCGCCGCGAGGCCGACCTGGTGGTGGCGCTGGCCGATGTCGGCTCCGGGCCGGGCCTGTGGCTGGCCGAGCGGGTTCCTGAAGTCGATGTGCTGCTGTGCGCGCGTGGGCAGGATTTCTGGCCAGCGCCGGTCATGGCCAGCCAGGCCAGCGGTCGCCAGGTGCCGGTGCTGTTCGCCGGTTGCCGAGGTTGTGGCGTGTTCCGCCTGCGCTGCCAACAGGTAGCTGGCGCGTGGCGGTTCCAGGCGCGCTTTCATCCGGCCTTCGAGCAGCAGCTGACCCCGGCGATGCAGGCCCGTGCCAGCCAGCTGCGTGGTGTGCTGCAGCAGCAGCGCGCCGGTCATGCCGGTTGGCTCGACCAACCATTGGCGTATGCGCCGCAGGCATTGTGGCGGCGCGATACGCGCGGAGGCAGTTGGGACAACCTGCTGCACCAGGCGCTGGCCGACGGCAGCAGCATGCCGGTGTTGCTGCCGGGCCTGCGCTACGACTATCCGTTGCGCGCGGGCGAACCCATTACCCGCGAACACCTGATCTGCCTGACAGGTAGCCATGCGGCGCCGGTGGTCGATGCACCGGCCCGCCAGGTCGAGCAAGTCCTGGAAAACGCCGCCGAGCAGCTGTTCGGCGATCCCCTGTTGCTGGACAACAGCCAGGACTTGCCGCGCTGGCAGGGGCAGGACTGGCAGGTGAGCTACAGTCCGGGCGGCAAGCGCATCGCCGGCCTGCAGCCGGCCCAAGGGCTGTGCCGTACCTTCGGCCTGCAGTTCGATCCCGGCGCGGGAGAGCCCTTGTGGCAACGTGTCGAAGGCTGGCTGGTACGCCAGCCCCGGCAATGGCAACTGGCGCCGCTGCAGACGCCGCAGGTGCGTTATGTGCAGGGCCATCCCGGCTGGCACCCACGGCAGGTGGCCGCTTGAGCCTCGGTGCGCGCCTGTTGCCAGGGTTGTGGCTGGGTCTGGCGGCCTGGCTCGCCGCGCAGTGCGTGTTGCAGCTGGCTCGCCAACCCTTGCCGGCGCACGCCGAGCCGGCCAGCCAGACGCCGCCCCCCGGGTTGATGAGTGGTCATTGGCAGCCAGCCGTGGACCACGACGCCATCGTCCTGACCCGCCTGCCTTTGACCTACCTCGGTGGGTTCAAGGCCGAGCCGCTGGGCGCCTCGGTGGTGGTGCTGCGCCATGGCCAGCAGGTTCGCACGCTCGGCCGGGGCCAACGCCTGGCGCCGGGCATCGTGTTGCAGGACATCGACAGCGATGGCCTGGTTTTCGACAACCAGGGGCGGCGCGAACGCCTGCCCTGGCCGGCACGGCCCCCCGTGAGCGGCTTCAAGCGGCAAGGATGAATGATGAGCGCGAAATACTGCCTGGCTGGTCTGCTGAGCCTGGGCCTGCTGTTCTCGGCGGCGCAGGCCGAGGAGCCTGAAATCTTCGACGAGACCGGCACACCGGTATACGAGGTGAACTTCGTCGACACCGAGCTGGGCGAGTTCATCGACAGCGTCTCGCGCATCACCGGCACCACTTTCATCGTCGACCCGCGCGTCAAGGGCAAGGTCACCGTGCGCACGGTGGATCGCCATGATGCCGATGCCATCTACGACATCTTCCTGGCCCAGTTGCGCGCCCAGGGCTATGCCGCCGTCGACCTGCCCAACGGCAACGTCAAGATCGTGCCCGACCAGGCGGCCCGGCTCGAGCCTGTGCCAGTGGAAACCGCCGGCCAGCGCGGCGAGGGCAGCGATGGCATGGCCACGCGGGTATTCAGCGTGCGCAATGCCGCCAGCGAACAGCTTCTGGGCATCCTCAAGCCCCTGGTCGACCCGCGGGTCGGCGTGATCACGCCGTATCCTGCGGCGAACCTGCTGGTGATCACCGACTGGCGCAGCAACCTGGAGCGTATCGACAACCTGCTGCGCCAGCTCGATCAGGTCAGCGACGAGCCCATGCAGGTGATGCCGCTGCGCCATGCCAGCGCCACCGACACGGCGCCGCTGGTGACCCGCCTGCTGGCCCGGGAGCAAGGCGGCGATACCGCGCAAGTGGTCGCCGATCCGCGTAGCAACGCCTTGCTGGTACGCGGCAGCGCCGACAGTCGCGAACGGGTCCGCGCGCTGCTGGCCCAGCTCGACCGTCCTGGCGATGCCAGCCATGCCAGCAATACCCAGGTGATCTACCTGCGCCATGCCAATGCCGCCGAGGTGGTCAAGGTGCTGCGTGGCCTCGGCCAGGAGGGTACGGCGCCCGTGACGCAGGGCGAAGGCGAGGAAAAGCCGGCGGCACCCCTGCCGGCCAGCGACGCGGGCATCCGCCTGGAATACGAGGAAGGCACCAATGCCGTGGTGATGGTCGGCCCGGACAGCGAACTGGCGGCCTATCGCAACATCGTCGAGCAGCTCGACATTCGCCGCGCGCAGGTGGTGGTCGAAGCGATCATCGCCGAAGTCTCCGATACCCGTGCCGAGGAGCTTGGCGTCCAGTGGCTGTTCGCCGACGAGCGCTTCGGTGCCGGTGTGGTCAATTTCGGCAGCAACGGCGTCAACATCGCCAGCATCGCCGGGGCGGCCGCCAGCGGCGATGACAGCGAACTGGGCCAGCTGCTGGCCAGCACCGCTGGCGCCACGGCAGGCATCGGGCACTTCGGCTCAGGCTTCAATTTCGCCATGCTGATCAACGCGCTCAAGGGCGAGACCGGCTTCAACCTGCTGTCCACGCCGACCCTGCTGACCCTGGACAATGCCGAGGCGTCGATCCTGGTCGGCCAGGAAGTGCCGTTCGTCACCGGCTCCGTGACCCAGAACAACGCCAACCCGTACCAGACCATCGAGCGCAAGGAGGTCGGGGTCAAGTTGCGGATCAAGCCCCAGGTCAACATCGACAACAGCGTGCGTCTGGACATCATCCAGGAAGTCTCGTCGATCGCCGACACCGCTTCGGCCAGCGACGTGATCACCAACAAGCGCGAAATCAAGACCAAGGTCATGGTCGAGGACAATGGCCTGGTGATCCTTGGCGGCCTGATCAGCGATGAGCTCAGCACCAGCAGCCAGCGGGTGCCGCTGCTCGGCGACATTCCCGGCCTCGGACGGCTGTTCCGCTCCGACGGCAGCCGTGGCACCAAGCAGAACCTGATGGTCTTCATCCGTCCGAAGATCCTGCGCGACGGCCCGAGCCTGGCCGGGCTCAGCCAGGAAAAGTACCGCCACTTGCAACGCACCACTGCCTTGCAATTGCCCGGCGGCGACGAGGCCACGCCATTGCTGAAAGTCTTTCCGGCAAGCCGGGCACGGCTGGAAGGAGGTGACTGGTGATGCTGCCCTATCGCCTGGCGCGCCAGTCAGGCCTGGCCATGGCAGCCGACGGCGAAGGCTGGCAGTTGTGGCTGCGCGGCGATGCCGACAGCGACCAGTTGCAGGAACTGTTGCGCGTCCATGGCCAGCCGCGAGCCATCGCCCAGCTCGACGACCAGGCCTTCGACCAGTTGCTGGGCCAGCTCTACCAGGCTGGCGAAGCCTCCACCGCGGCGCTGATCGAAGGGATCGGCGAGCAGGTCGACCTGGACAGCCTGATGAGCGAGATGCCGCGCATCGAGGACCTGCTCGAGAGCGATGACGAAGCCCCGGTCATCCGCCTGATCAACGGCCTGTTCGGCCAGGCACTGCGCCTGCGTGCCTCGGACATCCACATCGAGACCTTCGAGCAAAGCCTGGTGGTGCGCCTGCGTGTCGACGGGCACTTGCGCGAAGTGCTGCGTCCGCCACGAGCGCTGTCAGCCATGCTGGTGTCGCGCATCAAGGTCATGGCTCGCCTGGACATCGCCGAGAAGCGCCAGCCGCAGGATGGCCGCATCACTCTGCGCGCCGCCGGACGCGAGGTCGATGTACGGGTCTCGACCCTGCCTGGCATCCATGGCGAGCGGGTGGTCATGCGTGTGCTGGACAAGCAGGCCAGCCTGCTGGCGCTGGACAACCTGGGCATGCCACCGGCCGTCCTGCAAGGGCTGCGCGACTGCCTGGCGCGGCCCAACGGCATCGTCCTGAGCACCGGCCCGACCGGCTCGGGCAAGACCACCACGCTCTATGCCAGCCTCAACAGCCTCAACGATGGCAGCCGCAACATCCTGACGGTCGAGGACCCGGTGGAGTATGCCATCGCCGGCATCGGCCAGACCGCGATCAACCCGCGCGCCGGCCTGACCTTCGCCAGCGGTCTGCGCGCGATCCTGCGCCAGGACCCGGACGTGATCATGCTCGGCGAGATCCGCGACCAGGAAACCGCGCAGATCGCCGTGCAGGCCAGTCTCACCGGGCACCTGGTGCTGTCGACCCTGCATACCAACAGCGCCGTGGGCGCCGTGACCCGACTGCGCGACATGGGCGTGGAACCGTTCCTGATCGCCTCCTGCCTGCGCGGCGTGCTGGCCCAGCGCCTGGTCCGCCGTCTGTGCCAGTGCGCCGAAGCCCGTCCGCTGCTCGCCGCCGAACGCCGCCTGTGGCCGGCGCTAGCCGCGCTCGGTCATAGCCATCACCCGGTCGGCTGCGAACACTGCCAAGGCAGCGGCTATGTCGGCCGGCTCGGCCTGTACGAATTCGTCGAACTGGATGCCGGGCTGGTCGGCCTGCTCTACGAAGGTGGCAGCGAGCAAGCGATGCAGGCCTACCTGGCGGAGCGTCGGCAGAGCCTGCTGGGCATGGCCGGCGATTGCCTGGCCAATGGCCAGACCAGCCTCGCCGAAGTGCTGCGCGTGGTGCAGAGCTGAACATGCCGACCTACCGCTATCAGGCCCTCGATCTTGCCGGCAAGCTGCACAAGGCCAGCCTGCAGGCCGACAGCGAGCGACACGCCCGCCAGCTGTTGCGTGACCAGGGCCTGTTCGCCAGACAACTGCAGCGCCAGCAGGACGATGGCGTGCAGCCGCGGCGCCAGCGCCTGAGCCGCGCGCAGTTGTGCGAGTTCACCCGCCAGCTGGCCACCCTGGTCGGTGCGGGAATCCCCTTGGTCGATGCGTTGGCGACTCTCGAGCGCCAACTGCGCCAGCCGGCCTTGCAGGCCGTGCTGGTCCGGCTGCGTGGTTCGCTCGCCGAGGGCCTTGGCCTGGCCCGCAGCCTGGCGCGCCAGGGCGCGCCATTCACCGGACTGTACTGCGCTCTGGTCGAAGCCGGTGAACGCTCAGGGCGCCTGGCACCGGTGCTGGCGCGCCTGGCCGACCACCTGGAACAAGTCCAGCGCCAGCAGCACAAGGCACGCACGGCTTTGATCTACCCCACGGTGCTGATGGGCGTGTCGCTGGCGGTGGTGGTGGGCCTGATGACCTTCGTGGTGCCGAAGCTGACCGAGCAGTTCGCCCATGCCGGGCAAAGCCTGCCGTTGATCACCTCTGTGCTGATCGGCTTGAGCCAGGCCCTGGTCATGGCCGGCCCCTGGCTGGCGCTGGCCATCCTCGTGCTGGGCGGGCTGGCCGCCTGGCTGCTGCGCGAGCCGCACTGGCGCCTGCGCCGCGACCAGCTGCTGCTGCGCCTGCCTCGCATTGGCCTGCTGCTGCAGGTGCTGGAGAGCGCGCGCCTGTCACGCAGCCTGGCCATTCTGGTCGGCAGCGGGGTGGCCTTGCTCGAAGCCTTGCAGGTGGCCACCGCCACGGTCGGCAACCGGCGCATCCGCCTGGCCCTGGAGCAGGTGGGTCAACAGGTGCAGGGCGGTATCAGCCTGCACCGGGCCCTGGACGCCAGCGGGCAGTTTCCGCCCCTGTTGGTGAACATGGTCGGCAGCGGCGAGGCCAGTGGCACCTTGCCGGAGATGCTCGAGCGTGTCGCCGAAGATCAGGAGCGCGGCTTTGCACGCCAGGTGGACACTGCCATGGCGCTTTTCGAACCCTTGATGATCCTGGTGATGGGCGGCGTGGTGCTGTTCATCGTGCTGGCGGTGCTGTTGCCGATCATGCAACTGAACCAGGGTCTGCAACTGTGACCAGGAGACCTCTCATGCGACGCTCGCTTGCGCGCCAGCGCGGCTTTACCCTCATGGAAATCATGGTGGTGATCTTCATCATCGGCTTGCTCATCGCCGTGGTCGCCCCCAGCGTGCTCGGCAACCAGGACAAGGCCATGCGCCAGAAGGTCATGGCCGACCTGGCCACGCTGGAGCAGGCGCTGGACATGTATCGCCTGGACAACCTGCGCTTCCCGAGCAGCGAGCAGGGGCTGGCCGCCCTGGTGAAGAAACCCGAGCAGGCACCGCTGCCACGCGCCTGGCGCAGCGACGGCTACATTCGCCGGCTGCCGGAAGATCCATGGGGGACGCCCTACCAGTACCGCATGCCCGGCGAGCACGGCCGGGTGGACGTCTACTCGCTGGGCGCCGATGCCGCGCCTGGTGGCGAGGGCCAGGACGCCGACCTTGGCAACTGGGAGCTGTGAAGCTTGGCTGGCCAGCGCGGCTTCACCTTGCTCGAGCTGCTGGTGGTCCTGACCATCGCCGGGCTGATGACCGGGCTTGGCGTGGCCTGGCTCGACAGCGGCGCGAGCCGTGCCGAACAGGCGCTGGTTCGCCTGGCGAGCCTGACCCGCGAGCAGGCCGCGCTGGCCCGGCATGCCGGGCAGTTGCGCGGCCTGCGCTGGAACGGCCAGCGGCCGGAGTTCGTCCGTCATGACGGACGGGATTGGGTGGTCCAGGCGGTGGGCCTCGGTGACTGGCCCGCAACGCTGCGGCCGGACTGGCCGGGCAGCGCGGCGGTACAACTGGTGTTCACCCCCGACGGCTGGGCGTCTTGCGGCCAGGTGCTATGGCGCTGGCCGCAAGGACGGCAACGCTGGCAGTGGAATCGTGGCGGCCAGTTGCGCCTGGAGCCCATGCCATGACGGGCAAGCGCCGCCAGGCGGGTTTCACCCTGCTGGAAGTGAGTGTCGCGTTGGGCATCGCCGCGCTGCTCGCGGTGATCACCAGCCAGGTCCTGCGCCAGCGCCTGGCCGTGCAGGAATCGGTTCAACAGCATCGTCTGGGCGTGCTGTGCGCGCGCGAACTGCAGGCGCGCTTCGTCGTCGAGCGCTATTGGCCGGCCAATGGCCAGGGCAGCGGCCTCCTGCAGCAGGGCAGCCAGGACTGTCATTGGCGGTTGCAACTGCGCAGGACCGGGGTGCACGACCTGCTGCGTGGCGAGCTGCTGCTGCATGCCGATCGCGACCAGCGCCGGCCACTGGGCCAGTACGACGTCTTCCTGGTGCGACCATGAGACGTTCCCAGGCCGGACTGACCTTGATCGAACTGCTGGTTGCCCTGGCGTTGACCGTGGTGCTCGGCCTGCTGCTCGCGGCGCTGGTGCATGGCTGGCTGGTCGTGCGCGAGCGGCTGGACGCCTCGACCCAAGGCAGCTCGGTGAGCGATTTCTGCCTGGCGCTGGAGCGCCGCTTCGACAGCCCGGTGCTGCGCCGCCTGTATGAACAGCGCCTGCCGCTGCCGGTCCGCTGGCTCGACTGGCAGGCCGATCGGCACGAGCTTTCCTGGGTCTCGGCGTCTGCCTGGCCACAGGCCGAAGGCGGCTCGCGCCTGCAACGCCAGCGCTTGCGTTTCGATGCACGCGGGCAGCGGCTGCTGCTGGAAAGCTCGGCGGACCTGTATGCCGCCGGCTTGCCACGCTGGCGCCTGCGCGAGCAGCTCGAGCGGGTCAGCGCGGTGGATTTCCTTTATTACCAGGGCAGCCGCTGGCTAGGCTGGCCCGCCGATCAACTGGCGCACCCCGATCGCGGCGTGCGCCTGCAACTGGTACGTGATGGAGCACCTTATGTCTGTACCTTCGTGCTGCCTTGGGGGCGTTCATGAAGCGTGACTGGCGCAAACCGCGCCCCAGTGCCTGGCTGCTGCTGCGTCCGGGCCTGCATGACGATGCCTGGGACTGGCTGCGGGTCGAGGCTGGGGAGGTGCTCGCCAGCGGCCAGGGACAACCACCGGCCGCTGGCTCAGCCTGCGTGGTACTGGTGATCCCGGCGCTGGCCTGCAGTCGCTTCCGGCAGCAGGCTCCGGCGAAGCTCAAGGCGCAGGCGTGGCCCACGCTGCTGGAGGAACAGCTGTTGCAGGCCGACGACCAGGTGCACTGCGCCTGCCTGGCACGCCGGGGCAGCGAGTTGCAGCTACTGGTGGTCGAACGAGCGTTGTTGCAACGCTGGCAGGCACGCTGCGCGGACTGGGGACTGACGCCGGCAGGTTGCTGGGCGGAATTCCAGCTGCTGCCCGAACCGCTGCCTGGGCACGCCTGGCACTGGCACCGGGAGGACGGGGCGGACCTGCTGCGCGGGCAGGATCTTCAAGGCCAGGAGCACTGGCTGGCATGGCCGACTGGGCTGGCCAGCGTTCCGCCAGCGCCTTGGCCGACGCTCCAGGCCCGGTCGATCGATGGCCTGTGGCCGCGACCGCTGGCCAGGCTGGAGCAATTGCCACTGCTGTTCCAGCCACGCCGGGCTCGTGCGCGCCGAGGCGTGCGCCTTGCCCCTGGGCAATGGCCGATGGTCGCGGCCTGCCTGGCCCTGGTGCTGCTGTGGGGCGCCATCTGGGGCGTTCAGCAATGGCGCCAGGTGCAGCTCTACCAGGCCCAGGTGGCGGCAGTCACCGGCAAGCAGGACAGCGCGCGCCAGGCGACCCTGACGCTTCGACGTCTGCAGGCCGAACTGGATGAGCGCCAGGTCCGGCTGCGCCGGCTCGAAGGCTTGCAGGACGAGTTGCGGCAATGGCTGGACCAGCATGCCGACTGGCACCTTCGCGCGGCACGCTTCGATGGTCGAAGCTGGCACCTGAGCCTGGAAGGACAAGGCCAGGCGCCCGACTGGCAGGCCATGGCCAGCCGTGTCGGGGCGCTGCATCAGGTCCGTGCGCAGGCCACGACGGGCCCCTGGCAGGTCAGTTTCGACCTGGAGGGTGCATGATGATGCGCCAGTACTGGATACGCTATCGCATGCCGCTGGCTGCGCTGCTGATCGCCGTGCTGCTCGCCTACTTGGCCGTGCGCGAGGGGCTGAGCTGCTGGCGAGCACGCGAACAGTGGCAGGCCTTGGCCGCGACCGCCGCGCAGCTGCAACGAGGCCCGGCGCTGACATTGGAACGGCTGCATGGATCGGCCCAGGCGCGTCAGGTGACGATCAGCGAGGTCGAGCCGCAGGGCCAGGCCTGGAGCATGCGTGGCCAGGTCGCCACGGCCGAACAGCTGGAGCAGTGGCTGCAAGCCTTGCAAGGCGAGGGCGCCAGGCCCGTGCAGTGGGGGCTGGAGCAACACGCAGGCACGCTGCGTTTCGAACTGCTGGTGCAACCATGAGCTGGCGACAAGGTAGCTGGCTGCTGCTGGTCTTCTGCCTGACGCTGCTGGTCGAGTTGCCAGCGGCCTGGGTGGTGCGCGCCCTTGGGTTGCCCGCCGAGCAGGTCAGCGGCAGCTTGTGGCACGGCGAGGCACGACGACTGGGCATGGCTGGGCCATTGCACTGGGACTGGCGGCCCTGGCGCGCCGAGGCAATCGCCCGCTTCGGCTTTCAGGGCCAGGGCTGGCAAGCGCAGGCCACAGGTTGGCCGTGGGCCTGGCAGGTCGAGCTGCAGGCGCTCCAGCCACAGCGCACGGTCGAGGCGAACTACCGCATCGTCGGACAGTGGCAAGGCAGTATCCGCCTGCGCGGCGCCAATCGACGCTGCCAGGCCGCGCAGGGGCGGCTCGAAGTCACCGACCTGGCCCTGAGCGCGCCATGGTCGCTGGCGCTGGGGCAGGGGCATGTGCAGATGGACTGCCGCCAGGGCTGGCGGCTGCTGGGCCACCTGAACCTGGCCGGCCAGCACCAGGCCAGCCTCGACGCCGACCTGCCTGGACGTCGGGCTCAGCTAAGGGTAGAGGTGCAGAAGGATGCGGCCATCGCACCTGTATTGCGCGGGGCACGGTGGCTGGACGAAGGCCGGGCCAGCCTGGATCGTCGCCTGAGCTGGTAACTGCAAGCCTCAAGCCACAAGCAGATACGCGCCGCTCTGGTGAGCGTGCGCGCCTGTTACAGCTCAAGGAGAACAGCTCGAGGCTTGCAGCTTGCGACTCGCCGCTCGCTTACCCCTCCTTGCCCTGGACATGCGCCGGCCATTGCTCGTTCCGGCTATGCCCGCTAGTGCGCAGCAGGCCCATGTCAAGGGCATTCTCGCCATCGGCCGCGCCCTTGTTCCTGACGACGTCGGCGATGGCGGTGCCGAGGTCGACCGGTGCATTGGAGCCGTCTATCCCGACATCGCGGCGATAGTCGCGGCCGGAAAGGCTCTGCTTGGCAAGCGATGCGCTCTGCAGCTCGACACTGCCGTTGGCCGATTGCAGCCGGGCGCCGACCAGACGGGTAGCGCCGCCCACCTGCAGCTCGATGCCATCGCGCCCGTTGAGCGTGCTCTGGGTAGCCACGGTATCGCGTTGCACATGCGAGACATCGACCTTCACGGTTGGCGAGAAGCCTGGCTCGACCTTGCTCAGGGCGGGGCCGACCTTTTCCGTGACCTTGCCTGCGGCGGGCCCAGCCAGGGCGGCGACCGCATTGGTGTAGCCCTGGGGGTTCTTTTCCTGGCTCAGGCGAGCGTCGGCCTTGACCGTCAGGCTGTCGACGTTGTCCTTGCGACTGGCCAGCAGCAGGTCCGCGCCGACCTGGCCGGTCACGCGCCCGGCCTGCACCTGCAAGTCTTCCAGGCGGGTATCGCCCAGGCTGGACAGCGTGACGCGATCAGCGCGCAGCTCAGCGCTGGCATGGGTCAGGTTGTCACGCCTGTCCAGCTCCACCTGGACCCGGCCATGCAGGCCGCGGCTGTCCTTCTCGGGCGTCGCGGTCTTGTTCATGGCCAGGCCAGCACCGGCGGTGAGCGCCAGGTTGTCCCGATGTTCCTGGCTCGTGGAGCCTTCGACGAGCAGGCCGCCCTTGGGCGCTTGCAGGTCGATCCGCGTCGCCGCCACGCGTACACCCTGCAGGTGCAGCGCCTGATCTTCACGGGCCTGGCTGGTCATGGTGCTGCTGCCCTTGGCGGTGAAGCTGGCATCCTGCGCCGTGCGGCTCTGCTCGTCGGTGCGCGCGGCGGTGAAATGTCCGCCGAGGCTGCCGCCGTTGGCCTGGCCTTGCTTGAGCGAAACTTCCAGGCCGCCGCCGAGCACCGAACCCTTGGCTTGGTGGGTGTCGTTGGCGGCAAGCACCTCGAGCAGGCCGCCGCTGTCCAGGCTGATCGCCTCGACCGGGCGTTCGCGGCTGCCGATACGCGAGCCCTCGAGCAGCATGTCGCCAGCGCTGCTGAGCTCGACCTTGCCCTTGGCATCGAGCTGGGCTACCCGGGCCTGGGTATCGAGGCGTTGCGCGTGGCTGCGGTCCAGGTAGGCGCGCCCCTCGCCGCCGACATGGGTCGGACGGTTGCCGCCCTTGATCCAGCCATTGCCGTCGAGCTGGTCGAGCTGTTCGGCAGTCCGGTCGCTGGCCTGGAGCAGTTGCAGCTTGCCTTGGCTGGCGATCCGTACAGCGCCGTCGCCACCGTCGATGAGGCTGCCCTCGTACTTGCCGTCGCTGCCGAGCTGGACCTGGATGCCGGCCTGGCCGTACAGGCTGCCCGGCCGCGCCGTGCTGGTCTCGGCGTGCTTGTCCAGCGAGCCGCCTTTGCCGGCCAGACGGGCGTTGAGGTCCTGGCCGGTACTGGTGTCGCCGCGCAGGTCGGCATCGATGGCCAGGCGTTCGACACTGTTGCTGGTGGTATCCCTGGCGGCCAGCAGGGTGTGCTGCTGCGCCTCGATCTGCAGGGCGCCTGCCCGCGCCTGGTAGGCCGTGCCTTCGTCGTTCAGGGTGCCAGCGTCGAGCTTGACGCTGGTGCCGGCGAGCTCGCTGACCTGGGCCGTGCCGCGCTGCTCGATCGCCTGGCGCCGGAGGTGCGCGACGGTCGCGTCGGCCCCGATGCTCGGCGGCGCCATGGCATCCTCGGCTCCGGCCTGCTGGAAGCGCGCGGCCTCCTGGCCATTGACCAGGCGTTCCACCGGGCGCGTCACGTCCCGGTATTCGACGCTGGCCCCCAAGCTGGCGCGCCAGTCATTGCGGTTCTCCTGGCGTCGGTAGGTGTCCTCGGCGGCTCGGTTGTCGACGGTTTCGGCGTTGACTTGCAACTGTCCGTCGGCATCGATGCGTGCTGCCTCGTTGGTCACGTGGCGGGCCTGGATGCCGATGTCGCCGCTTGCGCTCAGCTCCGTGCGCCTGGCCTGGGTTTCGCTTACCTGTTCGTCGTGTCGCTGGCGATGGCCTTCGAAGGCGCTGCCGAGCCGGTCCATGCCGCCGGTCACGGCGAGGCCGCCGCCGGTCTCGGTCTGTTCGCTGCGCGAGGTGCGCTGGTCGTGGCGGGCGTCCAGGCTGAGGGTCTGGGCCTTGAGATCGAGCCGACCGGCGCTGGCTGTCAGCCTGGAAGCGGCGATCTGCAGATGGCCATCGCTGTCGACGGCGATCTGGCCGGCCTCGAGTTCGCTGGCCACCTGGCTGACATCGGTTTTCCGGGTGCGCTGGTCGTGCACGGTGTAACCGACGCTGGCCGCATATTGTTTCGAGCCCGGCTTGCCGTCCTCGGCCAGCCGGGTTTCACCGGCGTCGGCAGCGAACGTGCGCCTCTGCTCGGCCGATTCGCTGGCGGTCGTGCCCTGGTCACTGGCGATCTCCAGATTGCCCTTGGCCTGCAACTGCAACTGCTGCTGCGCGGAAACCCTGCTGCCACGCACGTTCATTTCCGCTTCGCTGGCCAGGCGCAGATTGGTGCTCGAGGAGACGTCGCTGATCAGGATCCGCTGTCGATTGTCGTCGCTCTGGCGGCGCTTGCCGAGCAGGCCGAACAGCTGGCTGTCGTCTTCGCGTCGCTGCTGGTGCTGGCTGTCCTGGGTCGACTCGATCGACAGGCCGCCCTGACGGCTGTAGACCATGCCATCGCCCTTGCTGTGAACCCTGCTGCCCTTGATCAGGACCTGGTCGGCGCTGACCTCCAGCCTGCCGGCTGCCTCGATCGTGCTTCCGGTCGAACGTTCGGCATCGCTGCTGCCCTTGCCGCGCTCAGCGAAGAAGGTGCCAGACAACAGGTCGCCACGGTACTGGCCTTCGGAAGTCCGTTCATGGGCCTTCTTGCTCTGCACGGTGATGGCCTTGCCATTGACGAGCATGTCGCCGCTACTGCCGATGGTGCTGCCGCTGATCTCCACGTCGTGACCGGCATCGAGCGTTAGCCGACCGCCGGTGAGCTGGCTGGCGTGGCTGCTTTGCTGGTAGCGCTCGGTATCGCGGTCGCCACGCCACAAGTGCTTGCGGTGGCGGATGCTTTCCTCGGTGCGGATGCTGTCGAGTGCCGAGTCGATCGTCAGCTTGCCAGCGCTGCTGACTTGCAGCAGGCCGCCGGCCTCGATCCTGGCGCCGTTGAGCTGGGTATCGCTGCCGGAGCTCAGGCTCACCTCGCCGCTGGCCAGCAGCACGGTGCCGCTGTGCTTGCGCTCGGTGCGGGTGCGTTCACGGTCATAGGTTTCGTAGGTGATGAACAGCGCCTTGTTCTTCCAGTTCTCCTGCTCCCGGTCGATCCGCTCGCGCATCCTGGTATCGAGCGTCAGCTTGCCGGCAGCACTGATGCGGATGTCTTCGGCCCGGCCTTCCACGTCGCGAATGTACAGGGCCCTGGCGGCCTCGAGCGACAATTGTCCGCGTTCGCTGGACAGCTTGCCCGGCGCGGACTGGCTGCCTTCGACATGCAGGCCGCCGGCAGAACGCACGCTGATTCCTTCCTGGGCCTGGATGTCGGTCCTGAGCATGCGCACCCCGGCCCCTTCGGTAGTGCTGACCACCCGCACGCGCCCGGCGCGCATGGCGCCGAACAAGGTGGCGTCGAGTTCGGTCGAGGGTGCCGTCTGGTGGCGCAGGACACTGCCGTCGTCGACATCGACGCGGTTGCGTCCGGCGATGATGTCGAGTTCGGTGGCGGCATCGGTCGGTCCAAGCGTCTCGATACGCGGCGCGATCAACGCCAGGGCGCCTTCACGATTGGCTGCGCCTTGGCCCAGCACGGTCAGGCTGCCATCGCCCTGCAGCGTGTCGAGGTACCTCAGGCGGCCATCCTCGACGATCGGCTTGCCGACCAGGAAGCCTGCGCGGGTGGTGTTGATGAAGCTGCCACCATTGACCGTGATGCCATTGGGGTTGGCCAGCACATAGTCGGCGGGACGGCCGAAGATTTCCTGGGGGCCCTCGATCAGCGAGGCGCTGCGACTGATCACCTCGTTGAGGATGGTCGAGGCAGCCTGGCCCTGGAACTGTGGATTGGCAGCCAGTGCGCCGGCCAGCTGCGACTGGCCGGCCTGCAGGGCGTTGTTCAGCACCAGGCCGGGCTGGCCGACGTTGTAGTCGAGGAACCGGTTGTGCGACAGGCCATTGGCATCGGGCGCCACGATAGCGATGACCGGTACGCCATGGGCGTCGTGGATCAGCGGCGTGCCACCAGGGGCGTCGGCGGCCTGCAGCGCAGTCTGGGCGAGTGCCGGCGTCGAGCCGAACACGGCCATGAACATCGCCCAGCGCAGGGTGTCCGGGCGTGCGGAACAGGTCTTGGCAGGTTTTTTCACGTCTTGTTCTCTCTGTTGTCGTGGATGATCACATTTCCAAGGTCCACTCCATGACCCAGAATCCCGGTTCCAATGCCTTGCCGTCGCCAGGGCGAGCGCGCAAGGCGCGCTGGTGATCGACGCGCAGGCGCGCGCCCGGCAGGGTCAGCTGCAAGCCGAGGGTGCTGCCGACCAGGCGCTGGGACGGGCGACCGTGGTCGAAACGGCTCCAGCCCAGGTCCAGCCCGGCGTGGACGCGCAGCTCGATGCCAGGCTGGCCTGGCAACGGCAGGGGATGGCTGAGCGTGTTGCGCCAGGTGGCGCCGCTGGCACCGGCGACGTAGCGCTGGCGAAAACCGCGCACGGCCATGTCGTCGCTCAAGGCGAACTGCTCCACCGCAGGCAGGCTGTCGGGGCTGTACTGCAGGTCCAGCTCGCTTTGCCAGCGCCAGCGCAGTGCGGCAGAGCCTTCATCCAAGCGCGCCAGGCTGGCGCGGTACTTGCGAAAGTTCGGTTGCGCAGCGTTGCGCTTGAGCGGAGCCTCGTCGGCCCCCAGGTGGTCAAGCCCCTGCGAGACGCCCAGCCGAGCGCTCCACACGCCACCTTGCAGCCAGAAGAATTCCAGGCCCGCCTCGACGACGGTCAGGCGCGTGCTCTGCACGGCCGTCCGTCGCCCACGGACGCGGTTGGCCAGGCGCTTGTGGTCCAGGCGCGCCGATGCCGCGAGCAGCCCTTTGTCGTTGCGCCAGAGCATGCGGCTGACGCCCAGACCCTCGAAGCGGCTGTCGCCGCTGGGGCGCGCGGGCAGGTCCGGCGAGGCGCGATAGTCGATCCGGTTGAGCGCCAGTGCCAGGCTCCAGGGCCCGTAAGGCACGTTGTAGTAGAGCCCGGCACCCTGACTGTGCCCCTTGGCATCGGGAAGCAGGGTGTTGAACGACAGGCCGAGGTAGTCGTTCAGTGCCAGGGGCGAATCCAGCGCCAGGCCAAGCGTCGCGCGATGTCGGCCGGTCGTCTCGCTTGCCCGGTTGTCCAGGCGTACCGTGGCGTGCCAGCGCTTGCCGAGCTTGTCGGGTTGGATGACCAGGCGCGTGGCACCCGGCCGCTCGCCAGGCAGCAGGTCGGCCGACACGCTGAAGGCCTTGAGGCGGTTGATCTGGTCGAGCCCTTGCTCCAGCGCAGGCAGGTGCAGCGGCTCGCCCAGCAGGTCGGGAAAGGCCCCGCGCAAGGAAAGGGGCAGGGTCGGCTCGGCCAGCTCGATCGATTCGACGAAGCCCTCGACGATCATCACCTCCAGCGTCGGCTCGCTTCCCGGCAGTCTGGCCAGGTACGGACGCGTGGCGGGATAGCCGGCCCGGATATAGCGCGCGGTGATCGCCTTGAGCAGGTCATTGATGTCGGCAACGCTCATGCACGGGCGCAGCAGCGGCCCGACGACGTCCTTCAGGGCCTGGTCCGACAGCACCTGGTTGCCGACCAGGCGCGCGCCTGCAATGGGCCAGCAACGGTCATGGGCAGGTGGGGCAGGCGTTGCCCGCTTGGCATCGGTTGGCCGCGTGCGCGACTGCCACTGGCGCAGCCTTTGCTCCTGCTCGAGCGCGCGGATCTGCGCCTGCCGTTCACGCAGCTGTCGGGTCGCCGGATCGATGGCCTCGGCGATCGAGGGCATGGCTGCGCAAGCCACCAGCAGAAGCAGGCGCAGCATGAGCCCAGGAAAGGGGTGTGTGGACATGGCGATCCCCGCAAACATGACGTATGGGTCGTTTGCGTGGACTCTAGGCGTGACCGTCTGGTCGAGGATGCCGTCCCTTGCCTAGAGGCGTGTCGGCAAGCAGTGGCGTTCTGGTAGGTATCTTCTGGAGAAACTTCCTACAGAGTAGGACCTCAAGGACGAATCTCGATCAGCGTGCCGTCCTTGACCAGGCTCCAGACTTCCTGCATGTCGACATTGCGCATGGCGATGCAGCCCTCGGTCCAGTCCAGGGTGTGGAAGTACCACTCGGGGTACTGCTCGTCGATCGGCGTGCCATGGATCATGATCATGCTGCCGGGCGCCACGCCCTCGCGGCGCGCGCGCGCGGCATCGCTGATGTTGGGATAGGAGATGTGCATCGCCAGGTTGTAGCGGTCGCTGGCCTTGCGCCAGTCGAGCCAGTAGAAACCTTCGGGCGTGCGCTTGTCGCCTTCGCGCTCCTTGGCGCCCCTGGGCTGCTTGCCGAGGGATATGCGATAGGTCTTGAGCGGCTCGCCACGGCTGATCAACTGCAAGCGACGTTCGGACTTGATCACCAGCACCTTGTCGACCAACGGTTGCGCGGACGGCTGGCTGCGCGGTGGCGCATCCGGCGCGGCCAATGGCTTGCGGATGATGGTTTCGGTGAAGGCAGCCTGGGACGCAGTCGCGACGCAGAGACAGAAAACAGCCAGCAACCAGCGCATGCAACGGTATCCTGAAAACTTAAGGGGTGGATGACGAGACGTTCATCGGCGGCAGGTATTCGGTGCCGATGGGGTAGTTTCGACCGACGCGGTCACGATAGTAGCATTCTAATGTGCGAGCGACGGTGCGAAAAGCCAGCTCCGCCCAAGGCACTTCCTGTTCCTCGAACAGGCGTACCTCCAGGCTTTCGACGCCGATGGCGAAGTCCAGGTCGGTCAATTCCGCGCGAAAGAACACGTGGACCTGGTTGATGTGCGGCAGGTCGAACAACTGGTACAGGGCCATCTCGCCGACCCTGGCGCAGGCTTCTTCGACCGTTTCGCGCCGGGCGGCCTGCTCCAGCGTCTCGCCGTTCTCCATGAACCCGGCGGGCAGGGTCCAGTAGCCGCGGCGCGGCTCTATGGCGCGGCGGCACAGCAGCACCTGGCTGCCCCAGGTCGGCAACACCCCGGCGACGATGTTCGGGTTCTGGTAGTGGATGGTGTGGCAGTGGTCGCAGACGTACCGTGGGCGGCTGTCGCCGTCGGGGATCCGCTGTATGACCGGGTGACCGCACGCGCTGCAGAATTTCATGCTTTGCTTCCTGGTTGGTACGCCCATCTTGGCGCGCCGAGCAGCCACCCTGCAAGCCTCCGGCCGGCCGGGGCTTGGGTGCGTCGCGGCTTTGGTGCATCATGCAAGGCAGGCCTTGATTCGAGAATGCGTATGCTGGACGAGCTTCTTCGCCGAATGAGCGATCATACCCCCGCCACGTTGACGATCGATCGGCGTCTTCCGGAGGCGGCGGTACTCTTGCCCATCACCCGTAGCGAAGAGCCGGAGCTGGTGCTGACCCTGCGCGCCAAGGGCCTTTCCACCCACGGTGGCGAAGTGGCCTTTCCCGGTGGTCGGCGCGATCCGGAGGACCCGGACCTGGTGTTCACCGCGCTGCGCGAGGCACAGGAAGAAATCGGCCTGCCGCCTGGCCTGGTGGAAGTGATCGGGCCGCTGAGCCCGCTGGTCTCGCTGCATGGACTGAAGGTGACGCCATTCGTCGGAGTGATTCCCGACTATGTCGAATACCAGGCCAACGATGCCGAGATCGCCGCGGTGTTCAGCGTGCCGCTGACGTTCTTCCGCGAGCCGGCCGAAGAGCATACCCACCGTGTCGATGCCCAGGGGCGCGACTGGTACATACCCAGCTATCGTTTCGGCGAATACCGTATCTGGGGCCTGTCGGCGATGATGATCGTCGAGCTGCTCAATCTGTGGTTCGATGCCGGCATCAGCCTGCACCGTCGACCTGAGCGCCTGGCCAGCAACTGAGCGGCCTGGCCGCCGTCCATAACGCGACGTGACAGCGAGGAGCAATGCATGAAATACCGTCTGGCAGACCAGCGAGTCGAAGCCCACCCCAGCAGTTGGGTCGCGCCCGGAGCCGTGCTGATCGGCAAGGTCCGCCTGCAGGCGCGGGCCAGCGTCTGGTTCGGCGCGGTGCTGCGTGGTGACAACGAACTGATCGACATTGGCGAAGACAGCAATGTCCAGGATGGCGCGGTGATGCATACCGACATGGGCTCGCCACTGACCTTGGGCAGGGGCGTGACCGTCGGGCACAAGGCCATGCTGCATGGCTGCAGCGTGAACGACTACAGCCTGGTCGGGATCAACGCGGTGGTGCTCAACGGCGCGAAGATCGGCAGCCACTGCATCATTGGCGCCAATGCGCTGATCACCGAGGGCCAGGAAATCCCCGATGGATCGCTGGTGGTAGGCTCGCCGGGCAAGGTGGTGCGGATGCTGACCGATGCGCAAAAGCGCATGCTCGAGGCCAGTGCCGCGCATTACGTCGACAATGCCGAGCGCTATGCGCGCGATCTGGCCGTGCAGGAGGGCTGACATGGAGGCGACCGAAACGCCGGTGCGCTCGCCGTGCGTGAACATCTGCGCCCTGGACGAACAGGACATCTGCGTTGGCTGTCAGCGCAGCGTGGAGGAGATCACCCGCTGGGCGCGCATGGACAACCAGGAGCGCCGCGCAGTGCTTGGACTGTGTCATGAACGGGCGAGGGCCGCGGGCCTGCTGATCGGCCGCTGAAGCCTTGGCTGCGGGCCGGGACTGGCGTACCCTGTGCGGCTTGCCCTACGGTCCATCTGCATGTTCTATCTCATCGCCTATATCAGCAGCGTGGTGCTGATCAACTACGCCTTTTCCAGCGCTCCTCACCTGGACGTGATCTGGTCCGCCTGGGGCGGCCTGGTGTTCATCCTGCGCGACATGGTCCAGACCCGCTACGGCCATGGGGCCTTGCTGGCCATGCTGGTGGCGCTGGTATTGTCCTACGTCACCTCGGAGCCTGCGATCGCCCTGGCCAGCGCCACCGCGTTCTTCGTTTCGGAACTGATCGACTGGCTGGTCTTCAGCGTTACCCGTCGCCCGCTGCGTGACCGCCTGTGGCTGAGCTCGGCGCTGAGCATACCGGTCGATACGCTGATCTTCTTCGGCATGATCGGTGCGCTGACTCCGGTCGTTGCCGGCACCGCGCTCCTGTCGAAGTTCGCCGGCGTGACCGCGGTCTGGCTGGCGATGGCCTGGCGGGCGCGCAGGAGCGCGCTGGCAGGCTAGGCTGGTACGAAAAGTCGCCGAGTGGCGATCAGCCAAGGCGAAAACAGGCGAGCAAGCGGAATGTACTGGTTGTAAATGAGCATTCCGAGCCTGTTTCAACGTAGCCTGATCATCGCGCAGGCTCTTTTCGTACAAAGCCTGGGAAAGCGCCCTCGAACATGCCGGTTGGCCAGGCCTGCTCCCTGCTCCCGAAAGGCCGTCTGCCGTGTAGAATAGCGCTCCCTTCCCAGCGGCTGGCCCGTGGCAGGCCCGCCCGTATGCCTTCGAGGACCTGAGATGACCCGTATCGGAACCCCCTTGTCGCCTACCGCGACCCGTGTACTGCTCTGCGGCTGTGGCGAGCTGGGCAAGGAAGTGGTGATCGAGCTGCAGCGCCTGGGGGTCGAGGTGATCGCCGTGGACCGCTACGCCAATGCGCCGGCCATGCAGGTCGCCCATCGCAGCCATGTGATCGACATGCTCGACGGTGCCGCATTGCGTGCGGTGATCGAGACCGAGAAGCCGCACTACATCGTGCCGGAAATCGAAGCCATCGCCACCGCCACCCTGGTGGAGCTCGAAAGCGAAGGCTTCAACGTGGTGCCCACCGCGCGAGCCACGCAGCTGACCATGAACCGCGAGGGCATTCGCCGCCTGGCCGCCGAAGCGCTGGATTTGCCGACTTCGCCCTACCATTTCGCCGATACCTTCGAAGACTACGCACGCGCCGTGGCCGACCTGGGCTACCCGTGCGTGGTCAAGCCGGTGATGAGTTCGTCGGGCAAGGGTCAGAGCCTGCTGCGCAGCGCCGATGACCTGCGCAAGGCCTGGGATCACGCCCAGGAGGGCGGGCGTGCTGGCAGAGGCCGAGTCATCGTCGAGGGGTTCATCGACTTCGACTACGAAATCACCTTGCTGACCGTTCGTCATGTGGGCGGCACGACCTTCCTGGCCCCGGTCGGGCACCGCCAGGAAGGCGGCGACTACCAGGAGTCGTGGCAGCCCCAGGTCATGAGTCCGAAAGCGCTGGCCGAATCGGAGCGAGTGGCCAAGGCGGTGACCGATGCGCTGGGTGGACGCGGCCTGTTCGGTGTCGAGCTGTTCGTCAAGGGCGACCAGGTATGGTTCAGCGAAGTTTCGCCACGTCCGCACGACACCGGGCTGGTCACCCTGATTTCCCAAGACCTTTCGCAGTTCGCCCTGCATGCCCGTGCCATCCTCGGGCTGCCGATCCCCGTGGTGCGCCAGTTCGGGCCCTCGGCTTCGGCGGTGATCCTGGTCGAGGGCCATTCGCAGCAGACCGCCTTCGCCAACCTCGGCGTGGCCCTGGCCGAACCGGACACTGCCCTGCGGCTGTTCGGCAAGCCGGAAGTCAACGGCCAGCGCCGCATGGGAGTATGCCTGGCGCGCGACGAGTCGATCGAAGCCGCTCGCGCCAAGGCGACCCGCGCTTCCCAGGCGGTCAGCGTGGAGCTTTGAGGGCAGCGCGGTGAGCGGCCGGCGGCGCGGCTTGTAGACACGGTCCCGATGCCCTGCGCGCTGCTCTGGCTTGCCGCTTGCCGTTCGCGTCCTAGAGTGCGCTGTCGCGGGTTTCCTTCAGGCACAGCACGGCGATCAGGCTGATGACCGCGGCCGCCGACACGTAGCCGCCCACCCAGCTCAGGCCGCCCATGCTGACCAGCTTCTGGGCGAAGAAGGGTGCCGCCGAGGCGCCAACGATGCCGCCGAGGTTGTAGGCCGCCGATGCGCCGGTGTAGCGCACGTGGGTCGGGAACAGCTCTGGCAGCAGTGCCCCCATGGGAGCGAAGGTCACGCCCATCAGGAACAGTTCGATCGCCAGGAACAGCGCCACCCCGGTGGTCGAACCCGAGGTCAGCAGCGGCTCCATGGCGAAGCCCGACGCCACGGCCAGCAAGCCGCCGATGATCAGTACCGGCTTGCGTCCGTAGCGATCGCTCAGCCAGGCCGAGAGTGGCGTGGCCAGGGCCATGAAGACCACGGCGAAGCACAGCATGGCGAGGAAGCTTTCACGGCTGTAGCCAAGGGTCGATACCCCGTAGCTCAGCGAAAACACCGTGGAGATGTAGAACAGCGCGTAGCACACGACCATCGCCGCCGCGCCCAGCAGCGTTGGCAGCCAATAGCGCGCGAAGAGGTCGACCACCGGCATCTTCACCCGCTCGTGGCGGGCGACGGCCTTGGCGAAGACCGGGCTTTCCTCGAGCTTGAGCCGCACATACAGGCCGACCATGACCAGCGCCGCGCTGAGCAGGAACGGAATGCGCCAGCCCCATTCGCGGAACTGTTCGTCGCTGAGCAGCAAGGCCAGGCCGAGGAACAGGCCGTTGGCGGCGAGAAAGCCGATCGAGGGGCCCAGCTGAGGGAACATGCCGAACCAGGCACGCTTGCCCTGGGGCGCGTTCTCGGTGGCCAGCAAAGCCGCGCCGCCCCATTCCCCACCCAGGCCAAGCCCTTGGCCGAAGCGCAGCAGGCACAGGATGATCGGCGCCCAGATGCCGATGCTGTCGTAGCCTGGCAGCACGCCGATCAAGGTCGTCGAGACGCCCATCAGCAACAGCGAGGCGACCAGGGTCGACTTGCGCCCGATGCGGTCGCCAAAATGCCCGAACAGGGCCGAACCCAGTGGTCGGGCCAGGAAGGCGATGCCGAAGGTCATGAATGCCGCGAGCATCTGCGCGGTGCCCGAACCTGACGGGAAGAATACCGGGCCGATGACCAGGGCCGCGGCCGTGGCATAGACATAGAAATCGTAGAACTCGATGGCGGTGCCGATGAAGCTGGCCGTGGCCACCCGGGCCGGCGAGTTGGCAGGCGTGGCCGAGGCCGGTTCGGCGTAGGTGCTGCTGGTTGTCATGTGCAAGTCCCTGACAGTCGTGTGCCCGGTGGCATGTTCGCGCGTGGGCTGCCAGGCGAGCGGGCAGCGACCGGCGCACGCCGGGGCGTATTGTTGTAGGTCGCCAGATCGAGGAGCCCATGGAGGGTGAGGGCAGGGCAGCTGCTGTTCGGGGTGGCGAGACAGCGTTGCAGGTGCGTCGATCGTGCGGACTGGCCGTGGAGCGCCGTATGCGGGTAGCAGGCGATTCGGCAGGGCTGGGTAAGCGTGACCCGAGTATAGCTATCGGGTCACGGTCCAGACCAGTACCTTGCTGGCACGATTGTCTTCGGTTTCGAGAATTTCCATCCGGTAGCGGCCGACCTTCAGGCACACGGCGCTGGCCGGGATGCTCTCGAGCGCTTCGGTGACCAGGCCGTTGAGCGTCTTCGGGCCGCCGTCGCATGGCAGGTGCCAGCCCAGGCAGCGGTTGAGCTCGCGCAGCGATGCCGCCCCTTCGATGACGTAACGCCCGTCCGGCTGGGGATGGACATGAGGGTTGGCCGGGCCTTGCTCGTCCTCGAACTGACCGACGATTTCCTCGAGGATGTCCTCCAGCGTGACGATGCCAAGCACCTCGCCATACTCGTCCACCACCACCCCGAGGCGCCGTTGGCGCTTGTGGAAGTTGAGCAGTTGCTGCCGCAAGGGCGTGCTCTCGGGGACGAAGTACGGCTCGTGGCAGGCGGTCTGGAGCGCTTCCAGGGTCAGGCGGCCGGGGGCCAGGAGATGCTTCACCAGTTTGGTGTTGAGGACGGCTTCGACCTGGTTGATATCGTTGTGATAGACCGGCAGCCGGGTATGGGTGCTGCCGGCCAACTGCTCGGTGATGCGTTCGATCGGCTCGTCCAGGTTGATTCCGTCGACTTCGCTGCGCGGTATCAGGATGTCGTTGACGGTGATCCGGTCCAGGGACTCGAGCCCATGCCGCAAGTCGGCAGGCGCCGGTTCACTGGCGTGCGCCGAGTCGAAGCCGTCAGGTTCCAGCGCCGGCATGGCGGCCTGCGTGGAACGGCCATGAAATGGACGCAGGAGCAAGCTGGCGCAACCGTCGAGCAGCCAGGCCAGCGGCTGCAGCAGCACCAGCGGCGGCCGGAGCAAGCCCAGCCCGAGACCGAGCAGGGCTTGCGAGTGGCGCCGGGCGAGCCGCCTGGGCAGGTATTCGGTCAGCACCTGCAGGCTCGCCATCGCGCCCAGCCCGGCCAGCCAGAAGCCCGGTTCGCCAGCATGACGCTGCCCCAGCAGGCAGGCCAGGCCCAGTACCAGCAGCCTGCCCAGCCCGGCCCCGAGCACCACGGCGCGGTCCGGCAACCTGGGTTCGTCGCCCTGCGCCTGGCGGGGCCGCGGCTCGCCGTTGCGGCGCGCCGCGTCGACCGCGGCGAACAGCATGGACCACAGCAGTGCCAGGATCAGCATGCCGGGCAGCGGGTCGAGCAAGGGAGTGTCCATGGCGTGAGGTCAGATGTGCAGGATGAATTCGCGTACCAGCTTGCTGCCGAAATAGGCCAGCATCAGCAGGCAGAAGCCGGCCAGGGTCCAGCGTATCGCCTTGTGTCCGCGCCAGCCCAGCCGGGTGCGCCCCCACAGCAGCACGCCGAACACCACCCAGGCGACACAGGCCAGCAGGGTCTTGTGGACCAGGTGCTGAGCGAACAGGTTCTCGAGGAACAGCCAGCCCGAGACCAGCGACAGCGAAAGCAGGCCCCAGCCCGCCCAGAGAAAGCCGAACAGCAGGCTCTCCATGGTCTGCAAGGGCGGGAAGTTGCGAATCAGCCCCGACGGATGCTTGTGCTTGAGCTGGCGGTCCTGGAGCAGCAACAGCAGGGCCTGGAACATGGCCATGGTGAACAGGCCGTAGGCCAGGATCGACAGCAGGATATGCGCCAGGATGCCCGGCGCCTCGTCGATCAGCGGTACCGTGCCAGGCGGCGCGAACTGCGCCAGCAGGGCGGTCACCGCGCCCAGCGGGAAGAGCAGCAGGAGCAGGTTCTCCAGCGGAATGCGCAGGCAGGCCAGCAGGGTCAGGCCGATCACGGCCATGGCGATCAGGCTCGCGGAACTGAAGAAGTCCAGGCTCAGGCCCAGCGGGGTCATGAGCTGGAACAGCAGTGCGGTGCCCTGGGCCAGGACGGCGACGCCGCCGAGCAGCCCCAGCAGTCGTGTGTCGGCGCGGGTGCGCCGGGCCAGGCGCGAGCCTTGGTGGAAAGTCGCCACGGCATACAGGCCAGCGGCGAGCAGGTTGGGGAGCAGGCTGGGTGAGGAGAACATAAGTCCTGGTAGGCAAGCCTCAAAGAAATGGAGTTTGGCATAGAACGGTCACGCCAAGGAAGCCTGGCGACCTTGCCGGGGCATTGGCGGGCGGGCGACTGGCCGGGCCCGGGCGGGGCTGTCGGGTTGCCGGGCGCTCCGTCCGGGCGAGGTGTGCGCGCAGGCCAGTCTTGGTTATAATCGCCGGCTTGCTGCGCCTTTCGCGAGTCGTTTCCCGTGGGCGCCTGACAAACCTCGGCTTCGCCAAGCCTGAAAGGATCACCATGTTCGAAAACCTGACCGACCGCCTGTCACAGACGCTGCGCCATGTCACCGGCAAGGCCAAGCTGACCGAAGACAACATCAAGGACACCTTGCGTGAAGTGCGCATGGCGTTGCTCGAAGCCGATGTCGCCTTGCCGGTGGTCAAGGATTTCGTCAACAGCGTCAAGGAGCGCGCGGTCGGCACCGAGGTGTCGCGCAGTCTGACGCCGGGCCAGGCGTTCGTGAAGATCGTCCAGGCCGAGCTGGAAGGCCTGATGGGCGCGGCCAACGAAGAGCTCGCGCTCAATGCCGCGCCGCCGGCGGTGGTGCTGATGGCCGGTTTGCAGGGCGCGGGCAAGACCACCACCGCCGGCAAGCTGGCGCGCCTGCTCAAGGAGCGCAAGAAGAAGTCGGTGATGGTGGTCTCCGCCGACGTCTACCGTCCGGCGGCGATCAAGCAGCTCGAGACCCTGGCCAACGACATCGGCGTGACCTTCTTCCCGTCCGACATCACCCAGAAGCCGGTGGCCATCGCCGAGGCGGCCATCCGCGAGGCCAGGCTCAAGTACATCGACGTGGTCATCGTCGATACCGCCGGTCGCCTGCATGTCGATGCCGACATGATGGACGAGATCAAGGCCCTGCACGCGGCGGTCAAGCCGGTCGAAACCTTGTTCGTGGTCGATGCCATGACCGGCCAGGACGCCGCCAACACGGCCAAGGCCTTCGGTGACGCGCTGCCGCTGACCGGCGTGATCCTGACCAAGGTCGACGGCGATGCGCGCGGCGGCGCGGCCTTGTCGGTGCGTGCCATCACCGGTAAGCCGATCAAGTTCCTCGGCATGGGCGAGAAGAGCGAGGCGCTCGAGCCGTTCCATCCGGACCGCATCGCCTCGCGGATCCTCGGCATGGGCGACGTGCTCAGCCTGATCGAGCAGGCCGAGCAGACCCTCGACAAGGCCAAGGCCGACAAGCTGGCCAAGAAGCTCAAGAAAGGCAAGGGCTTCGACCTCGAGGACTTCCGTGACCAGCTTCAGCAGATGAAGAACATGGGCGGGCTTGGCGGCCTGATGGACAAGCTGCCGAGCATCGGTGGGGTGAATCTGTCGCAGATGGGCAATGCCCAGGGCGCGGCCGAGAAGCAATTCAAGCAGATGGAGGCGATCATCAACTCCATGACCCCGGCCGAGCGTCGCGATCCCGACGTCATCAGTGGTTCGCGCAAGCGGCGCATCGCGCTCGGCTCCGGCACTCAGGTGCAGGATGTCGGACGGCTGATCAAACAGCACAAGCAGATGCAGAAGATGATGAAGAAGTTCTCCAGCAAGGGCGGCATGGCCAAGATGATGCGTGGCCTCGGCGGGATGCTGCCGGGCGGCGGCATGCCCAAGCTGTGACCTGATTCGGGCCGGCTGCCGATCACGGTGGCTGGCCGGAACCCCGCCCTGGCGGGGGACACTGCCGCCCCGAAGGGTGGCGCAACTGGCGGGTCTGGAGCGCGGTGCATGGCCTTCGACGAAAAGGCATTTGCAAATGTCCGTGTATTCCCCGAGAATATGCGGCCTTTTGGGCACCCGTGCCCACTGTGCATTCAGATTTGCAGCACCGACTACAGGAACGATGTTCACATGGTAACCATCCGTCTTGCCCGTGGCGGCTCCAAGAAGCGCCCATTCTACCACCTGACCGTGACCAACAGCCGTAACGCCCGTGATGGCCGTTTCGTCGAGCGTATCGGTTTCTTCAACCCGATCGCAGCTGGCGGCGAAGTTCGCCTGTCGGTCGACCAGGAACGCGCCAACTACTGGCTGAGCCAGGGTGCGCAGCCGTCTGAGCGTGTTGCTCAGCTGCTGAAGGACGCTGCCAAGGCTGCCGCCTGAGCGATATGAGCGCGACGCCAGAAAAGCCTGACGAGCTGATCGTCGTCGGCAAGATTTTTTCGGTTCACGGCGTTCGCGGCGAGGTGAAGGTGTATTCCTTTACCGATCCGATTGAAAACCTGTTGGATTATCCTCGCTGGACGCTTCGGCACGAAGGCGTGGTAAAGCAGGTCGAGCTGGTCAACGGTCGTCCCTCGCAAAAGGGATTGGTCGTCAAGCTCAAGGGCCTCGACGATCGTGACGAAGCGCGTCTTCTGAGCGGTTACGACATCTGCGTCAAGCGAAGCCTTTTGCCCAACCTGACCGACGGCGAGTACTACTGGTACCAGCTGGTAGGTCTGCAAGTCGTCAACCAGGACGAACAGCTGTTCGGCAAGGTTGATCACCTGTTGGAGACCGGCGCGAACGATGTATTGGTGGTGCGGCCCTGCGCGGGCAGCCTGGACGATCGCGAGCGCTTGCTGCCCTATACGGAGCAGTGCGTGCTGGACATCGACCTGGCGACCGGCGTCATGCGGGTCGACTGGGACGCGGACTTCTGACCGATGGGCAACCTTCGAGTCGATGTGGTCACGCTGTTCCCCGAGATGTTCTCGGCCATCACGGAGTACGGCATTACCAGCCGCGCGGTGAAACAGGGGTTGCTGCAAGTGACCTGCTGGAATCCGCGGGACTACACCACGGATCGCCACCACACGGTGGATGATCGGCCTTTTGGCGGTGGTCCGGGCATGGTGATGAAGATCAAGCCTCTGGAAGATGCCCTGGCCAGCGCCAGGCAGGCGACCGGAGCGACGGCGAAGGTGATCTACCTTTCGCCACAAGGCCGCAAGCTGACCCAGCGGGCGGTCAAGGACCTGGCGCAACAGGAATCTCTGATCCTGATCGCCGGTCGTTACGAAGGCATCGACGAGCGTTTCATAGACGCGCATGTCGATGAAGAGTGGTCGATTGGCGACTATGTCCTGTCCGGTGGCGAGCTGCCGGCCATGGTGCTGATCGATGCGGTTACACGGCTGCTGCCCGGAGCTTTAGGGCATGTGGATTCGGCGGAAGAAGACTCCTTCACCGACGGTCTGCTCGATTGCCCGCACTACACCCGACCGGAGGTGTATGCGGATCAGCGTGTTCCCGACGTGTTGCTCAGTGGCAACCATGCACACATCCGGCGTTGGCGAATGAAGCAGTCCCTTGGCAGGACCTTCGAACGACGCGCCGATCTTCTGGAAAGTCGCTCGCTTTCTGGAGAAGAGAACAAGCTGCTCGAGGAATATCTCCGAGAGCGGGACGATAGTTAACGTATCGATGGTGGATCGAATCATCCGCCTTAGGAGCACAGCATGACCAACAAGATCATCCAGCAGCTCGAAGCCGAGCAGATGAGCAAGGAAATCCCGACCTTCGCCCCCGGCGACACCGTTGTCGTCCAGGTGAAAGTGAAGGAAGGCGAGCGTTCCCGTCTGCAGGCGTTCGAAGGTGTCGTCATCGCCAAGCGCAACCGTGGTCTGAACAGCGCCTTCACCGTGCGCAAGATCTCCAGCGGCGTTGGCGTGGAGCGTACCTTCCAGACCTACAGCCCACAGATCGACAGCCTGGCCGTGAAACGTCGTGGTGACGTGCGTAAAGCCAAGCTGTACTATCTGCGCGACCTGTCCGGCAAAGCCGCTCGCATCAAGGAAAAACTGTCCTGAGTGCAGTTTGACTGGCGGCCCTGGTCGCCATGCGAGAAAAAAGCAGCCTTCGGGCTGCTTTTTTGCTTTGTGCCATTTCGTTTTCGTGAAGCGATGCCATGACTACCCGAGACCAAGAGATCCAGCGCCGCACCGAGCTGTCGGTCACCCGCGTGACCAAAGCCGTGTTCCCGTCCACGACCAATCATCACAATACGTTGTTCGGTGGTACCGCCCTGGCCTGGATGGACGAAGTCTCGTTCATCGCCGCCACGCGCTTCTGCCGCCTGCCGCTGGTGACCGTATCGACCGATCGCATCGACTTCAAGCACCCGATCCCGGCTGGCTCGATCGTGGAATTGGTAGGCACGGTGGTCAAGGTCGGCACTACCAGCCTGCAAGTCGAAGTCGAGGTGTTCGTCGAGAACATGTACGTGGATGGGCGCGAGCGTGCGATCCATGGTGTCTTCAGCTTCGTCGCCATCGACGAGGACAAGCGCCCCGTGCCAGTGCTGCCGAACGCCTGACCCTGAGCGGCCGCAAGCCATGAACCACAAGTTACCAGCGGTGCTGCTGCAGGTTGGCCATGGCACATGGCAAGCCTCGCCGCGCAACGCTTGTGCTTGCTCGCATCCTCCGATCCATAGCAGAGGCGCCACAGCGCATGCCAGCACTCGACCACCCCCTGATCGATCAGTTTCTCGATGCCCTGTGGCTGGAGAAAGGGCTTTCCGAGAACACCCGCCAGTCATACAGAAGCGACCTGGCCCTGTTCAATGGCTGGCTGCACGAGCGTGGCGTGGACCTGGCGCAGGTGGGGCGGGAAATGATCCTCGATCACCTGGCCTGGCGGCTCGAGCAAGGGTACAAGCCGCGTTCGACGGCGCGCTTCATTTCCGGGCTGCGTGGCTTCTTCCGCTACCTGTTGCGTGAGCAGCGGGTAGCGGTGGACCCGACCTTGCTGGTGGAAATGCCGCAGCTGGGACGGCCGTTGCCCAAGTCGCTGTCCGAGGCCGATGTGGAGGCGCTGTTGCAGGCGCCGGATCTGGGCGAGGCGATCGGTCAGCGTGACCGGGCGATGCTCGAGGTGCTGTACGCCTGCGGCTTGCGGGTGACCGAACTGGTCAGCCTGACACTCGACCAGGTGAACCTGCGCCAGGGCGTCCTGCGGGTCATGGGCAAGGGCAGCAAGGAGCGCCTGGTGCCGATGGGCGAGGAAGCCGTAGTCTGGGTCGAGCGCTACCTGCGCGACGGACGTGCCGAGCTGCTCGATGGGCGCCCGAGCGACGTACTGTTCCCTAGCCAGCGGGGCGAGCAGATGACGCGCCAGACCTTCTGGCATCGCATCAAGCACCAGGCCAGGGTCGCTGGCATAGACAAGGCGCTGTCGCCACACACCTTGCGCCATGCCTTCGCCACGCACCTGCTCAACCATGGCGCCGACTTGCGCGTGGTGCAGATGCTGCTGGGTCATAGCGACCTGTCGACGACCCAGATCTACACCCATGTGGCCAAGGCACGGCTGCAGCAGTTGCATGCACAGCACCATCCTCGAGGATGAGCGCTGTTCATGTTGACGCGAGCGGACGGTGGGAGTCGGTCAGCTTCGTCGCGTTGTGGTAGGCTTGGGCGATTTGCAGGCAGAGCCGTCTGCTCGCCACGCCGTGCGCAAGCAGGCCCTGCCGTCCTCGTCCGCCTCCAGGAGTTTCCATGCGCGTGACCCCGTTCTTCGCCGCCGCCGCCCTGGCGCTGGCCAGTACCTTCGCCGCTGCGGCCGCTACCGACTCGGCCGCCGAGCAGGCGATCCGCAAGACCTTGCAGAGTCTCGAACTGGACGTGCCAGTCGAAGCCGTGAGCAGTAGCCCGCTCGACGGCCTCTATGAAGTCAGGCTGCAAGGTGGCCGCGTGCTGTACGCCAGCGCCGATGGCCAGTTCGTCATGCAGGGCTATCTGTTCCAGGTCCGCGATGGCAAGCCCGTCAACCTGACCGAGAAGACCGAGCGGCAAGGCGTTGCCAAGCTCATCAATGGCATTCCAGCCGGCGAAATGGTGGTTTATCCTGCCCAGGGCGAAACCCGTTCGCACATCACCGTGTTCACCGACACCACCTGCCCCTACTGCCACAAGCTGCATGCCGAGGTGCCCGAGCTCAACCGGCGCGGTATCGAGGTGCGCTACGTGGCCTTCCCGCGCCAAGGCATCGGCTCGGCCGGCGACGAGCAGTTGCAGGCGGTATGGTGCTCCAGCGATCGGCGCGCGGCCCTCGACAAGATGATCGCAGGCAAGGAAGTAAAGGCCGCCAAGTGCGCCAACCCGGTCGGCAAGCAGTTCGAGCTGGGGCAGTCGATCGGTGTCAACGGCACGCCCGCCATCGTCCTGCAGAGCGGCCAGGTGATTCCCGGTTACCAGCCGGCGCCGCAGGTGGCCAAGCTGGCGCTGGCCGAAGGCAAGTAAATCAATCTGTACGCCGTCGCCATGGGGAGACGGCTGTTTTCACGGTCGACGCGTGGTCGGCCGTTCTATGGGAGTTCACAGTGAAACCGGTCAAAGTAGGCATCTGTGGGTTGGGGACCGTCGGTGGCGGTACCTTCAATGTACTTCAGCGCAACGCCGAGGAAATCGCCCGTCGTGCCGGGCGTGGCATCGAAGTGGCGCAGATCGCCATGCGTTCGCAGAACCCGAACTGCCAGATTGCCGGTACCCCCATTACCGCCGATGTGTTCGAGGTCGCGAGCAATCCCGAGATCGATATCGTCATCGAGCTGATCGGTGGCTACAGCATTGCCCGTGACCTGGTGCTCAAGGCCATCGAGAACGGCAAGCACGTGGTGACCGCCAACAAGGCGCTGATCGCCGTGCACGGTAACGAAATCTTCGCCAAGGCGCGCGAGAAAGGCGTGATTGTGGCCTTCGAGGCTGCAGTGGCCGGTGGCATCCCGGTCATCAAGGCCATCCGTGAGGGCCTCTCGGCCAACCGCATCAACTGGCTGGCCGGCATCATCAACGGCACCGGCAACTTCATCCTGACCGAGATGCGCGAAAAGGGTCGCGCCTTCCCCGACGTGCTCGCCGAAGCCCAGGCCCTGGGCTATGCCGAAGCCGACCCGACCTTCGACGTCGAAGGCATCGATGCGGCGCACAAGCTGACCATCCTGGCGTCCATCGCCTTCGGTATCCCGCTGCAGTTCGACAAGGCCTACACCGAAGGCATCACTCAGCTGACCACCGCCGACGTGGACTATGCCGAAGCCCTGGGCTACCGGATCAAGCACCTGGGCGTGGCGCGCAGCACCGCCAGTGGCATCGAACTGCGCGTGCATCCGACCCTGATCCCGGCCGACCGCCTGATCGCCAACGTCAATGGCGTGATGAACGCCGTCATGGTCAATGGCGACGCCGCCGGCTCCAGCCTGTATTACGGCGCCGGCGCCGGCATGGAGCCAACGGCTTCGTCGGTGGTGGCGGACCTGGTCGATGTGGTACGCGCCATGACGTCGGACCCGGAAAACCGTGTTCCGCACCTGGCCTTCCAGCCTGATGCCCTGTCGGCTCATCCGATTCTGCCGATCGAGGCGTGCGAAAGCGCCTACTACCTGCGCATCCAGGCCAAGGACCATCCAGGCGTGCTGGCCCAGGTCGCCAGCATTCTGTCCGAGCGTGGCATCAACATCGAATCGATCATGCAGAAGGAGGCCGAAGAGCAGGATGGTCTGGTCCCGATGATCCTGGTCACCCACCGCGTGGTGGAAAAGCGCATCGACGACGCCATCGTCGCGCTGGAGAGCCTGCAGGACGTGGCCGGCAAGGTGGTGCGCATTCGCGTCGAACAGCTGGCCTGAGCGCACGCGCTACGAGTCGCAAGCTGCGAGCTGCAAGCCGAGCGGTGTTGACTGGAGGCTTGTCGCTTGCATTCGCACCGGGTAGCTTGCAGCAGGACTGCTTGCTCAGCGCACACCGTACGGCTTTGGCTTGTGACTTGCGGCTTGCAGCTTGCGACTCGCGGCCCAACCGAAACAATTCAGCGCCAGACAGGCCACGGCCGTCTGGCACTCAAACCAAAGGTTTGCACACATGCGTTATATCAGTACCCGCGGCCAGGCTCCGGCCCTGAATTTCGAAGATGTCCTGCTGGCGGGGCTCGCCAGCGATGGTGGCCTCTACGTGCCGGAGAACCTGCCGCGTTTCACCCAGGAGGAAATCGCTTCCTGGGCCGGCCTGCCATACCACGAGCTGGCCTTCCGGGTGATGCGTCCATTCGTCGAAGGCAGCATCGCCGATGCGGATTTCCGCCGGATCCTGGAAGAAACCTACGGTGAGTTCGCCCATGCCGCGGTGGCGCCGCTGCGTCAGCTGGGCGGCAATGAATGGGTGATGGAGCTGTTCCACGGCCCGACCCTGGCATTCAAGGACTTCGCCTTGCAGCTGCTCGGCCGTCTGCTCGACCACGTGCTGGTCAAGCGCGGCGAGCGGGTGGTGATCATTGGCGCTACCAGCGGGGACACCGGCTCGGCGGCCATCGAAGGTTGCCGCCGCTGCGACAATGTCGACATCTTCATCCTGCACCCGCACCAGCGCGTCTCGGAAGTGCAGCGGCGCCAGATGACCACCATCTTGGGCGAGAACATCCACAACATCGCCATCGAAGGCAACTTCGACGATTGCCAGGAAATGGTCAAGGCCAGCTTCGCCGACCAGTCATTCCTCAAGGGCACCCGCCTGGTCGCCGTCAACTCCATCAACTGGGCGCGGATCATGGCCCAGATCGTCTACTACTTCCACGCTGCGCTGCAGCTGGGCGGGCCGGCGCGCTCGGTGGCGTTCTCGGTGCCGACCGGCAACTTCGGCGACATCTTCGCCGGCTACCTGGCGCGCAACATGGGATTGCCGATCAGCCAGCTGGTGGTGGCCACCAACCGCAACGATATCCTGCACCGCTTCATGAGCGGCAACCAGTACGTCAAGGAAACCTTGCACGCCACGCTGTCGCCGTCGATGGACATCATGGTCTCTTCGAATTTCGAGCGCCTGCTGTTCGACCTGCACGGTCGCAGCGGTTCGGCGATCGCCGAGCTGATGGACCGTTTCCGCCAGGGTGGCGGCTTCAGCGTCGAACAGGACCGCTGGAGCGAAGCACGCAAGCTGTTCGATTCCCTGGCGGTAAGCGACGAGCAGACGTGCCAGACCATCGCCGAGGTGTTCGCCAGCACCGGCGAAGTGCTCGATCCGCATACCGCGATCGGCGTCAAGGCCGCCCGCGAATGCCGCCGCAGCCTGGACATCCCGATGGTCGTGCTGGGTACCGCGCACCCGGTGAAGTTCCCCGAGGCGGTGGAGCAGGCGGGTGTCGGCAAGGCGCTGGAGCTGCCTGCCCATCTGAGCGACCTGTTCAGCCGGGAAGAGCGTAGCACCGTCCTGCCCAACGATCTGGCGGCAGTCCAGGGCTTCGTCAGCCAGCACGGCAACCGCGGCAAACCGCTCTGAGCGTGGGCCGGCAGGCGGCGCCGCTCGGCGTCGCTTGTCGGCAGCCTCGTTGAACGGACGTTTCTTCGAAACCTTCAGCCTTTTCCTATATAAACCCTGTCGATGCCTTTCCTAGAGTGGCCGCTTCGCAGCGAGACCACTTGCCTCGGGAGACGCGCATGCATCGGTTGAACGTCCTGATTCACCAGGAGCGTCCTTTCCATCAGATAACCCTGCACCAGGCCTTCAACGCGCAAGGCGTGTTCGACGTACAAGTGACGCCCGACCCGCTTGCGATTCGTGCCAGGCTCGCTCATGGCCGGCGCACCGACCTGCTGGTGCTCGATCATGGCATGCCGCTCACGCAAGGCAGCAGGTTGCTCGAGCAAGCCGCGCGCGGCGGCAACGCCCGTGCCCTGATGCTGGTCGGAAAGCCCGGGCAAGCGCTCGGCAACCTGGGAGTCATGGCGCGCGAGCACGGCCTCTGGGTGCTCGGGGAGTTGCCATGGCCATTGTCGACGCCGGCGCTCGAACGCCTGCTGCAACGCTTGCGTCTCGATCGGCGCTGGCAGCCAGGCGATTGTCGCCAGACGGTCATGTTTCCCACCCATGCTCGCTGAAACAGGCGTTGCGCCAAGAACTTTCCGCTTCGCTTGATAGTCAATTCAGATACTCAACCAGACCAAGCGAGTGAGCCGGATGGAAAGAATCTGCAGATTGCTCAATGATGCCTTGACCCCCTATCACGCCAAGCTGGGCGAGGCCGATGCCGCCGCCAATCGCGAACTGTCGGTGTTCGACAGCCGGGGCAGCCTGGTGCTGCGACAGGCGGTGACCGCTTCCCAGTTGCACGACCAGCGCCTACTCGTCGATCTCGTCGATGGCTTGCATCGCGACCTGCAGATCGCCGAAGGGCGCCTGCAGCCTTGTGTCATCGCCGCGCTCCAGCATCGCCAGCAGTCCCTGGGAACCTTTGCCTGAGCCTGTCGTCAGACACTGCAATGGCAGTCGTGCGGTGCTTTGCTCCGGTACTGGCTGGCTGCCTTGGGAAGCCTTGCGAGGCTTTCGATTGACCCCGGACGTCTTCCCCAGCGTCCGGGGTTTCTTTTTTCCAGTACTGATCGCCTTCAGGCAAGGCAGGCCACACGAAGCCCGGCCCCGCTCGCTTGGCACGGCAAGGCGGCAGGGTAAAAGCATCGGTTTTGCTCCATGTTCTGGACGGCCGCTGCGGTCGCGGCGCACCGGGCTGCAGGATCAGGTAGACTGTGCGCCTTTCCCTGCAGAAGCCCCTCGTCCATGGCCCAGCCGTCCACCACGTACAAGTTCGAACTGAATCTGACCGACCTCGATCGCGGCGTCTATGAAAACGTCAGGCAGACCATCGCCCGTCATCCGTCCGAAACCGAGGAACGCATGGCCGTGCGCCTGCTGGCCTACGCGCTGTGGTACGACGAGGGCCTGTCGTTCGGCCGTGGCTTGTCGGATGTCGACGAAGCCGCGCTCTGGGAAAAGAGCCTGGACGACCGGATCCTGCACTGGATCGAAGTCGGCCAGCCCGATGCCGAGCGCCTGACCTGGTGCTCGCGCCGTACCGAGCGTACCAGCCTGCTCGCCTACGGTAGCCTGCGGGTCTGGCAAGGCAAGGTGGTCGATGCGGTCAAGGGGCTGAAGAACCTGAGCATTGCCGCCGTGCCGCAGGAGGCACTGGAAGTCCTCGCCCATGACATGCCACGCACCATCAAGTGGGACGTGATGATCAGCGAGGGTACGCTGTTCGTCACCGACGACCGCGGCCAGCACGAAGTGCAGCTGCAGTGGCTGCTCGGCGAGCGTGGCTGACCTGATCGGACTGACTGAAGACCCATGCGCATCGAACCTCGTCCCCTGCCTGAAAACCTGCCTTTCCTCGGCCAGTTGCCACCGCTGCTGACCCGCCTGTATGCCGCGCGCGGGGTGCGCAGCGAGGCCGAGCTGGACAAGAGCCTGGCACGCTTGCTGCCTTATCAGCAGCTCAAGGGCATCGAGGCGGCGGTCGAGCTGCTGGTCGAAGCCATCGACCAGCGCCAGCGGATCCTCATCGTCGGCGACTTCGATGCCGATGGCGCCACCGCCAGTACCGTCGGGGTGCTGGGCTTGCGATTGCTCGGCGCGGCACATGTGGACTACCTGGTGCCCAACCGCTTCGAATACGGCTATGGCCTGACGCCGGAGATCGTCGAGGTGGCCTTGCAGCGCCAGCCCCAGTTGCTGGTGACCGTGGATAACGGCATTTCCAGCGTCGAGGGCGTGGCTGCGGCGAAACAGGCCGGGCTCAAGGTACTGGTCACCGATCACCACCTGCCGGGCTCGCAGTTGCCCGGGGCCGATGCGATCGTCAATCCCAACCAGCCCGGCTGCGAGTTCCCGAGCAAGGCCCTGGCAGGGGTCGGCGTGATCTTCTACGTGCTCATGGCCTTGCGCGCGCGGTTGCGTGCCCTGGGGCGCTATGCGAACCAGGCGCAACCGAACATCGGCGAGCTGCTCGACCTGGTGGCCTTGGGTAGCGTCGCCGACGTGGTGCCGCTGGACGCCAACAACCGCATCTTGGTCCACCAGGGCATCGAGCGGATTCGCGCCGGTCGCGCCCGCCCTGGACTCAAGGCCATCCTGGAGGTGGCACGGCGCGACCATCAGCGCATCACCTCGACCGACCTGGGCTTCATCCTGGGGCCGCGGCTCAACGCCGCCGGGCGGCTGGACGACATGAGCCTGGGCATCGAGTGCCTGCTCTGCGACGACCTTGGCCTGGCGCGGGACATGGCCGTGCAGCTGGATGAACTCAACCAGGACCGCAAATCCATCGAGCAGGGCATGCAGCGCGAAGCCCTGGCCCAGCTCAAGGAGCTTGCCGTCGAGTCGATGCCGTATGGCCTGTGTCTGTTCGATCCGGACTGGCACCAGGGAGTGATCGGTATTCTCGCTTCGCGCCTGAAGGAGCGTTACCACCGGCCGACCATCGCCTTCGCCGATGCCGGAGAGGGGATGCTCAAGGGCTCGGCACGCTCGGTGCCAGGCTTCCATGTGCGTGATGCCCTGGATGCGGTCGCGGCCCGCCATCCGCGGTTGATCAGCAAGTTCGGTGGGCATGCCATGGCTGCCGGCCTGTCATTGCCCGCCGAGCACTATCCGGCGTTCGCCCAGGCGTTCGACGAGGAAGTGCGTCGCCAGCTGCGCGAGGAAGACCTGACTGGCAGGATGTTGTCCGACGGCATCCTGGCTGCCGAGGAATTCCACCTGGACCTGGCTCGCGCCTTGCGCCAGGCCGGGCCCTGGGGGCAGCATTTCCCCGAGCCATTGTTCCACGGCGTGTTCCAGCTGGTCGAGCAGCGGATCGTCGGCGAGCGTCACCTGAAGGTCGTGCTCAAGAGCGAATGCGGCGCCGTGCGCCTGGACGGCATCGCCTTCGGTATCGATCGCGAAGCCTGGCCGAATCCGACGGTGCGCTGGGTGGAGCTGGCCTACAAGCTCGATGTCAACGAGTTTCGTGGACAGGAAAGCGTACAACTGCTGATCGCTCATATCGAAGCGCGCTGAACCGGCCCAGGGCAATCTGGTCTAGGCTCAAGGAAGCCGGTCCCTGGCCGCAAGCATGCGTGCGGCCAGGCTGGATACTTTTGAGTCCTTGGGAGGTAATTTCATGAGCCTGCTGCTCGAGCCGTACACCCTGCGCCAGCTGACCCTGCCCAATCGCATCGCCGTTTCGCCCATGTGCCAGTATTCGAGCGTCGATGGCCTGGCCAATGACTGGCACCTGGTCCACCTTGGCAGTCGTGCGGTCGGCGGCGCCGGGCTGGTGCTGACCGAGGCCGTGGCGGTCACGCCGGAAGGCCGCATCACGCCGGAGGACCTGGGGTTGTGGAACGATGCGCAGGTCGCGCCGTTGCAGCGGATCACCCGCTTCATCACCGCCCAGGGCAGCGTCCCGGGGATCCAGCTGGCCCATGCCGGGCGCAAGGCCAGTACCTATCGCCCCTGGCTGGGCAAGCACGGCAGCGTACCGCCCGAAGAGGGCGGCTGGCAGCCTGTCGGGCCGTCGGGAATTGCCTTCGATCCCGAGCACACGGTGCCGCTGGAGCTTGATGGGGTGCAGATCGAACAGATCGTGCAGGCCTTCGTCGATGCCGCGCGCAGGTCGCTGCAGGCCGGGTTCAAGGTCGTCGAGATCCACGCCGCGCATGGCTACCTGCTTCACCAGTTCCTCTCGCCCTTGAGCAACCAGCGCCGCGACGAGCATGGCGGCAGCTTCGAGAAGCGCATTGGCCTGACCCTGGAGATCACTCGCAGGGTGCGAGAGATCTGGCCAGAGGAATTGCCGGTGTTCGTGCGCGTCTCGGCGACCGACTGGGTCGAGGATGGCTGGAATCCGGACGAAACCGTCGAGCTGGCCAGGCGCTTGAAAGACCTGGGCGTGGACCTGATCGATGTGTCTTCCGGTGGTACCTCGGCCAATGCCGAGATTCCGACCGGGCCTGGCTACCAGACACGCTTCGCCGAAAGGGTGCGCAAGGAGTCCGGCCTGGCCACCGGCACCGTCGGCATGATCACCGAGCCGGCCCAGGCCGAGCATATCCTGCGCACCGGGCAGGCCGACATGATCTTCCTGGCCCGCGAGCTGCTGCGCGACCCGTACTGGCCGCTGCATGCCGACGACGATCTTGGCGGCCACCAGGCGACCTGGCCGGCCCAGTACCAGCGGGCGACCAGCCGACAAAGTCCGATCCACGAGTCCGACCTGCGCGATTGAGGCGTTACCGGGGCCGCCGCACCCGCCGCGAAGCGCCAAGGCGGCCCTGACACTGCAACATCCAGATGCAAATCCATTAAGCCTGGGTTAAGCCGACGGACCTACTCTGGTATTTCCCACTCACTGGAGATGTCCGATGAACACTCGCGCTTTGCTCGAACAGTTGCTCAAGTCCGGCCAGTCGCTGCTCCAGGATCGGCAAGGCTCCAAGGGCGCGGGGCTCGGCGACCTGCTCGGCGCCGTCAAGGGCAAAGGCGGCGGGCTTGGCGGTCTGCTCTCCGGTGCTGGCGGCGGAGCCATGGCTGCCAGTGCCATGGGCATGCTCATGGGCAGCAAGAAGGCACGCAAATACGGCGGCAAGGCTCTAGCTTACGGCGGCCTGGCCGCACTTGGGGTGCTGGCCTACAAGGCGCTGGGCAACTGGCAGGCTCGCCAGGGCGATGTGCAGCGCAGCGAGCCGCAGACCCTCGACCGCCTGCCGCCGGCCGAGGTCGAGGAGCACAGCCAGGCCATCCTCAGGGCTCTGGTGGCGGCCGCCAAGTCCGACGGCCATGTCGATGAGCGCGAGCGTACCTTGATCGAGGGTGAATTCACCCGCCTGGGCAGCGACAGCGAACTGCAGCAGTGGCTGCACCACGAGCTGAACAAGCCGCTGGACCCTGTCGAAGTCGCCCGCGCCGCGCGCACTCCGGAAATGGCCGCCGAAATGTACCTGGCCAGCCTGATGATGGTCGATCAGGAAAACTTCATGGAGCGTGCCTACCTCGACGAACTGGCCCGCCAGCTGGAGCTCGAGCCAGGGCTGCGCCAGGAGCTGGAAGCCCAGGCCAGCCAGGCACTGGAGCAATAGCCCCAAGCTCCAAGCTACAAGCTGATCGGTGAACCTGAAACACCGCCGCCCAGCTTGCAGCTTGCCGCTCATCCCCTGGCGCGAGGCGCCTGGGCTATACTCTGGCGCTTTTCCCGCTCGTTGAGTATTCCTGAGGGCTGATCGTGAAGAACTGGACCTTGCGCCAACGGATTCTGGCAAGCTTTGCCGTGATCATCGCCATCATGCTGTTGATGATCGTGGCTGCCTATTCGCGACTCGCCGCGATCGAGAACAGCCAGGAGGCGGTCGGTGCCGACAGCATTCCCGGTGTCTACTACAGCTCGATGATCCGTAGCGCCTGGGTCGACAGCTACGTCGCCAGCCAGCAGCTGGTAGGCCTGAGCGGGCGGCGCGACCTGGCGCCGGCCGACCTGGAGCTCTACAAGAGCTTCGAGGAGCGCCTCAAGCAGCACATGGCCAGTTACCAGGGCACGATCCATAGCCGCGAGGACCAGGCCAGCTTCGATGTCTTCATCCGCCTGCAGCAGGACTACCTCAAGGCCATCGGTCAAGTGCTCGATGCCTACCGACAGAAGCGCTACACCGAAGCCGAGCGACTGATCGCCGATGTGCTGACACCGGTCTGGGCCGAGGGGCGCAAGCACCTGAACACAGTCATCGAGCGCAACCGGGAGACCGCCGACCAGGCCACCGAAGCCATCGTCACCGCGGTCAACACGGCCAAGGGCAGCATGCTCGTGTCGCTGGTCCTGGCCATCATCGCCGCGGGTGTTTGCGGGCTGCTGCTGATGCGCGCCATCACCGGGCCCATGCGCAGTATCGTCCAGGCGCTCGACCGCCTGCGCTCGGGTGACCTGAGCGTGCGTCTGAACCTGGCTCGCAAGGATGAATTCGACGCCATCGAGACCGGTTTCAACGACATGGCCGAGGCGCTCGCCGGCCTGGTCTCGCAGGCCCAGCGTTCGTCGGTGCAGGTCACCACCTCGGTGACCGAAATCGCCGCCACGTCCCGGCAGCAGCAGGCTACCGCCACCGAGACCGCGGCGACCACCACCGAAATCGGCGCGACCTCGCGGGAGATCGCGGCGACCTCCCGCGACCTCGTGCGCACCATGACCGAAGTCACCTCCGCCGCCGATCAGGCTTCGGTGCTGGCCGGATCCGGGCAGCAGGGGCTGGCGCGAATGGAGGACACCATGCATCAGGTCATGGGTGCGGCCGACCTGGTCAACGCCAAGCTGGCGATCCTCAACGAGAAGGCCAGCAACATCAACCAGATGGTGGTCACCATCGTCAAGGTCGCCGACCAGACCAACCTGCTTTCGCTCAACGCCGCCATCGAGGCCGAGAAGGCCGGGGAGTACGGGCGCGGCTTCGCCGTGGTGGCCACGGAAGTCCGGCGTCTGGCCGACCAGACCGCGGTAGCCACCTACGATATCGAACAGATGGTGCGCGAGATCCAGTCGGCGGTGTCAGCTGGCGTCATGGGCATGGACAAGTTTTCCGAGGAAGTGCGCCGGGGCATGTTCGAGGTGCAGCAGGTGGGCGAGCAATTGACCCAGATCATTCAGCAGGTGCAGGCACTGGCTCCTCGCGTACTGATGGTCAACGAGGGCATGCAGGCCCAGGCCACCGGCGCAGAGCAGATCAACCAGGCGCTGGCGCAGCTTGGCGATGCCAGCAGCCAGACGGTCGAATCCTTGCGCCAGGCCAGCTTCGCCATCGATGAACTCAGCCAGGTGGCGGCCGGTCTGCGCGGTGGCGTGTCGCGCTTCAAAGTCTGACGCATGATCGTCCCTCAGTCCCCACGCCCGCCACGGACGCATGCCAAAGGCAAGCTGTATTTGCAGTTCCAGCTGGCTGGTCAGCGCTTCGCCCTGGATGCGCACGAAGTGCTCGAAATCTTGCCACGCTGCCCGCTCAAGCCCATCGCCGAGACCCCGCGCTGGGTCGCCGGGATCATGGCCCATCGGGGCGTGCTGGTGCCGGTGCTCGACCTGTCGCTGCGCATGTGTGGCCAGGCGGCCGTGATGCGTACCAGCACACGGTTGGTACTGGTTGGCTATCGGCCCGGCGGCCAGGCCCCGGCCAGGCCCCTGGGGCTGCTGCTCGAGCATGCCACCGAGACCCTGCGTTGCCAGCCGGACGAGTTCCTTGCCTACGGGCTGGACAACGGCCAGGCACCTTATCTGGGGCCGGTGCGCCAGGATGCACAGGGCCTGGTCCAGCGTATCGGCGTCGACGACCTGCTGCCTGACGACGTGCGCCGGCTGTTGTTCCCAGGCGAGCCGGCCCAGGTGGGTGCATGAGCGAACAAAGGTTCTTTCGCTTCCTGCATGAGCGCATCGGCCTTGACGTGGCATCGGTCGGCGTATCCATGGTCGAGCGGGCGCTGCGCCAGCGCTGCGCTGCCCTCGGTGCCAGCAACCTGGACGACTACTGGCTGCGTCTGCAGCACCTCGAGGGCGAGCAGCAAGCCCTGATCGAGGCGGTGATCGTCCCGGAAACCTGGTTCTTCCGCTATCCGGAGTCCTTCGCCGCCTTGGTCGGGCTGGCTCGCGCGCGCCTGCCGGCGCTTGCCGGCAACAGACCGCTGCGCATCCTCAGCCTGCCGTGCTCGACCGGGGAGGAGCCCGGCTCGATTGCCATGGCCTTGCTCGATGCCGGCCTGGCTGCGGCGGATTTTCGGGTCGAGGCCATCGATATCAGTCCTGCTTCCATTGCCCGCGCCGAGCGCGGGGTTTACGGGCGCAATGCATTCCGTGGCAGTGCGCTGTCGTTTCGTGACCGGCATTTCCACGCCACTGTCGAAGGCCACTGTCTCGACCAGCGGGTGCGGCGACAGATCGATTTCGAGGTCGGCAACGTGCTGGACCCTGCCTTGCGCGCGCGCGCCGCGCGGTACGACTTCGTGTTCTGCCGCAACCTGTTGATCTATTTCGACGTGCCTACGCAGCAGCGTGCCTTCGAGGTGCTCAAGCTGGTGACCCACCCCCAAGGCGTGCTGTTCATCGGTCCAGCCGAAGGCGGCCTGTTGACACGCATGGGCATGCGACCGCTGGGCATCGCCCAGGCCTTCGCCTACGGCCGCCAGCCCGAGCAGGCTGGCGCCATCCCTGGCAGGACCTCGCGCGCGGTTTCCCGGCCAGCGTTCGCCATGCCGAACCCTCGGTCCTGCGCCATGCCTGGGCGACCGATGCGTCCAGCCCCAGCGCCAGCGCCCGTACCCCTGCGGCGCGACAGCGAGGCGGAGCTGCTCGCGCAGATCAGCGCACAGGCCAACGCAGGCGACAGTGTCCAGGCCAGGCGCAGCTGCGAGCGCTATTTGCGGCAATTCATGCCGCGTGCCCAGGTGTTCTACTGGCTCGGCTTGCTCAGCGATACGGCCGGCGACAGCCGCCAGGCCCAGAGCCATTACCGCAAGGCACTCTATCTGGAGCCGCAGCATACCGACGCACTGCTGCAGCTGGCCGCGCTATTGGCCGCAGAGGGTGACGAAGCCGCGGCGCAGCGACTGCTGGCGCGCGCGGCGCGCACCAACAAGGAGCCCGGGCAATGAGCGAGGAACGGTTGCAGGTACTGGTCGAGAACGGTGACAGGATCGATGACTGCTGGAACCGCATCGGGATCCACGGCAGCAAGACATGCCCCTTGCTCGAGCGGCATGTCCATTGCCGCAACTGCGAGGTCTACGCGGCGGCGGCCACGCGCTTGCTGGATCGCTATGCGCTGTTTCAGGCGCCGCAGGATACCGCGCCCGTTCCGCGCGATGACACCGTCGGGCGCGCCATGCTGCTCTTGCGCCTTGGCGAGGAGTGGCTGGCCTTGGCTACCGCCTGCCTGGCGCAGATCCTGCCACTGCAGCCGGTGCATTCGCTGCCGCACCAGCGGTCGCAGGCCCTGCGAGGGGTGGTCAATGTGCGCGGTGCGCTGGTGCCATGCCTTTGCCTGGCGCACTTGCTGCAAGTGGAGGTGCAGGCAGGTCCTGCAACAGGTTCCAGAGCCATGCCACGCATGATGATCCTTTCGGCGCCAGGAGGAATGGTCGCCATGCCCGTGGACGAGATCGACGGTATCCATCGCCTGGCCGCGACCCCCGTGCCCGACACGCGCCAGGTCGCGCCGTTCACTGCGGCATTACTGCAATGGCGAGGACGCAGCGTGCGCTTACTGGACGAGCAGCAGTTGTTGGCCGCCGTGCACCGGAGCCTGTCATGACGCCCGAGCAGATGCGTGATGCCTCGCTGCTGGAGCTGTTCGGCCTGGAGGCCGAAGCCCAGGCCCAGGTGCTCAACGCCGGGCTGCTGGCGCTCGAGCGCGACCCTACCCAGGCCGACCAGCTCGAAGCCTGCATGCGCGCTGCCCATTCGCTCAAGGGAGCGGCGCGTATCGTCGGGATCGACGCCGGGGTGGGGGTCGCCCATGTCATGGAAGACTGTCTGGTCGCCGCGCAGGAAAAACGCCTGCGTCTGCGGGCCGAGCATATCGACCTGCTGTTGCTGGGCACCGATCTGCTGACCCGCATCGCTGCAGCGGACAACGGCAGCGCGCAGGCGCAAGTGCCCGAGTTCGTGGCGCGCATGACCAGCTTGCTGGGGGTGCCCGGATCGGCAGTTGCCAGCGACCTGGCAGACAGCGGCACACCTGGCCTGCCGGAGCCGCAGGGGCGGTCTGTCCCGGTCGACCTTGAGCCTGCGTCACCGCCAGGGTTGGAGCAGGCCATCAGCAAGACGCGCGCCATCGAAAGCAGCGAGCGGGTTCTGCGAGTGACGGCGGAGCGGCTCAATGGTCTGCTGGACCTTTCCAGCAAGTCGCTGGTCGAGACGCAGCGGTTCAAGCCGTTGCTGGCGGCCCTGCAGCGGCTCAAGCGCATGCAGGGCCAGAGCCTGCGCGCGCTCGACGGCCTGCGCGAGGAGCTGGAAAGCGGCCGGCAGGAGGCCGAGGTGCTCGAGCGCCTGGCCCAGACCCAGCGACTGCTGAACGAGGCCCAGCAGCTCCTGCAACAGCAGATGGCCGAGATCGACGACCATGCCTGGAAGGCCGGCCAGCGTGCCCAGCTGCTCTACGATACGGCCCTGGCCTGCCGCATGCGCCCGTTCGCCGATGTGCTGGCGGGCCAGGGGCGAATGGTCAGGGATCTTGGCCGTTCCCTTGGCAAGCAGGCCCGGCTGGTGGTCGAAGGGGAAAAGACCCAGGTCGATCGTGACGTGCTGGAGAAGCTCGAGACGCCGCTGATCCATTTGCTGCGCAATGCGGTCGATCATGGCCTGGAAACGTCCGAGCGGCGCCTGCGCGCTGGCAAGTCCGAGGAAGGCGTGATTCGCCTGCGCGCCTTGCACCAGGCCGGGCTGCTGGTGGTGCAGGTGCGCGACGATGGGGCTGGCATCGACCTGGAGCGCGTGCGTCGCAGTATCGTTTCCAGGGCCTTGTCGACGGCCGAGGCAGTGGCCGGCATGAGCGAGCAGGAACTGTTGAGTTTCCTGTTCCTGCCTGGCTTCAGCCTGCGCGATGAAGTCACCGAGGTGTCAGGTCGGGGAGTCGGGCTGGACGCCGTGCAGCACCTGGTACGCGAGCTGCGAGGCAGCCTGGAGTTGACCCAGGTGGCAGGCCAGGGCTGCTGCTTCCAGATCACCGTGCCATTGACCCTGTCGGTAGTGCGCAGCCTGGTGGTCGAGGTCGCAGGCGAAGCCTATGCGTTTCCCCTGGCGCTCATCGAGCACGCCCTGGACCTGCCGGCCGAGGCCGTCGTCCAGGTCGAAGGGCGTCAGCAGTTCTGGTACGAGGGGCAACCGGTCGGCCTGGTGGCGGCCAGCCAGCTGCTTGGCCGGCCGAGCGAGCAGGGTCATGCCGAACATGTGCCGGTGGTGGTGATCCGCGAACACGAGCGGCTGTACGGCGTGGCAGTGGAGCGGCTGGTCGGGGAGCGGGTACTGGTGGTGATGCCGCTCGACCCGCGCCTGGGAAAAGTCCAGGATATTTCTGCTGGCGCCGTGCTCGACGACGGTACGGTGGTGCTGATCATCGATGTCGAGGACCTGTTGCGCTCGGTCGACAAGCTGCTGGGCACGGGACGCCTGGAGCGGATCGAGCCGCGCGGCGGGGCCGGTCGTGACCTGCCGCGCAAGCGTATCCTGGTGGTCGACGACTCGCTGACCGTGCGCGAGCTGCAACGCAAGCTGCTCGCACACCGCGGCTACGAGGTCGCCGTGGCGGTGGACGGCATGGACGGCTGGAACGCCTTGCGTGGCGAAACCTTCGACCTGCTGATCACCGATATCGACATGCCACGCATGGATGGCATCGAACTGGTGAGCCTGGTGCGCCGCGACCAACGCCAGCATTCGCTGCCCGTGATGGTGGTGTCCTACAAGGATCGTGAGCAAGACCGCCAACGTGGCCTGGATGCAGGCGCCGACTATTATTTGGCCAAGGCCAGTTTCCACGACGATGCGTTGCTGGATGCGGTGGTCGAATTGATCGGAGAAGCGCAAGGATGAAGATCGCTATCGTCAATGACATGCCCATGGCCGTGGAAGCCTTGCGGCGCGCCCTGGCCTTCGAGCCGGAACATCAGGTGGCATGGGTTGCCAGCGATGGTGCCGAAGCGGTGCGCCGCTGCGCCGAACAGACCCCGGATCTGATCCTGATGGACCTGATCATGCCGGTGATGGATGGTATCGAGGCGACGCGGCAGATCATGGCCAGCACGCCTTGCGCCATCGTCATCGTCACGGTCGACCGCAGGCAGAACGTGCACCGGGTCTTCGAGGCGATGGGGCATGGCGCCCTGGACGTGGTCGACACGCCCGCGCTGGGCGGTGGCGATCCGCGCGAAGCGGCCGCGCCGCTGCTGCGCAAGATCCTCAACATCGGCTGGCTGATCGGCCAGCAGCGCAGCGGCGCGCAACGCAGCCTGGCTGCCATCCCCCGGGACATGTCGCAGCGGCGCGCCCTGGTAGCCATCGGCGCCTCGGCAGGTGGGCCGGCTGCCCTGGAGATACTGCTCAAGGAGCTGCCCAGGGACTTCCCGGCCGCCATCGTGCTGGTACAGCATGTCGACCAGGTCTTCGCCGCTGGCATGGCCGACTGGCTGGCCAGCGTTTCCGGGCTGCCGGTGCGCCTGGCGCGCGAGGGCGAGCCACCACAGCCTGGCCAGGTCCTGCTGGCCGGCACCAACCACCATATCCGCCTGCTGGACAATGGCCAGCTGGCTTATACCGCGGACCCGGTAAACGAAATCTACCGGCCATCGATCGATGTGTTCTTCGAGAGCGTGGCGCGTCACTGGAACGGTGCCGCGGCAGGGGTGCTGCTCACCGGGATGGGACGCGACGGCGCCCAGGGCCTGAAGCTGATGCGCCAGCGAGGCTTCCCGACCATCGCCCAGGACCAGCACAGCAGTGCGGTCTATGGCATGCCCAAGGCTGCCGCGGCCATCGACGCCGCGGTGGAGATCCGCCCCCTGGAACGCATCGCCCAACGTTTGCTGGAACTCTTTGCCAAATGAAATACTGCAACGAACGACGCCTTGCCCATGCTGACGACCTGGTGAACATGCATGAATGACCTTCCGAGCGGCGGTTTCGCAGCCGCCAGGGAAAACCTGGCGATGGTCCTGCTGGTCGACGACCAGGCCATGATCGGCGAGGCGGTGAGAAGAGGCCTGGCTCAGGAGCAGAACCTCGACTTCCACTTCTGCGCCGACCCGCACCAGGCGCTGGAGCAGGCGATCCGTATCAAGCCCACGGTGATTCTCCAGGATCTGATCATGCCCGGGCTCGATGGCCTGAGCCTGGTACGCGCGTATCGCGACCACCCAGCCACCCAGGACATCCCGATCATCGTGCTGTCGACCAAGGAAGAGCCGCTGGTCAAGAGCGCGGCCTTCGCCGCCGGTGCCAACGACTACCTGGTGAAGTTGCCCGATACCATCGAGTTGGTGGCGCGTATCCGCTATCACTCCAGGTCCTACCTGACCTTGCTACAGCGTGACGAGGCCTACCGTGCCCTGCGGGTGAGCCAGCAGCAGTTGCTCGACACCAACCTGGTGCTGCAGCGGCTGATGAATTCCGATGGCCTGACTGGGCTGTCGAACCGGCGCCACTTCGACGAATACCTCGAGCTCGAGTGGCGGCGCGCCATGCGCGAGCAGAACCAGCTGTCGCTGTTGATGATCGACGTCGACTACTTCAAGGTCTTCAACGACACCTTTGGCCACCTGGCCGGCGATGAAGCCCTGCGCAAGGTCGCCGAGGCCATTCGCGGCTCGTGCGCCCGTCCCAGCGACCTGCCGGCGCGCTATGGTGGCGAGGAGTTCGCCCTGGTCCTGCCCAATACCTCGCCCGGCGGCGCCCGCCTGGTGGCCGAGAAGCTGCGCCAGACCGTGCTGGCGCTGAACATCCCGCACACCTCGCCGCAGGCCGACGCCCGGTTGACCGTGAGCATCGGTCTGGCCACCCAGACCCCGGCCATTGGCAGCCACTGCCGACAATTGATCTCGGCGGCCGACAAGGGGCTCTACCTGGCCAAGCATGGCGGTCGCAACCAGGTGTGCGTGGCCTGACGGCAGCCGCCAGGTATCAGCCGCAAGCCACAAGCAGAAGCGGATCGGCATCGCTCGCGTCTGGCTCTTGCTCGTAGCTTGCGGCTTGCGGCTGCAGCTTGTCGCTGCGCCCCCGCGCCGCTTGCCGCCCGCCGTCGACCTTGAGGTATACTCTTCGGCTTTTCACAGAATACCGACGAGAGCCGCCCGCCATGGAAATCAACCCGATCCTGAACACCATCAAGGACCTGTCCGAACGTTCCGATTCGATTCGGGGGTATCTTTGACTACGATCTCAAGCATGACCGCCTGATCGAAGTCAATCGCGAGCTGGAAGACCCGAGCGTCTGGAACAAGCCCGAATACGCCCAGGAGCTGGGTCGCGAGCGCGCCACCCTGGCGCAGATCGTGGAAACCCTGGACAAGCTGGCCGCTGGCCTTGCCGATTGTCGCGACCTGCTGGACATGGCCGTCGAGGAAGATGACGAAGCTACCGTCGCCGATGTCGAGGCCGAGCTGCGCAGCCTGGAGCAATCCCTGGCCCAGCTCGAGTTCCGCCGCATGTTCGGTGGCGAGATGGACATGAACAACGCCTACCTGGACATCCAGGCCGGTTCCGGTGGCACCGAGGCGCAGGACTGGGCCAACATCCTCCTGCGCATGTACCTGCGCTGGGCCGACAAGCGTGGCTTCGACACCACCATCATGGAGCTGTCCGAAGGCGAGGTGGCCGGCATCAAGGGCGCGACCGTACACGTCAAGGGCGAATACGCATTCGGCTGGCTACGTACCGAGATCGGTGTGCATCGCCTGGTGCGCAAGAGCCCGTTCGACTCCGGCAACCGTCGCCACACCTCGTTCTCGGCGGTCTTCGTGTCGCCCGAGATCGATGACAAGGTCGAGATCGAGATCAATCCGGCCGACCTGCGGATCGACACCTACCGCTCGTCCGGCGCCGGTGGCCAGCACGTCAACACCACCGACTCGGCGGTACGGATCACCCATGTGCCGACCAATACCGTGGTCAGCTGCCAGAACGAGCGTTCCCAGCATGCCAACAAGGACACCGCCATGAAGATGCTGCGGGCCAAGTTGTACGAGCAGGAAATGCAGAAGCGTACCGCCGCTTCCCAGGTCCTGGAGGACAGCAAGTCCGACATCGGCTGGGGGCATCAGATCCGTTCCTACGTGCTCGATGCGTCGCGGATCAAGGACCTGCGTACAGGCGTCGAGCGCAGCGACTGCGACAAGGTACTCGACGGCGACCTCGACGAATACCTGGAAGCCAGCCTCAAGCAGGGCCTGTGATCGTGCGTCCCGGCCGTGCAAGGGCAGGGCGGGGCGGCCACGATACCGGTAAACAAGCCGAACCCGCGCGCGCCTGCGCACGGGCTTCCTCCTTCGTGCAGGAGGACAACGAACCCAGATGGAAAGATTGACGACATGAGCGACCTCAACAGCGAACCGCAGGACCTGCAACAGGAAGAAAACGCCCTCATCGCCTTGCGCAAGGAAAAGCTCGCCGCCGAGCGCGCCAAGGGCCAGGCCTTCCCCAACGACTTCCGTCGCGACAGCTACTGCAACGACCTGCAGAAGCAGTACGCCGACAAGACCAAGGAAGAGCTGGAAGCTGCTGCGATCCCGGTCAAGGTCGCCGGTCGGATCATGCTCAACCGCGGTTCGTTCATGGTCATCCAGGACATGACCGGACGGATCCAGGTCTACGTCAACCGCAAGACCCTGCCGGAAGAAACCCTGGCCGCGGTCAAGACCTGGGACCTGGGCGACATCATCAGTGCAGAGGGTACGCTGGCCCGTTCGGGCAAGGGCGACCTGTACGTCGAGATGACTCGCGTGCGCCTGCTGACCAAGTCGCTGCGCCCGCTGCCGGACAAGCACCACGGCCTGACCGATACCGAGCAGCGCTACCGCCAGCGCTATGTCGACCTGATCGTCAACGAGGAAACCCGCGAGACTTTCCGTGTCCGCTCGCAGGTGATCGCGCACATCCGCGGTTTCCTGGCCAAGCGCGACTTCCTCGAGGTCGAGACGCCGATGCTGCAGACCATTCCCGGCGGCGCGGCGGCCAAGCCGTTCGAGACCCACCACAATGCCCTGGACATGCCGATGTTCCTGCGCATCGCGCCGGAGCTGTACCTCAAGCGCCTGGTCGTGGGTGGCTTCGAAAAGGTCTTCGAGATCAACCGCAACTTCCGCAACGAAGGCGTCTCGACCCGGCACAACCCCGAGTTCACCATGCTCGAGTTCTACCAGGCCTATGCCGACTACAAGGACAACATGGACCTCACCGAGGAACTGTTCCGCGAGCTGGCGCAACTGGTGCTGGGCAGTACCGATGTGCCGTACGGCGACAAGGTGTTCCATTTCGGCGAGCCGTTCGCTCGTCTGTCGGTGTTCGATTCGATCCTCAAGTACAACCCCCAGATCAGCGCCGCCGACCTGCAGGACCTGGACAAGGCCCGCGAGATCGCCAAGGGCGCTGGGGCCAAGGTGCTTGGCCACGAAGGGTTGGGCAAGCTGCAGGTGATGATCTTCGAGGAGCTGGTCGAGCACAAGCTGGAGCAGCCGCACTTCATCACCGAGTACCCCTTCGAGGTATCGCCGCTGGCCCGTCGCAACGACCAGAACCCCAATGTCACCGATCGCTTCGAGCTGTTCATCGGTGGTCGCGAAATCGCCAACGCCTATTCCGAGCTCAACGATGCCGAGGACCAGGCCGAACGCTTCCTGGCCCAGGTGGCCGAGAAGGACGCGGGCGACGATGAGGCCATGCACTACGATGCCGATTTCGTCCGGGCCCTGGAGTACGGCATGCCGCCGACCGCTGGTGAAGGCATCGGCATCGATCGCCTGGTGATGCTGCTGACCAATTCGCCTTCGATCCGCGACGTGATCCTGTTCCCGCACATGCGTCCGCAGGCCTGAGCCGTTTGAAAAAGCCGCCCGCGAGGCGGCTTTTTTCCATGTCGGTTCGACTGCCCAGCCAGGCGTGTCCGCACACCCTGGCTGGTGATCGACTTCGCTTCGCCATGACACGCCATGAGCCAAGAGGTTTGCGCAAGTGACATCCGCCATCGTCCAGCAGGGCGCCGCCGGCATCGCCACGGCCGTCGCCGAAAGCGTCCAGTACCAGGGGCGCAAGACCAGTCGCCGGGGCAGCGAGCAACGACGCCAGCAGATCCTCGATGCCGCCATGCGCATCGTCGTGCGCGATGGCGTGCGGGGCGTGCGCCATCGCGCCGTGGCGGCCGAAGCCGGGGTTCCGCTGTCGGCTACCACCTACTACTTCAAGGACATCGAGGACCTGCTCACCGATGCTTTCGCCCAGTATGTGGAACGCAGTGCCGCCTACATGGCCAAGCTCTGGAGCAACACCGAGATCGTGCTGCGCCAGTTGTTGTCCCAGGGCGATGGCAGCCCGCGCTGGCGCGCGACACTGGCCGATGAGGTGGCGCGCATGACCGCCGACTATGTCACCCGACAGTTGCAGACCCGTCGCGACTTTCTGCTGGCCGAACAGGCTTTCCGCCAGGAGGCCCTGCTCTGCCCACGGCTGGCCGAACTGGTGCAGGCGCATGAGCAGATTCTCCTGCATGGGGCCCGGCAAATGCTTCAGGTGGTCGGTTCGCGGCAACCGGAACAGGATGCGCTGGTGTTGACGGCCATCATCGAGCAGATGGAATATCAGGGCCTGCTCGCCAGTGCCGATGCACAGGACGATGGGCAGACACTCGCTATCCTTTCCCGATACCTGCACCTGGTGCTGGCCTCGGCGTGAGGCGCGGCCGACCCGCTCGAGGAGAATCGGATGAATGCCTGGCGTGTGCTGTTGAGCTTGTCCTTCCTGTTGCTAGGCGGCTGCCTGGTCAGCTTCGAGACGCCCTTGCCGGCCACCCGGCAGGCGCCGCAAGCCTTGCTCGGCCAGTGGCGCAGCAAGGACGCCTGGGGCGATTCGCTGACGCTGGTCATCAGCCCAGGCGCGCAAGGGGGCTACGAGGCAGTTGCTCGCAGCCCCGGCCAGCAGCCCCGGAGCCATGCCTTCACCGTGCTGCGCCATGGCAGTCGCTGGTACGCCTCCGGTAGAGCACCGCAGCACCTGGGTGGAAACTTCCTGATCGCAGGCTTCGAAATACTCGAAGACGGTGATCTGGTGGTCTATGACCTGGATGCCGAGCAGGTTCGCCAGGCCTTGCAAGCCGGGGAGCTGAGCGGGCGCAGCCGCGTCCAGCCCGGCGAGCAGGGCCAGGGCGTGCTGGTCGACAGCCCGCCGGAACGCGTCCTGGCCTACCTGGACGATCCGGCAAATTCCGACCTGTTCATCGAGGTGGCGCGCTTCCAGCGCGTGCATCGCTAAGCGACCCGACTGAAGGAGTGTGGGGTGGACGAGTATCAGCAGACCATACGAGCGTTGTCCGACCGGATCGTCGCGGCGCAGACCCCGATCCGGGTGCTCGATGCGGTGAAGTGGGACGACAGCATTCGCCAGGGTTTCCTTGACGGCAAGGGCCGCCAGGCGCCTGCCGTGGATCGGGACTACTATCGGTCCCGGCCGCTGTCGTTCGACGCCGGTGCGGTGAAGTCCGAGTTCCAGGGCATCGAGCGCGACATCACCCGGCAGCTGGGGCAGTTCAGCCCGGTCGGCCAGATCATGCGCCGGATGTGCAAGGAATACCGCATGGTGGTGCGCATGCTCGAGGCACGTGGTACCGACGATTTCGGGCTCATTTCGCAGGAGCTGTATGGCGCCGCCTCCGATGCCTTCCATGCCGGCGACCCGACATTGGCTGACCTGGGGCTGATGCTGTCGGATTACCTGGACAATATCGACGGCCGTGGCGACCTCAAGGACGAGCCGAAGAACCTGAGCGCCAAGGAGGCGGTGCAGATCTTGCAGGGCCGCCTGAACAAGGTGTTCGGCGAGGCCGAGGAAACCATTCGCGTGTTCGAGTCCGATGGCATCGTCGCCGACGCTGCCGCAGGTGCCGACTATATCAAGGTCCGCGCCGACGCCATGTTCAACAGTCGTGATGTCCGCGCGCTGGAGGTGCACGAAGGGCTGGTGCACGTGGGCACCACGCTCAACGGTCTGAGCCAGCCGATCTGCACCTTCCTGTCCAAGGGCCCGCCTTCCTCGACAGTCACCCAGGAGGGCCTGGCGATCCTGATGGAAGTGATCGCCTTCGCCTCCTACCCCAGCCGCCTGCGCAAGCTGACCAATCGTACCCGGGCCATCCACATGGTCGAGGAAGGCGCGGACTTCATGCAGGTCTATGACTTCTTCCGCGAGCAGGGCTTCGAACTCTCCGAAAGCTACACCCATGCCAGCCGGGTATTCCGCGGTTCGGTGCCGGACGGCTTGCCGTTCACCAAGGACCTGTCCTATCTCAAGGGCTTCATCATGGTCTACAACTACATCCAGCTGGCGGTCAAGAAAGGCAAGCTCGAACAGATCCCGCTGCTGTTCTGTGGCAAGACCACCCTGGAAGACATGCGAACCCTGCGTCAACTGGTCGATGAAGGGCTGGTCGAGCCGCCCCGCTACCTGCCGGAGCAGTTCCGCGACCTGAGCGCGCTTTCGGCCTGGATGTGCTTCTCCAACTTCCTCAATCACCTGAGCCTGGATCGCATTGAAGCGGACTATTCGAACATTCTCTGAAAGGCTGCGTGGCCTGCTGGCCGGACTGGCCCTGACGGTGCTGGCCGGCTGCAGCAGCGTACTGTTCTATCCCGAGCCTGGTCAGCCGTTCACGCCCGAACGCGCCAGGCTGGCATTCCACGAACTGGCCTTGACCGCTTCGGACGGTACCCGCCTGCACGCCTGGTGGCTGCCCGCCAAGCCCGGTGTCGAGGTCAAAGGTACGGTCCTGCACCTGCACGGCAACGGTGGCAACATGGCCTGGCACCTCGGCGCCAGCTACTGGCTGCCCGAGCAGGGCTACCAGGTGCTGATGCTCGATTACCGCGGCTATGGACTTTCCGAAGGCAAGCCAGGGCTGCCACAGGTGTATCTGGATATCGAGGCGGCCATGGATTGGCTGGACGAGGCGCCGCAGGTCCAAGGCAGGCCGCGGGTGCTGCTGGGCCAGAGCCTTGGCGGAGCGCTGGCGATCCATTACCTGGCCGCTCATCCCGAACAACGCAAGCGCTTCGATGCGCTGGTCTTCGACGGGGTCCCGGCCAGCTATCGTCAGGTCGGGCGCTTCGCCCTGGGCACCGCCTGGCTGACCTGGCCATTGCAGGTTCCACTGTCGCTGCTGGTGCCAGACGGCGACAGCGCGATCCGCTCGATCGAACGCCTGGACACCCCGCCCAAGCTGTTCTTCCACAGCATCGACGATGCGCTGGTACCACTGGACAACGGGCTCCAACTGTACCGCCACGCACCGCCGCCACGGGTTCTGCAACTGACCCGCGGCAATCATGTGCAGACCTTTGCCGATCCGACCTGGCGCCAGGTCATGTTGCGCTTCCTCGATGATCCTGGACATTTCAATGGTCTGCGTCGCCTGGCCGAAATGCCGAACTACCCTGCCCAGGACGATCGACCATGACCTGCGAGCGTAACGCCATCCCCCTGGTCCTGACCGGGATCGGCAGCATCGTCGCCACGGTGGCGGCGCTCTGGTACTACGGCTACGTGCATTTCGCCAAGCCGCAAGACGCCCTGTTGCTGGCTGACTTCACTCTGCTCAAGAGCGTCCCTGGGGTGGACTACAAGCTGTCCCTGGAGCCGGCGCCACAGCAGGCGCGCTGCATCGATGGCGTGCTGGTGCTGTTCGACCTGCGCCAGAAGGGCTTGAGCGGAGTGCTGGTGGACGAACGCAAGCGAGCCATCCGCTGCCTGGGAGAGGCAGTGCCGCGTTCGACGCAGTGAAGCATCGCTGAGGCGAACCAGCCAAGGCGCTGTGTCAAAGCGATCCGGCACGCATGGCTGACGCGAACCCCAGAACGGAAAACCCCGCCACGAAGGCGGGGTTGCGATCAGCACGGCAGACTTAGTGGGTCTGGCTGGCCGAACGTGGCTGCACCGGCTGGTTGTCGTTGGAGATGGTCACCTCCACGCGACGGTTCTGCGCGCGCCCGGTATTGGTGGCGTTGTCGGCTACGGGGTATTCCTTGCCATAGCCTTGTGCTACGACGCGGGCCGGGTCCACACCGGCCCGCACCAGTGCCATGCGCACGCTGTTGGCGCGACGCTCGGACAGGCTCTGGTTGTAGGAGGCCGAGCCGACGCTGTCGGTGTAGCCTTCGACGATCACCTTGCGCTCAGGGTTTTCCTGGAGGAACTGGGCCAGCTTGGTGATGTTCGGGAAGGCGCTGCTCTTGAGTTCGGACTTGTTGAAGTCGAACAGCACGTCGCCGAAGGTGACCAGGGTGCCGCGCTCGGTCTGCTTGGCGTTCATGCTTTCCTGAAGCTTCTTGATCTGCGCATCGCGGGCATCCAGGCGGGCCTGGGCGCGCTGGGCGGCGGCGTTCTTCAGTTCGCCTTCGGCGGTGCGCAGGGCGATGGTCTGCTTGGCCACTTCGACGCGCTGGTTGGTCAGATAGGCAAGCTGGTCGACCTTCTTCTCATCCTCGCGGTCCATGTAGGCCTTGTCAGCCTTGTTCAGCCAGTCCTGTGCATCCTTGGTTTCGAGGGCTGCCACCTTGCTGGCCTGAGGATCGCTCTGCAGCGCCGAGAAATTGGTACGGGCCGACTCCAGGTTCGGATTCGGCTGGTGGGAACAGGCAGCCAGACCGACGCTCAGGGCCAGCAGGGCGGGGATCATGACATGTTTACGCATAGTGATTCATCCTTTATCGATAACGATTGCACGGGTCGGCGGCGGGCTTACTGAGCGCTGCGCAGGCCTTCCTCACGCAGCTCATTCACACCCTGGCGAGCGTCCTGCACGGCCTTCTGCGCCTTGGCGGCCTGGGCCTTGCGCTCGGCGACACGGGCGTCCCACTCGGCCTGCTCGGCCAGGCGCTTGGCCTCATCGTACTTCTTGTCATGCATGGCGATTTCGGCCTGCTTGAACTTGTCCTGTGCCGCTTTCATTTCAACGGCTGCGAACTCGGTGCCGCCTGCGCTCACTGCCGAGTTGACCGCCGACTCGGTGACGGCGTACTGCTCGGTGGGCGGGTTGCCGGCGCAGCCGGCCAGCAGCAGGCTGCTGCCAAGGGCCAACGCGGCCAGCTTGACCCCGCGCAGGTGAGTGGTCGAAGTTTTCGCGGTGCGGGTCTTCATGGTGGTCAACTCCATTGGAACACTCCTGATGAACGACGATGTCCGTAGTAGTCCATCGGTGTCTCCCTGCCATTACAGGCTCGGCTCGAATGCCGCGGACCGCCCGTGGTTGCAGGGTTTTACCGTGATGGCTATTGGCTGTGACCGGGTCGTTTTTTGAATAGTTCAGATAAATTTGCACGCTAAAATTATTTTTTTCTGACTAATCGGTCAGTGAGTTGGACCAGGAACTTTCAGGCCCTCGGAGGGTATTTCCCGAAATTTCCACAGGCACTTCGAAGTGTCTGGTTCAGTGATGATCGTCCTCGCCGGTACTGCTCAGCTCGTGCAGATGACGACGTGAAAGGGCAAGGAACCGCGGGGTCGGGCCGACATCTTCGTACAAGGGATCACCTTGCTCGTCGGTGGCGATCACCTTGTCGCCCTTGACGTACGGGAAGCTGGCTTCGAGCTCTTCCAGGGCAGCGCCGACCAGTTCGCCCAGCAACTCCTCGGCGCGGCGCCTGGGATACATCTCGGCCAAGGCTGCCAGGCGCGCCTGGGACTCGAGGTCCAGGTGCAGGACATGTCCGGTCGGGCTCAGCTTGCCCTTGGCATCCTCTTCCCAATGTCTTGCGAGTTCGCGGATCTTCATGATGGCCTCTGGCAGATGGGTTGATCGATACGCTTGAGACGATCCGTGCGCGCCTTTAGTTGCCTTGCCCTGGCCCTGCGCCTTGAAAGGCGCGTCTGCACGGGCCAATCTGAAGCCTGAGCGGGTTCCTGGAGTGGAGAAGCCTGATGACCGATATCGATCTGCGTTTGCGAGAGGATGTGCATCTGTTGGGCGAGCTGCTCGGCGAAACCATTCGCCAGCAGCATGGCGAGGCATTGCTGCAGAAAATCGAAGCCATCCGTCACAGCGCCAAGGCTGATCGCAGCGGGGCGGTGGAGCAGCTGCGCGACACCTTGAACGATTTGCCCGAGCAGGACCTGCTGCCGGTGGCACGGGCCTTCAACCAGTTCCTCAACCTGGCCAACATCGCTGAGCAGTACCAGCTGGTCCGGCGGCGTGATCCCGACCAGCCGGCGCCATTCGAGGCGCGTGTGCTCGGCGAGCTGCTGTCACGCCTGCAGCACGCCGGGCACGCCCCGGACAGTCTGGCCACGCAGCTGGCGCAACTGCAGATCGAACTGGTGCTGACCGCGCATCCTACCGAAGTGACCCGACGCACACTGATCCAGAAATACGATGCGATCGCCGCGCAGTTGGCAGCGCAGGATCATCGCGACCTGACCCCGGCCGAGCGCGAGCAGGTGCGCGCGCGGCTGCACCGGCTGATCGCCGAAGCCTGGCATACCGAAGAAATCCGCCGCCAGCGGCCCACGCCGGTGGATGAAGCCAAGTGGGGCTTCGCCGTGATCGAGCACTCGTTGTGGCAAGCCGTGCCCAACCATTTGCGCAAGGTCGATCGCGACCTGTTCGAGCGTACCGGCCGCCATCTGCCGCTGGACGCGGCACCGGTGCGCTTCGCTTCCTGGATGGGCGGAGACCGCGACGGCAATCCCAACGTGACGGCGGCAGTGACCCGCGAGGTGCTGCTGCTGGCGCGTTGGATGGCAGCCGACCTGTTCCTGCGCGACATCGATCAGCTGGCCGCCGAACTGTCGATGCAGCAGGCCAGCCCAGCCCTGCGCGAGCAGGTGGGGGACCGGCCGGAGCCCTACCGCAACCTGCTCAAGCAGCTGCGCGAGCGTTTGCAGGCGACCCGCAGCTGGGCCCAGGCTTCGCTGGCCGGCGCGCAGCCGCAGGCTGTCGGCGTGCTGGTCGACAACCAGGAACTGATCGCGCCGCTGCGCTTGTGCCATGAGTCGCTGCATGCCTGTGGCATGGGCGTGATCGCCGATGGGCCCTTGCTCGATTGCCTGCGTCGGGCCACGACGTTCGGGCTGTTCCTGGTGCGCCTGGATGTGCGCCAGGACGCTGCGCGACATGCTGCCGCGCTGGCCGAGATCACCCGCTATCTGGGGCTTGGCAGCTATGACGAGTGGGACGAGGAGCGGCGCATCAGCTTTCTCCAGGCTGAACTCGAGGGACGCCGTCCACTGCTGCCGCCGCATTTCCAACCCGAGGCCGACACCGCCGAGGTGCTGGCTACCTGCCGGGAAATCGCCGCCGCGCCGGCCGCCTCACTGGGCTCCTACGTGATTTCCATGGCCGGCGCGGCCTCCGATGTGCTGGCCGTGCAACTGTTGCTCAAGGAAGCAGGACTGCGCCGGCCGATGCGCGTCGTGCCGTTGTTCGAGACGCTGAACGACCTGGACAACGCCGGGCCGGTCGTACAGCGTCTGCTCGACTTGCCCGGATACCGGGAAACGCTGGCCGGGCCGCAGGAAGTCATGATCGGCTATTCCGACTCGGCCAAGGATGCCGGCACCACCGCGGCAGCCTGGGCCCAGTACCGCGCCCAGGAGCAACTGGTGCGTATCTGCCGCGAACACCAGGTCCCGCTGTTGCTGTTCCACGGCCGTGGTGGCACGGTCGGTCGGGGCGGTGGACCTGCCCATGCCGCGATCCTCTCGCAACCACCCGGATCGGTGGCCGGGCGCCTGCGTACCACCGAGCAGGGCGAGATGATCCGTTTCAAGTTCGGCCTGCCACAAATCGCCGAGCAGAACCTCGACCTCTACCTGGCCGCCGTGCTGGAAGCCACGCTGCAGCCGCCTCCACCACCGGAACCAGCCTGGCGCGAGCTGATGGACCAGCTCGCCGAAGATGGCCTGCGCGCCTACCGCAAGGTGGTACGCGAGCATCCCGACTTCGTCGAGTATTTCCGCCAGTCGACCCCCGAACAGGAGCTGGGCAGCCTGCCGCTGGGCAGTCGCCCGGCCAAGCGCCGCGCCGGCGGCATCGAAAGTCTGCGGGCGATACCCTGGATCTTCGGCTGGACCCAGACGCGGCTGATGCTCCCGGCCTGGCTGGGCTGGGAGAGCGCCCTGGGCAATGCCCTGGCACGCGGCCAAGGCGAGCTGCTGGCGCGAATGCGGGAACGATGGCCGTTCTTCCGCACCCGTATCGACATGCTGGAGATGGTCCTGGCCAAATCCGATGCCGAAATCGCCCAGGCCTACGACGAACGTCTGGTGCAGCCTGAGCTACGCGCGTTGGGCGCACAGCTACGCGACCTATTGTCGCAGTCCTGCCAGGTGGTGCTGCGCCTGACCGGGCAACCGGTGCTGCTGGCGCACAGCCCCGAGACCTTGGAGTTCATCCGTCTGCGCAACACCTACCTTGACCCGCTGCATCGTCTGCAAGCTGAACTGCTGGCGCGCTCGCGGGCTGGCGAGGCCGCTCTGGACAGCCCGCTGCAGCAGGCTTTGCTGGTGACCATCGCCGGGATCGCGGCCGGGTTGCGCAATACCGGCTGAGGCCTGCGCGATGACCGGGGAGGTAACGCAAGCGTCAGCTGGCAGACCGGTCCGGCAGCGGGTCGCACCGCTCGAGCCGCGCCTGCGCGACCTCCCCAGGTCGCGCAATCCTGCAACTTTGGGACGCTTGTCTGGCTGACGGGCGCTGTGTATCTTGAGCAGCCTTTTGGCCGATTCATGGCCATGACCCGTATATCCGGAGTTGGCCCAGAGCGCCGAATCCATCGATTTGCACAGAAAAAAATGAGGAGCACGAGATGCGCGTAATTCTGCTGGGAGCTCCCGGGGCCGGTAAAGGTACTCAGGCAAAGTTCATCACCGAAAAATTCGGTATTCCACAGATCTCCACCGGCGACATGCTGCGTGCCGCGGTCAAGGCCGGTACCCCGCTGGGCCTGGAGCTCAAGAAAGTCATGGATGCCGGCCAGCTGGTTTCCGACGACCTGATCATCAGCCTGGTCAAGGAGCGCATCGCCCAGCCTGATTGCGCCAATGGCTGCCTGTTCGACGGCTTCCCCCGCACCATCCCGCAGGCCGAGGCCATGGTCGCCGCCGGTGTCGACATCGACGCGGTGATCGAGATCGCCGTCGAGGACGAAGAGATCGTCGGCCGCATGGCGGGCCGCCGCGTGCACCTGGCTTCGGGCCGCACCTACCACGTCCAGTACAACCCGCCCATGACCGAGGGCAGGGATGACGTTACCGGCGAGGAGCTGATCCAGCGTGACGACGATCGCGAAGAAACCGTTCGCGAGCGCCTGGCGGTCTACCACAAGCAGACCAAGCCGCTGGTGGACTTCTACAAGGCCTTGTCGGCCAGGCAGGGCGGCAAGCCGCGTTGCGAACGCATCGAAGGCGTTGGCTCGGTCGAATCGATCACCGCCAAGGTGCTGCAAGCCCTGGGCTGACCTGAGGTTGCGTCACGACGGCCCGCTTGCGGGCCGTCGTCGTTTATACTGCCGCTCTTTTCCCCTTTGTCTGGATACTTGTTCGATGACCACCCTGCTGGCCCTGGATACCGCAACCGAAGCCTGCTCCGTCGCCCTGCTGCATGACGGCGAGATGACCAGCCACTATGAGGTGATCCCGCGTCTGCATGCTCAGAAACTGCTGCCGATGATCAGCCGGTTGCTAGGCGATGCCGGTGTCGCCATGGGCCAGCTCGATGCCATTGCCTTCGGTCGAGGCCCCGGCGCCTTCACCGGCGTGCGTATCGCCATCGGTGTCGTGCAAGGCTTGGCGTTCGGCCTGGACCGCCCCGTGCTGCCGATATCCAACCTGGCCGCGCTGGCCCAGGGGGCATTGCGCGAGTACGGCATGCAGCAGGTCGCCGCGGCCATCGACGCGCGCATGGACGAGGTCTACTGGGGCTGCTATCAGGCGCGCGAAGGTGAAATGTGCCTGCTTGGCCAGGAAAGCGTGCTGCCTCCGGAGCATGCGCTGCTGCCGCAGGGCTGCGCTGGCCAGTGGTTCGGCGCAGGCACGGGCTGGAGCCATGCCGAGCGTATCGGCGCGCCGGTGAGCGCCTGCGATCCGGCCCGCCTGCCCGCGGCGCTGGATATCCTGAGTCTGGCCAGCTTCGCCTGGGCCCGTGGCGAAGCGGTCGCCGCCGACCAGGCGCAGCCGGTATACCTGCGTGACAACGTGGCCACGCCCAAGCTGCGCTGAAACTTGGCGACAAGGCGATAAAACCTTTTAGGCCCATTGTGGTCCAGTGTTTATCAGGACATTGGTGAAGCCTGCCTGATACTGCTAGATTGCATTCAATGGTCCTGGTGCTCACCTCATGCGTATCGATGGTTTCTCGTCACATTCCTACCCGATCAAGCGCACGCCGCGAAAGCCTGTCGTGCTCGACGAGAGCGTGGAGGATGTCGAGCTGACGCAGGAGCAGATATTCCAGTCGGCGCGTGGCGCCCGGCGCAATGGTGGCCTGCCCGCCCAGGCGTACGACCTGCCGCATCCGCGCCCTCGCGATCGCAAGACCGCCACGGCGCTGGCCAGCTACCTGGCCACTGCTGGTTTCAGCGATTGGGAGACCGAGGTGCTGGGACTGGACCTGTACATCTGAGCCATGACAGCCAGGCTTCCTTATTTTCTCGGCTGTCCTTCCTGGAGCGAGCCGGCCTGGCGCGACTACTTGTATCCGGCCGATGCCCGCAGCAATGATTTTCTTGCCCTGTACTGCCAGGTGTTCAACGCGGTCGAAGGCAACACGACCTTCTATGCCAGGCCGGCACCGGCCACCGTGGCGCGCTGGGCTCAGGTGATGCCTGCCGGGTTTCGTTTCACCGCCAAGTTTCCGCGTGACATCAGTCACGATGGCGACTTGCGCGCGCAGGTCGAACCGGCCCATGAGTTTCTCCGCCTGCTGTCTGCGCTGGGTCAGAGAGTGTCGCCGCCCTGGCTGCAATTGCCGGCAACATTCGGTCCCTCCCGGCTTGGCGAGCTCGCCGAGTTCCTCGACGCGCTGGGCGTGCCGATCGCCGTCGAAGTGCGCAACGGCGCTTTCTTCGCCCGAGGCGAGGAGGAGCGGCGCCTGAACCGGTTGCTGCACGCCCGTGGCGTAGAGCGAATCTGCCTGGATCCGCGAGCGCTGTTCAGTTGCGTATCCAGTGATCCCGCGGTGATCCACGCGCAGTCCAGAAAGCCCCACGTCCCACCCCGTCCAGCGGCCTTCACCGAGCATCCTCAGGTCAGGTTCATCGGGCATCCGGAACTGGAAGCGAACGATCGGTTTCTCAAGCCATGGGTCGCCAAGGTCGCCCATTGGATCGAGGAAGGCCGGGCGCCCTATGTCTTCCTGCACACGGCGGACAACCGCCTGGCTGCTGCCCTGGCGCAGCGCTTCCATCGTCAGCTGGGCCAGCGTTTGCCGGGTCTGCCGGCGCTGGATGAATTGCCGCGTCCGCCCGAGGTCGAACAGTTGGGCCTACTCTGAGCGCCCGCTACCTGCCGGAGATGTGACCATGGATGTGCAAACCCTGCGAGCCGAGGCCTTCAAGGCCCTGCATGAGCGTGACGAGGCGTTCGTCATCGCCAACCCTTGGGATGCCGGTTCGGCCAGGCTGTTGGCCAGCCTTGGCTTCGAGGCCCTGGCCAGCACCAGCGCGGGTCTTGCCTTTGCCCTGGGCCGGCCGGACGCCGAGGGGGCCTTGGGTCTGGACGAGACCCTCGCCAATGCCCGCTCGATCGTCGATGCCACGCCATTGCCAGTGGCCGCCGACCTGGAGAATGGCTACGGCGATAGTCCCGAAGACTGTGCGCAGAGCATCCTTCGTGCCGCCGAGGCAGGCTTGGTCGGTGCTTCGATCGAGGATGCCAGTGGCCGCCCCGAGGCACCGATCCATGACCTGGGGCTGGCCGTGGAGCGTATCCGGGCAGCGGCCCAGGCAGCTCGCAGCCTGCACTTTCCGTTCATGCTGTGTGCTCGCGCGGAAAACCTGCTGCATGGACGCCTGGACCTGGACGACACCATCCTGCGTCTGCAAGCCTATGCCGAAGCCGGCGCCGACGTCGTCTACGCACCGGGGCTACGCGAGGCAGAGGAGATCCGGGCCGTGGTCCAGGCGCTGGCGCCCAAGCCAGTCAATGTATTGATGGGCCTGGCAGGCGTGCCGCTGAGTGTCAACCAGTTGCAGGACCTGGGCGTGCGCCGTATCAGCGTCGGTTCGTCGCTGGCTCGCGCGGCCCTGGCTGGCCTGCAGCGCGCTGCGCTGGAGATCCGCGAGCAGGGCACCTTCGGCTATGCCGAACAGGCCCTGCCGTTCGCCCGGCTCAACGACCTGTTCCGGCGCTGATTCGGCGTGCGGTTGCTGCCCGTGCTGCTGCTTGGCCTGCTGGCGGCCGCTGGGGTCGCCTGGCAAATGGGCTGGCGCCCGCCAAGTGCCTGGAACCCATGGGCGGTGCTGGATGTACGCCAGCCACCGAACCTGTTGACGCGCTACAAGCTGGCCCGTCTGCGCGAGGATCCGGCGTTATGTCGCCAGGCGCTGGAAACCTCGTCGCTGCGTTATCGAGCGCAGGCCGACAGCCCGGACAGCGCGCGCTGCCCCTTGCGGAACGTGTGGCGCATCGAGGCAGGCCAGGCGCGCCTGAGCAGCAGCTTCCTGGCCACCTGCCCGCTGGCCGTGGCCTATGCGCTGTTCGAGGAGCACGGCCTGCAACCTGTGGCGCGCCGGGTGTTGGGGCAGCCGGTGGCTCAGGTCGATCACCTGGGCAGCTTCGCCTGTCGTAATGTCTATCATCGCAAGCAGGGTCGATTGAGCGAGCACGCCACGGCCAATGCTCTGGATATCAGCGGTTTTCGTCTCAAGGATGGCCAGCGCATCGTGCTGGCGCGGGACTGGCAGGGCAGCGCAGCGAAGGCCGAGTTCCTCCGGCAAGTCCAGCAGGCCGCCTGCGAAAGCTTCGGCACGGTGCTGGGACCTGACTATAACGCGGCTCACCACAACCACTTCCATGTCGACATGGGACGCTGGAAAATCTGCCGCTGAGCTCAGGCGCAGGCCCGCAGGTTGTTCAACACCACCGGCCGGGCCCAGTGCAGGTCGAAGCGCATGTCCGCCTGCTGGTGGGCCAGGGTCGCTTCATCGAACGGTTCCGGGGCCTTGTCCAGCAGTTCCAGCTCGAACTCGGCGATAGGTAGCGGCAGCGGGCGTGGCTCGGGGGCAGGGCCCGGCTGCGGCAGGGCTTGCCCCTGGCCCATGACCACCGGGCGCCGCCAGCTGATGTCCAGGTCGAGCTGACGCTGCTGTGCTATCAGCTCGGCTGCGTCGAAAGGCTCGGGCAAAGGTTCGAGCAGCTCAGCCTCGAACTCGGCCTTGGGCAGGAACAGCGGTTCGGCTGGGCGCACTTCACGATCGAGGACCTGGCACATGCGTTGGGTCTTGATCAGCGTCAGGGCCTGCGTGCCGCCCAAGGGTTCACCCGTGTCCTGGTCATGCAGGGCTGGCGAAGGCGGATCCTGTTCCTGGGCCATGCCTGGTCGTTCGGCCAGCGCCCGAGCGAAGAAGTCCGGCCACAGCTGGCTGACCCCTCCCAGTACCTGGGTATTGTGACGACCGTGGTTGCCGACAGGCGACAGGTAGGTCAGGCCGATGGAAATGTTGTCCGACATGGCAGTGGCGCGTGAGCGGCCCGGCAGAATAGGCGATACTGGCTGTATCGGCCACGGCCGAGGTTTCATTAATCTTTCGGATGCAGGCAAGATGGGCGAGCAAGCACGCAGCACGGGGATCAGGGTCGAGGCCCTGTCGGCGCACTTCCAGGATCAGGCCCGGGATTGGGCAGAGCGACTGGGCCTGCCGCTGCAGGATGACCAGGCCGAGTTAGCCCTGCAGGTTGGCGCCGATGGCTTGCAGATCCAGCAGCTCGGCGTAGGGGCGCCAGGGCCGGTGCGTGTGGATCTCGTCGAGGGTCAGGCGGCTCATCGGCGCCTCTATGGTGGCGGCAGCGGCCAGATGATCGCCAAGGCGGTTGGCCTCGCCCAAGGTATTCGCCCGATCGTGCTGGATGCCACTGCAGGCCTGGGCAAGGACGCCTTCGTACTGGCCAGCCTGGGTTGCAGCATGACCCTGATCGAACGCCAGCCGCTGGTCGCGGCCTTGCTCGAGGATGGACTGGCCCGTGCCCGAGCCGATGAAGGCGTGGGCCCGATCGTCGAGCGCATGCGCCTGTTGACCGGCAACGCCATCGAGCGCATGGGCACCTGGGAAGGCGAGCCTCCCCAGGTGATCTATCTCGATCCGATGTTTCCACATCGCGACAAGAGCGCCCTGGTGAAGAAGGAGATGCGCGTGTTCCGCCCGCTGGTGGGCGACGATCTCGACGCGCCGGCCTTGCTGCGTGCCGCCCTGGCCCTGGCCAGCCACCGAGTGGTGGTCAAGCGACCACGCAAGGCACCGATCATCGAAGGGGCCAAGCCCAGTCACAGCCTTGAAGGCAAGTCGAGCCGCTACGACATCTATGCCCGGCGCAAGCTCTAGCGGCCGACGATTCGCAGCCGAGGTGTGGCAGCGCCGGCATCTGCGGATGTGCTGGGTCCTGAATGCGCCAGGCAGCAGTCAAGGGCATCTGCCTGTGCCCTGGCCTGGCCGTTTCAGAGTATTCCAAAGACTTTCTTGGCCAGGCTGGTCGCCGCCTGGGCGGGGTTCTGCCGGATGCTCTGCTCCTGCTTGGCGATCATTTCGAACAACCCATCGAGTGCCTGTTCGGTGACATAGCTTTCGACATTGGCAGTCTTCGCATCGATCACGCCCAGCGCCGCGGCCTGGCCTGCGAAACTGTTGTATTTCTGCGCCACCCCGACCTTGTCGGTGGCGGCCTTGACGATCGGCAGAAACTTGGCGCGGATCTGCTCACGACTGCTCTTGTCCAGATACTGGGTAGCCGAGTCCTCGCCGCCAGCGAGAATGCCCTTGGCATCGGCCACGGTCATCTTCTTCACCGCGTCGACCAGGATCGCCTGGGCTTGCGGCACGGCGGCCTCGGCGGCCTGGTTCATGCTGTTTTCCAGGGCTTCGACCTGGGCGCCCTTGCCGAACATCTTCATGGCTTTGGCGGCCTTGCCGAGGTTGCCCGGCAGTTCGATGCGCACTTGCGGGTTGTCGCTGAAGCCACCTGGAGTGCCGAGCTGCTCGACCGCTATCTGGGCGCCTTGGATCAATGCGTCCTTGAGTCCACCAGCCGCTTCGGTCTGGGAAAGGTTGCCCAACGACAGCGCCATGACGCTGGTGGAGAGGGCCAAGCTGATGCATAGGGCGGTAAGGCGCATGGAGCGGCGAATCATGAGGACTTCCTTGCGGGAACGAATGAACGATCGCCAGCGTACCGGATCGGCCCGGATTCGCACAGGCAGATCGGCGCTTGGTTTCAGGTCGCCGACCGCTGGATGACGATCCTGCCCTGGTGCGTCCGGTCGACCTCTGGCCCCGTACCTGATGACCAGGGCGAGATCCAGACGTCGACCTCAACGGTTCATGGCGTCAGGTTGCCGCCTTGGATGCCTTCGATCGATGCCTGGCCGGACGTCAGGTTGCCGCCGTGGATGCCTTCGATCGATGCCTGGCCGGGCGTCAGGTTGCCGCCGTGGATGCCTTCGATCGATGCCTGGCCGGACGTCAGGTTGCCGCCGTGGATGCCTTCGATCGATGCCTGGCCGGACGTCAGGTTGCCGCCGTGGATGCCTTCGATCGATGCCTGGTTAGGCGTCAGGTTGCCGCCGTGGACGCCTTCGATCGATGCCTGGCCGGACGTCAGGTTATCCCCGTGGATGCCTTCGATCGATGCCTGGTTGGGCGTCAGGTTGCCATCATGGATGCCGGTAACCGGGGTGGCAGGAACGTCATTTTTCATGGATGGATCTCCGTTACGGTGAGTTCAGGAAAGCAGCGAGGCCAGCCTGAACGCACCGCTGCCGGCATGGCAGCTGGAAAAGCTATGCCAGGGGCAACGTCTCGGACGTATCGCCACGCATGGTTGCCACCTGCCGGATCGACAGGCGCAGTTCCGCCGAGAGCACACGCTTGGCCACGCCTTCGGCCAGGTCGCCGAGCTCGGCATGATGGCCCAGCTTGCCAGCCTCGTCCGGCCTGACCACGCCCTGGCGCAACAGGGTCTGGATGAAGTGCCGGAACAGTGCCTTGTCGAAGAACTCCGGTGCGTTGAGCCCATGCAGGATCGACAGGCGCTGGGCCATCATCACGCACAGGTTCTCCAGTCCCTCGGCCGTCAGGCTGTGCTGGCCGCTGTCGAGCAGCAACGAAGTCGCCATGTAGAAGCGTTGCAGGGTCTGGGTGATCGCCCTGGCCAGCAGCGTCAGCAGGACGAACTGTCGGGAGCTTGGAGCCGGCCGCAGGTAGATACCGTCTTCCTGACGCAACAGGCCTTGCCGGGTCAGGGCGTCGAGCCATTGGTCGATGACTTCGTCCAGCTGCTGCGGCTCCCAGCGCAGGAACAGCTCGGCCTGCAGATAGGGATAGAGCGCGCGCACGTACTGGCCGATCTGCTGGCGATTCATGCGCGAGCTGCTCATGAAGAAGCTCGCCAGCAGGGCCGGCAGGGCGAAGATATGCAGGACATTGTTACGGTAGTAGGTCATGAGCACGGCGTTGGCTTCATCCAGGTAGAGGATGCGACCAAGGGCATCGCTCTGCTCGGCAAGCAGGTCCATGCCCTTGACGTGGTCGATCAGCGCCAGCGCATCGCCATCCGGCAGGGTGGCATGCGCTGAATAGGGCACCTGGCGCAACAGCGCCAGATACAGGTCGATCACCCGTACCAAGGCGCGTTCGTCCAGTGCCAGGCGGCTGGTGGACAGCAGTGCCAGGGCGACCAGGTTGACCGGGTTGATCGCTGCCGCTTCGTTCACGTGGCGAGCCACCGTCTCGCCCAGCTGCGTGGTGGCGTCGTTGAGCCAGGCAGGGCGGTACTCGGGGCCCAGGTCCTGGGTACGCCAGTCCGGCTGCTGCCGGTCAAGGAAATGGGCCAGGCGGATCGGCTCGCCGAAATTGACATACACCTCGCCAAAGCGCTGCTTGAGTGCTCCGATGACTTTGAAGATGTCGAATATCGACTCCTTCTTCTTGCTTGCCCCGCGCAGCTCGCCCAGGTAGGTACGGCCTTCGAGCACCCGCTCGTAGCCGATGTACACCGGCACGAAGACGATCGGTGTACGCGAGGAGCGCAGGAAGCTGCGCAAGGTGATGGCCAGCATGCCGGGACGTGGCTGGAGCATCCGCCCGGTACGCGAGCGACCCCCTTCGACGAAATACTCGACCGGGAAGCCCTTGCTGAACAAGGTATGCAGGTACGCGTTGAACACCGCGGCGTACAGTGGGTTGCCCTTGAAGGTGCGGCGCATGAAGAACGCCCCGCCGCGACGCAGCAGGTTGCCGACCACGGGCATGTTCAGGTTGATCCCGGCGGCAATGTGCGGCGGAGTCAGGCCATTGCGGAACAGTAGGTACGACAGCAGCAGGTAGTCGATATGGCTGCGGTGGCAAGGCACATAGATCACTTCGTGGCCTGGGGCGATGTCCCTGACCTGCTCGATGTGGTTGACCTTGATGCCATCGTAGATCTTGTTCCAGAACCAGCTGAGTACCACTTCCAGGAAGCGGATCGCGGTGTAGGTGTAGTCCGAGGCGATCTCGTTGGCGTAGCGCAGCGCCTGGGCTTCGGCCTTGGCCAGGGAACTCTTGTCGCGCTCGGCCTGCTCGGCGATGGCCTGGCGTACCAGCGGATCATGCACCAGGCCCTTGACCAGGTGCCGGCGATGGGAAATGTCCGGGCCGATCACGGCCGTCCTGAGGTTGCGCAGGCGCACACGCAGCAAGCGCTGCGCCATGCGCACGGTGCGCGCCTGGTCCTTGCCGTGCTCCAGCAGTTGGCGAACCGGCATCGGTTCGGAAAATTGCACGCGGGTCTTGCGCCCCAGCACCAGGATCGTCAGCAATCGGCGCAGGCGACCCGTCACCGCCCAGCTGTCGGCGAACAACAGCTTCCAGGGGCTCGACTCGCTATCGGGTGACTGGCCCCAGAACACGCTGACCGGAACGATCTGCACGTCCTCTTCGGCATGCTGGCGTACGGCCTCGATCAGCCGTTGCAGCGTCGGTGGCGCCCCGCGTTTGTCCTGCCGCCCAAGCCAGTCGGGTTCGGGGGTCAGGTAGAAGAAAGCCGCGGGCTCATGGTGTCCGGCCAGCACCACAGGCAGCACGGGCCGCGGCAGCCCCCTCCTGGTGCACTCGTGGTCGAGCACTGCCAGGTCGCTGAGCGAGGGCGAGGGTAGCGCGTAGATCACCGGGCGGCTGCGGTCGAGCTTGGGATCGATCGATGACGGGTTGATGGTTTCGGAGCGCACCCACAAGTACAGCAGGCGGCGCAGCGCGCTGAACAAAAGGCGGCGCATGGGGGAACGGGTCATCGGATGCGGGCTCGTGCTGTGAGGATTCGAGAAGATTGCCGAGCGCAAGTCTGCCGTATACGGTCGAGTACGGCAAAAGTCTGCAGGTCATGAAAATTTATTGTGCCGTGTCATATACTCGGTCCGCAGCTTGCAGGATATTTCCTCAAGCCGCATGGGCGCCGGCCATCCCCGCGCCTGCAAGGCGATCTTGAAAACAACAATCTGGAGTAGTGCAGATGTCGTCTCGTGAGACTGGGAATGTAAAGTGGTTCAACGATGCCAAGGGCTACGGCTTCATCCAGCGTGAAGGCGGCGCGGATGTCTTCGTCCACTATCGGGCAATCCGCGGCGAAGGGCATCGTACCCTGGTCGAAGGGCAGCGGGTCGAATACGCGCTGGTCCAGGGCCAGAAAGGCCTGCAAGCCGAGGACGTCCTCGGCCTCTGAAGCCGCCGCAACCACAAGCGGCAAGCTCCAAGCCAACCGAGGTGTATCACCAAATCCGATCAGCTTGTAGCTTGCCGCTGGGTGAGGACGTCAGCCGCCGGTGCGCCAGGTGATTTCCTGCTCGCCGTCGGCGCTGACACGTATCCAGCGGTCGGCGTCCTCCTCGCCTTCTTCCTCCACCCACCCACCAGGGGCGCAGCGCACTTCCACCTGCAGCGCGGCATGCGCGGCACGGGCGCAGGCGATATCGTCGGCCCATGGCGTCTGGTCGCTTTCCAGGAACAGGCTGTTCCATTTCCCCACGGCATTGGGTACCCAGGTGACCGGAATGTTACCGGCAAGGCATTTCCAGGTCTTGCCTTTCTGCTTCCATTCGCCGCAAGTGCCCACTGCCTGGGTGAGCCAGGTGGTCACCTGTTGCTGGGTCACATCGCTGTCCTTGAGGTAGATCTCGATATCAGGCTGGCGCATTTCAGGCTCCGGTGTGCTCAATCTTGACGCACGAAATAGTCATAACGCATGGAAACGGTCACTTCGAACGGCTCTGGCTGGTCGATCACCCGCGCGCGCCGTTCAGCGCTGGCACGCCAGCCATGGGGCGTCATGGCCAGCAAGTCGGCGCGCGCCTTGGCATCTGCCAGTGCCAGACGCAATTGCAGGGTCTCGCCGTGGGCGTGGGACATGCCAGGCGGCACCAGGGCCAGGTGCTTGTCATCGGCATACGGACGTACTTCATCGTAGAGTACCTGGCGCAGCTCCATCAGGTGGCCGCTGGTCGGGCCGACCCGCATCAGGCCACCCCCAGGGGCGAGCAGGCGCAGGGCCTCCTGCCAGTCGAGCGGACTGAACACGCTGGCGATGAACTGGCAGCTGGCATCGGCCAGGGGTACGCGTGCCATGCTGGCCACCATCCAGGTCAGCGTCGGGTCGCGCCGACAGGCACGCTTGACCGCCTCGCGGGAAATGTCCAGGGCATAGCCGTTGGTGCGCGGCAGGGCCTGGGCGATGCGGGCCGTGTAATAGCCTTCGCCGCAGCCGATATCCAACCAGCTGTGTGGCTGGCGCTCGGCAGCCAGTTCGGCCAGGCGGTCGGCGACCGGGGCATAGTGACCGGCCTCGAGGAAGTCCCGCCGTGCCTCGACCATGGCCTGGTTGTCGCCTGGCGCGCGGCTGTTCTTGTGCTGCACCGGCAGCAGGTTCAGGTAGCCCTGACGAGCGCGGTCGAAGCGGTGGCCGGCCGGGCAGGCCACGCCATTGTCGAGCCGCGTCAGCGGTGCATGGCAGAGTGGACAGGCGAGCATCAGGCGAGCAACCGTACCAGGGTCTGGTAGTAGATCTCGGTCAGCAGGTCCAGGTCGCTGGCCAGGATACGTTCGTCGACCTGGTGAATGGTCGCGTTGACCGGACCGAGTTCGACCACCTGGGTACCCAGGGTGGCGATGAAGCGCCCGTCGGAAGTGCCGCCACTGGTGGAGGGCTGGGTGTCGCGGCCGGTGACCTGCCTGATGCTGGCCGATACCGCATCGAGCAACTCGCCCGGCTCGGTCAGGAACGGCAGGCCGGACAATGCCCAGTCGATCGACCAGTCCAGCTGGTGCCTGTCGAGGATTGCCGCGACGCGTTGCTGCAGGTCTTCGACGGTGGATTCGATGGAAAAACGGAAGTTGAACAGCGCGGTCAGCTCGCCGGGGACCACGTTGGTGGCACCGGTACCTGCATTGAGGTTGGAGATCTGGAAACTGGTGGGCGGGAAGAACGCATTGCCCTGGTCCCACTCTTGCGCGGCCAGCTCGGCCAAGGCGGGCGCGGCCAGGTGGATGGGGTTGCGTGCCAGGTGCGGGTAGGCCACGTGGCCTTGCTTGCCACGCACCGTGAGGGTCGCGCCGAGCGATCCGCGCCGCCCGTTCTTGACCACGTCACCGAGCAGGCTGGTGCTCGAGGGTTCGCCGACGATGCACCAGTCCAGCCGTTCCTGGCGGGCGCGCAGGCGCTCGACCACTGCCTTGGTGCCATGCTGGGCGGGGCCCTCCTCGTCGCTGGTGATCAGGAAGGCGATCTTGCCTCGGTGGTCCGGGTAATCGCTGACGAAGCGCTCGCTGGCCACCACCATGGACGCCAGGCTGCCTTTCATGTCGGCGGCGCCGCGGCCGCAGAGCATGCCCTGCTCGTCGACCAGGGCCTGGAAGGGCTCATGTGCCCAGGCCTGGAGCGGGCCGGTGGGTACCACGTCGGTATGACCGGCGAAGCACAGCACCGGACCCTGCTGGCTACCATGGGTCGCCCAGAAATTGTCCACGTCCTCGATGCGCATCGGCTCGAGCGCGAAGCCGGCATCACCCAGGCGCTGCATCATTTGTTTCTGGCAGTCGGCATCGACCGGCGTGACGGAAGGACGGCGGATCAGATCGCAGGCCAGTTGAAGGGTGGGCGAAAGGTCGGCTGGTGCCGTCATGTGCAACTCCGAAGGACAAGGCAGGGCGGGAAAACGGGGGCGTTATCTTATATCAAACCAGCGCCGGGGGCACGCGGGGCGTCCAGCCATGCAGGGCAGATCGTGATCTGGCGCCCCAGGCAGGCCACGGAGTTTGCTCGCGCCACCAGACGCAGGCGGTGGTCAGGCGTCCGCCGCCTGCGTCGCTGGCGCGCCACGCGTGGGCCTGGACGACAGGAACGCCATGACCAGGGCTGCCAGGTAGGGCAGCGATTGCACCAGCAGCATGGCCACCCAGAAGCGCATGTCGGAGCTGGGCAGCCCTTGTACCAGGCAGATGCCGGCCGCTGCGCTCCATAGCAGCAGCATGATGAACAGCTCCTCGCGCGCTTCGGCGATGGCCACCAGCACGCCGTGGCTGTCGGCGTGCTTGGGCGTGCGGATGAACGGCATGCTGCTGGTGAAGAAGCCGTACAGCACGGCCTTGGCGATGGTGTGTGACAAGGCGAGCCCGGCCAGGGCGGCGGCCAGGGCATCCTTCAGATCGACCCCCACGGCACGGCGATAGAGGAAGACGATCTTGCCTACCTTGAAGAAGAACAGCGCCAGCGGCGGAATCGCGAAGATCAGCAAGGGCGGGTCGACCCGATGCGGGACGATGATCATGGCGGCCGACCACAGCAGGGCGCCGAAGGTGAAGAAGATGTTCATGCCATCGGCTATCCACGGCAGCCAGCCGGCCAGGAAGTGGTAGCGCTGGCCGCGGGTCAGTTCGCTACCCTTGCCGCGCAGCAGCGCCGAGGCATGCCGCTTGATGATCTGTATGGCACCGTAGGCCCAGCGGAAACGCTGTTTCTTGAAGTCGATGAAGGTGTCGGGCATCAACCCTTTGCCATAGCTGTCGTGGGCATAGGCTGCCGAGTAGCCGCGCTCGAACACCCGCAAGCCGAGCTCGGCGTCCTCGCAGATGCACCACTGGGCCCAGCCGAGCTCTTCGAGCACCAAGCGACGGGTCATGGTCATGGTGCCGTGCTGGATGATCGCGTCACGCTCGTTGCGAGTCACCATGCCGATATGGAAAAAGCCCTTGTATTCGCTGTAGCACAGCTTCTTGAAGGCGCTTTCGTGTTGGTCGCGGTAATCCTGGGGAGACTGCACCACGGCGATCTTCGGGTCGGCGAAATGCGGCACCATGTGCTTGAGCCAGTTGCGATCGACGCAGTAGTCCGAATCGATCACCGCGATCACCTCGGCATCCTTGGCGGTATGGGCGATCAGGTAGTTGAGCGCGCCGCCCTTGAAACCGGCCAAGGGCGCCACGTGGAAGAACCTGAAGCGTTCGCCGAGCGCTTCGCAGTGGGCCTTGACCGGTTCCCAGACCGCCGGATCCCTGGTGTTGTTGTCGATCACCAGCACTTCGTAGTCCGGATAGTCCAGCGCTGCCAGCGCGTCGAGGGTCTGTTTGACCATCTCTGGCGGCTCGTTGTAGCAAGGAATGTGGATCGAAACCTTGGGCCGGTACGCCGTGTCGGCCCGTACCGGAAGGAATTCGCGCCGGCGCTTGCCGGTCCAGACCGCCTCGGCCAGCTCATGGGCTTCGGTCAAGAGCACGATGAACACGCCGATCGCTCCCAGCGCCAGCAGCACGCCCACGGTCAGGCTGAACCAGGTGCTGTACTGCTGGCTGTAGTCGTAGCCGATCCACACCAGCACCGAGCCGCACAAGAAGGCGATGAAGGTCAGGAAGGTGCGACCGCGCTGGCGCAGGGTCGAGCCGTCGATCAGCAGCAGGGTCAGAGCCAGTAGCGCCAGCACCACCGAGGCGACCGCCAGAGCGCGCCATTGCGGGATGGCCACCACCGGGCCTTCGAAGTTGAACTTCTGTTGGCGCGCGGCATTGAACACGCCCCAGTAGGCGCCCACCGAGCCTTCGTCGCTGGCCTTCCAGGGCTGGTCGTAGGCTTCGATGACGAAATAGCTGTAGCCGCGGCGATTGAGCGTGTTGACCAAGGTCCTGAGGTAAATGGCCTGGTCGGCCTGGGTGGCGTCGGCACCGCCGCGCATGCGGCCGTTGCTCGGCCAGCCGACCTCCGACAGCAGAAGAGGTTTGCGCGCAAACTGCCGCCTGAGTTCGCGGGCGCGTTCGAGCACGAACGCTACCGAATCCTGCATGGGTACGAATTCCCAGTAGGGCAGGATGTGCGCGGCGATCAGATCGACATGGCCGGCCAGCTCCGGATGATCTTTCCATATATGCCACTGTTCGCTGGTGGTGACCGGTACCTTGACCGCCGCCCGGACCCGGTCCAGGTATTCGATCAGGGCGCCTGGCGTGACCTCCTGGCGAAACAGCGCCTCGTTGCCGACCACCACCCGGATCACGCTGCGCGTGGTATTGGCCAGCTCGATGGCCTGGGCGATTTCGCGTTCGTTGCGTGGCTGGTCGGCGCTGATCCAGATGCCCAGGGTGACCCGCAGCCCCAGCTCCTCGGCCAGGCGCGGGATCTGCGCCTGGCTGCCCTCGACGGTGTAGATGCGGATGCTGTCGGTCAGCTTGCTCAGCTGCTCCAGGTCCTGGCGCAACTCCTCCTCGCTCGGGTACTGGCCCTTCTGCGGACTTTCGCCGAGGCGAAAGGGCGAATAGGAAAAGCCCGAGATCTGTTCCGGCCAGGCAGGCGCGGCCACCGGGCGGTTGACGAGGGCCCAGAGCCCGGTGAACAGCGCGGCGATGGCCAGCACGACCACCAGGTTGAGACCGATCTTTCGTGATGACATGACTGATTCTGCTTGGAAAGTGACAAACGGATGGATTCGGTCCGGCTCCTGCCGCCAGGCGACAGCGTGCTGGATAACCCGAGCGAAATGAAGCGCCGATCCAGCACTCAGTAAAGCAGAGACGACCAGCGCGTCGCGCTGGACAGGCGGGGCGTGCCGAGCAGGTGTTGGCAAGCAAGCGCCGGCTGGCGTCCCGGCATCGGGCCGACTGGCCTATAATGCGTGCCGGCTTTTTTCAGGTTTGCAGCATGAGTACAGAAGATCCACGCTTTGCCGGTGTCGCCCGGCTGTATGGCAACGATGGTCTCCAACGTCTGGGCCGGGCCCATGTCGCCGTGGTCGGGATTGGCGGTGTCGGCTCCTGGGTGGCCGAGGCGCTGGCGCGCAGTGGCGTCGGGGAAATCACCCTGTTCGACCTGGATGACGTCTGCGTCAGCAACACCAATCGCCAGGCCCATGCGCTGGAAGGCCAGGTCGGTCGCGCCAAGGTCGAGGTCATGGGCGAGCGCCTGCGCGCCATCAACCCGGCCTGCGTCGTGCATGCCGTGGCCGACTTCGTCACGCGCGACACCATGGCCGAATACATCACCGAGGACTTCGACTGCGTGGTCGACTGCATCGACAGCGTGATGGCCAAGGCTGCGCTGATCGCCTGGTGCCGGCGGCGCAAGATCGCCATCGTCACCACCGGTGGCGCCGGCGGGCAGATCGACCCGACCCAGGTGCAGGTGGGCGATCTGAACAAGACCTTCAACGATCCATTGGCTTCGCGCGTGCGTTCGACCTTGCGCCGCGACTACGACTTCTCCCGCAACGTCCGCCGCAACTACGGCGTTGCCTGCGTGTTTTCCAGCGAGCAGCTGCGTTATCCCAAGGGCGACGGCAGCGTCTGCCTGCAGAAGAGCTTCGTTGGCGAGGGTGTGCGCCTCGATTGCGCCGGCGGCTTCGGCGCGGTGATGATGGTCACCGCCACGTTCGGCATGGTCGCCGCCAGCAAGGCAGTGGACAAGCTGGTAGCGGGCGCGCGCAGACCTTCCGAGCGCAACCGGGCTCAGGCAGCCGACGCGAGCTGAGCCATGCGTTGCAGCACGGCATGCAGGCCGTTGCTGCGCGACGGTGAGAGTTGCCGCTCCAGGCCCAGCTCGGTGAACCAGGCGCGCAGGTCCAGCGCTGCCAGCGCGTCGCTGTCCAGGCCCTGCACGCGCGCCAGGAGCAAGGCCAGCAGGCCGCGTAGCAGGCGCGCATCGCTGCTGGCCTTGAAGCGCCACTGCTCGCCTTCGCGCACGGCGACCAGCCAGACCTGGCTTTCACAGCCCTGCACACGATTGCCTTCGTTCTTTTCGGTAGCATCCAACGGTGCCAGACGATCACCCCATTGCATCAACAGGCGCGCACGCTGCTCCCAGCCGCGTGCTTGCCCGAAGGCCTGCAAGGCTTCGCTGGCCTGGCTCGGCAGACTCATCGCAGCAGCTCCAAGGCCTGGTCCAGGGCCGTGAAGAAGCGCTCGAGATCGTCGCTGTCGTTGTACAGGCCCAGCGACACGCGGATCGCGCCATCGAGCCCCAGGCGCCCGAGCAAAGGCGTGGCGCAATGGTTGCCAGCGCGCACGGCAATGCCTTGCTCGGTGAGCAGGTGGGCGATATCGGCGTTGTGCAACCCCTCGACGACGAAGCTGGCCAAGGCTGCCTGGGGCCTGCCAAGCAGGCGCACGCCATCGCGCTCGGCCAGGCCGCGCAGCAGGTACCGGTGGAGGGCAGCCTCGTGCTTGGCCAACGCCTGGACATCGAGGCTGGCCAGGTAATCCAGGGTGGCGCCCAGGGCGATCACGCTGGCGATCGCCGGCGTGCCAGCCTCGAAACCGAGCGGGGCGGGGCGGAAGCTGGCGTCATGGTAGCGGGCAAACTGCACCATCTCGCCGCCGAACTGCCAGGGACGCAGCAGCGCCAGCGCCTCGCTTCGACCGTAAAGCACGCCGACGCCATCCGGACCGTACAGCTTGTGGCTGGAAAAGACATAGAAATCGCAGGCCAGTTGCTGGACATCGTGGCGGCCATGCACCACGCCCTGAGCGCCGTCGACCACGCTCAGCGCGCCTTGGGCACGGGCATGGGCCAGCAGCGTCGGCAGCGGTTGCCAGGTACCCAGCACGTTCGACAACTGGCTGAGTGCCAGCAGCCGCGTACGTGGGCCGATCAGTTGCAGAGCCTGTTCCAGGTCGATGCAGCCATACTCGTCCAGCGGCAGGATCACCAGGCGCAAGCCGCGTCGCTTGGCCAGCTGCTGCCAGGGCAGCAGGTTGGCATGATGTTCCAGGGCGCTGACCACGAGCTCGTCGCCGGGCTCGAAACGGTATTCCAGGCCATAGGCGAGCAGGTTCAGCGCCGAAGTCGCGCCGTGGGTGAATATGACCTGCCGCGAATCGCCGACGTTGAGCCAGGCGGCGACCTTGTCCCGGCTGGCTTCGAACGCCTGGGTGGCCATGGCCGCCGGCAGGTGCTGGGCACGATGTACGTTGGCCGCGCCGCTGGCGTAGTAATGGTTCAGGGCATCCAGCATGGGCTGGGGCTTCTGCGTGGTGGCCGCGCTGTCCAGGTAGGTCTGGTGCTGCCGTTGCAGGGCGACGATGGCGGGAAAATCGGCACGCCAGGGGGAGGGCTGGAGCATGATCTGGAACCTGGAAAGGAAACGGGCCTGGTATTGAACCAGGCCCGATCTTACCACTTCAGGTTGCCGCTGGCCTTAGTTGTGGGCGTGCAGCGCCTCGTTCAGCTCGATGGCCGACTTGTGGGTCTTGCACTCGACCGCGCCGCTGATCGAGTTGCGCCGGAACAGCAGGTCGGCCTGCCCGGCCAGCTCGCGCGCCTTGATCACCTTGACCAGCTGGTTCTGCTCGTCGAGCAGCTGGACCTTGGTGCCAGCGGTGATGTACAGGCCCGCCTCGACGGTGTTGCGATCGCCCAGCGGGATGCCAATGCCGGCGTTGGCGCCGATCAGGCAGCCTTCGCCCACGCTGATCACGATGTTGCCGCCGCCGGACAGGGTGCCCATGGTCGAGCAGCCGCCGCCCAGGTCCGAGCCCTTGCCGACGAACACGCCGGCGGACACGCGGCCTTCGATCATGCCGGGGCCTTCGGTGCCGGCGTTAAAGTTGACGAAGCCTTCGTGCATGATGGTGGTGCCTTCGCCGATGTAGGCACCCAGGCGCACCCGGGCACTGTCGGCGATGCGCACGCCGGCCGGGACCACGTAGTCGGTCATCTTTGGGAACTTGTCGACCGAGAAGACTTCCAGCAGTTCGCCCTTGAGGCGCGCTTCGAGCTGCTGTTCGGCCAGCTCGGCCAGGTCGATGGCGCCCTGGCTGGTCCAGGCGACGTTCGGCAGCAGCGGGAAGATGCCTGCCAGGCTCAGGCCGTGCGGCTTGACCAGGCGGTGCGACAGCAGGTGCAGCTTGAGGTAGGCCTCGGGAGTCGAGGTGAGGGCGCCATCCTCGGCCAGGAGGGTGGCGACCAGTGGCTTGTTGCTTTCGGCCAGGCGGGTCAGCAAGGCGGCCTGGCCGGCGTCCACCGGCCTGACTGCATCGGCTAGCTGGGAGGCCTGGGCGTTACTGAAGGCAATGGCCTGGTTGCCGCCTTCGTAGCCGAGGATCGGCGCGACCGCGGCGAGCAGTTCGGCGCTCGGCGCCAACAGGGGCTGCGCATAGAAGACTTCCAGCCAGGCGCCCTGGCGGTTCTGGGTGCCGACGCCGAATGCCAGGCTGAACGGGGTAGTGGACATGCAGTTACCTCTTGCGAATAAGGGTGAGCGGATTCTCAGGTCAGCGCCGCGGCGTACGACTCGGGCTTGAAGCCGACCAGGGTGCGATCGCCGAGCTCGAGTACCGGGCGCTTGATCATCGATGGCTGGGCCAGCATCAGTTCGATGGCCCTGGCCTGGTCGAGACCGGCCTTGGCGGCCTCGTCGAGCTTGCGGAAGGTGGTGCCGGCGCGGTTGAGCACGACTTCCCAGCCGTGCTCGTCGCACCAGCGCGCCAGACGCGTGCGATCGATGCCCTGGGTCTTGTAGTCATGGAACGCGTATGCGATGGCATGTTGTTCGAGCCATGCGCGGGCTTTTTTCATGGTGTCACAGGCCTTGATGCCGTAAAGAGTGTAAGTCATTGATTTATAAAGGGTGGCTGGGTCTCCCCGAAAACCTCCCCGACATTCCCCTGAATTTGATCGCCGAATTATGCGACATCGATCCAGTCGGCGCCATGACTGTCGCGGCACGGCTCGTTCCGCTTCGTCGACCGGTGCCCGGCCGTGGCTGGACATCACGGCCTGCTGCTTCGTGCCCAAGCTCGCTGGCGATCGCTGTTCATGGAGAAGCCTTGAGTGAAAGTCCGACGCGTATCGTTCGTCGGGAGGCCAGTCGAGCCGCCGTGGCTTCGGCCGGGTCTGTACAGGTATACGGTCCAAGCGCGCCTGCCAGCACATGGCCGTGCAGTTGATCGTGGCGGTGATGCCTATTGGGTATCGGCACGGGAAAGGAGGCTGGCGCAATGGCGGGGAGGCGTCGCCGGGATGTTCTGGATCACCGCCCCAGGCCGGGCAGGCCAAGGACGGTGAAGCTTTCCAGAACCCGATATCCAGAGGATCGTAGGCTGCTCCGCATAGAGGCAGCATGACCGTTTCCAGCGGGCTTGTGCTCGTCGATGCTCGCGCGTCATGCCTCTTCGAAATGCATCTCTGGCGGCTGCCGACGCAAACCGCCCGTGATGATGACCAGGTAGATCACCCCAATGGCCAGCCAGGAGAGTCCCAGGTAAATAGCCATGCGGTCCAGGCTCGCCATCAGCCATAGATCGGCCATCAGCCCGATCAGAGGGAACGTCAGGTAAAACGTCAGCGCTTTGATGCCCCGTTCCCCTTCGGCTATCCAGTAATGGAAGATCACAGACAGGTTCACCAAGCTGAACGCCAGGAAAGCGCCGAAATTGATGAAGGATGTCGAGGTGGTGACGTCCATTCGCAAAGCCAGCAGTGCCACGACGCCGCACAGGAGGATGCTGATGACGGGAGTGCCGAACCGCTCACTCAGGCGACCGAACAGGCGTTTCGGAAGGACACCATCGCGGCCCATTGCGAAGAGAAGCCTCGACGCGCTTGCCTGCGCTGATAGGCCGGAAGTGAACTGGCCCACGATCAGACCGATGAGGAAGAAGCTGACGAAGATATCCCCACCGATGTTCCTGGCGATTTCGTAGGCTGCCGAATCTGCGTTCGCAAAATCGGTGGAAGGATGGGCGAGCTGGACGAAGTAGCTTGCGACGATGAAGATGACGCCACCTAGCAGGGTGATCAGCAGAATTGCCCGCGGAATGGTTTTACGCGGCTCATGCGTTTCCTCGGTCAACGTGCTCACCGCGTCGAATCCCAGGAAGGAATAGCAGGCAATGGCCGCGCCGCTCATGACCAGAGGCAATTGGAAGCTGTCCTGGTAAAAGGGCGCGAGCGACCAGAACGGCTGGTTCAGATCGCCCGTGGCGTAGTGGGCGGCGAGTCCGATGAACGCGGCCAATACCAGGAACTGCAGCAGCATCAGGACGCCGTTCACCGTCTTGGCCAATTGCAGCCCGACGATGTTGATCGCCGTGGTGACGCCAATGAAGGCCAGCACCCAGACCGGATGCGCCACGCTTGGGAACGCTGAGTGAAGATAGGCGGCGCCGATCAACCAGATCGCCATGGGCAGGAACAGATAATCGAGCAGTACCGCCCAGCCGGCGAGAAAGCCCAGCTTGGGGCTGATGGATTTTCGAACGTACGTATAGGCGGATCCGGCTACTGGAAACGCCTTTGCCATTTTTCCATAGCTCAAGGCTGTGAAGAGCATTGCAATGGATGCGGCAAGGTAGGCCGAAGGTACCGACCCGCCAGTGGTGTCGGCGAGGATACCGAAGGTGCCCAGGACGATGATGGGCGTCATGTAGGCGATGCCGAACAGCGTAACCGCACCCAGCGAAAGGGTTCGCTTCAATTGGGCCATGTTCTTTACTCCGGTTGTGTTTTTTATGGAGTGGTTATGCCAAGGCCTAGCCATGGCCTTGGCGTGCGCAGAGCAGAGGACGGTTAAGTGGTTCGGCTTGCTTCGATGAGCAGCTCGCGCAAGCCATTGGCGTGCTCGATGAGCTGGCCGGGTAGCGCGAAGCGGCGCTCGGCAAGATAGCTGTACTCTTTGCGCGCTTGCGGCACGCGTGACATATCGATCACCAGCCCCATCTGGCAGGGTTCGCGTCCCGCCTCGCAAAGCATTTGCCCATAGGGGTCGACGACCGCGCTTCCACCAGCGAATAGCAGGCCGCCATCGCCTGGGCCGACTCGGTTGACCATCACCGCGTACGCTTGGTTTTCCATTGCCCGTGCGCTGATTGCCGTGCGGTGTGTCGGCCCATAGGGATCCATGTTGCCGTTGGTGACAAGAATCAGGTCGGCACCAAGCTGGCCCAGCGCCCGGGCGGTTTCCGGGAACTCGATGTCGAAGCAGATCAGCAGGCCCACTCGAACGCCCTTGAAGAGCGCTGTGGCGTACCTGTCACCTGGAGTGAAGATCCCCTTGTCAGAAGACCACAGATGGGTCTTGCGGTACTTCAAGGCGATGCCATCAGGCGTGACGAGGACGGTCGTGTTGTAGAAGCGTCCCTCTTCGCCGGCCTCTGCAAGGCCAACGACGACTCCTACGTGCCTGTCTTTCGCGGCTTGAGCCACCGCGGTGAGGGTCGGGCCATCAAGGGGCTCGGCGATGTGCGCGATGTTTTGCTCCGTGGGGAAACCCATCAGGTGCGTTTCTGGAAACACCACGAGGTCGGCGTCGGGCGCGCAGCCGTGAATCGCTTCGAGGGTGCGCTCCAGGTTGTAGGCCGTGTCGCCATCGCGACCGGCCAATTGGATGAGTTCTACTTTCATTCGTGCTCCTGACTACGCGGCGGTGGCGCAACGCTCTGACAGCGAAGAGATCTGGCAACAGCCCACATGACCGTTTGAGGTAAAGTGATCACAGTGCGCAGCGGCCTGGCCATGACCATTCGAGTATGCCGCCGCTGCGCTAGCCGGGTAATTACGCCCTTGTGGTAACCCATATGGGGTAGACATGAACCTTACGCTACAGGACATCGCCTGGCATCGCTCGGTCGGGCAACTGGTCGAAGCACTGGATCATCCCGATTTCTGGCGTTGCCTCGTGCGATTGCTGAAGCAGTACATCGAGTTCGACAGTTGGGTTGCACTTCTTTTCAGTGACGGCCGTCCCTTGGTGTACGCGGAGTCTCCCGGCGCGGACGGGGGAGAGGACCCACTGTTTCAGGACTACCTCAAAGGTCTGTACCTCTTGGATCCTTTCTACATTGCCAGCCGAGAAGCGCGGGTCAGCGGCTTGGTGCACCTCACCGATGTAGCGCCGGAATGCTTCGAGCGAACGGATTACTATCAGCGCTACTTTCGACTCAACGTTGTCGCTGACGAAGTGCAATACAACGTTCAGCTCGATTCGGAGCGCGCGTTGTGTCTTTCTCTAGGTAGCCAGTCGCGGTTCAGCGGCGCTCAGATTGCCCTGTTGAACCTGCTGCAGCCGTGGGTGCTGGCCACGATGCGCCAACGTTTTCGATTTGAAAAGGATGTGCATATCGTGGCCCCCGCTTCTCCATGGCAGCCATTGGAGAAGGGTGTAGGCAAGCTCGAAATGCCGCTTACCGTCAGAGAACTCGAAGTCGGTCGCATGATGCTCAGCGGCTGCTCGAGCAAGGAGATAGGCCGCAAGCTTTCCATCTCATCGGAAACGGTGAGGGTTCATCGCAAGCACATCTATAGCAAGCTTGGCATCAAATCGCAGTCCGAGCTGTTTGCCCTGTTTCTCAAGGCCCAGACCGAAGCCCCACAATGAGCGAGCGTGCCAGAGCATGCTTGCTCGATCGGGTACCGGATCTGGGTAAGCCAGGGGGTGTGCCGCCATGCTGCTCTGCGACTTGCTCGCATGGGCTGATGCTCGAGCCCGCCCCGGCAAAACCAGGATCGTTCCGGTGCGCCGCCATTGCGCTGTAGAGCGTGTGCTGCGACTTTCGTGCAGCGGTGCACTCGGACCTTTCACCGGTAACATGGTGTCTTGTTAGTGGGCATCCCCCGCCGTCGCCTATTCGATTCACACAGGAACACGCCGCATGCAGTCTGCCTACACTGTCTTCATCCTTCTGACCTTGGTGAGCCTGTCGAAGCTGGTGGGGCGTGTGGTGCCGCTGCCGCTGCCGTTGGTGCAGATCGCCGCCGGGGCCTTGTTGGCCTGGCCGACGCTCGGCCTGCACGTGGCGCTGGATCCGGAACTGTTCCTGTTCCTATTCCTGCCGCCGCTGCTGTTCGTCGACGGTTGGCGCATGCCCAAGCGCGAGCTGTGGCGCCTGCGCGGTCCCGTAGTGGCGCTGGCGGTGGGGCTGGTGCTGTTCACCGTGCTAGGGGCTGGCTACTTCATCCACTGGTTGTTGCCAAGCATTCCATTGCCGGTGGCCTTTGCCCTGGCCGCCGTGCTGTCGCCCACCGATGCCGTGGCGGTCTCGGCCATCACCCAGGACCGGCTGCCCAAGCCGCTGATGCACATGCTGCAGGGCGAGGCGCTGATGAACGATGCCTCCGGCCTGGTGACCTTCAAGTTCGCTCTCGCCGCTGCCATCACCGGCGTCTTCTCCCTGGCCGAGGCCAGCGTGACCTTCCTGCTGGTGGCGCTGGGCGGCTTGGCCACTGGGGTGGCCCTGAGCTGGCTGGTGGGACGCTTGCGGGCCTGGATGATCGCTCGAGGTTGGGATGACCCGGCCACGCATGTAGTCTTCATGCTGCTGTTGCCGTTCGCCGCCTATGTGCTGGCCGAACGCTTGGGCGCCTCCGGCATCCTGTCTGCGGTGGCCGCTGGCATGATGCAGAGCTGGCTCGACCTGTTGCCACGTCAGACCAGCACGCGCCTGCTCAATCGCAGCGTCTGGTCGCTGTTGGAGTTTGCCTTCAACGGCCTGATCTTCCTGTTGTTGGGCCTGCAGCTGCCGGACATCGCCAAGGCAGTCGTCAGCCACGAGGCCTCCCTCTGGCCAACGCTGTTCTGGCGCTGCCTGGATGTACTGGCGATCTTCGTGGTGCTGGTGTTGCTGCGCTATGTCTGGGTGCAGAGCATCTGGCGCGCCATCGGCGTGATTCGGCGCTGGCGTGGCAAACCGGCGCTGGTGCTGGTGCCGACCGCGCGCTCCTGCTGGCTGCTGACCGTGGGTGGGGTGCGTGGCGCCGTCACTCTGGCCGGCGTGATGTCGGTACCCTTGCTGATCAGCGCCGGCCAGGACTTCCCCGAGCGCGACCTGCTGATCTTCATCGCGGCGGGGGTGATCCTGCTTTCGCTGGTCAGCGCCTGCGTCGCCTTGCCTTTGTTGCTGCGCGGCGTGACCAGAAGCCCCGACGAACGTCTCGAGCAGGAAGTGCAGGAAGCCTGGCGCCGCACGGCCGAGGCGGCCATCCGCGCGCTGGAAGCCGAGCAGCTGGGTGACGCCGGTGCATCACAGGATGCATCCGTGGCGAGCATGGCGGTGGAACTCAAGGGACGGCTGATGGCCGAGTACCGCGACCAGCTCGACAGCTACAACCACACTGCCGAGGCGCGGGCGGTGGCCGAGCAGATGGATCTGCTGGAGCGTCGCCTGCGCCTGCAGGCGCTGCGCGCCCAGCGTCTGGAGCTCTACGAGCTGCATCGCCAGCACCTGGTCGGCGACGAGGTCGTGCGCCAGGTGCTGGGCGAGCTGGACCTGAGCGAGGCGCATCTCGGCCAGACCAGACATGGCGGAGCTCAGCCAGGGTAAACCGTGACATGAATGCCTTGTCCGGAACGCGACCTCATGGGCCTGGAATGGATCGCGGGCCTTGGGGCATTGCCGCGTAGCGGCCAGGCCCGCTGTCAGCGCGCCAGATGGTCGCGAATGCGCGTGATCGCCTCGACGCACTCTTGCAAGGAGGCCACCAGCGCCATGCGCACCCGGCCGGCGCCAGGATTGACGCCATCGACCTCGCGCGACAGGTAGGAACCCGGCACCACGGTGACGTGCTCGGCCTCGAACAGGTCGCGGGCGAAGGCGGCATCGTCGCCCGGCACCTTGGCCCACAGGTAGAAGCTACCGTCGGGACGCTGGACGTCGAGCACTGGCTGGAGGATATCCAGCACCGCGTCGAACTTGGCCCGGTACTGGTCACGGTTGTCGCGCACATGCGCTTCGTCCTGCCAGGCGGCGATGCTGGCCAGCTGGGTCTGCACCGGCATGGCGCAGCCGTGGTAGGTGCGGTAGAGCAGGAAGGGCCTGATGATGTCGGCGTCGCCGGCGACGAAGCCGGAGCGCAGCCCAGGCAGGTTGGAGCGCTTGGACAGGCTGTGGAACACCACGCAGCGTCTGAAGTCGCTGCGGCCCAGTTCGGCGCAGGCGCTCAGCAGGCCGGGTGGCGGATTCTCTTCGTCGAAGTACAGTTCGCTGTAGCACTCGTCGGCGGCGATCACGAAGTCATGCTCGTCGGCCAGCGCGATCAGCTTCTTGAGCGTCTCGATCGGCACCAGCGCGCCGGTCGGGTTGCCGGGCGAGCAGAGGAAGAGGATCTGGCAGCGCTGCCAGACGTCCGCCGGGACGGCATCGAAGTCCGGATTGAAGCCGTTGCTTTCCAGGCACGGCAGGTAGTGCGGGGTGGCCCCGGCCAACAGCGCGGCACCTTCGTAGATCTGGTAGAAGGGGTTGGGGCTGACCACCAGGCCCTCAGCGGTACGGTCGACCACCGCCTGGGTGAAGGCGAACAGCGCCTCGCGCGTGCCGTTGACCGGCAGCACATGGCGCTCGGCATCCAGCCAGCCGGCCGGCACGCCGAAGCGGCGCTCGCACCACTGGACGATCGCCTGGCGCAGCGCGGGCAGGCCGGCCGTGCTTGGGTAGACCGCCAGCTTCGCCAGGTTGTCGGCCAGCGCCTGGGCGACGAACGCTGGCGATTCATGCTTCGGCTCGCCGATCGACAGGGCGATGGCGCGTTTGTCCGCCGCCGGCTGTACGTCCCCGAGCAGGGCGCGGAGTTTCTCGAACGGGTAGGGCTGAAGCTGGGTCAGGGCATGGTTCATCGGCGCAAGGTCTCGTCAAACGTTAGAAGGTCACGCGGGTAGGGCTGTTGTCGCTTTGCTGGCCGGCCTGCAGCTGCTGCACGATGGCTTCCTGCAGGCGGCTGCACAGCTGTGGGTCGGACAGCGGCTGGTTGTCGGCGTCGGTGATGAAGAACACGTCTTCCACGCGCTCGCCGAGGGTGGCGATCTTGGCGTTCTGCAACGACAGGTCGAACTCCAGGAAGATCCGCCCGATGCGCGCCAGCAGCCCGGGGCGATCCGGCGCGATCAGTTCGAGGACGGTCACCGGCCGCTGGGCATCGTTGTGGATGATCACCTGTGGGGCGAAGGTGAAATGCTTGAGCTGGCGCGGCACTCGGCGCTGGATGATGGTCGGATAGTCCTCGGGGTTGCGCAGCGCCTCGGCCAGCCCTTCGCGGATCTGCCGGACCCGCTGCGGGTTGTCGCCGATCGAACCGCCGTCGTTGTCCAGGACGATGTAGGTGTCGAGGGTGAACTGGCTGCTGGAGGTGATGATCCGCGCATCGTGGATGTTCAGGTTGAGCTGGGACATCGCGGCTACGGTCACGGCGAAGAAATCGTGCTGGTCGGGCGCGTAGATGAAGATCTGCGTCCCGCCCTCGAACTCGCGCTGAGTGGTTTCCTTGATCAGCACCAAGGGTGCGCCATCGGCTGGCTGCTGCAGGATGGCATCGGTGTGCCAGGCCACGTCGGCCGAGGTGTGACGCAGGAAATAATCGTCGCCCAGCTGGGACCAGAGCTGCTCCACATCGTCCGGGTCGGTGCCCTCGCGGACCAGGATGTCCAGCGCGGCGCTCTGGGTCTGGCGGATCAGTTCCTCGCGATCGAGCGGGTTCTCCAGGCCCCGGCGCAGGGCGCGCTTGGTCTCGCTGTAGAGCTGGCGCAGCAGGCTGGCGCGCCAGGAATTCCACAGGCTCGGGTTGGTGGCGTTGATGTCGGCCACCGTCAGCACGTAAAGGTAGTCCAGGCGAGTCTCGTCGCCGACCAGCAGGGCGAAGTCGTTGATCACCTGCGGGTCGGAGAGGTCCTTGCGCTGGGCGGTGGTGGACATCACCAGGTGGTTGCGCACCAGCCAGACGATCAGCCGGCTGTCCCAGGCCGGCAGCTGGTGACGCTTGCAGAAGGCCTCGGCATCCACCGCGCCGAGCTCGGAATGGTCGCCCTGGCGGCCTTTGCCGATGTCGTGATACAGGCCGGCGAGGTAGATCAGCTCGGGCTTGGGCAGGCATCCCATGAGCTTGCTGGCCAGCGGAAACTTCTCCGACACCGGGGTGTACTGCAGCTTGCGCAGGTGCTTGATGAGGTTGAGGGTGTGCGCGTCGACCGTATAGATGTGGAACAGGTCATGCTGCATCTGCCCGACGATCAGGCCGAACTCGGGCAGGTAGCGGCCGAGGATGCCGTAGCGGTTCATCCGGCGCAGGTTGCGATGGATGCCGGTCTCGCACTTGAACAGCTCGATGAACAGGCTGGTGTTGCGGATATCGTGGCGGAACCTGTCGTCGATCAGGTGAAGATGCTCGTGCAACAGGCGCACCGTATCGGCCCGCACACCCCTGATCTCCGGATGCTGGGCCATCAGCACGAAGATCTCCAGCATGGCGAACGGCGTGCGCCGGAAGACCTGCGGGCCGACCGCCTCGATATAGCCATCGTGCAGCCGGAAGCGGGCATTGAGCGGCTGGGTGCTGCCGCTGTCGTCGGCCAGGATGACTTCTTCGAAATGCTGGATGATCAGGTCGCACAGCTGGCTGATGCTCATCACCACGCGGTAGTACTGCTGCATGAACCGTTCGATGGCCCGCTTGGGATTGTCGTCGCTGTAGCCGAGCAGGCCGGCGATGCTGCGCTGATGGTCGAACAGCAGGCGATCCTCGGCGCGCCCGGCAAGCATGTGCAGGGCGTAGCGAACCTTCCACAGGAAGGCCTGGGAGCAGGCCAGCAGCTCGCTCTCGCTTTCCAGCAGGAAACCTTCCCCGGCCAGGGCGCGCAGGTTCAGCGTGCCATAGTGCCGGCGCGCCATCCATAGCACGGTCTGGATGTCCCGCAGCCCGCCAGGAGAACCCTTGACGTTGGGCTCGAGGTTGTACTCGGTGTCGTTGTACTTGTGGTGGCGTGCCTTGAGCTCGGCGCGCTTGGCCAGGAAGAACGCCTTGCTCGGCCACATGTGGGCGGTGCTGGTGACTTCCAGCATGCGCTGGCGCAATGCCTCGGGGCCGGCGATGGTGCGGCTTTCCATCAGGTTGGTGATGACCGTGATGTCGGCGCGCGCCTGTTCGGCGCATTCCTCGACGCTGCGCACGCTCTGGCCGACTTCCAGGCCGATGTCCCAGAGCAGGGTGAGCAGTTGCTCGATCGCCTCGCGATGGCGTTCGTGCTCGGCGTCGCCCAGCAGGATCAGCAGGTCGATGTCCGAATGCGGATGAAGCTCGCCGCGCCCGTAGCCGCCGACCGCGACCAGGGCGATGCCGCTGGCGTCGCCCCAGTCGAAACGGCTCCAGGCCTGCTGCAGCAGGTTGTCGACGAACCAGGCCCGGTCCTCGACCAGGCGGCGCACCTCGCGGCCTTCGCGAAAGCGCCGGTCGAGCACTTCCGTGGCCTGGCGGATGGCCTTCTTGAAGGCGGCGATGGGGCTGGCCTTGAGGGCCAGCTCGGCCTGGAACTGGCCACGGTCGAACAGTTCGGGATCCACTTGCGGCATCGGGTCGCGTTCCTGTCTTGAGGGCGAACCTCGGCCGGTCAGGCAGAGGTGTGCGCGATGGTGTCATCCTTGCGCAGGGTCAGGATCTCGTAGCCGCCGGCCGTCACCAGGATCGTGTGTTCCCATTGCGCCGAGAGCTTGCGGTCCTTGGTGATGGCGGTCCAGCCGTCGCCCAGCACCTTGGTGTCGGCCTTGCCCTGGTTGATCATCGGCTCGATGGTGAAGGTCATGCCTTCCCTGAGTTCCATGCCGGTGCCGGCCTTGCCGTAGTGCAGCACCTGGGGCTCCTCGTGGAATACCTTGCCGATCCCGTGGCCGCAGAACTCGCGCACTACCGAAAAGCCGTTCTTCTCCGCATGCTTCTGGATCACCTCGCCGATATCGCCGAGCCTGCAGCCCGGGCGGACCAGCTCGATGGCCTTGTACAGGCATTCCTGGGTGACCTTCGACAGGCGCTCGGCCCAGGGCGCCACGCTGCCGACGTGGAACATGCGGCTGGTGTCGCCGTGGTAGCCGTCCTTGATCACGGTGATGTCGATGTTCAGCGTGTCGCCGTCCTTGAGCGGCTTGTCGGCAGGGATGCCGTGGCACACGACGTGGTTGATCGAGGTGCAGATCGACTTGGGAAAGCCCTTGTAGTTGAGCGGCGCGGGAATGGCCTTCTGGACATCGACGATGTAGTCGTGGCACAGCCGGTCGAGCGTTTCGGTGGTCACGCCGGGCTTGACGTGTTCCTCGATCATCTCGAGCACTTCTGCGGCCAGGCGGCCGGCGATGCGCATCTTCTCGATGTCTTCTGCGGTCTTGATGGTTACGGTCATTGCAGGCTCTCTACGGCGGCGCCCAGGGCGCGAACGAACGGAAAGGGCCGATTCTACCAGACCCACGCTTCATTCTGGACGCTTTGCCGGGAAGCTGCAAAGCGGCCGGACGGGCGCGCGCATGCGCGGGTTCCGTTCGGCGGCGGCTTGTGGTATAACATGCGCCGCTTTCGGGGACGACCTCGAAAGCCCAAACCCACACACGTGTCGGCACGATGGCCTGGGTGCCGTGAATCGTCAGGTTCGCGGTTGGTCATTGGGATACGTGGAGGCCCAACCCGACTTATCAAGGAACAATCATGTCCCAAGTCAACATGCGCGATATGCTGAAGGCCGGTGTGCACTTCGGCCACCAGACCCGTTACTGGAACCCGAAGATGGGCAAGTACATCTTCGGCGCGCGTAACAAGATCCACATCATCAACCTGGAAAAAACCCTGCCGCTGTTCAACGACGCGTTGTCGTTCGTCGAGCGCCTGGCCCAGGGCAAGAACAAGATCCTGTTCGTCGGCACCAAGCGTTCCGCCGGCAAGATCGTCGCCGAGCAGGCAGCCCGTTGCGGTTCGCCGTACGTCGACCACCGCTGGTTGGGCGGCATGCTGACCAACTACAAGACCATCCGCGCCTCGATCAAGCGTCTGCGCGACCTGGAAACCCAGGCCGAAGACGGCACCTTCGCCAAGCTGACCAAGAAAGAAGCCCTGATGCGCTCGCGCGATCTGGAGAAGCTCGATCGCAGCCTGGGCGGCATCAAGGACATGGGCGGCCTGCCTGATGCCCTGTTCGTGATCGACGTCGAGCACGAGCGCATCGCCATCACCGAAGCCAACAAGCTGGGCATCCCGGTCATCGGCGTTGTCGATACCAACAGCAGCCCGGAAGGCGTCGACTACGTCATCCCAGGCAACGACGACGCCATCCGCGCCATCGAGCTGTACATGAATTCGATGGCCGACGCGGTCATCCGCGGCCGCAACAACGTTGCCGGCGGCACCGAAGTCTACGCTGAAGAAGCGGCTGCACCTGCTGCCGAGTAATTGACGCCTGGCGTCTACTTGGCACGCGAAAAGGGGGCTCGGCCCCCTTTTTGCCACCTTGAAATCCTGCTGTCCAAAAGCCTTGGCATGCTTGCCCGGCTGGCATCGGGCAGCGGATTGCAGATTGAGCGCCCGTGACGAGCGGGTGGAATGGTTGAAAACCTATCCCAGAGGATTTTGAAATGGCAGAAATTACTGCAGCGCTGGTCAAGGAACTGCGTGAGCGTACCGGCCAGGGCATGATGGAATGCAAGAAGGCGCTGGTCGCTGCCGGTGGCGACATCGAGAAGGCCATCGACGACATGCGTGCTTCCGGCGCCATCAAGGCTGCCAAGAAGGCTGGCAACATCGCTGCCGAAGGTTCCATCGCCGTGCGCGCCGAAGGCGGTCGTGGCCTGATCATCGAAGTCAACTCGCAGACCGACTTCCTGGCCCTGCAGGACGACTTCAAGGCGTTCGTCAAGGACAGCCTGAACGAAGCGTTCGAGCAGAAGCTGACCGACGCGGCCCCGCTGATCGCCTCGCGCGAAGCGGCTCGCGAAGCGCTGGTCGCCAAGTGCGGCGAGAACGTCAACATCCGTCGCCTGACCGCCGTCGAAGGCGATGTCCTCGGTTCGTACCTGCACGGCCACCGCATCGGTGTCCTGGTCGTGCTCAAGGGCGGTGACGAGGAGCTGGCCAAGAAGATCGCCATGCACGTGGCCGCTTCCAAGCCGGAAGTCGTGCGTCCGGAAGACGTGTCCGACGAGCTGGTCGCCAAGGAAAAGGAGATCTTCCTGCAGCTCAACGCCGACAAGATCGCCGGCAAGCCGGAAAACATCGTCGAGAACATGATCAAGGGTCGTATCGCCAAGTTCCTGGCCGAAGCCAGCCTGGTCGAGCAAGCCTTCGTCATGGATCCGGAAGTCAAGGTCGGCGAGCTGGCCAAGAAAGCCGGTGCCGAGATCGTTTCCTTCGTCCGCTACGAAGTCGGTGAAGGCATCGAGAAGAAAGAAGACAACTTCGCTGCCGAAGTTGCTGCTCAAGTGGCTGCTGCCCAGAAGCAATAAGACGGACCCCGTCTGTCGAACCGAAGAGGCTGCCCGCTTACGCGCGCAGCCTCTTTGTCAAAGCGGGGAACGGTTTATCCGGCCGGCTTCCCGCTGGCGCGCAAACAGCGCCGCGCTACAGTTAGCAGGCTGTATCCAGCCCGCTCGGAATTTTCTTTACAACGCCGCAGGAGAGACTCGCAATGGCTCAGCAGGTGAGTGGTCGCCAACCTCGCTATAAACGCATTTTGCTCAAACTTAGCGGCGAGGCCCTGATGGGTTCGGAAGAGTTTGGCATCGATCCGAAAGTCCTGGATCGCATGGCCCTGGAAGTCGGCCAGCTGGTCGGTATCGGTGTCCAGGTCGGCCTGGTGATCGGTGGCGGCAACCTGTTCCGCGGCGCCGCGCTCAGCGCTGCCGGCATGGACCGGGTCACCGGTGACCACATGGGCATGCTGGCCACGGTGATGAACGCCCTGGCCATGCGCGATGCGCTCGAGCGCTCGAATATCTCGGCCATCGTGATGTCCGCCATTTCCATGGTCGGGGTCACCGATCATTACGATCGCCGCAAAGCTGTTCGCCACCTCTCGTCCGGGGATGTGGTAATTTTCTCCGCCGGTACCGGCAACCCGTTCTTCACCACCGATTCCGCCGCTTGCCTGCGCGCCATCGAGATCGATGCCGACGTGGTGCTCAAGGCAACCAAGGTCGATGGCGTGTACACTGCCGATCCGTTCAAGGACCCGCATGCCGAGAAGTTCGATCATCTGACCTACGACGAGGTCCTGGATCGCAAGCTCGGGGTGATGGACCTGACCGCAATCTGCCTGTGTCGCGACCACAAGATGCCGTTGCGGGTATTCAACATGAACAAGCCTGGCGCCCTGCTGAACATCGTGGTGGGCGGCGCCGAAGGAACCCTGATCGAGGAAGGCCAAGCATGATCAACGACATCAAGAAACAAGCTCAGGAGCGCATGGGCAAGTCCATCGAGGCCCTTGGCCGCAACCTGGCGGCCATCCGCACCGGTCGTGCCCACCCGAGCATCCTGGACAGCGTCAAGGTGCCGGCCTGGGGTAGCGAAATGCCGCTGAACCAGGTGGCCGCGGTCACCGTCGAGGATGCCCGCACCCTGAAGATCGTCGCCCATGACAAGAACCTCAGCGCCGCCATCGAGAAGGCCATCCTGACCTCCGACCTGGGCCTGAATCCATCCAGTGCCGGCACCACCATCCGCGTGCCGATGCCGGCCCTGACCGAGGAAACCCGCAAGGGCTACACCAAGCAGGCCAGCGGCGTCGCCGAGGATGCCAAGGTCGCCGTGCGCAATGTTCGCCGCGACGCGCTGGCCGACCTGAAGAAGCTGACCAAGGACAAGGAAATCAGCGAAGACGAAGAGCGTCGCGCAGCGGACGAGATCCAGAAGCTGACCGACAAGTTCGTCGCCGAGATCGATGCCGCGTTCAAGGCCAAGGAAAAGGACCTGATGGCCGTCTGAGGCCGGGGTTTCCAATGGAAAAGACCAAGCAGGCGGCGCCGGGCTCGGTGCCGCGTCATGTCGCTATCATCATGGACGGCAACAACCGCTGGGCGAAACGACGCCTGCTGCCCGGCGTCGCCGGGCACAAGGCCGGCGTCGACGCGGTTCGCGCGGTGATCGAGGTCTGCGCTCAGGCCAAGGTCGAAGTGCTCACGCTGTTCGCCTTCTCCAGCGAGAACTGGCAGCGTCCCGCCGACGAGGTGGGTGCGCTCATGGAGCTGTTCTTCTCGGCATTGCGTCGGGAGGCTCGACGACTGCGCGAGAACAATATCTCGCTGCGGATCATCGGCGATCGCTCGCGTTTCCACCCGGAGCTGCAGGCCGCCATGCGCGAAGCCGAGGCGCTGACCGCTGGCAGCGGTCGCTTCATCCTGCAGATCGCCGCCAACTATGGCGGCCAGTGGGACATTGCCCAGGCTGCACAGCAGCTGGCGCGCGAAGTGCAGGCGGGGCACCTGCGCCCGGACGATATCACCCCCGGTCTGTTGCAGAACTGCCTGGCCACCGGCGACCTGCCGCTGCCGGACCTGTGCATCCGCACCGGTGGCGAGCACCGCATCAGCAATTTCCTGCTCTGGCAGCTGGCCTATGCCGAGCTGTACTTCTCCGACCTGTACTGGCCGGACTTCAAACACGAGGCCATGCGCAACGCGCTGGCCGATTTCGCTTCGCGCCAGCGCCGCTTCGGAAGGACCAGCGAGCAGGTCGAGGCTGGAGCCCGTGCCTAATGCTTAGACAACGTATCATCACCGCGCTGATCCTGTTGCCGGTGGCGCTGGGCGGGTTCTTTCTGCTCGGCGGTGGCGCCTTCGCCCTGTTCATCGGCCTGGTGGTCAGTCTTGGTGCCTGGGAGTGGGCGCGCCTGGCCGGTCTCGAGGCGCAGCCCTTGCGCGCCGCCTACGCCGCGGTCGTGGCGGGCGCATTGCTGCTGCTCTACCTGATGCCGGACCTGGCGCCATGGGTGCTGGGTGCCTCGGTGATCTGGTGGGCCCTGGCCACCTGGCTGGTACTGACCTATCCACGCAGCAGCGAGTTGTGGGCAAGCGTGGCCTGTCGCCTGCTGATCGGCCTGCTGATCCTGCTGCCGGCCTGGCAAGGGCTGGTCCTGCTCAAGCACTGGACGATGGGCAACTGGCTGATTCTTTCCGTGATGGTCCTGGTCTGGGCGGCGGACATCGGTGCCTATTTCGCCGGACGGACATTCGGCAGGCGCAAGCTGGCGCCCCAGGTGAGTCCTGGCAAGAGCTGGGAGGGGGTATATGGCGGCCTGGCCGTGAGCCTTGCCATCACCCTTGGCGTGGCGCTCTATCGCGACTGGGGGATCGGCGAGCTGCTGGCCGGCCTGGTCGGCGCAGCCCTGGTGGTGCTGTCGTCGGTGATCGGCGACCTGACCGAAAGCATGTTCAAGCGCCGCTGCGGGATCAAGGACAGTAGCAACCTGCTGCCGGGCCATGGGGGCGTGCTCGATCGTATCGACAGCCTGACCGCAGCGATTCCGATATTCGCCGTGCTGCTGTGGGCGGCCGAATGGGGTGTCATGTGAGTCACGTGCAACGCATCACCGTGCTCGGTGCCACGGGTTCGATCGGCCTGAGCACCCTCGACGTCATCGGCCGTCATCCCGAGCGCTACCAAGTGCATGCCCTGAGCGGCTTTTCCCGGCTCGACGAACTGCTCGCCCTGTGCCTGCGCCATCGTCCAGCCTGTGCGGTGGTCCCGGATGACGCGGCGGCCACGCGCCTGCGCGCGGGGCTGGCCGCGGCCGGCTGCGCGACCGAAGTGCTGGTGGGCGAGGCGGGGCTGTGCGAGGTGGCGGCGGCCATGGAAGTGGATGCGGTGATGGCGGCCATCGTCGGTGCCGCTGGCCTGCGGCCGACGCTTGCGGCGGTCGAGGCCGGCAAGAAGGTGCTGCTGGCCAACAAGGAGGCGCTGGTGATGTCCGGCGCCTTGTTCATGGATGCGGTGCGGCGCAGTGGCGCCGTGTTGCTGCCCATCGACAGCGAGCACAATGCCATCTTCCAGTGTCTGCCAGGGGACTATGCCCGTGGCTTGGGCGAGGTAGGGGTGCGACGGATCCTGCTGACCGCGTCCGGCGGGCCATTCCGCCAGACGCCGCCCGAGGCGCTGGCCGATGTCACGCCGGAGCAGGCCTGTGCGCACCCCAACTGGTCCATGGGCCGGAAGATCTCGGTCGACTCGGCGAGCATGATGAACAAGGGGCTCGAGCTGATCGAAGCCTGCTGGCTGTTCGACGCGCCACCGTCCAGGGTCGAGGTGGTGGTGCATCCACAAAGCGTCATCCACTCGCTGGTAGACTACATCGACGGTTCGGTGCTGGCGCAGCTGGGCAACCCCGACATGCGCACGCCGATCGCCAATGCCCTAGCCTGGCCGCAGCGGATCGACTCCGGTGTCGCGCCGCTCGACCTGTTCGCCATCGCCCGCCTGGACTTCCAGGCGCCCGACGAGCAGCGCTTTCCATGCCTGCGCCTGGCGCGCCAGGCCGCCGAAGCCGGGGGCAGCGCGGCGGCAGTGCTCAATGCGGCGAACGAGGTGGCGGTGGAGGCATTTCTCCAGCGGCGTATCCGTTTCCCGGAGATCGCGGGTATCATCGAGCACGTGCTCGAGCGCGACCCCGTGGTGCCGGTGGCCTCGCTGGATGCGGTGTTCGCCGCCGACCTGCGCGCCCGGGAGCTGGCTCGGCAATGGCTGAATCGTCATCATCGCTAGGCTTTGTGGCCAGGGCCGCCAGCTGGCGATCGAGGCGAGCACGGGCGAGGATGCACTGCTTGCCTGCTGCCATTGAGCATCGCGAGCCGAGTTCGACGCGGCATGGCCGTCGTCCAGGCCCTTTTCGTACCGAGCCTGGGCTGTCGCGGCCGCAGCAGGCAATGCTGGACGTCATTCGGAGATAGACATGACTGCGCTCTACATGATCATCGGCACCTTGCTGGCACTGGGCGTGCTGGTCACCTTCCACGAGTTCGGCCACTTCTGGGTGGCGCGGCGCTGTGGCGTCAAGGTGCTGCGCTTCTCGGTCGGCTTCGGCACGCCCTTGCTGCGCTGGCACGACCGGCATGGCACCGAGTTCGTCATCGCGGCGATTCCGCTGGGCGGCTACGTCAAGATGCTCGACGAGCGCGAGGGCACGGTCCCGGCGGCGCTGGCCGACCAGTCGTTCAACCGCAAGTCGGTGGGGCGGCGCATCGCCATCGTCGCCGCCGGCCCGGTAGCCAACTTCCTGCTGGCCATCCTGTTCTTCTGGCTGCTGGCGATGCTCGGTACCCAGCAGATCCGTCCGGTGATCGGCGCAGTGGAGCCCGGTAGCCTCGCGGCCCAGGCCGGGCTCGCCGCCGGCCAGGAAATTGTTTCCATCGATGGCAAGCCAACCAGTGGCTGGTCGGCGGTCAACCTGCAACTGGTGCGCCGCCTCGGCGAGAGCGGAACGCTGCGCCTGGGCGTGCTCGACGACGGGGCCGACAGCGTGCGCCAGCACGAAGTGCGGCTCGACGACTGGCTGCGCAACGTCGACGAGCCGGACCCGATCCAGTCGCTCGGCCTGCAGCCGTGGCGCCCGGCGATCGCGCCGGTGCTGGCCGAACTCGATCCCAAGGGGCCTGCCGCGGCGGCCGGGCTCAAGACCGGCGATCGCCTGCTGGCGCTCGACGGCGCGGCGCTAAGCGACTGGCAGCAGGTGGTCGACGAAGTGCGCGCGCGCGCCGACCGCAAGGTGCAGTTGCGCATCGAGCGCGATGGCGCGTCCATGGAAATCCCGGTCACCCTTGGCCATCGCGGCGAGGGCAAGGCCGCCGGTGGCTATCTGGGCGCCGGGGTGAAGAGCGGCGAATGGCCGGCCAGCATGCTGCGCGAAGTCAGCTATGGGCCGCTGGAGGCGGTCGGCGAAGGCTTGTCGCGGACCTGGAACATGAGCGTGCTGACGCTCGAATCGCTGAAGAAAATGCTGTTCGGCGAGCTCTCGGTAAAAAACTTGAGCGGACCGATAACCATTGCTAAAGTGGCGGGCGCTTCGGCCCAGTCCGGCGTGGGTGATTTCCTGAATTTCCTCGCCTACCTGAGCATAAGCCTGGGGGTTCTTAACCTGCTGCCCATCCCCGTACTGGATGGAGGGCACCTGTTGTTCTACCTGATCGAGTGGGCGCGCGGTCGTCCCCTGTCGGATCGGGTACAAGGTTGGGGGGTCCAGATCGGAATCAGTTTGGTCGTCGGGGTGATGCTGCTTGCCCTGATCAACGATCTGGGTCGACTTTAACGCTTTGCGCATTTCGAACCTGCCGCCGCCATGCGGCAGGTTGTTCATTGCCAGTTGGAATAAAAGGACTTCATGAAACGTCTGCTGCTAACTGCGGTCCTCTCCGCACTGATGATCGCTGAAGTTCACGCCGAGTCCTTCACCATCTCCGATATCCGAGTCAATGGTCTCCAGCGGGTTTCCGCCGGTAGCGTGTTCGGCGCCCTGCCATTGAACGTGGGCGATCAGGCCGATGACCGGCGCCTGGTGGAGTCCACCCGTTCGCTGTTCAGGACCGGCTTCTTCCAGGACATCCAGCTGAGCCGCGACGGCAATGTCCTGATCATCAACGTGGTCGAACGGCCTTCGGTCGCCAGCATCGAGATCGAAGGCAACAAGGCCATCGGTACCGAAGACCTGATGAAGGGCCTCAAGCAGTCGGGCCTGGCCGAAGGCGAGATCTTCCAGCGTGCCACCCTCGAGGGTGTGCGCAACGAACTGCAGCGCCAGTACGTGGCCCAGGGCCGCTATTCGGCCGAGGTCGACGCCGAGGTAGTGCCGCAGCCGCGCAACCGCGTGGGCCTGAAGATCAAGATCAACGAAGGCACGGTCGCCGCCATCCAGCACATCAACGTGGTCGGCAACACCGTGTTCGACGATGACGAGCTCAGTCGCCTGTTCGAGCTCAAGACCACCAACTGGCTGTCGTTCCTCAAGAACGACGACAAGTATGCTCGCGAGAAGCTGTCCGGCGACCTCGAGCGCCTGCGCTCCTATTACCTGGACCGCGGCTACATCAACATGGACATCGCTTCGACCCAGGTGTCGATCACTCCGGACAAGAAGCATGTCTACATCACCGTGAACATCAACGAGGGCGAGAAGTACAGCATTCGCGACGTCAAGCTGTCCGGCGACCTCAAGGTCCCGGAAGAGCAGATCCGCTCGCTGCTGCTGGTGCAGCCTGGCCAGGTGTTCTCGCGCAAGGTGATGACCTCGACTTCCGAGCTGATCACCCGCCGCCTGGGCAACGAGGGCTACACCTTCGCCAACGTCAATGGCGTGCCCACGCCGAACGACCAGGACCACACGGTCGACGTCACCTTCGTGGTCGACCCCGGCAAGCGTGCCTACGTCAATCGCATCAACTTCCGCGGCAACACCAAGACCGAGGACGAGGTACTGCGCCGCGAGATGCGCCAGATGGAAGGCGGCTGGGCCTCGACCTACCTGATCGACCAGTCCAAGACCCGCCTCGAGCGCCTGGGCTTCTTCAAGGAAGCCAACGTCGAGACGCCGCCGGTGCCCGGCACCGATGACCAGGTCGACGTCAACTACAGCGTCGAGGAACAGGCTTCCGGCTCGATCACCGCCAGCGTCGGCTTCGCCCAGAGCGCCGGCCTGATCCTCGGCGGCTCGATCAGCCAGAGCAACTTCCTCGGCACCGGCAACAAGGTCTCCATCGGCCTCAACCGCAGCGAATACCAGACCCGCTACAACTTCGGCTTCGTCGACCCCTACTGGACCGCCGATGGCGTCAGCCTGGGCTACAACGCCTTCTATCGCAGCACCGACTACGACGACCTCGACGTCGACGTGGCCAGCTATGCGGTGGACAGTCTCGGTGCCGGGGTCAGCGTCGGCTACCCGATCAGCGAGACCTCGCGCCTGAGCTTCGGCCTGACCGTGCAGCAGGACGAGATCAAGACCGGACGCTATACCGTCGATGAGATCTTCGATTTCATCAAGGATGAAGGCGATAGCTTCCTGAACTTCAAAGCTTCGGCCGGCTGGTCCGAGTCGACCCTGAACAAGGGCGTGCTGGCGACCCGTGGCCATTCCCAGAGCCTCACGGCGGAAGTCACCACGCCGGGCAGCGACCTGTCGTTCTTCAAGATCGACTACCGTGGCCAGCTGTTCAAGCCGATCACCAACGACTACACCCTGCGCCTGCATACCGAACTGGGCTACGGTGACGGCTTCGGCTCTACCTCGGGCTTGCCGTTCTACGAAAACTACTATGCTGGTGGTTTCAACTCCGTGCGTGGCTTCAAGGACAGCAGCCTCGGACCGCGTAGCACCCCCAGCAAAGGCCTTAATCCCGGCACTATCGAGGACCCGGACCAGGACCCATTGCCGTTCGGCGGCAACGTCCTCGTCCAGGGCGGCGTGGAGCTGCTGTTCCCGATGCCGTTCGTCAAGGACCAGCGCTCGCTGCGGACCTCGGTATTCTGGGACGTCGGTAACGTGTTCGACACCAATTGCGGTTCCAAGCCGGACTGCGAGAAGGTCGGCTTCTCGGGGATGGCCAGCTCCGTTGGCCTGGGCGTGACCTGGATCACCGCGCTCGGCCCGTTGAGCTTCAGTCTGGCGATGCCGGTCAAGAAGCCGGACGACGCCGATACCCAGGTGTTCCAATTCTCCCTGGGCCAGACCTTCTGATGGTCTGTCCCGAGCTCAACGACAACGGTTTTTCCAGGAGTGCATCGTGCGTAAGTTGATCAAACTGGCCGCAGTGGCTGCGGCGCTGGTCGCCACCCCGGCTTTCGCCGAAATGAAGATTGCCGTGCTGAACTACCAGATGGCCTTGCTCGAATCCGACGCGGCGAAGAAGTACGCCGTCGATGCCGAGAAGAAGTTCGGCCCGCAGCTGACCAAGCTCAAGAGCCTGGAAAGCAGCGCCAAGGGCATCCAGGACCGTATCATCAAGGGCGGCGACAAGATGGCCCAGCAGGAGCGCGAGCGCCTGGAGCTCGAGTTCAAGCAGAAGGCCCGCGACTTCCAGTTCCAGTCCAAGGAGCTCAACGAAGCCAAGGCCGTGGCCGACCGTGACATGCTCAAGCAGCTCAAGCCCAAGCTCGATGGCGCTGTCGAGGAAGTGATCAAGAAAGGCGGTTACGACCTGGTGCTCGAGCGCGGCGCGGTCATCGATGTCAAGCCTCAGTACGACATCACCCGTCAAGTCATCGAGCGCATGAACCAAGCCCGTTGAACATGACCGTGACCATGACGCTCGGCCAGCTGGCCGAGGCCCTCGGGGCCACCCTGCGCGGCCCCGAGGCAGTGCAGATCACCGGCCTTGCCACCTTGCAGGAGGCAGGCCCGGGACAACTGAGCTTTCTCGCCAATCCGCAGTACCGCAAGTACCTCGACGGCTCGCAGGCCGCTGCCGTGCTGCTCAAGGCGGCCGATGCCGAGGGCTTCGCCGGCAACGCCCTGATCGTCGCGGACCCGTACCTGGCGTATGCGCGCATTTCCCATCTGTTCGATCCCAAGCCCAAGGCTGTGGCGGGGATTCATCCCAGCGCCGTGGTGGCCGAGGATGCCCAGGTGGACGCCAGCGCCAGCATCGGGCCCTTCGTGGTCATCGAAAGCGGCGCGCGCATCGGCGCGGCGGTCACCATTGGAGCCCACAGCGTCATCGGCGCGCGCTGCGTGATCGGCGAGGGCGGCTGGCTGGCGCCGCGGGTGACGCTGTACCACGACGTCAGGATCGGCCAGCGCGTGGTCATCCAGTCGGGCGCGGTGATCGGCGGCGAGGGCTTCGGCTTCGCCAACGAGAAGGGCACCTGGCGCAAGATCGCGCAGATCGGCGGCGTCACCCTTGGTGACGATGTCGAAGTCGGTGTCAATACCGCCATCGACCGCGGCGCGCTGTCCGACACGATCATCGGTGATGGGGTCAAGCTCGACAACCAGATCCAGATCGCCCACAACGTGCAGGTTGGCGACCATACCGCCATGGCCGCCTGCGTGGGCATTTCCGGCAGCACGCGGATCGGCAGGCATTGCACCATCGCAGGTGGGGTGGGCATGGTCGGCCATATCGACGTCTGCGACAACGTGTTCGTCTCCGGCATGACCATGGTGACGCGCTCGATCACCGAGCCAGGCGCCTATTCGTCCGGCACGGCCATGCAGCCGCTGGCCGACTGGCGCAAGAGCGCGGCACGCATTCGCCAGCTCGACGAGATGTCCAAGCGTCTGGCCCAGCTGGAAAAACGTGTCGCCGCCGTGACCTCGGACAGCCAGCCGCCATCAGAAGGCTGATAGCATTTTCCGAGCAAGCGTGAACCGTCGCTAGCTGGCTCCTCTCTGGCATCGCAAGAGGAGCGTGTGGTCAGCACCTGCGCTCCCTATTATTACTACAGGCTTCCCCCCGAAATGATGGACATCAACGAGATTCGCGAATACCTGCCTCACCGTTACCCGTTCCTGCTGGTGGACCGCGTGACGGACCTGGATTTCGAGGCTCAGAGCATTCGTGCCTACAAGAATGTCAGCATCAACGAGCCATTCTTCAATGGCCACTTCCCGCAGCATCCAATCATGCCGGGCGTGCTGATCATCGAGGCAATGGCCCAGGCGGCCGGCATTCTCGGGTTCAAGATGCTCGACGCCAAGCCGGCCGACGGCACCCTCTACTATTTCGTGGGCTCGGACAACCTGCGGTTCCGCCAGCCGGTACTGCCGGGCGACCAACTGATCCTCGAAGCGCGCTTTCTCAGCCGCAAGCGGCAGATCTGGAAGTTCGAGTGCCAGGCCACGGTGGACGGCAAGCAGGTCTGTTCTGCCCAGATCATCTGTGCGGAACGTGAACTATGAGTTCGATTGATCCTCGGGCGATCGTCGATCCCTCGGCCAGGTTGGCCGAGGGCGTCGAAGTGGGCCCGTGGTCGATCGTCGGTGCTGGCGTCGAGATCGGAGAAGGTACCGTCATCGGCCCGCACGTCGTGCTCAAGGGCCCGACCCGGATCGGCCGGCACAACCGTATCTTCCAGTTTTCCTCGATCGGGGAAGACACCCCTGACCTGAAGTACAACGGCGAACCGACCCGCCTGGTGATCGGCGACCACAACGTGATCCGCGAAGGGGTCACGATCCACCGTGGCACCGTTCAGGATCGTTCCGAGACCACCATAGGCGATCACAACCTGATCATGGCCTATGCGCATGTCGGCCACGACAGCGTGATCGGCAATCATTGCATCCTGGTCAACAACACGGCTCTGGCCGGCCATGTGCATGTGGGCGACTGGGCGATTCTGTCCGGCTATACCCTGGTCCACCAGTACTGCCACATCGGCGCGCACAGCTTTTCGGGCATGGGTACGGCGATCGGCAAGGATGTCCCGGCCTTCGTCACCGTGTTCGGCAGCCCGGCCGAGGCGCGCAGCATGAACTTCGAGGGCATGCGTCGACGCGGCTTCGGCGATGACGTCATCCACGCCCTGCGGCGTGCCTACAAGATCGTCTATCGCCAAGGGCTGGCGGTCGAGGATGCGCTCAAGGGGCTGGACGACCTGGCCAGCCAGTTCGCCGAAGTCGAACTGTTCCGCCAGTCGATCCTGAGCTCCGCTCGCGGCATCACTCGCTGACATGGGCCAGCTCTGCGTGGCGCTGGTCGCCGGTGAAGCCAGCGGCGACATCCTCGGCGCCGGCCTGATGCGGGCCCTCAAGGCGCGCCATCCGGACATTCGCTTCATCGGTGTCGGCGGGCCGTTGATGGAGGCCCAGGGCCTGGTGTCCTACTTCCCCATGGAGCGCCTGGCGGTCATGGGACTGGTCGAGGTGCTGGGGCGTCTGCGCGAGCTGCTCAAGCGTCGCAAGGCTTTGATCCAGACCTTCATTGCCGAGAAGCCCGATGTGTTCATCGGCATCGATGCGCCGGACTTCACGCTCGATATCGAACTGCGCTTGCGCAAGGTCGGTATCAAGACCGTGCACTACGTCAGCCCATCGGTCTGGGCCTGGCGGCAGAAACGTGTGCTGAAGATTCGCGAAGGTTGTGACCTGATGCTGACCCTGCTGCCATTCGAGGCGCGCTTCTATGAAGAGCAGGGCGTACCGGTACGCTTCGTCGGCCATCCGCTGGCCGACACCATCGAACTGCAGGCCGATCGCCAGGCCGCGCGTGCCGAGCTGGGCCTGGCTCCAGGCCCGCTGGTCGCGCTCATGCCTGGCAGCCGGGGTGGCGAGGTCGCGCGTCTGGGCGCCTTGTTCCTGGATGCCGCCGAACGTCTGCTCGAACTGGTGCCAGGGGTGGGTTTCGTGATGCCATGCGCCAATGCGGCACGCCGCGCCCAGCTCGAACAGATGCTCGGAGGGCGCAGCTTGCCGCTGACCTTGCTCGATGGCCGTTCGCACCAGGCCCTGGCGGCCTGCGACGCGGTACTGATCGCCTCGGGCACCGCGACGCTGGAGGCCCTGCTGTACAAGCGTCCCATGGTGGTCGCCTACCGTCTGGCGCCGTTGACCTACTGGATACTCAAGCGCATGGTGAAAAGCCCCTACGTCTCGCTGCCGAACCTGCTCGCGCAGCGTCAGCTGGTTCCCGAGCTGCTGCAGGAGGCCGCGACCAGCGAAGCCCTGGCACAGACCCTGGCGCCGCTGGTAGACGATGGCCGGCAGCAAACCGCGCATTTCGATCAGATCCATCGGGTCCTGCGTCGCGATGCCTCGAACCAGGCGGCCGACGCCGTGCTGGCCTTGCTGGGGGATCGCTAGATGCAGATGGGACTGGATTTCACCCTGGTCGAAGACCTGGTCGCCGGCGTCGACGAGGTCGGGCGCGGACCCTTGTGTGGCGCGGTAGTCACCGCTGCGGTGATTCTCGACCCGTCCCGCCCGATCCTCGGGCTCAATGATTCGAAGAAGCTCAGCGAGGCCAAGCGCGAGCGGCTGTTCGACGAGATCTGCGAAAAAGCCCTGAGCTTCTGCATCGCCCGCGCCGAGGTCGAGGAAATCGACCGGCTGAACATTCTCCAGGCGACCATGCTGGCGATGCAACGGGCGGTCGAGGGGCTGCATGTCACGCCCAGGCTCGCGCTGATCGATGGCAACCGCTGTCCGCAGCTGGGCGTGCCCTGCGCCCCGGTGATCCAGGGCGATGCGCAGGTGCCAGCCATCGCCGCGGCTTCGATCCTGGCCAAGGTCAGCCGTGACCGGGAGATGAGCGCCTTCGAGCTGATCTATCCTGGCTACGGCATCGGCGGCCACAAGGGCTATCCGACCGCGGCGCACCTGGAGGCCCTGGCACGCCTCGGGCCGACGCCCATCCATCGGCGTTCGTTCGCCCCGGTCCGCGCGGCCTGGGAGGCCCGCGACACGCTGGCCGGGTCGCTGCTTTGCGAGTGACCCTGGCATAGCGCTACCGGCCGGCGCCGGTGTCTTGCGAGTCAGGCCAGGGATCGGGCATTACGGTACAATCGCGCCCCTCGTTGCGCACTGCTTATAGGAACATCCATGTCGGTCTCCTTCGTTCACCTTCGCGTGCATTCCGAATTCTCCCTGGTCGACGGCCTGGTACGAATCAAGCCGTTGGTCAAGACGCTGGCGGGGATGAACATGCCGGCGGTGGCGATCACCGACCAGAGCAACATGTGCTCGCTGGTCAAGTTCTACAAGGCCGCGATGGGCGCCGGGATCAAGCCGATCTGCGGCGCCGACTTGTGGTTGGCCGGCGCCGACGCCGATGCGCCCCTGTCGCGCATCTGCCTGCTGGCCATGGACGGGCAGGGCTATCGCAACCTCACCGAGCTGATTTCGCGAGGCTGGGTCGAAGGTCAGCGCGGTGGCCTGGTGGTCGTCCAGCGTGACTGGATCGCCTCGGCCAGCGAAGGCTTGATCGCCCTGTCCGCGGCGCGCGAAGGCGATATCGGCATGGCGCTGCTCAATGGCAACGAGGCCGACGCCGAAGCCTTGCTGCGCGACTGGATGGGCATGTTCCCGGAGCGCTTCTACGTCGAGGTGCAGCGCACGGGACGACCGGGCGACGAGGACTACCTGCACGCGGCGGTCGCCCTGGCCGATCGCCTCGGGGCTCCGCTGGTGGCGACCAACGATGTGCGCTTCATTAGGCAGTCCGACTTCGATGCGCACGAGACGCGGGTATGCATCGGCGAGGGCTGGACCCTCGAGGACCCGCGCCGTCCACGGCTCTACAGCGATCAGCAGTACCTCAAGAGCCCCGAGGAGATGGTCGAGCTGTTCAGCGACCTGCCCGAGGCGCTGGCCAACACCGTCGAGATTGCCAAGCGCTGCAATATCCAGGTGCAGCTGGGCAAGCACTTTCTGCCGGATTTCCCCACGCCGAACGGCATGGGCATCGACGACTACCTGCGCCATGTGTCCCATGAGGGCCTGGAGGAGCGTCTGGCGGTCATCCTGCCCAAGGACAGCACCCCCGACTACGAGGCCAGGCGTCAGGTCTACCTGGACCGCCTGAAGTTCGAACTGGACATCATCATCCAGATGGGCTTCCCCGGCTACTTCCTGATCGTCATGGACTTCATCAAGTGGGCCAAGAACAACGGCGTGCCGGTCGGTCCTGGCCGTGGCTCCGGCGCCGGCTCGCTGGTGGCCTACGTGCTGAAGATCACCGACCTCGATCCGCTGGCCTATGACCTGCTGTTCGAACGCTTCCTGAACCCCGAGCGGGTCTCGATGCCCGACTTCGACGTCGACTTCTGCATGGACGGTCGCGACCGGGTGATCGAGTACGTCGCCGACGCCTATGGCCGCAACGCGGTGAGCCAGATCATCACCTTTGGCACCATGGCCGCCAAGGCGGTGGTGCGCGACGTGGCACGGGTCCAGGGCAAGTCCTATGGCCTGGCCGATCGTCTGTCGAAAATGATCCCCTTCGAAGTGGGCATGACCCTGGAGAAGGCCTACGAGCAGGAAGAGGTGCTGCGCGATTTCCTCAAGGGCGACGAGGATGCCCGGGAAATCTGGGATATGGCGCTCAAGCTCGAAGGCGTCACCCGGGGCACCGGCAAGCACGCCGGTGGTGTGGTCATCGCTCCGACCAAGCTCACCGACTTTTCGCCGATCGCCTGCGACGAGGAGGGCGGCGGCCTGGTGACCCAGTTCGACAAGGACGATGTCGAGGCGGCGGGCCTGGTCAAGTTCGACTTCCTCGGCCTGCGCACGTTGACCATCATCAAGTGGGCGATGGAGACCATCAACCGCGAGCAGGCCAAGAACGACCTGCCCGAGGTCAACATCGACTTCATCCCACTGGACGACAAGAAGACCTACGAACTGCTGCAGCGCGCCGAGACCACGGCCGTGTTCCAGCTCGAATCGCGCGGCATGAAGGAGCTGATCAAGAAGCTCAAGCCCGACTGCCTGGAAGACCTTATCGCACTGGTCGCGCTGTTCCGCCCCGGCCCGCTGCAGTCGGGCATGGTGGACGACTTCATCAACCGCAAGCATGGCCGCGCGGAGCTGGCGTATCCGCACCCGGATTATCAGTACGACGGCCTGCGTCCGGTGCTGGCACCGACCTATGGCATCATCCTCTACCAGGAACAGGTGATGCAGATCGCCCAGGTCATGGCTGGCTACACGCTCGGTGGCGCCGACATGCTGCGCCGGGCGATGGGCAAGAAGAAGCCCGAGGAAATGGCCAAGCAGCGTGGCGGCTTCATCGAAGGTTGCGCGCAGAACGGCATCGATGCGGACCTGGCCGGCAACATCTTCGACCTGGTGGAAAAGTTCGCCGGCTACGGCTTCAACAAATCCCACTCGGCCGCCTACGGCCTGGTGTCGTACCAGACCGCCTGGCTCAAGACCCATCATCCGGCGCCGTTCATGGCCGCGGTATTGTCCGCCGACATGCACAACACCGACAAGGTGGTCGTGCTGATCGAGGAAGTGCGCAGCATGAAGCTGCGTCTCGATGCGCCGGACGTCAACACCTCCGAATTCAAGTTCACGGTCAACGACGGCGGGCGCATCGTCTACGGCCTGGGCGCCATCAAGGGCGTCGGCGAAGGGCCCGTGGAAGCGATCGTCGAGGCGCGCGCCCAGGGCGGGCCGTTCAAGGACCTGTTCGACTTCTGCGAGCGCGTCGACCTCAAGCGCATCAACAAGCGCACCCTCGATGCGTTGATCCGCAGTGGTGCGCTTGATCGCCTCGGACCGTACTTCCATGACGAGCTCAAGGCCTACCAGGCGAACATCGACCGCAACCGGGCGATCCTACTGTCGGCTCTCGAGGAGGCCATCAAGTCCGCCGAGCAGACCGCGCGCACCGCCGACAGCGGGCATGCCGACCTGTTCGGCGGCCTGTTCGTCGAGCCCGACGCCGACGTCTATGCCAATCATCGCAAGGCCCGCGAGCTGACCCTCAAGGAGCGTCTGCGCGGCGAGAAGGATACCCTTGGCCTGTACCTCACCGGACACCCGATCGACGAGTACGAAAGCGAGATCCGCCGTTTCGCCCGTCAGCGCATCGTCGACCTGAAGCCTTCGCGCGAAACCCAGACCATTGCCGGGATGATCATCGCGCTGCGCGTGATGAAGAACAAGAAAGGCGACAAGATGGGCTTCGTCACCCTGGACGATCGCTCCGGACGCATCGAGGCCTCGCTGTTCGCCGATGCGTTCATGTCTGCCCAGGCGCTGCTGCAGACCGACGCCATGGTGGTGGTGGAAGGGGAGGTCAGCAACGATGATTTTTCCGGCGGGCTGCGCTTGCGGGTCAAGCAGGTGATGACCATGGAGGATGCACGCACCCGGCTGGCCGAGAGCCTGCGCCTGAAGGTCGCCCACGACGCGCTCAAGGGTGACCGGCTGCACTGGCTGGGCGAGCTGATCACCCGTCACCGCGGCGCCTGTCCGATCACCCTGGAATACATCGGTAGCGACGCCAAGGCCATGCTGCGCTTCGGCGACGACTGGAGCATCGACCCGGCGGATGGCCTGATACAGGCGCTGCGTGACCAGTTCGGACGTGAGAACGTCTTCCTGCAATACCGTTGAGCCAAGCAAATTTAATCTCGACCTGAATGCGCCCGATCCCTTAAGGTAGGGCGCCAAACGGATCAACCGGCCGGCCGCCTGGCCGTAGACCCAAGACGGAAGCCTATGAACCCGAATTTCCTGGATTTCGAACAGCCGATTGCCGACCTGCAAGCCAAGATCGAAGAGCTGCGCCTGGTCGGCAACGACAATTCGCTGAACATCAGCGATGAAATTGCCCGTCTGCAAGACAAGAGCAACACCCTGACCGACAGCATCTTCGGCAACCTGACCAGCTGGCAGATCGCGCGCCTGGCGCGTCATCCACGTCGTCCCTACACCCTCGACTACATCCAGCACGTCTTCGACGAGTTCGAAGAGCTGCATGGCGACCGGCATTTCTCCGACGATGCCGCGATCGTGGGCGGCACCGCCCGCCTGGACGGCAGACCGGTGATGGTCATCGGCCACCAGAAGGGCCGCGAAGTGCGCGAAAAGGTTCGTCGCAACTTCGGCATGCCGCGTCCGGAAGGCTACCGCAAGGCCTGTCGCCTGATGGAAATGGCCGAGCGCTTCAAGATGCCGATCCTGACCTTCATCGACACCCCCGGCGCCTACCCGGGCATAGACGCCGAAGAGCGCAACCAGAGCGAGGCGATCGCCTGGAACCTGCGGGTCATGGCACGCCTGAAGACCCCGATCATCGCTACCGTGATCGGCGAAGGCGGTTCTGGCGGCGCCTTGGCCATCGGCGTTTGCGACCAGCTGAACATGCTGCAGTATTCCACCTACTCGGTGATCTCGCCGGAAGGCTGCGCCTCGATCCTGTGGAAGACCGCCGAGAAGGCGGCCGATGCCGCCGAAGCCATGGGCATCACGGCCGAGCGCCTGAAGAGCCTGAACATCGTCGACAAGGTCATCAGCGAGCCTCTGGGCGGCGCGCACCGTGACCCGGCCGCCATGTCGGCCAGCATTCGCGCCGACCTGAACGAGCAGCTGGACATGCTCGCGGCGCTGGACCATGACACGCTGCTGCAGCGTCGCTACGACCGCCTGATGAGCTACGGCCTCTGACGTCGACGGCTCGATCGCCCAGCACTGGTCGCGGATCGACCGCTACCGGTGCCGTGGGCGGGCTTGTATATAGGTAGGAACGGCCGCAGCCGGAGCGCCGGACCGGCACCTATCCACGGCGACCCTGCTTCCATGGGGGGCTTGATGCTCGACCTCACCGATGCGCTTTCCCCGTGGCTCGACGCGCCCGCCTGGCATGTCGCCTTTTCCGGCGGCCTCGATTCGACCGTCCTGCTCCATCTGCTAGCCCTTCATGCCCGTATCCACCAGGCTCCCGCGCTACGCGCCGTGCACGTGCACCATGGCTTGCAGCCGGCGGCCGATGCCTGGCCCGAACACTGCCAGCGGATATGCGCGCAGATGGGTGTCGAGCTACGGGTGATGCGTGTCCAGGTCGCGTGCCAGGCCAGTCTCGAACAGGCTGCGCGCCAAGCTCGCTACCAGGCGTTCAGTGACATCCTTGGTCCCGGCGAAGTGCTGTTCAGCGCGCAGCACCGTGACGACCAGGCCGAAACCTTGCTGTTGCGCCTGTTGCGCGGCGCCGGCTTGCGAGGCATGGCCGCGATGCCCCAGGCCCGTTCCTTGGGGCAGGGCTGGCTGGTCCGACCGCTGCTGGGCCTGTCGCGGGCGCAATTGTTGCGGCATGCGCAAGATGCCGGGCTGTCCTGGGTCGAGGATCCTTCCAACCAGGACACCACCTTCGCGCGCAATTTCCTGCGCCGCGAGGTGATCCCGCTGCTGGGCCAGCGCTGGAGCCAGGTGAACCAGAACCTGGCGCGCAGCGCCCAGCATCTGGACGAGGCACTCGGCTTGCTGGACGAGCTCGCCGAGAATGACCTCGCGCCCGCGCGGCCGGGCTCGCCGTTTGCGTGGCTGCAACTGGACTCGCTCGACCTCGATGCCCTGGCTGGCCTGACCGAGGCGCGCCAGCGCAACGCCTTGCGCTGCTGGCTGGCCGGACGTACCCGCCTGCCAGACAGCCGGCACTGGGCCGGCTGGAAGGCCCTGCGCGATGCCGCCGAAGACACCGCCCCGGTGTGGCGCCTGGCCGATGGACAACTGCAGCGCAGCAACCGGCGGATCTGGTGGTTGGCCGGAGACTGGCTGCGTCCCGCCGCAGGCTCGACAGCCTGGGACGATCCTGATGCTCCGTTGCAGTTGGCGGGCAACGGGTCGGTGCGCTTGCGTGGCCGTGTGCCGCAGGGGCCGTTGCGCATCGCCTACCGCCAGGGTGGCGAGCAGCTGCTGGTCGCCGGGCGCGGGCATCGGGACCTCAAGCGCCTGCTCAACGAGTCGCGCGTGCCGCACTTCGTCCGTGCGCGCCTGCCACTGCTGTTCGAAGGCCAGCGGCTGCTGGCGGTGGCCAACCTGCCGACGCTGAGCCAGGGTGACTGGCAGCTGCTATGGCAGCCGCCCACCAGCGCGCAAGGTTTGAGCTGAAAGGTACATTCCGGTAGACTACCCTCCCTTCTTGATACAGCTTCTGTGGCTCCTTTGGAAACACGGAAGCTGCCGATTACCAAGCAGTTCTTTGCTGGGCGATTCCAGAAATGACGAGCGAGCTCCATGCCGGGTCCTCCATGCCCGGTCTGTACAGACGCGGCAGTATTTCGAGATGCACTGTGATCGACGCAGGTGATCGGGGGCTTCGGCCTTCCTTCGCTTTCTCCGGCGGTTCTGGCCGCCTTAACGCAGACTTCTAGGGTTTTTCATGACGCGCTACATATTCGTCACGGGCGGTGTTGTTTCTTCATTGGGGAAAGGCATTGCCTCGGCTTCCCTGGCGGCCATCCTGGAAGCGCGGGGGCTCAAGGTCACCATGCTCAAGCTGGACCCGTACATCAACGTCGATCCGGGCACGATGAGCCCGTTCCAGCATGGCGAGGTCTTCGTCACCCATGACGGCGCCGAGACCGACCTCGACCTGGGTCACTACGAGCGGTTCATCCGTACCACCATGACCCAGAACAACAACTTCACCACCGGTCGCATCTACGAGCACGTACTGCGCAAGGAGCGTCGTGGCGACTACCTGGGCGCCACCATCCAGGTCATTCCGCACATCACCGACGAAATCAAGCGGCGCATCATCAAGGGTGCTGGCGACGCCGACGTGGCCCTGGTGGAGATCGGCGGTACCGTGGGCGACATTGAGTCGCAGCCGTTCCTCGAGGCGATCCGCCAGCTGCGTGTCGAAGTGGGTTCCAAGCGCGCCATGCTGATGCACCTGACCCTGGTGCCGTACATCGCCACCGCCGGCGAGACCAAGACCAAGCCGACCCAGCACTCGGTCAAGGAGCTGCGCTCGATCGGCCTGCAGCCTGACGTGCTGATCTGCCGCTCCGACCATCCGGTCGATGCGTCGTCGCGGCGCAAGATCGCGCTGTTCACCAACGTCGAAGAGCGTGCGGTGATCTCCCTGGAAGACGTCGACACCATCTACAAGATCCCGGGCGTGCTGCATGCACAGGGCCTGGACGACTTCGTCGTCGAGCGCTTCGGCCTGCAGTGCAATGGCGCGGACCTGTCCGAGTGGGAAAAGGTGGTCGACGCCAAGCTCAACCCCGAGCAGGAAGTCACCATCGCCATGGTCGGCAAGTACATGGAGCTGCTCGATGCCTACAAGTCGCTGATCGAGGCGATGAGCCACGCCGGCATCCAGAACCGCACCAAGGTCAACCTGCGCTACATCGATTCCGAGGATATCGAGAACCAGGGCACCGGCCTGCTCGAAGGCGCCGATGCCATCCTGGTTCCTGGCGGTTTCGGCCTGCGCGGCGTGGAAGGCAAGATCACCGCGGTGCAGTACGCTCGCGAGAACAAGGTGCCCTATCTGGGCATCTGCCTCGGCATGCAGGTGGCGGTCATCGAGTTCGCCCGCAACGTGATGGGCTGGAAAGATGCCAACTCCACCGAATTCGACCGTGACAGCGGCCACCCCGTGGTCGGCCTGATCACCGAGTGGGCCGATGCCACCGGCGCGGTCGAGACCCGTACCGAAGCGTCCGACCTGGGCGGCACCATGCGCCTCGGTGCGCAGGAGTGCCAGATCGTCGCCGGTTCCAAGGTCCACGGTTGCTACGGCAAGGACGTGATCGTCGAGCGCCATCGCCACCGCTATGAGGTCAACAACAACCTGTTGCCCCAGCTGGTCGATGCCGGGCTGGTCGTTTCCGGCCGCTCTGGTGACGGTGCGCTGGTGGAAGTGGTCGAGTCCAAGGATCACCCATGGTTCGTCGCCTGCCAGTTCCACCCCGAGTTCACCTCGACCCCGCGTGACGGCCATCCGCTGTTCAGCGGCTTCGTCAAGGCAGCGCTGGCGCAGAAGAACAAGGCCTGAGCCAGGTTCACGAAGCGTGATCCGGGGAAATTTCCGTCGTTGCAGGCCGCTCGACGATGAATTTCTCCGGTAAAGTACCGCCACCCAGCCCCTGACCGGACGGTCGGGGGCTGTTGCCGTCTCCAGGGCTGCCCAGATGCGTATTGCCTGGCCGATGGCCGGATTCTTCCCTCAGCTGCGTTGTTATTAGTCAATTTTGGAGTGCTTACAACAATGGCAAAGATCGTCGACATCAAAGGTCGTGAAGTTCTCGATTCGCGTGGCAACCCCACGGTGGAAGCCGATGTCCTGCTCGACAACGGCATCATCGGCAGCGCTTGTGCGCCGTCCGGTGCTTCCACCGGTTCGCGCGAGGCGCTCGAGCTGCGTGATGGCGACAAGAGCCGCTACCTGGGCAAGGGCGTGCTCAAGGCCGTGGCCAACATCAACGGCCCGATCCGCGACCTGCTGCTGGGCAAGGATCCGTCCGACCAGAAGGCTCTGGACCGCGCCATGATCGAGCTCGACGGTACCGAGAACAAGGCCAAGCTGGGCGCCAATGCCATCCTCGCCGTGTCCCTGGCCGCGGCCAAGGCGGCCGCCCAGGACCAGGACCTGCCGCTGTACGCGCATATCGCCAACCTCAATGGCACTCCAGGGCAGTACTCCATGCCGGTGCCGATGATGAACATCATCAATGGCGGCGAGCACGCCGACAACAACGTCGACATCCAGGAGTTCATGGTCCAGCCGGTCGGCGCCAAGACCTTCTCCGACGCCCTGCGCATGGGCACCGAGATCTTCCATCACCTCAAGGCCGTGCTCAAGGCGCGTGGCCTGAGCACCGCGGTCGGTGACGAAGGCGGCTTCGCGCCGAACCTGGCTTCGAACGAAGATGCCCTGGGCGCCATCGCCGAAGCGGTCGAGAAAGCCGGCTACAAGCTGGGCACCGATGTGACCCTGGCCCTGGACTGCGCTGCCTCGGAGTTTTACGAAGATGGCCAGTACAACCTGTCCGGCGAAGGCAAGTCGTTCGACGCCGAAGGTTTCGCCGAGTACCTCAAGGGGCTGACCGAGCGCTTCCCGATCATCTCGATCGAGGACGGCCTGGACGAATCCGACTGGGCTGGCTGGAAGATCCTGACGGACAAGATCGGTGCCAAGGTGCAACTGGTCGGCGACGACCTGTTCGTCACCAATACTCGCATCCTCGAGCAAGGCATCGAGAAGGGCATCGGCAATTCGATCCTGATCAAGTTCAACCAGATCGGTTCGCTGACCGAAACCCTCGAGGCCATCCAGATGGCCAAGCAGGCCGGTTATACCGCCGTGATCTCGCACCGCTCCGGCGAGACCGAGGACTCGACCATTGCCGACCTGGCCGTTGGTACCGCTGCCGGTCAGATCAAGACCGGTTCGCTGTGCCGCTCCGACCGCGTGTCCAAGTACAACCAGCTGCTGCGCATCGAGGAGCAGCTGGGTGCCAAGGCTGTGTATCGTGGTCGTGCCGAGTTTCGCGGCTGAGCCAGAGATGGTAAAAAGACAGCAGCCAAGGTTGTCTGAAATGTCGCGCTGACCGCTCGAACGCTTCAGGTGGTTTTCTGTCGAAGAAGCCTGGCCTTGGCCAGGCTTCTTGCTATCGGAAGCTCCGAAGCGGTGCTCTTTTATCCTGGATACCTCGATGCGCAGTCCCTATTGGTTGTTCCTCGTTCTGCTCCTGTTGCTAGGTGGCTTGCAGTACCGCCTGTGGGTAGGTAGCGGCAGCCTGGCCCAGGTCGCCGAACTCAAGCAGCAGATCGCTGAGCAGCATGCCGAGAACGAGCGCTTGCTGGAACGCAACCGAGTGCTCGATGCCGAAGTGCTCGAATTGAAGAAGGGCATGGAGACCGTCGAAGAACGTGCCCGCCATGAGCTTGGGATGGTGAAGGAGGGCGAAACCCTCTACCAATTGCCGAAATGAACGATTCCCTGCCGGCCTTCTGGGCCGTGATCCCCGCCGCCGGGGTGGGCGCCCGCATGGCCGCCGACCGACCCAAGCAATACCTGGAACTGGCGGGCCAGACCTTGCTCGAGCACAGCCTCGATTGCTTCCTGGATCATCCCGCACTGCTCGGCGTGGTGGTCAGCGTGGCTGCGGACGATCCCTACTGGCCGCGCCTGCGCTGTGCCAACGATCGGCGGATCCGCCGCGCCGAGGGCGGGCGCGAGCGTGCCGATTCGGTACTCAACGCCTTGCTGGTATTGCATGGCCAAGGCGCCGCCGATGACGACTGGGTGCTGGTGCACGATGCGGCACGGCCCAACCTGGCGCGTGGCGACCTCGATCGCCTGCTGGCGGAACTGGCCGACGATCCGGTCGGCGGGCTGCTGGCGGTGCCCGCGCGCGATACGCTCAAGCGCGCCGATGGCAAGGGCAGGGTAAGCGCCACCGTGGACCGCAGCACCATCTGGCAGGCATTCACGCCACAGATGTTCCGTCTGGGTGCCTTGCACAGGGCGCTGGCCGAATGCCTGGTGGCGGATGTCGTCGTCACCGATGAAGCGTCGGCGATGGAGTGGGCCGGGCAGGCCCCGCGTCTGGTCGAAGGACGTAGCGACAACCTCAAGGTGACCCGTCCGGAGGATCTCGAGTGGCTGCGCCAACGCTGGGTCGGCAGGCGCTGAGTCGATCCGTCGGCAGCGGCATGCTGCCGTGGGCGAGGGTGGCGATCTCGCTATCGCCGATCAGTCATGCGTTCGGTACGCCGGCAATTGCGCCAGGCCTTCCTTGAGATAGTCCACCAGGCGCCGGACCTTGGGCGAAAGGTGCCGCTGCTGCGGGTAGAGCGCCCACACGGCAGTGTTGGGTGGCTGATGGGCTTCGAGCAGGGGCACCAGCGCGCCGCTTTGCAGATGCTCGAGCACATAATAGTCAGGCAACTGGCACAGCCCCATGCCCAGCAGGGCGGCATCCAGTACCGCCTGGCCGCTGTTGCAGCGCCAGTTGCCCTGGACCCGCTGGCTCAGTTCCCGTCCATCCTGCTGCAAGATCCAAATGTCCGAGCTGCCGACCAGGCAGTTGTGCCGCGCCAGCTCGGACATGCTGTGAGGACGACCATAACGCGCCAGGTAGTCCGGCGAGGCGCACAGGTACATGCGCCGAGGGGCCAGGCGGGTCGCCACCAGCCGGGAGTCCTGCAGGCGGCCAAGACGAATCGCCAGGTCCATGCCTTCGTGCAGCAGATCCAGCGGTCGGTTGGTCAGCTCCACTTCCACGCGCAGTTGCGGGTAGGCCGCCATGAAGCGCGTCACCAGCGGCACGATGAACCGCTCGCCATAAGCCACCGCGCAAGTGGTACGCAGCAAGCCCTTGGGCTCGCTGGCCAGGTCGCCGATTGCCCGCATGGCTTCCTCGCGCCCGTCCTGCAGCCGCTGGCAATGCTGGAGAAAGGTCTGTCCGGCTTCGCTCAAGGTCACGCGCCGTGTGCTGCGATACAACAGGCGGGTGTGCAGGCGATCCTCCAGGCGCGCGATCTGGCGACTGATGTGGGAAGAGGAAACCCCCAATCGCTCGGCCGCCGCGGTGAACTGGCCTGACTCGGCGACGGCGACGAACTCGTCGATACCTTCCCAACGACTGTGCATGGATTATCCCTATGTGGCAATAATGTTTTGTCCATGGCTCGATTATTCATCAAAACCTGATCAATTACACTGGAGCGAGCCAAAGGGCTGGCAGCTCTCGAGACAATAGCGCTCGTCGGCTCCTGCCATCGCGTCGAACCGTACTTCCTCCTGGAGCAATGTTGATGATCAAGTCCCGTGCCGCCGTAGCCTTCGAGGCAAAGAAACCCCTGGAAATCGTCGAGGTCGACGTTGCCATGCCCAAGGCCGGCGAGGTATTGCTGCGCGTGGTTGCCTCCGGCGTCTGCCATACCGACGCCTATACCCTCTCCGGGGCGGATCCCGAGGGTATCTTCCCGGCCATCCTTGGCCATGAAGGCGGGGCCATCGTCGAGGCGGTGGGCGAAGGCGTCACTTCGGTGGCGGTCGGGGACCATGTCATTCCGCTGTATACGCCCGAATGTGGCAAGTGCAAGTTCTGCCTTTCCGGCAAGACCAACCTGTGCCAGGCCATCCGTGCCACCCAGGGCAAGGGTCTGATGCCCGATGGCACCACGCGCTTCTCTTACAAGGGTCAGCCGATCTTCCACTACATGGGCACCTCGACGTTCTCGGAGTACACCGTACTGCCGGAAATCTCCGTGGCCAAGATCCAGAAGGAGGCACCGCTGGAGAAGGTCTGCCTGCTCGGTTGCGGTGTCACCACCGGCATTGGAGCGGTGCTGAACACGGCCAAGGTCAAGCCGGGCGACACCGTCGCCGTCTTCGGGCTCGGCGGCATTGGCCTGTCGGCCATCATCGGCGCGGTCAAGGCGCAGGCTTCGCGAATCATCGCCATTGATATCAATCCGGCCAAGTTCGAGATCGCCAAGCAGCTGGGCGCGACCGACTTCGTCAATCCGAAGGATCACGATCGTCCGATCCAGGAGGTCATCGTCGACCTCACCGATGGTGGCGTGGATTTCTCCTTCGAATGCATCGGCAACGTCCAGTTGATGCGCGCTGCCCTCGAATGCTGCCACAAGGGCTGGGGCGAGTCGGTCATCATCGGTGTCGCCGGTGCCGGCCAGGAAATCGCCACGCGCCCGTTCCAGCTGGTCACCGGGCGTGTCTGGCGCGGTTCGGCGTTCGGTGGGGTGCGCGGTCGCAGCGAGCTGCCCAGTTACGTGGAAATGTCGGAAAAAGGCGAAATTCCATTGGACACCTTCATCACCCACACCATGGGTCTGGAAGACATCAACAAGGCCTTCGACCTGATGCACGAAGGCAAGAGCATCCGTAGCGTGATCCACTTCTGAGGTCGGCCATGAGTCTGGAAAACCTTTCCTGCCAGAAAAGCTTCGGCGGCTGGCACAAGCGTTATCGACACACCTCCCAGGTGCTCGGTTGCGACATGGTGTTCGCGGTGTTCCTGCCGCCACAGGCCGAGCAGGGTGAAAAACTGCCGGTGCTCTACTGGCTCAGCGGCCTGACCTGCACCGACGAGAATTTCATGCAGAAGGCCGGGGCCCAGCGCCTGGCCGCCGAGCTCGGGCTGATCATCGTGGCGCCGGACACCAGCCCGCGTGGTGAGCAGGTGCCGGGTGACCCGGACGGCGCCTGGGATTTCGGCAAGGGCGCCGGCTTCTATCTCAACGCGACCCAGCAACCCTGGGCCCGGCACTATCGCATGCATGACTATGTGGTCAACGAGTTGCCGGCTCTGATCGAGGCGCACTTCCCGGCCTCCGAGCAGCGCAGCATCAGTGGCCATTCCATGGGCGGCCACGGGGCGCTGGTGTGCGCCTTGCGCAATCCGGGCCGCTACCGTTCGGTCTCGGCGTTCTCGCCGATCGGCAACCCGATCGACTGTCCCTGGGGGGAGAAGGCTTTCTCCCGCTACCTGGGCGATGATCGTGCCCGCTGGCGCGAGTGGGATGCCAGCGTGCTGCTGGCCGAGACGGAGGCTGGGCAATGTCCACCCTTGCTGGTGGATCAGGGCGACCGCGATGACTTCCTCGAGACCCAGCTCAAGCCCCAGGCGCTCGAGCAGGCCGCCCGCAAGGGTGGGCATTCGCTGACCCTGCGCCTGCAGCCAGGCTACGATCACAGCTACTATTTCATCGCCAGCTTCATCGAGGAGCACCTGCGCCATCACGCCCTGGCCTTGGGCCGGGTGGTGAGCTGAAGGGGCGGGCCAAGATGATGATGCCGTGCAGGCCAAGGCGCCCATGAAGGCCGGCGGCTGCGTCGGCCATGGCAACTGCACGCACATTGCGCCCAAGGCCGGACAAAGCAGGTAGAATCACGCCCTGACTCAATCAGGGCGTTTTTCTATGCGTATTGGCCACGGCTACGATGTGCACCGTTTCACCGATGGTGATTTCATAACCCTGGGTGGGCTGCAGATTGCCCACAAGTACGGCCTGCTGGCCCATTCCGATGGCGATGTCCTGCTCCACGCGGTGAGCGATGCCTTGCTCGGCGCGGCGGCACTGGGTGACATCGGCAAGCACTTCCCTGATACCGATCCACGTTTCAAGGGCGCCGACAGCCGTGTGCTGCTGCGTCATGTGGTCGGCATCATCCAGGCCAAGGGCTGGAAGGTCGGCAACGTCGACGCCACCATCATCGCCCAGGCGCCGAAGATGGCGCCGCATATCCAGGCCATGCGCGAGCGCATCGCCGAGGACCTGCAGGTGCAGCTCGACCAGGTCAACGTCAAGGCCACCACGACCGAGAAGCTGGGTTTCACCGGGCGCGAGGAGGGTATCGCCGTGCATGCGGTTGCCCTGCTGCTGCCGGCATGAACGAACACTACCTGCTGGGGCCACGCGCCGCCGGTCCGGCCTTGGGCAGCGCGGTGCTCAAGGCGGTGGCCGAGGATTTCCAGGTCGACGAAGTGCTCGACATTCCCCTGTCCGGCCAGGGCGAGCACCTCTGGCTGTGGGTCGAGAAGCGCGAGCTCAATACCGAGGAAGCCGCCCGCCGCCTGGCGCGGGCCGCTGGCGTGCCGTTGCGCACGGTCAGCTACGCCGGTCTGAAGGACCGTCAGGCGCTCACTCGCCAGTGGTTCAGCTTGCACTTGCCGGGCAAGTCCGACCCTGATCTTGCCCGTGCCCTGGACGACGACCTGCGCGTTCTGCGTCAGACCCGTCATTCGCGCAAGCTGCAACGCGGTGCCCATGCGGCCAATGGCTTCACCCTGCGTCTGACCGCCTTGACCGCTGACCATCAGGCGCTCGACGCGCGCCTGGAGCGGATTCGCCAGCACGGCATCCCCAACTACTTCGGCGCGCAACGTTTCGGGCATGCCGGCGGCAACTTGCAGGACGCCCTGGCCTGGGCCGAACGTGGCGCCTTGCCAGAGCAACGCAATGTCCGTTCGCGGCTGCTGTCGGCAGCCCGCAGCTTCCTGTTCAACCAGGTGCTGGCAGCGCGTGTGGCCGCGGGCAGCTGGGACCGCGCACAGGTCGGCGATCTGCTGGCGTTCACCGACAGTCGCAGCTTCTTCCTGGCAGGCGAGGAGGAATGCTCCGATCCACGTCTGGAGCAGCTCGACCTGCATCCGACCGGGCCGTTGTGGGGTGAAGGCAGTTCCACCGCGCAGGCGCAGCCCGCCGAGCTCGAGGCCCAGCTCGCCGAACGGCACGCGGCGTTGTGCCAGTGGCTGGCCGCGGCTGGCCTGAAGCACGAACGGCGTATCCTGCGGCTCCCTATTGGCGACCTGACGTGGCATTATCCCGAGCCTGATATCCTGCAACTGGTATTCGTCCTGCCGGCCGGATGCTTCGCCACCGCGTTGGTGCGCGAACTCGTCGATCTGGTGCCGGCAGGGCAGACGGACAGCCCATGCGTATTCTGATTTCCAATGATGATGGCGTCACCGCACCCGGCCTGGCCGCGCTGCATGCAGCCCTGGCCGATCATGCCGAGTGCGTGGTCATCGCCCCGGACCAGGACAAGAGCGGCGCCAGCAGCTCGCTGACCCTGGATCGCCCGCTGCACCCGCAGGTCCTGGCCAATGGCTTCATCAGCCTCAACGGCACGCCCACCGACTGTGTGCACCTGGGGCTCAACGGCCTGCTCGAGCAGACGCCCGACATGGTCGTCTCGGGCATCAATCTGGGCGCCAACCTGGGGGACGACGTGCTCTATTCCGGCACTGTGGCCGCAGCCCTGGAAGGGCGGTTCCTGGGCGGAACCTCGCTGGCCTTCTCGCTGCTTTCGCGTCAGCCGGACAACCTGCCGGCCGCGGCGCATGTCGCCCGCCGCCTGGTCGAGGCCCAGTCTCGCCTGGACCTGCCGCCGCGCACGGTGCTCAACGTGAACATCCCCAACTTGCCGCTCGAGCGCATCCGCGGTATCCAGCTGACCCGTCTGGGACACCGGGCACGCGCAGCGGCACCGACCAAGGTGGTCAATCCGCGCGGCAAGGAAGGCTACTGGATCGCCGTGGCTGGCGATGCCGAGGATGGCGGGCCGGGAACCGACTTTCATGCGGTGATGCAAGGTTATGTCTCGGTGACCCCCCTGCAGCTGGACAGGACCTTCAACGAAGCCTTCGAGCGCCTCGATGGCTGGCTGGAGGGCCTGCTGTAATGCGCCAGAAGAGCGACCTGCAGCGTCACGGGATCGGCATGACTTCCCAGCGCACGCGCGAACGCCTCGTCCAGCGCCTGAGCGAGGAGGGCGTCGGCGATTCCAGGGTGCTCGATGCCATTCGACAGACACCCAGACACCTGTTCGTGGACGAAGCGCTGGCTCATCGTGCCTACGAAGACACGGCCCTGCCGATCGGCCACAACCAGACCATTTCGCAACCCTACATGGTCGCGCACATGAGCGAGCTGTTGCTCGAGGCGGGTCCTCTGGACAAGGTTCTCGAGATCGGTACCGGCTCGGGCTACCAGACCGCGATACTCGCCCAGCTGGTGGAGCGGGTATTTTCGGTCGAGCGTATCCAGGTGCTGCAAGACCGTGCCAAGGAGCGCCTGCAGCAGCTCAACCTGCGCAACGTGGTATTCCGCTGGGGAGACGGCTGCGAAGGCTGGCCGGCCCTGGCGCCATACAATGGCATCATCGTCACCGCCGTGGCCTCGCAGGTGCCCCAGGCCCTGCTCGATCAACTCGCGCCGGGGGGGCGCCTGGTGATTCCTGTCGGAGCGGCTGGGGAATCGCAGCAACTGATGCTGATCATTCGCGAGGAGCACGGCTTTTCGCGCAGGGTCCTGGGCGCGGTTCGCTTCGTGCCGTTGCTCAACGGGCCGCTGGCCTGAGTCGAAGCGGAATTTTGCGTCGGCGACGAATTCTCGCGTCATTGCCCTGTCTACCAGCGGAGCGCCTGGCAACGGCAGGCAGGGCAGCCGCAGGGAACGGCAGTCAGCCGGCTCGTTATGTTCGAAACAATATCGCATTCATATCGTTACGTGAGAGGGAGCGCCGGGTGGGGCACACAGTCTTTGGGCAGCGCAGGGGTCTGACGAGTTTCAAGCTACTGGTAATGACGCTGGCCGCCGGCGTCCTGCTGACAGGCTGTTCCAGCTCCGGTTCGGGCGGCGCCAGCGTGGTCGATCGCAACGCTGCCGCGCCGAAGCGTCCTCCGGTGACCAGTGGTCAGTACACCGTCAAGCCGGGCGATACCTTGTATTCCATCGCTTTCCGCTACGGTTGGGACTACAAGGAGCTGGCAGCCCGCAATGGCATCGTCGCGCCCTATACCATTCGTCCTGGCCAGGCCATCCGCTTCAGCAGCGGCTCGGGCAGCCGCACCACGGTCGTCTCGAGTCCTTCGTCGACCAGTCGCACTACCGTGACACGTCTGCCGGCCAGCTCCAAGCCAGCGTCCTCGACCACCGTGACGACCACCACGACCCCGGTCGCCAGGACCCCCACGGTTGCCGCCAAGGTACCCTCGGCCGAGGTCGCCGCCGGCGGCTGGACGTGGCCGGCCAACGGCGTGGTGATCGGAAAGTTCGCTTCAAACGGTAGTTTGAATAAAGGCATTGATATCGCCGGGGATTTGGGACAGCCTGTTTTCGCTGCTGGAAATGGATCAGTGGTCTACGCCGGTAGTGGTTTGAGGGGCTACGGCGAGTTGATCATCATCAAGCACAATGATACCTATGTCAGCGCCTACGGGCATAACCGCAGGCTGTTGGTTCGGGAGGGGCAGCAAGTCAAGGCAGGGCAGACGATCGCCGAAATGGGTTCCACGGGCGCCGAGCGGGTAAAGTTGCACTTCGAAATCCGCCGCCAGGGCAAGCCTGTCGATCCGCTTCAGTTCCTGCCGCGCCGTTGATGGTTGTTCCGGTCCGTACCTGATGTAGAAAGGACAGGCTTTGGCGCTGCCAGGGAACCAGGTGCCGCTAGAGTCTGAGTTCGAACTCAGCAAAGGACTATAACAATGGCTCTCAGTAAAGAAGCGCCGGAGTTTGACATCGATGACGACCTGCTGATCATGGAAGCGGGCGTTGTCTTGGAAACGGATGTGGTGTCAGACGAACCTGCTGTATCCTCGGTTCGGACCAGAGCCAGACAAGGCTCTTCGCTCAAACAGCACAAGTACATCGATTATGGTCGAGCCCTCGATGCTACCCAGCTGTACTTGAACGAAATCGGCTTTTCCCCGCTTCTTTCTCCAGAAGAGGAAGTGCATTTCGCGCGGCTTTCGCAAAAGGGCGATCCGGCTGGTCGCAAGCGGATGATCGAAAGCAACCTGCGCCTGGTAGTGAAGATCGCACGCCGCTACGTCAATCGGGGGCTGTCGCTGCTCGACCTGATCGAGGAGGGCAACCTGGGATTGATCCGGGCGGTGGAAAAGTTCGATCCGGAGCGGGGGTTCCGCTTTTCCACCTATGCGACCTGGTGGATTCGCCAGACCATCGAACGGGCGATCATGAACCAGACGCGCACCATTCGTCTGCCGATCCACGTGGTCAAGGAGCTCAACGTCTACCTGCGCGCAGCGCGGGAGCTGACCCAAAAGCTCGACCACGAGCCCTCGCCGGAAGAAATCGCCGCCCTGCTGGAGAAACCCGTCGCCGAAGTCAAGCGAATGCTCGGGCTCAACGAGCGCGTCTCTTCCGTCGATGTGTCGTTGGGGCCGGATTCCGACAAGACACTGCTGGACACCCTGACGGACGACCGGCCTACCGACCCTTGCGAGTTGCTGCAGGACGATGACCTGTCCCAGAGTATCGACCAGTGGCTTGGCGAACTTACCGACAAGCAGCGCGAGGTGGTGATTCGCCGTTTCGGCCTGCGCGGGCACGAGAGCAGCACGCTCGAAGATGTCGGCCTGGAAATTGGCCTGACCCGTGAACGCGTGCGTCAGATCCAGGTGGAAGGGCTCAAGCGCCTGCGAGAAATCCTGGAAAAGAACGGCCTTTCCAGCGATTCGCTGTTCCAGTAAGCCGGATATGCGCTGTCTGCCCATGGCAGGCATGCGATGGCCGATATCACTTCCCGGATGCCCGGAGTCTATAGGGCTCCTGTCATAGCACAAGACCGCCCAGCCAGGCGCAGTGTCTGAAGACGCATGCGCCTGACTGGGCGGTCTTGTGTCTTCATGCCATTTCTCGAGTGTTCAGCCTCCGGCGCGCCAGCGTGCCCACGATGGCATCCGGAACACAGCTTCCATAGTTATAGCCACGCATCGCTTGTTTCACCAGCGATACTTTAAGCGTAAGAGATTGCTTACAACGTCTGTAGGTAATCGTCTTAAGTAAGAGTAAACAATTGTCTTTTCCAGTGTCCGAGTAGATAAAAAGCCTTTTATTTCAGGCAGTTGTCTCATGTGTTCAGTTATGTCAGCTGAATTGATTAGAGAGGTTTGACGGTTGCTCGCGGCGTCGGATTGGCTAGTATTCGAAGTGTGTCGACGGACCGACACAGGCTTTCACGGATGAAGGCCATGGACATCGCAAGAAGCGATTCATCAGGATGATGGTCAGGAACACAGGGACCATGGAGAAAAGCGGGGCGGGTAAAACCGCCCCTTTTCTTTTGTGCAAAGAAAAAGGCCCGCGAAGGGCCTTTTCGGTTCTGGATCGTCTCAGCGTTCCAGGTACTGGATCTTGCCTTCCTTGCCGTCGAATTCTTCGGCTTCGGGCAGCGCGTCCTTTTTCTCGGTGATATTCGGCCAGATCTCCGCCAGCTCGGCGTTCAACTCAATGAACTGCTCCATGCCTGCAGGCACTTCGTCTTCCGAGAAAATGGCTTGGGCAGGGCATTCCGGCTCGCACAGAGCGCAGTCGATGCATTCGTCCGGATGAATGACCAGGAAGTTCGGACCTTCGTAGAAGCAGTCCACCGGACAGACTTCCACGCAGTCGGTGTACTTGCACTTGATGCAGTTGTCGGTGACGACGAAGGACATTTCTATTTTTCTCCTCAGGCGACGGCAGCGTGCCCTTCAATGCAGGGCAGCGCGGTTCACAGGTACGGCTACAGGTCAGGCTGGGCTCTGCAGCGCCGGCAAACCGCGCGGGATTCTACCAGCTTGTACGGGCACGCGTTATAACAGGTTCTTCAGTTGATATAGCATTTCGATAGCTTGGCGCGGCGTCATGTTGTCCAGGTCGAGCTCGCCAAGCTTGTCGATGACTGGATGGGGCAGGTTGGCGAACAGGTCGTTCTGGTGCGGCAGTGCGGGCTGCTGCCTGTCGCTGGCCGGCTTTTCGTGCGGCAGGCTGGACGTTTCCAGGCGCCCGAGATGTTCCCGGGCCCGCTGGATCACCGGGGCGGGTACTCCGGCCAGCTGGGCGACCGCCAGGCCGTAGCTCTGGCTGGCCGGCCCCGGCAGCACATGATGAAGAAACACGATGCGTTCGTTGTGCTCGGTGGCGTTGAGATGGACGTTGGCGACCAGCGGTTCGCTTTCCGGCAGCACCGTAAGCTCGAAGTAGTGCGTGGCGAACAAGGTATAGGCACGCAGCTGGGCAAGGCGTTCAGCTGCCGCCCAGGCCAGCGACAGGCCATCGAAGGTGCTGGTGCCCCGACCGACTTCGTCCATCAGCACCAGGCTGCGGTCGGTGGCGTTGTGCAGGATGTTGGCGGTCTCGCTCATCTCGACCATGAAGGTCGACCGTCCGCCTGCCAGATCGTCGCTCGAGCCGATGCGGGTGAAAATGCGATCGACCAGCGACAGCTCGCAGCTGACTGCCGGGACGAAGCTGCCGATATGCGCCATCAGTACGATCAGGGCGGTCTGGCGCATGTAAGTGGACTTACCACCCATGTTGGGACCGGTGATGATGAGCATCCGGGTGCTGTCGTCGAGCGCCAGGTCGTTGGCGACGAACGGCGTGGTCAGCACCTGCTCGACGACCGGATGACGGCCTTGCTCGATGCGCAGACACGGCTCGTCGACGAAGGTTGGGCAGTTCAGGTCCAGGTTCAGCGCCCGCTCGGCGAGATTGCTCAGCACGTCCAGTTCGGCCAGGGCCGCGGCAGTGTCCTGCAGCGGCGCCAGATGACCGATCAAGGTTTCCAGCAACGCGTCGTAGAGCATTTTCTCGCGTGCCAGGGCGCGGCTCTTGGCTGACAGGGCCTTGTCCTCGAAGGCCTTTAGCTCCGGGGTGATGAAGCGCTCTGCGCCTTTGAGCGTCTGGCGACGGATATAGTCGCCAGGTGCCTGCTCGGCCTGGCGGGTCGGCAGTTCGATGTAGTAGCCGTGAACCCGGTTGTAGCCGACCTTCAGGTTGCTCAGCCCGGTACGGGCCTTTTCCCGCGCCTCGAGGTCGATGAGAAACTGCCCGGCGTTCTCGCTCATGGCCAGCAGCTCGTCGAGCTCGCTGTCGTAGCCGACCTTGAGCACGCCGCCATCGCGGATCACCGCGGGCGGGTTGTCGATGATCGCCCGCTCCAGCAGGCCAGCCAGCTCCGGATAGGTCCCGGCGATGGTGGCCAGCCGCGCCAGGTGCGGCGCTTCCAGCTCGGCCATGGCATTGTGCAGTTCAGGCAGCGCGCCCAGCGCATCGCGCAGGCGTGCCAGGTCGCGCGGCCGTGCATTGCGCAGGCCGATGCGAGCAAGAATGCGTTCGATGTCGCCGATTTCCTTGAGCTGCGGCTGCAGCTTTTCGAAGCGATAGCCGTCCAGCAGGCAACGGATCGAGCCCTGGCGAGCCTTGAGCACCTTGAGGTCGCGCAGCGGACGGTTCAGCCAGCGGGTCAGCAGACGGCTGCCCATGGCGGTCTGGCAGCGGTCCATGACCGATTGCAAGGTGTTGTCGCGTCCGCCGGCCAGGTTGACATCCAGCTCCAGGTTGCGCCGGCTCGCGCCGTCGAGGATCACCGTGTCGTCCAGCCGCTCGTGGCGCAAGCTGCGCAGGTGTGGCAGGGCAGTGCGCTGGGTTTCCTTGGCGTAGGCCAGCAGGCAGCCGGCAGCGCCGATCGCCAGGGTCAGCTTGTCGCAGCCGAAGCCTTTGAGGTCTTGGGTGGCAAACTGCTGGCAAAGGCTCTTGCGCGCGGTGTCCCGGTCGAAATCCCAGGGCGCCCGGCGACGGCTGCCGCGACGCTTTTCCGCTGGAAGGCCTTGTGGCCAGTCATCCGGGATCAGCAGTTCCACCGGATCGATGCGCTCCAGTTCGGCCAGCAGGTTTTCCCAGCCCTTGATTTCCTGCACCGTGAAGTGGCCGCTGGTGATATCCAGCACCGCCAGGCCGAACAGGCGCTCGTCACCCAGCAGCGCGGCGATCAGGTTGTCCCGGCGCTCGTCCAGCAGGGCTTCGTCGCTGACGGTCCCAGGCGTGATGATACGCACCACCTGGCGCTCCACCGGCCCCTTGCTGGTGGCCGGGTCGCCGATCTGCTCGCAGATGACCACCGATTCGCCGAGCTTGACCAGCTTGGCCAGGTAGCCTTCCACGGAATGGAAGGGAATCCCGCACATCGGGATCGCCTGCCCGGCAGACTGGCCACGCGCGGTCAGGGTGATGTCGAGCAGCTTCGCGGCCTTCTTCGCGTCTTCATAGAAGATCTCGTAGAAGTCGCCCATGCGGTAGAACATCAGCTGGTCTGGATGCTGGTGCTTGAGCTTCCAGTACTGTTGCATCATCGGGGTGTGTGCGGAAAAATCGGAAATTGCTTTATTCATCAGTGCTTTAGGGCGCTTTGGCGGGTTCGCTGGGGCAGCACTGGGGCCATCCGGTCCGCCATGAGCGCCGCTACTTGGATTCCAGCTTTGGATGCCATCAGCGTATCACGCGAGGCGGGCATTCGCCGAGCGCTCATTGCTCGGCTCGGACAAATGCCGCGGTGTCCCGGCGTCTGCGAGCTTGCCCGTTGCCACCGTGATGATAGGGTAGGGTGACTTTCCAAGGAGACCGACATGGACACTATCTCCACGCTTTCCCTCAAGCTCGGTGAACATCTGCGTCGTCTCGGTGCCCAAGTCAGTACAGCCGAATCCTGCACCGGCGGTGGGATCGCCGAGGCGATCACTCGCGCGCCAGGCAGCTCGGCCTGGTTCGAAGCGGGCTACGTCACCTATTCCAACCGGCAGAAGACCCATCAGCTGGGGGTGCCGCAGCCGCTGTTCGCCACGGTCGGCGCGGTCAGCCGGGAAGTGGTCGAGGCGATGGCACGCGGCGCGCAGGCAGCCAGTGGCGCACGCTTCGCCGTTGCGGTCAGTGGCGTTGCCGGCCCCGATGGCGGCTCGCCGGCCAAGCCGGTGGGCACGGTGTGGCTGGCCTGGGCCGACGGCGACCGGGTCGAGAGCGAGCGGCGGCTGTTTGACGGGGACCGCGACGCGGTACGGCGCCAGACGGTCATCGCCGCGCTCGAGCGGCTGTTACAGCTTGGTGCAGAGTAAATTGGGAACAGGGGTTTGCGCGAGCGCACCACTGTGGAATAATACTGTCTACTTATACAGTTATCTGGGCCATCAGGGCCTGTCGATCACGTGAGGATTTCAATGGACGACAACAAGAAGCGCGCCTTGGCTGCGGCCCTGGGCCAGATCGAACGTCAATTCGGCAAGGGCGCGGTCATGCGCATGGGCGACCATGAGCGCCAGGCCATTCCCGCCATTTCCACCGGCTCCCTGGGACTGGACATCGCCCTGGGCATCGGCGGCCTGCCGAAGGGGCGTATCGTCGAGATCTACGGTCCGGAGTCCTCGGGCAAGACCACACTGACCCTGTCGGTCATCGCCGAAGCTCAGAAGAACGGTGCCACCTGCGCCTTCGTCGATGCCGAGCACGCGCTGGATCCGGAGTACGCCGGCAAGCTGGGCGTCAACGTCGACGATCTGCTGGTGTCCCAGCCGGACACCGGTGAGCAGGCGCTGGAAATCACCGACATGCTGGTGCGTTCCAATGCCGTGGACGTCATCATCGTCGACTCCGTCGCAGCGCTGGTGCCCAAGGCCGAAATCGAAGGCGAGATGGGCGACATGCACGTCGGCCTGCAGGCCCGCCTGATGTCCCAGGCCCTGCGCAAGATCACCGGCAACATCAAGAACGCCAACTGCCTGGTCATCTTCATCAACCAGATCCGCATGAAGATCGGCGTGATGTTCGGTAGCCCGGAAACCACCACCGGTGGCAACGCCCTGAAGTTCTATGCTTCGGTCCGCCTGGATATCCGTCGTACCGGCGCGGTGAAGGAAGGCGACGAGGTCGTCGGTAGTGAAACGCGGGTCAAGATCGTCAAGAACAAGGTCTCGCCTCCGTTCCGTCAGGCCGAGTTCCAGATCCTGTACGGCAAGGGCATCTACCGCAATGGCGAGATCATCGATCTGGGCGTCGCCAACGGGCTGCTGGAAAAATCTGGCGCCTGGTACAGCTATCAGGGCAGCAAGATCGGTCAGGGCAAGGCCAACGCCGCCAAGTACCTGCAGGAGAACCCAGCCATCGGCGCGGAGCTCGAGAAGCAGATTCGCGACAAGCTGCTCAACGCAGGTGCTGTGGCAGCGGCTGGCAAGGCCGCTGCCGCCGAGGCCGATGCCGGCGACGTGGCCGATGCCGACGCGGGCTACTGATTGCCTCCATGTCCGTCGTGCTCGATACCCCCGTCGCGGTTCGGCGGACAGCCATGGACCTGCTCGCGCGACGCGAGCATGGTCGTGTGGAACTGACGCGCAAGCTGCGCCAACGCGGTGCCCCGCAGGAGTTGATCGAGCGTGAGCTCGATCGACTGACCGAAGAGGGGCTGCTCAGCGAGGCCCGTTATCTCGAGAGCTTCATTGCCTATCGGTCCAGCGCTGGCTACGGTCCTGCGCGCATCCGCGAAGACCTTGGCCAGCGCGGCCTGGATCGTGGCGACATCGAGCAGGCCCTGCGCGATAGCGACATCGACTGGGCCGGTCGTCTGCGCGATGTCTGGCAACGCAAGTTCGACGGCCAGCGGCCGGTCGATCCTCGCAGTCGAGCACGACAGATCCGCTTTCTCGCTTACCGGGGTTTCCCCATGGACCTCGTAAACCGCTTGCTCAGTGGTCGAGACCTGGACGACTGATCGACAGCCCGTCCGCTCTTTTCAGTTCTTCCACCAAGCCAGGCTGCGGTCTTACCGCTTGCCTTTCCCCAGGCCACAGGTCGCCGCATTGAACACCTGCTGGCCCACCGGGCGATTGGTCTTGTACTCGGTGAAGTCATAGCGCAGAACGGCGCCGCGCATCATCAGCTGGCGAAAGCCACTGTTGCCACAGACACTGCTGCCCAGCTGGTCGCGGACCTTTTCCGGGTTGGCCTGCATCTGTTCTGCGTGACTGGCGCGAACGCTCAGGTGATTGATCAGCTGGTTGCCCTCGACGGTGTAGCCTTGGTCCAGAATGTCCTCGTTGATCGCACGCGGCGTACCGACGCTGCTCTCCCTGGCGACCTTCTGCAACATCTGGGAAAGCTCGTATTCCTGCTTGGAAGCGGCCTGGGCCACCAGCGGCAAGGCGAGCAGCATGCCCAGGGTAGGGACGATAAGACGCAGCATGAATCTCTCCTGTTCGATGATTGGCGCTTGGACAGACGCCAGTCGGTAGTGTTCCATGAAAGCCCAGCCGCTGCCATGCCATCCCTCGCCTCGCTCTCTGCACGCAGGCCCACGGTGCATACCCGTGCTCTGCTAGAATGGCGACTTTTCTGTCTGGGATCACTATCGTGTCTTTCCTTACCCACCGACGGGCAGTGCAGCCATGAGCCATGCCGTGGCACGCCTGCGCGCCGAACGCCTGGCGCGAAGCAGCAAGCCCTTTATAGCCCGCGGTTCCCGCGCCGAACGCTGCGAAGCCTGCCGGGTTATCGTCAGCCACTGCCTGTGCGCCTGGACACCCAAGGTCGCCGCCCAATCCGGCATGTGTCTGATCATGCACGATACCGAGCCGCTTAAACCGAGCAATACCGGCTGGCTGATCGCGGATGTCGTGCAAGACACCTCGGCCTTCGGCTGGCAGCGCACCGAGGTCGATTCGAGGCTGCTGGCATTGCTCGAGCAAGCGCATTGGCAACCTTTCATCGTTTTCCCTGGCGAGTTCGTTGCCTCGGCGCGGGTAGTCGATACGGTCGTGCGCGAGCCTGGCAAGCGGCCGCTTTTCATCCTGCTCGACGCGACCTGGACCGAGGCGCGCAAGATGTTCCGCAAGAGCCCCTACCTGGATCGTTTTCCCGTATTGAGCCTGACCGCGGAGCAGGTCTCACGCTATCGCCTGCGGCGCTCCAGGCGCGACGATCATTTCTGTACCGCCGAAGTCGCGGCGATGTGCCTGGACCTGGCCGGCGATCAGCAAGCCTCCCAGGCGCTGGATGCCTACCTGGATGTGTTCAGCACCCACTACCTGGCCGCCAAGCGGCACCTGGCGCTCGACGAACATGACGATGTGCACCGGCGTCTGGAAGCCTTTCTTTAGTCCAAGAGGTAGCCCAGCTGGATTGGGTCCATAATAGCGAGGCTGGCGTCAGGGAAGCGGGCATGGCTGGGCTTGGCGCTTGACCACCTGGAGCGTGCTCGGCATCCTTGGCGCCGCTTGGATGCGACGAAGAGGCAGCGCCATCCTCGTCGTGTCTTTTGCCTGCCTGGCACTCCCCATCCTTTCCGCCAGGCCCATGACAGGATCCCTAGATCGATGGCCACGTACGAAATCCTGATAGCCGATGACCACCCCTTGTTCCGAAGTGCCTTGCGTCAGGCCGTTACCTTGGGGCTTGGGCCGAACGTGCGTCTGGTGGAGGCGGCAAGCATTGCGGAACTTGAGACGCGTCTGGCAGAGAAAGCCGATTGGGATCTGGTGCTGCTGGATCTGAACATGCCCGGTGCCTACGGTTTCTCGGGATTGGTCTTGTTGCGTGGGCAGTATCCGCAGATTCCGGTCGTCATGGTTTCGGCCCAGGAAGAGGCGGCGGTGGTGGTGAAGTCCCGCGAGTTCGGCGCCAGTGGCTTCATTCCCAAGTCCAGCACCCTGGAAGTCATCCAGGCAGCGGTGCAGAAAGTGCTGGACGGTGACGCCTGGTGGCCGCCGCAGGCGTTCGAGAAGGTTGATGTATCGGCCGAGGCCAAGGCTGCCAGCGAAGGCCTGGCCAGCCTGACGCCGCAACAGTTCCGGGTCCTGACCATGGTCTGCGAAGGGTTGCTGAACAAGCAGATCGCCTATGAGCTGAGTGTCTCGGAAGCGACCATCAAGGCTCATGTGACTGCCATCTTCCGCAAGCTCGGCGTGCGCACCAGGACCCAGGCGGCGTTGCTTCTGCAACAATTGGAATCGGTTGCTGGCAACTGATCGTCCTCGCTTCACTCTTTTTTATCCAGGTTGCATTAGCCTGCACTCCTCATCTCGCCGAAGTTCATCGTCATGTCACCATTCAAAGGCCAGACCGGCCTCAAGCGTCTTTTCAGTGCCGCCGGCTATTCGCTGGACGGCCTGCGCGCCGCCTTCCTGGGCGAAGCTGCCTTCCGTCAGCTGGTAGTGCTGAATATCCTGCTCATTCCGACGGCCTTCTGGCTACCGGTCTCGCGGGTCGAGCGTGCGATCCTGGTGGCCGTATGCCTGCTTGGGCTGATCGTCGAGCTGATCAACTCGGCGATCGAGGCGGCCATCGATCGAATCTCGCTGGAGCGCCATCCGCTTTCGAAGAATGCCAAGGACATGGGCAGTGCCGCCCAGCTGGTGGCGCTGTGCATGATCGGTCTGGTCTGGGGCATCATCCTGCTGTAGGGCTCAGGCAATCGACGGCAACACGATCTCGTCGCTTCGCCTGACCCCTGCCGTGAAGGTGCGGCACAGGTCGAGAAACTCACGCATGGCCGACGTCTGGTATTTCTGCTTGTGCCAGATGAAATAGAACTGTCGGGCCAGATCCAGTTCGGGAGTTTCCACGGCGACCAGGCTTCCACGGCGGAACGCGTCACGCAGGGCGAGCCGGGATATGCAGCCGATGCCCAGGCCCGACTCCACGGCGCGCTTTATCGCTTCGGTATGCTCCAGCTCCAGGCGAATATTCAGGCTGGTCCGGTGATGGCGCATGGCCTGGTCGAAAGTCAGGCGCGTTCCCGACCCTTGCTCGCGCAGAATCCAGGCCTCCCTCGACAGCGCCTGGATGTCGGCCTGGCCGATCCTGGCCAATGGATGCTGGGGCGCGCAGAAGACCACCAGTTCGTCTTCGACCCACGGCTGCACTTCCAGGTCTGGATGATTGCAATCGCCCTCGATCAGGCCCAGGTCAATCTCGTAATGGGCCACCTGTTGCACGATATGCGCCGTGTTTTGCACGTGCAGCTTCACCTGGCTTTCCGGGTGCCCCTGCATGAAGCTGCCGATCAGCAGCGTGGCTAGGTAGTTGCCGATGGTCAGCGTGGCCCCGACGGACAGCGCACCGAATCCGGAGCGACCTCCGAGCAGGTCTTCGATTTCCTTGGCCTGGTCCAGCAGCGCGACGGCCTTGGGCAGCAGTTGGTGACCCAGGGCGTTGAGGCTCAGGCGCTTGCCGGCTCGGTCGAACAACTGGCAACTCGACTGCCGCTCCAGTTCGGTGATCGAGGTGCTGGCGGCAGATTGCGACAAGGCCAGCAGGCTGGCCGCGCGTGACACGCTCTGGTACTGGGCTACGGCGACGAATACCTGGAGCTGGCGAAGAGTGAATCGCATATCTATATAACCAATAACCCATATCTTGATAATTGATTTAACAGATATTGTCACTGCCTCTAAACTACCGCGCAATAGCGCCGTCACTCGGCGTTGCGTCTTTTTTCAGGAGCCCCTCGATGAGCAACATGAACCACGAACGTGTCCTCAGTGTGCATCACTGGAACGACACCCTGTTCAGCTTCAAGTGTACCCGTGATCCGGGCCTGCGCTTCGAGAACGGTCAGTTCGTGATGATCGGCCTGCAACAGGAGAATGGCCGTCCGCTCATGCGTGCCTACTCGATCGCCTCGCCGAACTGGGAAGAGCACCTGGAGTTCTTCAGCATCAAGGTACCCGATGGCCCGTTGACCTCGCAGCTGCAGCACCTGAAGGAAGGCGACGAGATCATCATCAGCAAGAAGCCTACCGGCACGCTGGTCCTCGACGACTTGAATCCGGGCAAGCACCTCTATCTGCTGAGCACCGGGACCGGGCTTGCGCCCTTCATGAGCGTGATCCAGGATCCGGAAACCTACGAGCGCTTCGAGAAGGTGATCCTGGTCCACGGTGTACGCTACGTCAACGAAGTGGCCTACCGCGAGTTCATCACCGAACACCTACCGCAGAACGAGTTCTTCGGTGAGGCGGTGCGCGAAAAGCTGATCTACTACCCGACCGTGACCCGCGAGCCGTTCGAGAACCAGGGCCGACTGACCGACCTGATGCGCAGCGGCAAGCTGTTCAGCGACATCGGCCTGCCACCGATCAACCCGCAGGACGACCGCGCCATGATCTGCGGCAGCCCGAGCATGCTCGACGAGACCAGCGAAGTGCTCGACAGCTTCGGCCTGAAGATCTCCCCGCGCATGCGCGAGCCGGGCGACTACCTCATCGAGCGTGCCTTCGTCGAGAAGTGATCGGCTCGGAAACATGAACAACGCAGGCCTGGCCTGCGTTTTTTCATGCCCCTGGCAGGGCGTTTCGTGCAAGCGACCTACGCTTGCCGGAACGGCCACAGTGCCTTCGATTCAAGGATCCGGCACGATCTCCAGCACCCTGATCCGATCCGGCTGCGGGTAATGCCAGCGCACCTGCACGTCCCAGAACTTAACGCCATAGATTCGTTCTGCTGGCGGCACCTGGTAGGCCGGGCGCGGGTCCTGTGCCAGGCATTGCTCGACCAGTTCCACCAGCGGTTCGGCCAGGCGCGAGGCATGCTCGCGCGCCTGGCACAGGGCGGCTTCGCTCCACTGCACGGTGATCGCTGCTGGCGCTTGGCTAGCCATCTGGTTGACTGCCCCGGCCACGCTGTCGGCGTAGGGCACGTAGGGCTTGATATCGAGTACCGGCGTTCCATCGAGCAGGTCGATTCCCGAAAGCAGCAGGCGTCCAGGTTCGACGGCTTCCAGGCGCACCACCGACTGGCCGATGCCATTGGGACGATGGGTCGCTCGCGTGGCGAACACGCCCATGCTCCTGTTTCCGCCCAGGCGGGGCGGGCGAACTTTCAGTCGGGGCTGGTCTTCGAGCGCCTGGTGAAACAGGAACAGCAACCAGACATGGCTGACCTGCTCCAGGCCGGCCACGGCTTCGCCCTGGTCGAAAGGCGGCAGCAGCTCGAGCACGCCGCGCGCCGCCGGGGCCAGGTGCGGCTGCCGAGGAATGGCAAATTTCTCCTTGAAGCAGGAGCGGACGATGCCGACTGGCGAGACGCTGTGCTGCATGTGCCGCTCAACCACGCACGCGCAAGGTCAGGCCCTTGAGAAAGTTGCGCAGCAACTGGTCTCCACAGGGACGGTAGTTCTCGTGGCCGACCTTGCGAAACAGCGCGCTCAGTTCCGGCTTGGAGACCGGGAAATTGACCGACTTGAGCACGGCATGCAGGTCCTGCTCCTTGAGTTCGAAGGCCACCCGCAGCTTCTTGAGCACGGTATTGTTTGTCACTGGCACCTCGATAGGCTGCGGTGCCCGGCTCTCGTCGCGACCGCGGCGATGGATGACCAGGCCATCGAGAAAGTGCGCCATGACTGGCTCGGGGCAGCGCACGAAGCCTTCTTCGTCTTCCTTCTTCAGGTAGCCGGCCAGCTCCTGGGCACTGAGTTGCAGGCCGGAAAGCCCGATGATCCTCGCCATCTGCGTGTCGTTGATCTTGAGCATGTAGCGCACGCTGCGCAATACGTCGTTGTGGTTCATAGCTAATCCTGTTCACAGCCCTGCCTTGGCGGCAGGGCCTTCGATCGATTCTAGAAACGTTCGCTGCCGGCCAGGTAGCGCCATTGTCCGCCAGCGAGCTTGCCCATCGCCACGCCACCGAGACGGATACGGCGCATGCCGAGCACCTCGAGCCCGACGACGGCGCACAACTGTTCGATCAGGCCGGGCTGCGGAGCCTTGATGGCCATGCGCAGGTGGCTCTCGTTCTGCCAGCTGGCCTTGGCCTTGGGTAGCTCGCGGCCGTCGCGCGTCAGGCCACGGGCCAGGCGCTGCAGCGACTGTGGCGAAGCGCTGCCACGCACTTCGATGATGTATTCCTGTTCCAGCCGGCGCAGGTCAGCCTCGATCTTGCGCTTGACGCGCCAGTCCTGGGTGAAGACCTGCAAGCCGCTGGCACCCGGAGCCAATGGCGCAACGCACTCCTGTCGGGCGAAGTGCCCATGCAGGGGGCGCACGGCATGGCGGTGGGCATCACTGAGCGTGGCCATGGCGATGCTCGCACGAGCCTCTTCGAGCCACATGCCGGCCGGCTGGTTCAGCAGCAGAGTGACTGGCGCCAGGGGCTCGGCCTTGGCGCCGGGAAGCAATTCGACCTGCTCTGCGGCGACCTTGAACTGCGGTTGCTCCACCACGATCCCGTCCACCGTCACCCAGCCGCCTTCGATGAACAGTTCGGCCTCGCGGCGGGAGCAGCCAAGCTGCGCGATGAGGCGTTTGGAAAGACGGACGGGTTCGTTCATGATGGTGTTTCGCAAGGCAGGGGGAAGAGCCGCCATTGTACCTGGCCGCACCGCCTCGATGGCCGTTATCTGTGCCCTGCTAGCGGAGCGTGGCCAGGCGCATGTGCAGCAGCGGGTAAGGCTGGCCAAGACCATCGCTCGGCGAACGACCGGTGACTTCGAAGCCGTGCCGCAGATAGAAGCCTAGCGCCTTGGGGTTCTGCTCGTTGACGTCGAGCGTGCGCGCGCCCGACTGCACGGCGTGACCCAGCAGACGGCTGCCGACGCCCTGGCCATGATACTGCGGCGCGACGAACAGCATGTCCAGGCGGTCCTCGGCGGTTCCGGCGAAACCCATGATGCGTCCATCCGCTGCCTTGCAGCATGAGAGCGCCACCGCATCCAGGTACCTGGGCAGCACCTGGTCACGCAGCAGCTCGATATAGGCCGGTGCGAGAAAGTCGTGTGTGGCACGAACCGAGGCCTCCCAGACCTGCAGCAATTCGGGATGGTCCCCAACGGTGGGCGTGTACAGCGCCAGCATGCTCGACGATCCTTGTGATCCTGGTGGGTAGTCGTTAACCATAGGCGCAATGCAGCCGCAGGGAAAGCCTGGCGTCAGCGTGCGTCAGGCGCGAGCCTGACAGGTCGTGACGCCACTTGCCAGCCTGAGGGCGCTCAGACGGGTTCGGCCCACATGTCGTATTCATCGGCGTCGACGATGCGGCAACGGACCTTGTCGCCTGGCTTGAAGCCATGGTCGCCATCGATGAACACGCTACCGTCGATTTCGGGTGCATCGAAGAAACTGCGGCCGACCGAGCCCTGCTCCTCGACTTCGTCGATCAGCACTTCGATTTCCTTGCCGATACGCAGTTGCAGGCGTGCGGCGCTGATGGCCTGCTGGTGCGCCATGAACCGATCCCAGCGCTCCTGCTTGACGGCATCGGGCACTTCCTCCAGGCCCAGCTCGTTGGCCGGTGCGCCTTCGACGGGGGAGTACTGGAAGCAGCCGACCCGGTCGAGCTGGGCTTCGCTGAGCCAGTCGAGCAGGTACTGGAAGTCTTCCTCGGTTTCGCCCGGGAAGCCGACGATGAAGGTCGAACGGATCACCAGCTCGGGGCACTGCTCACGCCAGGCCTTGATGCGCGCCAGGGTGCGGTCTTCGAAGGCCGGGCGCTTCATGGTCTTGAGGACTTTCGGGCTGGCGTGCTGGAACGGAATGTCCAGGTACGGCAGGAGCTTGCCCGCGGCCATCAGCGGGATCACGTCATCGACGTTCGGATAAGGGTAGACATAGTGCAGGCGCACCCAGGCCCCCAGGCTGCTCAGGGCCTCGCACAGCTCCAGCATGCGGGTCTTGACCGGGCGACCATTCCAGAAATCGGTTCTGTACTTCACATCGACACCGTAGGCGCTGGTGTCCTGGGAGATCACCAGGATTTCCTTCACGCCGGCCTTGACCAGCCGCTCGGCTTCGCTCAGCACTTCGCCGACCGGGCGGCTGACCAGCTTGCCTCGCATCGATGGGATGATGCAGAAGCTGCAGCTATGGTTGCAGCCTTCGGAGATCTTCAGGTAGGCGTAGTGGCGAGGCGTCAGCTTGACCCCTTGTGGCGGTACCAGGTCGATCAGCGGATTGTGGTCCTGGCGTGGCGGGACCACTTCATGGACGGCATTGACCACCTGCTCGTACTGCTGAGGGCCGCTCACCGACAGCACGCTTGGGTGCACGTCGCGGATGTTGCCTTCTTCCACGCCCATGCAACCGGTGACGATGACCTTGCCGTTCTCCTTGATCGCTTCGCCGATCACTTCCAGCGATTCGGCCTTGGCGCTGTCGATGAAGCCGCAGGTGTTGACCACCACCACATCGGCGTCCTCGTAGGTGGGCACGACTTCGTAGCCTTCCATGCGCAGCTGGGTCAGGATTCGCTCGGAATCGACCAGCGCCTTCGGGCAACCCAGCGAAACAAATCCAACCTTCGGCGTGGAAGGTGCGGGCGTGGTGGACATGACTAACCTCGGCATTGAAAGCGACGACCCAGGCGAGCGCGAAGGCCGGCCTGGCGGACGCTGTTGGCGTCTCTGATCAAAAAGTGCGCAATTCTAGCGATCACTTGGACGCTTGACCAGCAGAAAAGCGACGAACGCTGCGCTATGCTTCGCGGCGTTGCGCCTGGCGCCGATCCTTGCTGTCGGTGCGTTGACACTGCGACCGTGCAACGAGTCCAGATGCGAGGCGCGTGTCACGAACAAGGGGCCTGGCAAGGACGGTCTTCGGGAGTGGTCGATGGTTCAGGCGAGCAGTCACGCCGAAAGCGGACAAGGGACAGCGCGGCCGTTGGGCCTGCTGGTGGCGGCGGTGGGGGTCGTCTACGGGGACATCGGCACCAGCCCGTTGTATACCCTCAAGGAGGTATTCACAGGCGGGTATGGCGTGCCGGTCGACCATGATGGTGTGCTAGGCATCCTGGCGCTGATTTTCTGGTCGCTGATCTGGGTGGTCTCGTTCAAGTACGTGGTGTTCATCCTGCGTGCCGACAACCAGGGCGAGGGCGGCACCATGGCCCTGACTGCTCTTGCGCGGCGGGCCGCGGCGCCTTATCCAAGGTTGCGCCTGCTGATGATCGGCTGTGGCCTGGTCGGGGCTTCGCTGTTCTACGGTGACAGCATGATCACGCCGGCCGTCTCGGTGCTGTCGGCCGTCGAAGGCATGGGCCTGGCCTTCGACGGCATCGACCACTGGGTCGTTCCCGTCTCGCTGGTGGTGCTGGTCGCCTTGTTCGTGGTGCAGAAGCACGGCACGGAAAAGATCGGCAAGCTGTTCGGGCCGGTCATGGTCACCTGGTTCCTGGTACTCGCCGCACTGGGCGTGCATGGCATCGTGCAAAGCCCCGAAGTGCTCAAGGCCTTCAATCCCGCCTGGGCGGTGCGCTTCTTCATCGTCCATCCAGGCATGGGCGTGGCGATCCTTGGCGCGGTCGTGCTGGCCTTGACCGGTGCCGAGGCGCTGTATGCGGACATGGGGCATTTTGGCCGCAAGCCGATCGCCCGTGCCTGGTTCGCGCTGGTGCTGCCGGCACTGGTGCTCAACTATTTCGGCCAGGGCGCCATGCTCTTGCAGAACCCCGAGGCCGCGCGCAATCCGTTCTACCTGCTGGCACCAGGCTGGGCCTTGCTGCCGCTGATCGGCCTGGCCACCCTGGCGACGGTGATCGCCTCCCAGGCGGTGATTTCCGGAGCCTTCTCCCTGACTCGGCAGGCCATCCAGCTAGGCTATGTGCCGCGCATGCAGATCCAGCACACCTCAAGCGACGAACAGGGACAGATCTACATCGGAGCAGTGAACTGGACACTGATGGTCGGCGTGGTGTTGCTGGTGCTCGGCTTCGAGTCGTCGGGCGCGCTGGCCGCGGCCTATGGCGTGGCAGTGACCGGGACCATGCTGATGACCACGCTGCTGGTGGCGGTGGTGATGCTGCTGTTGTGGAAATGGCCCGTCATGCTGGCAGTGCCCGTAGTGGCGAGTTTCCTGCTGGTCGATGGCCTGTTCTTCGCCGCCAACCTGCCCAAGGTGGTGCAGGGCGGGGCGTTCCCGGTGCTGGCTGGCATCGTGCTGTTCGTGCTGATGAGTACCTGGAAGCGCGGCAGGCAGATCCTGGTCGAGCGTATCACTGAAGGCTCCCTGCCCCTGCCGATGTTCATCGCCAGCTTGCGCATGCAGCCGGCGCACCGGGTCGAAGGCACCGCGGTGTTCCTCACCGCGCGTACCGACGCCGTGCCCCATGCGCTGTTGCACAACCTGCTGCACAACCAGGTTCTGCATCGCCAGGTGGTACTGTTGACGGTAATCAGCGAAGACCGCCCGCGCGTGCCCGAGGCCGAGCGGCTGGAAGTGCAGGCCCATGGGGATGGTTTCTTCCGCGTGCTGCTGCACTATGGCTTCATGGACGAGCCCGACGTGCCGGCGGCACTTGCCCTGTGCCAGCGCAGCGACCTGAACTTCAGCCCGATGCGCACCACCTATTTCCTTAGCCGTGAGACGGTGATCGCCTCACGGCTGGAAGGGATGGCGCGCTGGCGGAGCAATCTGTTCGCCTTTCTGCTGAAGAATGCCAACGGCAACCTGCGCTTCTTCAAGCTGCCACTCAACCGGGTGATCGAGCTGGGGACGCAGGTCGAGATATGAAGCGCCCGCCGAATGGTCCTGTGCCCGCTTGGCGGGCCATTATGGCTGCTCCGGCGCCCCGGCTCCAAGGCATCTAGAGCAGGACCGATTCCTCCAAGCCGCTCACTTCTGTCGCGCCAATCCTGGCGTGCCTTGGCGCTTGTCGATCTCGCCGATCAGGCGCTTGGCCAGTGCCGGGTAGTCTTCGTCGAAGTGATGGCCTCCCGGCAGCTTGATCCGCTCGCCCACCGCGGTGCTGTCGGTACAACCGCTTTCGCCGGCTTCTTCGGCTCCATAGAGGCATACCACTTTTTCCGCTGGCAGCTTGGCCATCTCCGGGCCGGTGGGCGCTTCCTGGCCATCCTTGCCCAGCCAACCCTCGACTTCGATCTCGAAGCTGCCGCTGCGGGCGAATGCCAGCAGGATGATGGCGTCGACCCGCTGCCGCTCCTCGCTCGGCAAGCGATTGTAGATTGCGGGCAGAACATCGGCACCGAACGAGTAGCCGGTGAGGATGAAACGCTTGGTGCCCCATTTCTGACGATAGTGGTGCATCAGCTCGACCAGGTCGGACGCGCTCTGCTCGGGCGTCTTGTGTTGCCAGTAGTAACGCAAGGTGTCGATGCCCACCACCGGGTAGCCGAGCTTGGCCATGTCTGTCGCCACGGCGCGGTCCAGGTCACGCCAGCCGCCATCCCCGGACAGGAACAGGGTCACGGTGTCGCTGGCCTGGCCTGCTGGCACTTCGACGACGGGAATGCTCAAGGCATTGCCGTCAGGACCGAGCAGCGCCTGGCTCAACTGGTTCTTCAGCACCTGGGGCAGGTGGATGTCATAGTCGCTGATGCTGGTCTGGGCATTGGCCTGGTCGCGCACGAAGGCAGCGCTGGTGTCGTCCGGGTTGTCGTTCCAGGCCACGTTCCAGTGGCCGTGCGCGGCGGACCTTGGCAGTGGCGAGGCGCAGGCAGGCTGCTCGAGCTTGAAGTCGACCGAAACGGCCAGGGCCTGGTCGTTGTCCTGCGTGGCCAGCCAGCGCCAGGCCTGGGCAGCGCCCGGCCCGATGCCAGCGACGATGGAAGGGGCCGCCGAGAGCTGGCCCAGGGCTTGGCTCATGAGCTGCTGCTGCTCATGGCAATCCTCGCCTGGCAGGATGACCTGGACCAACTGCGCATTTGCGGCCTGGCCCAGGTCGAGCAGTTGGCGATCGCTCAGGGCCTGGTCTGCCGGCACGCCGATCGCCACGTGGTGCCTGGCCGGTCCTGTCGGGTCGACACGCACCAGGCCAATGCCGTTATCCAGGTTCAGGTGTTCGAGCTGCGCCTGCGGCGCGGGACGAGTCCATAGCCACAGGCCTGCGGCAGCGGCAGCCAGGGCCAGCAGCACGGCGACCAGGAGATAGAGCCAGTAGCGTCGAGTCATCAGCGTTTCACCAATCCAGTCAGGCCGCCTGCGATCAAGGCGGCGGTATCGGCCAGCGCCACCAGGGGGTCGAGCCCGGCCGGCACGGCCATGTAGCGAGGCTCCCAGTCGGGCTGGAACTTATCCTTGAAGCGCCGCAGCCCCTGGAAGTTGTAGAGTTGTTCGCCGCGCTGGAACACCATCGAGCCCAGGCGCTGGGTCAATGGGGCGCCGCGCCGTGGCTGCAGGCCCGACAGGGGCACCATGCCGAGGCTGAAGCGCATGTAGCCACGCTGTTTGTAATGCAGGATCAGGCCGAGCATCATGAACTCCATGGTCAGCTTCGGCGCCTCGGGGTGAGCGCGCATCAGGTCCAGGCTGGCCAGCTCCGTGCCATGAGTTTCCAGCAGGTTGGCAAAGGCTACCGCCTTACCTTGGAAGCGGATCACCACGATACGGAAATGCTGCAGGTATTCAGGCCTGAAGCGTCCCAATGAAAAACCTTTTTCGCGGACGTGCTTGTTGCCGAGCCAGGCGTCGGAAATCACCTTCAGTTCATCCAGGGGGGCCTGTCCCGGCTCGTGGATCTCCAGGCTCAGTCCGTCACGGCCGCCACGGTTCCAGGTGTAGCGCAAGTCCTTCATCTCCTTGCCCTTGGCCTCCAGATCGAAGCGCCGCAGGTCGACCCGGGCCTCTTCGCCGAGCTTGATCGCGGTCAGCCCGATGTCCATGTAGAACGGCAGGTTTTCCGCTCGGACCTGATAGAACACGGGCCTGGCATGATGCAGATCGCACAAGTCGCGGAACTGCCAGATCATTTCGGCGCGTTCCTGGGGTGGCCCGATGGGGTCGTACAGAGCCACCAGGCTGCGTCCGCGCCGGGCATACATGAGAAAGGCGTTGTCGGTGGGATGGAACAGCAAGGCCTTGTCACCGGTCAGGGCCAGCCCGCCATCAGGCTGCTCGGATGCGAGCAGGATACGATTGGCGCGCTGCAGTTCTTCTGCCGTGGGCAGGTGGATCACCGGACGAGCGGTACGCAACAGCCAGGTCAGCGTGACGATGACCAGCAGTATCGCACTGCCCAGGGCGCCGCGCAGCGCTCTTGGCGCATCGGCATCCAGGGTGAACTGCCACCACAGCTCGTGATCGTAGGGCACGTCCTGGAAAGCGAACAGCAGTAGCCATACCGAAGCGCCGATCACGCATGCGCTGGCTACCAGGTAGACGGGCGAGAAGGGCAGTTCGAGCAGGCGGCTGGGGCGATAGAAAGAGCGCCTGAACAATGCCAGCAGCGAGGCGGTGAAGGTCAGGATGCAGGCTTCCTCCCAATCGAAGCCCTTGAGCAGCGACAGCAGGGCGCCGACCAGCAGCAGGACGGTGGTCAGCAACCAGGCGGCGGACAGCCGGCGACGCAGGCCCTGGGCCAGTAACAGGCACAGCACACCGATGAGGCTGGCGCCAAAATGCGAAGCGTCGATCAACCGGTGCGGGATCAAGAAGCCCATGTGCTCCAGGCGCGTATCGATCTCGGGCGTGGCGCCGGAAAACAGCAGCACCACGCCCGAGAGGAAGACCAGGATCGCCAGTACCGGCGCGGCCAGTCCCGAGGCTGCCCGGATAGCTTGGCGGGCGAACAGCAGGCGGCGAGCTTCCGTTGCCAGCAACAGCGCGCAGGCCAGCAGCAACGGCAAGACCACATAGATCAGGCGATACAGCAACAAGGCCGCGGCCAGCGGGGCGGCTCCCAGCTGGTCGGCGAACGCTGCCAGCAGTACGGCCTCGAACACCCCGACGCCGCCGGGCACATGGCTGAGCACTCCAGCCGCCAGGGCCAGCAGATAAACCAGCACGAAGGCACCGAAGGGCGGCGCCTGTGGCAAAAGCAAATACAGCACGGTGGCTGCGGCCAGCACATCGAGGGCGGTGATCAGTAGTTGCAGGCCGGCCAACCGTGCGCCCGGCAAGCGCAAGGTGCGACGACCCAGCTGCACCAGCAGGCAGTCGGCCAGTGGCTGCTCGGGCAGGCGCCGTCGATGGAGCCCGGCAGCCAGCACCACGGCCAGCGCCAGCAGGGTCGCGCTGATCGCTGCCAGCAATGACGGCGGCAGGCGTAACGCCATCGAAGCCGCGGACAAGTCGCTCAAGGTCGCCAGGGCAGCCAGCGGCGGCAGGGCGCAGCCCAGCGACAGGCTGGCGAACAAGGTCATGCGCGCCACTTCTGTCGCGCCAAGCCCTTCGCGCGCGTAGAGGCGATAGCGCACCGAGCCACCCGAGAGCATCGACAGGCCGATGGCGTTGCCAATGGCGAAGGCACAGAACCCACCGGTCAGCAAAGTGCGCGCGGGCAATTTTACCGAGGCGTAGCGGCTGGCCGACCATTCGTAGCCGAGCAGCACGGCGAAGCCGATCGCAGTCGCCAGCAGAGCAGTCAGCAGTGCGGAGGCGGGCACTTGCAGTACGGCTTCGTGCAAGGCGTTCAGGTCCAGCTCGCTGAGCAGGTGATGACAGGCGAGCAAGCCCATGACGAACAGCAGCAGCGTCACCCCCAGGCCCAGCGGCTGACGGTAGCGACTCAGGCGCTCGAGCCAGGGCAGGCGTTGTGCCGCCACGGGCAAGGCATGTGTGACAGGAGAAGAAGCGTCAGGAGCGTGAGAGGTCATAGGACTCTCCATGCACGCAGCGCAGGACTGGAGCAGATGGCAGCCAAGTGAAATTCCCTTTGAAAACGTATCCTGATATTACTCCGCCCCGGAGCCATTTAATTCGTTCAGGATAGTTAAAGAAAGTTCATGCGAGGCAGGACGAGCCGCTGCTGGCAGGCGCCAGCGCCGTATCGATGAATGATAGAAGAAATCGGTACGCTGAAAACAACAAACCCCGTACTACCGGAGTAGACGGGGTTCGTTCTGACGATATGGTTGCGGGAGCCGGATTTGAACCGACGACCTTCGGGTTATGAGCCCGACGAGCTACCAGGCTGCTCCATCCCGCGTCAGTGGGGCGTATTCTACATTCATACACTTGGTTGTCAAGGCCCTAGACTTTGATTTTCAAGGTTTTTCTTCTGCAAAGAAAAAAGGCCACTGCGTTTGCAGTGGCCTTTTTAAAGTTGGTTGCGGGAGCCGGATTTGAACCGACGACCTTCGGGTTATGAGCCCGACGAGCTACCAGGCTGCTCCATCCCGCGCCTGTGGTTGGTGATTCTACGGATTTCTTTCCCCATGTCAACCACTATTTGCAAAAAGCCTTTTTCCGTCAATCGTTTAGCGGGCGGTATTGGCGTGCGGATGCAATCGCAACGGGCATGGGTCGTGGAGCGGTGGTTCATGCCAGGGCTGATTTGTTTCATGACGATCGGCTATCATCTGTATGAATCTACAGTGTGAGCAATCATTCGATGCCCTTGCGCAAGATCATCCATGTCGATTGCGACTGCTTTTACGCAGCTATCGAGATGCGTGACGATCCTCGCCTCGCCGGACGGCCCATGGCCGTGGGCGGGTCGGCGGAGCGGCGCGGGGTGATCGCCACTTGCAATTACGAGGCACGCGCCTATGGCGTCCGCTCGGCCATGTCGTCCCGGCATGCGCTCAAGCTCTGTCCAGACCTGCTGATCGTCAAGCCGCGTTTCGACGCCTATCGCGAGGCCTCGAAGGAAATTCGCGCGATCTTTCGCGACTACACCGAGCTGATCGAGCCGCTCTCGCTGGACGAGGCCTATCTGGACGTTTCCGACAGCCACTGGTTTTCCGGCAGTGCCACGCGCATCGCCGAGGACATTCGTCGGCGGGTTGCGCAAAAGCTGCATATCACCGTCTCGGCTGGCGTGGCGCCCAACAAGTTTCTGGCTAAGATCGCCAGCGACTGGCGCAAGCCCAACGGTCTGTTCGTCATCACCCCAAACGAGGTAGAGGCATTCGTGGCGGCTCTGCCAGTGGATCGCCTGCATGGGGTCGGCAAGGTGACCGCCGAGAAGCTGTCGCGTCTGGGCATCACCACGTGCCTGGAGCTTCGCGACTGGTCCAAGCTGGCGCTGGTTCGCGAGTTTGGCAGCTTCGGCGAGCGGCTTTGGGGGCTGGCGCGTGGCCTGGATGAGCGTGTGGTGCAGAACGACAGTCGACGTCAATCAGTCAGCGTCGAGAACACCTACGACACCGATCTTCCGGACCTGGCCAGTTGCCTGGAGAAGTTGCCCGAGCTGCTGGTGACCCTCGACGGGCGCATTGCCCGCATGGACGGCAGCTACCGGCCTGGCAAGCCCTTTGTCAAGGTCAAGTTCCACGACTTCAGCCAGACCACAATCGAACAGGCGGGCGCCGGACGTGATCTGGAAAGCTATCGACAGCTGCTTGGCCAGGCATTCGCCCGTGGCGGCAAGCCGGTGCGGCTGCTAGGCGTGGGGGTGCGCTTGCAGGACCTGCGCGGAGCCATCGAACAGCTCGAGCTGTTCGATGACTGAAGCCTAGTACCGTTACAGAAAGAGGCTCATTGTCGGCCAGGGTCGGCAGCCAGGCGTCCGGTCGTGCGGCGCAGGCTTTCGATGAACTCGCGTTGCAGCTGCGGATCGTTGCGGGTCAGTTCGATCAGGCTCTGCTCCAGGTCGCTGGCTTCCTCTTCCAGACCCAGCTCGGCCAGGCGCTTGACGCGATAGACCCACTGCGAAACCTCATCGTCCTCCAGGTCATCGTAGATCAGGTGCTGGGCTTCCTGCAGCTTGCCCCGCAACTCGCTACTGACCAGCAGGCTGGCATCGCCTCGCACACCATTGTCTTCGTCTGATACCAGCAGATGAAGGGTGCCGACATGGCTGAGGTTCTGCTCCGAGAACGGACTGTCGAGCAGGTTGAGGCGCAGGATGCCGCTGCGGTCGGTGGTCAGCTCATGGGTAAGCCTGCCGGCCTTGACCTCTACCAGGCGATCGCTCCAGGGCAGGCTGGTACTTTCCTCGCGCTGGTCCTTGCGGACCTCGCTGGTGCCGGCAAGGTTCTGCTGGGCGCGGCCATTGGACTGGACGTTCATGAAGGGGTTGATGCCGGCCACGCCGTAGTCCAGCCAGTCGCGCGTGACACTGTCGGGCAGGTTACCCAGCGTGAAGACATTGACCACGTTGGCGCCCACGCCCGCCACTATCGCCACCGCCCCCAACGGCACCTCGTAGAATTCGCGCCAGGGTTGATAAGGCGTGTAACGGTCATAGTGACGAGTCACCTCGAACTCGGTCACCTCGAAGCGTCGCTGTTCGCTGATCCGGACGCGACGTTGCGGCAGCGTCATGACCTTCGGCTCGCCGACGTCGATCTGCAAGGTGTGTTCGAGCAACTTGCGCTCGATCCGTTCCTCGTGCTCGCTGCGCTGGGACATCTGGTTGGCGCAGCCGCCAAGGAGCAGGGCACCGCAGAAGACGGTACCCCCCAGGGAGAAGGTGCTTCGCTTGGACATGTTCACTCGCGCATGAATTGACGGTCAGCGACGGATGCGGGCTTGCAGGAACGTCAGCGCTTCGGCCAGCGGCAGGGCCTGGGCCTGCTGCTCGGTACGGTGCTTGTATTCCAGGTTGCCTTCGGCCAGGCCGCGATCGCTGACGACGATGCGGTGAGGAATGCCGATCAGTTCCATGTCGGCGAACTTGATGCCCGGGCTGGTCTTCTTGTCGCGATCGTCCAGCAGCACCTCGAAGCCAGCGGCGGTCAGCTCGGCATAGAGCTTGTCGGTGGCCTCGCGTACCGCTTCGGTTTCATAGCGCAGCGGGACCAGGGCGATCTGGAACGGAGCGAGGGCGTCGTTCCAGATGATGCCCTTGTCGTCATGATTCTGCTCGATGGCGGCCGCGACGACGCGGGAGACACCGATGCCATAGCAGCCCATCGCCAGGGTCACCGGCTTGCCGCTCTCGCCCAGCACCTGGCACTTGAGCGCCTCGCTGTACTTGGTGCCGAGCTGGAAGATGTGGCCAACCTCGATGCCACGTTTGATCACCAGGGTGCCCTGGCCATCCGGGCTCGGGTCGCCTTCGACCACGTTGCGCAGGTCGGCGACCTGCGGCACGGGCAGGTCGCGCTCCCAGTTCACGCCAAAGTAGTGCTTGTCGTCGATGTTGGCGCCGACGGCGAAGTCGCTCATCAAGGCGACAGAGCGATCGATGATGCATTCGAGCGGCAGGTTCAGTGGGCCGAGCGAGCCGGCACCGGCGCCGATGGCCGCGCGCAGGTCGGCATCGGTGGCCATCACCAGCGGGTCGGCGACCTGGGCCAGCTTGGTGGCCTTGATTTCGTTGAGTTCGTGATCGCCACGTACCACCAGCGCGACCAGCTTGCCTTCCTCCGCGCCACGCACGATGAGGGTCTTGACGGTCTTCTCGATCGGCAGGCCGTGGTTCTCCACCAGTTGCGCGATGGTCTTGGCATCGGGCGTGTCGACCAGGCGCAGTTCCTCGGTAGGGGCGGGACGAACGGTCTCGCGCGGCACCGCTTCGGCCTTCTCGATATTGGCCGCGTAGTCGGAGCTGTCGCTGAAGATCACATCGTCCTCGCCGGACTCGGCCAGCACGTGGAATTCATGGGAATAGCTGCCGCCGATGGAGCCGGTATCGGCCTGCACGGGACGGAAATCCAGGCCCAGGCGGGTGAAGATGTTGGTGTAGGCCTGGTGCATGCGGTCGTAGGTCTCCTGCAGGGAGGCCTGGTCGGCATGGAAGGAATAGGCATCCTTCATGATGAACTCGCGGCCGCGCATCAGGCCGAAGCGTGGACGGATCTCGTCGCGGAACTTGGTCTGGATCTGATACATGTTCAGCGGGAGCTGCTTGTAGCTCGACAGCTCGTTGCGCGCCAGGTCGGTGATGACCTCCTCGTGGGTGGGACCTACGCAGAAGTCGCGCTCGTGGCGGTCCTTCAGGCGCAGCAGCTCGGGGCCGTACTGCTCCCAGCGCCCGGACTCCTGCCACAGCTCGGCCGGTTGGATGCTCGGCATCAGCACTTCCAGAGCGCCGGCGGCGTTCATTTCCTCGCGCACCACCGCTTCCACCTTGCGCATGACGCGCAGGCCCATTGGCAGCCAGGTGTACAGTCCGGAAGCCAGTTTGCGGATCATGCCGGCGCGCAGCATGAGCTGGTGGCTGATGACCACCGCGTCGGCGGGGGTTTCTTTCTGGGTGGCGAGCAGATATTGACTGGTGCGCATGGTGAGCCGTGTCGTTTGCCTGGACGAGAAGAATGACCCCGCATTGTACGGGGGCGGGACGAAGGCGTACAGGATGCCGCAGGGCGTCTCGCTTGTCAGCCAAGAAAAAGCCCGGCATCGCTGCCGGGCCTGCTGGTGCGTGGGCGCCGCGCAGCCTTACAGGATGCTCAGCGGGTATTCGACGATCAGGCGCAGCTCGTCGAGCGAAGGCGAGCCGTAGTACACGCCGTCGGAAGAACGGTAGGTGGCCTGGCGTACACGGAAGCTGAGGTCCTTGGCCGGGCCTTCCTGGAGCACGTACTTGATGTCGATGTCGCGTTCCCATTCCTTGCCGCTGTCGGTGGTGGCGGTGTTGGCGCCGGTACCACGCACATAACGGGTCATGAAGCTCAGGCCGGGAATGCCGTACTCGGCGAAGTTCAGGTCATAGCGAGCCTGCCAGGAGCGCTCGTCCTCGGCGTTGAAGTCCGAGCGAGCCACCGAGTTGCCCAGGAACACGGTGCCACCACCGTCCACACCGTAGCCATAGTCGCCGTCGCCGGTAACGCGCTGGTAGACCAGGGTGAAGGTATGCGCGCCGATGTTGTAGGCGCCGGACAGGCTGAAGGCACGGTTGTCGAGCTTGGTTTCACCATCGCTGGACGAGCGTTGCAGGCCGGCGCCGTCGCTCTTGGTGTCGTAGATGTTGAAATCGAAGGTCAGGCTCTGTGCGTCGGACAGCGGCAGGGCGAAGTTGACGTTGGCGTAGTACTTGCGCCAGTAGTCCTCGACCTTGGAATAGTACAGGCTGGCGCTGAGGCTGTCGGTGAAGGCATAGCTGCCGCCGACGATGTTGGCTTCCTTCAGGCCGAGGCTATCGTGGTAGGTCTGGTTCTGCGCGTTCATCGCGGTGAAGCGGCCGGCGTGCAGCGTCAGGCCATCGATCTCGTTGCTGGTGATCAGGGCGCCCTCGGCGACTTCCGGCAGCAGGCGGCTGTCGTCGGTAGCGAACACGGGCAGGGCGGTGATCTGGTGGCCGTACTTGAGCACGGTGTCGGAAATGCGCAGCTTGACCGCGCCGCCACCTTCGGAATACTCATCCTGCGAGCGACCGTCGGAGCCTGTGGGGAACAGGCCGGTACCGGCGCGCCCGCGCCCGCTGTCGAGCTTGATGCCCAGCATGCCGATGGCGTCCACGCCGAAGCCGACGGTGCCCTGGGTGAAGCCGGACTCGTAGGTGCCGAGGAAGCCCAGGCCGGTTTCTTCGGCCCGACTCTGCGAGCCGGCTGGCGAATTGCGGAAGTCGCGGCTGAAATACAGCATGCGGGTCTTGACGGTGAGCTTGCTGTCTTCGACGAAGCCCTTGGATTCATCCTGGGAAGAGGCAACTGCCAGCTGAGAGGTCCCCGCCGAAACGGCCAGGGCGATCATGCTCCACTTCATCACGCGCATCGTGACTTGCTCCTTTGGGTTTTGGAAGAGTCTGCCGCGGCCACTGTTCTAGTTATCGCCGCGGCTCTTTCTTGTTATTTCTGGGAAAAGGTATATCACGCAGAAATGTTTCTGGCGATATGGAAAATCGAACTTTTAGGGTCTGCTGTTGTCAGGCTTTTCCGAGTTTCTCGTGATACGATTTTTTCTGGTGAAGCGCGCATGGATTCATTCCGGTCGTCACTTTTCCGTCAGTTGAAAAATGACCCAACAGATCCTTCTTTTCGTTCGTTCCAGGCCGGTAACGCTGAAAACCCAGGTCAGGGCTGCAAATGCAACAAGCGTGCTCAAACGCACCGGCACCCGATGAATTTTTCACATTTTTTTCACGGGCGCGCACTGGGGGCAATGAAACCGGCACTGGTGTCTGTCTGCTGGGATACCGGTCATATGACGCAGGGTGGCGAGGCGCGCCAGCATTGTGCGCTTCGCGTCGTGGTAAAAGTGGGAAGACGGCACCATGGCGTGTGCATTCCTGGTGCGAAAAGTAGCGCTGTGTTACCTGATACGAACGAAGATGCACCGGAAAAGGGCATTCGCGTCCAGGTTCGGCCAAAGCACGGTATTCTTGCGTGCGTCGCTTGCCGATGACGTTTCCATCTTTCCCAAGGAGAAATCCCGTGTTCACCCTCGATCCGCGACTTGAGCAGGACTGCCTGACGCTTGGCGATCTGCCGCTGTGCCGCCTGCTGCTGAGCAAGGACGCCAACTACCCCTGGTTCATTCTCGTCCCGCGTCGTGAAGGTATCAGCGAGCTGTTCCACCTGGACGAGGCCGATCAGCGACAGTTCTGGAGCGAAACCAGTTGCCTGGCGCAATGGCTTTGCCAGGCGTTCGGCGCCGACAAGATGAACGTGGCTACCTTGGGCAACGTGGTGAGCCAGATGCACATGCACGTGGTGGTTCGCCGCAAGGACGATGCGGCCTGGCCGGCTCCGATCTGGGGCAGGGTGCCGGCGATCGCCTACACCGACGAGCAACTCGAAGCCGTTCGCCAGCGCTTTCATGACGAGCTGCCTGCCCAGTTGCGGTTCCAGGAGGCCTGACATGTCACTCGAATCGCGACTGGTCGAGCTGGAAAGCCGGCAGGCCTTCCAGGACGATACCATCCAGGCACTCAATGACGTGCTCGTCGAACAGAACCGTATCATCGAGCGGCTGCAGCTGCAGGTGGCCGAGCTGATCAAGCGTCATGAAGAGCTGGCCGGGCAGTACGGCCTGGGTGGGGAGGAGGCGCCTCCGCCACATTATTGATGCGCCGGCTGCGCTGCCGGGCGTACGGCTGACGGTGTCGCAAGGCCTGGGTCACGTGAAGCGACCCAGGATCGAAGAAGGCTCGCCAGGCGCTGGCGAGCCGCAAGGGATGAATCAATGTCGCGGCATGGCGACCACGTCTTCGGCCTGCAGACCCTTGTCACGGTGCATCACCGAGAATTCGACCCGCTGCCCTTCCACCAGTACCCGGTGGCCATCTCCACGTATGGCGCGGAAATGCACGAAGATATCGTCGCCCGAATCCCTGGAGATGAAGCCGAAGCCCTTGGAGGTGTTGAACCACTTCACCGTGCCGGTATCCCGAGGGCTGGCGTCGCGGCCCGATGACTGCTGGCTTCGGACTCTGCGGGTGCTGCGTGCCAGGCTGGCGAGCACGTGCAGGAGCACCGCCAGCAGGGCGCAGAACAGGGCGGGAGTGCTTCCTAGGTCGGGCCGGGCTAGCAGTACGATGGTTTGCAGGATGACCGCCAGTACCAGCAGCACGCTGCTGGCACGCTGCACATGCTGGCGCATGCCGCGCAGTTGGGGGATGGCCGGGGCCAAGGTCAGGTTGAGCAGGCCGAGCAAGGCGAGATAGACGGCTTGCGGCTGTTGCAGGAAGGGTATCGGGTCGGTTCGCAGGCTGGGAATGAGCGAAAGCAGCAAGGCCGCAACGCCCGTCAGCAGATGGACGATCTTGAACATGTTGGTTGGCTCGCATTGATAAGGTCGATCACGGGAAGAGCTGGTGTCGCGGTGCGCAGGAAAGATGGAGCGCGATAACGCGACGGGCCAGCCTATGCACCCGGCATTCGCAGTCCGCACGGGTGGCACCGTGCCTATTTAACCGCAAAGGCGGGGCAGTTCTCAATCGACGATGGGCGCTCCGGAACCATGCGCGGGCCATGAACTCTTGTTACAGTAGGTTGCAAGTAGCGAGCGCCGGTGGCGGGCCGCAAGCATGAGCAGGCGGCGCTGCGAGCGAGAAGCAATGCTCAGCGAGCAGCATGGCGGCATTTCATCAGCGTCACTCGCTTGCAGCTCGAAGCTCGCCGCACACTGCTTGACCAACCAAGCCTTACGAAAAAAGGGGAAATTCATGGCAATTGATATCGGTATCAGCGAGGAAGATCGCAAGTCCATCGTCGACGGGCTGTCCCGACTCTTGTCGGATACCTATGTGCTGTACCTGAAAACCCACAACTTTCATTGGAACGTCACTGGCCCTTCGTTCCGCACCCTGCACCTGATGTTCGAGGAGCAGTACAACGAACTGGCTCTGGCCGTCGATTCCATCGCCGAGCGTATTCGCGCGCTTGGCTTCCCGGCGCCTGGCTCCTATGCCTTCTATGCACGTCATTCCTCCATCAAAGAAGAAGAGGGCGTCCCAGCGGCCGATGAGATGATCCGGCAGCTGGTGGAAGGCCAGGAAGCCGTGGTGCGTACCGCGCGCAGCATCTTCCCGGTGGTCGACAAGGTCAGCGACGAGCCGACCGCCGACCTGCTCACCCAGCGCATGCAGGTGCATGAGAAAACCGCATGGATGCTGCGGGTCCTGCTCGACGGCAAGTGATCCTGGGGCGAGCCGAAACACGATGCCCGGCTCTCTGAGCCGGGCATTTTCGTTCAGTCGGGAAAGGCTTGCCGCTGCTCTTCGCTGCCTGCGCGTCGCTTGATTGCTCCTGTGTGCGATGTCGCACGGATTCTGCGAACAGAGGGAGCGATGCCATGGGAGCCACTTCGTCCAAGACCAGACCTGCAATTCGCCCTGGGCGCTGGCCCGGCAGGCACTGCATCGACCCTTTCGAGGCGGATTTCGACATGGGCCAGGCGCGTCCGGTGTCCCGCTCCGTGCGGCTCAACGGCTTCGCCACCTGCCTGCGCCTGGAGCGAGTCTACTGGCGAATCCTCGAGCGCATCGGCGAAGCCAACGGCTGCTCGGTCAGCGCCGTGCTGTCCTATCTCGATCGCGAGGTGCACCTGCGGCATGGCGGCGTGAAGAACTTCAGCGGCCTGGTGCGAGTGGTCTGCGTGGCCTGGCTGCTCGATCCACCGGCGGCGCTTCGAACGGCGGGCGGGCTGCACAGGCACACCTAACCATATATAATCCCGTCTTTTGCTCCCTGCAGCAGCCTGCGTAGTGGTTGACGAGAGACTTCCATGCCCCTTTACGACTATCAGTGTGCGTCCTGTGACCATCAGTTCGAAGTATTGCAGAAGATCGGTGCCGCGCCTCTTGCGGACTGTCCGGCCTGTCGGGCCCCGACGCTGAAGAAGCTGCTCTCGGTCCCAGGTTTCCGGCTGGGCGGTACCGGCTGGTACGAAACCGATTTCAAGACGGGGGCGAAGAAGAATCTCGCAGGCGGCGACAAGCCGGACTGAGTTGAACCGAGTCGATCGGGCCCTGCAGCATTGCCCCCAGGGGTAGCAGAGCCTTCACCGAATACACGAATCACGAGAAGCGAAACCACCATCATGATGCGCAGCCATTATTGCGGCCAATTGAACGAGAGCCTGGACGGCCAGGAAATCACCCTTTGCGGCTGGGTCCATCGTCGTCGCGACCACGGCGGGGTGATCTTCCTCGACATCCGTGACCGCGAAGGCATGGCCCAGGTCGTCTTCGACCCGGATCGCGCCGAGACCTTCGCCGTCGCCGACCGCGTTCGCAGCGAGTACGTGGTGCAGATCACCGGCAAGGTGCGCCCGCGTCCGGCAGGTGCCGTCAACCCGAACATGGCTTCCGGCGCCATCGAGGTGCTCGGCTACGAGCTGAAGGTCCTCAACGAGTCGGAAACCCCACCGTTCCCGCTCAACGAGTACTCCGACGTTGGTGAAGAGACCCGCCTGCGCTATCGCTTCATCGACCTGCGTCGCCCGGAAATGGCCGAGAAGCTGCGCCTGCGCTCGCGCATCACCAGCAGCATCCGCCGATTCCTCGACGACAACGGGTTCCTCGATGTCGAGACGCCGATCCTGACCCGTGCCACACCCGAGGGGGCGCGTGACTACCTGGTGCCAAGCCGTACCCATGCCGGCAGCTTCTTCGCCCTGCCGCAATCGCCGCAGCTATTCAAGCAGCTGCTGATGGTGGCCGGCTTCGATCGCTACTACCAGATCGCCAAGTGCTTCCGCGACGAGGACCTGCGTGCCGACCGGCAGCCGGAATTCACCCAGATCGACATCGAGACCAGCTTCCTCGACGAAAGCGAGATCATGGGCCTGACCGAAGGGATGATCCGCAAGCTGTTCAAGGAAGTGCTGGACGTCGAGTTCGGCGACTTCCCGCACATGCCCTACGAAGAGGCCATGCGCCGCTACGGTTCGGACAAGCCCGACCTGCGGATCCCGCTGGAGCTGATCGACGTGGCCGACCAGCTCAGGGAGGTCGACTTCAAGGTCTTCGCAGGTCCGGCCAACGATCCGAAGTGCCGTGTCACGGCGCTGCGCCTGCCGGGCGGTGCGAGCATGCCGCGCAGCCGCATCGACGAGTACACCAAGTTCGTCGGCATCTACGGTGCCAAGGGGCTGGCCTACATCAAGGTCAACGAGCGCGCCAAGGGCGTCGAGGGCTTGCAGTCGCCGATCGTCAAGAACATTCCCGAGGCCAACCTGAACGTGATCCTCGATCGCGTCGGCGCGGTCGATGGCGACATCGTGTTCTTCGGCGCCGACAAGGCCAAGATCGTCAGCGAGGCCCTGGGCGCGCTGCGTATCCGCCTGGGCCACGACTTCGAGCTGCTGACCACCCGGTGGGCACCGCTGTGGGTCGTCGACTTCCCGATGTTCGAGGAAAACGACGATGGCAGCCTGAGCGCCCTGCACCATCCGTTCACCGCGCCCAAGTGCAGCCCCGAGGAACTCGAGGCCAACCCGGCCACGGCACTTTCGCGCGCCTACGACATGGTGCTCAACGGTACCGAGCTCGGTGGCGGTTCCATCCGTATCCACCGCAAGGAAATGCAGCAGGCCGTGTTCCGCCAGCTGGGCATCGAGGCCGAAGAGCAGCAGGAGAAGTTCGGCTTCCTGCTCGACGCCCTGAAGTTCGGTGCGCCGCCCCACGGTGGCCTGGCCTTCGGCCTCGATCGTCTGGTGATGCTGATGACCGGTGCCCAGTCGATTCGCGAGGTGATCGCCTTCCCGAAAACCCAGAGCGCTGCCGATGTCATGACCCAGGCCCCCGGCCAGGTCGATGCCAAGGCGCTGCGTGAACTGCACATTCGCCTGCGCGAGCAGGCCAAGGTCGAATAAGCGACGTTTCAGGCGCATCCTTCGTGGATGCGCCTTGCGCCGAAGCGCAGGTTTTTCTGGTTCCGCCCTTGGGGGCGGGGCCGTTCGTGTGTCAAAGGATTCGGAGTCGTTATGGCTGGTCATTCCAAGTGGGCGAACATCAAGCACCGCAAAGAGCGCCAGGATGCCAAGAGAGGCAAGATCTTCACCAAGTGGATCCGCGAACTGACCGTCGCGGCCAAGCAGGGTGGTCCTGACCCGGCGTCCAATCCACGTCTGCGCCTGGCCCTGGACAAGGCGCTGGGCGCCAACATGAGCCGCGACATCATCGATCGCGCGGTCGCGCGTGGCGCCGGGACCAACGAAAGCGACAACGTCGAGGAGCTGACCTACGAAGGCTACGGTCCGGGCGGAGTGGCGATCATGGTCGAAGCCATGACCGACAACCGCAATCGTACCGCGGCCGCCGTGCGCCATGCCTTCACCAAGTGCGGCGGCAACCTGGGCACAGATGGTTCGGTGGCGTATCTGTTCGAGCGCAAGGGGCAGATCAGCTTCGCGCCTGGCCTGGACGAGGACGCGCTGATGGAAGCGGCCATGGAAGCGGACGCCGACGACGTGATCGCCCACGATGACGGCTCCTTCGATGTCATGACCTCGTTCAACGCCTTCTATGCCGTGCGCAACGCGCTGGAAGAGGCCGGTTTCAAGGCTGCCGATGCCGAGATCGTCATGCAGCCGACCACCAGCGCCGAGCTTGACCGGGAAGGTGCCGAGAAAGCGCTCAGGCTGATCGACATGCTGGAAGACCTGGACGACGTACAGAACGTCTATTCCAACGCGCAGATTTCCGACGAGATCATGGACGCGCTCAACTGAGTTAGACTCCAGAGGCCGGGGCCTTGGCGCGCATGATGCGTTGCCGTGGGCTCCGGCCTTTGTTATTCCGGCAGCGCAGCGATGCGCGCCTTGCATGCAGGCCTTATGACTCTGATTCTTGGTATCGACCCCGGGTCGCGGATCACCGGCTACGGCGTGGTCCGGCAGACCGCGCGTGGCTGTGAATATGTCGCGTCCGGCTGTATCCGCACTGGCAATGGGGAATTGCAGGAGCGCCTGCAGATCGTCTTCCGCGGCGTACGTGACATCATCCGCCAGCATGGTCCCGTGACCATGGGCATCGAGCGGGTATTCATGGCACGCAACGCCGATTCCGCGCTCAAGCTTGGCCAGGCGCGCGGAGCAGCCATCGTCGCGGCGGTGGAGGAGGGCCTCGAGGTGGCCGAGTACAGTGCCACCCAGGTCAAGCAGGCCGTGGCAGGCACCGGTGGGGCGAACAAGGAGCAGGTCCAGATGATGGTCATGCACTTGCTCAAGCTGATCCAGAAGCCGCAGATCGATGCTTCCGATGCCCTGGCCATCGCGCTCTGCCATGCCCATACCCGCTCCAGCCTGGTGCCCCATGGGCTGGCCATGGCGCGGCGGCGTGGCGGGCGCTTGCGTCTGTAGCGGCTTCATGCACTGATACACAATTTGTCCGGGCGCTACCCTTGCTCGGAGTTTTTGCTGATAGGGTGGACCGGTCGCTGGCCGGACCCTTCGAAAAGGATCGGAACGTGATTGGACGTTTGCGCGGCACCCTGGCGGAAAAGCAGCCGCCGCACCTGATTATCGATGTCAACGGCCTGGGCTATGAACTGGAGGTGCCAATGACCACGTTGTACCGCCTGCCCAAGCTTGGCGAGCCGGTGACCCTGCATACCCACCTGGTGGTGCGCGAGGACGCCCATCTGCTCTATGGTTTCTTCGAGAAGCGCGAGCGCGAGCTGTTTCGCGAGCTGATCCGCCTCAATGGCGTCGGGCCGAAGCTGGCGCTCGCCTTGATGTCGGGGCTCGAGGCCGACGAACTGGTACGCTGCGTGCAGTCCCAGGATGCCGCCGTGCTGGTCAGGGTGCCGGGAGTCGGCAAGAAGACCGCCGAGCGTCTGCTGGTCGAGCTCAAGGACCGCTTCAAGGCCTGGGAAACCTCGCCGGCGATGTTCACCCTGGTGTCCGATGGCCCGCTGCCGGCCAGCGTGGCCCCCAGCGCCGAGGCCGACGCCATCAGCGCACTGGTCTCGCTCGGCTACAAGCCGCAGGAAGCGAGCAAGGCCATCGCCAGTATCGAAGGCAAGGCCGGCATGAGTAGCGAAGAACTGATCCGCCGCAGCCTCAAGGGGATGATCGTCAAGTGATCGAAGCCGACCGACTGATCGCCGCCAGCGGGCGCGATCGCGAAGAAGTGCAGGACCGGGCCATCCGCCCGCTGCGCCTGGAGGAGTACATCGGCCAGCCGGTGGTGCGCGAGCAGATGTCGCTGTTCATCCAGGCGGCCCGGGGGCGTGGCGAATCGCTGGATCACACCCTGATCTTCGGGCCGCCGGGGTTGGGCAAGACCACCCTGGCCAACATCATCGCCCAGGAAATGGGCGTTTCGGTCAAGAGTACCTCCGGGCCGATCCTGGAGCGTCCGGGCGACCTGGCCGCCATGCTCACCAACCTCGAGCCGCACGATGTACTGTTCATCGACGAAATCCATCGCTTGTCGCCGGTGGTCGAGGAGGTGCTCTATCCGGCGATGGAGGACTTCCAGCTGGACATCATGATCGGCGAGGGGCCGGCGGCACGCTCGATCAAGCTCGACCTGCCGCCGTTCACCTTGGTCGGGGCGACCACCCGTGCCGGCATGCTGACCAATCCGCTACGCGACCGTTTCGGCATCGTCCAGCGGCTGGAGTTCTACAACAACCACGACCTGGCTACCATCGTCGCGCGTTCGGCAGGCATCCTCGGGCTGGCCATCGAGGAGCAGGGGGCGTTCGAGATCGCCCGCCGCGCCCGAGGTACTCCGCGCATCGCCAACCGTCTGTTGCGCCGGGTGCGCGACTACGCCGAAGTGCGCGGCAAGGGGCAGATCACCAAGGCCGTGGCGGACATGGCGTTGAACCTGCTCGACGTGGACGAGCGCGGGTTCGACCACTCCGACCGGCGCCTGCTGCTGACGATGATCGAGAAGTTCGATGGCGGCCCGGTGGGTGTGGACAATCTGGCGGCCGCCATCAGCGAAGAGCGTCATACCATCGAGGATGTCCTCGAGCCCTACCTGATCCAGCAGGGATACATCATGCGCACGCCGCGTGGCCGGGTAGTCACGCGTCACGCCTACCTGCACTTCGGCCTGAACATTCCGGGTCGCCTCGAGGACGCCCGGGAATTTTCCGCGCAGGATGATGACTGACAGATCGAATCGGGGTTTTCATGGTCCTATCGCTGGCGTCCGAGGTGGACGCTGGCACTGGAACATCATCTAAAAAAACAGTTGCCGGGGCGGATTGGCAAGCCGGGGAGTAAGCACTAGAGTATGCGCGCGCAAAATGGGCTGGAACCGTTCACGTACAGGTGTCGCGTCTATTACGAAGACACCGATGCGGGCGGGGTTGTCTACTACGTCAACTACCTCAAATTCATGGAGCGCGCGCGCACCGAACGGCTTCGCCAGCTGGGATTTTCCCAGTCGCAACTGGCAAGCTGCAACCTGTTGTTCGTCGTTCACTCCAGCGAAGCGCGCTATCACGCGCCGGCCCGTCTGGACGACGAACTGCGGGTGACCGCCCAGGTAGTCGAACTCAATCGCGCCAGCCTGCGCTTCGTGCAGCAGGTCTGGCGGGAAAAGGACGAAACCCTGCTCTGCGAGGGGCAGTTCCTGATAGCCGCCGTGCGCGCCGACACTTTCAAACCCCGGGCCATTACGCCTGAGCTGCGCGACGCTTTCAGGGCGCACGGCGCGGGTACTCAATCGAACGCAGGAGATTAAGCGTGGAAGCTAACGTCGTCGACCATACCTCCATGTGGAGCCTGGTCAGCAATGCCAGCATTGTCGTACAGCTGGTGATGCTGACCCTGGTGGCCGCATCGGTGACCTCGTGGGTCATGATTTTCCAGCGCAGCACCATGCTGCGCGCCGGTCGTCGTGCGCTGGATGCCTTCGAGGAGCGCTTCTGGTCGGGCATCGACCTGTCCAAGCTGTACCGCCAGGCCGGCAGCAATCCCGACCCCGACTCGGGCGTGGAGCAGGTGTTCCGTGCCGGATTCAAGGAGTTCTCGCGCCTGCGCCAGCAGCCGGGCGTCGACCCGGATGCGGTCATGGAGGGGGTCGGCCGGGCCATGCGGGTGGCCATTTCCCGCGAGGAAGAAAAGCTCGAGCAGAGCCTGCCGTTCCTCGCTACCGTCGGTTCCACCAGTCCGTACATCGGCCTGTTCGGGACCGTGTGGGGGATCATGAACTCCTTCCGTGGCCTGGCCAGTGCCCAGCAGGCCACGCTGGCCACCGTGGCTCCCGGTATCGCCGAGGCGCTGATCGCCACCGCCATCGGCCTGTTCGCGGCCATTCCCGCGGTCATCGCCTACAACCGCTTCGCTGCCCGCAGCGAAGTGCTGATCGGTCGTTACTACACGTTCGCCGACGAGTTCCAGGCAATCCTGCACCGTAAAGTGCATACCAGCGAAGAGTGATCAGGTAGAAGCCCATGGCCCGAGTTCGCCACAAACGCAAGCCGGTCGCCGAGATGAACGTGGTGCCCTACATCGACGTGATGCTGGTGCTGCTGGTCATCTTCATGGTGACGGCCCCCATGCTCAACCAGGGCGTGAAGGTCGACCTGCCGAAGGTCTCCAGCGAAGCCTTGCCGCAGGACAACAACGTGCAGATCCTGACCATCTCGATCAAGGCCGACAAGACCTACTACTGGAACCTCGGCAGCGAGGTCGATACCGACAAGCAGATGGACAAGGCCATGACCTTGCCCGAGATGACTGACGCGGTGACCAAGATCATCGCCGCCGGGCGCGACCAGGGCAAGCAGACCCAGGTCTTCATCCGCGGCGACAAGGCGGTCGACTATGGCGCGGTGATGGGCGCGATGGGCGGTTTGCAGCAGGCCGGTGTCGGTAACGTTGGCCTGATTACCGAGGCGCCCTGATGCAGCAGCGAGAGCCATCCGCCTCGGAAAGCTACTTCTGGCCCACGATCTGGGCCGTCGGCCTGCATGTGCTGGTGTTCGGCATGCTGTTCGTCAGTTTCGCCATGACTCCGGAGCTGCCGCCTTCCAAGCCGATCGTCCAGGCGACCTTGTACCAGCTCAAGTCCAAGAGCCAGGCGACCACCCAGACCAACCAGAAGATTGCCGGGGAAGCGAAGAAGACTGCCGCGCGGCAGACCGAAGTCGAGCAGCTCGAGCAGAAGAAGCAAGAGCAGCAGGCGATCAAGGCCGCGGAACAAAAGAAAGCCGAAGCTGCTCAAAAGGCCGAAGCGGCGCGCGAAGCTGCCGAGGCGAAGAAGGCCGAGCAGGCCAAGGCCGCCGAGCAGGCAGCCAAGGCCACCGAGGCGAAGAAGGCCGCCGAAGCGAAGAAGGCCGAGGAGGCCAAGAAGGCTGCCGAGAAGCAGCAGGCCGACATCGCCAGGAAAAAAGCCGAGGAAGAGGCCAGGAAGAAGGCTGAGGAAGAGGCTAGGAAGCAGGCCGCCGAAGAGGCCAAGAAGCAGGCAGCCGAGGACGCCAAGAAGAAAGCCGCCGAAGAGGCGAAGAAAAAGGCAGCCGAGGACGCCAAGAAGAAGGCGGCGGCCGAGCAAGCGAAGAAAAAGGCAGCTGAAGAGGCCAAGAAGAAGGCCGCTGCAGAAGCCCAGAAGAAAAAGGCACAGGAAGCGGCACGCAAGGCGGCTGAAGACAAGAAGGCCCAGGCATTGGCCGAGCTTCTGTCCGATACTACCGAGCGGCAGCAGGCCCTTGCCGACGAGCGGGGCGACCAGGTGGCCGGCGATTTCGACGACCTGATCCGCATGCGTGCGTCCGAAGGTTGGGCTCGCCCACCGTCTGCGCGCAAAGGCATGGCTGTAGTGTTGCAGATCAACATGCTGCCCGATGGCACCATCACCAACGTGAGCGTGTCACGCTCCAGCGGCGATGGTCCGTTCGACAGCTCCGCGGTAGCAGCAGTGAAGAACATTGGCCGCTTGACCGAGATGCAGGGCTTGAAGCCGAACGAGTTCAACCCCTATCGCTCATTCAAGATGACATTTACACCCGAGGATCTAGCGTTGTGATTAAAGTGCTCAGAGGACTGCTGGTCATGCTCTGCTGCGTTGCAGGCATGGTCGTGGCAGAGGAAAAGAACATCCTGGTCACCAGCGGCAGCGACAGGGCCACACCGATCGCGGTGGTGCCGTTCGGCCTGCAAGGCGGCAGCGTGCTGCCCGAGGACATGGCCGATATCATCGGCAACGACCTGCGCAACTCGGGCTACTATGCACCGATCCCGCGGCAGAACATGATCAGCCAGCCAAGCCAGGCCAGCGAAGTCATCTTCCGTGACTGGAAGGCCCTCGGCGCCCAGTACGTGATGGTCGGCAGCATCGTGCCTTCGGGCGGTCGCCTGCAGGTGCAGTATGCCCTGTTCAACGTCGCCACCGAGCAGCAGGTGCTCACTGGCAGCGTTTCCGGCAGTGTCGACCAGTTGCGCGACATGGCGCACTACATCGCCGACCAGTCGTTCGAGAAGCTCACCGGGATCAAGGGCGCGTTCTCCACGCGCATGCTCTACGTGACCGCGGAGCGCTTCTCGGCCAACAACACTCGCTATACCTTGCAGCGCTCCGACTACGATGGCGCCCGCGCCGTGACGCTGCTGCAGTCGCGCGAGCCGATCCTGTCGCCACGTTTCGCGCCGGATGGCAAGCGCATCGCCTACGTGTCCTTCGAACAGCGTCGCCCACGTATCTTCGTCCAGCACATCGATACCGGTCGCCGCGAGCAGATCACCAACTTCGAGGGGCTCAACGGCGCTCCTGCCTGGTCGCCGGACGGCTCGCGGCTGGCCTTCGTGCTGTCCAAGGACGGCAACCCGGACATCTACGTGATGAACATGGGGTCGCGCCAGATCAGCCGCGTCACCGCGGGACCCGGGATCAACACCGAGCCATTCTGGGGCAAGGACGGCAATACCCTCTACTTCACTTCCGACCGTGGTGGCAAGCCGCAGATCTACAAGACCAGTGTCAGTGGGGGCGGTGCCGAGCGGGTAACTTTCGTGGGCAACTACAATGCCAACCCGAAACTTTCGGCGGACGAAAAGACCTTGGTGATGATTCATCGCCAGCAAGGCTTCACCAACTTCAAGGTGGCGGCGCAGGACCTGCAGCGCGGAAGTGTAAAGATTCTCTCCGACACCAGTCTTGATGAGTCGCCTACTGTTGCGCCAAACGGCACCATGCTAATCTACGCCACCCGCCAGCAGGGCCGGGGAGTCTTGATGCTCGTCTCTCTCAACGGACGCGTGAGGCTCCCGCTTCCTACCGCGCAAGGCGAAGTCAGAGAACCGTCCTGGTCCCCTTACCTGAACTGATTGCGGCGTAATAACTTTGCTTAACACACTGGGGTTTCATTAGGAGTTTCACGATGGAAATGCTGAAGTTTGGTAAATTCGCTGCGCTGGCTCTGGCCATGGCCGTGGCTGTAGGTTGCTCCTCCAAGGGCGGTGACAATGCTGGCGAAGGCGCTGGTGCTGGCGCGGTCGACCCTAACGCTGGCTACGGTGCCAACACCGGCGCTGTCGACGGCAGCCTGAGCGAAGAAGCCGCCCTGCGCGCGATCACCACCTTCTACTTCGAGTACGACAGCTCGGACCTCAAGCCTGAAGCCATGCGCGCCCTGGACGTCCACGCCAAGGACCTGAAGGCCAACGGCAACCGTGTCGTCCTGGAAGGCAACACCGACGAGCGCGGTACTCGCGAGTACAACATGGCCCTGGGCGAGCGTCGTGCCAAGGCCGTTCAGCGCTACCTGGTCCTGCAGGGCGTTTCTCCTGCTCAGCTGGAAGTGGTTTCCTACGGTGAAGAGCGTCCGGTTGCCACTGGCAACGACGAGCAGTCCTGGGCTCAGAACCGTCGCGTCGAACTGCGCAAGTAATTCGTCATGCGAATCGGCCGTCGTGTTGTAACCGTCCTCGCCCTCAGCCTGCCGCTTGCGGCTTGGGCTGCGGTTCCTGTAGTAGATGACAACGCTGGATATGGCGGCGCGAGCAGCTATCCTCCGGCGGGTTATGGCACGAGCGGCGCCTACGCCGGAGGAGGGGTTTCGACCCCTGCTTCGGCGCAGGGTCAGCTGTTCATGCAGTTGCAACAGATGCAAGACCAGATTTCACGGCAACAGGGCATCATCGAAGAGCTGCAGAACGATGTGGCGCGCATGAAACAGGAAAACCTGGAACGTTACCAGGACCTGGATCGTCGCATCAGCAGTGCTCCGGCCCCCACCGCCACCCCCGAGAATTCTTCCGCTGCCGGTGCGCCCAATGCCGGCGCGGCCGCCGCCAGTGCTGCGGCGCAGCAACCTGCAGGCAATGCCGAACCTGGCGATCCAGCCAAGGAGAAGCTGTACTACGACGCTGCCTTCGACCTGATCAAGGCCAAGGATTTCGACAAGGCCAGCCAGGCATTCGCCGCGTTCCTGCGCAAGTACCCCAATAGCCAGTATGCTGGCAATGCCCAGTACTGGCTGGGCGAGGTGAACCTGGCCAAGGGCGACTTGCAGGCCGCCGGGCAGGCGTTCGCCAAGGTCGGCCAGTCGTACCCCAAGCACAGCAAGGTACCTGACTCGCTGTACAAGCTGGCCGATGTCGAACGTCGCCTTGGCAACACCGACAAGGTCAAGGGCATCCTGCAGCAGGTGGTCACCCAGTACCCGGGTACCTCTGCCGCTCAGCTGGCGCAGCGGGAACTGCAGAAGCTCTGAAGCCCATCGTTTGCAGAAACCCGCGCCTGGCGCGGGTTTTTTCGTTAGAATCGCAACCCTTTTCAACACACGCTGCCGCGGATAACGCCATGTCGAGTCCACGGCAGTGCCTGACGGAGGCGGACAGCCTGTTCAGCTGTCTCGCCCGTGGCGACCATGCAAGATACATTACGCATCACCGAAGTCTTCCACTCCTTGCAGGGTGAGACGCGTACGGCGGGCCTACCGACCGTGTTCGTGCGTCTGACCGGCTGCCCCTTGCGCTGCCAGTATTGCGACAGCGCCTACGCCTTCAGCGGCGGTACCGTGCGTACGCTTGACTCGATCCTCGAGCAGGTGGCCGGTTTCCGGCCGCGTTATGTCTGTGTCACTGGCGGCGAACCCTTGGCGCAACCCAACGCCCTGCCGTTGATGCAGCGGCTGTGCGATGCCGGCTACCAAGTCTCGCTGGAAACCAGCGGCGCCCTGGATATCGCCGGTGTCGACCGCCGCGTCAGTCGTGTCGTCGATCTGAAGACACCTGGCTCGCAAGAGGCGCATCGCAATCGCTACGAGAACATCGAGCACCTCACGCCCAATGACCAGGTCAAGTTCGTCATCTGTTCGCGCGAGGACTACGACTGGGCGGTGTCCCGGCTGATCCAGCATGACCTGGCAAGGCGTGCCGGCGAGGTGCTGTTCTCGCCAAGTCATGGGCAGGTGAGCGCGACCGCTCTGGCGGACTGGATCGTATCTGACAACTTGCCGGTACGTTTCCAGTTGCAGTTGCACAAGCTGCTCTGGAATGACGAACCTGGTCGCTGATCTTCGAGGAAACTGAGAAATGACTGAGAAACGTGCGGTGATCCTGCTCTCTGGTGGCCTGGACTCGGCAACCGTGGTGGCCATGGCCAAGGCCGAGGGCTACCAGTGCTATACCATGAGTTTCGACTATGGCCAGCGTCATCGGGCCGAGCTGGACGCGGCGGCGCGTGTCGCTCGTGACCTGGGGGCGGTAGAGCACAAGGTGATCGGGCTGGACCTGAACGGCATTGGTGGGTCGGCCCTCACCGACAGCAGCATGGATGTACCTGAAATACCGGGTGAAGGCATTCCGGTAACCTACGTGCCGGCGCGCAATACCGTGTTCTTGTCCCTGGCGCTCGGCTGGGCCGAGGTGCTCGAGGCGCGTGACATCTTCATCGGGGTGAACGCCGTGGATTATTCGGGCTATCCCGATTGCCGTCCGGAATTCGTCGAGGCCTTCGAACGCCTGGCCAACCTGGCCACCAAGGCTGGCGTGCAAGGGCAGGGCTTCCGTATCCAAGCGCCGCTGCAGAACATGAGCAAGGCGCAGATCGTCCAGGCTGGCATGGCCCGTGGTGTCGACTACAGCCTGACGGTGTCCTGCTACCAGGCCGACCAGCAGGGGCGAGCGTGCGGCAAGTGCGACAGCTGCCGCCTGCGGGCCGACGGCTTCAGGGCTGCCGGGGTCGCCGATCCGACTCGTTATTTTTGAGGTTTTTTTCTGCGAGGTGTTGATTTCCTTTTAGAAATCAGTATTATACGCGCCATCCAACGGGTCGTTAGCTCAGTTGGTAGAGCAGTTGGCTTTTAACCAATTGGTCGTAGGTTCGAATCCTACACGACCCACCATATGCAGAACGAAAACCCGCCCTCCTTATCGGAAGGCGGGTTTTCTCGTTTTGGTCGCCTGGGCTGGGCATGTGGCGATGTCTGGGCGCTCCGGCGTCGCAAGCCTTCCCCAGCCAGGCCGGGTGCCAGGTGCCGCTACGTTCAGCCGCTGGCCTCGCTTTCGAAGACCTGGCGCAATTGCTGGCGATAGCTTTCGAAAGCGGCAAGGGCTCCGTGGATCACTTGGTCTTCGGCATCGCTGGTCAGTTCGAGCGCATCCAGGCAGGTCACGAATTCGCGCCAGTGCAGCGCGCGGCCATCCGGATGCGCGGCGAGGTGACGGGCGCCGCTGTCGGCATCCAGGCCCAGGCGTTGGGCTTGCTTGAACAGAAACGCCGCGCCCAGGCTGGAACCCTCGCTGCAGTAAAGCCAGCCCAAGGCACAGGCTTCGCTGGTGACCACTTGCTCCGGCAGACCCGGCAGCGGCAGGTCGAGGTCGCGCAGGTCTGCCTGCACCGCAGCGAAACGAGACAGCCGTGCAAGCCCCGGCAGGCGTCGGTTCAGCTGTTCGTCCCGGTAGAGTCCGACAAGACTGCCATGAAAGCGATATTGCAGGCGCAGGAAGCGTGCATAACGTTCGCGAGTCTCGAAAGGCCGGGCAGCCATCAGCAGCTGGTCGACGCTATCGTGCGCTCGACGGCTGGCGGCTTTGAGCCGTCTGCAGCGGCTTGGCTCGAAAGGAAGCAGGGCGGGTTCGCTCATCAAGTGATTCTGTATGGATGAAAACGGCCATGATGCGTGACCGTCTCGATAGAAACAATTGCTCGTCTCGTACGACGCGTTCATTGCATGCCTCAGGAAAATCCTGCTGCGGCGAACAGAACTGGCGCTCGAACGATGGTAACCTTGGCGACCTCGCACGCCGCCCAGGGCCAGCGTGCCTTTCGCCCAACAAGGACAGCAATCGGTTCAGTTCATGAAGAAAACAGTAGGCATCCTTTCCGGCCTGGCAGTCGCCATCGCCGCCGTAACCACCGTCGGGGCCTGGTACACCGGCAAGCGGTTGCCAGCCGAGCTCGAGCGCGCCGTTTCCGAGGGCAACCAGCAGTTGCACAAGGCCCTGGCCGGTACCGGCGGCACTGCCAGTCTGGAGCTGGTTTCACTGGACCGACATCTGTTCACCAGCACCGCCCGATACCGTCTCAAGACCAAGGATGTGTGGCTGGGCGAAGGCGAGCCGCTGAATCTGGATGTAGGCATCGTCGACCAGATCGAGCATGGACCATTTCCCTGGTCTCGCGTCAAGTCGCTCAGGCTGATGCCGGTGATGGCGACCAGCAACAGCCAGCTTGAAGAAGACGAGGGCACTGCCAGCTGGTTCGCCGCCGCTGGCGGGCAGTCCCCTGTGCAGGCCCAGGTCAGCCTGGGCTATGCTGGCTCGATCGATAGCGACCTCCGTTTGCTGCCCTTGAAGCTCGCCGAGGCCGATGGCAACAGCCTGGACTTCTCCGGCATGAGCCTGGCGCTGGAGGGCGACCGCGAGGGCCGCGGGGTGAAGATCAAGGGAAGCGCCGACGAGTTGCGCATGACCCTGGTCGACGAAGATCGACTGCCGGTGAAGATGCAGTTCAAGGGCCTGCGCATCGGCGGCGATCTGGAGCGCAAGAACCAGGCGGACTTCTTCTTCGGCCACATGGACCTGGCGCTCGACGAGACCCAGGTCGTCCTCGGTCTTCGGCAGCAGGCGCTGGTGATCAAGGGCCTTGAACAGAACAACGTCTACACCGCCGAAGGCGAAGAACACCTTGGCGGCCGGGTGGAATACAAGGCAGCCGACATCAGTTTCGATGGCCGCGCGGTAGGCAGCGCGGCGATGGTCATGAGCTTCAAGTCCCTGGACGTGCCAGCGCTGCAATCGCTTGGCCAGTGGTATCAATCGCGGCTACCGCAGATTCAGCAGGCCGCTGCCGAAGGTCGACAGGCCGACCTGGTGCTGAGCGAGCAGGAGAAGGCCCAGGTGCACGCCGACCTGCACAAGGTGCTGGCCGCCAAGCCGCAGATTGCCCTGGAGGAGTTCTCCTTCAAGACCGCGCGTGGCCAGAGTCGGCTGACACTCAAGGCCGAACTGACCGATCCGGCCTCGTTCGAGGTGCCCTCCGACCAGCTGGGGCGCCAGATCATCGCTCGGCTGCAAGGTCATCTGAGCCTGTCCAAGCCGATGATCGGCGACCTGGCCACCTTGCAGGCGTTGCTCGAAGGGCAGTCCGATCCCCAGGCCATCGCGATGCAGTCGAGCCAGGCCGGTGAAATGGTCGGCATGATGGCCGTGCAGAGCGGCCTGGCGACCGCGCAGGGCGACGACGTGGTGGCGAACGTCGACTATGCCGATGGGGTGGTCGATTTCAACGGGCAGAAGATGTCCGTCGAGGAGTTCGTCATGTTCCTGAACATGCGCCTCGGGGCCCTGGCGCCACGCGGCTGATCGGCTGTTCCCGAGCTCGCCCGCGAAGGCCCGTCGAGCGCGGGCTCGGGTTGTAAAAAAGGCTTTTGCATCAGCGCGTTTGGCTGTAGCCTTCGGCGTCCATAACAACCCGCGCCCGCAGAAGGGCCGTGATGGCCGTCCTGGCCGAGCGGCGCCGCCAGCCGATCTGCCAGGGTCCGGTGGTACACTCGATTGACGCGCATGCGCGCTCGCAGGTCCCGTGATCATGACCCAGATTTCCGAACGCCTGCTGGTTCAAGCCCATCTTGATGCCAAGCAGCCCCTTCCGCTCACCCCCGAGCAGGAAGCCGACTACCGCTCGGCCATTGCCGCCGAGCTCAAGGCTCGCGACGCCGTGCTGGTGGCGCATTTCTATTGCGATCCGGTGATTCAGGCACTGGCCGAGGAAACAGGCGGCTGCGTATCCGATTCCCTGGAGATGGCCCGCTTCGGCAACAAGCATCCGGCCAGTACCGTATTGGTGGCCGGCGTGCGTTTCATGGGCGAGACCGCCAAGATCCTCAACCCGGAAAAACGTGTATTGATGCCGACCCTGGAGGCTACCTGCTCGCTCGATCTGGGCTGCCCGGTAGAAGCGTTCTCGGCCTTCTGCGACCAGCATCCGGAGCGGACCGTGGTGGTCTATGCCAACACCTCCGCCGCGGTGAAGGCGCGTGCCGACTGGGTGGTGACGTCCAGCTGCGCGCTGGAGATCGTCGAGAGCCTGATGGACAACGGCGAGACCATCCTCTGGGGACCTGACCAGCATCTGGGCCGTTACATCCAGAAGCGCACCGGCGCCGACATGCTGATGTGGGACGGTGCCTGCATCGTGCATGAAGAGTTCAAGTCTCGCCAGCTGGCCGACATGAAGGCCTTGTATCCGGACGCGGCCATCCTGGTGCATCCGGAATCGCCGGAATCGGTGATCGAGCTGGCCGATGCGGTAGGTTCGACCAGCCAGCTGATCGCCGCGGCGCAGACCCTTGCGAACAAGACCTTCATCGTTGCCACCGATCGCGGCATCTTCTACAAGATGCAGCAGCTGTGCCCCGACAAGGTCTTCATCGAAGCGCCTACGGCGGGCAACGGCGCCGCATGCCGCAGTTGCGCGCACTGCCCGTGGATGGCCATGAATACCCTGGAGCGCACGCTCGATTGCCTGCGCACGGGCAGCAACGAGATCTTCGTCGACCCTGCGCTGATTCCCAGGGCGATCAAGCCGCTCAAGCGCATGCTGGACTTCACCCAGGCGGCGCGGATGAAACTGTCGGGCAATGCCTGATTGGTCGTGCGAGCAGGCCTGCAGAGGGGGCAAAAAGCCCCCACAAGCGTCTTCAGCGCATCATTTCCTTGACCATGCGCTCTTGTTCCAGCATCTCGCGCTGGCGCGCATCGATTCTTGACGCCAGCTGGAAATTGCCGCCAGCGCGGCGCTTGGCGAAGTCGAGCTGCTGGATCGCCTGGTCGAAGTCTCCGACCAGCGCGAAGTACTCGGCACGGGCCTGGTGCAGGCCTATGGTGTTGCCTGCCAGGCCACGCACTTCGGCCATGTCGTACCAGACGTCGGGATCATCCGGACGGCTCTTGAGCAGATCATCCAGTACCTTCTCCGCTTCGGCCGGGCGGTTCTGCTTGACCAGCAGGTCGGCCCGCAGCTGTTTCAGCGGGTAATTGCCTGGATAAAGACCACGCAGGCGCTCGATCCGCTGCTGGGCATCGGCCAGGCGATTGTTGGCGATTTCCAGTTCGATCTGTGCCAGGTTGTAGGTGATGTCGTCGGGCGCCTTGGCCAGCAAAGCCTTGAGGTTCTGGCGCGCTTCGTTGAGCTGGCCACCCTTGACCTGTGCGATGGCCAGGCCATAGCGCGCCGCATCGATCTGTGGGTTCTCGTCCAGCTGGGCGCGAAAGCGCTTGGCCGCCAGGCCCGGCGTGCCCTCGTAGTTCAAGGCCACGCGGGCGCGGATCAGTTGGTAACGCAGGCTGTCCGCGACCCCGCCCTTGGGCGCCTGCTCGGCCCGGTTGCGCGTATCGGCGATGCGCGACTCGGTGACCGGGTGGGTCAGCAGGAACTCGGGCGGCTTGGCATCGTAGCGGTACTGTCGCATCAGCCGCTCGAACATGGTCGGCATGTTGCGCGGGTCGTAGCCAGCCTTTTCCAGGTTCTGGATGCCGATGCGGTCGGCTTCCTGTTCGTTCTGGCGCGAGAAGCGGCGTTGTTCCTGCAGCGCGGCCGCCTGGGTGCCGGCGATCACGCCCATGCCCGCATCGCCTCCGCCAGAGGCGGCCAGCACGATTCCGGCGAGCAGCGCGGCCATCATCGGCAACTGCATGCGCTGCTGGGCTTCGACCCCGCGGGCGAAGTGGCGCTGGGACAGGTGCGCCAGCTCGTGGGCGAGCACCGAGGCATATTCGCCCTCGGTCTGGGCATTGAGGAACAGCCCACCATTGACCCCGACGATACCGCCGGGCGCGGCGAAGGCATTGAGCTCGCGGCTGTCGATGAGGATGAACTCCAGGCGCCGGTCCTGCAGCTGGCTGGTCTCGGCCAGACGGTAGACGGTGGTTTCCACGTAGTCCTTGAGCTGCGGATCGCTCAGCTGCCGGACATTGCCACGCAGGAGGCTGAGCCAGGCGCGGCCGAGCTGGTGTTCCTGCTGTGGAGAGACGATCGCGGAACTGGCATCGCCCAGCGCCGGCAGGTCATCGGCGTGACCCGGTACGGCCATGAGCAGAGCCAGCGTCAGCAGGGCAGGGCGCAGTGGATTCATGCAAACGCTCGCGTGGTTCAAAAGATCCCTACTGTAGCCCGCTCGCACCTGGACGACCAGTGGCGGTATCCTAGCGGACCTTGGCTGGCGTCTGGCCCAGGCTTGGTCGCCGAGCCGCTTCGCGCGGCCGCGACGCTTGCCCGGCGCCAATGCTATTGCCGTCCTCCAGGAGAGATACATGAACGACACCGTGACCTGCGACGCCGAACTCGATGCGCGTGGGCTCAACTGCCCGCTGCCACTGCTCAAGACCAAGATGGCGCTCAGTCGCCTGGCCAGCGGCGCGGTATTGAAGGTCATGGCCACCGATGTCGGCTCGCAGCGCGACCTGCGCACTTTCGCCCAGCTGGCCGGTCATACGCTGCTGCGTGAAACCGTCGAGCAGGGCGTGTTCACCTACTGGCTGCGCAAGGCCTGACTTCAAGGATCATCAATGTTCAAAGTGCTTCGCGACTGGATGCAGCGCTACTTCTCCGACGAGCAGGCGGTAGTGCTGGCGGTCTTGCTGTTGCTGGGGTTCACGGTGGTGCTGACCTTGGGCGGCATGCTTGCCCCGGTGCTGGCCGGGCTGGTGCTGGCTTTCCTGATGCAGGGGCTGGTGAATGCGCTGGAGCGGCTGAAGGTGCCGAGCCGGTGGGCCGTGGGGGTGGTGTTCGCATTGTTCATGGGCGCCCTGGCGGTGTTCCTGCTGGTGCTGGTACCGCTGCTCTGGCATCAGTTGATCACCTTGTTCAACGAGTTGCCCGGGATGCTCGGCAAGTGGCAGTCGCTGTTGCTGTTGCTGCCCGAGCGTTACCCGCACCTGGTTTCCGACGAACAGGTGCTGCGGGCGATCGAATCGGTGCGTGGCGAGATCGGCAAGTTCGGCCAATGGGCGCTGACCTTCTCGCTGTCCAGCTTGCCGTTGCTGGTCAGCGCGATGATCTATCTGGTACTGGTACCGATCCTGGTGTTCTTCTTCCTCAAGGATCGGGAGCTGATCGCCCGCTGGGTCAGCGGCTACCTGCCACGCGAGCGCACCCTGCTCACGCGGGTAGGTGACGAGATGAACCGGCAGATCGCCAACTACATCCGCGGCAAGGGCATCGAGATCCTCATTTGCGGCATCGCCACCTACATCGCCTTCATCAGCCTGGGGCTGAACTATGCGGCATTGCTGGCATTACTGGTGGGCCTGTCGGTGGTGGTGCCGTATGTCGGCGCGGTGGTGGTCACCGTGCCGGTCACCTTGATCGCCCTGTTCCAGTGGGGCTGGGGCGACCAGTTCATCTACCTGATGGCGGTCTACGCGATCATCCAGGCACTGGACGGCAACGTGCTGGTGCCGCTGCTGTTTTCCGAGGCGGTGAGCCTGCATCCGGTGGCGATCATCTGTGCCGTGCTGCTGTTCGGCGGACTCTGGGGGTTCTGGGGAATCTTCTTCGCGATTCCCCTGGCGACGCTGTTCAAGGCAGTGCTCGATGCCTGGCCAAGGCGTGAGCCGGAGGTGGCACCGTTGTTGTAGGAACAACGGTCTGTTCAGCTTCGTCGTCCGGCAGCTCCTGCGCGAGGCTGTGCTCCTGGCGAAACCAGGCTGTGGGAGGGGCCGCGGTGCCGCGATGGAGCGCGCAGCGGCCTCATGATCCGGCAGGCAGAGCAAGGCCAGGTTTCAGACGACAAGACAACCTTTCCCCGGCCACGTCACCCCCGGTTCAGCGCCTCGGCCGCTGCCAGCACCGCAGCCACGTGTCCCGCGACCTTCACGCCACGCCACTGCTGACGCAGCACGCCGTCGCGGTCGATCAGGAAGGTGCTGCGATCGACGCCCAGGTACTCCTTGCCATACAGCTTCTTGAGCTTGATCACATCGAACAGCTGGCACAGCGCCTCGTCCTTGTCGCTGATCAGCTCGAAGGTGAAGCCTTGCTTGGCCTTGAAGTTCTCATGCGACTTGAGCCCGTCGCGGGATACGCCGAACACCTCGGTATTGGCTGCCTTGAACGCCGCGAGCTGGTCGCGGAAGTCCTGGCCCTGGGTGGTGCAGCCTGGCGTGCTGTCCTTGGGGTAGAAGTACAGCACCACCTGGCGACCCTTCAGGGCGGCCAGGCTCACGGTCTGGCCGCTGGTGGCCTGGGCGGTGAAGTCCGGGATGGGTTGGTCGAGCAGTACGGCCATGGGGATTCCTTACATCGGGTTCTGTGGGCGCCAGGGTTCGATCAGCGCGTCGAGGTTCAGCGCATCGGCGAAGTCGAGGAACTGGTCGCGCAGCCAGCTGATCTGGGTGCCGGCCGGCAGGATCACGGTGAAGGTGGCGTTGAGCATGCTGCTGCCGGTCTGTGGCGCCAGGTAGGTGTCGCAGGTCATGGCTTCCAGCTCGATGCGGTGGTCGAGGAAGAACTGGCACAGCTCGCTGACGATATCCGGACGATAGGCGGCGCTGACGTAGGCGACGTACGGCAGCGCTTGCGGACGCACTTCCAGGTCGGCGCTACGCACCACGTCGAGGGTGAAGGCGTGCTTCTTGGCCAGGCCTGGCAGGCCGGCCTCCAGGCGTGCCAGCGCATCCCAGCTGCCGCCGACCTGCAGCACCAGCGCGCTGGTCTCGCCGTGACGGCTCAGGCGCGAGGTGACCACCGCGCAGCGGTTGTCGAAGGCGGCGCGGCTCAGGACGTTGGCCAGCTCCATGGGATCGGCGCCCAGGGCGCTGATGACGAGAAATTGTTCACGAACGGGGGCGGTGGACATGCAGCATTCCTAAAGCGATGAGCGGTCGGTAGGGGTGGGCGCAAGTCGCTGCGTGGCGGGGCCCTGGCTCGCAGACGAGGCCATGGACGCTGGCAGCGAGCGTTGTCGAAGGCCCGGCGGGCCGGATTGTACCGATCAAAGGAGGAAGGGTAGCGAAAACCAGCGCCGAGGGGAATGCTCAGGGCGCCAGCTTCGCTTGTGCAAGGTCGAACGCGCCAGTACCATTACCGCTCTCTTTTTCCGGCAGGAGCAGCTTCATGATTGCGGGCAGTATGGTGGCATTGGTCACACCCATGGATGCACAAGGGCGTCTTGACTGGGACAGCCTGAGCAAACTTGTTGACTTCCACCTGGAAAACGGCACCCATGCGATCGTCGCTGTCGGCACCACCGGTGAATCCGCCACCCTGACCGTCGATGAACACATCCAGGTCATCGAGGCCGTGGTCAAGCAAGTCGGCGGCCGCGTCCCGGTCATCGCCGGGACCGGCGCCAACTCCACCGCCGAAGCCGTGCACCTGACCCAGAACGCCAAGGACGCCGGTGCCGATGCCTGCCTGCTCGTCGTCCCGTACTACAACAAGCCGACCCAGGAAGGCCTGTACCAGCATTTCAAGCACATCGCCGAAGCTGTCGACATCCCGCAGATTCTCTACAACGTCCCCGGCCGCACCTCCTGCGACATGCAGGCCGAGACCGTGATCCGGCTGTCCAGCGTGCCCAACATCATCGGCATCAAGGAAGCCACCGGCGACCTGGCCCGGGCCAAGGCGATTCTCGATGGGGTACACAGCGACTTCCTGGTGATGTCCGGCGACGATCCGACTGCCGTCGAGCTGATGCTGCTCGGCGGCAAGGGCAATATCTCGGTCACGGCCAACGTCGCGCCGCGCGAAATGGCCGACATGTGCGAGGCCGCCCTGGCGGGCAATGCCGAAAAGGCCCGCGCGATCAACGAGAAACTCATGCCGCTGCACAGGGACCTGTTCTGCGAGGCCAATCCGATCCCGGTGAAGTGGGCGCTGGCCGAAATGGGCCTGATGCAGCGTGGCATTCGTCTGCCGCTGACCTGGCTGAGCGAAGGCTGTCACGAAAAAGTCCGTACTGCCTTGCGCCAGTCCGGCGTACTGGTTTAACGAGGAAGTACACCGCAATGAAGCGACTGGCTGGTCTTTCCGCCCTTGCCCTGATCATCTCCAGCACCAGCGGCTGCGGCTGGCTGTGGGGAGAAGAAGGTTATTTCCGCGATCGTGGTAGCGACTACCTGCAGGCGCGCCAGATCGCGCCCATGCAGCTCCCGCAGGACGCCACCAACGTCAAGCGCCTGGATCCGCTGCTGCCGATCCCGCGCAACATCGCCGACTATTCCGCTGGCAACGAATTCGAAGTGCCGCGCCCGCAGCCGCTTTCGGCCACTGGCGAGGTGAGCGACTTCTCCCTGCAGCGCAGCGGCGCCAGCCGATGGGTGCTGGCCCAGCGTTCGCCGGCCGAGGTCTGGCCGGTTACTCGCCAGTTCTTCGAGGACAACGGTTTCCGCATCGCCGAAGAGCGTCCGCAAACCGGCGAATTCACCACCACCTGGCAGCGCTTCGACGAACTTTCCGCCTCGCTCGGCCAGCGCCTGGCAAGCAGTGCCAGCAGCGCCGACAGCGAAGTGCGCGTGCGCGTGCGGATGGAGCCGGGCGTGCAACGCAATACCAGCGAAGTCTATGTCGTCACGCTCGAGCGTCCGGCCGGCAGCAGCGATGAACCGGGCTTCCCGTCCAGCTCGAACAACAGCGGCGTCGATGCCCTGCTGGTCGACGAACTGCTGGCCAGCATGACCCGTACTGCCGAGAAGGGCGGTTCCGTGTCGCTGCTGGCCGAGCGCGACTTCGATGCGCCGAGCCGTGTCAGCCTCAGCGAGGACGGCAGCGGCAATCCGGTGCTGTACCTCGGTGCCGACCTGGACCGTGCCTGGTCGAGCGTGGGCCGAGCCCTGGAGCAGGGCGAGTGGCGCGTCGAGGACATCAACCGCAGCCTGGGTCTGTACTACATCAACCTGTCCGAGAAGCCTGAAGACAAGCAGCAGCAACCTGGCTTCTTCAGCCGTCTGTTCGGCAGCCAGCCGACCGAGGAGGAGCGCGAGGCACGCGCCGAGCGTTACCAGATCCGCCTGAGCCAGGTGGGCGACAGCGTCCAGGTGACCGTCGAGAAGAACATCAACACCGTGGCGCCTGCCGATGTGGCCCGGCGCGTGTTGAGCGCCATCCAGGACCGACTGGGTTAAGTGCGCTTCGCGGTACTTGGAAGCGGCAGCCAGGGAAACGGCACGCTGATCGCCAGTGGTGAAACCTTCATCCTGGTCGATTGCGGTTTTTCCCTGCGCGAGACCGAGCGGCGCCTGGCGCTGCTCGGCGTATCGGCGGCGCAGTTGAGCGCGATCCTGGTCACCCATGAGCATGCCGATCACGTGCATGGGGTCGGGCTGCTGTCACGGCGCTACAATGTGCCGGTCTACCTGAGCCAGGGTACCTTGCGCGGGCTGCGCAAGCCGGTCGAGACAAGCGGCCTGCTCGCCTGCGGTCAGCGGCTGGAGATCGGCGAGCTGGAAATCAGCGCCGCGCAGGTCGAACACGATGCGCTCGAACCGCTGCAGTACGTGGTCAGTGATGGCCGCCGGCGCTTCGGCATGCTTACCGACCTGGGCAGCTACGACAGGCGCCTGCTGGAGCGTTACCAGGGCCTGGATGCCTTGCTGGTCGAGGCCAACCATTGTCGTGACATGCTCGCCCGCGGGCATTATCCGTACTTCCTGAAGCAGCGGGTCGGCGGAAACCAGGGTCACCTGAACAACCACCAGGCCGCGAGCCTGGTGGCAGAGCTGGGCTGGCAGCACCTGCAACACCTGGTGCTGGCCCATCTGAGCAGCAAGAACAACCTGCCACGACTGGCCCGCCAATGCTTCGTCGACACCTTGGGGTGCGACCCGGACTGGCTCCAGGTGGCGAATCAGGAACAAGGGCTCGACTGGCGCCAGATCGCCTAGCCCATCTACTCAAGCAAGCGGAGCCCATCATGGAAAAACGCGAAGAACTCTACCGCGGCAAGGCCAAGTCGGTTTACCAGACCGACGATGCCGACCGCTTGATCCTGCTGTTCCGTAACGACACCTCGGCCTTCGATGGCAAGCGCATCGAGCAGCTCGACCGCAAGGGCATGGTGAACAACAAGTTCAACGCCTTCATCATGCAGAAGCTCGAGGAGGCCGGCGTACCGACCCAGTTCGACAAGCTGCTGGGCGACAACGAGTGCCTGGTCAAGAAGCTCGACATGATCCCGGTCGAATGCGTGGTGCGCAACTACGCCGCCGGCAGCCTGGTCAAGCGCCTGGGCGTCGAGGAAGGCATCAAGCTCGAGCCATCGACCTTCGAGCTTTTCCTCAAGAACGACGAGAAGGGCGACCCCTTCATCAACGAATCCCACGTCGTGGCCTTCGGCTGGGGCACCGCTGACCAACTGGCGACCATGAAGTCCCTGTCGCTCAAGGTCAACGAGGTCCTGACCAAGCTGTTCGACGATGCCGGCCTGCTGCTGGTCGACTTCAAGCTCGAGTTCGGCGTGTTCCATGGCCAGATCGTCTTGGGTGACGAGTTCAGCCCGGACGGCTGCCGCCTGTGGGACAAGGAAACCCGCAAGAAGATGGACAAGGACCGCTTCCGCCAGGGCCTGGGCGACGTCATCGAAGCCTACGAGGAAGTCGCCAAGCGCCTGGGCGTGCCGCTGTAGCCCGACGGTTCACGCAAGCGTCTGATACCACGCGAATTTTTTTGTCATAGGGCTTTGCCTTTCAGAAAACTGCTGGTATCATGCGCGCCACTGGAGAGATGCCGGAGTGGCCGAACGGGACGGATTCGAAATCCGTTGTACCCTCGCGGGTACCTAGGGTTCAAATCCCTATCTCTCCGCCATACGCGAAGTAGCCGAAGCCCCGAAAACGTTGATGTTTTCGGGGCTTCGTCGTTTCGGCAGGGGCGGTCTGGACAGATTAAGGGCAAGCCTTGTCCGTCAATATCGCTCCTTCCGTCCGGCTCAACACTCAACTGCGGAACACAGCCGTACGGTTTCCAGCCGGGCCTCTTTCGATTGCTGATCCGGCCAATGGGCGGGTGCCGCTGCCGAGCACTTTCCAGAAAACCGTTCCTTGCTCCCGCCCGCGTCCCTACACCATCAACCGCCGATTGAACTTCGTTTCCATCACGATATGCGAAGCGGTATGCGCCACCCCTTTGATCATGTTGATCCGGGTCAGCTCGGCGTTGAGTTCGCCAAGGTTGCGAGTCGCCAGGTGGATGATGAAGTCCGAATCCCCGGATACGGCATACACCGCCTGTACCGCTTCCATCTTGCGCAGGACGGTCATCACGTCGGTGTAGCTCTTGTTGGTACAGGAGGTCATGGTGAAGCAGTTGATGGTCTGCTGCAGCTTGTCCTGGTCGATGCGCACGCTGTAGCCGGTGATGACTCCGGCTTTCTCCAGGCGCTGGATCCGCTCTTGTACGGCCGAGCGCGACACGCCCAGCTTGCGCGCCAGCGAAGCGGTCGCCTCGCGGGCGTTGGCTTGCAGCAGCGCCAGCAGTTGTCTGTCTTTTTCGGTGAGGCTGAACAGTGAGCCTGGAGTCTGCGAGTCCATGGGCAGGCGGTGACCTTGGGCGAGTTTTCAGTTTCTGATGGCCCGACGCTGTGAGCGTGCTTCCTGGAACTTGTCCATCAGTTTCAGCCCAGCATAGACGGTTTGCGCGGCAGCAGGGCCGAAGGGGCCGCCGTTCCACTCCAGGCCATAGGCATCGAACAGACGGTAGCGGTCGGTTTCACCGCAAATGGCTTCGGCGATCACTCGACCACCGATGGGAGCGGTATTCATGCCATGGCCACCGAACGATGCGCAGGCCCAGCGGCCTCCTCCCAGGGGTGCGATATGTGGCATCTTGTGCCGCGCATAGCCCATCAGGCCAGACCAGGCCTTGTCGATCTTCAGCTGGCCCAGCTGTGGATAGACGTCGCGGATGTCGTCGCTCAGCAGCTGAGCCAGGCGCTTCTCGTCCTGCAGGTTACGGGTAGTGATGTGACCGCCCCAGAGCAGGCGATCGCCATCGACGATGCGGTAATAGTCCGAGGCGCGGCGATTGTCGCCTACTGCGTCGGTGGTGCGCACGATCTGCCGCAGGCGCTCGCCCAGGTGCTCGGTCAGCACCACGTAGGTGGCGATTGGCAGGAATGCCCGGCGCAGTGGGCCGAACTCGGCGCCACCATAGCCGCCACAGCAATACACGACATTGGCGCAGTCGACGCTGCCCTGGGAAGTGGTCACGCGATGACGCCCGGCTGTGCTCTCGACCTGCAGCATTGCCGACTGCTCATGGATGCGACCGCCGCTGAGCTCGACCAGATCGGCCAGGCCGAGGCAATAGTTGAGCGGGTGGAAGTGGAACCCATGGGTATCGCGAAGTCCCTGGAAGTACCGCTCGGTATCCAGGCGTTCGCGAATCGCCTGGGTGTCGAGATACTCCAGCTCGAAACCGAATCCGCTGGCCAGGCGATCACGCAGGCGCTTGAGGTTGTCGCCGTCATCGTAGCGCACGACGCTGAGCTTGCCGGTGGTGGGCGCGCAACCGGGCAGGCGGTACTCGGCGATCATCTGGCGGACAATATCGACGCCCTCGAGCGACAGCCGGAACAGCGCCTCGGCCGTCTGCCTGCCGCAGCGCCGCTCGATGGCCGACAGGCCCTCCGACCAGCCTTGCAGGACGAATCCGCCGTTGCGCCCGGAAGCGCCCCAGGCCACGCGGGCTCCCTCCAGCAGGACCACCGAGCGACCCCGGCGCAGCAGTTCCCAGGCCGTGCTCAAGCCGGCCAGGCCGCCACCGACGACACACACGTCAGCCTGGACCTTGCCACTGAGCGCCGGGCGTTGCGAGGCAGGGCGCATGCTGGCGGTGTAGTAGTTGTTGCCATACGTCGACATCGTGCAGTCATCCTTTTTTCGGGCACGAGCGGGCCGTGCGCCCTTGGTGACGAAGGGCGACGGTCAGCCGGTAGGGGTCATTGCACCTTGGTAAGGTCGGTGTCGTACCATTTCTTGGAAAGCCGGCTCAGCGTGCCGTCAGCCTTCATGCTTTCGATGATCTTGGTCAGTTCGGCGCTGAACGCTTCGTCACCCTTGTCCACGGCGATGGCCAATGGCTCGTAGTAGGCGGGCTTGCCCTCGGCCGGCACGATGGGGTAGCCGTGCTTGATCGCCCCGAGCACGGTCGGCAACGCCGACAGCGTGGCGTCCAGGCGCGTGCCGTTGCCCATGCGCAGGTCGTCCAGCGGCCCCATGCTGTCGCCGTAGGTCTGGACGTCGCCGGGTTCGACCACATAGCTGATCGCTGGTACATCGACGGCGTCGATCTTCAGTCGACGATTGATGTAGTCCTCGGAGGTGGTGCCGGCCTCCACGCCGATGGTCTTGCCGTTGAGGCCGGCCAGTGGGGTGCCGGCGGCATCCTTGTGTACCGCGAAGACGTATGGGGTGTAGTAGTAGATGGCGGGGAAGTCCAGCACACGAGCGCGTTCGGTGGTCGGTGTCATGGAGCCGACCGACAGGTCCCAACGGTTGGCCCAGCGTCCAGCGGTGATGATCCCGTATTCGGGCGTGACGAAGGTGACCTTGCTGCCCAGACGGCGGCCGATCTCGTTGGCCACGTCGATGTCGAAGCCTTTGAGCGTGTTGTCTTCACCCAGGAACGACTGGGGTGGCCAGTTCGCCGCCGTGGCCACCTTCATGACCTTGGTCTGCTGGATGCGATCGAGGGTCGCGCCGGCCCAGGCGGCGCAAGTGAAGGTGGCCAGGGCGCTGGCGAAGGTGACGGTGGCGAACATGCGAGCAACTGGGATCATCGGTAAGTCTCCGGTTACGCGGTGGTGGATGGCAATCGTGTGGCGTGGCGGCCAGTCAGTGGCTCAGGATCTGCGAAAGGAATTCCCTGGCGCGCTCGTGCTGGGGGTTGTCGAAGAAGTCGTGGGGCCTGGCCTGTTCGATGATGCTGCCCTGGTCCATGAAGATGATGCGATCGGCGACCTTGCGGGCGAAGCCCATCTCATGGGTCACGCAGAGCATGGTGATGCCGTCCTGCGCCAGCTCCCCCATCACATCGAGCACTTCCTTGACCATTTCCGGGTCGAGTGCCGAGGTGGGCTCGTCGAACAGCATGATGCGGGGCCGCATGCACAGGGCGCGGGCGATGGCCACGCGTTGTTGCTGGCCGCCGGAAAGCTGCCCGGGAAACTTGTCGGCCTGGCTCCTGATCCGCACCCGGTCGAGGAATTCGTAGGCCAGTTCGCGTGCCTCGGTTTCGCCGAGCCGGCTGACCAGGCGTGGTCCGAGCATCAGGTTCTGCAACACGGTCAGGTGCGGGAACAGGTTGAACTGCTGGAACACCATGCCGACCTGGCGCCGAATGCCCGCCACGCTCGCTGCGCTGCGCGTGAGCGCGGTGCCGGCGATCAGCACCTCGCCTTGCTGGAAGTCTTCCAGCAAGTTGAGACAGCGGATGAGGGTGGACTTGCCAGAACCCGAGGGGCCGCAGATGACCACGATCTCGCCGCTGGCGATCTCCAGGTCGATACCCTTGAGCACATGGAAGTCCCCATACCATTTCTGCAGGTCGCGAATCGCTACCGCGGGCTGCCGGGCAGCCGAGCACGTCAGGTTCATCGTGGAGCTCCTTGATCAGCGGTGGGCGCGGTCGAAGCGTTTTTCGAGCCGGGACTGGACGGCCTCGAGGATGATCGACAGCAGCCAGTACAGCACGGCGGCGGTGATGAGCATTTCCAGGTGGCGGAATTCGGCGCGCCCTTGGGTGCGAGCCAGGAACATCAGCTCCCAGACACCGATTACCGACACCAGCGAGCTGTCCTTGAGCATGGAGATGAACTGGTTGCCGGTGGGTGGGATGATCAGGCGCATGGACTGGGGCAGGATCACCCGGGTCATGGTCTGCAGCGGTGTCAGGCCGATGGCACGGGAAGCTTCCCACTGGCCTCGCGGGATACTGCTGATGCCTGCGCGGAAGATTTCCGTCATGTAGGCGCCATAGCATAGCGACAGGGCCAGGATGCCGGCCGGTACCGCCCCGACGACATAACCCAGTTGCGGAATGCCCAGGTAGATGAGGTAGATCTGGATCAGCAGTGGTACCCCGCGGAAGAACGAGGTGTAGAAGCTGGCGATGGCGATGGCGAAGCCATTGGACGACAGCCGCGCGGTAGCCCCCAGCAATGCCAGAACAAAGGCGATGGCGATCGACAACGCAGAGATATAGACCGTGGTGAACACCCCTTGGGTGATCATGAAGCCGACCTTGCTGGCGATGAAGCCGTAGGACAGGTCGAAGGTATCGAAGAACAGCAGGAACAGCAGCAACAGCTCGCACCAGACCGTGATGATCTGGGCTCGCAAGGGGAAGCGGCCGAGAATGAACAGGTTCAGCAGCAGCGTGGCGGTCAGCGTGCCGGCCACTGCGATATCGCGCAGCCAGGGTGCTTGCAGGTCGAGCAGGATCGGCCCCATCAGACGGGCCAGGCCGCTTTCACCCAGGCCGCAAAACAGCGCGATGGCGAAGATCGCCACGGCGACCGCAGCCATGAATGTGACGCTGTCCGTCGCACGGGGTTTGACGATGTGGTCCTTGTACATGTTTTCGACCCTCTGAGGGGCTTGGCCCCCTTTTGTTGTTATTGGGTCATTATGGGCGCGCAGAGTGCCGGCATGCACCCGGCGATATGTACAAATTACGGATTTCTGTCGCCAGATCGGAGGGCATGACCTTCACATCTGTCGATTGGCTGCCCTTCGCGGCCTGCATGCAGGCCCGGCCGCGATGGGCCGCGCAGCGGCTCGTGGAATGTCGCAAGCAACACGAACTTCCTCTGCAAGTCTGTTCAAGACACTTTTGCTTGCCAGATCCTGAAGCCCCTGCGGGCCCTATCGCGGCCAGTCCGGCGCCCTGACGGCGGCCGCTTGATGCAGCTGCAGGTTTGCAGGGTCACCTCGCTCGAGCGGCACCCATCCGTCAATCACCCTTGCGCCACACCAGCTCACGCGTGTCATACCCTTGCTGCCGAGCGATACCAAGCAGCCGCTCGCGTACTTCGGTGCTCACCGTAGGGGTGCGCGAAAGCAGCCAGAGGTAATCCCGGTCCGGATGCCCGACCAGGGCGACGCGGTAGTCGTCGTCATGGTACAGCACCCAGTATTCACCCTTGGCCAGGTCGGGCAGCAGGCGGCTGAACCAGTTGTCGAAGCGGACCCAGAGCTTGTCGGTACGGCCAGGCTGCTGGGCTTCGGCGACTCCGTGGACCTCGCTCCACTGGCCGTCATCTTTGCGGCAGCGGTTGGTCACGTCGATGCGTCCGTCTTCGCGCAGCGCATAGTGCGCCTCGGACTGCACGCAGTTGCGCTGGAAGAACATTGGCAGGCGTGCCAGTTCGTACCAGGTGCCCTGGTAGCGTTGCAGGTCCACCTGCACCGTGGCAGGAGGCTTGGCGTGGTCGCCGGAACCGGCGCAGCCGGCCAGGGCCAGCGCCGCGAGGGAAAGCAGCAGGATCTTGCGTATCGCCATGGCTCTTCTCCAGCAGAAAGGACAGCTCTTCGCGGAACCTTGCGCGATCTTGCCTGCGCCTAGGTGATGTCCCTGTTCGATGCCGTACAGCGAGGAAAGTGTCATCCAGACCCTGCGACGTTGCGCCGCCTAGAGCGCCTTGCGCAGGAACCGGGCAGTGCGGCTCTGCTTGCAGGCAGCCACTTCCCGAGGTGTGCCGCACGCCACGACCTTGCCGCCTTCGCCCCCGGCGCCAGGACCGATGTCGATCACCCAGTCGCTCTGCGCCACCACGCGCATGTCGTGTTCGACCACGATGACGCTATGCCCGGCACCGACCAGTCGGTCGAGCTGGACCAGCAGGCGGTCCACATCTTGCGGATGCAGCCCGGTGGTGGGCTCGTCCAGCACATAGAGGGTAGCGCCGCGCGTGGTGCGTTGCAGCTCGGTCGCCAGCTTGATGCGCTGGGCCTCGCCACCGGACAGTTCGGTGGCGGGCTGCCCCAGGCGCAGGTAGCCCAGCCCTATGTCCTGCAGCAACTGCAGCGAGCGCCGCGCCGCGGGATGCTCGGCGAACACCAGCAGGGCATCGCTGACGGTGAGTTTCAGCACATCGGCAATGCTCAGGCCGTTCCAGCTCACCGCCAGGGTCTGCGGGGCGTACCGGGCGCCATGACAGGTGGGGCAGGGGGCGTATACGCTCGGCATGAACAGCAACTCCACGCTCACCCAACCCTCGCCCTCGCAGGTGGCGCAGCGACCCTTGGCCACGTTGAAGGAAAACTGTCCGGCATCGAAACCTCGCGCACGCGCCTCGTCGGTGGCGGCAAAGAGCTTGCGCACGTGATCGAAGAGCCCTGTATAGGTTGCAAGGTTGGAACGTGGCGTACGCCCAATGGGCTTTTGGTCTACCTGCACCAGTCGCTTGATGGCCTCGAGTCCCGCGCTGACCTGGCCCGTGCTGGTCTGTACCGGTTCGTCCTCGAGGCTGGCTTGCTCGGGCTCTCCGGCATCGGCGACCTGTCCGAGGTGGGCGCCGACCAGCTCCAGCAGCGCCTGGCTGACCAGGCTCGACTTGCCTGACCCGGAAACGCCGGTGACCGAAGTGAAACAGCCGAGCGGGAACTCGACCGTCAGATCCTCGAGGTTGTTGCGTGTCACGCCCTCCAGGCGCAGCCAGCCGCTGGGCTGGCGCGGGATCCGCTCGGGCGCTGCCTGGCTATCGAACAGATACGCTCGGGTGCGCGATCGGGGTACCTGCCTCAGCCCCTCTGGCGGACCGCTGTACAGCACCCGGCCGCCCAGCTCCCCCGCATCGGGGCCGACATCCACCAGCCAGTCGGCACGGCGCAGGGTATCCAGGTCATGTTCCACCACAAAGACCGAGTTGCCGGCTGCCTTGAGCCGTTGCAGTGCGTCGAACAGCGCTTCGCTGTCCGCCGGGTGCAGGCCGGCGGACGGTTCGTCGAGCACATAGACCACGCCGAACAGTTGCGAATTGAGCTGCGTGGCCAGCCGCAGCCGCTGCAGCTCGCCAGAGGACAGCGTCGGCGTGCTGCGCTCGAGCGCCAGGTAGCCCAGGCCCAGGTCGACCAGCGTGGCGATGCGCTCGAGCAGCTCGGCGCTGATGCGCTGCGCGGCGAGGCGCTTTTCCAGCGAAAGGTTGGGGGTATGACGCACGTCAGGCCCTGTGCCGTGGGGGTTTTCGCCCCTGGCCGCGCGCTGCTCGCGCGCTTTGCGGGTCTGCTGGTGGCTGAGCACGTCGCCGGGTTCCCCGGCTTGCGTCAGGTAGTCGCTGGCGGTTACGCCTCGTAGCAGCGTGGCCAGTTCGCTCAGCGGCAAGCGGGAAAACTCGGCGATGTCCAGGCCGGCGAAGGTCACGCCCAAGGCTTCCCGCTTGAGTCGCTTGCCGGCGCACAACGGGCAGGGGTTGGCACGCATGTACTGAGCCACGCGCTTGCGCATCAGTGCGCTTTGCGAGTGCATGAAGGTATGCAGCACATAGCGCCGCGCGCCCATGAAGGTGCCTTGGTAGCTAGGTTCGAGCTTGCGCTCGAGCGCGCTGCGGGTCTGCTCCGGGGTCATGCCGGCGTATACCGGCACGGTCGGGGTCTGTTCGGTGAACAGGATCCACTCGCGGACCTTTTTCGGCAGGTCTCGCCAGGGGATGTCCACGTCATGGCCCAAGGTCACCAGGATGTCCCGCAGGTTCTGTCCCTGCCAGGCCATCGGCCAGGCAGCCACGGCGCGTTCGCGTATGGTCAGCGCGGGGTCTGGCACCATCGACTCCTCGGTCACCTCGTAGACCCGGCCCAGGCCCTGGCATTGCGGGCAGGCGCCATGGGGCGTGTTGGGCGAGAAGTCCTCGGCATACAGCATCGGCTGCTCGGCCGGGTAGCTGCCGGCGCGGGAATAGAGCATGCGGATCAGGCTGGACAAGGTGGTGACGCTGCCTACCGAAGAGCGTGCGCTGGGGCTGCCGCGTTGCTGCTGCAAGGCCACCGCAGGCGGCAGGCCGTCGATGGCGTCCACGTCCGGCACGCCGACCTGGTCGATCAGGCGGCGGGCATAGGGCGCCACCGATTCGAAGTAGCGCCGCTGGGCTTCTGCATACAAGGTGGAGAATGCCAGCGAGGACTTGCCCGAACCCGAGACGCCGCTGAAGACCACCAGCGCGTCGCGCGGAATGTCGACGTCGACGTTGTCGAGGTTGTGTTCCCGGGCTCCACGTACCCGGATGAAACCGGTGTCAGGAGAAGCATCGCGACGTGACGGCATGGAGATTCCTTAGCAGGGGCTGATGAGCGAACAGGACCGGTGCGCCGCGGCAGCAACGGCTATTGGAACTGACTGAGCGCCGTGGGCAGGGTTCCAGCCAGGCCTGGCACGGGGCCGAAGGAACCTGCCTCGAAGCTGGCCAATTGCCTACGATCGTTCCGGTTCAATGAGTTGGCGCGCAAGACTTTGGCAGCCTGACCTTTATGACGTTTCGTCAGGCTGCCCGCAAAAAACCTGCATCAACACTTCTCCAGCGCGTCAGAAAAGAACACAGACTTTCCTGTGTAGGAACTGACATGAGGTGAAAGATCATGGCTAACAGTCGAGGCAATCAAGGCGGTAGTTCCAGCAACAATCCGGGCAACTTCGCCAACGACCGGGAAAAGGCTTCCGAAGCCGGTCGCAAGGGCGGGCAGTCCTCGGGCGGCAACTTCGCCAACGATCGCGAACGGGCATCCGAGGCCGGCAAGAAAGGTGGCCAGCAGAGCCACGGCGGTGGCCGCAAGAGCAGCGACGACAACCGCTGATCTCCAATGATGCAAGCCGGGGCGGAGCTTCCGCCCTGGTGGCCTGAAGAGGAATTTGCCAATGTTCATGCACAACAAGCGACTTCAGTACACGGTTCGAGTGGCAGGTCCCAATCCTGGCCTGGCCAATCTCATGCTCGAACAGTTCGGCGGGCCGCAAGGCGAACTGGCCGCAGCCATGCGCTATTTCACCCAGGCAGTGACCGAAGACGATCCAGGACGCAAGGACATGCTCTTCGACATCGCCACCGAAGAGCTCAGTCACCTCGAGGTGATCGGCTCGATCATCGTGATGCTCAACAAGGGTGCCAAGGGGCAACTGGCCGAAGGCGTGCAGGCGGAAGGCGAGCTGTATCGTTCGCTGACCGGTGCCGGCAACGACTCGCACATCACCAGCCTGCTGTATGGTGCCGGTGCGCCACTGATCAACTCCGGTGGCGTGCCTTGGACGGCTGCCTACATCGATACCATCGGCGAACCCACCGCGGACTTGCGCTCCAACATCGCCGCCGAGGCGCGGGCCAAGATCGTCTATGAGCGCCTGATCAACCTGACCGACGATCCAGGCATCAAAGACGCCCTGACGTTCCTGATGACCCGGGAAATCGCCCACCAGCAATCCTTCGAGAAAGCCTTGCACTCGATTCAGCCCAACTTCCCGCAAGGCAAGCTGCCGGGCATGCCAGAGTTCAGCAAGACCTACTTCAACATGTCCAGTGGCCAGGAAATGCGTGGTTCCTGGAACCAGGGCGAGGACTGGGTGTATGTCGAGAACCCGACACCGGGCGTCGACGGCGGCGATGGCAACGCTTCGGTGGAACTGGACACCGCCTCGGCCGAGACGCTGGAGCAGTTCAAGCTGCGTACCATGTCCGATCCGATGGCCAAGCCATTGACCGGTGCGGAACTGGGCAGTGGGCTGGCGGACGAACTAGGCACCCAGGCGGGCCTGGACGGCGACAAGACTCTCAAGCCGTAAAGACAAAACCGCACTGGAAGCGATTCCAGTGCAGTTCAGGCGTCAAGCCTGGGCTTTGCGCTTAACGCTTGGCTTCGGCATCCGGATCGGCCGAGCGAGCAAGGAAGGCACGGGTCACTTCCGGCAAGTGTTCCCTGAGCCAATCGGCCATCGCGATCTCTTCCTTGATGATCGACCGGCAAGCGTCTGCCGTTTTCGTGTCGCCAGCATAGTCGGCCGCTTCGATCAGGACGGTGTACGAAGCGATCTCCATGTTTTCGAAAATGTACCCCGACATTGCGCCCTTGACCACTTCGTCGCTCATGGTGGCGCCACCGACGGCCTGCCCGAACGCCATGAGCTTGCCAGCCAGGTCCTTGAGGGTCGAAGTGCTGCCGCCGAGTCGCTTGATGCAGTTCTCGAGCGTTTCCTGTTGCCCTTGAGTCTCCCGGATATGCTGCTCGATCCTCGCCTTGAGAGTCGGATAGTGTTCCAGCCGCTCCGCCTGTCCCTTGAGCATGGTTTCGGCTTGCTGTTCCATCGCATGAGCATCACGCAGCCAGTCCAGCAGGTGTTCCTGTGGTTTGGTTGAGGCCATCTCGTTGACTCCTTCGGTTGGGTGGTGTGATTGAGAGATCTGGCCGGCCCCGACCGTTCAGCGTTTGCGATGAACGGGCCAGGGGCTTGCCGCCAGGTAACCGATCAGGCCCGTGGATCGAGCAGGAAGGCGGCCAAGGTGGCGGCGCAAGCGCTGATGCCTTCTTCCAGGATGACTTCCAGGCCATGGGTGTTCTCGGTGGGAATGGCCAGGCAGCCGGCCTTGGCCGCGATGCCGCTGCTCATTACCGCATTGGCATCGGAGGCGAAGTCCACCAGCAGGGCGGCCTGCGGATCGTATCCGGCGCGTCGTGCCGCCTTCATCAGTGCCATTACCACCGAAGGGGTGTAGTAGCCTTTCTGGTCCCCGGTATTGACGATCGGATCGGCCACCAGCCGGGTCTCGTATTCCTCGAGGACTGGCCCCACCTCCAGGGCGATGGTGGTATCGCCTGGCAGGCGCGAGGCGGCGAACATCGCACCGGCATTGGACTCTTCCTCGAGCGTGGTGAAGACGAACCAGACATCCTGAGGCAGTTCGGCACGCTTGGCCCGGACCCGCTCGGCGGCCTCGATCGCCGCCACGAGGGGCGCGCGGTCGTCGAGAAAGTGCGCGGCAACGGCATCGTTGATACGCAGCGGTGCCCTCCAGCGGCGCGCGAACACCACGCGGGTTCCCGGCCGCACGCCCATCTCGAGCAGTTCCTGCGCGCTGCGTCGGGTCACCACGTGCACGTCATCCCAATGCACATCGCCCGCCAGCACATCGCGTCCGGTGCGGGAGGCTTGCGAAGCGTGCATGGAGCCATAGGACAGGACGCCTTCGAAGGACCCAAGGTCGCCAAGGATTTCTACGGGACAGACACCGAAGCAGATTGGCTGTGCGCCACCGAGCGCCACGATCTGCAGGGTGCCGTCCGGCATGACGCGCTTGACGATCATGGCAATTTCATCCATGTGAGCCATCACGCGGATGCTGTCGTCCGGGTCGGCAGGCCTGCCGGCGCGGATCACGCCCAGCACATTGCCAGCGCGGTCGACGCTCACCTCGTCGCAATGGGCGCGCAGAGCCTCGATGCACAGCTTGCGCACTTCGTCTTCCTGTCCTCCCGGGCCGTAGGCCTGGAGCAGTCTGTCGAGCAAAGGCTGTTGGTCAGGCATGGTTCTCCTTCCATATCGCTTGCGTGTCAGGTTCAACGGGCCAGCGGCGTGAACCCGCGCTTGGCCGAAAACAGTTGCTCAAGGCGATCGTTACCCAAGGCGTGGGGCAATAGCTGCTGCCGGGCCTGGCACCAGTCCAGGTCCGCTGCCAGCCAGGCCTTGGCAGGCTCGCCCTCGAGTATCAGCAGACGTTGCTGCCCGGCCTCGTCGGCGCAGGTCATCAAGGCCAGCCCGTCGCAGCCATTGGGCTCGCTGCCAACCTGGGCCAGAGCCGCAAGGAACAGTGGGCCGGCGTGGCGGGCCGTGATGTAGGCCAGGCGTGGACGAGTGCCGGCCAACATGGCACTGGAGGCTTCGTACCAACCTTCGACCGGGATCAGTGCCCGGCCCTGGTCGCGTAGCCGGGCATACTGCCGAGAGCGCAGGACCTGTTCGAGGGACAGGTGGGTCAATGGCAGGCCACCCATCGACCAGTCAGGTGTCCAGCCCCAGCGCACGTCCACGCAGGTGGGCTGACCGTTGCGCAGCAGCACCGCCCGCACACGCATTTTCGGCTTGACCAGATGCTCGCGCGTCCTGGCCGGGCCGGGCAGCAAGTCTGCCGCTGCGTCTGCCTGGTGACGAGCATCCAGCAAGGGCGCAGCGAAGAAGGCCAGCGCGGCGCTGGCATCCGCCGATTGAACGATGCATTCGCACATTTGGATCACCTGCTCGGAAAATGGACTCACCGGGAAGCGCCAAGACCATGGAGCCCACGGCGTAGCTGTTAAATTTCCGAGACTGGGCGGGAAAGGTTCGTTCAGCCAGCGCATCCATGAGGCCGATGAGTGGCTCCGAAAAGACCCTGAACGGCTGATGGGGGCGTCAGCGGCAGCAACTGGCGGTACTGCCGGCCAGGTACCTTCATTGCGCTGCCTGCGACCGGCCATTGGTCGTGTCGGCTGCACGCTACCGAACCACGGGTGATCGAAACCTAACCACACATCGCGACTGGAAGGAGTCCACGACTTCGAGGGCAACGAGATGAACACAATGAAGCATGTGCAGGCGGCCCTGGTCACGGGGTTTCTGGTCTTCGCGGCTGGCGCCCATGCAGCCGAGACCAGGCGAGTCGACGTGCTGCTGGTCGGCGGCGGAATCATGAGCACGACCCTGGCCATCTGGCTCAACGAACTGGAGCCTGGCTGGAGCATGGAGATGATCGAGCGACTGGACCAGGTGGCCGAGGAAAGCTCCAACGGCTGGAACAATGCCGGTACTGGCCACTCGGCGCTCGCCGAGCTCAACTACACGCCCGAGAAGGACGGCAAGATCGACATTTCCAAGGCTGTCGAGATCAACGAGTCGTTCCAGATCACCCGGCAGTTCCTCGCATGGCAGGTCAGGAACGGCGTGCTCCATGACCCTCGTTCGTTCATCAATTCGACACCGCACATGAGCTTCGTCTGGGGCGACGACAACATCGCATTTCTCAGGAAGCGCTACGAAGCCCTGCAGAAAAGCCCCTTGTTCCGCCCGATGCAGTATTCCGAAGACCCTGAGCAGATTCGCCAATGGGTCCCGCTGATGATGGAAGGGCGCGATCCGCGGCAGAAGATCGCCGCCACCTGGACGCCCATCGGTACCGATGTCAACTTCGGCGAGATCACCCGCCAGTTCGCCAGGCACCTGCAGGGCAACAAGAACTTCTCGTTGAAGCTGTCCACCGAAGTCAGCGACATCACACGCAACGAGGACGGTTCCTGGCATGTCGAGTACAAGAACCTCGAGGATGGCCACGAAGCGGCCACCGATGCACGGTTCGTCTTCGTGGGCGCCGGTGGTGCGGCATTGCCGCTGCTGCAGAAGTCGGGCATCGAGCAAGCCAAGGACTATGCGGGCTTCCCGGTTGGCGGTTCGTTCCTGGTCACCGAGAATCCGCAAATCGCCGAGCGACACATGGCCAAGGCCTATGGCATCGCCTCGACCGGCTCGCCGCCCATGTCAGTGCCCCATCTCGACACTCGAGTGCTCGACGGCAAGCGGGTGATCCTGTTCGGACCGTTCGCGACGTTCTCCACCAAGTTCCTCAAGGAAGGCTCCTACCTGGACCTGTTCGCCAGCATGACCACGCACAACGTCTGGCCGATGATGAAGGTCGGCTTGCATGAGTTCGACCTGGTCCAGTACCTGGCCGGCCAGTTGATGCAGTCCGACGACGACCGCTTCGCTGCCTTGCAGAGTTATTTCCCCAATGCCAGGCAGGAAGACTGGCGCCTGTGGCAGGCCGGGCAACGGGTGCAGATCATCAAGCGTGATCCGGACAAGGGCGGCGTGCTCAAGCTCGGCACTGAGGTGGTCGCCGCCAGTGACGGCAGCATCGCCGGCCTGCTAGGCGCCTCCCCAGGCGCCTCGACGGCGGCGCCGATCATGCTCGATCTATTGCATAAGGTGTTCAAGGACAAGGTCGCGTCGCCGGCCTGGCAGGACAAGATTCGCCAGATCGTGCCGAGCTACGGCACCCGCCTCAACGATCATCCCGAACAGGTAGCCCAGGAGTGGGCCTACACCAGCGAGATCCTGCAACTGGCGCCACCGCCGCAGATCGACAAGCAGCGTCATCCGGACCAGCCGAAGGACATCGATCCACTGGGCCAGAAACATGGCGACTCGGACCCTGATCTCAAGCCCTGATGGGCGACGGGTGTAGAAGCCGCAAGTTGCAAGCTGCAAGCCGCAGCGGAACGTGGAGGCTTGGAAGCGTCGCTCTTGCAGCTTGCAGTTCAAAACCTGCCGCTCGTCGGCTTCGGGGAGTCCCTTGGGGCTTGCCAGGTCAATCGGTACGAGGTATCCCTCCCTTGCAATTCGACCCGCCCGGTGCGGGTTTTTTTTCGCCGGTCGATCAGTTCGATCGGGCTTGGCCTGGCTTGGCCGGGAACAGTTCGCCGGCCCTGGCGAAGCATTGCTCGGCGATGGCCGATCTTGGCGCGCTGCGCCGTAACAGCAGGCCGACCGGACTGTGGATGCTCGCTTCGGCTACCGGGATGATCCGCAAGTGCTGGTTCAGGGCTTCCAGGCCGCAGTGAAGCGGCATGACCGCACAGCAGAGGCCGGCACCGATGGCCTGGATGAGCTGGAAGGTCGAGTCGCTTTCCAGTAGCGCCAGCGGCTCCAGCCCGCGGCTGCGAAAGCTCAGGTCGAGCGACTGGCGGTAGTGCATGCCTTTGCTCAACAGGCCCAGCGGCAGGGCGCCGAGGTCTTCCCAACGCAGTTGATCCTGGTCGAAACGAAAGTGCCGCGTATCGTGCAGCAGGCCCATGGTGGTGGTGCCGAGCTCGATCACGTCGAAGAAGCTGGTATCGACCTGGTCCAAGTAGCAGATGCCCAGGTCCAGCTGGTTGCGACTCAGGCCATCGATGACTTGCTCGGAGCTGAGCGAGGAAAGCTCGTAGCGCAGCTCCGGGTAACGTTCGCGCAGGGGCAACAGCAGGGTCATCGGATCGAAGCTCGACAGCGGCACGCTACCCAGGCGCAGGCTGCCGACCACCTGGCCGCGGCAACTGGCCGCCTCGGCCTGCAGGCCATCGTGGGCGGCCAGCAGCGTGCGGGCCCAGGCCAGGACCCGTTCACCGGCCTCGGTGAAGCCTTCGAAGCGCTGGCCACGCTTGACCAGCATCAGGTCCAGTTCGTCCTCCAGGTTGCGCAGGCGCATGGACAAGGTCGGCTGGGTGACATGGCACAAGGTGGCCGCCTGGCCGAAGTGCCGGGTCTGGTCGAGGGCGATGAGGAACTTCAGCTGCTTGATGTCCATGGTACGGCCTGGAGCGGAGGGGGTCCGTCGACCATAACCAACTCCGTGGCGCCTGGCCAATCTTTATGGCCTGGCTCAGGTCAGCACGTGACCGACCGGCGCCAGGGCTTCAGGCAGCGGTTCGTGCCCCAGCGCGGCCAGGATGTCGCGCTCGATGGTCCGTACCAGAGCATCGGTCGGCAGGTCGTTCTCGTCGCGCCCGAACGGGTCTTCCAGCTCGTTGCCGATGGCATCCAGGCCGAAGAAGGTATAGCTGACCAAGGTGGTGAACAGCGGCGCCAGCCAGCCGAGCGGCTCGGCCAGGGCGAAGGGCAGCAACAGACAGAAAATGTAGATGGTCCGGTGCAGCAGCAGGGTATAGGGGAAGGGCAGGGGCGTTTGCTTGATCCGCTCGCAGGTGGCCTGGACTTCCGCCAGGCCGGTCAGGCGCTGCTCGAGCAGGGTGTAGCGCCATTCACCGATGTGGCCCTGTTCGGCCAGCCGCGAACAGTGGCTGCCGACCTCTTGCAGGATGCCGTTGCAGACATTGTGCGCGCTGATCCGGCCGGGCTCTTGCAGCCAGGGGGCGGCGGCGCTGGCGGCGTCTTCGTTGCGCAGTCGCGCGTTGAGGGCATGGGCGAAGCCGCACAGGCTGTACAGCAGCTCGGCGCGCAGCCGGGCGTCGGCCACCACCACGCTTTGCCGAACGAACGAGCGGGTCTCGATCAGCAGGCGGCCCCAGGCCTTGCGCCCTTCCCACCAGCGGTCATAGCAGGCGTTGTTGCGAAAGCTCATGAATATCGACAGCGACAGGCCGAGCAAGGTGAACGGTGTGGCGCTGACCGGATAGAACAGGGCCGGATAGTGTCGCTCGACCATCACGATCAGTGCGGCCAGCACGGTCACCAGCAGGCAGCGCCCGGCGATGCGCTTGACGATCGAGCCCTTGAGGGTGAACAGCACGCGCAGCAGGTCGGGACGCGGGGGAACGATCATGGATTACCCGATGTGGTCGCGATCAGCCACCGGTCATGTTCATGAAACGCAGGATCTGCACTTCGCCGCCGACTTCGAAGTGATGGCGGTAAGGCTTGAGCTGCACGGCTGTGCGGATGGCCTGTTCGAGGCGCGCCGGATCGCCCGGATGGGCCCGCAGCACCTGCTTGAGGTCCAGCGAGTGCTCGTTGCCCAGGCACAGCAGCAGGCGACCTTCAACCGTCAGGCGCACCCGGTTGCAGGTCGCGCAGAAGTTGTGGCTGTGGGGCGAGATGAAGCCGACCCTGGTTCGCGGTGCCTCGGCCAGGCGCCAATAGCGTGCCGGCCCCAGGGACGACTCGGCCGACTCGACCAGGGTGAAATGCTCGGCCAGGCGCGCGCGTACCTCATCGCTGGAGCAGTAGGACTCGCCACGTTCGTGTTCGCTGATTACGCCCAGCGGCATTTCCTCGATGAAGGAAATGTCCAGTTCCCGGTCGATGGCGAAGCGCACCAGGTCGACGATCTCGTCGTCGTTGCGGCCCTTGAGCACCACGCAGTTGAGCTTGGTCCGACGGAACCCCGCGCGGCGCGCGGCATCGATGCCGGCGATGACCTGTCGCAGGTCGCCGGTGCGGGTGAGCGCGCGAAAGCGCTCCGGATCCAGGCTGTCGAGACTGATGTTCAGGCGCGCAACACCGGCGTCGAACAGCGGCTGGGCCAGCCGGCCCAGTTGCGAGCCATTGCTGGTCAGGCACAATTCTCGCAGCCCGGGCAGGGTCGCGATGCGCGCGCACAGCTCGACGATGCCCTGGCGTACCAGCGGCTCGCCGCCGGTCAGGCGAATCTTGCGCGTGCCGAGGGCCACGAAGCGCTCGGCGACCTGATACAGCTCTTCGAGCGTGAGGATGCGTTGGCGCGGCAGGAACTGCATGTCCTCGGCCATGCAGTAGACACAGCGGAAATCACAGCGGTCGGTGACCGACATGCGCAAGTAGTCGATTTTCCGGTTGTAGCCGTCGATCAAGGACTGGTCACGTTCTTCCACAGATATGCCTGAATGCTGGGGGCGTCATGCACGCCGCGTGTCAAGTCAACCTATAACCTGGCCAAGGCTGCGTCAAATTGGTTTTTCCGACCGCACGATCAGCCTGCTCTATCGGTACGCCAAGATCGCTGGCTCAACGTCGCACCGGGAACGCCGTGGTGAATTTCATCTGCTCCATGGCGAACGTGGATGTGATGTTGGACAAGCCATCGGTGCTGGTGATCAATTTCTTGTAGAAGCGATCGTAGGCCGGCATGTCCGATACCACCACGCGCAGCAGGTAGTCCCAGTCACCCGCCATTCGGTAGCACTCCATGACTTCCTCGAAACCGCTCACGGTCTCGGCGAAACCGGCCAGCCAGGCGGTGTCGTGGCGCTGGGTCTTGAGCTGGACGAAGACCGTCAGGCCCAGGCCCAGGCGCTGCGGGTCGAGCAGGGCGACGCGGGCGCGAATGTAGCCTTCTTCCTCGAGCCGCTTGACCCGTTTCCAGCAGGGTGTGGTCGACAGGTTGACCGCTTCGGCCAGGTCCTTGAGCGAAATCGAGGCATCGCGTTGGAGCAGGGTGAGGATGTGCTGGTCGAAGCTGTCCATGTCGCTGAGCGCTATCCAGGCAAGGCTATGACGTGCAGCCTAACCAAGCCGAGGCGCCGCGCATAGGGGTATGGCCTGCCAAGCGGCCTGGCGGGGCGGGATGTGCCATAGTGTTCTTTCAGGTTCCATTCGCCACAGGCCAGACCATGTCCGACAAGCCGCGCCACTTCGCTACCCGCACCATCCATGCCGGCGAGCAGAACCTCGTCGCTGACAATGCCCTGTTTCCGGCCATCGTCACCGCCAGCTCCTTCGTCAAGCATGGCCTGGACGACCACCCGGCCTATGCCTACAGCCGCGTGGCCAACCCTACCCGGCATGCCTACGAGACCTGCGTCGCGGCGTTGGAGGAAGGCGTCGGCGCCGTGGCCTGCGCGTCCGGGGTCAGCGCCACCGCCACGGTGCTCGAGCTGCTGCCCAAGGACTCCCATGTGGTGGTCATGCGGGGCGTCTATGGTGGTACCTTTCGTCTGCTGGAAGACTACCGCGCGCATACCTGCGGACTGACCACCAGTCATGTCGATCTCAACGACCTGCAGGCGGTGAGCGATGCGATTCGCTCCGACACTCGGCTGATCTGGATCGAGTCGCCGACCAACCCGTTGTTGCAACTGGTGGACATCAAGGCGCTGTGCGACCTGGCCCGTGCCCGCGGCGTGCTGACCTGCATCGACAACACGTTCTGCTCGCCCTGGAACCAGCGACCGATCCGCCTGGGTGTCGACCTGGTGATGCACTCGGCAAGCAAGTACATCGGTGGCCATTCCGATCTCATTGGCGGCGTGGTAGTGGCAGCCGACGAACGCCTGTTGGCTCGGCTGCGCAAGATCAGCATGGCGGTCGGTGCGATCCAGGGCCCGTTCGATTGCTACCTGGCCCTGCGCGGTCTCAAGACCCTGGATGTGCGCATGGAGCGTCAATGCGCCAATGCCTTGCAGGTCGCCAGGTTCCTGGAAAACCACCGCAACGTCGAGCAGGTGTTCTACCCAGGGCTGGAGAGCCATCCGCAACACGCCCTGAGTCAGCGCCAGATGCGCAGCGGCGGCGCAGTGGTGGCGATGCGGGTCAAGGGCGGCCGGGCGGCGGTTGAGCGTCTAGTGGAGCGGCTGCAGATCTTTGCCCTGGCCGATTCGCTGGGCGGGGTCGAGAGCATGGTCAATCATGCCTGGAGCATGTCGCACAATTCGCTGCGGCCCGAGCAGAAGCAGCAGATGGGCATCACCGAGAACCTGCTGCGGCTGTCGATCGGTGTCGAGGATGACCGGGACCTGATCGAGGATCTGGGTCAGGCGCTGGCGGCTGCCGGGTAGACCGGCCTGGCCATGGTCGTCGGCGAAGGCGCTGGCGGGCCGCTCAGCAGCCGGCCCATGACGTGCCATCGAGCCTGGTTCATTTGCCCAGCTCCCGCATCCCGTCCTCCAGCCCTTGCAAGGTCAGCGGGTACATGCGCTGCTGGACCAGCTCGCGTACCAGGCCGGTCGATGCGCTGTAGTCCCAGGTCTGCCGGGGGTAGGGGTTGATCCACACCAGCTTCCTGAACTTCTCGGTGAAGCGCTGCATCCAGACGTACCCGGCTTCTTCGTTCCAGTGCTCGACGCTGCCGCCGGGCTGGGTGATTTCGTAGGGCGCCATCGAGGCGTCGCCGACGAAGACCACCTTGTAGTCGTCGCCGTACTTGTGCAGCAGGTCGAACGTGGCGAAGCGCTCGGCATTGCGCCGCAGGTTGTTCTTCCACACCGTCTCGTACACGAAGTTGTGGAAATAGTAGTACTCCAGGTGCTTGAACTCGGTCTTGCAGGCCGAGAACAGTTCCTCGCAGACACGGACATGGGCGTCCATGGAGCCGCCGATATCGAACAGCAGGAGCAACTTGACGCTGTTGCGTCGTTGCGCACGCATCTGGATGTTCAGCAGCCCAGCATCCCGGGCGGTGTGCTCGATGGTGCCGTCGATGTCGAGCTCTTCGGCAGCGCCGTCGCGAGCGAACTTGCGCAGGCGGCGCAAGGCCAGCTTGATGTTGCGGGTCCCCAGTTCGACCTGATCGTCCAGGTTGCGATATTCCCGCGCCTCCCACACCTTGACCGCCTTGCCCTGGCGCGTACCGGCGTCACCGACCCGAATGCCCTCGGGGTTGTAGCCGCCCGCGCCGAACGGGCTGGTGCCGCCGGTGCCGATCCACTTGTTGCCACCGGCATGCCGGCCCTTCTGTTCCGCGAGGCGCTGCCTGAAGGCTTCGATCAGCTTGTCCAGCCCGCCCAGCGACTGAATCGTTGCCCGTTCCTCTTCGCTTAGCGAGCGCTCGAATTCCTTGCGCAGCCACTGTTCGGGAATCAGGGCCTCCAGGTGCCGGTCGAGGTGCTGCAGCCCATCGAAGTAGGCGCAAAAGGCTCGGTCGAACTTGTCGAAATGTCGCTCATCCTTCACCAGGATGGCGCGCGCCAGGTAATAGAACTCGTCCATGTCGGCGAACACCACCTGCTTTTGCAGGGCTGCGAGCAGGTCGAGCAGTTCGCGCAGTGACACCGGCACCTTGGCCGCGCGCAGCTCGTTGAACAGGTTCAGCAGCATGGCACGGCTCCGTCAGCGGTTGCCGCGCCGGCTCATGAAAGCCAGGCGCTCGAGCAACTGGACATCCTGCTCGTTCTTCACCAGCGCGCCTGCCAAGGGCGGGATGGCCTTGGTCGGATCGCGTTCGCGCAGCACCGCTTCGCCGATATCGTCGGCCATCAGCAGCTTGAGCCAGTCGACCAGTTCCGAGGTCGAGGGCTTCTTCTTCAGGCCCGGCACCTTGCGCACGTCGAAGAATACCTCGAGCGCTTCGCTGACCAGGCTCTGCTTGATACCGGGAAAGTGCACGTCGACGATCTTCTGCAAGGTGTCCCGGTCGGGGAAGGCGATGTAGTGAAAGAAACAGCGCCGCAGGAAGGCATCTGGCAGTTCCTTCTCGTTGTTCGACGTGATGATGATGATCGGTCGATGCCTGGCCTTGATGGTCTCGTTGGTCTCGTAGACATAGAACTCCATCTTGTCGAGCTCCTGCAACAGATCGTTGGGAAACTCGATATCGGCCTTGTCGATCTCGTCGATCAGCAGGATCACCCGCTCCTCGGCCTCGAAGGCCTCCCACAGCTTGCCCTTCTTCAGGTAGTTGCGTACGTCATGCACCTTGTCCACGCCCAGTTGCGAGTCGCGCAGGCGGCTCACCGCATCGTATTCGTACAGCCCCTGGTGGGCCTTGGTGGTGGACTTGACATGCCAGGTGATCAACCGCGCCCCGAAGGCTGCCGCCAGCTGCTCGGCCAGCATGGTCTTGCCGGTACCCGGTTCGCCTTTCACCAGTAAAGGCCGCTCGAGGGTGATCGCCGCATTGACTGCCAGCTTCAGGTCGTCGGTGGCGACATACTCGCCAGTGCCTTCGAATTTCATGGGCCGTTCCTTTGAATGGTCTGTGCGCGGCGCCGATGCACCGGCTGTCCGCATCGGGGCGGCCGGACGCCGCTGTCTATCGTCGGACTATAACGCGGCCCATCGGCGCTGGGAACGCGACTGCTATTCGGGGTCGGGCTTGGGCTGCTCATAGCGCGCGTTGAAAGCCTGCACGAAGCCGTTGCGCAAGATCTGCAAGAAGGCCTCGAAGGCGCTGATGTCTTGCTGGTGCACGTTGCCGTTGAGTTCGACCCGCGTGGCGAACTGGTTCTTGGGTTGGTTCTTCAGGACTGTCTGGCCAGCGCCGACCACCGCTTCCCAGATCGAACGGAAGAAGCCTTTGTCCTTTTCCTCCACGTCCTGTTGCCAGTTGAACACGTCGACATCGCGCAGCAGCGGCTTGATATAGCCATTGAGCCTGCCGTTCTCGGCCTGGGCTTCGATCACCACGTCGCCGTGGCCGGCATTGAAATCGAACTTGCCATAGGCGCTGGCGAAGTCGTTGAGCCGACGCAGCTGGATATCGGTGGCGCGCAGACGGAACTGGAAGTCGTCGAAGTCGCTGAACGGGTCGAAGGTCGCGCTGCTTTCGACCTTGGCGTCGCCGAGCAGTCGCGCGTTCGCCTCGAAGCTGGCATCGCGCCGGCCTTGCTCGTCACGCACGTTGGTCAGGTTGCGGATGCTGGCGTCGAGCTGGGTCGCCTTGAGGTTGACCTGAGGCTTGGAATGGAAGTTGCGGAAGGTCAGGGTACCGTTGTCGATACGGACTTCGTTGAGGGTGATCGGCAGCAGCTTTTCCAGTTGCTGGCGCCAGTCGGTGCCTTGACCGGTCTGGGACTGCTGCTTGCTGCCACCATCGACGAAATTCAGCTCGGGGCGTTCGAAGGTCACTTCGGCGACCACTGCGCGGTCATGCCACAACGCCTGCCAGCTCACCGACAGGTCGATCAGCGGAGCGTCCAGCAGCGGCACGGGGACCTTGCCAGTGGTCTTGACGATCTGCAGGCCCTTGATCTGGTAAGCGCCGCGCCACCAGGCCAGGTCCACGTCGGTCACCTGGCCCTTGTACTCACCCATGTCGGCCAGCTTGTCGTTGAGGTAGTTGCGCACGAGGTAGGGCAGCGTCAGGTGCAAGACCAGCAATAGCAGCAGTACGCCGACCAGGCCGACGAGCGGCCAGCGATATCGACCTTTCATCGAATGCTCTCCAAGGGCAGATGTGCGGTTGACCGTCACCAGTGCATGCGAGTTCGAACGGGCTTTACGCCCCAGGCACGCAGGCTTACCCTGTGGTTTTCACTGCACGGTTACAAGGACCTGCCATGAGCCGTATCTACACCGACAACGCCCATTCCATCGGCAACACGCCGCTGGTGCAGATCAACCGCATCGCCCCACGGGGTGTGACCATCCTGGCCAAGATCGAGGGTCGCAACCCAGGCTACTCGGTCAAGTGCCGGATCGGCGCCAACATGGTCTGGGACGCTGAAGGCAGTGGCAGGCTCAAGCCGGGCATGACCATCGTCGAGCCGACCTCCGGCAACACCGGCATCGGCCTGGCGTTCGTCGCCGCGGCGCGTGGCTACAAGCTGGTCCTGACCATGCCGGCTTCCATGAGCCTGGAACGGCGCAAGGTGCTCAAGGCGCTCGGCGCCGAGCTGGTGCTGACCGAGCCGGCCAAGGGCATGAAGGGCGCCATCGAGAAGGCCGGCGAAATCGTTGCCAGCGACCCGGCGCGGTACTTCATGCCGGCGCAGTTCGAAAACCCGGCCAACCCCGCCATTCATGAAAAGACCACCGGTCCGGAGATCTGGAACGACACCGATGGGGCGATCGACGTATTGGTCGCTGGCGTGGGCACGGGTGGCACCCTCACCGGTGTTTCGCGCTACATCAAGCAGACTCAGGGCAAGCCGATTCTCTCGGTGGCGGTCGAGCCGGTCAGTTCGCCGCTGATCAGCCAGACCCTGGCTGGTCAGGAGCTGACCCCCAGCCCGCACAAGATCCAGGGCATCGGCGCCGGTTTCGTGCCGAAGAACCTGGATCTTGCGCTGGTCGACCAGGTCGAGACGGTGACCGACGAAGAGTCCAAGGCCATGGCCCTGCGCCTGATGCAGGAAGAAGGCATCCTCTGCGGCATTTCCTGCGGCGCAGCCATGGCTGCCGCGGCACGCCTGGCGGAGAAACCGGAAATGCAAGGCAAGACCATCGTGGTGATCCTGCCCGACTCGGGCGAGCGCTACCTGTCGAGCATGCTCTTCAGCGACCTGTTCACCGAACAGGAGAACCAGCAGTGAGCGTGGGCCGCCACCCATGGCAGGGCCGACACCCGTTGCTGGTGCTCGAAGCACGGTGAGCTGCGCCCCGGATGTTGGATACCCATCCAGCATCCGGGTTTTCCCATGAGCAAGTACTCAATACCGCTCAAGCAGTCAGTGATCCAGGCCTTTCTCGAACGCGGACGAGGCGTTCGCCATCTTGCCGAGCGGTTCCAGCTGGAACCAGCACTGCACACACCCAACCCATGAGGCAGCTCACGGCCCTATGGGAAGTTGCCCTGGCGCAACGTCCGTCATGCGCTGCTGCTGCACACTGGGCGACACTCTCCGGCAGTGGCTGTTTTTACCGGCGCCGGATAGGTTTATCATCAGTGGCTGATCCGTAAGCAGGCAGCGATCGCCTGTTCTGCTCTCCAAGGAGTGTTGCATGACCTTTTCCTTCCTCGCCAAGGCGGCCATCCTGCTGGTGTTCGTCGGCAGCGTCCTGTTCGTGCACCTGCGCGGCAAGGCGCGCTTGCCGGTGCTGCGCCAGTTCGTCAACCACTCGGCGCTGTTCGCCCCCTACAACAGCCTCATGTACCTGTTCTCGGGCGTACCGTCCAAGCCCTATCTCGATCGCAGCCGCTTCCCCGAGCTGGACGTGCTCAAGGACAACTGGCAGGAGATTCGCGAGGAGGCCATGCGCCTGTTCGACGAGGGCTACATCCGCGCCGCCGAAAAGGACAACGACGCCGGCTTCGGCTCGTTCTTCAAGAAGGGCTGGAAGCGCTTCTATCTCAAGTGGTACGACAAGCCGCTGCCTTCGGCCGAGGCGTTGTGCCCCAGGACCGTCGAACTGGTCAGCAGCATCCCCAACGTCAAGGGCGCGATGTTCGCGCTGCTGCCAGGCGGCAGTCACCTGAACCCGCACCGCGATCCGTTCGCCGGCTCCCTGCGCTATCACCTGGGGCTTTCCACGCCGAACTCGGACAACTGCCGGATCTATGTCGACGGGCAGCCCTACGCCTGGCGAGATGGCGAGGACGTGATGTTCGACGAGACCTTCGTGCACTGGGTCAAGAACGAAACCGACATCACCCGGGTGATCCTGTTCTGCGACGTCGAACGGCCGCTCAGCAGCCCGCTGATGACCCGTATCAACCGCCAGGTCAGTGCCTTCCTCGGGCGAGCGACCGCTCCACAGAACACCGATGACGAGCGCGTCGGCGGGATCAACCAGGCCTATGCCTGGAGCAAGCGCTTCAGTAACGTCGTCAGCAGCCGGGTCAAGACTTTCAAGCGTGCCAATCCCAAGGCCTACCGCGTGCTCCGGCCGGTGCTGGCCGTGCTGGTGGTCTACGCACTGTACCGCTGGCTGTTCTGAGCCGCGCGTCTGCCAGAAGCCCTCGTCAGACCCAGGCAGCGAGCGCGACGGCAGGTTTCAACCGGTGCGCTGTGGCTTGAGCACCAGCCATAGCGCCGCACCGATCAGCAGGCCGCCATACAGGTGCGCCATCGACAACGGCTCATTCAGCAGCCAGGCGCCCCACAGCACGCCGAATACCGGGATCAGGAACGTCACGGTGCTGGCCTTGACCGGGCCAGTCTCGGCCAGCAGCCGGAAATACAAGATATAGGCAAAGGCTGTGCATACCAGTCCCAGGCCCAGCAAGGACAGCCAGACCTGCCCGCCGCCCCAGTCGGCAGGCGGCCGGGACAGCCAGTCCCAGGCGAACAAGGGCGTCAGTAGAATCGTGGCGCCGATCATGCTGCCCAACGCCGAAAGGCGACTGTCCAGGCCTGCGACCCAGCGCCGTGCCAGGTATCCGGCGAAGCCATAGCAGGTGGTCGCGCCCAGACAGGCCAGGGCACCTTTGAGCAAGGCCAGGTCCAGCGCGACCGGCCCCGCGCCGCTGAGGATCCCGACACCCAGCAGTCCGAGAAAGATCCCGCCTAGCTTGGCCAGCGTCATCGCCTCGTTGAAGAACAGCACGCCGATCAGCACACCCATCAGCGGCGTGGTGGCATTGAAGATCGCCGAATAGCCGGCGGGCAGGACCTGGGCCGCGACGGCATAGAGCGTTGCCGGAATCCCCGAGTTGATCATGCCCAGGACGATGCAGGCGCCAAGCTTGCCCTGGAAGTCCAGCGGCAGCCGCGCGGCCACGAAGATCGCCAGCAGGCCGAGACAGGCGATCGCCACCCGCAAGAAGGCCGTAGGCACGCTGCCAAGTTCGGGAGCGATGATACGCATGAACAGAAAGCTGGCACCCCATATGGCGGCGAGGGTCAGCAGGCGGGTCAGGGCAATGGGGCTCACTTGGCGCTCCGGGAATGCAGGGCAGGGGAGCTTGAAGCGTGGAGCTGCAAGCTGCAAGCCCCAGGCGCCAAGCCACAGACGGATCGGCACCGCGCTCTGCTCTTGCTCTTGCTCTTGCTTGCGGCTTGCAGCCTTATCCCCTCCCCAGACACTTCATTTCACTGAAGTCCCCGCGCACCTTGCCCAGGCGTTCCTGCAAGTGCTGGCGCTGCGCCGGCGTGCTTTGCTGCATCAGGTCCACCAGCAGGCTGCGAGCCTGCCGTTCGGTGTTCTCGAAGGCCAGGCGATACTGTTCGGTCCAGACGCTTTCCTTGTGTCGCAGCAGCTGCGTCAGGCGTGGTTCGAAGGCGGGCGTCTGGCGCTGCTCCATGGCTGCCAGCAGCTGCGCCTGCCAATGGGCGCGGTTGGCGATCCAGGCGCGATTCTGCTCGCCCAGCGCTTGCGACCAGCGCTCGATGCGCAGTCGCTGGGCCTGGCTGAGCTCGCCAAGCCATGGCTGGATGCGCTTCTCCATGCGCTTGGCGCGTTCGTCGATCTGCCTGGCCAGCGGCACGTCCACATACTCGGCCTGGCGCTCGCGGATGTCCTTGGCGAAGGCCTTGCGCATCTCGCCGACCTGCCGCTCGTCCATGCCGGCCAGCAGCTCGATCGCCGAAGGCGTGATGGCTTCGGCGACCCGGTCGATGGCTTCCCGGGCCTCGCGGGTGCGTTGCCGCAGGAGCGGATCGGTCACTTCGTTGCGTGCGACCATTGCCCGGATCTGGTCGAGCCAGTCCAGGTAGCCAGGCAGCTCGGTCTGGCAGTGCCAGGCCAGGTGCTGTTTCAGGCGCTGGTCGAGCCAGTTCTTTTGTTGGCGGTTCATGTCCAGGTAGTCGCCGAGTGACCACGGGACCAGCACGTCGAGATTGCGGTAGGCCAGGTCGATACGGCTGCAAGAGGCCAGCGACAGGGCCACGGCGCAGAGGGCCAGGAGCGTGCGCAGGGCGTTGTTCAGGCGGACAGGCATGAGCGATTCCTTGCTTGGGCGTGCCAGGTTGTAGACGCAGTGGGGAACAGGCGGTTCCTGCCAGTTGCAGGCGTCTGCTCAGGTTCGGTGTAGAATAGGCGCCTTGTCTCGAGGATTTATCGGTTATGGCTTTGCTTGGGCGTTACAACAGTTTGCAAATCGTTAAACACACCGACTTTGGCCTGTACCTCGACGGTGGTGCCGACGGCGAGATCCTGCTGCCCCGGCGCTATATTCCCAAGGACGTGCCCAGCGAGGTCGACGACTGGCTGAACGTGTTCATCTACCTCGACAGCGAGGACCAGCTGATCGCGACCACCGAGAAGCCCAAGGTGCAGGTCGGCGGCTTCGCCAGCCTCAAGGTCAAGGACATCAACAACGCCGGCATCTTCCTCGACTGGGGGCTGACCAAGGACCTGTTGATGCCGTATTCCGAAGAGCAGCGCCCGCTGAAGATTGGCGACTATTGCGTCGTCCACGTCTATCTCGACAAGCGCACCCGGCGCATCACCGCCACTGCCCGCCTGGATCGCTACCTCGATCGCACGCCGGCCAGCTATGCGGCGGGCCAGGCCGTGGGGCTTCTGGTGGTGGGCCAGACGCCCATGGGGTTCAAGGCGATCATCGAGGATCGCCACTGGGGCCTGATCCACAAGAACGAGGTCTTCAAGTTCCTGCGTCCGGGCATGCGCGAGAAGGGTTTCATCAAGCAGGTGCGCAGCGACGGCAAGATTGCCCTGAGCCTGCAGCCGGTCGGCCAGGCGCTGTCCGACGATTTGCAGGCGCAGATCATCAAACGCCTGGAAGAGGCGGGCGGCACGCTGGAAGTGTCCGACAAGAGCGCGCCGGAGCTGATCAGCCGCCTGTTCGGCGTCAGCAAGGGCAATTTCAAGAAGGCGATCGGGGGCTTGTTCAAGCAGGGCCTGATCGTCATCCATGACGATCGCATCGAGCAGGTCTGATCAGGCCTGCAGGAACGGCCTGAAATCGAGCTGCTCGCCGCCTGGGCGCGTGTCACGCAGCAGCGAATCGCGATCGGCGCTCAGCGCCAGGCTGATGGTCGAGCGGCGCTTGCCAGGGTGGCGTATTTCCATCTGTTCCTGGTGAGCGCGAAGGAAACTGATCGGGACCTTCAGATGCTGCAGATCGTCGCTGTCGGGCGCATGCAGCAGCAGGTTGACCCAGTCTGGCTGTCCCTTGCGCAACAGCGCGACCGGCACTTCGAACCACCACAGGTTGCGCTTGCGGTCGAGGATGGCGAACAGCGTGTTGTCACGCGTGAGCACCGGGCGCGCCAGCGTTTCGTTGCGACGGGCGATGGCGGCGAGTTTGTCGAGTTTCATGCAGGTTCCTGCGGTCGAAGCGGGCATGGTCCAGCGCTGGTCGGGCAGCTACATGGCTTGACCGACAGGCAGCGACGGGAGATGAAGTCGGATATTGTGCGGGTGCGCGCATCGCCGGACAAGCCTTCGCGGCCGCATGCAGCGACCCCGAAGACCTGTCCCGATGGCAGGCGAGCAGCCCCGACCTTCAGTCGACCCCGACGAACCCGCCAGTCTGATGCTGCCACAGTCGGGCATACAGCCCTTGCTGCGCCAGCAGCTCGGCGTGGCTGCCGATCTCCACGATGCGGCCTTTCTCCAGCACCACCAGCCGGTCCATTCGGGCGATGGTCGACAAGCGGTGGGCAATGGCGATGACCGTCTTGCCTTGCATCAGCGTTTCCAGGCTTTCCTGGATCGCCGCTTCGACTTCCGAGTCCAGTGCCGAGGTGGCTTCATCCATGATCAGGATCGGCGCGTTCTTCAACAGCACTCGGGCAATGGCGATACGCTGGCGCTGGCCTCCGGAGAGCTTCACTCCGCGCTCGCCGACATGCGCGTCGAAGCCGGTACGGCCCTGGGCGTCGGACAGCAACGGGATGAAATCGTCGGCGCGCGCGCCGCGCACTGCTTCCCAGACTTCTTGCTCGCTGGCCCCTGGGCGTCCGTAGAGCAGGTTCTCGCGGATCGAACGATGCAGCAGCGAGGTGTCCTGGGTGATCATGCCGATCTGCGCCCGCAGGCTGGCCTGGGTGACCTTGGCGATGTCCTGGCCATCGATGAGAATGCGTCCACCGTCGAGGTCGTACAGGCGCAGCAGCAAGTTGACCAGGGTCGACTTGCCTGCCCCGGAAGGGCCGATCAGGCCGATCTTCTCGCCGGGCCGAATCTCCAGGTCCAGGCCGTCGATGACCTTGTTGCCCTGGCCATAATGGAAGTCCACCTTCTCGAAACGCACGCCGCCGCGCGCCACCTGAAGCCTGGCGGCGTCCGGCAGGTCGGTGACCGTGACCGGCTGGGCGATGGTCTGCAAGCCATCCTGGACCATGCCGATGTTCTCGAAGATGCCGTTGACCACCCACATGATCCACGCCGACATGTTGACGATACGGATCACCAGGCCAGTGGCGAGGGCGATCGCACCCACCGAGATCGATGACTGACTCCACAGCCACAGGGCCAGGCCCGTGGTGGTGACCACCAGCAACCCGTTGAGCGAGGTGATGACCAGATCCATGCTGGTGATCACCCGCGAGGCCAGCTGGGTCTTTTCGGTCTGCTCGCTGATCGCCTCGCGGGCATACTGGCGCTCGTGGTCGGTATGGGCGAACAGCTTGAGCGTGGCGATGTTGGTATAGCCGTCGACGATGCGCCCCATCAGCCGTGAGCGCGCGTCGGAAGAGGTCACGGAGCGAGCCTTGACTCGCGGCACGAAGTGGTACAAGGCCGCGACGTACAACACGATCCAGGCCAGCAACGGCACCATCAGTCGCCAGTCCGCTTCGGCGAACAGCACCAGCGAACTGACCGCGTAGACCAGCACGTGCCACAGCGCATCCACGGCCTGTACCGCCGAGTCGCGCAGCGAGTTGCCGGTCTGCATGATGCGCTGGGCGATGCGCCCGGCGAAGTCGCTCTGGAAGAAGTTCAGGCTCTGTTTGAGCACATAGGTGTGGTTCTGCCAGCGGATCAGGCTGGTCATGCCGGGGTTGATGGTCTGGTGGACCAGCAGGTCGTGCAGGCCGAAGAACAGCGGCCGCAACAGCAGTACCACCACCAGCATCCAGATCAGTTCGCCACTGTGCCTGGTGAAGAAGCCGGGGTCAGGCTCGCCCTGGGCCAGGTCGATGATCCGGCTGAGATAGCTGAACATCGCCACCTCGATCAGCGAAGCCACCAGGCCCACCAGCAGCAGGGCCAGGAAGCTCGGCCAGACCTGGCGCAGGTAGTACAGGTAGAACGGCAGCACCTTGCCTGGCGGCGCCTCGGATGGCGCCTCGCGGAAGATGTCGATGATGCGTTCGAAACGACGGTACAGCATGGATTTCCTGACTCCTTGTTCGGCGCGACCCTGGGCCGTTCACGTCCCTGTGCTCAGCGGGTCAGTCGATGCGCTTGGCCGACTTGATGTACACCGGGTCGGCCGGTACGTCGCGCATGCCTTTCTTGATCGTGGTGGGCGAGTTGACGATCTGGTCGACCACCTCCATCCCCTTGGTCACCTTGCCGAACACGGCGTAGCCGGCATCCCGGCCGGGGTTGAGGAAGTCGTTGTCGGCCACGTTGATGAAGAACTGACTGGTGGCCGAGTTGGGGTTGGCGGTACGGGCCATGGCCAGGGTGCCGCGAGCGTTGGCCAGGCCATTGCTGGCCTCGTTACGGATCGGATCGCGGGTGGGTTTCTGCAGCATCGTGTCGGTGAAGCCGCCGCCCTGGGCCATGAAGCCTGGGATGACACGATGGAAGATAGTGTTGTCGTAGAAGCCACTGTCGACGTATTCGAGAAAGTTCTTCGTGCTGAGCGGCGCTTTCTCGGCGTTCAGTTCGACCTCGATGGCACCGAAGCTGGTGTCGAGCACGACGTGGGGCTGCTTGTCGGAGGCCAGGACGTTGGCGGCGAAGGCAAGCGAACAGGCGGCGAGCAGGATGTTCTTCAGCATGGGCTCGATGATCCTTGGAAAGTGAAGGGTGGTCGGGATTGCAGCAGGGTCTGGTTGGGCACCCCTGGAAGGGTCCTGCGGCGTAGCGTGCCGGGAATCGGCGCCGATCGCCAGCGACGTGTAGGACATGCACGCCACCTGGCGTGCCTCGAGTTGTATCCGCTATTGTCCAGGTCAGCCTCGATCACCCAAGTGGGACATTGCCATGGCCGATGCGTTCCGCCGCGCCCAGCCGGCGAGCGCCTCCTGTCGCTGCGGGCGGGGCTTGCGGGCGTCGTGCTCGCAATCGGCCAGGCGGGGCCTCAGGGGTGGGCCACGGCCGTGAACGGGACGTCCAGCGGCGCGGTGTCGAAGCGGCGCAGCAGGTCGATGAGGATCTGCGTGGCCGGGCCGAGAGTCTTGTCCTTGCTCGCGTACAGGTAGAACGGCGGATGACGGCGGCCACCCTGGTCCAGCGGCAGCGCCTTGAGCAGGCCATCGCGCAGTTCACGCTCGATCATGTGCCTGGGCAGCCAGGCGAAGCCCAGCCCGCTGCCGACGAAGGTGGCCGCGGTGCCCAGGCTGCCGACGGTCCAGCGTTGCTCGGCGCCAAGCCAGCCGACATCGCGTGGCTGCGCCCGGCCGGAGTCACGGATGACCACTTGCAGCTGGCTTTCCAGGTCCTGGAAGGTGATGGCCCGATCCAGCCGATGCAGGCTGTGTTCAGGATGAGCAACCGCGACGAACTCCACCGTGCTCAGCTCCGTGCCTAGGTAGCCAGGAATGCTGAAGCTGCTGATCGCCAGGTCGGCGACGCCCTCCTGCAGCACTTCCTCGACCCCGGAAAGCACCTCCTCGCGCAATCGCACGCGGCAGCCGCGACTCTGCGGCATGAAGGCGCTCAAGGCGCGCACCAGGCGCGCACTGGGATAGGCCGCATCGACCACCAGGCGCACTTCGGCTTCCCAGCCTTGTTCCATGTGGTGGGCCAGGTCCTCGAGCTGGCTGGCCTGCTTGACCAGTTGCCGGGAACGTCGCAATAGCACGTTGCCGGCTTCGGTCAGTACCGCCTTGCGCCCATCGATACGCAGCAGTGGCACGCCGAGCTGTTCCTGCATGCGCGCCACTGTGTAGCTGACCGACGATTGCGAGCGGTGCAAGGCATCGGCTGCCTGGGCGAAGCCGCCATGATCGACCACGGCCTGCAAGGTGCGCCACTGGTCGAGGGTCACGCGTGGCGCTTTCATATGCTGCTCCTGTCGTGCGGGTCTGCGCGCTTGCTGGAAGCGTCCATGCAGCGAAGAAAACAATTAATTCGATATATAGGAGTCAATAATTACGCTTTTTTATCGATAAGTCCATGGTTAACCTTGCTCCATCGCTTGACGACCCCGTGCCGATGGAGGCCACCATGTCCCGTGTATTGATCATCGAAAGCAGCGCCCGCCAGCAGGATTCCGTTTCCCGCCAACTGACCCGCGACTTCGTCGAGCGCTGGCAGTCTGCTCACCCGAACGACCAGATCACTCTGCGCGATCTGGCCAATGCGCCGGTTCCCCACCTCGACGCGCAGCTGCTCGGCGGCTGGATGAAGGCCGAAGAGCAGCGCAGCGCAGAGGAGCAGCAGGCGCTGGCACGCTCCAACGAGCTGACCGAGGAATTGCTGGCAGCCGATGTGCTGGTCATGGCCGCACCGATGTACAATTTCGCCATTCCCAGTACCTTGAAGGCCTGGCTGGACCACGTGCTGCGTGCCGGCATCACGTTCCGCTACACCCCCGAAGGTCCTCAGGGGCTGCTGACCGACAAGCGGGCCATCGTCCTCACCGCCCGAGGCGGCATCCATGCCGGCGCCGTGAGTGATCACCAGGAACCGTACCTGCGTCAGGTGCTGGCGTTCATCGGCATCCAGGACGTGACCTTCATTCATGCCGAAGGTTTGAACATGGGCGGCAGTCTGCTCGAGAAAGGCCTGAGCCAGGCCAAGGCGCGGATGGCTGAACTGGCCTGAAAGGGCTGCTGACTCACCGGGCAGCAGGCCAGGTTCATGGTGCCGCGGCGCCTCAGGCGCGCTCGATCACCGCTTGCGCTGCGCCATGTGTCTCAGGTAGGCCAGCACCGCATCGAGCTCATGATCGCTCAATACTTGCGGTGGGAAGGCTGGCATCTTGCCTTGCGGCCAACGCCGCAGGCTCTGTGGGTCGCGGATATAGCGACGCAGGTACCCTGGCTGGAAATACTCGGTCGGGTTGTGTGGCAGGTTCAGGTCCGGGCCCAACTGCGCATCGCCTGCGTCGTTGAGCCGGTGACAGACCAGGCAGATCTGTTGGAACAGGGCGAAGCCTTTGCGTACCGGATCGTCTGTGGCCAGCCTGGATGCCGGCAGCAGCGCAGGGAAGCGTTCGGCTACCGTGGCGAGCTTGCGAATGGCCACGATCTGGAAGGGCCACTGTTCAGGGCGTATCCCCGCAGCCTGCGGCTGGGTCCAGACTACGTAGAACGGTCCGGCGCTCGGCTTGCCTGGCCCCAGTGCCGGCCAGGGGCGCAGCGGATCCTCGATCGCCAGCCAGGCGCGCGCTGGCCCGTCGCGCAACAGCGGCCCAGCCGGCATCTCGGCGGCGAACCCGTCCCGCGCCAGCGCCTGCAGATGGTCGCTGGCGCTGGCGCCTTCCAGCACCACGGCCAACGGTACCGCACGGTAGCGCATCGGGCGCTTGTAGCTGACATCCTGCTCGATGACGATTTCTCGCGCCTGCGGATGGGCAAGCAGTTGCTCGCTCTGCCAGCGCTGCGGGCCGGTACCGCTCTCGATGTCCAGCTGCGCGGCGGCAAGAGGCAAGCTGAACAGGCAATGCAGCAGGATGAAACAGCGGCGCATGGGTGGTCTCCGACGTCAGGGTCGGCAGCTTACCTGTGCCGCGGCCGTGCAAGCCACTGCGGCATTCAGCCGAACAGGCGGGTCAGGTTCGGCAGAATCAGCAGCAGGGTCGTGGCGAACAATATGAGCCCGGCTTGGCGTAGTTTCGAACGTCTGAACATGGCGGACCGCCTTGTTGTTGTTATTCCTGGAAAGGGGTTGGCTTCCTTGTCTCGCAGCGGGTCGTTCACGGCAGCTCGCAGCATTGACCCGAGCTGTCTCATTCGAGCGACACATCATGCAACCTTAGGGTGAAGCGCCCGTCGGTTCGAGATCTCTTTGCTTTGACCCAGGACATTCTGATTCCATCCCGTTATCAGACGTATGGCACCCTTGGCGCCAGGCTCTGACTAGACGGGCGCATGCCGGAAACCGACAGAAGAGCCCGAGACCGCCATTCGTCAGGACATCCCTACTTGCTTGTACGTGTCTTTCGCGGCAGGCTCTACAGGTCAATCCATCTCATGTCGTTCAGGACTATTGCCATGTCGCTACGCATCTGCATCCTTGAAACCGATGTCCTGCGGCCGGAGTTGATCGCGCAGTACGAGGGCTACGGAAGGATGTTCGAGCAGCTCTTCGCTCGTCAGCCGATTGCCGCGCAGTTCCAGGTGCATAACGTGATGAATGGCGATTACCCCGCCGAGCATGAACGCTTCGACGCCTACCTGGTCACCGGGAGCAAGGCCGACTCGTTCGGTTCGGACCCGTGGATCCAGACGCTAAAGGCCTATCTGCTCAAGCTCTACCAACGTGGCGAGAAACTGCTGGGTGTCTGCTTCGGCCACCAACTGCTGGCCCTGGTGCTGGGTGGCAAGGCCGAGCGTGCGCCGCAGGGGTGGGGTGTGGGCGTGCATCGCTACCGCCTGACGGCGAAAACGCCGTGGATGGACCCAGCGGTTTCCGAGCTGACCCTGTTGATCAGCCACCAGGACCAAGTGACCCAGCTGCCGGCAGAGGCGCAGGTCATCGCATGGAGTGACTTCTGTCCGTTCGCCGCTTATCACATTGGTGATCAGGTGCTGTGCTTCCAGGGGCATCCCGAGTTCGTGCACGATTATTCGCGCGCCTTGCTTGAGGCCCGTCAGCAGTACCTGGACGACGAAGTCTATGCGCGCGCCATGGCCAGCCTCACCCAAGAGCACCATGGCGATGTGGTGGGGCTATGGATGTTGCGCTTCATCGGGCATGCCGGCGAGCACGGCGAGGCCACGCAAGACGCCCATCCGGCATTGCAGGATCGCTGAAGATTCAAGGGTGCTGCCAGCGGTATGCACGCTGACCGGCTGCGCACGGCAAGGCACAGCGCCGGTGCCGACGGAGGGTTTCGATAGGGCCGAGGGTTGCCTCGAAGCACCGGACAGCCTCGACGAAGCACTTGATCCGGGATTGCTGGAATATCGAAGCCGGGCAGGGCGCAAGGGCCGCCCTGTCGGCTTCATGACGAACATCAGCCTCGCGAAGCGCTGACGACCGATTGCTGGCTAGCTTGGCCGGTGCGCTCGTACCAGCCGCCACCGAGCGCCTTGTACAGGTTCACTTCGCTGGTGAGCTGCGACAGACGATCGCTGATCAGGGCCTGCTGGGCGCTGAACAGGTTGCGCTGGGCGTCGAGAAAGGTCAGGTTGCTGTCGATGCCGATGCGGTAGCGCCGTTCGGCCAGGCGATAGTAGTCCTGGTTCGCGGCCACCAGGTCACGCTGGGCCTGCAGCTGTTCGGAGAAGGTCTTGCGTGCCGCCAGGCCATCGGACACTTCCTGGAAGGCCGTCTGGATGGCCTTCTCGTAACGGGCCACATTGATGTCCTTCTGAATCTTCGAGTAATCCAGGCTGGCCTTCAGGCTCCCCGCCGTGAAGATCGGCAGGTTGATCTGCGGCTGGAACAGCCAGGTACCCGAGCCACCCTTGAACAGGCCGTCCATGTCGGAACTGAGCGTTCCGGCATTGGCAGTCAGGCTGATGCTCGGGAAGAACGCCGCGCGTGCCGCGCCAATGTTGGCATTGGCGGCCCTGAGCAGATGCTCGGCCTCGAGGATGTCGGGGCGCCGTTGCAGCAGGTCGGACGGCAGGCCGGCCGGCACTTCGGCCAGCTGGTCGTCGCCCAGTTCCAGTGCCTGGGGCAGGTCGGCCGGCACGCCAGTGCCCAGCAGCACGGCCAGGCTGTTGAGGTCCTGGGCTACTAGGCGCTGGTATTGCGACAGCTTGACACGCGCGCCCTCGACCGCCGTGCGTGCCTGGCTGACATCGAGCGCCGAAGAGACCCCGACCTCGTTGCTGCGGCGAGTCAGCGCGTAGCTTTGCTCGTAGGTCTTGAGGGTATCCTCGGTCAGCTTGAGCAGTTCCTTGTCGGCCTGCCAGGTGTAATAGGCATTGGCTACGCTGGCGACCAGGCTGATCTGCGTGGAGCGCCGGGCCTGCTCGCTGGACAGGTAGGTTTCCAGGGCCTGTTCGGACAGGCTGCGCACCCGTCCGAACAGGTCCAGTTCGTAGGCGCTCACGCCCAGGGTGGCCGAATACTGGCTGGTGATGCCTGATTCACCCGTCTGCGACAGATCCGCCGGCACCCGCTGGCGGGTACCGCTGCCGGTAGCCGAGACCGCTGGCAGCAGGTCGGCCCGCTGGATGCGATATTGGGCGCGATAGGCGTCGATGTTCAGGGCCGCCACCCGCAGGTCGCGGTTGTTGAGCAGCGCGGTCTGGATCAGCTGTTGCAGCGCAGGATCCCGGAACACCTGGCGCCAGCCCTGTTCGGCGGCCGCCACGCTGGCCGATTCGGCCGGCGAGTAGGCCGGGCCCTGGGGCCACTGGGCAGGCACCGGCGCTTCCGGGGCCTGGTAGTCGGGAATCAGCGAGCAACCGCCAAGGATGAAGGCGGTTACCGCCAGGGACAGCAAGGACTTGGTCATTGCCCAGCCTCATAACGTGGAGTTTCAGGGGTGGCGTCGGTCTTCGGCTGCTTGCTGCCGAACAGCGACGACACTGCGACGAAGAACAGCGGCACCCAGAAGATGGCCAGTACGGTCGCACTGATCATGCCGCCGATCACGCCGGTGCCGATGGCATGCTGGCTACCCGAGCCTGCGCCGGTGGCGATGGTCAACGGTACCACGCCCAGGATGAAGGCCAGCGAGGTCATGATGATCGGCCGCAGACGCATGCGGCACGCTTCGATGGTCGCGTCATACAGGCTCTTGCCCTGTTCGTGCAGCTCCTTGGCGAACTCGACGATCAGGATCGCGTTCTTCGCCGCCAGGCCGATGGTGGTCAGCAGGCCGACCAGGAAGTACACATCGTTGGACAGGCCGCGCAGGCTGGTGGCGATCAGCGCACCGATGATGCCCAGCGGTACCACCAGCACCACGGCGATCGGGATCGACCAGCTCTCGTACAGCGCTGCCAGGCAGAGGAACACGAACAGCAGCGAGAGGGCGAACAGCGCCGGCATCTGCGAGCCGGAGAGTTTCTCCTCGTAGGACATGCCGGTCCAGGCGAAACCGATGCCGTCCGGCAGCTCGCCGGCGATACGCTCGACCTCGGCCATGGCTTCACCGGTACTGTAGCCGGGCGCCGGCGCACCGAGGATCTCCACCGCCTCCACGCCGTTGTAGCGCGACAGCTTGGGCGAACCGTAGGTCCATTCGCCACGGGCGAAGGCCGAGAACGGCACCATCTCGCCGGCGCCGTTGCGCACGTACCACTTGTGCAGGTCTTCAGGGCTCATCCGGGCGTTGGGCTGGCCCTGGATATAGACCTTCTTGACGCGGCCACGGTCGATGAAGTCGTTGACGTAGCTGCCGCCCAGGGCGATCGACAGGGTGCTGTTGATATCGGCGATGGTCACACCCAGGGCGCTGGCGCGCTCATCGTCGATGGTCAGCTCGTACTGCGGTTCGTCGTTCAGGCCATTGGGGCGCACGCCCGAGAGGATCTTGCTCTGCGAAGCCTTGGCCAGGAACTGGTTGCGCGCTTCCATGAGCTTCTCGTGGCCGACACCGCCGCGATCCTGGAGGAACACGTCGAAGCCGGTGGCGTTGCCCAACTCCAGCACCGCCGGTGGCGCGAAGGCGAACACCATGGCGTCGCGGAAGCTGAAGAAGTGCTGCTGGGCGCGGGCGGCCAGGCCGAACACGCTGTTCTCGGAGGAGCGTTCTTCCCACGGCTTGAGCATGATGAAGGCCATGCCCGAACTCTGGCCGCGACCGGCGAAGTTGAAGCCGGTGACCGTGAACACCGAGGATACCGTGTCGGCCTCGTCGCGCAGCAGGTATTCACGCATGTTGTCGACCACCGCCTGAGTGCGCTCGGCGCTGGAGCCGGCTGGCGTCTGTACCTGGGCGAACAGCACGCCCTGGTCCTCCTCGGGCAGGAACGCGGTCGGGATGCGGGTGAACAGCCAGATCATGCCGACCACGATCAGCGCATAGACCAGCAGGAACGGCGCCTTGTGGCGCAGGATGCCGCCGACGCTACGCTCGTAGCCTGTCACGCTGCGATCGAACTGACGGTTGAACCAGCCGAAGAAGCCGCCCTTGGCCTCGTGATGCTGGCCCTTCTTCAGCGGCTTGAGCAAGGTGGCGCACAGCGCCGGGGTGAAGATCAGCGCAACCAGCACCGACAGGCCCATGGCCGAGACGATGGTGATCGAGAACTGACGGTAGATCACACCGGTGGAGCCGCCGAAGAACGCCATGGGCAGCAGTACCGCCGAAAGCACCAGGGCGATACCCACCAACGCACCCTGGATCTGCCCCATGGAGCGCTTGGTCGCTTCCTTCGGCGGCAGCCCCTCCTCGGACATGACCCGCTCGACGTTCTCCACCACCACGATGGCATCGTCCACCAGCAGGCCGATGGCCAGGATCATGGCGAACATAGTCAGGGTATTGATGTTGAAACCGGCGGCGGCCAGGATGCCGAACGTACCGAGCAGCACCACCGGCACGGTCATGGTGGTGATGATGGTGGCACGGAAGTTCTGCAGGAACAGGTACATCACCAGGAACACCAGCACCACCGCCTCGATCAGGGTGTGGATCACGCCACTGATGGATTCGGTGACCACGGGCGTGGTGTCGTAGGGGAATACCGCCTTCACGCCTGGCGGGAAGAACGGCTCGAGGTCGGCGACGGTCTGGCGCAGCGCCTTGGCGGTATCCAGGGCGTTCGCGCCAGTGGCCAGCTTGATCGCCATGCCGGACGCCGGCTTGCCGTTGTATTGCGCGCTGACGGCATAGTTCTCGCCACCCAGGCCGACCTGGGCGACGTCCCTCAGGCGAACCTGGGAGCCGTCCTGGTTGACCTTGAGCAGGATATTCTCGAACTGTTCAGCGGTCTGCAGGCGCGTCTTGCCGATGATGGTCGCGTTGAGCTGAGTGCCAGGCACGGCCGGCAGGCCGCCGAGCTGGCCAGAGGAAACCTGCACGTTCTGCGCGGTCACCGCATTGCGCACGTCCACCGGCGTCAGCTGGAACTTGTTCAGCTTGGCCGGATCGAGCCAGATACGCATGGCGTACTGGGCGCCGAACACCTGGAAGTCACCGACCCCGGAGGTTCGCGAGATCGGGTCCTGCATGTTGGAGACGATGTAGTTCGCCAGGTCGTCCTTGGTCAGGCTGCCATCCTCGGAAACCAGGCCGATGACCAGCAGGAAGTTCTTCACCGCCTTGGTCACGCGGATACCCTGCTGTTGCACCTCTTGCGGCAGCAGCGGGGTGGCCAGGTTGAGCTTGTTCTGCACCTGGACCTGGGCGATGTCGGGGTCGGTGCCCTGCTCGAAGGTGGCGGTGATGGTCATGCTGCCGTCGGAGTTGCTCTCGGACTGCACATAACGCAGGTGGTCGATGCCGTTGAGCTGCTGCTCGATCACCTGTACCACGGTGTCCTGCACGGTCTGCGCCGAGGCGCCCGGGTAGTTCACCGAGATGGCGATGGCCGGCGGCGCGATGCTGGGGTACTGGCTGATCGGCAGCTTGAGGATCGACAAGGCGCCGACCAGCATGATCACCAGGGCGATCACCCAGGCGAAGATCGGGCGATCGATAAAGAACTTCGACATGTCTTACTCCCCTTTGCCGCCTGCGCTGGTCGCATTGGCCTGGGCTGGATCGGCCGGCTTCTTGACGTTGGTGGCTTCGCCGACCTGGACCTCGACGCCGGGGCGCACGTACTGCAAGCCCTCGGTGATCAGGCGGTCGCCGGGATTGAGGCCTTCCTCGATCAGCCAGTCGTTGCCAACGGTGCGGCTGGCCTTGAGTTGACGCTGCTCGACCTTGTTCTGCTGGTTGACCACCATGGCCGTCGGGTTGCCCTTGAGGTCGCGGGTCACACCCTGTTGCGGTGCCAGGATGGCTTTTTCGTTGACGCCGGCCTGCAGGCGGGCATGAACGAACATGCCGGGCAGCAGGACGTGGTCAGGGTTGGGGAACAGGGCGCGAAGAGTCACCGAGCCTGTGGTCTCGTCGACCGAGACTTCGGAGAACTCCAGGCGGCCTTCCTGGGCATAGAGCGAGCCGTCCTCCAGCACCAGCTGGACCTTGGCGGCGTTTTCGCCGGCGCGCTGCAGCTGGCCGTTTTCCAGATCACGGCGCAGCTTGAGCAGCTCGGCGGTGGACTGGGTCACGTCGACGTAGATCGGATCGAGCTGCTGGATGGTGGCCATGGCGTTGCTCTGGCCGCTGTTCACCAGCGCGCCCTCGGTCACCGCCGAGCGGCCGATGCGCCCGCTGATCGGGGCCAGCACCTTGGTGTAGCGCAGGTCGATCTGGGCACTCTTGAGGGCCGCCTCGGCCTGCAGCCGCTTGGCGTTGGCATCGTCGTATTCCTGCTTGCTCACGGCCTGCTCGTCGATCAGCTGCTTGTAGCGACCGGCCAGCGAACGGGTGGCCTGCACGTCGGCCTGGGCATTGGCCAGGTTGGCCTCATAGACGGAAGGGTCGATCTGGTAGAGCTGCTGGCCTGCCTTGACGTCGCTGCCTTCCTTGAACAACCGCTTGAGGATGATCCCGTTGACCTGAGGACGGACCTCCGCGACGCGGAAGGCGCTGGTGCGTCCGGGCAGTTCCGAAGTCAGGGTGAAAGGCTGCTGCTGCAGGGTGACGACGCCGACCTTGGGAGCTTGCGCGGGTGGCGCTGCTTCCTCGTTCTTCTGGCAGCCACTGAGCAAGGCGGCCAGGGCGACGGCGGAAACCAGAGCGGAGACGGCTGGCTTGAGTTGCATGGGGATCCTCGGGTCGCAAGAGCAGGGAGACGCTCAAAGATGGTGGAGATACCTTTTCAGGTCCAGCGCCGTGCGCGCGGCGGCTGAACATCGAAAAACGTTGTCGTGTGGATAAATAGCTTACTAACGAATATACTTACATTCATGGTTGTTTGTAAATACCGCCAGCGGCGAACTTGCCACTGCAGCGGCACTGGATAAATGCATGCCGACAACGCCCCGCAGAGGCGCTTCGGCCAGATCGTCCTGCGCCTGACCGGGGCCTGGACCCTGATGAGGTTGTACTGCCATGGTCCGTCGTACCAAAGAGGAAGCCCAGGAAACCCGTAGCCAGATCATCGAGGCCGCGGAAAAGGCCTTCTACAACCGTGGCGTGGCGCGAACCACGCTTGCCGACATCGCCGAGCTGGCGGGCGTGACCCGCGGCGCGATCTACTGGCACTTCAGCAACAAGGCCGAGCTGGTCGAGGCCCTGCTCGACAGCCTGCACGAAACCCTCGATCCACTCGCCCGCGCCAGCGAGAGCGAGGACGAACTGGACCCGCTGGGCTGCACACGAGAGCTGCTCATCCAGTTGATGCGGCAACTGGTGCGTGATCCGCGCACGCGCCGGATCAACGAGATCCTGCAATACAAGTGCGAATTCACCGACGACATGTGCGATATCCGCCTGCAGCGACAGAGTTCGATCATCGAGTGCCATGAAAACATCTCGCTCGCTATCGCCAATGCCGTACGCCGCCGCCAGTTGCCTGCGGACCTCGATGTCGACCGCGCGGCCATCGCGCTGTTCGCCTATATTGACGGACTGGTGGGTCGCTGGCTGTTGCTGCCGGACAGCTTCGATCTGCTCGGTGACGCGGAAAAATGGGCCGATACCGGGCTGGACATGTTGCGCTTGAGCCCTGCGCTGCGCAAATGACACCTTGTGAAGGATTGTGAACAAGTGTTGCACGATTATTACGAGATGCGACTAGCGGTAGCCACGCAAGGAACGGTCTGGTAGCGCCAAGGCCGCCACCAGACCTACCAGCGAAACCCCGGCGCTGAACACCAGCAGATCACGGAAGATGACCAGCAGATGGGCCTGGACCTGCAAGTCGCTTCGCTCGGCCTGCAAACTGCCAAGCAGGAGGTTGCCGTCGGGGGCCAGGCCCTCGGCGTGCAGCAATGCCAGCAGCAGGCTGGACATCAGCGCCACGCCTACTGCCCCACCCAGGGAGCGGAACAGGTTGGTGGTGCTGGTGGCGACCCCGATATGGCTGGCCTGCACGGCATTCTGCGTGCCGACCAGCGAGGTCGGGAATTGCAGGCCACAGGCGATACCGGTGCCGAGCATGAATACCGCGCCCAGCACGGCCGCCTGCGGCGGCGTCAAGGCCATGCCGAGCACGGTCAATGGCATCAGCGCAGCGCCAACGAGGATCTGCGGCTTGTAGCGTCCGGTCATCGACGTCAGTCGTCCACCGGTGAAAGCTCCGATGGGCAACCCCATCGCCAATGGCAGCAGATGCAGCGCGGCATTGTCGGCACCTGCGCCAGTCACCGCCTGGAAGCGCAAGGGCATCAGCACGCCCAGGGAAATCGACTGGAAGCTGGCGAAGAACAGGGTGCACCAGCACAGCACTGCCACCCGGTTGCCGAACAGATGCAGCGGCAACAGCGGCTCGGGGGTTCGTCCTTCGTGAACGACGAACGCCGCCAGCCCGACCAGCGCACAGGCTTCCAGCGCCAGCACCGGCGTAGATGACCAGGCATGGCCCTGGCCGACCAGGGTGATGCCGAGCAGCAAGCTGCCCAGGCCCAGGACCAGCAGCAGTGCGCCCAGGTAATCGACCCGGCCTTGGCGGTGGGGCGCTTCGATCTGGGCGAGGGCGCGCCGCAGCATCCACCAGGCACCCAGGCCCAGCGGCAGGTTGATCCAGAATACCCAGCGCCACGACAGGTGCTCGGTCAGCCCGCCGCCCAGTACCGGGCCGGCCACGCTGGCCAGTGCGTACATGCTGCTGAAGTAGCCTTGGTAGCGTCCACGCTCGCGTGGCGGGACGAAGTCGCCGATGATCGCCTGGCTGACCGAGACCATGCCGCCCGCCCCGATGCCTTGCAGCACCCTGGCCATGATCAGTTGCGGCATGTCCTGGGCCACGGCACAGAACAGCGAGGCCAGGGTGAACAAGGCGGTCCCGGTGAGAATCATCCGCCGTCGCCCGTGCAGGTCGCCCAGCTTGCCGTAGATCGGCACGGCCACGGTCATGGCGACCATGTATCCGGAAACGACCCAGGCCAGCAGGCCGACATCGCCCAATTGCGTCGAGATGGCAGGCAACGACACGGCGACGATGGTCTGGTCCAATGCGCCGAGGAAGATCGCCGTCATCAGGGCAAGGAGTACTTTGCGCAGTGCGTCGGGTGCGAGGCCGGTAGTCACTCGGGATTCCTGACAATGAAAAAGTCGATGATGGAGCAGGGCCGAACGTGTCGCTGGCCTTGCGTGTCGCTGTTCATGAAGCCCGGTCATCCTACCTGGTTTGATAGCTAACTATGTAATAGCGGCATTCCCTATGCCGGATCGGCATGAAGGGTTTCATTCTGGTATGCCAACCAACATGGTAATGTGGCCATGCCTGAAAGGCCGAATTCCGGGGCCTGCACCACAATGGCGCAGGTTTTCGCCGGAGATGTTCAGACGCTGTAAATCCACACCTTCTATTCCCCTGCCAGCATGTCGAGCATGACCGCCTGATGGCGTCGGTTGGAACAGGTCAGGTAGGCCCTCCCAGGGTCGGTAGTCAGCCCGTTCAAATTCACTGTTAATGCGGAGTGACCATGCCCAAGGCTTCCCATCACGATTTGCGTATCGCCTTTCGCGAACTCCTTTGCTCGGATTCGTGCTATCACACCGCCTCGGTATTCGATCCAATGTCGGCCCGCATCGCCGCGGACCTGGGCTTCGAGGTCGGTATCCTCGGTGGCTCGGTCGCCTCGTTGCAGGTGCTGGCCGCGCCTGACTTCGCCCTGATCACCCTCAGCGAATTCGTCGAACAGGCGACCCGGATCGGTCGTGTGGCGCAGTTGCCGTTCCTGGCCGATGCCGATCATGGCTACGGCAATGCGCTGAATGTCATGCGCACGGTGATCGAGCTCGAGCGTGCCGGGGTGGCTGCCCTCACCCTCGAGGATACCTTGCTGCCGGCTCAGTTCGGACGCAAGTCCACCGACCTGATCTCGATCGAGGAAGGTGTCGGCAAGATTCGCGCGGCGCTGGAGGCTCGGGTCGATTCGGCCATGTCGATCATCGCCCGGACCAATGCCGGGGTCCTGTCGCTCGAAGAGGTGGTCGCTCGCACCCTGGACTATCAGCGTGCCGGGGCCGACGGGATCTGCATGGTCGGTGTGAAGGACTTCGATCATCTGGAAAAGATCGCCGAGCGCCTGAGCGTGCCACTGATGCTGGTGACCTATGGCAATCCCAGCCTCAACGACGACAAGCGTCTGGCCGACCTGGGCGTACGCATCGTGGTCGACGGCCATGCCGCCTACTTCGCCGCGATCAAGGCCACCTACGATTGCCTGCGCCAGCAGCGCGGTCGCCAGAGCCGCTCGGAAAACCTCAGTGCCACCGAGCTCTCGCACACCTACACCCAGCCCGAGGACTACATCCGCTGGGCCAAGCAATACATGAGCGTCGAGGAGTGACCGCTGCCGGTCGTCCGGCTAGGTGCCACGCAGTCGCGCCATGTCGCGAATCGGTGGCGCGCCATACAGGCGTCTGAGCAGCGCATCGAGCAACGATGGATCGGTGCGCTCGACGAACAGGTCTCTCCCGGAGGGTAGGCTGGGGACCGGCAGCGGCGCGCTTTCTGCCAGCCATTGCCCAAGCTGCGCCGGATCGATCTCCAGGCGCAAGCCGAAGCTCGGCTTGCGCGGGCTGGCATCGAGCCTGACGCCACTCAGCGGCAAGGTCACCGATACCACCATGTAGTGCAGCGAGTCGTAGGTGTAGCGTTCCTCGCCAAGCAACAGCGAGTTGCCTTCGACCATGATGTACAGCGCTGGCTGCGCCAGGCTGCCTGGGCTTCGAGGTGCAGCGCTCACAGGCCGACCCCGACCTGTGGCTGGTCAGTGGCAGCCGGCGCGACCAGCAGGCCATGAGCGGCTATTTCGCTTCGCCGACCCTGCAGATCTTCAGCGAGCTTCTGCAAATCCAGGTCGTCAGCAGTCTCGACCTGCATACCTTCGACCAGGGTTGAGGCATGGCTTAGAATGACGTTCTTTGCCCGGTCTGGATGAACACGATGGCACGTAGAACGTTTTCCCGCTTCGAGGCGGTTTCGGCAATGGTTCCGGTCGAAGGCGGTTACCATGCCGCGATCGCGGTGAAGCGTTTGCACGCACCGGGCGCGCCTCGCTTCCACAAGGTGCTGCCGGGCCAGGTATTCAGCAGCGCAAGTGCTGCCGACGAAGCGGCAAGCGTCGAGCTGCAACGGTTGCTGGGGATAGACGAGGAGGGTGGGTTGATTCTCGATGCCCAGGCGTCCTGAAAGACTTCAGGCGTGACGCCAGGCTGCAAGGCAGCCCCGGCGTCGGCCGTGCGACATCAGTCCGGAGTCTTCGGCCGGGCCATCTTGAACAAGGCGCCCAGCTCGAAGTAGTCGGCGGGGCCGCCGCCGCGCAGGATCGGTTCGGCCGCCGCGGTGTCGTAGATACCGTCTTTGAGCAGGTGTTGGGCAATGTGCACCGCCACCACCTCGCCCAGGACCAGCCAACTGGGCACCAGGGCCTGGTCGGCGCGCTTGAGCTGGATGATTTGGCTGACCTTGCATTCGAACGCCACGGGGCTTTCGCCTACCCTCGGCACGCTGACCAGGCGCGAAGCCACCGGGGTCAGGCCACTGATGGCGAACTCGTCCACCTCTGCCGGTACCGCCGTGCAGCTCTGGTTCATCGCCTCGGCCAACGGCCTGGTCGCCAGGTTCCAGACGAACTCTCCGGTCTGCTCGATGTTGTTCAGGCTGTCCTTGCGGCCGACGCTACAGAAGCCGATGATCGGCGGGACGTAGTTGAAGGCGTTGAAAAAACTGTAGGGCGCCAGGTTCAGGCAGCCGTCCCGGTCCTGGGAGGCGATCCAGCCAATCGGCCGAGGGCCGACGATGGCGTTGAACGGATCGTGGGGCAGGCCGTGGCCTTTGGCGGTTTCGTAGTAGTACATCTGCGCTGGGCCGCGGCCCTTCCTCTAGGTGAACGAGCCCGTAGTGTGCCAAGCGTTCGACGCCGTGCAAATGGCCAGTCGCCTGGCAGGCAGCGGAATGTCCCGCTGCCTGCCAGGCGCCGTTTCACTCGCTGATGATGCGCGAATGGGTGCGGGTGTCCTTCATGGTGGCGTACACCAGCAGGGAACAGGCGATGCAGCCTGTCACATACCAGTAGAAGCCACTTTCCAGGCCCACGCTCTTGAACCACAGCGCCACGTACTCGGCCGTGCCGCCGAAGATCGATACCGTCAGCGCATAGGGCAGGCCGACGCCCAGGGCGCGGATCTCGGTCGGGAACAGTTCGGCTTTGACCACCGCGTTGATCGAGGTATAGCCGCTGACGATGATCAGCGCCGCCATGATCAGGAAGAATGCGCCCCACCAGGTCTGGATGGTGTGCAAGGTACTGAGGATCGGCACGGTGAACAGGGTCCCGAGCACGCCGAAGGCGATCAGGATCGGCCGTCGGCCGATGCGGTCGGACAACCCGCCGATCACCGGCTGCAGGCACATGAACAGGAACAGGGTAGCCGCCGAGATGGTGGTCGAGTCGCTGATGCTCATGCCAACCGTGTTGACCAGGTACTTCTGCATGTAGGTGGTATAGGTATAGAAGGCCAGGGTGCCGCCCATGGTCAGGCCGACCACGGTGAGCAGTTCCTTGGGGTGACGCAGCAGGGTGCGCATCAGGCTTTCTTCGGACTTCTTCTTCCTGGTGAAGGAGCTGGTTTCTTCCATGCCACGGCGCAGGTACAGCGCCACCACCGCGCACAAGGCGCCGATCACGAAGGGCACGCGCCAGCCCCAGGCGTACAGCTGTTCGGTGGTCAGGGTCTGCTGCAGGATGATCAGCACGGCCAGGGCGATCAACTGGCCGGAAATCAGCGTCACGTACTGGAAGCTGGAGAAGAAGCCGCGACGGTCCTTGCTCGCCATCTCGCTCAGGTAGGTGGCCGAAGTACCGTACTCGCCGCCGACCGACAGGCCCTGCATCAGGCGCGCCAGCACCAGCAGGATCGGAGCCGCCACGCCAATGGTCTCGTAGCCCGGCGTGAGCGCGATGACCAGCGAACCGGCACACATCAACAGCACCGAGGCCATCAGCGCGGCCTTGCGTCCCTTGCGGTCGGCGTACAGGCCCATCAGCCAGCCGCCGATCGGGCGCATCAAAAAGCCCACGGCGAAGATCGCGGCGGTGTTGAGCAACTGGGCCGTGGTATCGCCGGCCGGGAAGAAGGCCTTGGCGAAGTACAGGGAGAATGCAGCGTAGACGTACCAGTCGTACCATTCGACCATGTTGCCGATCGAACCGCTGAAGATCGATTTGAGCCGTGAGGCGGTAGTCTTTTCGGTGACGGGCGTGGCGCCCGCCGCCCCGGTGGGCAGGGAGGTGGTGTTGTCCATCAGCAATGACCTTTTCGTTGTTTTTCTAGGGCGCGCCAGGGAGGCGGCTGGGCGGGGTTATTGCAGGAGCTGTGCCAGCCGGCTGAACTGAACTCGGTGGGTTTCCCCTGGCGCCCTGAGCACTGGGTTGGCTGGGGGTCATGATCGCGGCGGTCGGGCTGACCAGTGTCCGAAGTTTCGCTGCAAATGAGCGGATCCTTGCTCAAATTCACCGGTTCATCGGCAAGAATCCGCCTACTGCCGGTCGAGAAACCGTTCCCTGACCAGCCCGTGGCGCTGCATCTTTTCGTTCAGCGTGCGTCGTGGCAGCCCCAGGCTTGCCATCACCTTGCGGATCTCGCCCTTGTGCTGGCGCAAGGCAGCCTGCAGGCATTGCGCCTCGAACGCTTCCATCTGCTCGGCCAGCGAGCGCGTGCCGGACTCGGTTTGCCAGTGGGGCGGGTCCAAGCCCAGCGCCTGCCGCTGCGCCGCGTTGGCCAGTTCGCGCACATTGCCAGGCCAGTCATGGGCCAGCAGGCGGGCCAGCTGTTCGCCGCTCGGTGCGGGCGCCTGCCGGCCCAGGCGCTGGGCCGCTTCCTGGAGAAAATGCTCGAACAGCAAGGGGATGTCTTCGCGCCGCTCGCGCAGTGGTGCCAGGCGCAGCTCCGCGACGTTCAGCCGGTAGGCGAGGTCTTCGCGAAAGCGGCCGGCGCGGGCTTCTTCGAGCAAGTCCGGCTTGGTCGCCGCGATGATCCGCAAGTCCACGCCAATGCTGCGGTTGGCGCCGAGCCTTTCCAGCTTCTGCTCCTGGATCACCCGCAGCAGCTTGGCCTGCTGGGCCAGTGGCATGCTTTCGATCTCATCGAGGAATACCGTTCCGCCATCGGCGTACTCGAGCTTGCCGATGCGCTTGCCCTGGGCACCGGTGAATGCGCCGCTTTCGTGGCCGAACAGTTCGGCCTCGAACAGCGTTTCGGGGATCGCCGCGCAGTTCAGCGCGACGAACGGCTTGCCAGCCCGCGGGCCGAAGTCGTGCAGACAGCGCGCAACCAGTTCCTTGCCGCTGCCGGTATCGCCACGCACCAGTACGTTGACCGGCAGGCCGGCAAGGTCGAGCACCTGGCGGCGCAGTTGCTGCATGCCGCGCGACATGCCGAGCAAGGTGCCCTCCAGGCGTGCCTTGAGGTCGGCCTGCAGATGCAGCTGGCGGTTCTCCAGCACCAGGCGGCGCTTGTCCAGGGCGCGCCGCAGGCTGCCTAGCAGGCTTTGCGGGCTGAAGGGTTTTTCCAGAAAGTCGTACGCACCGCTGCGCATGGCTTCCACCGCCATCGGCACATCGCCGTGTCCGGTCAGCAGGATCACTGGCAAGTCCGGATCGCTGGCGTGCAGGCGCTCGAGCAGCTGCAGGCCGTCCATGCCAGGCATGCGCACATCGCTGATGACCACCCCCGGGTAATGCTCTGGCAGGGCCGAGAGGCAGTCCTCGGCGCGGGCGAACAACCGTACCTGGAAGCCGGAAAGGCTCAGCCACTGCTCGACCGCTGTGCGGATGCTGGCTTCATCATCGACGACGATCACCGAGTTCAACATGCAGGCTCCAGGTCACGCGGCAGAATCACGCTCAAGCAGGCGCCACCGGGCAGGTTCGCTGCCTCCAGCCGGCCGCCGGCTTCGGCGACGATGCCATAGGATATGGCCAGGCCCAGACCTAGCCCGGCACCGACCGGCTTGGTGGTGAAGAAAGGATCGAACACTTTGGCCAGGTCCGCTTCAGGGATGCCACCTCCGGTGTCCAGCACGCTCAGATGCCAGTCGCCATGTTGGGCTTCGATACGGATCTCCAGACGTCTGTAGCGCTTGTCAGCCATCGCATCGAGGCTATTGTGCAACAGGTTGACCATGACCTGCTCCAGCCGGATCGCGTCGCCGCGTACCCAGGCCGGTCGCGCCAGGTACAGTGCCAGCTCGACCCCTTCGGCGCGAATGCGCCCGTCGAGCAGGTGCAAGGCCTGCTCCACCACGCCGGCCAGGTCCAATCGCTCGCGCAGGCCGCCAGGGCTGTTGCGGGCGAAGGTCTTCAAATGGCCGGTCAGCGCCGCCATGCGCGCAAGCATCTGCTCCAGCGGGTCCAGGGCCTGGCGGGCCTGTTCGTGGCGGCCTTGATCGAGCAGCAGGCGCACGGTTTCCAGCTGCATGCGCTGGGTGGTCAGGGGCTGGTTGAGTTCATGGGCGAGCGCCGCCGACATCTGCCCCAGCGCCGCCAGCTTGGCCGACTGCACCAGGCCTTCCTGGGCGGTGCGCAGTTGCTGGGTCCGCTCCTGGACCTGGCGCTCCAACGACTCGCGATTGCGTTGGCGCAGGCGCGCCAGGCGCAGCCGCTGGCTGACGAACAGCCCGGCGAATACCAGCGTCAGCCAGGCTGCCGCGCCAGCCAGGGCGGCACTGCGGCCATCGTCGCCGGCCTGCGGCTCGCGCAGCAGGTGCAACGTCCAGCCTTCGTCGGCCAGCGGCAGGCTCTGCCACAAGTAGGTGGCCGGCCCGCCAGGGCCTTCCACCCGGCTCAGGCGGGCATTGTCCGGCAAGCGCGTGAGCAACCGGTGTCGCAGCGGCACCAGGGGTTGCCTGTCGTACTGGCGGGTAGCGGCCAGTTCGGCGCGGTCGGCAGCCGACAACGGTCGCAGCTCGCGATAGCGCCAGCCATCCTGGTTGGCGATGAAGAGGATGCCGCGGGCATCACTGACCAACAGGATATCGCGGCCTTGGCGCCATTCGCGCTCCAGTTCGGGGAACTCGAGCTTGACCACCATGGCGCCGAGGAACACGCCATGCTCGTCGACCACCGCGCTGGAGAGAAAGTAGCCTGGCACGCCGCTGGTCACGCCCACGGCATAGAAGCGCCCGCTGCCGTGGCTGCGGGTCTGCTTGAAATACGGGCGGAACCCGTAGTTGGAACCGACGTAGCTGGTGGGCAGGCGCCAGTTGCTGGCGGCCACGGCCAGGCCGTCGCGATCGAGCAGTTCCAGGGTCGATGATTGCGCCGCGCCGTTGATGCGCTCGAGCTTGCGGTTGAGCGCCTCTTGCGCCTGGCCTTGCACCGGTCCGCGCAGCGCCGCGATGAGCTCGGGGTCCAGGGCCAGCACTGCCGGCAGGGCCCGATAGCGTTCGATCAGGGTATGCAGGCCATTGGCGTACAGCTTGAGTTGCTCGCCGGCGCGCCGTGCATCGGCTTCCAGCGCCTGCCGCTCGGCCTGGCGCATCGCCCAGCCGGCGCAGAGCGCAGTGCCGAGCAGTATCAGCAAGGTGGTCAGGGCCAGGCGCAGACTGCGGGCGGAAAAGGGCATCGGGACGAACCTGACAGGGTAGAGACAGTGACGGGGCACCAGGTCACGCGCTGGCGCTCGTCCCGGCCAGGCACTTCATGCCCTTGCGTCCGGTCGAGCGCGTCATCGTGTCTAGAGCAGTTCGAAGGCGGCCTGACGCACCTGCTGCGAATCCAGGCCGACCTGCAGGTTGAAGCGTCCTGGCTCGGCCACCTGCTGCAACTGGCCGTTGTAGAACTTCAGGTCGTTCTCGTCGATCCTGAACGTCAGCTCCCGCGACTCGCCCGCCTTGAGCAGCACCTTCTGGAACTGCTTGAGCTCCTTCACCGGGCGGCTCAGGGACGCCGTGACGTCCTGCAGGTACAGCTGCACCACGGTTTCGCCGTCGCGCTGGCTGGCGTTGCGTACCGTGATCTTGGCCTCGAGCGCCTGGCCTTGGCTGATCTGGCTGGAAGACACGGCCAGCTCGGAAAGCTCGAAGTGGCTGTAGCTCAAGCCGTAGCCGAACGGGTAGAGCGGGCCGTTGGGTTCGTCGAAGTACTGCGAGGTGTAGTTGCCTGGCTTGCCTGGCGTGAAGGGCCGACCGATGCTCGTGTGGTTGTAGTACACCGGGATCTGCCCGACCGAACGCGGGAAGGTGATCGCCAGCTTGCCCGAGGGGTTGTAGTCACCCAGCAGCACATCGGCGATCGCATTGCCGCCCTCGGTGCCACTGAACCAGGTCTCGAGGACCGCATCGGCCTGCTCGCGCTCCCAGGCCAGCGACAAGGGCCGACCGTTCATCAGCACCAGTACCAGCGGCTTGCCGGTGGCCTTGAGCGCCTTGATCAGTTCGCGCTGGGTCGCCGGGATCTCCAGGCTGGTACGACTCGAGGATTCATGGGACATGCCGCGCGACTCGCCGACCACGGCCACGACCACATCGGCCTGCCGGGCGGCCTTGACCGCTTCGTCGATCAGCACCGCAGGCGGTCGCGGATCGTCGATGACTTCCGGGGCATCTGCATTGAAGAAGTTCAAGTAGTCGATGATCGCCTTGTCGCCCGTCACGTTCGAGCCCCGGGCGTAGAGCAGCTTGCCCTTGCCTTGCAGGGCGCGCTCCAGGCCCTGGCGCACGGTCACCGAGTGTCGCGCTCGCCCTGCGGCGGCCCAACTGCCCATCATGTCGATCGGTGCATCGGCCAACGGGCCGACCAAGGCGATGGCACGATCCTTCCCCAGCGGCAGGGTCTGGGCGCGATTCTCCAGCAGCACCAGGCTGCGGCGGGCCACGTCCCGGGCCACGTCCCGGTGCAGGCGCTGCTCGGCGTAGACGTCCTGGGGATCGTCCTTGGCCTGGCCGATGCGCACGTAGGGATCCTTGAACAAGCCCATCTCGTACTTGGCGCCCAACACCTCGCGCACCGCCTGGTCCAGCTCGGCCTGGCTGACCTGGCCCGAGGCGAGCAGCCCCGGCAGTTCCTGGCCATACAGCGAGTCGTTCATGCTCATGTCGATGCCGGCCTTGAGCGCCAGCCTGGCCGCGTCGCGTCCATCGCGGGCCACGCCATGGCGGATGAGCTCCTCGATGGCGCCATGGTCGCTGATGGTCACGCCCTTGAAGCCCCACTGCTGGCGCAGCAGGTCGTGCATCAGCCAGGTGTTCGAGGTGGCCGGCACGCCATTGATGGAGTTGAGCGCCACCATCACCCCGCCAGCCCCGGCGTCGATGCCGGCGCGGTAGGGCGGAAGGTAGTCGTTGTACATCTTCGGCAGGCTCATGTCGACCGTGTTGTAGTCGCGCCCCCCTTCCACCGCGCCGTACAGGGCGAAGTGCTTGACGATCGCCAGGACGCTGTCGGCCTTGGCCGGGCTGCTGCCCTGGAACGCTTCGACCATGACCTGGGAAATCCGCGAGGTCAGGTAGGTGTCCTCGCCGAATCCTTCGCTGGTACGGCCCCAGCGCGGATCGCGGGCGATGTCGACCATTGGCGCGAAGGTCATGTCGATGCCGTCGCTGGCCGCCTCGATGGCGGAGGTGCGCCCGACCTTGGCGATGGCGTCCAGGTCCCAGGTCGACGCCAGGCCCAGGCTGATCGGGAACAGGGTACGGTGACCGTGGACCACGTCATAGGCGAAGAACATCGGGATCTTCAGGCGGCTGCGCAGTGCTGCGTCCTGCATGGGACGGTTCTCGTCGCGGGTGATCGAATTGAAGGTGCCGCCGATACGTCCCGCCGCGATTTCCTCGCGAATCCGTTCACGTGGCATCTGCGGGCCGATGCTGATCAGGCGCAGCTGGCCGATCTTCTCCTCGACGGTCATCTGCCCGATCAGGTGCTCGATGAATGCATCCTTGTCCTGTAGCGGCGGGGTCGCGGCGACGGCCGACTGACTGGCCAGGCCGACGAGCAGGCCCAGCAAACACAGCTTGTTCATGAATTATTTTCTCTGAGGCGCGGTCCGTATCGGAAGGGGCGCGAGCCTTCGCAAGCGAAGCGGCTATTGTTGTAGAGTTTCGCAGGGGGTCTTTTTAGCCGATAGTACCCGGCCGATCCAGCGTCGGGCACCGATTATGCCCCATCTACCATCAATCGAGAGTGATTCAGGAGCGTGCAGGACATGCAGGGGATTCGAGCGAGGGCCGCGCAGGTGTGGTTGTTGTTGCTGCTGGGCAGCTTTCTGTCAGGTTGCGGCATCAACAACATCCCGCAGTACGATGAACAGGTCAAGGCAGCCTGGGGCCAGGTGCAGAACCAGTACCAGCGACGCGCCGACCTGATTCCGAACCTGGTGGAAACCGTCAAGGGCTATGCTCGCCAGGAGCAGGAAACCCTGACCGCGGTGATCGAGGCGCGGGCCAAGGCCACTTCGATCCAGGTGGACGCCAGCACGCTGGATGACGCACGGAAGCTGCAGCAGTTCCAGCAGGCCCAGAACCAGCTCACCGGCGCCCTGAACCGGCTGATGGTGGTGTCCGAACGCTATCCGGACCTCAAGTCCAACCAGAACTTCCTGGCCCTGCAATCGCAGCTCGAAGGCACCGAGAACCGTATCGCCGTGGCGCGTCGCGACTTCATCGCCGCCGTCCAGCAGTACAACACCGAGATCCGTACCTTCCCCGGGCGGCTCTGGCATAGCGTGATGTACAGCGACCTGAAGGTCCGCGAGAGCTTCGAGGCTACCAGCGAGAACGCCGACCGGGCGCCTGAAGTGAAATTCTGATGCGCCGGTTGATCGCCATCGTCTGGCTGGCCGTGCTGGCCAGCACAGGCCTGCACGCCGCCCCGGAATTTCCGGCACTGACCGGGCGCGTGGTGGACAACGCCCACCTGCTCGACGATGCGCGCAGGCAGCAGCTCGAAGGCCTGCTGGCCGCACACGAGAAGGCCACTGGCGACCAGGTGGTCGTGGTTACCTTGCCTGACCTGCAGGGCCAGAGCATCGAGCAGTTCGGCTACCAGCTCGGGCGTCATTGGGGGATCGGCCAGAAAGACAAGGACAATGGCGCCCTGCTGCTCGTCGCGCCCCAGGAGCGGCGCCTGCGCATCGAAGTGGGCTATGGCCTGGAGGATCGTCTGACCGACGCCCAGTCCTCGGTGATCATCAACAGCGTGATCACCCCGGCGTTTCGCCGGGGAGCGTTCGCCGACGGCATCGTGGCCGGAGTCAGCGCGATGCTGCAGGTACTCGGGGGCGAACCCCTGGACCAGTCCCAGGCATTGGCCGGTCAGCAAGACGATCGCCATCCGTTACCGGCGGCCTTTGGCTTTCTGGTGCTGCTGGTCATCGTCGTGTTCGTCCTGCAGGGTCTGGGCTTCAGCGGCCGGCGCCGGGGCGGTGGCGGTGGCGGTTTCGGGGGCGGCTTCGGTGGCTTCGGCGGCTCGGGTGGTTTCGGCGGTGGCGGTGGTGGTGGCTTCGGCGGCGGTGGCGGCAGCTTCGGTGGCGGAGGCTCTTCAGGTGGCTGGTAAGGACTGGATCAACGGGACGACGATGGCATGACATTGCTGAGCGAATACGAACAACGCCAGGTGGCCGAAGCGATCGACCGGGTCGAGCAGCGTACCGATGCCGAGCTGGTGACCGTGCTGGCCAGGCGGGCCGACGACTACACGTACATACCGCTGCTCTGGGCTGGCCTGGTGGCGCTGGTCCTGCCGGGCATGCTGCACTACCTGTTGGGCTGGGCGAATGTCGACGTGCTGCTGCTGAGTCAATGGCTGACCTTCGTGGTGCTGTGCCTGGTGTTTCGCATCCCGTTCCTGACGACCCGGCTGATTCCCCGTGGCGTGCGGCATTGGCGCGCGTCCAACCTGGCCCGTCGTCAGTTCCTGGAGCTGAACCTGCATCACACGGTTGGGGCCACGGGCGTGCTGATCTTCGTCAGCGAGGCCGAGCGCTACGTGGAAATACTGGTCGACCAGGGCATCGCGCGCAAGCTGGACAACGACGCCTGGTCCGGCATCGTCGCACGGTTTACCGAGCAGGTTCGACAGGGGCGCACCCTGGACGGGTTCGTCGAATGCATCGAGTCATGCGGTGCCTTGCTGGAAGTGCATGTACCACTGACCCAGCCGCGCGATGAACTGCCGAACCGGCTGGTGGTGCTGGGCTGAACCGCTCCCACGGCGTGCACCGCAGGCACTTTTCGTACAAAGCCTAAGCCAGCCGCAAGATCACCACCCCGGCCACGATCACTCCCACCGACAGCGCCCGGAGTCGTCCCACCGGCTCCTTGAGCACCAGCCAGGCAATGCCGGTGGCGAAGAGAATCGAGCTTTCGCGCAGTGCCGCCACCACCGCCACCGGCGCAAGGGTCATGGCATACAACGCCAGCCCGTAGGAGGCGAGGGTGCCGAATCCGCCCACCATGCCCAGATGCCAGTTGTCACGCAGGTAGCCGCGGGTCTGCTGCCAGCGACTCGACCCGGCCCACAGGGCGATGGCCGCGCCGCTGAGCAGGAATATCCAGAGCGTATAGGCCACCGGCGCCGCCGATAGCCGCACGCCCACTCCATCGACCAGCGTATAGGTGCCGATCAGCATCGCGTTGAGCAACGCCAGCCGCAACCCGGCCCGGCTCTGCCGCCGGGCACCGGCGAGCATGGCCAGGATGCCGAGGCAGATGACAGCGATGCCGAGCCACGCGCCGGGCGAAGGCACCTCGCCCAGCAGCACCGCCCCGGCCAGTGCCACCAGCAAGGGCGCCACCCCGCGCATCAGCGGATAGGTCTGGCTCATGTCGGCGACGCGATAGATACGTGCGACCAGCATGTAATAGATGACCTGGAGCGCGGCGGATACGACGATCGATGGCCAGCTTGGCGCAGCGGGCGCGGAAAAGAAGGGCAGCAGCAGCGCCGACCAGAGCGCGGCCGAGCCGGTCACCAGTACCGTGGTCAGGGACTTGTCCTGGCCTGCCTTGACGATCGCATTCCATGAAGCATGCAAGGCCGCCGCGAGCAGGACCAGTTCAAACGCACTTTGCGACATCGGTTCCTTCCAGTCTGGATGAAGGGTGGTGCAGGACGATGCACGGCCTCGACCGGGCAGCATCCGTCGACAAGCCCTTCGCGCAAGTCCTGCATCGACGTAGAATGCCCGACACTGCGCCACTGGCGCGCTTTCGTCGTTCGAGGCACCCAAGCTCCCATGTCCGCAACTTCTTCCGTCCCCATCGCGCCGGATGCCCGCGCCCAGTTTCTGAACCTGCTGACCGAAGCCTTGCAGGGCGATACCCTGGTCAAGCTGGTACTGGCGCGTCATGTCGGCGACGACCAGAGCTTGCAACGTATCATCGCCAAGCCGCTGCAGGTCAAGGGACAAGCCTGCCTGTCGCTGACCTACCGGCACCAGACCCGCGATATTACCCGCAATCTGCCGCTAGCGCAGGCCTGCGAGCATGTGGCCGGGCTGCTGCCAGACAGTTTTCGCAACGCCCATCTGTTCACCATGGACGGCGAAGTCCAGCTGGGTTTCAGCAAGAAGGGCAAGGCCATGTTCCAGCGCCATGCCGCCCAGCCCGCGCGTGACGCCGCGCCTGCCGCGCATGACCGCGAGAAGAAGCGCTACCTGGATCTTTCCCGGCCGTTCCTGCGCGACCTGGGTGTCACCGATGCCCAAGGCGCACTGATCCCGTCCATGTCGCGCAAGTGGAAGCAGATCAACAAGTTCATCGAAGTTTTCGACCATGCGTTGGCCAGCGCCCCGCTCGCCTCCGGACAGACGCTCAAGGTCGCCGATTTCGGCTCGGGCAAGGGCTACCTGACCTTCGCCATGCATGACTACCTGAGCGATCGCCTCGGCCGCCCAGCGCAGGTCACCGGCGTGGAACTGCGCCAGGACATGGTCGAGCTGTGCAATGCTGCCGCTGGACGCCTGGAGCATCCAGGGCTGCAATTTCAGTGCGGCGACGTGCGCAGCGTGGTACCGGCGGCCATCGATGTCATGATCGCGCTGCATGCCTGTGATGTCGCCACCGACTATGCCATCCATACCGGCATCCGCTGCGACGCAGCGATCATCATGTGCTCGCCATGCTGCCACAAGCAGATCCGTGGGCAACTGCACAGCCCCGGCCTGCTCCAGCCGATGCTGCAGTACGGCCTGCATCTTGGCCAGCAGGCCGAGATGCTCACCGATAGCCTGCGCGCCTTGTATCTCGAAGCCTGCGGCTACCAGACCAAGGTATTCGAATTCATTTCTCTCGAGCATACCAACAAGAACAAGATGATCCTGGCGGTCAAGCGGCGCCACCATGAAGCTGACCCGGCGCTGCTGGAGCGGATTGCCGCCCTCAAGCAGTTCTATGGGGTGCGCGAACATTGCCTGGAGACGCTGCTGCAGGCCGATGGGCTGCTGCCGCGCTAGCCAGGCGCCGGTCCCTGGACTGGCCGTCCGCTATTCCCCTGGCACCAGGCCCGGCAGCTGGCCGGCGTCTTCCCAGGCGCGGATCTGCCGATAGTCCTGCTCGACCTGCGCGAAGCTGTCGTGCAGCAGGCAGACCTGCCAGGTGGCAGGCCCAGGAGCATTTCCGCCGGCCGGCAGCAGCAGGCGGAAAGAAGGCAGACTAGCCAGCAGGCGCCGTGCGTCGTCGTCCTGCGCCTGCTTGCTCCCGGCCTGGCTCGTGCCGAGATTCACGATGCGCAAGATCCTCGTCAAGGCATAGCCGGCGCAGGCGCTGATCGCGAATCCTCGTGGATCGAGATAGCGTTCGAGCATTACGGCCAGATGGTGGCAGCCAAGCGCTTCGATCACCAGGGACATGGGGCTCGGCTGGTCCAGGCAGGTCCTGGTATCGAGCAGCAGTGGGCCTCGCCTGGTGAGTGCCAGCCTGGACTGGCTGGGACCTTCGAGCACTTCCAGTGCGTCGAGAGTCTTACACAGGTAGTTGATCAGGGTCTTCTGCAGCGCACCGTGGCCATGCACCAGGGTCCGATGATCCAGTTCGGGTGCGCGCCCTGGCGAGCAGCGCCACTGTTCATGCCAGATCTCGGTGACCCGGTGCCGGCCATGCAGGCTGACGACCTTGATCAGGAACTGCGGTCCCTGGATGAATTCCTGCAGCAACACCGGCGCAGGGCCGTGGTGGCGGTTCGCGATGGCAAGCCAAGCCGCGAGCGCCTGCTCCGGGGCGTGGCAGACCCGGGCGCGGCGCTCGCCGCTCGGTTCGACGGGCTTGACCACGACCGGTGACGCCAGCGTCTGGAGCCCATCGAGTAGTGCCGCCTCGCTATCGACCCGCTTCTGTCGTGGCGTGTCCAAGCCCAGCCGGGCAAGTGCCTGCGCCATTGCCAGGCGGTCGCCCCGTCGCTGGCTGCTGCGTGGCGGGTTGCCTGGCAATCGCAGCGAGGCGGCCAACTGGTCGGCCAGGCCCACGCCGCCAGGAGCGCCCGCGATCACGAAGTGGGTGTTGCGCAGACGTAGGTGTTCGACCAGTGAGCAGTAGGGGAGCTGCGGAAGTTGCCAGATCGTGTCGCAGAAAGTGTCGGTGCAGGCCGGCGTTGGCTGTTCGGGCGTGGTGGCGCAACGGAGATGAAGTACTCGCCATCCTTGATGTTTCAGAAGGCGCGCGAACGAAAGGGCAGGGCCGTGGCAATCGACGATGCAGGCCACGGAGCGTCTGTGCTTGCTCATGCGGTCGAAGGTTCTTGTGAACTTTTGAACGGCTGAGATTTGCCGCGTGGAACAGCATTGTCAATCTCGCTCGGGCGAAATAAGTAGAGCCTGGCTTAATAAAGGAAGTTGCTGTAGGAAGAGTCTTGAAAGTTGCGGTAGTTGGAGAACGGTGTGTTTATCGGCGGCGGCGGTCAGGGGGCAGCTGCAAGCCGCAAGCTACACGCAAAAGCGGATCTGCACCGCGATCTGCTCCTGGCTCCTGGTTCCTGCTTGCAGCTGCAGCCCAGCGTCAGCGCCGGGCGCGCGTCGCCGGCACCGCTATGGCCAGGTGGTTCGCGGCCAGGGGATGGCTGCTGGCATCGAAGAAGTGCAGCGGCACACCGGCTTCGGCAGGGAAGCGCTCCTGGTAATGACGCTTCTGGTTGGCGATCGCCGCCTCGCCAAGCGCACGGATGCCGATGGCCAGGTGCCGGGGACGCGCCTGGCGGATGGCTTCGAGCAGATGCTGGTCGGCGCTGTCCAGGTGCTGGCCGAGCAGGCATAGTCCGTCACGCTCGCCCGCCAGCGCGGCCAGGCACCATGCCAGGTAGTCGCTATGACGCAAGGCGCCGAGCTTTTCCGCGCTCGTGGCTTCGTTGACGAACAACGGCACTTCCCCTGGATTGTTCACCGCAAAACCATCGAGCAGCTCGCTGCCTTCGGCGTTGCGCTGCCGGGTGCTGCCATCGGCGTGCTTGAGCAAGTGCAATCCCCCGTGCAGGTAGAACACCCGGGTGCCAGGCGTAGCGGGCCGGCGCAGGTCGAACAAGCCCTGGTCGTCGAAGCTGCTGGCGAACCCCGCTGGCGCATGACGGATGGCCCAAGGCAAGACCAGGTCATAGTTGCTGGTGTACACCCGCTGGTAGCGTTGCAACTCGGCATTCAGGCGCTCCAGCGTGGCGGTCGGCAGCAGCGCGTACGGTACATGCACTGCGCGCACGGCATGGATCAGCGCTTCCTTGATCGAGTAGTAACGGTTGAGCGGTGCGGTCGAATTGATCGCCAGGGCGGCGTTGGCGCGCACCGTGGCGTTCAAGGTGCTGAGCACCGGTTCGAACAGCTCGGTGCCCAAGGCCTTGAACAGCGCCTGGTCGCTGACCCCCAGCGCCTTGTGACGTACCCGCTGGGCCTGTTCGAACAGGGAGAAATAGCCGAACGGCTTCCATAGGGCCCGGCTGGCGCCATTTCCCAGCAGCAGGGCTGCGCACGGGTGGCGATCGTCCACCTCGCTCCAGGAGGGCAGCTTGGGGTCGGAAGAGGTCTGGGACATGGGCTGAATCCTGCGTGGGGCTTGAACGCGAGGACTTTAGCACGACCTGGCACAACGTCTGGCCAGGATTGCCCTTGTCGGGCGCTCGTCGAGGGCGGCGAGCGCCGGTCGGCAAGGGCGCGGAGCAACGATCGAGCACTACCGATTGCAGGCGAGCCTGCGCCTGCTGGACATCCCTGGCATGTTCGTCGAGTTCGCCGAGCAGGCCGTTGAGCTCGGCCTGTATCTGGGGGGAGGGGACCTTGATGACCGGACCGTTGATTTCCATCTGGGCCTTGTGGGCCGATACGTAGCCCGCCAGCTTCAGGCTGGCTGTCGCGCTGGCCAAGATGATCCGTTACTCTTGCAAGCCTTAAGGAGGTCTTCCCGCCATGAGTCCTTGCCGCAGCCAGGGCCGTCACAGGGCCATGCCTGCCCGGGCCCGCCTGAGCCTGCTCCGGTCCATTTCCATCACCCTGCTGGGCGCGGCGGTGATCATCAGCCCTGCATCGCTGGCGCAGCAGATCCAGCGCCAGTGGGGCGACTTCGACTTCAAGCTGGGCACCACGGCATCGCGAACCATGGCCCAGGGGCTGATTTCACCGAGCGCCGCGGGCGCCTTCCATGGCGGCCTCGACGTCAGCCATGCCGATGGCTGGTACGTTGGTCAGTACGCGCCGAGCATGGGCCTTTCGCCTGCCTCGACCCTTCGCCTGGACAGCTACATGGGCTACAAGCAACGTTTCGACGGCAGCCTGGGCTATGAGGTGGGCATGATCCACTACAGTTATCCGAAGCTCTCGGGCACCGACAGCCACGCCCTGTACGGTGGCTTGTCGATGTTCGGCAGCCGCCTGGGCGCAGCGCTCGACGACAACCCTGACAACCGCACCGGCACGCTCTTCGCCGATCTGGGCCAACTGCCCTTGCTGGACGTCGCGATCACCGTCAAGCTGGCCCATCATCGACTGGGCACGCCCTTCACCATCGGCGACGGCAGCGAGGTGAGCGCCTTCAACGACTGGTCGCTGAAGCTGTCGCGTCCCTGGCTGGGCATCGACCTGGACCTGATCTACAGCGGCTCGGATCTCGACGGCAGCGGCTGCGACGCCTACGCCGGCATGAACGCTTACTGCGAAGGCATGGTCACTTTCAAGGCCCAGCGCAGCTTTTTCTAGGTTTCGCAAGACTTTCGCCCGACCCTGAGGATCGATCGCTTTGGCCAAAGATGCCGAGAACCCCTGTACCTCGAACTGCAAGATCCGCGATGGCATCTGCCAGGGGTGCGGGCGCAGCAAGGAAGAAATACGCAAGTGGAAACGCCTGAAGAAAAGCGAGCGCATCGAGGTCGTGCACAAGGCCAAGGCACGCCTGAAGGCGGCCAAGAAAGCCAGGTAGGCCTGGCGACCGAAGGAGGCTGAGCAGGCCCGCTTCGCCCCCGGCGAGCTTTGTTGCGGGTCCGGCAAAGGTGATTATTGGCCTTGCCTCTTTTTCCACGGGACGCTTGCGACTAAGGTAGGGGCTGCAAAAACCTCTGGAGTCGAAATGTCCAACCTGTTCCCTGTCGTCCGCCCACGTCGCCTGCGCCGCAGCGAGTCCTTGCGCAGCGTGTTCCAGGAGACCGAATTTCGCCTAGACGACTTGATCCTGCCGATCTTCGTCGAAGAAGGCATCGATGACTTCGTCCCCATCACCAGCATGCCGGGGGTCAATCGCATCCCGGAGAAGAAGCTCGCCCAGGAAATCGAGCGTTATGCCCGCGCCGGTATCAAATCGGTGATGACGTTCGGGGTTTCTCACCATCTGGACGAAATCGGCAGCGACACCTGGAACGAGAACGGCCTGGTCGCGCGCATGGCGCGGATCTGCAAGGACAGCGTTCCGGAAATGCTGGTGATGTCCGATACCTGTTTCTGCGAGTACACCAGCCACGGCCACTGCGGGGTGCTGCACGAGCATGGCGTGGACAATGACGCCACTTTGGCCAACCTGGGCAGGCAGGCGGTGGTCGCCGCCTCGGCCGGCGCCGACTTCATCGCGCCATCGGCGGCGATGGACGGCCAGGTCCAGGCCATTCGTGGCGCGCTGGATGCGGCCGGCTTCCACGATACCGCCGTGATGGCCTATTCGACCAAGTTCGCCTCGTCGCTCTATGGCCCGTTCCGTGAAGCGGGCGGCACTGCGCTCAAGGGCGATCGCAAGAGCTACCAGATGAACCCGATGAACCGGCGCGAAGCCGTTCGCGAGTCGTTGCTCGACGAGCAGGAAGGGGCCGATGTGCTGATGGTCAAGCCCGCTGGCGCCTACCTGGACGTGATCGCCGATATCCGTGCCGCGTCCCGCCTGCCGCTGGCGGCCTATCAGGTCAGCGGCGAGTACGCGATGATCAAGTTCGCTGGCCTGGCGGGCGCGATCGATGAAGCGCGGGTGATGCGCGAAAGCATTGGCGCCATCAAGCGAGCCGGTGCCGACCTGATCCTGACCTATTTCGCCATGGACCTGGCCGAGCAAGGTATCTGATCCTGCCCGGGTGGTTGCCAGCCATGGCCGTCGAAGATTCAGCCGACGGCCATGGCCTGGCTGTCAGCGTCGATCGATCACCACCTCCAGGTATTCACTGGGCACCACCAGCGAAGACGGGCCGGCGACGTTGTGTTCTTCCAGCAGGCGCGAGAGGTCCTGCTCCAGGTCTTGCGCGGCTTCGCTGTCCAGCGCCGCGAAAGCCTTGTGCACCGGGCCGTACCAGGTTCTGAAGACCTCGATGAAGTGAGCGGGCGAGCGATAGCGGAAGTTGAACTGCTGACGCTTGACGTGGAACTCGTCCAGGTCCTCGCCGAACAGTTGTCGCAACTGTCGCTCATCGCCCCAGCGAGAAGGTGGCTGGGCGCGGGGCGGCGGTGGCACATGCCGTCCGAGTGTCTTGAACATCTGGCCGACGAAGCCTTCGGGCGTCCAGTTGGCTAGGCCCATCCTGCCGCCCGGACGACAGACGCGACGCAGCTCGCTGGCTGCCTGTGCCTGGCCAGGGGCGAACATCACGCCGAATGTCGAGACCACGGCGTCGAAGGCTCCGTCCTCGAACGGTAGCGCTTCGGCATCAGCCACCTGGAACTGCACGTCCAGGCGCTCGGCCTGCGCCCTTTCTCGCCCGCGCTCGAGCAGTTCGGGCACATAGTCGGTCGATAGCACCCGGCAACCGCGTCGCGCGGCGGCCAGGGTGACGTTGCCGTTACCGGCGGCCACATCCAGCACGCGCTCGTCCCAGCGCAGGTCGCAGGCTTCGGCCAGGGACTCGCCGACCATTTGCAAGGTCGTGCCGATCACTGCATAGTCGCCGCTGGCCCACGCGGCTTGCTGACGGGCCTTGAGTGCTTTCAGATCCAAGGATGTGTTCATGGCATTGCACCCTGAATGGTCCAGGCGATCGCCGTCCTTCGGGCGGTCGTCGCGCCTGTGGTTCGAACGATGGTTCCGACCAGGGTAGCGAGGCAGGCGCAGGCGCGCCATCGCCACCGGGCAAGACAGCACGCTCGACTGACGTCCCGGCCTGCAGTTAGGCTTTGTACGAAAAGTGCCTGCGCGACGATCAGGCTACGTTGAAACAGGCTCGGAATGCTCATTTACAACCAGTGAACTGCGCTTGCTCGCCTGTTTTTCGCCTTGCCTGATCGCCGCTCGGCGACTTTTCGTACAAAGCCTAGCTAAACTCGGTCTCTGGTCCCGTACAAGCGTTTTCGCCAGCTGTTGAGAACGATTGGCTACTGCCCTCATAGCGGTGCTGCATGAGCTCCGCCAGGAGGCATCGAGACAAGAGGCGCCAGTGAACCGGAGACTGTCCGCATGTCCCGCCGCCCGCCATCAATGAGGTGCACCGATCTGTCCAAGCCTGGTCCAGGAGATGAGATGCGTGCAAAACCAGACCGAGGCCGTGGGCCAAGTCGCCAGCTTCTGCTGATCGCTGTCTTGACGACGATCGCGGCCTGCTCGAACCAGGCCGGCAAGGTTCGCCAAGTCGGCGCCAACTGTTATGCCAAGGCCGTACCCACCGTCGGTGAGGGCGGCCTGGCCTGGGGGCCGACGGCAGGCGTGGCGAGCAAAAAATCACTGAGCAACTGCGTCCGCTATGCCGCCAGGTCCGGCGGCACGCCGCAGACCTGCAAGGTGACCTTGGCCCGCTGCAAGAGCCGTTAACAAGGCTCTGCCGTACTCGGCCAGGCTTTGCAGGAGCTGGCCCGACGGTCAGTACTTCCAGGTGACCGAGGCCGTCAGGTTGCGTGGAGCGCCGTAGTTGGCGCTGCTACCGGTCTTGAGCGAAGACAGGTACTTGCGGTCGGTGACGTTGTTCAGGTTCAGCGAGGTGCTCCAGTGCGAGTCGATGTCGTAGGTAGCCAGCAGATCCACCAGGGCGAAGGCATCCTGGCGCAGCGTACGGTAGTCATCGCTTTGGCTGCTGCTCTGCCAGCTCAGACGGCCGCCCAGCTTGACCTTCGGCAGGGTCGGCAGGCGGTAGGTCGCCATGCTGCGCAAGGTATGGGTGGGAACGTAGCGGCGCGCCTCGTTGCCGTCTGGATCGTCGATGCGCACGTAGGTATAGCCGGCAAGCAGTTCCAGGCCCGGCAGGATTTCTCCGCGAGCTTCGAGCTCCACGCCATGGCTCTTGTAGTCCACCCCGTCATAGACATATTGGTTGCCGAGCATGCCGGCATACTTCGATACGTTCTCTTGCCGGGTCTTGAACAGCGCGGCGGTCAGGTCCAGACGCTCGTCCAGCAAGCTGGCCTTGATACCGATTTCGGCGCTGGTTCCCTCGAGCGGATCGAGCAGAGCGCCATCGGTCCCTAGTACATACTGCGGGCTGAAGATTCGAGTCCAGCTGCCATATACGCTCCACTGGTCGTTCAGGTCGTACACCAGCCCGGTGTAGGGCGTGATCTTGCCGTGCTCGCGCGTGTCATGCGCGCTGCCATAGCTGTCGCCTTCGCCATCGGCGCTGAGCATGCGCGCGCCGAGAATCCAGTGCAGGCCGTCCACCACACTCAGGCGCGTACCGGCGTACACGCTCTTCTGCCGATCGATGAAGTTCTGCATGTTGGCGTCGTTGGTGAAGGTCAAGGCCGGCCGTATTACGTTGCCTGCCAGCGCCTCGGCCAAGGACGTGGTGAAGTAGCCGTTTTCATCGATGTTGTACGCCAGTTCCTTGTGATGAGTGCGTCCATAGTTGGCCCCGAGCGTCAGTTGATGTTCGCGTCCGAACAAGGTGAACGGCCCGGACAGCTGTGCTTCGCCGATCAGCTGGTGTTCCTTGCTGGTGGTATCGCTGGCATAGGCATTGTCGCCGACCCCACCGATGTTGTAGATGTAGAACATATTGGTGTCCTGCTTCTGCGAGACACCGGTCACGGTGAGCTTGCCGTTCCAACCGTTACCGAAGTCATGGTCGAGTTCGGCGAATGCCCGCTGGGTATGCAGGTTCCAATAGGTCCATGGCTGGCCGATGCTCGAGCTGCGGCTGCTGTAGTGGATGCGGTTGCCGGCGCTGTCCACCAACGGCAGGTTGCCCCAGCTGCTGCCATTGGAATCGCTGTCATGCTGGGAAAAACCGACGGTCAGGGTGTCCGCCTCGGACAGATCGAACGCCAGCAGGCCCGCCGCGACGTTGATCTCATGGCTGTAGCGATCGAGATGGGCGTTGCCCTTGTCGTGGGCATAGATGAAGCGTCCACGCACCTTGCCACTTTCGCTCAGCGGTCCGGAAACATCCGCTTCGATCCTGCGGTTGTCCCAGGACCCTACGCTGACGCCGACCTTGGCCTGGGCGCTGGCGGTCGGACGTTTGCGCACGAAGTTGACCGTGGCCGATGGGTTGCCCGTGCCGCTCATCAAGCCGTTGGCGCCATGCAACACGTCGATCTGCTCGTATTCGGCCAGGTCTTGCGCACCGATCAGGGTCGTGGCGGCGAACGGCATGCCCATGCCGTCGTATTCGAAGGTGTCGATGGTGAAGCCGCGCGAGGTGAACTCCGTGCGGTCGGTCTCGATCTGCTCGACAGTTACCGAAGGCGCCGCACGCAAGGCATCGCGCACATCATCGAGCTTGAAGTCGTCGATCTGGTCGCGCGTGATGATGGTCACTGCCTGTGGGGTCTCCCTGGTCGACAGTCCCAGGCGAGTGGTACTGGTCGCGGTCTTTCCCTGGTAGCCCTGGCCAAGGCTGCTGGTTCGCTCGCTGTTGCTCTGGATTTCGATGTTCGGCAAGACCAGTTCTTCGCCGGCATGGGCGACAGGCACGGCACCGCAAGCGCCGGCCAGCAGCAAGGTAGTCCAAAGACGGGGTTTCAAGATCGGGTTTCCTGACAGGGCTTATGTGAATACGACGCTAGGCGCAGTCGCAAATGAGAAGTAGACACACATGATATCAATTCTCTCACAATTTTTTCACATCTTGTTTCACGTCTTGGAGGCCGCCGTGACCTACCGGTCAATCTCGACTGGCGGCACCATCGAGCCTGACCGATAGGCTGTGCCTCAGGCGCCGGTTTGGCCGGACAGGTAGTCCTGGGTGAATTGCACTTGGGCTTAGCCGAAAGCGAACGCCACCATCATGGCTGCATGGACCTGCTCGGCCGGCGTGGTCACACTCTGGAACTCCAGGTCCAGCGTGGCGCAGGCGTCATGCAGCACCTTCACCGAGTAGCCCTGGTCGGCCGCGGCACGTACCGCGGCATCGACGCACATATGGCCCATCGCGCCGATGATCACCACATCCTCTACCTGATGACGTCCAGTCGCTGCTTGAGATCGGTGTCGCAATGCATTGATCGCCATCTGCCGTGGAAATGCTGTTGGTCAAGAGCCAGGCACGAGCCGGGGGCAGGCATGGGGATGGAAACGGTGAGGGATCCAGCCTGCGGGGCCGCTGCCAGCCTTGCAATATGTTTCAGCCTTGCCAAGCGGTGAACTTACTCCCGCGCGATGGGATCAGTTTCTGTGCAAAGGCAGCGCGAACCTGATGGTCCAGTGCATCTGCATCGGGCGTCTGTGCAGGGTCGCTGAACCATGAGGAGACCGTTCGTGACCGCTACTATCCATCCCGTTCATCGATGCACACCCAGTCCACTGCATGCGATCCTGCTAGCCGGTGCCGTGCCGTTGTTCCTCGGCGCCTTGCTCAGCGATGTGGCCTATTCGAAAAGCTACCAGATCCAGTGGAGCAACTTCGCGTCCTGGCTGATCGCCGGAGGGCTGGTGTTCTGTGGCCTGGCGCTGCTGTTCGCGCTGGTCAACCTGGTGCGTGCCCGGCACAAGACCGGCCGCCCGGTGCTGTACTTCCTGCTGCTGCTGGTCACCTGGGTGCTGGGGCTGGCCAATGCCTTCGAGCACGCCAAGGATGCCTGGGCGGTGATGCCCTCCGGGCTGGTGCTGTCGGTGATCGTGACCGTGCTGTCTCTGGTCTCGGCCTGGATCGGCCTGAGCGACCGGCGTTCGGGAGGTGCACAATGAACTACCTCAGCGGCTTGACCCTGTTGAGCATGGCCGTGCTGTTGAGCGCCTGTGGTGGCGAAGCGGACAGCACCCAGGCCCGCGGCCCCGATCCGAAACTGCCCGAGCCGCAGCGCGGCCTGCTGCCGAGCATGAAGATCGCCGAACCAGCCGAATGGGGCGAGCGCAAGCCGACCGTGCCCGAGGGCTACAGCGTGACGGCCATCGCCACCGACTTGAAGATTCCCCGCCAGACCCTGGTATTGCCCAACGGCGACATCCTGGTGGCCGAAGGACGGGGCGGCAACGCTGCCAAGCTCAAGCCCAAGGACGTCATCGCCGGCTACATCAAGGCCAAGGGCAACACCCAGGTCAAGGGCGGTAACCGCCTGACCCTGCTGCGTGACGCCGACGGCGACGGCACCTACGAGCTCAATACGGTGTTCGCCGAGAACCTCAATGCGCCTTATGGACTGGCCTTGGCCAATGGCAAGCTGTACGTGGCCAACCAGGACGCGCTGGTGAGCTTCGATTACACCGAAGGGCAGACCAAGGCCAGTGGCGCACCCGTCAAGCTCACCGACTTGCCGTCGCAGATCAATCATCACTGGACCAAGTCGCTGGCGGCGAGCGAAGACGGACGTTTCCTCTATGTGGGCATTGGCTCCAACAGCAACGTGACCGAGCGCGGCATGGAAGTCGAGATCGACCGTGCCATGGTCTGGCAGATCGATGCGAGCAGCGGCGCTCACAAGCCCTACGCCACCGGGATACGCAACCCCACCGCATTGACCATCCAGCCGGGAACCGGCCAGCTGTGGGCGGTGGTCAACGAGCGCGACGAGCTTGGTCCTGACTTGGTTCCGGACTACCTGACTTCCGTGCGCGAAGGCCAGTTCTATGGCTGGCCCTACAGCTATTGGGGTCAGAACGTCGATCCGCGGGCCCAGCCGCAGGATCCGGAGAAAGTGGCCGCGGCCATCAAGCCGGACTACAGCCTCGGCTCCCACGTCGCGGCATTGGGGGTGGACTTTTCCAGTCCGGCCATGGGCGAGCGATTCGCCGACGGTGCGTTCGTCGGCGAACACGGCAGCTGGAACCGCGACAACCCCGTGGGCTACAAGGTGATCTTCGTGCCTTTCAGCAATGGCAAGCCGTCGGGCGAGCCGATCGATTTCGCCACCGGTTTTCGCGGTGACGATGGCAAGACTCGCGGGCGCCCGGTCGGCGTGACGGTCGACCCGCGCGGTGCGCTGATCATCGCCGACGACCTGGCCAATACGATCTGGCGAGTGAAACGCGACCAGTAGGGCCTGAGCAAGGCCAGGGGAGGCGTGGCACGGATCCTGCGGGGTCGATCGCGACCGCTGCACCTGGCCTTGCAAGGCGCCACCGATGGCGCGCAGCGCCCGTGAAACCAGGCTATGCGGTTGGTCTGTCAAGGCAGGATGCTGATTCTATCGGGCCGGCAGGCTCGATCGCGGCCGGTTCGGCAGCCCTGGCCGCGGCTGCTCTTGCACGGTGCCAGCGCCAGCATTGGTCGTTTGCGTTTCACGGCCCCGGCTACCCGGAGCGCCATCACTCCCTCCCGAGCCAAGCAACCTCGCCCAGCCTGTGAGAGTATGACGCACCTGTCTTTGGTCATACGGATCCCAGAAAACAACCGATGAAGACTCCAAAACGGATTGAACCGCTGATCGAGGACGGTCTGGTCGACGAGGTGGTACGGCCGCTGATGAGTGGCAAAGAGGCAGCCGTTTATGTGGTGCGTTGCGCCGGTCAGCTGCGCTGCGCGAAGGTCTACAAGGAAGCCAGCAAGCGGAGTTTCCGGCAGGCCGCCGAATACCAGGAGGGTCGCAAGGTGCGCAACTCGCGCCAGGCCAGGGCCATGGCCAAGGGTTCGAAGTATGGTCGCAAGGAAGCCGAGCAGGCCTGGCAGAACGCCGAGGTCACGGCCCTGTTCCAGCTTGCCGGGGCGGGCGTTCGGGTGCCCAAGCCGTACGACTTCCTCGATGGCGTGCTGCTGATGGAACTGGTCATGGACGCCGACGGAGATGCCGCCCCGCGTCTCAACGACGTGGTGCTCGAGGCCGAGCAGGCGCGCGAGTACCACGGTTTCATCATGCGCCAGATCGTGCTGATGCTGTGTGCCGGGCTGGTCCACGGCGACCTGTCGGAATTCAACGTGCTGCTGGGGCCTGACGGGCCAGTGATCATCGACCTGCCCCAGGCCGTGGATGCGGCTGGCAACAACCACGCCTACAGCATGCTCGAACGCGACGTGGCGAACATGACCAGCTATTTCGCACGCTTCGATCCAGCGCTTGCCAGCACGCGCTACGCCCAGGAAATGTGGGCGCTCTACGAGGTCGGAAAACTGCTGCCAGAAACACCGCTGACCGGGCGGTTCGAGCAGCACGCGCAGGACGCCGACGTAGACGCCTTGCTGCGCGAGATCGAAGCGGCGAAGGTCGAAGACGCTCGCCGCCGCGCCGCCAGGAGCGAAACCGAGCACGACCAGGCGAAGGCCGGCGAACCCACCCCACCGTGGCTACGGTAATGCCAGGCGGCAACGGCATGATGGGCACTGCTGCTCAGCACGGGTTGGCGCCCTGGGCCCTCGCTCCTGGATGATATCGACCTGTGTCGCATGGATCTTGCCAAGGGCCCTGCTCAAGCAAAGCTCCTGTTGACCTTGAACCGCTCGGTCGCTTCGATCAACATGAGTTGGGAGAAATCGGCTGGCGAAAGATTCAGGCGCGTGGGACCAGCGGTTTGTAAGCGCATGTGGCAGCAGTACCAGGCTCGCCCGTGGCTCCCCTGGCCACGGCCTGTCCTGTCATCCACCGGGTGGAACCTCGGGCCGCCACGGTGTTCCTCTGAGGTATGCAGGCATTGGCCTGAGCGCGACCGGAGCGAGTGATGGCAGTGATCGGTTACCATGCGTCCCATGAGCAATTTCCCCCCGATGAGCTGCTGCGGCTGTTGATCCAGGCTCAGACGGCCGGTTTCGCCAGTGGCATGTGCTCGGACCATTTCCACCCCTGGACCCGTGACCAGGGCCACAGCGGTTTCGCCTGGTCCTGGCTGGGCGCGGCATTGCAGGCCACTTCGCTGGACCTGGGCGTGGTCAACGCGCCGTCCCCGCGCTATCACCCCACGACCATTGCCCAGGCCGGCGCGACGCTGGCGCAGATGTATCCCGGACGGTTCTGGCTGGCGGTCGGCAGTGGCGAGGCCATCAACGAGACCATCACCGGCGAGCGCTGGCCGTGCAAGGCCGAACGGAACGCGCGGCTGGCAGAAGCGGTGCAAGTGATACGAGCCCTGTGGGCCGGCGAAGAGGTTGATCACCACGGTCTGGTCACGGTCGAACATGCGCGGCTGTACAGCCTGCCGCCGACGCCTCCGGCAGTCTATGCCGCTGCGCTTACCGAACAGACGGCGCGCTGGGCTGGCGGCTGGGCCGATGGCCTGATCACCGTGAGCGCCGCGCGCGAGCAGCAGCAGCGCATGCTCGATGCGTTTCGCGAAGGGGGCGGCGAGGGCAAGCCGGTGCTGCTGCAGGTGAAGCTGTCGTATGCGCCAGACCATCAGCGAGCGCTGGAAGAGGCCCATGCGCAGTGGCGGGCCAACGTGCTGCCCGGCAAGCTGGACCAGGAACTGCGCCACATCGCCGATTTCGAGGCCGCGGGCGGTCTGATAAGACCCCAGGACTTGGCCGGGCAGGTGCGCATCAGCGCCGACCTGGCGCAGCACGCCGCGTGGCTGCAGGCTGACCTGGAACAAGGCTTCGATCGCCTCTACCTGCACAACGTCAACCGTCGCCAGCAGGCCTTCATCGAAGCGTTCGGCCATTCGGTGCTGCCGCAGCTGTGCTTGTGGCGCGCCGGCCAGCTGTCGCGCCTGCAGAATTCATACGCTGCCTGAAAGGTCGCCTGATCAAGCGTTCACTACCCGCGCGGTTGCGCGAAGGAGTTGCCAGATGCGCGTGCATCACCTGAACTGCGGTTGCATGTGCCCCTTGGGCGGTGCCTGGTTCGATGGCTACAGCCGCGGCCTCACCGCTTCGCTGCCATGCCACTGCCTGTTGATCGAAACCGAGCGCAGCGGGCTGATGCTGGTCGATACCGGCTTCGGCCAGCAGGACGTACAGCATCCGCAGCGGCTGAGCCGAATGTTCAGGGTGATGAACAACATCCGCCTGGAGCATCGGTTCACGGCTGTGGACCAGATTCGCCGCCTGGGACTAGATCCCGAGGATGTGCGGCATATCCTGCTGACCCATCTGGATTTCGACCATGCCGGTGGCCTGAGCGACTTTCCCAGGGCGCGGGTGCATGTAATGGCAGCCGAACGCCACCAGGCCGAAGGCGCGCCGGGTTGGCTCGACCGGCGCAGGTTCTCTGCACCGCAATGGCGCGACGTGCAGAACTGGCAACTGTATTTGCCCCAGGGCGACAAGTGGTTCGGCTTCGATTCGGTGCGCGCGGTGATCGGTGCCGAACAGGAAGACGTGTTGCTGGTACCGCTGCCAGGCCACACCGAAGGACACGCGGGCATTGCCGTGCGTACCGCCGAGGGCTGGAAGCTGCATGCGGGCGACGCCTATTTCCACCATGACGAGGTGCACGCAGCCGAGCGCTGGTGTCCGCCAGGAAAACGCCTGTACCAGCGCCTGATGGACACACAGCGTCCGCTGCGCTTCTACAACCAGCGTCGACTGAGGGATCTGGCAAGGGATCAACAGGGCGCGATGGAGATATTTTGCAGCCACGACCTGGCCGAGTTGCAGCGGGCGCAGGCCGTCAGCGACGATGCCACGCGATGGCAGGCAGGCGGCGAGGCGGCGTGCGCCTCGCCATGAAGACAGTCGACGCTGAATCGACAGCGGCCGTCATCGCTGTGCCAGGATGCAGTCCAGCAGGCCCGGGAAGCGACTGTCCAGCGCTTGGCGACGCAGGGAGTTCATGTGCGTGGTGCCGACGTTGCGGGTCTGTACCAGCCCGGCATCGCGTAACACCCGAAAATGATGGGACATGCTGGATTTCGGCCGGCCACCGTCCAGTTCGCCGCAGGAGGCTTCCGCCACCCCGGCCAGGCACTGGACGATCTCCAGGCGAACAGGATCGCTCAGCGCGTGCAGCACGCGTTCGAGAACGAAGTCCTTGGGATCGGGATGTGTGTAGGTTCGCATGGCGCTCATCATAACGGGGTTTCACAAAATGCCATAGTTCGATTATGATCGAAATATCGAAATCATGGTATTCAGGAGTCTTGCATGTCCGCGCTGTTCCAACCTTATTCCCTCAAGGACGTCACGCTGCGCAATCGCATCGCGATCCCACCGATGTGTCAGTACAGTGCCGAGGATGGCCTGATCAACGACTGGCATCATGTCCACCTGGCCGGGCTCGCCCGTGGTGGCGCCGGCCTGCTAGTAGTGGAAGCCACCGCCGTGTCTCCGGAAGGCCGCATAACCCCCGGCTGTGCCGGTATCTGGACCGATGAACAGGCCCAGGCGTTCGTCCCGGTGGTCAAGGCCATCAAGGCTGCCGGCTGCGTGCCGGGCATCCAGATCGCCCATGCCGGCCGCAAGGCCAGCGCCAACCGCCCGTGGGAAGGCGACGACCACATCGCCAGCGACGATCCGCGTGGCTGGGAAACCATCGCCCCGTCGGCCATCGCGTTCGGTGGACACTTGCCGAAAGTCCCGCGTGCCATGTCGCTCGAAGACATCGCCCGCGTGCAGCAGGATTTCGTTGCCGCTGCACGACGCGCGCGTGATGCCGGTTTCGAATGGATCGAGCTGCACTTCGCCCATGGCTACCTGGGGCAGAGCTTCTTCTCCGAGCATTCCAACCAGCGTACCGACGCCTATGGCGGCAGTTTCGACAACCGCAGCCGCTTCCTGCTCGAGACCCTGGCGGCCGTGCGTGAAGTCTGGCCGGAAAACCTGCCGCTGACCGCGCGTTTCGGCGTGATCGAGTATGACGGTCGTGACGAGCAGACCCTGGCCGAGTCCATCGAGCTGGCACGCCGCTTCAAGGCCGGAGGGTTGGACTTGCTGAGCGTCAGCGTCGGCTTCACCATTGCCGATACCAACATACCCTGGGGGCCGGCATTCCTCGGGCCGATCGCCGAGCGTGTGCGTCGCGAGGCCGAGCTGCCGGTCACGTCGGCTTGGGGCTTCGGTACCCCACAGCTGGCCGAAGAGGCGGTGAAGGCTGGCCAGCTCGACCTGGTCTCGGTCGGTCGCGCGCATCTGGCCGATCCGCACTGGGCCTATGCCGCGGCCAAGCAGCTGGGCGTCGACAAGGCTTCCTGGACCTTGCCGGCACCTTATGCCCACTGGTTGGAGCGGTATCGCTGATTCAGGAGGGCCGGGACGACCTGTGAGAGCGACCGTGGCCGGAACGCCGGCCCGGCCCTCATCTGGCATGCAATCCCGAGCCCTGCTTGGACACTGCGCGGCGTCAGACTTTACCCATCGCCGTTGGCGCGGCCGCTCACCCCGTCGACTTCACGCTCGGCTGAGTAGGTGTCTGCTTGTCGGACGGCTCGGCCTGGCCACTCACATAGGTCGGGCCGGGGCGGTCCTGGCCGGGCGCGGGTCGGCCTTGCAGGGGAGGCAGGGCCTTGGCCTTCTCCAGGTCCACGCCAGCGCCTTCGGCCAGTCGCCGGCCGTAGTCCTCGTCGCAGTGCCAGAAGTGCCAGATCATCCGTAGCTGGATGTTCTCCGGGCATTGCCGCAGGTCGGCGCTGATGTTGGCGATCAGGTCGTCGCGTTCCCAGTCTTCGAAAGACCGGTAGCGCTCGCCTGTCTGCTGGTAGTCCGCGGCGGTCTTGCTGGTCTGGTAGCGTCCGACATGTCCCTCTACCCACTGCTTGTAGTCCGGCCCGCTGCGTGGTGCCTCGTGCAGCCCGCCCTCGGAGCTGGGCTCGTAGTTGACGTGCGGGTTACGGCCACCGTTGTCGACCTGGTAGGTCATCTGCCCATCGCGCTGGTTGGTGGCATAGGGACACTTGGGGGCGTTGATCGGCAACTGCAGGTAGTTGGGACCGACCCGGTAGCGCTGGGTGTCGGAGTAGGACAGGGTACGTCCCTGCAGCATTTTGTCGTCCGAGAAATCGATGCCGTCCACCAGCACGCCAGTACCGAAGGCCGACTGCTCGGTCTCGGCGAACACGTTGCTCGGGTTGCGATCGAGCACGATGCGCCCCACCGGCAGCAGCGGGAACTGGTCTTCCGGCCAGCGCTTGGTATCGTCGAGCGGATCGAAGGGCAATTCGTCATGTGCCTCGTCCGACATGATCTGCACGCACATTTCCCATTCGGGGTAGTCGCCGCGTTCGATGGCCTCGTACAGGTCCTTGGTGGCGTGCCCGACGTCCTGCTTCTGGATCTCGGCAGCCTGTTCGCTGGTCAGGTTGCGCACGCCCTGCTTGGGCTCGAAGGAGAACTTGCACAGCACGGCCACGCCGTCCTGGTTGACCAGCTTGTAGGTGTTGACGCTCGAGCCCTGCATCTCCCGGTAGCTGGCCGGAATGCCCCAGGGGCTCTTGACCCAGGTCACCATGTGCAAGGCTTCGGGATGATGCTGCACGAAGTCGTAGAAGCGCCAGGGCTCCTGGCGATTGGTGACGGGGTCGGGCTTGAACGCGTGGATCATGTCCGGGAACTTGATCGCGTCGCGGATGAAGAACACCTTCAGGTTGTTGCCGACCAGATCCCAGTTGCCATCTTCGGTGTAGAACTTGATGGCGAAGCCGCGCGGGTCGCGTGCGGTCTCAGGGGATTCCTTGGCACCGATCACGGTGGAAAAGCGCAGGAAGATAGGAGTCCTGCGGCCCTTGCTGGTCAGCACCTTGGCACGGGTGTACTTGCTCGCCGGCTCGTCGCCGATCGTGCCATAGGGTTCGAAGTAACCGTGCGCCGCGGTGCCACGGGCATGCACCACACGCTCCGGAATACGCTCCCGATCGAAATGGGTGATCTTCTCGATGAATTGATAGTTCTCCAAGGTTCCCGGCCCACGCTCGCCTACGCTGCGCAGGCTCTGGTTGTCGCTTACCGGGTGTCCTTGGCGTGTCGTCAGTGTCCGATCTTTGTCAGCCATCGTTCCTCTCCAGGCTTGAGGGGTTGTTCTGGTTTTAGGGAAAACAGGCATGGCCATGGTTCCTCGCCACTGACGAACGGTGTCCCGGTCAGCCGCGGCACCAGCTGCGCGTTGCCCCTGGAAAATCGGTCGCGAAGGCAGCCGCGTATCGACGACGGCCAAGGGGTGAGACGCCGCCCGGCGACATCGGGCGGAACTTATCCAGCCCGATGTTCCCGAAAAAGGACTGCGAGCAGGCAAATTTCGAGGAGGTAGCATGCAGTGGCAGGACTGGCTGGACCGTACCCTATGGTTGAACATCGGCATCGTCGCCACGGCGACAGTGGTCATTCACCTGATCCTGCGCAGCCTGGTGTCGCTGCTGCGCCGGCGGGTGGCGGCCGGGGAGGGCAATGGCAGGGTCTGGGCAAGGGCGATCATCACTCGCACCAGCGGCGTGCTGCTGTTCGCGTTTTCCCTGCTGCTGGCCCTGAAGCTGATCGACCTGCCGAGCAACTGGGATTCCGGCCTGTCCCATGGCTGGTTCGTGGTACTGGCCCTGCAGGTGGCGCTATGGCTGGATGCCTGCGTCCGGCTCTGGGGGCGCGGGCTGCTATTTCACAAGGACAAGGGACGCTTCAACCCGGTCATGACCACCATCGTTTCGGTACTGGGCCTGATCGTGGTCTGGGCGATCATGCTGCTGTCGATCCTGGCCAACCTGGGGGTCGACATCACCGCGCTGGTCGCCAGCCTGGGGGTGGGCGGCATCGCCGTGGCCCTGGCGGTCCAGACCGTGCTCAGCGACATCTTCGCCTCGCTGTCGATCGGCTTCGACAAACCCTTCGAGATCGGGGACTTCGTGGTGTTCGGCGACGTGGCCGGCACCATCGAGCACATCGGCCTGAAGACCACTCGGATCCGTAGCCTCAGCGGCGAGCAGATCGTCTGCTCCAATACCGACCTGCTCAAGCAGACCTTGCACAACTACAAGCGCATGGATACCCGGCGCATCGTCTTCAGCTTCGGTATCAGCTACGACACCCCGGCACAGAAGGTTCGCGAAGTCGCCCCGTTGGTCAGGAAGATCATCGAAGGAGTCTCGGCGACCCGCTTCGACCGCGCGCATTTCTTGTCCTTCGACGAAAGCCGGCTGCTGTTCGAGGTGGTCTATATCGTCCAGAGCCCCGACTACAACCGCTACATGGACATCCAGCAGGAGATCAACCTGCAGTTGCTGCAGGGGCTGCGCGACCTGGATATCCGCTTTGCCTTCCCGGTACGCAACGTTCGTGTCATGAACAATCGCCTGCCGGAGATGCCGGTGACGGTCGAGGCACAAGGCACGCCGCGCCAGGAGGCGATGGCTACCCGCTAGGGTGTCGTGGCGCCGGCCGCGTGGTCGCGGGCGTATGATGCTCTGGCGAACGATGGTGCACGTCAGCCAGCGCTGGCCCGCTCGTTCACCCCATGCGGAGCCAATCGCTCGAGCAGGTGGTCGAGCAGGGCGCGGATCTTCGGCAGGTTCTCCCGGCTCCTGACCCACACCAGGTTCATCGGCAAGCCATCGGTCGCCAGGTGTGGCAGCACTTCGACCAGCGATCCGGCGTCGAGATGGCGCTGGACCAGCCAGGTCGGCAGTTGGCCGATTCCATGGCCGGCCAGCACCGCCGCTACTTCGCCTTCGCCGTCACCGACCGCGATTCGGGTGTGCACGACGCGACGCTCCATCTCGCCTGGCTGCCGGCCCTTGAAGAACCAGGGGCTGACCAGGCCGTCGCGTAGGGCGTAGCCCACGCACTGGTGCTGGTCCAGCTCTGCCGGTGTGGAGGGAATGCCATGCAGAGCCAGGTAGGCAGGCGCTGCACAGAAGACCAGGCGCTGGGCGCCGAAATACTGGTGGCCGAGCGCGGTCGGCCACGCATCCGGCCCGCCGATGCGCACGACGATATCGATGCCCTCGTGCACTGGATCGACGAAACGATCGGAGAAGGACACATGTGGTTGCAGGAAAGGGTGTCGACGGACGAAGTCCAGGATCAGGGGCAGGACATGCAGGCGACCGTAGGATGCTGGCAGATCGATGCGCACCCGTCCGCGCGGATCATGGCTTTCGCTGATGATGGCCAGCTCAGCTTCTTCCAGGTCAGCCAGTACCGCCACGCAGGTGCGATAGAACCGCGTACCGGCTTCGCTCAGAGACAAGCGCCGGGTGGTGCGCTGGAACAACCGGGCGTCCAACCGCCGTTCCAGGCGCGCGATGCTCTTGCTCACGGCCGAACGGGTAAGGTTCAGTCGCTGCGCCGCGGCGGTGAAGCTGCCCAGGTCAGCGACGGTCACGAACACATCCAGCCCTTTCAGACGTTCCGAGCTATGCATCGAGCCTTCCGATTGTTGAGGTGGATTCCCGGCATTGCGTCATTTATTCCCCAGATAAGCATCCGATTCTTCAATAGGCTATGGCAAAAGTCTTTTGGAGTTAAGTGTCGTGCAGTCTTCAACCCCGGCAGATGTCACCCTGGCCCCTGCCGATCGACCCGCTTCGGGTTTGCAGATCCTCATCATGGCCGTGGCGGCTTTCATCGTCGTTACCACGGAATTTCTGATTCTTGGCCTGCTACCGGCCTTGGCCAGGGACCTGGACATTTCCATCTCGCTGGCCGGGCAGACCGTCACGCTGTTCGCCTTCACCGTCATGCTGTTCGGCCCGTTGCTCACGGCGCGGCTGGCGCATGTGGAGCGCAAGACCCTGTTCACGCTGATCCTGCTGGTATTCGCCGCGTCCAATGTGCTGGCAGCGGTGTCCACCAACATCTGGGTGCTGGCCGTGGCGCGCTTCGTTCCCGCGCTGGGGTTGCCGGTGTTCTGGGGCACGGCCAGCGAGACGGCGGGGCGCCTGGCGGGCCCGGGCAACGCCGGCAAGGCCGTGTCGAAGGTCTATCTGGGGATTTCCGCCGCGCTGGTCTTCGGCGTTCCTTTGGGTACCGTGGCCGCGGACGGAGTGGGTTGGCGCGGCAGCTTCTGGATCCTGGCGGGCGTCTCGCTGGCGATCGCCTGGCTGATGCACCGCGTCATGCCGCAACTGCCCGGATCGCCCGATCGGGCCGCAGGCGAGCGACAGACGGCGATCCTACGCCAGCCGCGCTTTCTTGGCCATGTGCTGCTCTCGGTGCTGACCTTCACCGCGATGTTCACTGCCTACACCTACCTGGCCGACACCCTGGAACGCCTGGCGGGCGTGCCGGCCGGGCAGGTGGGCTGGTGGCTGATGGGCTTCGGCGCCGTGGGCATGCTCGGCAACCAGCTGGGCGGCATGCTGGTCGATCGCAGCGCACTGGGCGCGATGCTGCTGTTCCTGCTGATCCTCGCCGTGGGCATGCTGATGGCGGTGCCACTGGTCGCGAGCCGGAGCGGGTTCATCGTCGCCCTGGTCGCCTGGGGCGTGGCCTATACCGCGCTGTTTCCGATCTGCCAGGTCAGGGTCATGCAGGCAGGTGCCAGTGCCCAGGCGTTGGGCGCCGCCGGGGAAAATTTGGGGGGCCCACCCCCGGGGGGGGGGG
>NZ_JADNYP010000059.1 GCF_015680705.1 Pseudomonas fulva | reverse complement strand
GTGCCGCCACCGTTGCAAGCACCGATCGTCCCGCCACCGACAGCGAGCAAGTCTGATGAGATATCTGTTTGTGATGTATCTAGTACTGGGCCTGGGTCCCCTGACCGCCTTTGCCGAAAGCGCGCGCACCGAGTGCCTGGGCCGTTTCAAGTTTACTGTACCTGAGCACTTCGAATGGGCTACCTACAATATTGACAGAGCGAGAATCGACAAGCCGGGCGGACATGTCTTTTCGAAAAAGATTGGCACAGCGTTCGAATATGGCAGCTATGCCTATGACGGTCTGATCATCAAGGTCAGCA
>NZ_JADNYP010000058.1 GCF_015680705.1 Pseudomonas fulva | reverse complement strand
CACCGTCACCTTGTCCAACGGACAGACCATTACGGTCGGTGCTGGCCAGACCACTGGCAGCGTGGACTTCCAGACGCCAGCCAACGACGTTTACGTCAATGGCAGCACCGTCACGACCAGCATCACCGGCGCCACCGGCGGTAACTTCGAGAACCTGGTACCGAACCCGGCGCCGGTCAACACCGCCATCGGCGACTCGATCGACACCACCACGGCCACGCTGACGGCCACACCTTCGGTCACCGAAGGCGGCGTCATTACCTACACCGTGACTCTGGACAATCCGGCGCAGACGCCGGTGACCGTCACCTTGTCCAATGGCCAA
>NZ_JADNYP010000057.1 GCF_015680705.1 Pseudomonas fulva | reverse complement strand
CTGGGCAGCGAGACTACGCCCTTCGAGTTCTTTCTGTGGCGCAACAACCGCGTCTACTACTTTTTCATGGACAAACCCGCCAAGAACTCCACCGAGCGCATCAAGGACCTGATCGCCCGTTTCGAGCCCCGCGAGCTGTACCAGGTGCCCAAGGGTCCTGGTGTCTGCTTCCCCTACGGTTTCATTCACGATGACGGCAAGACCGGGTTCAGCGTCAAGAACAGCCTGCGCCTGGCCAGCACGCCGAACGTGATCATGAGCATGATCCACGCCTCGCCCGATGATCCGACCAAGCCCACCCGTGGCCTCTACAACACGCACTACTACCCCGGCTACGACCGGGAAAAGTGGAGGAAGTCGAAGAT
>NZ_JADNYP010000056.1 GCF_015680705.1 Pseudomonas fulva | reverse complement strand
GGCCAGACCACTGGCAGCGTGGACTTCCAGACCCCAGCCAACGACGTCTACGTCAATGGCAGCACCGTCACGACCAGCATCACCGGCGCCACCGGTGGCAACTTCGAGAACTTGGTACCGAACCCGGCACCAGTCAGCACTGCCATCGGCGACTCGATCGACACCACCACGGCCACGTTGACGGCTACCCCGAGCGTGACCGAGGGTGGCGTGATCACCTACACCGTGACCCTGGACAACCCAGCGCAGGCCCCGGTGACCGTCACCCTGTCCAACGGCCAGACCATTACGGTCGGTGCCGGTCAGACCACTGGCAGCGTGGACTTCCAGACGCCGGCCAACGACGTCTACGTCAACGGCAGCACCGTGACCACATCGATTACGGGTGCGACT
>NZ_JADNYP010000055.1 GCF_015680705.1 Pseudomonas fulva | reverse complement strand
CCGTTGACATAGACGTCATTGGCCGGCGTCTGGAAATCGATGCTGCCGGTGGTCTGGCCAGCACCGACCGTAATGGTTTGGCCATTGGACAAGGTCACGGTCACCGGCGTCTGCGCTGGGTTGTCCAGGGTCACGGTGTAAGTGATCAAACCACCTTCGGTGACCGAAGGTGTGGCGGTCAGGGTCGCCGTGGTGGTGTCGATCGAGTCACCGATGGTAGTGCTGACCGGCGCCGGGTTCGGCACCAAGTTCTCGAAGTTGCCACCCGTCGCACCCGTGATCGACGTGGTCACGGTACTGCCGTTCACATACACATCATTCGCTGGCGTCTGGAAGTCCACGCTGCCAGTGGTCTGGCCAGCACCGACGGTAATGGTCTGGCCATTGGACAAGGTGACGGTCACCGGGG
>NZ_JADNYP010000054.1 GCF_015680705.1 Pseudomonas fulva | reverse complement strand
CCGCTGGGGTGCACCTTGAGGGTTTGGCAAAGGCGCCGCACCGGGTAATCAGTCGAGTGCTTCTTGATGAAGGCGTACTTCAGCCGCACTCCTTGGCAAAGTACGCGGCGGCCTTTTTTAAGATGTCTCGCTCTTCAGTCACGCGCTTGAGTTCAGCGCGTAGCTTGCGCAATTCGGCCTGCTGATCGTCGTCTTGCTGACGCTGCTCTTGGGGCTTGGTGTAGACCTTGATCCAGGCGTAAAGGCTATGTACGGACATGCCCAGGCGCTGGGCGACATCGGCGACGGGTTTGCCTTTCTCGGTCACTTGCTTGACCGCTTCGATCTTGAACTCTTCGGGGTAACGCTGACGACTCATGGCACCTCCTATTTGGGCCTCATTATGAGGCTTGGAGGTGTCTACGAAACCAGGGGCGATTCA
>NZ_JADNYP010000053.1 GCF_015680705.1 Pseudomonas fulva | reverse complement strand
GGTCGCGCCGGTGATACTGGTCGTGACCGTGCTGCCGTTGACGTAGACGTCATTGGCCGGGGTTTGGAAGTCCACGCTGCCAGTGGTCTGGCCAGCACCGACGGTAATGGTCTGGCCGTTGGACAGGGTCACGGTCACCGGCGTCTGCGCCGGGTTGCCCAGGGTGACGGTGTAGGTGATGACGCCGCCTTCGGTCACGCTCGGGGTAGCCGTTAGCGTGGCGGTGGTAGTGTCGATCGAATCGCCAATGGCAGTGCTGACCGGCGCCGGGTTCGGCACCAGGTTCTCGAAGTTGCCGCCGGTGGCGCCGGTGATGCTGGTCGTGATTGTACTGCCATTACCATTGACGTAGACGTCATTGGCCGGGGTCTGGAAGTCCACGCTGCCGGTGGTCTGGCCAGCACCGACCGTAATGGTTTGGCCATTGGACAAGGTGACGGTC
>NZ_JADNYP010000052.1 GCF_015680705.1 Pseudomonas fulva | reverse complement strand
TACCTATACCGTGACCTTGGGCAACCCGGCGCAGACGCCGGTCACCGTCACCCTGTCCAATGGCCAGACCATCACCGTCGGTGCCGGCCAGACCACTGGCAGCGTGGACTTCCAGACCCCGGCCAATGACGTCTACGTCAATGGCAGTACCGTGACCACGTCGATCACGGGTGCGACTGGTGGCAACTTCGAGAACCTGGTGCCGAATCCGGCACCGGTCAGCACCGCCATCGGCGACTCGATCGACACCACCACCGCCACGCTAACGGCTACCCCGAGCGTGACTGAAGGTGGCGTCATTACCTTTACCGTGACCCTGGGCAACCCGGCACAGACCCCGGTCACCGTGACCCTGTCCAACGGCCAGACCATTACGGTCGGTGCCGGTCAGACCACCGGCAGCGTGGACTTCCAGACCCCAGCCAACGACGTCTACGTCAACGGCAGTACCGT
>NZ_JADNYP010000051.1 GCF_015680705.1 Pseudomonas fulva | reverse complement strand
TCGATCGACACCACCACCGCCACGCTGACGGCTACCCCGAGCGTGACCGAAGGTGGCGTCATTACCTACACCGTTACCCTGGACAATCCGGCGCAGACGCCGGTGACCGTCACCTTGTCCAATGGCCAAACCATTACGGTCGGTGCCGGCCAGACTACCGGCAGCGTGGACTTCCAGACCCCGGCCAACGACGTCTACGTCAACGGCAGCACCGTGACCACGTCGATCACAGGCGCGACCGGTGGCAACTTCGAGAACCTGGTACCGAACCCGGCACCGGTCAGCACTGCCATCGGTGACTCGATCGACACCACCACCGCCACGCTGACGGCTACCCCGAGCGTCACCGAAGGCGGCGTCATTACCTACACCGTTACCCTGGACAATCCGGCGCAGACGCCGGTGACCGTCACCTTGTCCAATGGCCAAACCATTACCGTCGGTGCCGGCCAGACTACCGGCAGCGTGGACTTCCAGAC
>NZ_JADNYP010000050.1 GCF_015680705.1 Pseudomonas fulva | reverse complement strand
AGCGTGAACCATGCTCATGATCACGTTCGGCGTGCTGGCCAGGCGCAGGCTGTTCTTGATGCTGAACCCAGTCTTGCCGTCATCGTGAATGAAACCGTAGGGGAAGCAGATACCAGGACCCTTGGGCACCTGGTACAGCTCGCGGGGCTCGAAACGGGCGATCAGGTCCTTGATGCGCTCGGTGGAATTCTTGGCGGGCTGAGTCATGGAAAAGTAGTAGACACGGCTGTTGCGCCAGAGAAAGAACTTGTAGGGCGTAGTCTTGCTGCCCAGGATATGGGCATCGGGAATGCCCAAGTCGTGCTCGTAGATTCCCACGGTCGCCAGGTCTTCTTTTGCCCGCTCGACCCGGGCTTGCTGGGTAGCCATGGCTTCGGCGGGATAACGCCCGCGCATGTCGTCCTGAATACTTTTTGCGATCTCCAGTTTCTTCTTCAGGTTGATCTTGGCCTCTTCGACATCGCCAAAGATGGCGCCACGGGCCAACTCGAAGGCTCGCCGCGTGGTGACGT